>NZ_JBIUXZ010000006.1:291541-295441 GCF_044744265.1 Pseudomonas sp. NPDC087342
GCCCCTCGGTCTTTATTTGCGTCGAGTGCGTCGACCTGTGCAATGACATCATCCGAGATGAGGTGCAGGAAGCCCAGGCCGAGAGCAGCGCGCATAAATTGCCATCGCCTAAAGAAATCAGCGGCATCCTTGATCAGTACGTGATTGGTCAGGAACGTGCGAAAAAGGTTCTGGCCGTAGCGGTATACAACCACTACAAGCGTCTGAACCAGCGTGACAAAAAGAATGACGACGTCGAACTCGGCAAAAGCAACATCTTGCTGATCGGCCCGACAGGCTCGGGTAAAACCCTGCTTGCCGAAACACTGGCCCGCTTGCTGAACGTTCCGTTCACCATCGCCGACGCAACCACCCTCACCGAGGCGGGTTATGTAGGTGAAGATGTCGAGAACATCATTCAGAAGCTGCTGCAGAAGTGCGATTACGACGTAGAAAAAGCCCAGATGGGCATTGTCTACATCGATGAGATCGACAAGATCTCGCGCAAGTCTGACAACCCGTCGATCACCCGGGACGTTTCCGGTGAAGGCGTGCAGCAGGCCCTGCTCAAGTTGATCGAAGGCACGGTCGCTTCCGTTCCGCCGCAAGGTGGTCGCAAGCATCCGCAGCAGGAATTCCTTCAGGTCGACACCCGTAACATCCTGTTCATCTGCGGTGGCGCTTTCTCCGGTCTGGAAAAAGTTATTCAAAACCGTTCCACCAAAGGTGGCATCGGTTTCAACGCAGAAGTTCGCAGCAAGGAAGAAGGCAAGAAAGTCGGTGAATCCCTGCGTGAAGTCGAGCCTGACGATCTGGTCAAGTTCGGTCTGATCCCGGAATTCGTCGGTCGTCTGCCGGTCCTCGCTACGCTGGACGAGCTTGATGAAGCTGCTTTGATGCAGATTCTCACCGAGCCGAAAAATGCTCTGACCAAGCAGTACGCCAAGCTGTTCGAGATGGAAGGCGTGGACCTGGAATTCCGGGCCGACGCACTGAAATCGGTCGCTAAACGTGCCCTGGAACGTAAAACCGGTGCCCGTGGTCTGCGCTCGATTCTCGAAGGTGTATTGCTCGACACTATGTATGAAATCCCCTCGCAGTCCGAGGTGAGCAAAGTAGTGATCGATGAAAGCGTTATCGAAGGCAAGTCCAAGCCACTGTATATCTACGAAAACAGTGAGCCGACAGCCAAGGCCGCGCCAGACGCTTAAGCGTCACGCTGCTGGAACAAAGAAGGGGCCTTCGGGCCCCTTTTCTTTTAAAGCGTTTTTAACACCCTCTTTGCGCTTGTTTTTTTTGAAAGCAGCCCCCATCTTGGTTTCAAGCTTACTTCCATCTGTTTACGGCCTTATGGCCGCCGTAGAGGCGAAATCATGAAGACAACCATCGAATTGCCTCTCCTGCCATTGCGTGATGTCGTGGTTTATCCGCACATGGTTATCCCGCTGTTCGTGGGGCGCGAGAAATCCATCGAAGCCCTCGAGGCAGCGATGACGGGCGACAAGCAGATCCTTCTGCTGGCTCAGAGAAACCCTGCTGACGACGATCCCGGTGAAGAAGCACTTTATCGCGTAGGTACCATTGCAACCGTTCTGCAACTGCTCAAGCTGCCTGACGGCACCGTCAAGGTTCTGGTCGAAGGTGAGCAGCGGGGCGCCGTGGAGCGCTTCAGCGAAGTGGATGGCCACCTGCGTGCCGAAGTGTCGCTGATCGACGAAGTCGACGCGCCTGAACGCGAGTCGGAAGTCTTCGTTCGTAGCCTGCTGGCTCAGTTCGAACAATATGTGCAGCTGGGCAAGAAAGTCCCGGCTGAAGTCCTGTCGTCGCTCAACAGCATCGACGAACCTGGTCGTCTGGTCGACACCATGGCCGCGCACATGGCCCTGAAGATCGAGCAGAAGCAGGAAATCCTCGAAATCATCGATTTGTCGGCCCGGGTCGAGCACGTCCTGGCGCTGCTGGATGCCGAGATCGATCTGCTGCAAGTCGAAAAACGCATTCGCGGTCGCGTCAAAAAACAAATGGAGCGCAGTCAGCGCGAGTACTACCTGAATGAGCAGATGAAGGCCATTCAGAAAGAGCTCGGCGACAGCGAGGAAGGCCACAACGAAATCGAAGAGCTGAAAAAGCGCATCGATGCCGCTGGCCTGCCGAAAGATGCCTTGGCCAAGGCTCAGGGCGAACTGAACAAGCTGAAACAAATGTCGCCAATGTCTGCGGAAGCGACAGTGGTGCGTTCGTACATCGACTGGCTGGTTCAGGTGCCGTGGAAGGCTCAGAGCAAAGTGCGTCTGGACCTTGCCCGTGCCGAAGACATTCTCGACGCCGACCACTATGGTCTGGACGAAGTCAAAGAACGCATCCTCGAATACCTCGCCGTGCAAAAGCGCGTGAAGAAGATTCGTGGTCCGGTGTTGTGCCTGGTCGGTCCTCCTGGGGTGGGTAAAACTTCCCTGGCGGAGTCGATTGCTCACGCCACCAACCGCAAATTCGTCCGTATGGCCCTCGGTGGCGTGCGCGATGAAGCGGAAATTCGTGGTCATCGCCGTACTTACATCGGTTCGATGCCCGGAAGATTGATTCAAAAGATGACAAAGGTGGGCGTCCGCAACCCGCTGTTCTTGCTCGATGAAATCGACAAAATGGGTAGCGACATGCGTGGTGACCCGGCGTCGGCGTTGCTGGAAGTGCTCGATCCAGAGCAGAACCACAACTTCAACGATCACTATCTGGAAGTCGACTACGACCTGTCCGATGTGATGTTCCTTTGCACCTCCAACTCCATGAACATCCCGCCGGCGCTGCTGGACCGGATGGAAGTGATTCGTCTGCCGGGCTACACCGAAGACGAGAAGATCAACATCGCCGTCAAATACCTCTCGCCGAAGCAGATTGCTGCCAACGGCTTGAAGAAAGGCGAGCTGGAATTCGACGCCGAAGCGATCCGCGACATCATCCGCTACTACACCCGCGAAGCCGGGGTACGGGGGCTTGAGCGCCAGATTGCCAAGGTTTGCCGCAAGACGGTCAAAGAGCACGCACTGGAAAAACGCTTCTCGGTGAAGGTCACCGCAGACATGCTGGAACACTTCCTGGGTGTGCGCAAATTCCGTTACGGCCTGGCTGAATCCCAGGATCAGATCGGTCAGGTGACCGGCCTGGCGTGGACTCAGGTGGGCGGAGAATTGCTGACCATCGAAGCCGCTGTCGTACCGGGCAAAGGCCAGTTGATCAAGACCGGTTCGCTTGGGGATGTGATGGTCGAATCGATCACCGCCGCCCTGACCGTGGTCCGCAGCCGTGCCAAGAGCCTGGGGATCCCCCTGGACTTCCACGAGAAGCGCGACACGCACATCCATATGCCGGAAGGGGCGACCCCGAAGGACGGCCCTAGCGCCGGTGTAGGCATGTGCACGGCCCTGGTGTCAGCATTGACCGGGATTCCTGTACGCGCGGACGTCGCCATGACTGGCGAAATCACCTTGCGTGGCCAAGTGCTGGCGATCGGTGGTTTGAAGGAAAAACTGCTGGCGGCTCACCGTGGCGGGATCAAGACTGTGATCATTCCTGAAGAGAACGTACGCGATCTGAAGGAAATTCCTGACAATATTAAGCAAGATCTGCAGATTAAACCGGTTAAATGGATTGACGAGGTCCTGCAAATTGCGCTGCAATACGCGCCGGAGCCCTTGCCGGATGTGGCTCCGGAGATAGTTGCAAAGGATGAAAAACGCGAGTCTGACTCTAAGGAAAGAATTAGCACGCATTAGTACGCATTTGCCTGGGGGGCTTCCTTGACAGTTTTTTAGAGCCCTTGTTATAAAGCGGCTCTTAAGTGTCTGTAGGCCATTCAGCACTCGTTTTTGCTTTCACCTTATAACTTTGATTCATACTCAATTAGATTTAAGGGGACTTTTAGTG
>NZ_JBIUXZ010000007.1:0-108528 GCF_044744265.1 Pseudomonas sp. NPDC087342
GGTTACTGCCGGTGGCGTTTTGCATGGTGTATTACAAGCTGGATGGTGCGACGGCATCGAAGAAGCGATCGAGAAAGCCAAGAAACTGTAATCCCGGCGCCCGGCAACGGGCGCTAATTTAGGTTGAGGCAATCAGATGGCTATGACAGTCCATTGCGATATCGTCAGCGCGGAAGGGGAAATCTTTTCCGGCCTGGTCGAGATGGTGATTGCGCACGGTGCACTGGGTGATCTTGGTATCGCCCTGGGTCACGCGCCGCTGATCACTAATCTGAAACCAGGTCCGATCCGCCTGATCAAGCAGGGCGGGGAAACCGAGGTGTTTTACATCTCGGGTGGTTTCCTCGAGGTTCAGCCGAACATGGTCAAGGTTCTTGCCGACACTGTGCAACGTGCTGCCGACCTGGATGAAGCCTCCGCTCAGGAAGCCGTTAAGGCTGCCGAGAAGGCCTTGCATGAACGTGGCGCAGAATTCGATTACGGTTCTGCTGCCGCACGTCTGGCCGAGGCGACAGCTCAGCTGCGCACCGTCCAGCAGATCCGCAAGAAGTACGGCGGTTAATTCGTCATCGACTTGTTGTGCGATTGATTAAAAAGGGTAGCCTCGGCTACCCTTTTTTCTTTTCCGACTTTCATAAACTGGTCGCAGTTGCTGACCACCCAGGATTGGTAGCCAGTCATGTCTCTAGAAATCGTTATCCTCGCTGCCGGCCAAGGCACCCGTATGCGTTCGGCGCTGCCCAAGGTTCTGCACCCGATTGCCGGCAACTCGATGCTGGGCCATGTTATCCACAGCGCCCGGCAACTTGATCCACAGCGCATTCACGTGGTAATTGGCCATGGCGCCGATGCCGTGCGGGATCAGCTGGCGGCGGATGACCTGAATTTCGTGTTGCAGGACAAGCAACTGGGTACCGGTCATGCAGTGGCCCAGGCCGTCCCCTTAATCACCGCCGATACTGTGCTGATTCTCTACGGTGACGTGCCGCTGATCGAAGTCGAAACCTTGCAACGCCTGCTCAAGCAGGTTGCGCCACAACAACTTGGCCTGCTGACCGTCGAGTTGGAAGACCCGACTGGTTACGGCCGTATCGTGCGTGATGCCGACGGCAAGGTCACGGCCATCGTCGAGCAGAAAGACGCCAACGAAGCCGAGCGCGCGATCACCGAAGGCAACACCGGCATTCTGGCCGTGCCGTTCGAACGCCTGGGTGACTGGATGAGCCGGCTCTCCAACAACAATGCCCAAGGCGAGTACTACCTGACCGACGTGATTGCCATGGCAGTCAGCGATGGTCTGGTGGTGGCCACGGAACAACCGGTTGATGCCATGGAAGTGCAGGGCGCCAACGACCGTAAGCAACTTGCGGAACTCGAGCGTCACTACCAGCTGCGCGCCGCTCGCCGTTTGATGGCCCAAGGCGTGACCCTACGTGATCCGGCACGCTTCGATGTGCGCGGTGAAGTCACCGTCGGCCGCGATGTGCTGATCGACATCAACGTGATCCTTGAAGGCAAAGTGGTGATCGAAGACGACGTGGTCATCGGTCCGAACTGTGTGATCAAGGACAGCACCCTGCGCAAAGGCGTGGTGATCAAGGCCAGCAGTCACATCGAAGGCGCGATCCTCGGTGAAGGCAGCGATGCCGGTCCGTTCGCGCGTTTGCGTCCAGGTACCGTGCTTGAAGCGCGTGCGCATGTGGGTAACTTCGTCGAACTGAAAAACGCGCACATGGGCGAGGGTGCCAAGGCGGGTCATCTCACCTATCTGGGCGATGCCGAAATCGGTGCGCGGACCAACATTGGTGCCGGCACCATCACCTGCAATTACGACGGCGCGAACAAGTGGAAAACCGTACTGGGCGAAGATGTATTCATCGGCTCCAACAACTCGTTGGTGGCGCCTGTGGATATCTCGGCGGGCGCAACCACGGCGGCGGGTTCGACCATCACGCAGAATGTGGATAACGCGCAACTGGCCGTAGGCCGCGCGCGGCAGAAGAACATCGACGGCTGGAAGCGTCCAGTTAAGATCAAGAAGAGCTGAGTTATCCACAGCTCATAAGATCAAAAGATCGCAGCCTTCGGCAGTTCCTACAGGGTGAACACACATCAATTGTAGGAGCTGCCGCAGGCTGCGATTTTTTTATGGGTTATCCACAGCAGCCTTTTCTAAAAGTCAGAATGGCGATTGCCATTCGGCTCCCAACGGGGTCAATGGCAGTGTGCGCGAGGCTATTTTGTACAGCATGCGCAGGCCGATATCCGACCGCTGGGACAGACGCGTCAGGCGCATGACCCAAGCCACTTGCGCGTGCGAAACCTTGACCGTCCTGGCGGGGTTTCTATGAACCTTACGCAACGTCAACAACGCCAGACCAATCGTCCACAGATTAAATCGCCGAATGCCCTCATGGCTGGCCGGGATGAGCAGGGCGTATTGCAGCGCCTGCTGCAAATGGGAGTGAGCAGTGCCAATCAGTTCCGCCAGCGCCCGTGTGTAGTTCGGGTCATCTTGCCCCGCCTTTAGCTGCGCGAGATGGACACCCTGCTTGGCAAGCAGGTCCCGAGGCAGCCAGCAAGCACCCCGCAGACGGTCGTCCCACTGATCCTTGAGGATATTGGTCAATTGCAGACCTGTACCAAACGAAACAGCCAACCGATGCAAGTTTTCTCGTTGGGGTAACAGGCTGGGTTCAACATCGATGAAAAACTCCGTCAGCAGTTTTCCCACGATGCCAGCGACGCAATAGCAATAACGATCCAGCTCCCGCTGTGTGGCTAAACCCTGCAAGCCGGCATTCTCCTGAAACTCGCTCATGCCTTGGGTCATCACGCTCAGGCACTGCAGGATGACCTCTCGCTGAGAGGGTTTGAGGGTGCGGGTTACGGCCAATACCTGTGGCAGGTGCCGGACCAGATCATGTTCCGCCTGAAGGGTCTGATCCGTCAGGCACAGGCTCAACTCGTCACTGAAAGCCTGAGGATCTGCGCGGCCGGATACGGCATCCAGATAGAGATTTTCGTAATAGCGTTTTTGTCCGGCGGTGAGCCCGGGTTCGTCTTCGATGGTATCGGCGATGCGACACAGTAAGTAGGCGTTGGTGACTGCCGGGTAAAGCTCGGCGGGCAACTGGGTAATGGTCAAGGCGAACGTGCGAGATACTTGCGCGAGGATTTCATCCTGATAGCGGACAGGATCGATGGTGAGACTGGTCGGGGTTCGATTAACCAGCCCTTCACTTTGGATTGGCAGCTTGTGGCCGGTGCCTGGTTGCTGATTATTGTGATTCACCAGTATCAGTGATTCGTCCATGGCTTAAATCTACCTCAAGCGCTGAAATCGGGGCATGACTCAGTTTGCAGTAACGTGCCAGCGCCCACATCGGAAAATACAACCCGTACCCCCGGGAAGTCGTTTTTATACGCGCATTGCGCTTGAAACTGACCCCTTGCGGTAGCGACCGCCTGTTTTTTGCTTATTACTGATCCCGCAGATAACGCGCGAGCCCCTTGACGAAGTTTCGACAATAGGTTTTGATTGCTTACGTTATCTTTCGAATCGAAACTTACCAGCCCATGTCGAAGCGCAATACACCACAACGTCGCCACAACATCCTCGTCTTGCTCAATGAGCAGGGTGAAGTGAGCGTGGATGAGTTGGCCAAACGTTTCGAAACCTCGGAAGTGACGATTCGCAAGGATCTGGCAGCCCTTGAGAGCAATGGTCTGTTGCTGCGCAGGTACGGTGGCGCGATCACCATGCCACAGGAACTGGTGGCGGATCTTGGCCAACCGGTTTCCAAGTACAAGCAAGCCATCGCTCGCGCCGCCGTCACGCGAATTCGTGAGCATGCGCGCATCATCATCGACAGCGGCAGCACCACCGCTGCGATGATCCCGGAACTCGGCCAGCAACCCGGCCTGGTGGTCATGACCAATTCGCTGCACGTGGCCAACGCCTTGAGCGAATTGGAGCACGAACCCGTGCTGTTGATGACCGGCGGCACCTGGGACCCTCATTCCGAATCCTTTCAAGGGCAGGTCGCCGAGCTGGTACTACGCTCTTACGACTTCGACCAGTTGTTCATCGGTGCCGATGGCATCGATCTGGTGCGTGGCACAACCACCTTCAACGAATTGCTGGGCTTGAGCCGTGTGATGGCTGAAGTCGCCCGGGAAGTGGTGGTGATGGTGGAGGCCGACAAGATCGGCCGCAAGATCCCCAACCTGGAACTGCCCTGGAGCAGTGTCCATACCCTTATTACCGATGATCGCCTGCCGCTGGAGGCACGGGATCAGATTCAGGCTCGCGGTATCAACTTGATCATCGCGGCTGTCAGTCAGGAGAAATAGCATGTGTGGAATTGTCGGCGCAGTCGCAGAACGTAACATCACCGCCATCCTGCTCGAAGGTCTGAAGCGCCTGGAATACCGTGGCTACGACAGCGCCGGTGTGGCGGTCTTCACTAATGACGGGATTCTCGATCGCGTCCGCCGTCCGGGCAAGGTCAGCGAGCTGGATCAAGCTCTGGCAGAGGCGCCGTTGATCGGTCGCCTGGGCATCGCCCATACCCGTTGGGCAACCCATGGCGCCCCTTGCGAACGCAACGCTCACCCGCATTTCTCCGGGCAAAACCTGGCCGTAGTTCACAATGGCATCATCGAGAACCACGAAGCCCTGCGCGAGCAGTTGAAGGCTCAGGGTTATGTGTTCACCTCGGATACCGATACCGAAGTCATTGCCCACCTGCTGGCGCATAAACTCAAGGATCTGCATGACCTGACCGTGGCCCTCAAGGCGACCGTCAAAGAATTGCACGGTGCTTACGGCTTGGCGGTGATCAGTGCCGATCAGCCGGATCGTCTGGTCGCCGCGCGCAGTGGCAGCCCGCTGGTGATTGGCCTGGGCCTGGGGGAAAACTTCCTCGCTTCCGACCAACTGGCCCTGCGCCAAGTCACCGACCGCTTCATGTACCTGGAAGAAGGCGATATCGCCGAGATCCGCCGCGACAGCGTGCAAATCTGGGACATCGACGGTAAAGCCGTCGAGCGTGAAGCCGTGCAGTACGGCGACAATGCCGAATCCGCTGAAAAGGGCGAATACCGCCACTTCATGCTCAAGGAAATCCACGAGCAGCCTACGGTCGTGCAACGTACGCTGGAAGGGCGTCTAAGCCAGCAACAAGTGTTGGTGCAGGCCTTCGGTCCGGAAGCGCCCGAGTTGTTCGCCAAGGTTCGCAACGTACAGATCGTCGCCTGCGGCACCAGCTACCACGCCGGTATGGTTGCCCGTTACTGGCTCGAAGAGCTGGCCGGAATCCCGTGCCAGGTCGAAGTCGCCAGCGAATTCCGCTATCGCAAAGTCGTCGTTCAGCCTGACACCCTGTTCGTGACCATCTCCCAGTCCGGCGAAACCGCCGACACCCTGGCCGCCCTGCGCAACGCAAAGGAGCTGGGTTTCCTCGCCAGCCTGGCGATCTGCAACGTCGGCATCAGCTCGCTGGTGCGTGAATCCGACCTGACCCTGCTGACCCAGGCCGGTCGCGAAATCGGCGTGGCCTCGACCAAAGCCTTCACCACTCAGTTGGTCGGCCTGTTGCTGCTGACCCTATCCCTTGGCCAAGTGCGCAATACATTGGCTCCAGGCGTCGAAGCCACGCTGGTGGAAGAACTGCGTCGCCTGCCGACCCGTCTGGGCGAAGCGCTGGCGATGGACAGCACCGTGGAAAAAATCGCCGAACTGTTCGCCGACAAGAACCACACCTTGTTCCTCGGTCGCGGCGCGCAATACCCGGTAGCGATGGAAGGGGCTTTGAAACTCAAAGAGATCTCCTACATCCACGCCGAAGCCTACCCGGCCGGTGAGCTGAAACACGGTCCGTTGGCGCTTGTGGATAACGACATGCCAGTGGTCACCGTGGCGCCGAACAACGAACTGCTGGAGAAGTTGAAATCCAACCTCCAGGAAGTCCGCGCCCGTGGCGGTGAGCTGATCGTCTTTGCTGACCAGAAAGCCGGCATGACCAATGGCGAAGGCACCCACGTCGTGCAAATGCTGAGCATCCACGACATCCTGTCGCCAATCCTCTACACCATCCCGCTGCAGTTGCTGTCGTACTACGTGGCGGTGTTGAAGGGTACAGACGTTGACCAGCCGCGGAATCTGGCGAAGTCGGTGACTGTGGAATAAGTTATCCACAACTGATGCAGAAGTGGTTTTAAAGAATTAAAACTGTTGCAGGACCTGGTGAGGCCATCACGACGGTCTCCTGCGACAGTTTTGACGCTCCAGGGCACATGCCTGTCCAGCGTTTTGGCTGACAGAGTCAGTCATGCGCTTCCTTCATCGACGGCTCGAACCTGAGAATTTCGAGTATCAAACTGTCCTCAGTTCATGACTGATAGCTCGGGCGAGACGTTACTGGCCTACATCAAATGGTCCAATCCTGCTGCTGAGTCTTTCGCCGCCCCAATCAGCCTCTCTTCCTCCCATCCCTCCCGTGCCGCCGCCGACAGACCGAGCATCGTTACGGCGACATAGTCCACGATCCGCTTTGGCTCCGAGACGTCGCTCGCTTTGAGAAAACTCAACACCCGGTCACGGTTTTCGCCCGCAATCTGTGTAGCTGCGGTGCCCCATTCCGTTGTCCCAGCCTTGGCATGTTCGAGAATGAAGCAGCCCCGCCGATCAGGATGGGCGGCGTAAGCAAGCGCGGCAGCCACAAGCATGTCGCCCAGGGCAATCCTGGGCGATTGGCCGGGGATCAAGAAGCGATCCAGCGGCACTACGGTGGCGGAGTAGTGTTTCAACGCGCCCTTGAAAAAAGCTGATTTGCTGCCGAACGCAGTATAGAAGCTGGGCGCAGTGATCCCGATTGCCTCAGTCAGCTTGGCGACGCTCACATTTTCGTAGCCGTACTGGTGAAACAGATGCTGTCCGACTTGGATCGCCGCGTCGAGCTCGAACTCGCGCGGCCGGCCACGGGATCGCTTAATTACGTTAGTGTCCATTACAAAAACCCTTTACTTCTGATGGCTCGCATTAATATAGTGGTTAATAACGTAAATAACCACTTCCTCCATAGCCAAGGCTTCAGGCGGGGGATTCCACCAGATTTAAAGGCGGATCATGAAACAGCCCCCATCACTAATCCCGATCGAAAGGACAGCCAATAAAAGCTCGGCCCTGCCCGTCGCGGCATTGTCCGGTCTCGCAGCCAGTGGCTTCCTCTGCATCGTCACCGAGACGCTCCCCGCAGGTCTGTTGCCACAGATAGCCACCGGCCTCCGGGTCTCTGAAGCTATCGCAGGGCAGCTTGTTGTTGTCTACGCGATTGGATCGCTGTTGGCAGCGATCCCACTCACGAGTTTGACGCAAGGCTTTCGTCGAAGACCGGTGCTGCTCGCCGCGATCATCTGCTTTGTGATCGGCAATACGTTGACAGCGCTGTCCGAATCTATTGGCGTGGTGTTGATTGCGCGCTTTATCGCTGGATGTGCAGCGGGGCTCGCATGGGGAATGCTCGCTGGCTATGCGCGCAGCATCGTGCGTCCGGATCAGACTGGACCCGCCATGGCGGTAGCCATGGTTGGGGTCCCATTGGCGCTGGCGCTGGGTGTTCCTATGGGGACGTTCTTGGGGGGCTTGGTAGGATGGCGCGGATCGTTTTTAACCCTTACAGCGTTGGGTGTCATGTTGCTCGCGTGGATCATCGCGAAAGTACCCGACGCTGCGGGTCGCACTGGCGACAATCGCCCCTCGATACTTAGCGTCATTGGTACGAAGGGCATCATACCGATCCTGCTCGTCATCCTGACCTGGATGACAGCTCACAACATTCTCTACACCTACATTGCGCCCTTCGCAACAGCTGCTCATTCGCGCATAGATCTCGTCTTGCTTGCATTCGGAATTAGTTCGCTGCTCGGCATTTGGATCGTCGGTCGCCTGGTAGATCGCATGCTCCGCCGAATGACACTTCTAGCGATCGGCTCGTTCGCTCTAATTGCAGCCCTCCTGAGTATTGCAGGAGAACAAAGCACCGTTGTCTACGCCGCTTCCGTTATCTGGGGCCTGGGCTTCGGTGGGGCTGGGGCGATGATGCAGACGGCGTCGGCAGACGCGGCCGGCGATGGCGTGGACTTGGCGCAGGCAATGGTGACAACTGCGTGGAATTCTGCGATCGCAGCCGGTGGAGCGCTCGGCGGATTGTTGCTCACGAACGGGGGGACTCCAATGCTGCCGCCCGCTGTATCTGCACTCGCATTGCTCGCCTTCGTGATCGCCCTGTTGGCACGTCATTTCGCCTTTCCCCCTGGTCATCGCGCTCAGGCACGCCGTTGACCTGTCCAGATTTATAGTCCAACAGAAGGCAAAAAACGTATGAAGAAGAATGCGATCGCGCTTGCATTTGCCCTGTCGGCATTTGTCACTGTCGTTGCGCCGATTCAGGCTGCACCGCACCCAATCAAAGCTGTCGCACAGGAGGAGTTTCCGATCCCCGACGGGTTTACCGGAGGATACGAAAAGGTTGACGGAGTGAATTTACATTTTGTGCGCGGGGGTAAAGGCCCGCTCGTCCTGCTTGTCCACGGATTTGGACAAACATGGTATGAGTGGAATCACCTGATGCCGCAGCTTGCGGAGCACTATACCGTCGTAGCAGTCGATCTGCCTGGTCTTGGGCTGTCAGATCCTCCGCAAACGTCTTACACCGGAGTGGACATCTCAGAGTATCTCCACAAACTCGCCAAACGTTTGAGTCATGACAAGCCCTTCTACCTTGTTGCCCACGATATAGGCATCTGGAACAGCTATCCGATGGTCGCGCGTTATCCGACGGATATTGTTAAGGCGGCCTTCCTCGAGGCGACAATTCCTGACGACACGCTTTACTCGCTCCCAGCGTTTGTCTCGACCGGAGAGGCCCCGGGCTGGCACCACAGTTTCTTCGCGGCCTCCGATCAACTGGCTGACGCGATGGTTAAAGGGAACGAGAGGTTGTTCCTCACACATTTCATCCGTCACCATGCAAGCAATCAAGAGGTGTTCACGGATGACCTGGTAGACAGTTATGTACGCTCATACTCGAAGGCCCAGACCTTCCACAGCGCGTTTGAATACTACCGAGCGCTACCTCGGTCGATTGTGCAGAACCAGGAACTGGCGAAAACCAAGGTAACGATGCCCGTTCTTGCCGTTGGTGGTGGCGGTAATGGCGGATTCGGCGCCCAGCAGCCGGAGAACATCCGCCGGTACGCTGCCAACGTTGAAGCGCATGTGTTACCCGGCTGTGGCCACTGGATTCCAGAGGAATGCGCGCCAGCGCTGAACCCTTTGATCAAGTCGTTCCTGGCGCGGCCATGAGGGAGTAAGTAGCGGCGGTATCAACAGGGCCTAAGTGGGCCTGTACTCCTCGTTGATGATTCATGTCCCGTCGGCGGTGTTGGTAAACGTAGCTCAAAGCCTTGTCGTTCCTGGCTGCGACAGTTTTAATTCTCTGAATCCACTTATAGAGGTCGCTGCGGAGTGCCTGATGACGGCTGTTAAACACAGCCGCTCAGGGCACAAACTCCACCCGCAGCCCTCTGCTCGCACTGCGACCCTGATCATCAGTGACGCGCAATTGATACATCCCGGACTTGCCCGGTCGCCAATTCAGCGCAGTCTGCGGCGGGCCTTGGCCGATCAGCGTCTGATCGGCAAACCAATAGAGATTTAACGCATCACTGGCCGCATTTGCGCTCAGGGAGATGCTGTCCTGTGGCTGGGAAAGACGCAGCTGATAGCTGACTTGGGTGAGGGGCGACCTGATTTGTGGCGCCTCACTCTGATCGCTGACGGCGTTGGGTTGGCAGTTTTTGACCACGTTGGGCGGTGCGCGCCGGGGCAGGCCGGCGGCGCGGTATAGGCGTTGCACGTCGCTGGGCCAGAACTCGAAGACTTCTTCGCGGGTGTACTGCGGATCAAATGGCGCGCAGGCGGCTTTGCCGGTGCGGGTGTCGATCAGCACCGGGCGGTGCAGGTTGGACACGCGGATCGGTGAGACGCCGGGGATGTACCAGGTTTTGCGGGTCGACGGGCACCAGCGGTTGGGCAACTCACCGGACGCGGCGCAGATGTCGATTCGTGTCAGCCCGACAGGCGGTTTGTCGACGCGATCCGCCACCATGGGCAACGCCAAGGGCAGGGCATCGGCGATACGAAAGAACAGCGGCGCTGCGGTTTTCGCGCCAATGAACGCCGGGTTGGGACGGCCGTCGAAGTTGCCGACCCACACCACCAACACGTACGGCCCGACGATGCCCGCGCTCCAGGCATCATGGAACCCCCATGACGTGCCGGTTTTCCACGCGGTACGCCAGTGACGGCCGCGACTGTCGGCGGGTAAGCCGTCGGGGCGCGGGTTGCGCCTGAGCATGTCACGCACCATGAACGCGGATTGCGGTGTCAGCAACGCAGCCCCGCTGCTCTGGGGTTGTTCGTTCAGATAACGCAGCGGCCGCAAATGGCCGTCGCCGGCCAGCATCAGGTACAAGCGCGCCAGCTCCTCGGGGGTCATCTCGCCGCCGCCCAGGGCCAAAGCCAGACCGTAATGACTTTCTCCGCGCAGCCCTTTGATCCCGGCCTGTTGCAAAAAACCATACAACGATGGGGATTTGACTTGGCCGGCCAGCCAAACCGCTGGAATGTTGCGGCTGCGAATCAACGCATCGCGCGCGGTCAATGGGCCGACAAAACTGCCGTCGAAATTTTCCGGCTGGAAGTAACCGAAGCTACTCGGCATGTCCTTGAGGATGCTCATCGGGTGGATCAGTCCCTGGTCCAGCGCCAATCCATAGAGAAACGGCTTGAGGGTCGAGCCGGGAGAGCGCCGCGCCAGTATGCCGTTGACCTGTCCATGCAGGGCTGTGGATAAGTAATCCGCCGAGCCGACCAGTGCCTTGACGCTCTGATCGCGGCTGTCCACCAGGATTGCCGTGGCGTTTTCGACGCCGGTGCTTTTGCGCTCGGCGATAAAACCTGTGATCAAACGCTCCAGCAACTGCTGCAAGGGCACATTAAGCGTGCTGTTGAGCTCGTTGCCAGTCTGGGAGGCCAGCAACTGTTCGCTCAGGTGGGGCGCCAGAAATGGAATCTGCGAACGGTTGCGCGCCTCCAGCGGCAGCTCCAGCAAACTGCTGTTGCGTGGATCGTCCGGATAGGCCGCGCGCCAATCCGCCATCAATCGCAAGCGCGCGTTCTGCAGCGATGGCCCGAAACTGGCGCGGCGTCCCGGTTGCTGGGGAATCACTGCCAGCGCCAAGGCTTCGGACAACGACAACTGCGCCGCCGCTTTGCCGAAGTAAATCCGGCTGGCCGCTTCGGCGCCTTCGATGTTGCCGCCCATCGGTGCCAGATTGAGGTAGGCCTCCAGAATCTCGTGTTTGCTGTAACGCGTCTCCAGCCATAAGGCCAGGGCCATTTGTTGCAGCTTGCCGGGGATCTGCCGGGTGTTGAGGTCCCACAGGCGTCGCGCCAGTTGCATGCTCAACGTCGAACCGCCCTGACGCTGGCCCCCGCTGTAAGTGGCGGTGGCCGCGCGCAGCAGCGCCGGGGGATTGATCCCCGGATGCCAGTAGAAGTTGCGGTCTTCCTTGAGCAGCAGCGCCTCGACCAACGACGGCGAGATGCGCTCCAGTGGCAGCCAGAGTCGATACTGGCCGTCGGCGGCCAGGGTCATGCGCAGCAGCGATCCGTCGTCCGCCAGCACTTGGCGCGATGAAGACGTCGCTTCGGCCAGCGGTGCATGGGGCCACACTCTTAGCCCCAGCAAAACCACCCCCACCGCTAATCCAATCGCCAGCAGGGGTTTGAATCGTCGCACCGGGTTGCTCAAGGTTTGACGATTTCAAGCTGACCGACTTTGCCACGGCCTTGCAGGGTGGTCTCGTACATACCTTCGGCGTAGGCCGGTGGCGTGTTGAAGGTCCCGGCATTGGTGGCGCGCACACGATAGACGAAGGTGCCGACATCGCGTCGTGCCGTACCGTAGAACACCACGCGATCATCGCGCACGTCGATGTAGTCCGGATGCCAGTCACTCAACGCGCTTTCACCGACAGGAGGTTGCCAGGCTTCGGTTTCTTCGCTGTCTTCGGCGTATTGCGACTCCTCGTCTTCCTCGCTGGCGGCTTTCGGCTCCGGTGGGAGGCGATACACCGGCTCGACCCCACCCGGCAGCAAATCGACGATCGCCACTTGCTGGACTTGATCACGGTCGGTGGCGCGCAGGCGCAGGCGCACCAGGAATTCATCGCCGACACTCACTTTGCTGACTGCTTTGCCGTCCAGATCGAGGTATTCGTGGATGATCTCCAGGCCATTGTTGATTGGCTTGAGGGTGCCGCGATCAAACCCGGCCTCGCTGAACATGTAGAACGCGGCCGGGCCGTCGGTTTTTTCCATCAGCAGTTTTTTCGTGCCGACCGGTACGGCAGCGCGAGGCGGCTGACCCGCCATTTCCAACAGTTGTTGCTGCTTCTCACCCAACCAGGCCGAGGCCTTGAGGGTCATATCGCTTTGCGCGCGCTGGCCGTAGTTGTCCAGGCCTCGCAACAACAGCGCGGCGGACAGCGAGTTGTAACGCTGCTCGTTGAGACGCTTGCCGAGTTTATCCAGCAGGTTCACCGGTACATCGTCGAGCAACTCCGGGAAATGGCGGCTGAGCAAATGCAGGTGCTCGGCGTCGTGGACCAACGGGTCGTAATACAAACCGTCGCTTTCCCAGCCGTCGGCGATGGTGCGCCACGGGATCTTGCGGAACAGCGCATCGGCCTGACTGTCCTGCTTGAGCAATTTGTAGCTGGCGGCGAGGTATGCGGCGCCCAAATCGTTTTTCCAGGTGTCCTTGAAGTAGGTTTGGTAACGCTCGCGTATATCGCTCAAGGCGCCACTGACCAGAATCCCCTGGCGGCTCAGCAAGTAACTGGCGTACGCACGGTTACGCAACTCCGACCGGCCTTCGCTCGGGCCGTTGGCCAGGTCGGTGAGGTAGGCGTTGGCGCGCACCAGCAGATCTTCCGGTACCGGCAAGCCACGCTCCTTGGCTTCGATCAGGAAGTCGGTGGCGTACAGGCTGGCGTATGGCGCGACGTCCGGGCTGGCCGCCCACAGGCCAAAGCCGCCGGCCTGATTTTGCCGCTGACGGAGCATCCGAACTGCGCCGGCAAAAGCTTGTTCCGCTTCGGGTACCGTGCCGCCCCAGATCAACGCCGGCATCGCCTTGGACACCAACTGCTCGGTGCAGGCGTAACCGTAGTCATCCAGGTAATGCTTGAGGCCATTGGCCCAGACCAGCGGCGAGGCGGCGACCCCCACTTGCACATTGCGCAGTTGCGGGAACAGGTCGCGGGTGAGTTTCAGCTCTTTGCTGGCGCTGTCGAAACGGCCGAGGCTGAGGGCCACCCGGTGCTCGCTCAACGGCCGGATCGAGGTGGTTTCCGCGACCTGGATACGTTTGCCATCCGGCAGCACCGCGATAAAGCGCAGATCCGCCGAGCCGAGGTTTTCCAGGACCTTGATGCGGAACTCCGCCACGCCTTCCTTGCGCGGTTGCAGCTCCAGGGTGTTGTTCTGAGCGCCTTCGACTTTCAGCCCGCTGCTGGTTTGCAGCTCGAATTTCACCTTGGCCGCCGTGTCGAGGTTGCTGAACACGCCGGCGCTGACGCTGAACACATCGCCGGGCGCAACAAACGCTGGCACGTTCGGCGTGATCACCAGTGGCCCGCGCACATCGGTAGTGGCTTCACTGACGCCGACGCTGTCGGCATCCACTGCAACGGTAAACAGATGCAGCTTGCCGTTGAAGCTGTCCGGCACCTGGTAATGCAGAACGGTTTCCCCGGCCGGCAGGTCGACCAACCCTGACCACCAGGCCACGGGTGGCTGGTGTTTGCGCTTGAACGGGTTGAGGTGCGAAGCCAAGGCGTTTTCGGTATCGCCGCCCGGCGCTGCGCCACTGAGCAAGCGGCTGAATTCCGGCAGGATCAGGTCGAGAATCTGACTGGTGCCGACCTCCAGCGCGCGTTTCTGGAAGAAGTGACTCAGCGGGTCCGGCGCCTTGTAGCGCGCGACTTGCAGGATGCCTTCGTCCACCGCGTAGACCACGGCCCGGGAAGGTCGGTCAGCCGTGACTTTGATATCCAGCACTTGCCCCGGCTCGATTTTCGCCGGGCCTTCGACCTTCAGCGCCATGCGCCGTGCATCGAGGTTGATGCTGAACGGCACCACACCGTAGGACAGAGGGCTCATATAAACCTCGGACGAACCGATGTCCCGCACGAACTGCACGTTGATGTAGGCGTTGCCTTCAATCCCGGCGGGCACACGGATGTGCTGCACGCTGTTGGTGCTGTCGGCCTTGAACCATTGCTGGGTGTAGACCTTGTCACGCTCGATGGTGATCAAACCGGCGCCGGTGTAAGGCGCGCGAATGCTGATCGCAATCTCTTCGCCAGTGGCATAGCTGCGCTTGTCCAGGCGCAATTGCAGTTCGGCGTTGCGCTCCAGGGAACGCGAGGTGTTGGCGCGCCCGGCGACGCTGTAGTCGATGGCGTTGAGGACGTTGCCGTTGGGGTCCTTCAATTGCAGGGTGTAATCGCCGGGGGTGGCGGTGTTAAGCGTCTGTTGGGCGCCGCCCTTGCCCAAGGCCAGGGGCGCGGCAGGTTGGCTGATGTTCTTGACCCGCGACTCGTATTTGTAGGTGCCGTTGGCTTGTTTGATCAACACCGAGACATAACGGTGTTCCACCAATTCGGTGCTCAGACCATCCACTGCCCGTGGCGAGAGGTCCGGCGCGATGGCCAGCCATTGCACTTGGCGCAGGGTGTCCTTGGCGACGTAGCCGAGGGCATCCTGGCTTCTCACGCCCACCAGATAAGGCGCGGAGGACACCAGCAGACTGCTTTGGGCCGCGACGTTGCGGCCGCCTTCGGCTTCATAGACCTGGGTCATGACTTGCAGGCGATAGGTGCTGTTGGCAAAGCGTTGCAGGTCGAGGTCGAGCACTGCCTGGCCGTTGTCGTCGGCCTCTGCCTCCGCCAAGTCCTCGGAACTGGCTTCTTCCAGGGCGTCGCGCAGGTGGAATCGATAATCGGGGTAACGATCAAACGCCGCCGCCGTGGGGTTCAGGGACATTTTTGCTGTCACACGGCGACCCGCCGCCGGGGCACCGAACAGGTGCAGGGCGGTGACCTTGGCCACCACTTGGTCGGGCGGAATCCAGCCGACAACCGGGGTGTCATGCAGGGTCAGGCTGACCTTCATGCGGTCCGGCTCGAAGTCGCGAACCTTGAAGCTGACGCTGCCCAGGTCGGTGCGCGACTGCTTCTCACCGATCAGTTGCAGAGTCGCGGTGTAATCTCCCGCTGGCGCGACTTCGCTGCTGGCGAAATCAAAGCTTTCAAAACCTGAGGCCGACAGTTTGAGGGGCTGGCGAATGACTTCCATGCCCCGTGGGTCGAGGATTTTCAGCTCCACCGGCAGGCCTTGCAAACCTCCTTTCCAGTTGCCGCTGCGCACGATCATGCCCAGGTGAGCCGTTTCGCCGGGGCGATAGAGGCCACGGTCGGTAAACAGGTAGGCGCTCAAGCGCTCGGTGGCGCCGTCTTCTTCCAGGCCGCCGACGTCGAAACGTGACAGGTCCAGTTGCTGGGACTGGCGGGCAATCGGCAGGAAAGACTGGTCGTTGCCGCGGGTCACCACGTACATCAGTGGGGTTTTCTCACGGCGTAATTCATCGAGTTTGGCGAAGTGCACATGGCCGTCGGCGTCGGTTCTGCCGCTGCTCACGGGCAAGCCGTTGCGGCCAATGATGTCGACCTGGGCCTCAGTCACGGGCGAGCCATTGCCGATGGATTGCACGTAGACGTCATGGCTGCCGTCGCTGGAGCGTTTGGCGATGATCCCCAGGTCGGTCACCACAATGAAGCGCAGGTCGTCGGTGGTGTTGCGTGAATAGCGGTCGAAAGTTCGTTCGGACGGCTCGTCCTGCGAACTCAACTTGAGCACGAAAATACCCCGGCGCCCGCCATTGGCATTTAGATAGCGGCTGAGGTCGACGTTGTCGTAAACGGTCTTCGACGGGTCTGCGGCGTTCAGCGGAATGTCCAGGGACATGCGTTCGACCATCCGGTCGAAATAGTCATTGCTGAAATTGGGTCGGGCGAAGCTGCCGCTGCTCTGGTCCACCAGGTGTTGCAACTGGTTGGGTAGCAAACGGGCGATTTCCACATGGGCGCCGGGCACGCCACGGGCCATGAAGCCCAGGCGTTTCTCGCCGTTGAGGCTCAGCAGTGCGCCGTCGGACATGAACTGCAACGTGCGCGGGTAGGCCGGCATGCTTACCAGGGACGCCGTCGGATTCTTCGCCAGATAACCGCCGATGGCTTCGAGGTTGGCCGGGACGCGCACGTACAACGCACGACCCGCCGGCGCCTTGAACTTGAAGGCGTGCTGGGTGTTGAGTGGCTCGATGCTCGGCACGTGGGTCAGCGTGACCTTGGTGCTGCGGGCCAGCAGTTTTTCGTCGATATCTTTGGTGTACCAGGGCGTCTGATCGTCGGCGGGTTTTTCCGGCAGCAGCCAGGCTTGCACCTTGCCGGCCAGCATTTCGTCGGCCACGGCGCTGGAGCTGCTGAACATGATCACGGGTTCAGGCTCGCCACGGTCGTTGTCGACGAACAGAACCTCGGCATTGCCGAAGGTCAGGCGATAGCGACCCGGCACGACGACTTCAGTGATTAGCGGTGCAGGGCTGACGTTACCGCCGTCCCGGGCCTTGATGCCTTCATCGAGCTTGATCATCACTGAAACGCTTTCCAGCGGTGTCGCGAGGGCGGCGGAGCGGATGTAGGCGTTGAGTTTGTGTTCGTCGAAGCTGATCTCAGGCTTGTTCGGGGCCTGGGCATCGCGATAAGCCAAGCCTTTACCGAGGGTGACTGTCACGCGTTTACGCAAGCTTTCTTCGTCCACCGGGTGGGTGAAGCGAAAGGTCGCGACGTGCTGTTTCAGCGTCGGGTTGACCGGATCTTGATACAGCTCGCTTTGGGTCAGGCGGCCGCTAAAGGATGAGGTGGTCACCTTGCTACTGTATTGGTTCAGCAGCACGCCATCGGCCAGCAGGTTTTTCTTCGCGAGGTCGAGGCTGTACTCGGCGTTGATCGGCCAGTCCTGATCCGGCACGAACACCAGGTTGCGATCATCGGCCCAGCGCCAGTTACCTTTGACGGCGGGTTTGAGGGTGATGCCCTTGGTGACCGGTTTACCGATGTCCTGCAACGGCGCCACGGATTCATTGAAGCGGATTTGCAGGTGATCGATGGTGGGCGGTGTTTCGGTGTAGACCGTCAGGTTCGGCGAGTGCACCGAATAGGTCACGGTGTGCGGTTGCGGCAGGTTGGAATACCAATGCCAGCCATAAAACCCTGCGGCCACCAGCAGCGCCAGGCCCAGCCCGGCGCCGGCAATCTGCTTTGGATAGGGCCGGGCCTTGTGCCCCAGCGCTACCAGGCGTTTGCCAAGGGCCGGCAGCCAGGCGGGCGGCTGCCATTGGCCAAAGAGCGATTTAAGCAGCCAGCCCAAGAGGCTGAAAAGCGCACCCATGACTGTTAAAAAAACACCGAAAAAACGGCGGCTGGTTTTTTTGAACGAGTCGAACATGATGCGCATCCTTGGCAAAGTGCGCATATCCTACACGCGAACCTCCAAAGTGTTGCGAGGCTTTTATCTCAAGGCTTTCAAGTCCACCAGTAGCGAACCAAATGAAAGAAAATCGGCGCTGCAAAGCACACTGAATCCAGACGATCCAGCATCCCGCCATGCCCTTCGATCATGTGCCCCCAATCCTTCACGCCGCGATCACGTTTGATCGCCGACATCACAATGCCGCCGGCAAAACCCAGCAGGTTGATCAGCAGCGCGATCAAGAACGACTGCCACGGGTTGAACGGCGTGGTCCACCACAAGGCTGCGCCGATCAGCGACGACAGCAGCACACCGCCAACAAAACCTTCGACGGTTTTTGACGGCGATAGGTTGGGGGCGATTTTGTGTTTGCCGAACAGCTTGCCGCACACGTACTGCAGCACGTCCGACAGCTGGACGACGATCACCAAGTAGGCGATCAGCAGCAGGTTGCGACCTTCATAGCCGACGATGTCGAGGGTTAGCAGGGCAGGTACGAACGACACGCAGAACACTGCGATCATCAAGCCCCACTGGACTTTCGAGGCGCGTTCGAGGAAGTGCGTGCTGTCGCCGCCGAGCGAGGCAAGAATCGGCAGGAGCAAGAACACGTACACCGGGATAAAGATCGAAAACAGCCCGTACCAATCGAAATAGATCAGCAGGTATTGCAGCGGCAGCGCCAAGTAAAACGCTGCTACCAGCGCGGGATAGTCGCTGCGCCGGGTCGGCGTGAGGGTGAGAAATTCGCGCAGGGCATAGAAAGACACTGCGTAAAACAGCAGGATCACCGCGCCGGTGCCCAGCCAGAAGGCAATGCCGATCACCAGCACCATCACCCACCAGGCGTTGATGCGAGCGTTGAGGTTATCCACAACCGCATTCGGCGTGCCGCGGGTGCGCAGTTTGAGAATCAGGCCAATCAGCGAGGCCAGCACCAGAATCATGCCGATCCCGCCGAACAGCATCAGGGTTTGTCGATCCATGTCAGGAATGCTCCGGGGCGAGGGCCAGCAAGGCGTCGCGGCTGCGGGTCAGGAAGTGCTCTTTGCTCTCGTCTTCTTCCAATTGCAGTGGCGCACCGAAACTGGTGGTACACAGCAGCGGCAATGGCAGCACCCGGCCTTTGGGCATGACTCGATTGAGGTTGGCGATCCACACCGGAATCACCTGGGCCTGTGGGTAACTTTTGGCCAAGTGGTACAGGCCGCTTTTGAACGGCAGCAAGCCGTCCTCCAGATTGCGCGTGCCTTCGGGAAATATGATCAGCGAATCGCCGTTTTCCAGGGCATCGAGCATAGGCTGCAACGGGTTATCCACAGGGTCCTTGCGTTCGCGGTCGATCAACACGCCGTTAAACACCCGGCTGATGATGTAGCGGCGCACGGCGCTTTTATTCCAATAATCGCTGCCGGCCACCGGTCGCGTCAGTTTGCGCAGGGCTGGAGGAAGCGAAGCCCACAACAGCACGAAATCGCCGTGGCTGCTGTGGTTGGCGAAGTAGATCCGTTGCACCGGTTCCGGCGCGCAGCCCATCCACAGGCTGCGGGCGCCGGTGACGGTGCGGGCCATGGAGGTGATGAGGGTGGCGACCACAGGTTCGAACATGAATGATTTCCTTATCCGGCGAAGGACAGCCAAGGGCTGGCCAGGATGACCGCCAATGCGGGCAGCACCTGCGCGAGCAGTAGGACCGCCTGGTTACGCAGCAGTTTCAAAGCCCCGCGCTGACGTTCGGAC
This sequence comes from Pseudomonas sp. NPDC087342, assembly GCF_044744265.1. Taxonomy (NCBI): domain Bacteria; kingdom Pseudomonadati; phylum Pseudomonadota; class Gammaproteobacteria; order Pseudomonadales; family Pseudomonadaceae; genus Pseudomonas; species Pseudomonas sp. NPDC087342. The sequence goes on from NZ_JBIUXZ010000007.1 coordinate 19,469, forward strand.
CAAGGCCGGCCGGCGCGGCTGGCCGGTTGCAGTCCGAGGCTTTGCAGGGCCTGGTCGAGGGCTTGAGTGCGGTCCTGCGGTGCATCAGCGTCGCGGGCGATAAGCGCAAACAGGTCTGCGTCGAAGGCCACCCGAAACGCCCAGTATTTTTGCAACAGACCCACTACGATCAGCCAGGCACTGAGGCTCACGCCCAGCGTCACCGGGGTGATCAGCAGTAGTTGCAGCAATCCGAACAGCAGCCCCAGCACAGTCAGCCATGTGGATAACTGATCGAGGGTGCGGCCCCGGCGCAGCAGGCTGGCGACCACCTGCAATTCCATATCAACCGGCATAGGCGTTCTCCAATGCTTGGCGATGGGCCGGGTGCAACACCACGTGCGGGCGTGCGGCGCGGATCATCGCGACGGCGGCATCGACGTTGCTCGCTCGACCGCTGTGCAGCAACCACGCGGCGACCGCCGTGGCGCTACGCGAATAACCCAACGCGCAGCAGACCAGCAACGGGCCTTGCTGGCGCAGTTGCTCAATGGCCTGGGCGGCGGCGAGGCATTGCTCGGCATTCGGTGCCGTCAGGTCGAGGACCGGGATGCTTTGATAGGCGCGGCCTCGGGGATTGAGCGGCAACTCGGCGCAGAGATCGACCACGGCTTTGAATGGCGCCAACTGATCAGCGTCGGGCAGCCTGCCGAGCCAAACGTTATCCACAACCTCATTGGGTTGTGGATGTTTGCGGGTCCACAGCCGTGAATTGATCCACGCCGCCGCGACGTAAGGCGCGAACAACCAACGGGCGGCCGGGCTCAGGCGACCGTCGGCGCGTTTCTGAAACCCGGCGGCGTCGAACAGTGCGTAATTCAGCGCCACCAACAGCAACGCGACGGCCGGCCAGATCAGCCACAACCATCCACCGCCCAGGCCAAAGGCTGGAATCGCGAATATCGCGGCACCCACGCCATAACGCAGGGCCAGCCGCCAGCGCTTCGAATCCTTGGCCAGTCGCAGGCTGCTCAAGGGACTTGGCCGATCCAGCGGCCACAGCCACACGCACAGCCAACCAGCGAGGGCGCCTGTGGGTAAGTCGATAAAGTGATGTTGATAAGTGGTCAGCACCGAAATCCCGATCAGCGCGAACCAACCGTGCACCAGCCAGCGCCACACACCTTGCGAGTGCCGTTGATACATGACCCACAGAATCACCAGCAGCGCGATGTGCAGCGACGGCGCCTGATTGAACGGTTTGTCGAACCCCGCCAGCACTGCGAACAGCCAGCCGAATACGCCATCCAGTTCCGGCCGCTCGAAGGTGAAGCGAAGCGGCCACAGCAGGAAGCAACTGACCGATATCACTTGAGCGCTGAGCAGGCGCAAGGCGTGGCGTTTGAGTTCATGGCGGCTGTCGGGCAGCAGCAGCGAAAAGCCGTACAGCAGATCAATCGTCCAGTAGGGCACGATGGTCCACGCCCAAAAAGGCATGGCGCTTTCCCAGTCGAAAACGAAAGTGCCGACGTCGCTGCGCTGGTTCGTCACCCAGGTGGCAAAGCCGTAGCTGGCGAAAAACAGCGGCGCCAGCAACAGCAGCCAAAGCACGGCTGGTTTGAGCAAACCCGGTTCTCGGGGGGCCGCCGCCATCATTGCACCCGTTGCGCGAGAGACACGGTAAAGATCCCCCATTCATCCACACGCTGGGTGATTTTGCGGAAACCCGCGGCTTCCACCAGTTGATCCATTTCCGCCTGGCTGCGCCGACGCATGACCCACGCCTGGCCTTGACGGTGACTGGTGAGGGCGCGGGCGATCAACTCCAACTGCGGGTGCCACGGTTGACCGGTGTAAACCAGATAACCGCCGGGCTCCACGGCTTCGGCCAGACCGGCCAGGGAGCCGCCGACCATCGTGTTGTCGGCAAACAATTCATACAGCCCGGACACCACCGCCAGTGTTGGCTTGGGTTCCAGCGCCGCCAGATCGGCGCGGTCGAACGCATCGCCTTTGACGAATTGCGCAATGTCGGCCAGGCCTTTATCGCGGATCAGCGCACCGCCGTCCCGCACGTTGATGTCGCTGTAATCGCGCAGCAGGATCGATTCCGGCAACGGGCTGACGCCTTGCAAGGCTTCAAGAATGTAGCGGCCATGGCCGGCGGCGATGTCGACGATGCGCACCGGGCGGCCTTCGTCGCGCAGTTTGCCCATGGTCAGGCGTAGCAGTTCTTCGACGTTGAGTTTGCGTTGGCGAATGCCGCGCCAGCCGATGGAGTTCAGGTAGTTCTGATCAATCATCCGCCCGAGCCCGCCCTTGCCGGTGGGCTGGTTGCGGTACACGTAATCGAGGGTGCTGCCGGAGTCGAAACCGGTGTCGAAGCCCAATTTCACGCCATCGGACAATTTGCTGCCCAGACGCATGCTGGCGCGGGTCATGCGCCAGTACAGATCACGCAACGAGTTGTGCGGTAGCGGGGCGGCGAGGGATTCGGATTCGGCGCAGGTCAGGCCGATTTTGTCGGCGTCGAGCAAGGACGCGCGGTCCAGCGGGTAGTCGAAGTTTTGCAGGATAAAACGCTTGGCGCTGGCCACGGCCACGGCGCGATCACGCTCACCGAGGGTGTCGTGGAAGAAGCCCGGAAGGATGTGTTTTTCCTTTTTCAGGCTGCCCAGGCGTTCGAAAAACTGTTCCTGGGGTTTGCGGTGGACCACAAAGTCCGAGCCGGAAATCAGCAACTGAGTCGGCACTTGGATCGCCTGGGCATCAGCCACCACGCGGTCGGCAGCTTCGTACAAGCCGAGCAGCACATTCACCGAAATCGCCTTGGTGATCAGCGGATCGCTGTCGTAGGACGACACGCGTTCCGGGTCGTGGCTGAGAAACTTCGCCTTAACGTAGCTGTTGACGAAAAAGTTGCCGCGAAACTTGCGCATCAGCGCCAGGCCTGGGCGGGCGAACGGCACGTAGAGCTTGACCTTGAACGCTGGCGAGGCGAGCACCAGTGCGCGGATGCGCGGCGCGTAGTCGTGGACCCAGGTTGAGACGATCACCGCGCCAACGCTCTGGGCGATCACCGCCATGTTTTCTTCGTCGATCTCATAAGTCGCGCTCAGGTGATCGCAAAAGGTCTGCACGTCACGCACGCTGGTGGCGAAACTCGGGCTGTCGCCGCGTGCGCCGGGCGATTGGCCATGGCCACGGGCGTCCCAGGCAAAGAGGTCGAAGCCGGGCAGGTCCAGTTCTTCCACCAAGTGGGCGATGCGCCCGGAATGTTCATGGCCGCGATGAAACAGCAGCACTGCCTTGCGCGGTTCGCCCGGCGTGGCGCCGGTGGCCGGCCAGTGACGATAGAACAGCTCGACGCCGTCGTGGGTGGTGAAGGTCTGCTGCTGGGTTTCGCGCATTGCATGCTCCATATGCTAGAGGGCCCATCTGCTGGGGGCGGCTTTACGCCGAGGGAACGTTTTCCTGCACTTCTTTAAGGCCCTGACGGACCCGGTTGACCAAGGTGTAAGCCAGCAGGACGGCGACCACCCCAAACACAACGTTAATCCACAACGCGCTGATCCAGCCAATAGCGATGCCGGTGGCCAGGACGCCCAGGACAAATGCCCGATCGCTTTTGCCCATCGGGCCGTCATAGCGCCGCGACGCGCCGACCATTGGCCCGAGGACGCCACTGTACTCGCTGAACAATGCCAGCAGCGTGACCGACAGCACAATCAATACGCTCACATCGGCGATCAGCGCAAACGGCAGGATCAGCGCGCAGTCGGCGACGATATCGCACAGCTCATTCAGGTAGGCGCCGAGGCGCGACTGTTGGCCGAATTCCCGGGCCAGCATGCCGTCGATGGCGTTCAGCGCCATGCGCAGGATCATCCACACGGGAATCAGCACGAACACCCACAGGTGCTGGGCGAAACAGGCAATTGCGACGCCCACCACCACCGAAATCACCCCGGCCAGCACGGTGATTTGGTTGGCGGTGGTGCCGTTATCGAACAGGCGTTGCACCAGCGGTCGCAACAGATTCTGGAACGCCGGTTTGAGTTGGTAAATGGAGGGCATCGGGGGATGGTCTCGGCAATTGAAAGCGTGAACGTTCAGGGTTATACGTCACAATAATCAGAATGCCACTAAAACCCGTCTTTCAGCGAATCCAGGGCCTGTCGGAAATCCTCGGTCCCGCGTTTTTCAGTGCTCAGGAGTCAACCGATGGACCGATTCCAGGAAATGCAGGTATTCGCCGCCGTCGCCCAGGCACAAGGCTTTTCGGCGGCGGCGCGGCGTCTGGGGATGTCGGCGGCCAGCGTCACCCGCGCGGTGGCGGCGCTGGAGAAACGCATCGGCACGCTGCTGCTGACACGCACCACCCGCAGCGTGCATTTGAGCGAAGCGGGCCAGCGTTACCTGGAAGACTGTCGGAGAATTCTCGCCGAGGTGCAGGAAGCCGAGGATTCGGCGGCGGGCAGTCATACCCAGCCGCGTGGGCAACTGACGGTTACCGCGCCGGTGTTGTTCGGTGAGATGTTCGTGACGCCGCTGATGGTGGGTTATCTCGATCAATTTCCTGAAGTCACCATCAACGGCGTGCTGGTCGATCGTGTGGTGAGCATGGTCGAGGAGGGAATTGATGTCGCTGTGCGCATTGGTGAACTGCCGGACAGTAATCAGCACGCGATTCGGGTCGGCGAGGTGCGGCGGGTGATTTGTGCGTCGCCGGCCTATCTGAACGCCCATGGCCGGCCTCGGCATCCTGAAGAATTGTCCGGGGCGCCGGTGGTTGCCACCTCGTCCATCGGGCAACTGCGGAGCTGGCCATTCCTCGATAAAGGCCAGCCGCTCAGCGTTCGCCCGGAACCACGGCTGGTGGTCACGGCCAATCAGGCGGCCATTACAGCGTCGAGCCTGGGCCTGGGGTTTACTCGAGTCCTGTCCTATCAAGTGTCGAGCAAAGTCGCGGCCGGTGAGCTGGAAATCGTACTGGCGGAGTTTGAGCTGCCGCCGCTGCCGATTCACGTGGTTTATCAGGGCGGGCGCAAGGCCCCGGCGCGGATTCGTAGCTTTGTCGATTTTATGGTCAAGGCGCTGCGCGAACATCCGGCTTTGGGGTAACGCACAGAGCCTGTGGGAGCGAGCTTGCTCGCGATAGCGGAGTGTCAGCCAACATAGATGTTGAATCGTAGGTCGCCATCGCGAGCAAGCTCGCTCCCACAGGGGTCGTCACACAGGTCTGAAGCTTTATTGCACCGAATGAAATAATGGATTGCGAATGCTGGTTATTCTGTTGTTTTAGTGACAGGTAGATGATGGCTGCCATCGGTGCTGATCAATCTTTGAACGGCACCACCACCCAGCGGAGTCGATCATGCACGCCATCAAACTCTACAACTTCCCTCGTTCCGGCCACGCTCACCGTGCGGAGCTGATGCTGTCCCTGCTGCAACTGCCGACCGAGCTGATCCTTGTCGATCTGGCCAAAGGCGCGCACAAACAGCCGGAATTCCTGGCGCTCAACTCGTTCGGCCAAGTCCCGGTGCTGGACGATCAAGGCGTGGTGCTGGCCGATTCCAACGCCATCCTGGTGTACCTGGCGCAGAAATACGGCAACGGCCGCTGGCTGCCGACGGATCCGGTCGGTGCGGCAAAGGTTCAGCGCTGGTTGTCGGTGGCGGCCGGGCCAATTGCTTTTGGTCCCGCCAGAGCGCGGCTGATCACGGTGTTTGGTGCGTCCTTCAACGCTGATGAAGCGATTACGCGTTCACATGACCTGCTCAAGGTGATGGATCAGGAACTGGCCCACAGCGAGTTTCTGGTGGGTAATGAGCCGACCATTGCTGACGTTTCCGCTTACAGCTACATCGCCCATGCGCCGGAAGGCAATGTGTCGCTGGCAGATTACGCCAACGTGCGGGCCTGGCTGGCGCGGATCGAAGCCTTGCCCGGGTTTGTCGGCATGCCGCGCACCGCTGCTGGCTTGCAACAAACAGCCTGATAATCGCGTTGGTTAACGCTGCGCCTCGGGTGCAGGGGAGAGGCCGTTATGGAACATTCACCGTGGCATGTCGGCGAGAAACAACTGCAGGAACACGTGGGTGTCGCCGAGCGAATGGACACCCTGGGTCGTAGGGTGATTCGCAGCGAGATGCCGGACCAGCACCGTCAGTTCTATCAGCAACTGCCGTTCATGCTGTACGGCGCAGTCGATGCTGATGGTCATCCCTGGGCCAGCATTCTCGAAGGCCCACCGGGTTTCGCGCATTCTCCTGTACCCACCGGGTTGCAGTTCGAAAGTCTGCCGGCCGCCGATGACCCTGCGCAATTGCACGACGGGGCTGCTATCGGCTTGCTGGGCATCGAATTGCACACCCGGCGGCGCAACCGCCTGAATGGCCGGGTCGGGGCCATGACCGCGAGTGGCTTCGGTGTCACGGTGGAACAATCCTACGGCAACTGCCCGCAGTACATTCAGTTGCGCCAGTTTCGTTCGGTGCCGCTGGCGGACCCGGCAACCCGCATCGCCGAGCACCTCGGCGAACTGGATGACGCGGCCAGAGCGGTGATCGCCCAGGCCGACACGCTGTTTGTCGCCAGTTACGTAGACGTCGATGGCCAGCGCTCGGTGGACGTGTCCCATCGCGGTGGCCAGCCAGGTTTCGTGCGTATCGAAGGCAATCGCCTGACGATTCCGGATTTCGCCGGCAACCTGTTTTTCAACACCTTGGGCAACCTGCTGATCAATCCAAAGGCCGGTTTGCTGTTTATCGATTTCAATTCGGGTGACCTGCTGCAACTGAGCGGTCGCACTGAAGTGATTCTCGAAGGCCCGGAGATCGAAGCCTTTCAAGGCGCCGAGCGGTTGTGGACGTTCGAGGTTGAACGTCTTGTGCGGCGCCCGGCGGCGTTGGCCCTGCGCTGGCGTTTCGACGGCATGTCGCCGAACAGCTTGATGACCGGCAACTGGGAACAGGCCGCCGCGCGCTTGCAGGCCCAAGCCCTGGGTGACGCCTGGCGGCCGCTGCGGGTGGTGCGCATCGAAGCGGAAAGCCAGAACATCCGCTCGGTCTATCTGGAACCTGCCGATGGCGCCGGGTTGCCGGTGTTTCAGGCCGGGCAGCATTTGCCGTTGCGCTTTCACATTGGCGGCGAGACGCATATCCGCACCTACAGCCTGTCGAGTGCGCCGTCCGATGACTTTTTCCGTATCAGCGTGAAGCGCGATGGCCTGGTGTCGTCGCACGTGCACGAACAGATTCGCGTCGGCGATGTGCTGGAGGCCCGCGCGCCTCAGGGGCATTTCACCGTGGTGCCTCACGAGCGTCGGCCACTGGTGCTGTTGGCCGCCGGGGTGGGCATCACGCCGTTGCTGTCGATGGTGCGCGAAGTGGTTTATCAAGGCTGGCGCACACGGCGCATTCGGCCGACCTGGTTCTTCCAGAGTTCGCGGACCTTGGCGGATCAACCGTTTCGCCAAGAGCTGGACCGCTTGCTTGAAGGTGCCGGCGATACGGTTCGGGTGCTGCGCCTGCTCAGCCAACCGGAACCCGAGGCGCGGGAGGGCGAAGATTTCGACGTGACCGGGCGTATCGACACGGCGTTGCTGCAATCGATCCTTGAGGTGGAGGACTACGACCAGTTGGACTTTGTCCTCTGTGGTCCGGGGAGTTTTACCCAGGCGCTGTACGACAGCCTGCGGGAACTGGATATCCGCGATTCAAGGATTCACGCCGAGACGTTTGGCCCGTCGACGCTGCGCCGACGTCTGGACCCGGACGCTGTCGTCATCGAACAGCCGCCGGCCGCTACAACCTCAGTGCCGGTAGTGTTCCAGCGTTCGGCCAAAGAGGCGCGCTGGCAACCCGACGGCGGCAGTTTGCTGGAGTTGGCGGAAAGCCGTGGACTGCGCCCGGAATTCAGTTGTCGCGGTGGGTTGTGCGGCACCTGCAAAACCCGCTTGATCAGCGGCCAGGTGAATTATCCACAGCCGCCGGCGGAAGTGCCGGAAGAGGGGCAGGTGCTGATTTGTTGTGCGATTCCGGCGCAAGGGGTTGAGCCGCTGGTATTGGACTTATAACCCCCACAAAACCCCTGTGGGAGCGAGCTTGCTCGCGATGGCGATGTATCAGTCGACATCAATGTCGGATGTTCAATCGCAATCGCGAGCAAGCTCGCTCCCACAGTAGATTGGCGGGGCTTCAGAACAAGGTTCAATCCCACGCCAGTCAGGCATAGGACAGGGATTTTTCTTCCAGCAGTTCCTGATACAACGCCGTCCACTTGCGGCCCATGTCTTCGGCGGTGAACAGCTGCCGATACCGCGCTTCCGCCTTCACCCCCATCGCCGCCGCACGTACCGGATTTTCCCACAGGGTACGCATCGCTTCGCGGAACGCCTGTGGATTACTCGGTGGCACCACCAGCCCGGTTTCGTTGTGGATGTTGATGTAGCTGGTGCCGGTGCCGATCTCGCTGGAGATCATCGGCTTGCCATACATCGCGCCTTCCAGCAGCGAAATGCCGAACGCTTCGGAACGCAGGTGCGAGGGGAACACGATGGCGTAGCTCAGTTGCAGCAGCGCCACTTTGTCTTCGTCCCCCAGTCGTCCGAGGAAGTGAATATTGCGCAGGCCCAACGCCTGGGCCTGGGCGTGCAGCTCTTTTTCCAGCGGCCCGGCGCCGACGATCACTACCGGGTAGTCCACGTCTTTCAACGCGTCGAGCAGGATGTGCAAACCCTTGTAGTAACGCATCACCCCCACGAACAGGAAAAACTTATCCCCAAGCTTCTGCCGCCAATGGGCCATGCGCTCGTTGTCAGGCTGTGGATAACCGGCCTTGTTCAAACCGTAGGGAATCACGCGGGTCTTGTCCTGAAACTGCTGCAACACTTCACTGGTGTGCAGGTAGTTGGGCGAGGCTGCAACGATTCGGTCGGCGCTGGCGAGGAAGCGGTTCATCAGTGGCCGGTAGAGTTTGAGCAGCTGTTTCTGGCGAATGATGTCCGAGTGGTAAGTGACCACGCAGGGCTTGTTCATGCCGCTGGCGAAGTGCACCAGGTCCATGAACGGCCAGGGGAAGTGGTAATTGACCACATCCGCTTCGGCCGCCAGTTCGCGAAACTGTTTGAACACGCTCCAGGAGAACCCAGTGGAAGCGAACTGAATGTCGAGTTTGGCCCGGTGCACTTCGTGATGGCCGAGTTGCACCACCGGCGGTGTCGGGTCGCTGCTCAGCGTCAGCACCTGGCCCTCGATGCCGTGATTCGCACCGCTTTCGCAGAGCTGGAAGATCACTTGTTCGATGCCGCCCACCGAGTCAGGCAGGTACGTCTTGAAAAAATGAAGTACGCGCATTTAACCTCCCAAAGCCTGACGGTAGGCGCGGGCTGTGATCTTCGCGCAACGCTCCCAGGAAAAAAGCTTCGCTTGTTGTAGTCCCGCTTCTCGGCATGCCTGCCAATGCGTTTTATCGTCGATCAGTCGGCTCATGGCGTCGCGCAAGCCTTGTGGATCGTCCGCCTCAATGTAGTTGCCCGCCGCACCGGCGACCTCCGGCATCGCCGAATGCCGCACCAGGATCACCGGCGTGCCGCTGGCCATGGCTTCCAGTACCGGCAGGCCGAAGCCTTCATAGATCGATGGAAAAATCAGCGCCCGGGCCCCGGCCAGCAGTTGCGCCACTTGCTCGTCGGGCAGGTAACCGAGCAAACACACATGCCCGGCGGCCAGTGCCTGGCGCAGTTCTTCGCTGAATTGTTCGTGTTGCCAGCCGGCCATGCCGACGATCAACAGTGGAAACTGTTGGCGCTGCGCCTCCGGCAGCAGGGCATGGGCGCGCAGGGCCAGGGTCAGGTTTTTGCGTGGCTCCAGGGTGCCGACACACAGGAAATATTCCCGCGCCTCGACCCCATGGGCCTTGAGGACCGCGTCGATCTCCGCGCTTTCACGGGGATGAAAGCGCGCCGCAACGCCCAGCGGCGCGACGATGAAACGCTCGGCCGGCAGTGCGAAATAATCCCGGGCCTCGTCGGCAATGAATTGCGAGTCGGTCAGAATCAGCCGCGCCTGTTGCACGCCGTCGGCCAGGCGCCGTTCGATCTCGCGCAAGCGCGCCGGCGGTTGCGTCTCGGGGTAATGCAGGTGCGTCAGGTCATGCAAGGTGATGATCGTCGGGCCGTCGAACGACAGCGGCCACAGGCTCGGTTCGTGATAGAGGTCGATGGCCCGCGAGCGGCCTTGATCGAAGCGTTTCTGAGCGAGCCAGCGGCGTGCCTGGTAGGCCCCGGGAATTTGCCGCAGCAACGGCGACAGTCGCGAGTAGCCGGGCATCGCCGCTTCGGGCAGCGAAGTGCTCCAGCCCCAGCCGTGGAACAGCGACAGCTCGACGTCCGGTTCGCAGGCGAGGGCGCTCACCAGTTCGGCGACGTAATGGCCGATGCCGGTGCGCGGGGCCTGGAGGATCCGGGCGTTAAGGGCAATTCGCATGCTGACTCTCAGGCTCAGGCTCAGGATTTTCAGGCACTGAAACCGGACTGCTCAGGTTGCGTTCGATCCGCTCCACCAATTGCGCACTCGCCTCGCGCCAGCTCAGCCAACGCCAGTGCTCCAGGGCCAGCGGTGCCGGAAACACCCCGGTGCGCTCCATGTCGATCACCAGGTCGGTCAGGCTTTGCGGGTCCGCCAGATCGAAGTACGCCATGTAGTCACCGCCGATTTCGCGGAACACCGGAATATCGCTGCCCATCGCTGGCAGGCCACGCTGCATGGCTTCCACCAGCGGCAGCCCGAAACCTTCGACATAGGACGGGAACACCAGCGCCGTGGCGTGGGAGTAGGCGTGCTCCAGACTCTTGTCCGAGAGCGAGTTGAACATGAACAAGCGGCGATTCAATTCGGGATGCAGGCGGATGCGCTCGACCAGCGCGTCACACTTCCAGCCAATCTTGCCGGCAATGCACAACCTGGCGTTGGACCCGGCGGCCCAGGCGCGTTCAAAGGCGTCGAGCAGGTAGGCATGGTTTTTCCGTGGTTCGATGGTACTGACCATCAGGAACACGGGTTTGGGTGTCTTGAACATTTGCAGCAAGCCGCGATCGACGTCCGAGTCGGCGTCACTCAAATCCAGTTCGGAACCGAGGTGGAAATAGTCGAACCAGCGCTGCTGCACGTGTTGCGCACCGATGCGGCGCAGCATTTCCTCGCGCACCTGATCGCGGATGGTGGTGGAGATCGCCACATACCCATCGGCGGTACGGGCGATCCAGTCGAACCAGTCGTTGAACACCTTGACCAGTCCGGCGTCGCAAAACTGTGGGTGGGTCAGCGGGATCAGGTCGTAGATCACCGACACGATGCCTACGCCGTCGCGCTTGAGTTGCTCGGCCAGGGGGAAAAAATTGGCGTGCCACGACGAGTCGAGCAACACCAGTTGATCACCGGCCCGATGCTGCAACGGCACGCAGCGCTCAGGGACTGGCTTGCCCTTGAGCACCCGGTCCAGCACGCGCATCGGCAGGCTCAGGCAGGCAAACGCGATGAGGCGACAAACCACATACAGTACGCGCCGGGCGAAGTGCGACTGGCTGAACGGGCGACGCCGCTCCACCGCGCGGTGGCGCAGCCAGAACAGGTTGGCCCACTGTTCGAGCTTCACCCGCAGGCTCGTCAGATTAACTTTTGGCGTCTTCAGCGGCGCCAGGCTTTTCACCTCATACAGCGCGCCATCGAGCATCACCACGGGAATGCATTCGCGCTGTGCGTCGGCGTCTGGCAGTTGCTGGATGACGTTGCGCACCACTCGCTGGATGCCCGAGTTGGCGTTCGGATGTTCGAAGACGTAGGTGCACTCCACCAACAATCGAGTCATCGCGACACCTCCGGGTCTGCCGTTTGCACAACGGTTTCGCTGGAACGGCTGATGGTGGTTTGTGCCTCCAGCCACGAGCAACCGACGAAGTCTTCCTGGCGATTATTGATTACGTGAAACACCAGTCCGTAGTCGCGCCATTCGAAGTTGCGATCCAGGTGCGAGTCCAGGCGCGACAGGCTCAGGGCGATCGAGTAATTGCCCTTGCCCAGGCGCATGTCGAAGGCGAAACGGAAGGTCACGCGCTCGCCGGCACTCAGGTCGGTGATGGCTTTGTCCAGGCGATGGGTGTTGATCCCGTAAATCGCCTGGCCGAGCCGATCCTTGATCATGAAACCCAGGATCAGGCGTTCGATGTCCTTGCGAACTTCGGTCTGCACTTCCAGCACCATCGGCTGGCCGACCTCCGCCACTTCCACGGAACGGCCCTGGGCATCGAGCAGGCGCACGCTGACAATCCCCGCCTCGCCGGTGCCGGAAATGGTTTGCACCTGACCGTTGGCGAGCATTTCCTGGCGCACGGTCTGGCCTTCGCGCTGGGCGAGCATGGCGTTGTAGTAGTCCATGACTTCTTCGGGTTTGCCGCGCATGGCCATGCGCCCGCCTTCCAGCAGGATCGCGGTGTCGCAGATCGACTGAATGGCCGAGCGGTCATGCGATACGATCAGCAGGGTGGTGCCGGCCTTGCGGAAGTTGCGGATGCGGTCGAAGCTTTTGTGCTGGAAATAGGCATCGCCCACCGACAGCGCTTCATCGACGATCAGGATGTCCGGGCGCCGCGCCGTGGCAACGCTGAACGCCAGGCGCATCTGCATGCCGCTGGAGTAGGTGCGCACCGGGTGGTCGATGGCTTCGCCGATTTCGGCAAAGCTTTCGATTTCCGGCATCAAGGCTTCGATCTCTTCAACCTGCATGCCCAGTAACTGGCCGGCCATGAAAGCGTTCTGCCGACCGGTAAAGTCCGGGTGAAAACCCATGCCCAGTTCCAGCAGCGCGGCGACTCGACCTTCCAGTTGAATCTGCCCGCAGGTCGGCTGGGTGGTGCCGGTGATCATCTTCAGCAGCGTGCTCTTGCCCGCGCCGTTGACGCCGACGATACCCACCGCTTCACCGGGCTGGATCTCGAAATCGACGTCTTGCAGGATCCAGTGCAAGTGATGACGGGTGCCGGAAAACGGCACCATCCATTCGAGCAGGCGGCTCCAGCGATTCGGGTACTGTTTGTAGGCCTTGCCCAGGCCTGTAACGCGGATATGCCCCATCAGAGTTCGTCCACCATTTCACCGACACGCTGACGGAACATTCGCAACGCCAGGCCGCAGAACAACAGCCCGATCACCAGCAGCGGGATCAGCGAGTGCCAGTTGGGCCATTGGTTGTAGAGGAAGACGTTCTGGTAGCTGGTCATCAGCGCGGTCATCGGGTTGAGCCCGATCAGGTGCTGGATGCCTGGCGGCAGGATCGAGATCGGGTACACGATCGGCGTCAGCCAGAACCAGAATTGCAGGAGGATGCCGAAAAACTGCCCGACGTCGCGAAAGAACACATTGAGAATGCCGAGGATCATCCCCAGCCCGGCGGCAAAGATCACTTGCAGGATCAGCAGCGGAATCAGCGCCAGTAAAGCCATGCCCGGCAAGCGTCCGCTGATCAGCAGGAAGCCGAAGAACAGCCCCAGGATGATCCCGAAGTTGATGCCGGCATTGAGCAGGGCGATCACCGGCAGGCAGATGCGCGGGAAGCTGATTTTCTTCAGCAGGTTGGCGTTTTCCAGAAACATGCTCTGGCTGCGGCTGGTGATTTCCGAGAACAGGCCCCAGGTCAGCAGGCCGGCGCACAGGTAGACGCTGTAGGCCAGGCCATCGTCCACGCCCGGCAAGCGGGCGCGCATGATCTGGGAAAAGATCACCGTGTACACGACGATCATCGACAGCGGATTGAGCACGGTCCACAGGGCACCGAACAGCGAATTGCGATACCGCGACTGGAATTCCCGCTTGACGCTGCCGAGGATGAAACCGCGGTAATTCCACAGCGAGCGGTACAGATTAAGCAGCATTCAAACCGTCCTGCCGTATTGATCTTCGAAGCGGACGATATCGTCCTCTCCCAGGTATTCGCCGCTTTGAACTTCGATGATCACCAGGTCGATGACCCCCGGGTTTTCCAGGCGATGCTTGTGTCCGGCGGCAATGAAAGTGGATTCATTCTTCGCCACCAGATGCGTGCCGGTGCCGTTGTTGGTGACCTTGGCCATGCCTTCGACCACAACCCAGTGTTCATTGCGGTGGTGGTGCATTTGCAACGACAACTTGCCACCCGGCTTGACCACGATGCGCTTGATCTTGAATCGCGTGCCTTCCTCCAGCACGGTGTACGTGCCCCATGGCCGGCTGACGGTGCGGTGCAAGCGATAGGCTTCGTGCTGTTTGTCCTTGAGCTGCTTGGCCACCCGGCGCACATCCTGGGCGCGGTCGGCGTGGGCCACCAGCACGGCGTCGGCGGTGTCGACGATGATCAGGTTATCCACACCCACGGCGGCCACCAGGCGTCCTTCGCTCTGGACGAAGTTGTTGTGGCTGTCGACAAAGATCGCGTCGCCGCTGGCGCGGTTGTTTTGCGCATCCGGCGGTATCAGCGCGGCCAGCGCACCCCAGGAACCGATGTCGCTCCAGTCGAAACCGGCGGGCACCACCACCACTTTGTCCGAGCGCTCCATCAAGGCGTAGTCGATGGAGATGTCAGTAATCTCGGCAAACAGCGTCGGCGACAATTCCTGTTGCAGGCAACCGCCGGTTTCCACGGCTGGACTCTCGGCCATGCAGGCGCGGGTCTGTTCGAGTAATTCAGGGGCGTGGATTTGCAGCTCGGCCAGCAACGTGGCCACCGAGAAGCAGAACATCCCCGAGTTCCACAGGAAGTTGCCGCTTTCCAGGTAATGGGTTGCGGTTTGCAGGTCGGGTTTTTCGACGAAACGCTGGACCTTGGCCGCGCCTTTGTCGTCCAGCGGTGCGCCGGTCTCGATATAACCGAAGCCGGTTTCCGGCGCCGTGGGCACCACACCGAAGGTCACCAGGTGACCGCTTCTGGCCAGTGTCACGGCGTGCTCGACGGCATTCTGCAGGGCATCGACATTGACGATCAGGTGATCGGCCGGCATCACCACCATGATCGCCTCGTCACCGTGCAAGGCTTGCAGCGACAGCGCCGCTGCCGCGATGGCCGGGGCGGTGTTGCGGGCCGTCGGCTCAAGCAGGAAGTGCCCGCGATGACGGGCCATCTGCGCGTCGTGGTAGTGATCCTTGCTCTGGAAGTAATATTCGCGATTGGTCACCGTGACGATGTCGCCCCAGCCATCGAGCAGGCCCGCCGCGCGGCGATAGGTCTTGCCCAGCAGCGACTGGCCGTCGGGCAACAGCATGAACGGCTTGGGGTGCCCTTCGCGGGACACTGGCCACAAACGGGTCCCGGCACCGCCGGAGAGGATCACAGGAATCAGCATGGCCTACTCCTTGGCGACGCGTTTCATGTCCGCATCCATCATCATGCGGATCAAGGTATCCAGATCGGTTTTTGGCTTCCAGCCCAGTACGCGCTGGGCCTTGGCCGGGTTGCCGAGCAGTACGTCAACCTCGGCCGGGCGGAAGAATGCCGGGTCGATCTTCACGTAATCGCGGTAGTTCAGGCCAATGTGGTCGAAGGCGATCCGGCACATTTCGCGCACGGTGGTGGTCACGCCGGTGGCGACTACGTAGTCGTCGGCCTTGTCCTGTTGCAGCATCAGCCACATGGCTTCGACGTAGTCGCCGGCAAAGCCCCAGTCACGCTTGGTGTCGATGTTGCCCAGGCGCAGCTCGTTCTGTTTGCCTTGCTTGATGCGCGCGGCGGCGTCGGTGACCTTGCGGGTCACGAACTCGATGCCGCGCAGAGGGGATTCGTGGTTGAACAGGATCCCGCTGTTGGCGTGCAGGTTGAAACTCTCGCGGTAGTTCACGGTGATCCAGTGACCGTAGAGCTTGGCTACGCCGTAAGGGCTGCGCGGGTAGAACGGGGTGTTCTCGTCCTGCTGCTCGGCCTGGATCAGGCCGAACATTTCGCTGGTGGACGCTTGATAGAAACGCGTGTGCGGACTGAACTGGCGGATCGCTTCGAGCAGATGCGTCACCCCCAGGCCGTCGACGATGCCCGTGGTCACCGGCTGATCCCAGGACGCGGCAACGAAACTTTGCGCCGCGAGGTTGTACACCTCGTCCGGCGCCGACTTGATCACCGCGCGCTGCACCGAGCAGGCATCGGCCATGTCGCCGTCCAGGTAAACGATGTCACCCTCGACCCCCATTTCGCGCAGGCGCCAGCGTGAGTCGCTGCTGCGCCGGGCCACCAGGCCGTGGACTTTGTAACCCTTGTCGAGCAGCAGTTTTGCCAGATAAGCGCCGTCCTGGCCGGTGATCCCTGTGATCAGTGCACTTTTTGTCATTCTTCTTTCACTCGTTTCTCCCAGTCGGACAGGATCGCCCGCAGGGATTGTTGTGTTGTGATTTCAGGTGTCCACCCTGTGACCTGGGCGAGCCTGGCATGGCTGCCACAGACGCGACGCTGATCCGCGCGGCGAAGACGTGCAGGGTCCTGAATCAATTGCATGTCGACCTGAGCGAGGTCCCCCAGCTGTTCAATCAAACTGCGGATGCTTTGCTCGCGCCCCGAGCAAATGTTGTAGACCTGACCCGGCGTGCCTTTTTCCAGCAGCGCCAGGTAAGCCGAGATCACGTCGCCGACATCGAGGAAATCGCGGGTGACGTCGATGTCGCCTACTTCCAGTTGCGGTGCTTGCAGGCCTTGTTTGATTCGGTTGATCTGCCGCGCGGCGCTGGCAATGACGAAGCTGTCTTTCTGCCCGGTGCCGATGTGGTTGAACGGACGCGCCACCAACACTGGCCAGCCTTCGCTCAAGCCCCATTGCAGGCTGAGGAATTCCGCCGACAGTTTGCTCACGGCATATGGGTTGCGCGGGCAGGGTGGCTGGAGTTCGGTGATCGGCAACTGGGCTTCGCCGACCTGGCCGTAGACGTCGCCGGAGCTGACGTAGAGGAAGGTGCCGTTAAAGCCGCGCGCCTTGAGCGCTTGCAGCAGGTTCAGGGTGCCGAGCAGGTTGATGTTCAACGTGCGTGCCGGATCTCGGAAGGCTTCGGGAACGAAGGTCTGGCCGGCCAGGTGAATCACCGCGTCGGGCATCTCGGGCCACAGGCCTTCGAGGCTGTCCGGGTCGCCGAGGTCATACCGGGAAGCGACAGGCAGTAGCTCCCATTCCGAAGTATCCGACTCCAGACGTGACTGGATGTGTTGTCCTACGAATCCACTCAGACCCGTAACGAACAGACGCTTTTTCAAACAGCAGCCCCTTGGTCATACATTTCGTCCTATCCCCACAGGCTTTAAGGAGATGTCTTACAGACCGGGTGGATTCATTGGTCGAAAGACAGGCGAAATGCTTTGTTGTAGTTGTTTGGTAGCCAATCTGTGCCAATTGCTCGGCAATTTCAACAGGTCCAACCGTGACTGGTCAGTTCTCGTTAGCGTAGCCCGATTTATTCTCGTCGGGCGGTTCACGAATACGCGACGGATGTGTTTAGAATGCCCCTCGTCACGATTATCCAGAGTTCGTCCGGGGTGTTACGAAAGTTGTCCCAGTCCCCGCGAAGCTGACCATTAAAACAAGAACGTAGACGGGCAAGAAGACGATGGACGACGACCGGCAGACGCCGACTCGATCCGTGGCTTTGCCGTCATAGTGTGGGGCTGCCGGTACGGCGGTTTCATCGTGGGATGCCATGAATTTCATTCTTTACTCTGACGTCAACGACGGCTCCATCAGCCAGAGCCTCGGACGTCCCGAATACAGTTACTACTTCGTGCTCAAGGCCTATCGCCCGGTGCTCGAAAGTCTTGGTCGGGTGCATGTGGTGTCGTCGGCTGCCGAAGTCGACCCGCTGTACCGGCAACTGCAACAGGCCGGTCAGGAGTGCCTGTTCCTCTCGTTCTCCCCTCCGCATAAAACCCCGACCGACCTGCAATGCCCGATGGTGTGCGTGATTGCCTGGGAGTACGACTCGATCCCGACCGAGGACTGGGACAGCGATCCGCGACATGACTGGAGCCAGACCCTGGCACGTCATGGCCGGGTGATTACCTTGTCCAGCCACACTGCCCAGGCCATCCGCCGGGCCCTGGGTGAAGATTTCCCGGTGTTGGTGCTGCCGACGCCGTTATGGGAACGCTTCGCCGAAGTGCGTGAGCAATATCCGAGTACGCCGGTCAATCCGGGCAGCACCTTGCAGATCAAGGGCTGCATCATCGATAGCCGCGCGATGGGCTTGTCGGCCGATGGTTTGATCGCGCCGATATTCAATGAGCAGGAACTGGAAACCCGCGGCCTGAGTGTTGAAGAGCCGGAACCGGAACCCGAGCCGGAACCAGAACCCGTGGCGCCACCGCCACTGACCCTGCAGCGACGGGCGTTCATCACCAAGCATTACTTGCGTGAAGGCTACCGGGCCGTGACCAGCGACTCCGAGCATACGCCGCTGTTTTTGCTCAAGCACAACCTGCTGCTGTGGTATCGCGAAGCGGTGCGCGATCTGGTGCCGGTCGCTGCCCGCAAACAGCTTTACCGGTTGCGCACGCCAGAGTCATTGCCCGAACCAGAACCAGAGCCACAATCAATCCCCGAACCATTGCCGCTGGCGACCACCGTCAGCGAAGCAATGGAGCAGGCCGAGCACCCGCAAGCCTTGCTGCCCGACACCAGCGAACGGGTCGAGATCGAGGTCAGCGGCGTGGTGTATGTCAGCGTGTTCAACCCCGAAGACGGGCGCAAGAACTGGCATCACCTGATCACCGCATTCTGCTGGGCCCTGCGCGATGCGGAAGACGCCACGCTGGTGCTGAAAATCACCCAGAACGACTTGTCGACCTACTACGTCCACTTGATCACCTTGCTGTCGCAACTCTCGCCGTTCGCCTGCCGGGTGGTGGTCATGCATGGCTATCTGGAAGACGAGGAATTCGCCAGGCTTTACGGCGCGGCGAGTTTCTACGTCAACGCGTCGCGCTGCGAAGGCCTGTGCCTGCCGTTGATGGAGTTCATGTCCTGCGCCCGGCCGGTGATTGCGCCGAACCACACGGCGATGGGCGACTACATTGATGAGCGGGTCGGGTTTATCGTCAAGTCCAGCCATGAGCCGACGATCTGGCCGGAAGATGCGCGCATTCTCTATCGCACCCTGCGCCATCGCCCGGACTGGGGCTCGTTGAAAGCCGCCTATGCAGACAGTTACGCCATGGCCAAAAACCGGCCGCAGGATTATCAGGCGATGGCCACGGCGGCGAATGAACGCATGCGCGATTACTGCGGTTTTGCCCCGGTGCAGCAGCGACTTTCAGAGTTTTTCGGGCTGACACCGGGCAGCGCAACCACGCCGCTCAAAGCCGAGGCGGGGACCGCATCATGCTGATCATCATTCATTCGGAAACCAACAAGAGCAACATCCAGCAGAACCTCGGACGGCCGGAGTACAGCTATTACTTCGTGCTCAAGGAGTTCCGCCCGGTACTGGAGCGACTCGGGCAAGTCATCGAAGTCAGCAACCCTGACGAACTGGTCGATCGCTTGTATTTCGACTGCTTGAGCCGTGGCGAGGACTGTATTTTCCTGTCGTTCTCACCGCCCCATCGCACGCCGATTCATTACGCCTGCCCGACCGTGCCGTTGTTCGCCTGGGAGTTCAGCACCATCCCCACCGAGAGCTGGCAGGGTGAACCCCGCCACGACTGGCGGGTGGTGTTGGACGCCTGCGGCATGGCGATTACCCATTCGACCTTCACCGTCAACGCCGTGCGGGAAGTGATGGGCGCCGACTACCCGATCTGCGCCATTCCCGCTCCGGTGTGGGACCGTTTTGCTGCGCGGGGCGAGCAACTGGCCAAGCGCGCGGTGGTCGAGCCGGTGCAACTGAACCTGCGCGGTTTGTTGATCGACAGCCGCACCGTGGATTTGCGCGCTTACGGCCCGCCTGCGTTGTGCGAAGGCACTCCGCTCTCGTTCGACGGCCCGCCCCAGGACTGTCAGCTGCAACTCGAAGGCGTGGTCTACACCTCGGTGTTCAATCCTTACGACGGGCGCAAGAACTGGCAGGACATGCTCAGCGCGTTTTGCACCACGTTCCGCGACACGCCCGATGCGACGCTGGTGTTGAAACTCACGCACCATGACATCGCCAACGCGTTGAACGACATGCTGCACCACCTCTACAAGAACCAGTCGTACCAGTGCCGGATCGTGCTGATCCACGGTTATCTGGCCGATGTGGATTACGAACGCTTGGTCGAGGCCACCAGTTATGTGGTGAACAGCTCGTTCGGCGAAGGGCAGTGCCTGCCGCTGATGGAGTTCATGTCCTGCGGCAAACCGGCGATTGCGCCGCTGAACACGGCGATGGCCGATTATGTCGACAGCGACAACGCATTCATCGTCGAATCCACCGATGAACTGACAGCCTGGCCTCACGATCCTCGCGCGGCGTACCGCACGCTGCGTTACGTGACCGATTGGGATTCGTTGTGCACGGCTTATCGCGTCAGTTATGACGTGGCGAAAACCGATGCCGAACGCTATGCCCGGATGTCGACCCACGCGGTGCGCAGCCTGCAGCGATTCTGCAGCCAGGCCAGCACCGAACAGCGTTTGCGCACGCTCTTCGAACAACGGCTGGAGCGTCGTGCCAAGGCGTTGCCCGTGGAAGCCTCGGGCGCATGATCCGGCGCTTGCTCGCACGCCTCTGGCCAGCGCCGCTGCCAGCGCCAGTCCCCGTCCCAGTTCCGGTCGCCAGTGTGTCGCCACGGGATATCGGCCTGCACGACGCGATCCTCGACGGTTGGTTTTTGAACGACACTGGCGAACTGCTCAAGGGCTTTGCGATTACCGCAGACGACACCTTGCTGGACGTCGGTTGCGGTGAAGGCGTGGCGACGTTGTTTGCGGTGCGCCAGGGCGCGTCGGTGATTTTCACCGACAGCGAACACGACAAGGTTCGCGACCTGGCCCGGCAAGTGGACGCGCAGTCGGATAAACAAAATCTGGGACTGGTGAGCAACAGCTTGCCACTGCCGCTTGCCGACGGTTGTGCGAGCAAAGTCGTGTGCATGGAAGTGCTCGAGCACATCGATCAGCCCGAGCCGTTCATGGCTGAGCTGGTGCGCATGGGCCGCCCCGGTGCGTTGTATCTGCTGAGCGTGCCGGCCCCGGTGGGCGAGCATTTGCAAAAGGGCATCGCGCCGGCCAGCTATTACCAGTCACCCAATCACGTACAGATTTTCACCCCCGAGCGGTTTGCCGCGATGGTGGAAGACGCCGGGTTGGTGATTGAACATCGCCAGGCCACCGGGTTTTTCTGGGTCATGGGCATGATTTTTTTCTGGGCCAGCGAGCGTGCAGCCGGGCGCGACCTGAGTGGCGCGGTGCGTGACCGGATCCAGGCGCCATACCCGCCGTTGATGGAGAGCTGGGCGAAAACCTGGCAGGACTTGCTGGCGCAACCCAACGGTCTGGCGATCAAGCAGATGCTCGATCAGTTCATGCCCAAGAGCCAGGTGATCATCGCCCGCAAACCGCTGAATGCCGATGACGCGACGGGGAGAAGGGCATGAGCAGCAAACGCATCATGGACATCGAGTTGTTGCGCGGCATTGCGGTGCTCGGTGTGTTGTTCCATCACCTGCAAGGCAGCTTGTTCACCGACATCGTGCCGTCGCTGGAACGCATCCATGCCTGGGCGCAGCCGTGGTGGGGCGTCGACCTGTTTTTCGCGATCTCGGGTTTCGTGATCGCCCGCAGCCTGATCCCGGCCTTGCAAGGTTGCAGCACCCGTCAGGAATACTGGCAGCAGACCCGCAACTTCTGGCTGCGCCGGGCCTTTCGATTACTGCCGTCGGCATGGCTGTGGCTGGCGCTGATGCTGCTGGCTTGTCTGTTTATCAACCAGTCCGGGGCGTTTGGCACGTTGCACGCCAACTTGCAGGCGACGCTGGCCGGGGTCGCGCAGTTTGCGAACTTCCGCTTCGCCGACAGCTTCTATCGCTATGAATACGGCACCAGTTTCGTCTACTGGAGCCTGTCGCTGGAGGAGCAGTTTTACTTGCTGTTCCCGCTGCTGATCCTGGTCTGTCGCAAGCACTTGGTCTGGGCCTTGCTGGCGCTGGTCGCGGTGCAATTGTTTACCTTGCGCACGCCGATCCTGATGGTGGTGCGCACCGACGCATTGGCCCTCGGGATCCTGTTGGCGATGTGGAGTGCGCGGCCGGGTTATGCGCGCCGGGAACCAACCTTCTTGCGCCGGCCGTGGGCGGGTGTGTCGGTGTTGTTGCTCGTGGCGCTGGCGCTGAGTGTGATGGCTACCGATCGCTTTACCTTCACTAATTACCGGATTGGCGCGATTGCCGTGCTCAGTGCGGTGCTGGTCTGGGTCGCGTCTTACAACCGTGATTACCTGATGCCAGCGGGTGTGCTGAAGAATCTGATGGTGTGGATCGGCAGTCGCTCCTACGGGATTTACCTGATCCACATCCCGGCTTATCTGCTGGTGCGTGAAATGATCTTCCGTTTACAGGCGGCCGGTTTGCCGAGCCCGGCTGGTCATCCGATCCTGACGATTCTCATCGCGGGCGGGTTGATCGCCCTGTTGAGCGAACTCAATTACCGCTTCGTCGAAATGCCCATGCGCAATCGCGGCGCCTCGCTGGTGCAACGTCTGAGCACGTCCCGAACCGCCGTCCCATCCTCTGGAGCTACCTCATGCTGAGGCTTTTGAAGAAACTCACGGCGGGCACGCCCGCTCCTGTTCCTGCTCCCGCGCAGCCCGAGGCGCCGGTCGCGAACAAGGTCGACCCGTACATGCTCGGCCTGCGCGATGCGGTGCTCAGCGGCTGGTTCAACCAGCAAACCGGCGAGTTGTTCACCGGTTTCCCGGTCACCGCCGAGGACACGTTGCTGGATGTTGGCTGTGGTGATGGCGGCAACGTGCATTTCTGCGGCATGCGCGGGGCGAAGATCATCATTGCCGACATCGACGCGGCCAAGGTCGAAGCGACCCGCCAGCGCCTGGGCGATACGCCGGCCCGGGACGTCGAATGCCACGTCACCGACTGCAATCCGCTGCCGATTGCCGATGCGACCGCCACCCGCGTGGTGTCCACCGAAGTCATCGAGCATGTCGACGACCCGGCGCAGTTCCTCGCCGAACTGGTACGGGTCGGCAAGCCGGGGGCGCTGTATTTGCTCAGCGTCCCGCATCCGAGCTCCGAAGACCTGCAAAAAGACATCGCCGCGCCGGAGTACTTCCAGAAGCCCAACCACATTCGCATCATCAGCGAAGAGCAGTTCAAGGCAATGGTCAGCGATGCCGGGCTGGAAGTGCTGAGCCACAGCCAGTATGGATTTTACTGGTCGATGTGGATGTTGTTGTTCTGGGAGGCCAAGGTCGATTTCAGCAATGCCGACCATCCGTTGCTCAATCACTGGGCGGATACCTGGCATGCGATCCTCGAATCGCCACGGGGTGCGCAGATCAAACAGTCGCTGGATGCGGTGGTGGCAAAAAGTCAGGTGATCATCGCCCGCAAACCCTAGCGCATTTAACTGTGGGAGCGGGCTTTTGTGGTGAGGGGGCTTGCTGTGGCGAGGGGGCTTGCCCCCGTTGGGTCGCGAA
Source organism: Pseudomonas sp. NPDC087342 (assembly GCF_044744265.1). Lineage (NCBI taxonomy): Bacteria > Pseudomonadati > Pseudomonadota > Gammaproteobacteria > Pseudomonadales > Pseudomonadaceae > Pseudomonas > Pseudomonas sp. NPDC087342. Next base: position 43,081 of record NZ_JBIUXZ010000007.1, read on the forward strand.
GCGGCCCCGGCTTTTATCCCGGCAGACCGAATTGTGGATTTACGACTGCTGCGCAGCCGAACGGGGGCAAGCCCCCTCGCCACAGCAAGCTCGCTCCCACAGGGTTTTGTGTACGCTGTAGCCCTGTGTTTTCAGGATCAGGGATTTCATGTCGTTTTTCGTTCGTCTCTCGGTTCTGCTGGTTGCGGCGCTGTGGCTCAACGGCTGCAACCAACCCGACGCACCACCACTCGACCAACAACTCTACGTCTGGCAACGGCAATGGACCCCGGCCCATGAAGCCGCGTTGCGGGACAGTCGCGCCGATTTCTCGACCTTGCGCGTGCTGGCCTTGCAGGCGTTTCCGCAAGACGGCTGGCGCCGGGCGCGGGTTGATCCGGTGTTGCTCAAGCGCGATGGCCGGCCGCTGATTGCGGTGATTCGTCTGGATGGCCAGCTCAAGACGCTGGATCAGGACGAGGTCATTGCGCAGATCCAGCAACTGCTCGGTGATTGGCAAACCCAAGGCTTGACCCTGGCCGGGGTGGAAATCGATCACGATGCCGGCAACGCCCGACTACCGGCTTATCGGACGTTTCTCACGCAGTTGCGCAGCGTGTTGCCGACGACGTTGCCGCTGAGCATCACCGCATTGCCCGCCTGGCTCGGCAGCCCTGAACTGCCCGGGTTGTTGGCGACGGTCGATAGCAGCGTGTTGCAGGTGCACGCGGTCAGTGACCCGCGCCGTGGCTTGTTCGACGCGGACCAGGCCAAGCAGTGGGCCAAGGCCTGGAGCCGGATCACCACCAAACCCTTCTATCTGGCGCTGCCGGCCTATGGCGTGGCGTTGTTGCCAGAGACGGGCGGTGTGCCGGTGGTTGAAAGTGAAGTGAGCATCGAGCGCGCAGGCAAGCGCCGAGAATTACTCGCCGATCCACAGCAATTGAGCACGCTCGGCCTCGAGTTGCGTCAGCATCCGCCGGCCCATCTGGCCGGGCTGATCTGGTTCCGCCTGCCGTTGGCCGGCGACCGTCGCGTCTGGAGCCTGACGACGTTGGGCGCCGTGGCTCGCGGTGATGCGTTAAGCAGTCTCCCGAGCCTGCAACTCTCCGAACAAAACGGCCTCTATGACATCGCCGTCACCAACCAGGGCAATCTCGACAGCGCCTGGCCCGAGCGCCTGACGCTGGCGGTGCAAGGGTGTGACGGCGCCGATGCGCTGGCCGGTTATGCGTTGCAACAAAGCCCGGATCTGCTTACCTTCACCCGCCTGCGCGACGGTCGAATGCCAGCCGGCGGACAGCGCGCCATCGGTTGGGCGCGTTGCACACATATTGATCAAGGAGGTTCGAATGTTCACCCGTAACTGGCCACGCCACTTGCTCTGCCTGAGCCTCAGTTTTCCACTGGGTTCGGCGTTGGCCTGTGGGCCGGACTTTCCGATGCGCCTGCTGGATGACCGGGCGCAGTCACTCGCGGAGCTGCCGGAAAGTAACTTCCGCTTCGAGGTCAGTCGCCTCGGGCGCGCCATCGCCGGGTTGAAGAATGCCACGGTGGCGACCAATAACCCGGGTAGCGGCTACGGCGATGAGCCGGCCTACACCGATCAACGGGACAAGGCTGAACAGGCGGGTTTGACCGCTGAGCAGCAAGCGCTGGTCAAGCAACTGCGCACATTGACCGATGCTCATCAGGTGGAGATCGAGGGCGCGAGCCTGCCGGTCGATCTGCGGCTGTACCTGGCGGGCGCCGTGGCGTTTAACGCCGAGGATCATCAGCTCGCCGCTGAATACTTTCAGAAAGTCCTGATGTTGCCGGCCAGTCAACGACCGCTGCGCAGTACATGGGCGGCGTATTCATTGGGCCGGGCGCTGTATGAAATGAGCGCCGAGGCGGGCGCCGGGCCGGATCTGTTGGCCCAGTCGCAGAAAGCTTTCGAGCAGACCCGCCAATTGAGCATCGACGGCTTCAGCGATCCGCTGGAACTGGGCATCGCCAGCCTCGGTGAAGAGGCCCGTGTGGTGCGTACGGCGGGCGACTGGAACCGCGCGATCGAACTCTACGCCACGCAAACCATTCACGGTTCGCCGGTGGGTTACTCCTCGCTCAAGCAGTTGATGACCGAACTCACGGCGCTGCCCGATGACCAATTGGCCGCGTTGCTTAAGGGCAAAACGGTGCAGCAATTGGTCACGGCTTCTCTGATCAGCCGTGTCGGCTGGTCATTTGGTGAACAACCGCCGGGCGAGAAAAAACTGATCGCGCTGCTGAAAAACAGCACCCGCGGCAGCCTGGATAACGCCAATCGGCTGGCGGCGGTGAATTATCAACAGGGCGACTACGCCAGCGCCAAAGCCTTTGTCGAACACGCGGGCGACGGCGGCCTGGCCTGGTGGATACGCGCCAAACTGGCGCTGCGCGAGGGCGATAAAGTCGCGGCTGCGGCGGCTTATGCGAAAGCCGCCCAGGCGTTTCCGCAGAATGAATCCTGGGGCGAGCGGCCCACGCCCGACTGGGATTTTGACGGCGTAATCGTTCAGCCCAAGTGCCGGGTCGAGGGTGAAAGCGCGATCCTCGCCCTGCAACGCGGTGAATATGTGCAGGCTTTCGATCAGCTTTATCGCAGCCAGGGCATTTACTGGCTCGACGCGGCCACGGTCGCCGAGCGGGTGCTGACCGTTGATGAGCTCAAGCATTACGTCGACACCCAAGTCCCGGCGGTACCGCCGCTGACTCAGCAGGATCGCGACAACTATGTACCGTTGCCGGTGGCGGCGAAGCTGCGCGATTTGCTCGGGCGGCGGTTGTTGCGCGAAGAGCGCTACGACGAAGCGCCGGGCTATTTCGACAACGCCGATCTGCAAGCGAAGGCCAGGTTTTACGGGCAGATGCGTCAGGAAGCCGAATCCAAATGGTGGCCGACCCGCCGTGCGTTCGCTTACTACCAGGCCGCTAACACCGCTCGCCACGATGGGATGGAGCTGTTGGGCTACGAGATGTCCCCGGATTACGCGACTTTCGACGGCAATTACAGCCTGGAGATTCCCGAGCTCAAGGTCGGCCCGTTAATCGCCGAGGGCGAGGTGCAGCGCCAGCAGGCCACGCTGGCGAAACCGGATGAGCGCTTCCATTACCGCTATGTCGCGACGGCCCTGGCCAGCAAAGCCGCTGATCATCTGCCCCACAGCAGTCAGGCGTTTGCGGCGGTGCTGTGCAAGGCGTCCAACTGGGGCACCAGCCTGGAAGAGCAAAGCGCGCTTTATCAACGCTATGTCGAGCAGGGTCCGTATGTGATCTGGGCCGGTGATTTCGGGCATCAATGCCAGGAGCCGGACTTCCAGAACACCGACAAACGCTACGTGACCCAGTTCATGGACAGCCTGCGTTCGACATTGCGACCGTACAAACGGGCGCTGCAAATTGCTGGCGTGTTGCTGGTGACGGCGGTGGCCCTGTTGCTGATCAATCGCCGGCGTCGTCGCGAAAACCAGTAAGGCTCACGCCTGTTGAACGAAGGTCAGCCGCAGGGCGAAACCGATCAACAGGCTGCCAAACAGCCATTGCTGTACGCGTTGGGCCGATGGACTGCGTTGCAGCCAACGGCCGAGCGCGGCGCCGACCAGTGCGTAGGCGCTGTCGAACAGCAAACCGACGCCGACCAGCGTCACGCCGAGGATGGCGAATTGTGCGAGCACCGGCCCGGCCTGAGGATTGATGAACTGCGGCAGCAACACCGAGCAGAACAGCAATGCCTTGGGGTTGAGCAGATTGGTCAGCAAACCGCGCTGGATTGATTCGCGCCAGCGCGGTTTTTCCAGCGTGGCGCCGGTGCCATTCAGGTTCGGCAGCATCGTGGTGCGCAGGCACTGAATGCCGATCCACAACAAGTACGCGGCCCCGGCCAGGCGCACCACATCGAAAGTCCAGGGCGCTGCCTTGAACAACGCCACCAGCCCCAACGCCGCCAACGCCACATGACAACCCCGGGCGATGCCCAAGCCAATTGCCGTGGCCAACGCCGCGCCTCTGCCCTGACGGGCGCCGGTTTGCAGCAGCAGGATCATGTCCGGGCCGGGCAACAGATACACCACCGCCAGCGCCATGAAAAACAGCCAGAGACCTGCCATGTTGCACCCCGTTCGTTGTCGATTTGGTAAGGCCAGTCTAGGGCGGGAGGGCAGGGCAGGTGCTTGCGTAGTTCACTTCTAAAACCTTCTGGATTGGCATAACCTGCCACGTTATGACGTGAATACCATCAGGATCTGCCAAGCCATGAAACTGGACGCCTACGACCGCAAGATTCTCGCCGCCCTGCAACGGGATGGTCGCCTGAGCAATGTGCAACTGGCTGACGAGATCGGACTGTCGGCGTCGCCGTGTTTGCGCCGGGTGCGGATGCTCGAAGAGGCGGGGGTGATTCGCGGCTATCAGGCCAATCTCGATCGAGACGAAGTGGGGTTGGGGCTGACGGTGTTTGTCGGGGTCAAGGTTGAGCGCCATAACGATGAACAGGCCGAGGCTTTTCGTCTGGCGGTGACGGCGTTGCCCGAGGTAATTTCGGCGTTCCTGGTGTCCGGTGAATCGGATTTCCTGTTGCAAGTGGTGGTGCCGGATTTGCGCGCCTACGATCGGTTTCTCACCGGGCGACTGCTGAAATTGCCGGGGGTGAGTGATATCCGCAGCAACTTTGCGATTCACACGGTGAAGACGCCGGGGGCGTTGCCTCTGGAGCATTTGCCGCTTTAGACCGCGTCGCCTGTATTCGCGAGCAGGCTCGCTCCCACATGGGTTTTGTGAGCGCCTCAAATCCAATGTGGGAGCGAGCCTGCTCGCGAAAGCGATAGACCGGTCAACCCCTACATCTGCGTCGCCATCCCCTCCACATTCATCGCCGCCTGGCGCAACGCCTCGGAGCGGGTCGGGTGCGGATGGCAGGTCAGGGCGATGTCCTCGGCTGACGCGCTGAACTCCATGGCCACGCAATATTCGCCAATCATTTCGCTGACACTCGGGCCAACCAGATGCACGCCGAGGATTTCGTCGGTGCGTTCATCGGCCAGCACTTTGGCGAAGCCTTCGGTCTCGTGGTTGATCTTCGCCCGGCTGTTGGCGGTGAACGGGAATTTGCCGACTTTGTAGGCACGGCCCTCGGCCTTGAGCTGTTCTTCGGTCTTGCCGACGCTGGCCAGCTCCGGTCGGGTGTAGATCACGTTGGGAATCAGGTCGTAATTGACCTCGCCGGCCTTACCGACGATCTGCTCGACGCAGGCCATGGCTTCGTCTTCAGCCTTGTGCGCGAGCATCGGCCCGGACGTGACATCGCCGATGACCCAGACGCCAGCGGCTTCGGTGCGGTGACCCTTATTGGCGAGCATGCCGCGTTTATCGGTGGCGAGGCCGACGTTCTCCAGCCCCAGGCCTTGGGTGTAAGGCCGGCGCCCGATGGCCACCAGCACATAATCAGCTTCGAGCAATTCGGCGGTGCCACCGGCGGCGGGTTCCACGCTGAGCTGCACGCCGTTGGCCGAGGTGGTGGCGCTGGTGACTTTCGAACTCAACTTGAAGCTGATGCCTTGCTTGGTCAGTGAGCGTTGCAAGGTTTTGCCGGCCTCGCCGTCGACACCGGGGCAGATCCGGTCGAGAAATTCGACCACCGTCACCTGAGCGCCCAAGCGCCGCCAGACCGAGCCCAACTCCAGGCCGATCACTCCGGCGCCGATCACCACCAGATGCTTCGGCACTTCGGCCAGGGACAGCGCGCCGGTGGAGTCGAGGATGCGCTTGTTATCAATGTCTACGCCGAGCAGGGGAGTGGGCTCGGAGCCGGTGGCGATGATGATGTCCTTGGCGCTCAGCTCGGTCTTGCCGCCCGCGCTGTCGGTCACGGTGACCTTGCCCGGCCCGTCGATATGGCCCCAACCCTTGATCCAGTCGACCTTGTTCTTGCGGAACAGAAACTCGATGCCTTTGGTCAGCCCGGAAACGCTTTCATCCTTCTGCTTCATCATTTGCGCGAGGTTAAGCGTTGGTTTGACCTCGATCCCCAGGTTGGCGAATTCAGCGCCCATGGCCGCGTCGTAGAGTTCGGAGGCATGCAGCAACGCCTTGGACGGCATGCAGCCGACATTCAGGCAGGTGCCGCCGAGGGTGGCGCGGCCTTCGACGCATGCGGCTTTGAGGCCCAGTTGGCCGGCGCGGATCGCTGCGTTGTAACCGCCCGGGCCTCCGCCCAGAATCACGACGTCATAAGTGCTCATGGATGTACTCCTGGATTGAAAAGGGCTGGATCGATAAACCTAGCTGCTGGTAAAAATTACGAACGTAATATGTGCGTTCCGAAGCATTTCGGTCAAGGCTTCAGCTAAGCGACAGGTTGCGCACCTTTAGATACAGCTATTTAGAACGGAAATTTCACCACTATCGTTATAAGGTAACGAGATGTGACGGGGTTCGACGTCAGCAACGATAAACACTGGGGTGGTATGCAAGTCGATCTTGATGTCGATGGAACGCAAGTAGCCGGGTTGCCGCGCTTTCAGCAGGCGCTTTTTCACGGGCGACGATTGCGTCAGTACGCGATTGGCTTGAGTGCCGTGGCGGCGGTGGGGCTGGTGCTGGCGTTTTTTGTCGCGCTGTTTGCGCCGCAGTCGCTGTGGGGCGCGCTGCTGGTCAACCAGAGCGCCGGGTTGCTGGTGCTGGTCGCCGGTCTGCAATCGGCCTGGTGGATAACCGAATGGCGTGCGCGGGCGATGAACCCGATTGCGTCGGTGCCGGTTATCGTCGAGGAAGAAGCTGTCGCACCAGTAGGTTGGTACGAGCGCTTGCTGGATCGCATCAGTCAGCGCTGGGTGCACCTGCTGGGGCAGATTGGTGCGTCGACATTCTGGCTGATCGGCTGGGCAGTGTTGACGTTGTTCAGCATCGAGCAAGTCTGGAATCTGGCTCTGACGCCCGCCATGCTGGGCTTGTCCGCCAGTGTCGGCGCTGCGCTGTCATTGCTGCTGGCCTTCGGTTTGCTGGTGCTGGAACGGCAACTGGCGCAGGAAAATGCTGCCGAATGGCCCGAAGCCGGTTCGTTGGCACAGTTGACCCGTGTCGCGATTATTTGTCTGGTACTGAGCGCGCTGTGTCTGTTGTTCGGCAATGACACCTCGGTCTGGCCAGTGCGTCTGGCGGTGTTGATCGGTTTGCTGCCGGGGCTGGTGGCCGTCGAATTATTGCTGCGTGCCATGTTGTCGCTGTTCAGCCCGCAACGTGAAAACCTTGAACCGGCGTTGCTGGCGCGTAGCTTCGTCGCCGATATGCTGCGCTGGCCGCCACAACCGTTGCTGGCGTTGCAGCACGAATTGCACAACCGCTTCGGCATCGACCTGCGGCAAATCTGGGCCTTCACCTACATGCGCCGGGCGTTTTTTCCGGTGCTGGCGGTGGTAGCTATTGTCGGTTGGTCGCTGACCGGCATTCACGAAATCCCGTTGCAAGGGCGTGGCATCTACGAACGATTTGGCAAACCGGTTGAGGTTTTCGGCCCTGGTTTGCATGCAGGTTTGCCTTGGCCGTTGGGTCGGGTGTTGAGCGTTGAGAACGGAGTGGTTCACGAGTTGGCCACCAGCGTTGGCGAAGCGTCGGCTCCTGTGGTCGCCGAACCCGCTGAAGGTCCGGCCCCGGCGATTGCCAATCGCTTGTGGGACGCCAGCCATGTGAACGATAAATCCCAGGTCATCGCCAGCAGCCGCGCCGACAAGCAGAGCTTCCAGATCGTCAACATGGACGTGCGTTTTGTCTATCGCATTGGCTTGAGCGACAAAGACGCGCTGGCCGCGACCTACAACAGTGCCGATGTCCCCACGCTGATTCGCAGCACCGCCAGCCGGATTCTGGTGCATGATTTTGCCTCGCGCACCCTCGACGGTTTACTCGGTGAAGACAGGGTAGGGCTGGGCGAAGAAATCGGTCGGGCAGTGCAGGGCGACCTGCAAAAACTCGACAGCGGCGTGGAAATTCTCGCCACCGTGGTTGAGGCGATTCACCCTCCGGCCGGTGCCGCCAATGCTTATCACGCCGTGCAAGCCGCGCAGATTGGTGCCCAGGCACTGATCTCCCGCGAGCGCGGCGCGGCAGCAGAGGCGACCAACCAGGCGCAGTTGCAGGCCAGCATCGCCCGCGATCAAGCCACCGCCAACGCGCGTGAAATCAACGCGACGGCGCAAGCTTCGGACCTGCGCTTCAGCGCCGAGCGCAAAGCCTACGCCAGTGCCGGCCAGGCCTTTGTGCTGGAGCAATATTTCAGTCAACTGACTCAGGGGCTGGCCAACGCCAAGCTTTTGGTTCTCGATCATCGACTGGGCGGCAGCAACAACGCGCCGACCATCGACCTCCGTACATTTACGCTGCCGGCTGACCCTGCGTCGCCGCGTAACACCGCTCAGCCAGGAGCCACCCATTGAGCCAGTCGCATACTCACGATCACGATGACCACGATGACCACGCTGGCCACGATCACGGCCACGGCGGGCATCACCACGGTCATCACCATCACCACCACGGTGCTCCCGAAGAGGCCGGTCCATTCCCGTGGCGGCGCATGGGCTGGGCGGCGTTGCTGGTGGCGTTCGCCATCGCTGCCGCCAGCCTGGTGCAAGTGCGCTCGGGAGAGGCCACGGTGATTACCCGTTTCGGCAATCCCTCGCGGGTGTTGCTGGAACCGGGTCTGGGCTGGCGTTGGCCGGCGCCGTTCGAAGCGGCGATCCCGGTGGATCTGCGCTTGCGAACGACCTCCAGCGGTTTGCAGGATGTCGGCACGCGGGACGGTTTGCGCATCATCGTTCAGGCTTACGTGGCGTGGCAGGTGCAGGGTGATCCGGACAACGTGCAACGCTTTATGCGCGCCGTGCAGAACCAGCCCGATGAAGCCGCGCGGCAGATTCGCACGTTCGTGGGCTCGGCTCTCGAAACCACCGCCAGCAGTTTTGACCTGGCCAACCTGGTGAACACCGACGCCAACCAAGTGCACATCGCCGATTTCGAAGCGCAGTTGCGTCAGCAGATCGATCAGCAGTTGCTCACGACTTACGGCGTGCGCGTGCTGCAAGTTGGCATTGAACGACTGACGCTACCGTCGGTGACGCTCACTGCCACCGTCGATCGCATGCGCGCCGAGCGTGAAACAATTGCCACCGAACGTACGGCGATCGGCAAACGCGAAGCCGCGCAAATCCGTTCTGCCGCCGAGCGTGACGCGCGCATTGTTCAGGCCGATGCCACGGTGAAAGCTGCCGACATTGAGGCGCAATCCCGAGTCGAGGCCGCGCAGATTTACGGCCGCGCCTACGCCGGATCGCCGCAGCTGTATAACTTGCTGCGCTCGCTCGACACCTTGGGCACGATTGTTTCACCGGGCACCAAGCTGATCTTGCGCACTGACGCGGCGCCATTCCGCGTGTTGGTTGACGGTCCGCCGAGCCTCGAAAACAAGTCCGGGTCTCAGCCATGAAATTAGTTCCACGTGGAACAAATGAGTTAAGCAGTCCCTGGATTCAGGCTGGGCGCTTGGCTTTTCTGGCCCTTTACGCGGTTACTGTGCTGGCTGCTTTGGCCTGGGCGTTCTCCAATGTGCGGCAGATTGATCCGCAAAACCGTGCTGTGGTTCTGCACTTTGGCGCGCTGGATCGCATTCAGAATGCGGGCCTGTTGTTGGCTTGGCCGCGCCCGTTCGAGCAGGTGATTTTGTTGCCGGCGGCGGATCGGGTCATCGAACGCCGAGTGGAAAATTTGCTGCGCAGCGATGTGGCGTTGCAAGCGGATCGGGTGGCGACGTTTGCCACGCCGCTCAGTGATGCGCTCGCCGGCTCCGGTTATTTGCTGACCGGTGATGCCGGTGTGGTGCAACTGGATGTGCGGGTGTTTTACAAAGTCACCGAGCCGTATGCCTTCGTCCTTCAAGGTGAACATGTGCTGCCGGCACTGGATCGGTTGGTCACCCGCAGCGCATTGGCGCTCACCGCCGCGCGGGATCTCGACACTATTCTGGTTGCCCGACCTGAGCTGATCGGCGCTGACAACAAAGCCGCCGAACGTCGTGAACGCTTGCGCGGTGATCTGGTGCAAGGCATCAACCAACGCCTGGCCGAACTGACCGCAACGGGGCAGGGGATCGGCATTGAGGTCGCCCGGGTCGATGTGCAATCGCGCCTGCCCGGCCCGGCGGTGAATGCGTTCAACGCGGTACTGACCGCTAGTCAACAAGCTGACAAAGCCGTGGCCAATGCGCGCACCGAAGCCGAGAAACTCACCCAGACCGCCAACGAACAAGCCGACCGAACCGTGCAGGTTGCCCACGCTCAAGCCAGCGAACGACTGGCCAAAGCTTCGGCAGATACGGCAACGGTTTTGAGCCTGGCCAAGGCGACCGACCCGCAAATGCTGCTGCGGATTTACCGTGAGCGGATGCCGAAGATTCTCGGGCAGGCTGGTTCGGTGACCACGGTCGATCCGAAAGACGATTCCCGCCTGATCATTCAGGGAGCTGCACAATGACTGCCCAAACCGCCGCTGCACCGAGCATGCTGTCCTCGGCCGAGCAACGTAGCGCCGCGCGCCAACTGACCCTCGCCATGCTTGCACTGGGCTTGCTCGGTCTCGGCTTGATCTGGCGTTGGGTATCGCCGGAGCAGACCGGAGTTAGCCAATTGTTGCTGGGCTTCGCCTCGTTGCTGGTCGCCGTGCCGGTGATGCGCTCGGCTTGGTACAGCTTGCGCTATCCGAGCTTGCACGGGATCACCGATCAACTGATTGCTCTGGCGATGCTGGGTGCTTGGGCGACGGGTGATCTGCTCACTGCGGCGTTGCTGCCGATCATCATGATCTTCGGCCATGTGCTGGAAGAGCGCAGCGTGATCGGTTCCCAGGAGGCGATTCATGCCCTCGGCAAATTGACTCGCAGCCACGCGCGCAAGGTTCAGGCTGACGGTACTGTGATTGAAGTCGATAACGGCACACTCAAGTCAGGCGACATTGTGGAAGTGCGCGCCGGCGATCGAGTGCCGGCGGATGGTCGGGTATTGTCCGGTCAGGCGAGCCTCGACACCGCATCGATTACCGGCGAGTCGGTGCCGTTGGAGGCTGTGGTCGGCATGACGGTTTTTGGCGGTGCGATTAACCTTGATGGCCTGCTGCGCATTGAAGTGACCCGCACCGGCAACGAATCGACCCTCGGCAAAGTCATCGCGTTGATGCAAAGCGCCGAGCGTTCCAAGCCACCGATCACCCGATTGCTGGAGCGTTACGCCGGCAGCTACATGGTGCTGGTGTTGCTGCTGGCCGCCGTAACCTGGTTTATCACGAACGACGCCCAGGCAATGTTGGCGGTGTTGGTGGCGGCGTGTCCATGTGCATTGGTGCTGTCGGCGCCGGCCACGGCGATTGCCGGAGTCGCGGTGGCGGCACGTCACGGGATTCTGATTCGTAGCTCGGCGTTCCTCGAAGAACTGGCGGACCTGACGTCGCTGGTGGTGGATAAAACCGGGACGCTGACCTTCGGCACCTTGCGCCTGCAATCCATCGACAGTCCGTTGGAGGGCCGTAGCCATGTGCTGAAACTTGCCGCCAGTCTTGGTTCTGCGAGCAGTCATCCGGTCAGCCGGGCGCTGGCGAGTCTGGTGACTCAGGAACATTTTCTGCTGCTCTCCGACATTCACGAACGCCAGGGGCTGGGCGTGGTGGCGATGACGGAGCAGGGCGAGGCAGCGCTCGGGCGGCCGGAGTTGTTCGCGCAGTTGGGCATCGCTACTTCGGCCGTTCCCGAACACGACGGACCGATTGCCGGGCTGGCGCTAAACGGTGAGTTTCTCGCCTGGCTGTTGTTGGCGGACACGGTCAAACCAGAAGCCCGATTTGCCCTGAATGAATTGCGTGAGCTGGGCTTGGGTCGGCAGTTGTTGCTCACGGGTGATCGACAAAGTGTCGCGTACACATTGGCTCGCGATGTCGGTATCAGCGACGTCGAAGCCCAGGCCTTGCCCGAAGACAAACTCAATCGCGTGCTGACGGAAATCGGCAGCGGCTTCCGGCCGATGGTGGTGGGTGACGGCATCAACGATTCCCTGGCGCTGAAGGCGGGGGTTGTCGGCGTGGCGATGGGCGCTGGCGGGGCGGATATCGCGCTCGCGTCGGCGGACATCGTGCTGATCGGCAGCGACCTGCGCCGGCTCGGGACGTGTGTACGGTTGAGCCGCCAGTGCCGCCAGACATTGCAGGTCAACGTGATCATCGGCCTGGGCTGGACCCTGGCGATTGTCGCCTTCGCGGCATTCGGTTGGCTCGGTGCGGCGGGAGCGATGATTGCCGCGTTGCTGCATAACCTGAGCACGTTGCTCGTGTTGGGGAACGCCGGTCGTTTACTGCGGTTTCAGGAGCCGTTGCTCAAGTTGAAGGACGAGGCCTGAAACGGCTCTAAACCGGGGAGATCGCGGCGAAAACAAACTTTTAGAACTGTATGCAATTTTCGTAGTCATCTAGGGTGAAGGCCATCAGTTTGCAGATTCACGACGGCTGGTTGAAGCGCCGCGAGTTATAGAAAAACGCTATTAAATCGATAGCCAGCTATTTTTCTAGGATGGTCTACCCTCACATCAGACGTCTGAAACAAGGGGGATAAACCATGCTCGCGCAACTTCCACCGGCCTTACAGAATCTGCAGCTACCGCTACGCCTGCGACTCTGGGACGGCCATGAATTCAATCTGGGGCCGACGCCCAGCGTCACTATTGTGGTCAAGGACCCACAAATGGTTACCCAGTTGACCCACCCAAGCCTGGACGCACTGGGGGCAGCGTTTGTCGAAGGCAAACTTGAGCTGGAAGGCTCAATCAGCGATGTCATCCGCGTCGTTGATGAGTGGAGCCTGGCACTACTGGGTGATAACACCAGTCAGCCGGTGCGCCTCGTCCACGACAAGGAAACCGACGCCAAGGCGATTTCCTACCACTACGACCTTTCCAACGCGTTTTATCAGCTGTGGCTCGACAGCGACATGGCGTATTCCTGCGCCTATTTCGAGACCGGCAGCGAAACGCTGGAGCAAGCCCAACAAGCCAAATTCCGTCATCTATGCCGCAAGTTGCGTCTGCAACCGGGCGACTATCTGCTGGATGTCGGTTGTGGCTGGGGTGGACTGGCACGGTATGCGGCCCGAGAGTTCGGTGCGAAAGTGTTCGGCATTACCCTCAGCAAAGAGCAGCTGGCCCTGGCCCGTGAGCGGGTTAAAGAGGAAGGCCTGGAAGACCTGATTGAACTGCAACTGCTCGACTACCGCGATTTGCCTCAGGATGGGCGTTTCGACAAAGTGGTCAGTGTCGGCATGTTCGAACACGTCGGCCACGCGAACCTGGCCGAGTACTGCAAAATCCTGTTCGGCGCGGTGAAGGAGGGCGGCCTGGTGATGAACCACGGGATCACCGCCAAGTACACCGATGGCCGTCCCGTAGGACGTGGTGCCGGTGATTTCATCGAGAAGTACGTGTTCCCCAACGGCGAGCTGCCACACCTGTCGATGATCTCTGCGCAGATCAGCGAAGCAGGGCTGGAGATTGTCGATGTCGAGAGCCTGCGTCTGCACTATGCGCGCACCCTCGACCACTGGAGCGAACGCCTCGAAGACAATCTGGAAGCCGCCGCCAAAGAGGTACCGCAGCAAGCTTTGCGGATCTGGCGGCTGTACCTGGCGGGTTGCGCTTATGCCTTCGCCAAGGGCTGGATCAACCTGCACCAGATTCTCGCGGTGAAAGCCCATCCAGATGGCAGCCATGAACTGCCCTGGACTCGCGACGACATCTACACGCCTTAAAGGATCGGTGAAATAAGCCGGGCGACCCGCATGCCAATCTGTTGCAGGCGGTGGGTCTCCCGGCTTTCTTCTTTGGCGATCTCGTGGGCCTGGGCGAAGTCATCGTTGAGCATGTGTTCCACCTCGGCGGCGAACGCGCTGTCGACGGTCAACAACATCACTTCAAAATTCAGTCGGAATGAACGGTTGTCCAGATTGGCGCTGCCGATGGCGCTGATTTCGCTGTCGATCAACACCACTTTCTGATGCAGGAAACCCGGCTCGTAACGGAACACGCGCACGCCTGCGCGAACGGCTTCGAAGGCATACAGGCTGGACGCGGCGTAGACGATCCGGTGATCCGGTCGCGACGGCAGCAGAAGCCGCACATCCACACCGCGCAGTACCGCCAGGCGTAACGCGGCGAACACCGCTTCGTCTGGTATGAAGTAAGGGCTGGTGATCCACACCCGTTCCGTCGCCGCGTGAATGGCTTCGACGAAGAACAGTGAACAGGTCTCGTAGGAATCTGCCGGACCGCTGGCGAGCAATTGGCAGAGCACGCCGTCGTCCGGGTACACGTCCGGCAAGATCAGCGGCGGTAGCGTACGGGCGGCCCAGAACCAGTCTTCGGCGAAAGATTCCTGCATGCAGGCCACCACCGGCCCGCGCACCTGAACATGGGTATCGCGCCACGGCGCCAGGGGCGGTTTCTCGCCCATGTATTCGTCGCCGACGTTGTGTCCGCCGACAAAGCCCAGAACACCGTCGACCACCACGATCTTGCGGTGGTTACGGAAGTTGACCTGAAAGCGGTTGAGCCAGCCGCTGCGGGTGGCAAAGGCTTTGACCTCGACACCGGCGTCGCGCAACGGCTGCACGTAGCTGTGGGGCAACGAGTGGCTACCGATGCGGTCGTAAAGTAGATAGACCGCCACGCCTTCGGCGGCTTTCTTCAGCAGCAGCGCTTGCAGGCGTTGGCCGAGCCGGTCGTCGTGGATGATAAAGAACTGGACCAGCACTGCTTCCTTGGCGTGGCTGATAGCGTCGAAGATCGCTTCGAAGGTCGCCGTGCCGTTGATCAGCAGGTGCACTTCGTTGTTCGCCAGGCATGGCATGCGCCCCAGTTTTGGCATCGCCCTTAATGAGGCGTAGGCGCTGGATGCGCGGGCGGTCAGGGCTTCTTCGACCCAGGGCCGCCAGTTCAGCTCGGAGATCGCCTTGCGCATTTCTTCGTTGGCCTGGCGCCGCGCCTTGATGTAACCATCGAAGGTGCTGCGGCCAAAGACCAGATAAGGGATAAGCGTCAGGTAGGGAATGAACAACAGCGACAGGGCCCAGGCAATCGAGCCTTGGGCGGTTCGAACGGTCAACACGGCGTGGATGGCGGCAATCAGGCCCAGCGTGTGCAATAGCGCGATCAGATAACCGAAAATGTGCGGTCCAAAATAATCCATGGGGCAACCTTGCTCCTGAAGATTCAATACGTAAAAGACCATGTTCCGTGCAGAATGTCGCTATTTAATTGGCCCATGAACCGAAGCACATGGCTGACGTCTAACGGCCACTAATGATCAGGAGTTACTCGATGAACGTTCGTCTGCTGGGTTTGGCCATGGCCCTTGGTTTGTCCCTTCCTGTGGCTGCTCAGGCGCAGATGCTGCAACCGGGTCTGTGGGAATTGACCACAAGTAACATGAAAGTCGATGACCAGAACCTGCCGGATCTGCAATTGATCCTCGGCCAGTTGCAAGGCCAGATGACCCCGGCACAGCGCGCGCAGCTGGAGAAGCAGGGCATCACCATGGGCGGCAAAGGGATTCGTGCGTGTCTGACTCAGGCTCAGGTTGCGTCCGACAACATTCCGCTGACGGACCCGCAATCGGGCTGCAAGCAGGAAATTACCGATCGTAACGGCAACCAGTGGAAATTCCGCTTCAGCTGCCCGAAAGCGCAAGGTGCGGGTGTTGCTACGTTCCTGAGTGATCGTGAGTTCACCACCAAGGTTAACGGCACCTTCAATGCTACCGGCATTCAGCAGAAGGGTAGCCTGGATACCCGTGCGGTGTGGCTGGGTCAGGATTGCGGGACCGTTAAGCCGAGGGCTTAAAAGCTTCGCGGGCAAGCCTCGCTCCTACAGAGGGTGATATCTGTAGGAGCGAGGCTTGCTCGCGAAAGCGTCCAATCAAACGCCGAGATCCTTCGGGTGTAAAAACCCACACACCTCATCAATCCGCATCCGCCCGAAATCCTCCCCGCTGCAACTGCGCACGCTGACAAACCCGCCATGCTTTTCTTTCTCTCCGACCACCAACAGATACGGCACGCTGCGCTCGCTGTGCAGGCGAATCTTGTAGCCGATCTTCTCGTTGCGCAGATCGACATGAGCGCGCACACCGCTGCGTCGCAGCTCCTCGGTCACTGATTGGGTGTAAGCAATCTGGCGCTCGTCGATGTTCACCACCATCACTTGCGGCGGTGCGCGCCAATGTTCCAGCTCGTGTTGGCTCGGCCAGCATGTCCCATAGATCCGTTGCAGCGAGGTGCCGCCGACATGATCCAGGGCGAAGGCTTGCAGCACTCTGGTGGCCGGCACATGCGGGCCCTTGGTCAGGTATTCGCCGTCGCCCATGCGGTACACCGAATGCTGTTCGGTTGAAGACAGTGGCCGCTGTCGGATCGAGTGATTGCCCGCCGCGAGCATGTGCATGCGCACTTCAATCGGGGTCAGGTCCGCCAGGGTTAACGCCCGTTGCAACGCAAACTCATAAAAGAAGCCATCACCCAGTGCCGAGCCCTTCAACAGCAGGACACTCGGATGCAGCTGCTTCACCGCCATGGCCAGCATCAGCGCACAGGAGCGGCGCAGGATCTCCAGGCCATCCGGTTCCTGGGGCGTGACGATACTGACCCGGGCATCGCCGTGGATCATGAATCCACAGTCCACCAACACGCCGTCGACCCGACCGGCCACCGCCGCTTTGGCCAACGCGGGCCCGATACTCGCCGCCAGTTCATACACGGAAAGTGGCTGATCGTATTCGCGCAGTGAGCCGTCGGGCAGGGTGATATGGATCATGGTCACTGGTCTCGGGAATGGAAGCGTTAGCGCATGAAGCGCAGGGGCAAACCCTGGCAGCTGTCATATAGACGATTGGCGTGCCAGGCAATTTGCCCCGACACCAGTGTGGTGCTGACGCTGTGGCGAAAACGATGGTGGACGAAGGGCGTCCAGCCGCACTGCGAGAGAATCGGTTGCTGGGAAACGGCTACGCCTTCGGGCTCGGGTTGGATCAGTACCAGATCGGCCCAATAGCCTTCGCGCAGATAACCACGATCAGGAATCGCGAACAAATCGGCGACCCGGTGACTGGTCTTGGCCACGAGGGTGGTGATCGGCAGCACTTCATCCGCGACCAATTCCAACAGCGCGGGGAGGGCGTGTTGCACCAGCGGCAGACCGGACGGCGCCTGACTGTAGGGCCGCTGTTTCTCCGCCCAGGTGTGGGGCGCATGATCGCTGCCGATCACATCCAGCCGATTGCTCAGTAAGGCCTGGCGCAAGGCATCGCGGTCGCTCTGGAACTTGATCGCCGGGTTGCATTTGATCAGGTTGCCCAAGCGCGGATAGTCGCGATCATCGAACAGCAAATGATGCAGGCAGACTTCGGCGGTGATGTGTTTCTGGGCCAGTGGCTTGTCGTCGAACAGTGCTAGTTCCGCCGCCGTCGTCAGGTGCAAAACATGCAACCGAGTGCCATGACGTTTGGCCAGTTCCACGGCCATTGATGACGAGCGAAAGCAGACCTCGGCATTGCGGATCAGCGGATGGGCCGCCGCAGGAATCTGTTCGCCGTACAGCGCGCGCAGGGTCGCGGCATTCGCGTCGATGCTCGGCGTGTGTTCGCAGTGGGCCAACAGGATCGTCGGCACCTCGGCAAACAGCCGCTCGAGAATCCGCGGATCGTCCACCAGCATGTTGCCGGTGGAGGCGCCCATAAACACTTTCACCCCGGCGACTTCGCAAGGATTGAGCGCGGCAACGGTGTCGAGGTTGTCGTTGCTGACGCCGAAGTGAAAGCCGTAGTTGGCCACCGAGTTGATCGCCGCCCGGCGCTTTTTGTCGGCCAATGCGTCGAGGGTGAGGGTGGCCGGATTAGTGTTGGGCATGTCCATGAAACTGGTGATGCCGCCGGCCACCGCCGCCCGGGACTCGGTATAGAAGCTGCCCTTGTCCGGCGCCCCGGGATCACGGAAATGCACCTGGTCATCGATCATGCCCGGCAGCAGCCATTGGCCCCGGGCATCGATTTCCACGTCCGCGGTTTCGCCTTCGATGCTGCTGGCGATCTTGACGATGCGGCCATTGCTGACCAACAGATCGCCGTCAGACACACGGCCTTCGTTCACCAACCGGGCGTTGCGAATCAGCACGCTGCTCATGGTCA
Organism: Pseudomonas sp. NPDC087342; assembly: GCF_044744265.1. NCBI lineage: Bacteria > Pseudomonadati > Pseudomonadota > Gammaproteobacteria > Pseudomonadales > Pseudomonadaceae > Pseudomonas > Pseudomonas sp. NPDC087342. The sequence continues at coordinate 61,330 of NZ_JBIUXZ010000007.1, forward strand.
GAACTCGTTCTGCAGGGCTTTGTAGCCGCGCACCAGATCGACGTTGGTGCGCGCCACGTCCTCGGAAAACTCCGAGGCGCTGATGCTTACCGGCGGGAACTGCGACAGGTCGGTGCCTGGGCCAATACGTGTAGTGGACGGCACGTAGAAGGCATCGGGCAAGTCCCGGCCGTCGACTACCGAGTTGTGCCGAACCACGCAGCCATTCCCGATCGAGCAGTTGAACAGCACGCTATTGAAGCCGATGAAGACCCGGTCGCCGACGGTGCAGGGGCCATGCACGATTGAGCGGTGGGCGATGGAGCTGAACTCGCCGATGGTCACCGCCGCGCCGGACTTGGAATGGATCACCACGCCGTCCTGGATATTCGAGTTGGCGCCGATGGTGATCGGCTCCATCTCACCCGTAGCGTCGACTTCGTCAGCACGAATCACCGCGTAGGGACCGACGAAGACGTTCTCGCCGATCACTACTTTGCCGCAGATGATCGCGGTTTTATCCACGTACGCGGACTCCGCAATCACCGGCAGATCACCTGAAGGATTCTTTCGGATCATGGTTTGCTCAACGCGTCGTAAAGGGTGTTGAGGTTGTATTCGAACAGACCGGCGAAGGTGCTGGCCGGGCCGGTTGCCGCGAGCGCATCGGAGTAAAGCGTGCCGCCAATGTGCGCGCCGCTTTCATCGGCAATCTGCTTGAGCAGGCGGGCGTCCTTGATGTTTTCCATGAACACCGCTTTGACCTTGGCCTGGCGAATCTGGGTGATCAACTGCGCCACTTCTGCGGCCGAGGGTTCACGCTCGGTGGACAAACCTTGAGGCGCCATGAAGTCGATGCCGTAGGCCTGGCCCAGATAGCCGAACGCGTCATGCGACGTGACGATCTTGCGGTTGCCCGGTGGCAGCGAACCGAGCTTGGCCTTGGCTTCGGCGAGCAGGGCGTAGATCTGTTTCAGGTAAGCCTGACTGTTACGCTGGTAGTCGGCCTTGTTCGCCGGGTCGGCGGCGATCAGCGCTTTGGTGATGTTGGCGATGTAGAGCTCGGTGTTCGCCAGGTTGTGCCAGGCGTGCGGGTCCGGAACGGTTTCACCGTCTTCATCCAGCGAGCGTGGAATCACGCCGTGACTGGCGCTGATCACTGGGGCTTTGGTTTCGGTGCTGGTCACCAGGCGATCCAGCCATGGCTCAAACCCGAGGCCGTTCTTGATGATGAGCTTGGCCTTGAGCAAGGCTTTGGCATCGTCCGGGGTCGGCTCGTAGGTGTGCGCGTCGGCGTCGGGGCCGACCATGTTGGTGATCTGGATATGCTCGCCGCCGACCTGATGGGTCATGTCGGCGAGGATGCTGAAACTGGTGACCACCTGAAGTTTTTCTGCAGCGGACAGAGACATCGACAGCATCAAACTGAACAGCACGAGTAAAGCGCGCATCGGGAAACACCTCATTGGGATGTGAGCAAAGGCGGGCGGCGCAGCAAGCCGTGCACCGGACCGAACACCACGGACAGCAAATACAAACCGCCAGCCACCAGCACGATGGCCGGGCCGCTGGGCAGCGAGTAGTAGAACGACAGCAGTAATCCGAACCACACCGAGAGGCAGCCGAGTACGGCGGCGATGGCCATTAACACCGGCAGACGACGGCTCCAAAAGCGTGAAGCGGCTGCCGGCAACATCATCAAACCGACCACCATCAGCGCGCCGATGGCCTGGAAACCGATCACCAGATTCAGCACCACGAGGGTCAGAAATACGCCGTGAGCGAGTGGTCCGAGACGGCTGACGGTTTGCAGAAATAGCGGGTCGAGGGTGTCGAGCAACAGCGGTTTATAGATCAGGGCCATCGCGATCAGGCTGAAGCCGGAGACCCAGAGCATGCCGGTGAGCGTTGGCCCATCGACCGCCAATGCCGAGCCGAATAGCAGATGTAATAGGTCCAGGCGTTTGCCGGCGATGCCGAGGATCAGCACGCCACTGGCCAGCGAGATCGGGTAGATCGCGGCGAGGCTGGCGTCTTCGCGCAGGCCGGTGCGACGGGTGATCCATGCGGCGAGTCCAGCCATGCTCAGGCCGGCGCCGAGGCCGCCGATGGTTAGTGCGGGGAGGCTGAGTCCGGCGAACCAGAAGCCCAATGCAGCGCCGGGCAAGATGCCGTGAGCAACGGCGTCACCAATCAGACTCATGCGACGCAAGATCAGAAACACGCCAAGCGGCGCGGTGCTGCACGCGAGAACCAGACCGCCGAGCAATGCCCGGCGCATGAAGACGAACTCGTGGAACGGTTGCCAAAGGTGGGCGGCGGCGATCATCAGGCCACCTGCGTTTGCGGTTGTTGGCGGATCAGTTCGGTGCTGGGTCCAAGGGTGCAGCCGCTGCTTTTGATCAACAATGTTTGTGGGATGTGTTGGCGCACGGCGGAGAGGTCATGGCACACGACGACCAGCGTTCGACCGTCGGCGTGCCAGGCGTGGATGTGTTTCCACAGCAGTTCCTGGCCGAGTTCATCGAGGGCGGCGTGGGGTTCGTCGAGCAGCAGCAAAGGCGCTTCGGCCAAGCTCAAACGGGCAAGCAGGGCGCGTTGTAATTCGCCGCCAGAAAGCGCCATCAGCGGACGGTGTTCCAAGCCTGACAGACACCAATCATCCAGAACGGTTTTGAGTTTTTGGCTGCGGTGTTCAGGCGTTTGCTTGCTTCCCCAGAATCCGGCGGCTACCAACTCTTGCAAACTGATGGGGAATTGTCGGTCCAGGTGTTGTTGCTGGGGCAGGAACGAGAGGCCGCCCTTGCGTGGAACATCCAGTACGATTTTGCCGGTCAGTGGTTTTTGCAGACCGGCGATGACTTTCAGCAGGCTGCTTTTGCCCGAGCCATTGGCGCCGATGACCGCAGTCAAACTGCCCTCGGGCAATTCGAAATCCACGGCGGGTGTAAGGGGTTGGCCGGGTGCGCCCCAGCGTAGGGATTGGCAGCGGATCATTTTGCCTCCCAGTTGTGGCGACTTTCGGCGACTGCGTCGTGGGCGTGAAGGCTTTCGGCGTGTACGACTCGTATGTGGAAAGCGTTGATGCCGGGAGAGCGTTTCAGGGCCAGGTTCAAACGTCGTGCGGCGTCTTCGCAGAACATCAGGTTCTGACCATTGGCCAAAGCGAAGGCTTGTTCATCGGCACGTTTCACCGCCGTTTGCACGGCTGTGCCGAGGGCGGCTTCGGCGTCGTTGATGACGGCGATCAAGGGCAGATCGTCGAGAAAATCGTCCAGGTGCAACTGTAATCGCGCAGTGCTGCGTTGACTGTGCGGTGTGGCGACGATGCCTTTTGTCGAACCCAGCCAAGCCACAACATCGGCGTGTTGCAGTGGCTTGTTGGCGAAATCGTCTACGAATTGCTGCTGGATTAATTGACGGGATAACGCCGCCGAACACGGGCACGTCGAGGAATAAGCCACGTCGATTTTTAGTTCCACGTGGAACATATTGTTTTTCAATCGTGCTTCGATGCTCGCTGGATAGGTTTTCCAGCCGGCCAATGGGCTGACCAGTGCCGGTCGTTTGAGCAGTAAATCGACGTGAATTTTCAGGTAAGCGCTGGTGGACAATCCTTCGTGGCTGTCGAGAAAACGCTGCAAAACACGGCGTAGTAATGCTGGTGTGAGGTTCTCCTGTTCAAGCACTTCCAGCGCCAGATACAGCCGCGACATATGAATGCCGCGCGCTTCGCCATCGTCCAGGCTGACGCCGGCATCAGCCTTGGCGCTCAGTCGTTGGCCATCGAGTAACACAGGAAGAGCAATGCCGCACATGCCCACCCACTCGAGTGGCAGGGCTTGGCGTGAGGCCTGCGCGGCGATATCCGGCAGAGTCAGCGCATTCATGAGCAGGTCCATCATGGGAGTTGATTTGGCATGTTATATTATTACACTAACATCGACGATGCCTTTTTCGCCAGCGGGCTTTCACCATGCACAGACGTCACTTGCTCAACCTGATTCTGGCCAGCGCGGCCTTCGCTTTACCCTTTGGTGTTTCGGCCACGCAGATTCGCAATGCGCGGCTATGGCGTTCGGATGACAAGTTGCGATTGGTGTTCGATCTGAGTGGGCCGGTACAATTCAAGACCTTCACCCTGAGCTCGCCAGAGCGGCTGATCATCGATCTGAGCGGCGCGAACCTCAGCGGTGATTTCAGTCAGTTGGCGTTGAACAACACGGTGATCCGCTCAATCCGTTCCGGCCACTATGGTCAGGGCGACACCCGAATCGTCCTCGACCTCAGCGCGCCGGTGCAGCTCAACAGTTTTCAACTGCCGCCCCAGGACGGGCAGGGCCATCGACTGGTGCTCGATATGAAGACCTCTGCGCCGATGCAGATTGCAGCGGCGCCAATCCCTGAGCCGATCATCGACAAGGCTCACCCCAAGCGCGACATCATCGTGGTGGTCGATCCTGGCCACGGCGGAAAAGACCCCGGTGCGGTCGGCGCCAAAGGTGAGCGGGAAAAAGACGTGGTGCTGTCGATCGCACAGCTGCTGGCCAAACGATTGAAACGCGAGAAGGGCTACGACGTGAAACTGGTGCGCAACGATGACTTTTTCGTCCCGCTGCGCAAACGCGTGGAGATCGCCCGCAAACACAACGCCGACATGTTCATCTCGGTGCATGCGGATGCCGCGCCACGGCTTACAGCGTCCGGCGCGTCGGTGTATTGCCTGTCAGAAGGCGGCGCGACCTCGGCCACGGCCAGGTTCATGGCGCAACGGGAGAACGGCGCCGACCTGCTGGGCGCCACCAGCCTGCTCAATCTCAAGGACAAGGACCCGATGCTTGCCGGGGTGATTCTCGACATGTCGATGAACGCGACCATCGCCGCCAGTCTGCAACTGGGCAGCACCGTGCTCGGCAGCCTGGCAGGCATCACCACGCTGCATCAGAAGCGCGTGGAGCAGGCCGGATTCGCCGTGCTGAAGTCGCCGGACGTGCCATCGATCCTGGTGGAAACCGGCTTCATCTCTAACGCCCGCGACAGTCAGCGGCTGGTGACGGCGCGGCATCAACAGGCCGTGGCTGATGGATTGTTCGAAGGCCTGCAGCGCTATTTCCAGAAGAATCCGCCGCTCAACAGCTACGTCGCCTGGCAGCAGCAACAGAAAAAAGCGCAGGTCTAGCAGCCGGCAATCCGGCTGCAGGTGAATTTGCCGCTGCTACCACCGGAGCTGGAAAACCGATTGATGGTGGTCCAGCCAACTCGGCGGGTGTAGCCAATCCAGGCTTCGCCGTCGGAGGCGAGCCCGGTGAAAAACGTCAGCTGCCCATAGCGGCGGCTGGTCTGCGCCCAATAGCGTTTGCCGACCACTTCAAAGCCTCGTAGATAGATCGTGCTACCGACGGTGTTGACGCTGTAGGCGTTGCCGTCGGGATCGACACACGCGAGCAGATTGGCGCTGCGGGTGCATTTCGCCAGTGTCGGGATTTGGCCCCAGGCATCGACGGCGACCAGTAGCGAAAGGCTCAGCAACGAATACTTCAGGACGTTTCCCATGGCGTTTCTCAAGGGGCGAACAGGCTCAAGCATCGGGCCCTTTGTCGTGGCGAGCAAGAGGGGAGTGGTTTATTTGTATCGTTATACTATAACATTAAAGCACGCTTTCCCCTGTGCCCCTAGAACATGAAGAGCTGCGCGAACGCGCTCAACCGGCGCTTCGACCGGCCACATCCTGTGAGGAATACCTGATGCCCAATCGTCTCCCCGTGACCGTCCTGTCGGGATTTCTCGGCGCCGGAAAGAGTACGTTACTGAATTACGTACTACGTAATCGCGACAATCTGCGGGTCGCCGTGATCGTCAACGATATGAGCGAGATCAACATCGATGGCAGCGAAGTCCAGCGCGATGTCAGCCTGAACCGCGCCGAAGAGAAACTCGTGGAAATGAGCAACGGCTGCATTTGCTGTACGTTGCGCGAAGACTTGCTGGAAGAAGTCAGCAAACTCGCGAAGGACGGTCGATTCGATTACCTGTTGATCGAATCCACCGGGATTTCCGAACCGCTGCCCGTGGCGGAAACTTTCACCTTCCGCGACGAAGACGGCCAGAGTCTGGCCGACATCGCCCGGCTCGACACCATGGTTACCGTGGTCGATGGCATGAACTTCCTGCTCGACTACCAGGCCGCCGAAAGCCTCGCCTCCCGTGGCGAAACCCTGGGCGAAGAGGATGAGCGTTCGATTACTGACCTGCTGATTGAGCAGATCGAGTTCGCCGACGTGATCCTGATCAGCAAGATCGACTTGATCAGCAGCAGTGAGCGCCAGGAGCTGATCGCAATCCTCGAACGGCTCAATTCCCAGGCGGAAATCATTCCGATGGTCATGGGTGAAATTCCGCTGGAAAAAATCCTCAACACCGGTCGCTTCGACTTCGAAAAAGCCGCCCAAGCGCCAGGTTGGTTGCAGGAGTTGCGCGGCGAGCACGTGCCGGAAACCGAAGAATACGGCATCGCTTCCACGGCCTATCGCGCCCGCCGACCGTTCCATCCTCAGCGCTTTTTCAGCTTCATCGACCGCCCGTGGGTGAATGGCAAACTGCTGCGCTCCAAGGGGTTTTTCTGGCTGGCCAGTAAGCACATGGACGCCGGTAGCTGGTCCCAGGCCGGCGGTTTGATGCGCCACGGTTTCGCCGGTCGCTGGTGGCGTTTCGTGCCGAAAACCCAATGGCCGCAGGACGAAGAAAGCACTGCCGGGATTATGGAAAACTGGACCGCGAGCACCGGCGATTGCCGCCAGGAGCTGGTGTTCATCGGCCAGAACATCGACTTCGCGCAACTCACCGCCGAACTCGACAATTGCCTGCTCACCGACGATGAAATGGCCCAAGGCATCGAAGGCTGGCGCCTGCTGCCAGACCCGTTCGGCCCCTGGCACGAAGAGGCAGCCTGATGCTCACACTCAACCCTGTGGGGTCGGGCTTGCTCGCGAAGGCATCCGCTCGAACACCACGCCAACATCATGGAACCAACCCGAAAGTCCTGACTAAGATCCTCCACGACGACGCCAATCTTGCCGTCTGGCAGCGCCAACTCCCGGTACACATCGCCGATTTCGCCAGTCTGTTGCTGTCGCTGAACGAACCCTTGGCCGAGGCGTTGTCCCTGGAAATGCTCACCGAAGACGCCGAGCCAAACCTGCGCGGATTTGCTTCTGCCTTCAGCGATCTGGAAGGTTACGAAGGCTTCATCACCGACGTTTCCTGGCTGGTCAGCGCGTTCGCCTGTTTGCTCGGTGCCAAGCGCGTCGGCCTGCGTTTGCGGGTGCTGGACAAGGCCATGTGCCCGCGCTTCCACGTCGATCACGTGCCGGTGCGATTGATCACCACCTATGCCGGCGTCGGCAGTCAGTGGCTCAAGGAAGGGGCGATGGATCGTCGGCAACTGGGCAATCCCGAGGCCGAACCGCAGTCGTCGATCCAGCAAATCAACAGCGGCGACGTGGCGTTGCTCAAAGGCGAGAAATGGCACGGCAACGAAGGTTTCGGCTTGATCCACCGTTCGCCGCAACCAGCGACAGGCGAGCGTCGATTGATCCTGACCCTCGACTGGCTGAGCTGACGGCTCAGGGTTTGAGCCAGTTTCCCTGGCTCTGTGCCTCACAAAACGGCTTTAAATACGCGGCATCGGTGGCCACGCCGTAATAGTGAATATCCTGGCGGTAGGGCATATTGGCGACTTGGGCGTTGCTGCACACGCCGAAAGCGCCGGTGGGGCATTGGTCGACGTATTGCACTTCGACTTTCTGACCGGGCAGGTTCGGCTGGCAAAAACCGTCGGCGAACAGCTTTTCCGGGATGTTGCGGTTCTGTTGGCAGACCTTCACGTCGAGACGTTCCGCCTGGCTATGGACCACACAGGCCTGGGCCAGCGCCTCGCCCGACGTCAGCGCCAACAGCAACGACAATCCCATCAACCGCATCCTCTACCTCCTCAGAAACCTTCGACCATGTTGCAGAACATCCCCACTCACGTCATCGCTGGCCCGTTGGGTGCTGGCAAGACCAGCCTGATCAAGCACCTGTTGGCGCAGCGGCCGGCGCATGAGCGCTGGGCGGTGCTGATCAACGAGTTCGGCCAGATCGGCCTCGACGCCGCGCTGCTGACTCAGGACGCCGATGGTATCGCACTGGGCGAAGTGGCCGGGGGCTGTTTGTGTTGCGTCAATGGTGCGCCGTTCCAGATTGGCCTCGGGCGGCTGCTGCGTAAGGCGCGGCCGGATCGGTTGTTTATCGAACCTTCCGGTCTGGGGCATCCGGCGCAGTTGCTGCGCCAGTTGAGCGAGGCGCCGTGGCTCGGGGTGCTCGCGGTTCAGCCGTGTGTTTTGGTGCTGGATGCCCAGGCGATTGCGGCCGGGAAACCGCTGCCGGCGGCGCAACAGGAGGCACTGAATAGCGCGGGTTTGTTGCTGCTGAACAAGTCGGAAGGTCTCGATGATGGCGATCGCCAGCGGATCAAGGCACTGCTGCCGATGCGTCCGTTGTATTGGGCACAGCAAGCGGTTTTGCCGTTGAGCGAATTGCCGGGGCTTGAGGCTCGAGGTGTCGCGGGTGTGGATAACTTGGTCGTCCCCAAAGGCTTGGCGCAGATGCCGGCGATCTGGACTGATCCCGCGTTTCCGATTTGCTTGAGCCAGGAACAAGAGGGCGGCTGGAGTATTGGCTGGCGTTGGCATCCGAGTCAGACGTTTGATTCGGCACTTGTTAGCCAGTGGCTTGGGAGCCTTGCCTGGCGGCGCGCGAAGTTGGTTATCCACAGTGGCGACGGATGGGTTTCAGCGAATGCGGTGGATAACTCGGCGTTAGCGTGGCAGCCGAGTGAATGGCGGCAGGATTCGCGGATCGAGCTGATCTTCAGTGAGCCGCAGGATGTCGATGAGCTGCAGAATGGTTTAGCCAGGTGCCGATATGTGCGCGGTGTTTGAGGCCGTCTTCGCGAGCAAGCCCGCTCCCACAGGGAATCTACGTAGTACACGAAATGCGCGTGCGCTGAAGATCAACTGTGGGAGCGGGCTTGCTCGCGAATGGTTCTAACTGACGACATCACCCTTCAAGGACGCCACTTCGTGTGTTCCTGACGCCACTGACTCATCTCAATCACTTCCCCACGTGGCTTCACCACTTCAACCACCGGCGGCGTGTCGTCGAACGGCATCGGATAAGGCGCCAGCTCAATCTGCGCGCTGTGCGCACCGAACTGGGTAATGGTCCCGGTGTGACGCGTCTCGCCCGTCACGGTGAATTCGAAGTTGTACACCCGCGCCAAACGTCGACGGCCGTTGGCATCTTTGATAAAACCGATTTTTTTCAGCGCCACGTTGCCGTCGAGCAACTCGATTTCGAGTTTGGCGCAATGCTGCTTGACCCGCTCCAGCGCACGCTCGCGCAAGCCGTGGTTATGCCACAGCCACGCGGCGCCAGTGGCCAGCAGCATCAGCACGAAGATATTTCCGAGGGTCAGCATCAACAAAGTGCTCCAACAAGATAGTGCCAGCTTAACTGTGTCGCCGGTCTGTCGTACAGGCTGCGTTTAGTCGCATACTGCGCGGCTCGAATTTCAATCGTTTTACGGAAAACTCACCGCATGAAACGTACGCCCCATCTGCTCGCCATCCAGTCCCACGTGGTGTTCGGCCACGCTGGCAACAGCGCCGCGGTTTTCCCGATGCAGCGGGTCGGAGTGAACGTCTGGCCGCTCAACACCGTGCAGTTCTCCAACCACACGCAGTACGGGCAGTGGGCGGGTGAAATATTGCCGCCGCACCAGATTCCCGAGCTGGTGGAAGGCATCGCCGCGATTGGTGAACTGGGCAACTGCGATGCAGTACTGTCGGGTTACCTCGGCAGTGCGGCCCAAGGCCGGGCGATTCTCACAGGCGTGGCGCGGATCAAGTCGATCAACCCCAAGGCCCTGTATCTGTGTGACCCGGTGATGGGCCATCCCGAGAAGGGTTGCTGTGTGCCGGCCGAAGTCAGCGATTTCCTGCTGGAAGAAGCGGCTGCCGTGGCGGACTTCATGTGCCCGAATCAGCTGGAGCTGGACAGCTTCTCGGGGCGCAAGCCGCAGTCGCTGTTCGATTGCCTGGCCATGGCGCGAGCGCTGCTGGCGCGTGGGCCGAAGGCGGTGTTGGTCAAGCATCTGGACTATCCCGGCAAACCTGAAGAGGTTTTCGAGATGCTGCTGGTGACGGCTGAAGGCAGCTGGCATTTGCGTCGGTCGTTGTTGGCGTTTCCGCGCCAGCCGGTGGGCGTGGGTGACCTGACGTCCGGGTTGTTCCTCGCCCGCGTGCTGTTGGGTGACAGCCTGGTGGCGGCGTTCGAGTTCACGGCGGCAGCGGTGCACGAGGTGTTGCTGGAAACCCAGGCCTGCGCCAGCTATGAGCTGGAACTGGTGCGGGCGCAGGACCGGATCGCCCATCCTCGGGTGCGGTTCGAAGCGACGCCGATCAGTCTTTAAAAGCTTCGCGGGCAAGCCTCGCTCCTACAGGTCCGAGTCGCTCGCATAGTGCGTGTACGACTGAAATCCGTAGGAGCGAGGCTTGCCCGCGAAAGCGATCCAGAGACCGAACAACGCGTCAGGCGTCGCCCTTGATCTCCTGATAGCGCTTTTCCAGTTCCTGACGAATCTGCCGACGCTGCTGAGCCTGGATGAAGCGGCGCTTGTCTTCGCTGTTCTGCGGTTGCAGCGGCGGGACGGCGGCCGGTTTGCGCTGGTCATCCACCGCGACCATGGTGAAGAAGCAGCTGTTGGTGTGGCGCACCGAGCGCTCGCGAATGTTTTCGGTTACGACCTTGATACCCACCTCCATCGAGGTGTTGCCGGTGTAGTTGACCGAGGCCAGAAAGGTCACCAGCTCACCGACATGAATCGGCTCGCGGAAAATCACCTGATCCACCGACAAGGTCACTACGTAGCGACCGGCATAACGGCTGGCGCAGGCGTAGGCCACTTCGTCGAGGTACTTGAGCAGGGTGCCACCGTGGACATTGCCAGAGAAGTTGGCCATGTCGGGAGTCATCAATACCGTCATCGACAGTTGGGCGTTTCCGGGTTCCATAGCGTTCTCACGGGTCAAGGCAGGATTTCGGGAGCGCACCTCTGCGGGTGCGTAGCGGGCTTTTCAAACCAACCTATATCGGGACGCCGGGCAGGTGGCTGTCGTCACGCCCTGATCGATCTGTTTCCATATATTGCACCGCCTTTCTGTCGGAAGTCGCGGTGTTACGCTCCGAAGAGTCGATCTCAAGGAGCCCCATACCATGCATGCCATCAGTTTCATCCAGGATTTGGCAGTGATCATGTTGGTCGCGGGCGTGGTGACCGTGCTCTTTCATCGCTTCAAGCAACCGGTGGTGCTCGGCTACATCGTCGCCGGCTTCATCATCGGCCCGCACACGCCGCCGTTCGGCCTGATCCACGATGAAGAAACCATCAAGACCCTCGCTGAGCTCGGGGTGATTTTCCTGATGTTTTGCCTGGGCCTGGAGTTCAGCCTGCGCAAGCTGTTCAAGGTCGGGGCCACGGCGTTTATCGCCGCGTTCCTTGAGATCGTGCTGATGATCTGGATCGGCTACGAAATCGGTCGCTGGTTCGACTGGAACACCATGGATTCGCTGTTCCTCGGGGCGATCCTGGCGATTTCCTCGACCACCATCATCGTCAAGGCGCTCAACGACCTGAAGATGAAAAACGAGCGCTTCGCGCAGTTGATCTTCGGTGTGCTGATCGTTGAAGACATCCTCGGTATTGGCATCATTGCCTTGCTGTCGAGCATCGCGGTCAGCGGCACGGTCAGTTCCGGCGAAGTGTTCTCCACGGTCGGCAAGCTCTCGCTGTTCATGATTGTCGCGCTGGTGATCGGCATCCTGCTGGTGCCGCGATTGCTGGCCTACGTGGCCAAATTCGAAAGCAACGAGATGCTGTTGATCACCGTGCTGGGCCTGTGTTTCGGCTTCTGCCTGCTGGTGGTCAAACTCGAATACAGCATGGTCCTCGGCGCCTTCCTGATTGGCGCGATCATGGCCGAATCCCGGCAATTGCTGAAAATCGAGCGCTTGATCGAACCCGTTCGCGACCTCTTCAGTGCGATCTTCTTCGTTGCCATCGGGCTGATGCTCGATCCGTTGATCCTGCTGCAATACGCCTGGCCCATCGCGGTGATCACCGTGGCGGTGGTGCTCGGCAAGATGTTGTCCTGCGGTCTCGGCGCCTTTATCGCCGGCAATGACGGACGCACCTCACTGCGGGTGGGGATGGGGCTTTCACAGATTGGCGAATTTTCCTTCATCATCGCCGCGCTGGGCATGACCCTGCAGGTCACCAGCAACTTCCTTTATCCAGTGGCGGTGGCGGTCTCGGTGATCACCACGCTGCTGACACCGTACCTGATTCGCGCAGCCGATCCGCTGTCGATCAAGCTCGCGGCGGTCATGCCTGGGCGCCTGAGCCGCGTGTTGGGGATGTACGGCGAATGGTTGCGCAGCATTCAGCCTCAGGGCGAAGGCGCACTGCTGGCGTCGATGATCCGGCGGATTTTGTTGCAGGTGGGGGTCAATCTGGCGCTGGTGATCGCGATTTTCTTTTCGGGCGCGTTTTTCGCCGAGCGCATGTCCGAATATCTGCAAGGCTGGATCAGTGACCCGAGCTGGCAGAAAGCGTTGATCTGGGGTGGGGCGTTGCTGGTGTCGCTGCCGTTCCTGATCGCCGCCTATCGCAAGCTCAAGGCGCTATCGATGCTGTTGGCAGAGATGGGCGTGAAACCGGAGATGGCCGGCCGCCACACGCAGCGAGTGCGTCGGGTGATCGCCGAAGTGATCCCGATCCTCTCGCTGCTGGTGATTTTTCTGCTGCTGGCAGCCTTGTCGGCCAGTATTCTGCCGACCAACAAGTTGCTGGTGCTGATCGCTGTAGTCACTGCCGCCGTGGCGGCGCTGCTCTGGCGCTGGTTCATCCGCGTGCATACGCGCATGCAGGTGGCCTTGCTGGAAACCCTGGACAACCACAAGGAATCGTCCGGGCATTAAAGCCTCTGTAGCAGCTGGCGCAGCCTGCGTTCGGCTGCGCAGCAATCCTAAACCCGGAAAACCCGGTCAGCCTGGAACACCCCATTGCCCGATTTGCGGCTGCTTCGCCGCCGAACGCAGCCTTCGGCAGCTGCTACACATGGATTCGCAGGGTTCTATCAGCTTTCCAGCCAGACGTCCCGCGCCCAGTGCCATACCGATTCCCAGGTTTCTTCGGCAATCAGTTCTTCTTCGGCTTGCCACAGCACCACGGTGCCGTCTTCTTCGACCAGGTAGTAGTCGTCACCGTCCTGGCAGATCGGGATCATGCTGCGATCAACGCCAGCGTCCCAGGCGTTGGCGGCAACGTCAGGCAGGTAGGTGTGGGATTGCGGGTCGGTCACAGTGACCGGCTCCAGGCTGCCGTAGACCACGTCGCTGACGGTCAGCAAAAACTCTCTGAAGACAAACGGGATGTCGATGAACAGCTGTTCTTCGATTTCCACGATCTGATCTTCGTCGGGCAACTCCAAGGGGACCGGTACCGGTTCGTTGGCTTCACGCAGTTGTTCGATGATTTCTTCCACGTCCGGGATCCTCTTGCTGATGGCGCGGTTTAGTTGGGGCGGTTTATACAGTAGCTCGCTATAGATGCAACCGCGAAATAGAAAACCCCGGCCGAGGCCGGGGCTTTTTACAGGGATAGCATTGCGACAGGTTTAACGCGAGTCGGTTCAGCCGTTCTGGCGGATACCGGCGACCAGCCAAGGCTGGTTCTCGCCCTGTGGACGTTCCATGTTCCAGCTTTCGCTGAACACTTCGCCCTGATCGAAACGCGAGGTCTTCGACACGCCGCTGAAGGTCAGGGTGGCGATGGTCTTGTCGGCACGATCATCCACGCCGTCCAGTTGTACATGGAGGTTATCGATGTACGTGGACTGGAAACCGTCGCCCAGATCAGCACGTTCGCGCTTGAGGAACTCCAGCATTTGCGGGGTCACGAACTCGGCGATCTTGTCCATTTCGTTGGCGTCCCAGTGCTGCTGCAGGGACTGGAAATGGTTGCGGGCCGCTTCGAGGAAGTTCTGTTCATTGAACCAGGCTGGCGCGTTGATCACCGGACGAGCCGCGGCAGGTGCCGCCGAGCCGCCGAAGATCGAACCGCCGGCAGGTTGATTCTGGAACGTTTCACGCTGCATCGGCGCACCGGCCGGAGCCAGGTGGTCCTGCTGCTTGCGGCGACGGGCGGCGATGAAGCGGAAGATCAGGAACGCGATGACGGCCATGATCAGGATGTCGAAGATCTGCATGCCCTGGAAGCCACCGCCCATGAACATGGAGGCCAGCAAGCCACCGGCCGCGATACCGGCCAGAGGGCCGAGCCAGCGCGAAGCACCGCCGGCTTTGGCCGCAGCGCCAGCGGCACCGGCAGCACCCGCAGTGGCCGCAGCGCCGCCTGCGGCAGAAGAAGGCGCCATTTGGCTGGTCTGGTGGGTCGGCGCAGCGCCGGCGCTTTTACCGCCACCAAAGCGCTTGGCGTTGGCGTCGAGGCTCATCGTCAGGCCGATACACAAGGCCATGGCGATGCTAAGAAAACGTTTCATAAGGGGAATTCCCATTTGTGGATTGCACGCGAGCCATGTTGCACAGCTGAAGTGTTACTGGCTAGCGGCAGAGTGTTTCGGGCTTTTGCCTGACAGGTGATGTTCAGCTTCAGTCAGCGCAATAAGGCTTGTTACTTTGGTCCGTAGGACGAGTGGATAAGTCTTGTAGGAAAGATACCTAGCGTCGTAGCGCCAGCATGACTACACCGGCGGTAATCAAACCGATACCACCCCATTGGCGCAGGTCGAGCTTCTCGCCCAGCAGGATCACGCCAAGCACCGCCACCAACACCACGCTGAGCTTGTCTACCGGAGCGACCAGAGAGGCCGGGCCGAGTTTCAGCGCACGGAAGTAGCAGATCCATGAGGCACCGGTCGCCAGTCCTGACAGCAATAGGAACAGGTAGCTCTTGGCAGAGATCGATCCTAATGATTGATATTGGCCCGTTGCGTACAAAATCAAGGCCAGGCTGACGAGCACCACCATTGTGCGCAGAAGGGTGGCGAAGTCGGAATTGACGTTTTCGATGCCGATCTTGGCGAAGATCGCGGTCATGGCGGCGAATGCCGCCGATAACAGGGCCCAGAATGTCCAGGAAGAAAAGAAGCCTGAGCCCATGGTTTGCGCCCTTATAAGATCAACCACGACAGTTGGAATCTGTGGGAGCGAGCCTGCTCGCGAATGAAAGCGCCGCGAAGTATCTGATAAACCGCGGCGCGACTATTCGCGAGCAGGCTCGCTCCCACAGAAAAGCTGACAGCTTTAGATCGCTTCCAGCTTTGCATACCCCAACATCAACCACTTGCTGCCTTCACCGAAGTTCACCTGCACCCGAGCCTGTGCCCCGGCGCCTTCGAAGTTCAGGATCACGCCGTCGCCAAACACCGAATGCCGCACCGCCTGGCCCAGGCTGAAACCGGTGTCCGGGATTTCGCTGCCGCCGAACAAACTGCTGGAACTCTGCTGCTGACCACCGCCGAACGGGCGGCTGACGCTGTTGGACAAGCGCACTTCCTGGATCAGGCCTTTCGGCACTTCACGTACGAAACGCGACACTTTGTTGTAAGTCTCGCTGCCGTACAGGCGACGGGTTTCAGCATAGGTCATCACCAGATTCTGCATGGCGCGAGTGATACCGACGTAGGCCAGGCGGCGTTCTTCTTCAAGACGACCCGGTTCTTCCAGGCTCATCTTGTGCGGGAACAGGCCTTCTTCCATGCCCACCAGGAACACGTAAGGGAATTCCAGGCCTTTGGCGCTGTGCAGGGTCATCAACTGAATGCTGTCTTCGTGCTCGTCGGCCTGGGTGTCGCCGGCTTCCAGCGACGCATGGCCGAGGAACGCCGACAATGGCGTCAGGTCTTCGTCTTCTTCTGCGTTTTCGAAGTTGCGCGCAGCGCTGACCAGTTCCTCAAGGTTTTCTACCCGGGCCTGGCCTTTCTCGCCTTTTTCCGCTTCGTGGTAGGCAATCAGCCCGGACTGCTCGATGACGGTCTGGGTCATCAGATGCAGCGGCATGTCCATGCACTTAGCGGCGAGGTTCTCGATCAGCTCGATAAACGCCCCGAGAGCGCCGGCCGCACGACCGGTCAGGCCCTTGTTGGCCACCAGCAGGCGCATGGCTTCCCACATCGACACATCGCTATGACGGGCATGGTCGCGAATCGCTTCGACAGTTTTCTCGCCGATGCCACGGGCCGGCACGTTGATCACGCGCTCGAGTGCCGCATCGTTGCCACGGCCTTCCAGCAAGCGCAGGTAAGCCATGGCGTTCTTGATTTCCGCCCGCTCGAAGAAGCGCTGACCGCCATAGATGCGGTACGGAATGCGCTCGCGCAGCAGGGCTTCTTCCAAAACGCGGGATTGGGCGTTGGAACGGTACAAAATCGCGATATCGCTGCGGGCCAAGCCGGTTTTCAGCGCGCTTTCGATGGTTTCCACCACATAACGCGCTTCGTCGTGTTCGTTGAACGCGGCGTACAGATTGATCGCTTCGCCTTCGCCGCCGTCGGTCCACAGCTCTTTGCCCATGCGCCCGGTGTTGTTGGCAATCAGGGCGTTGGCAGCCTTGAGGATGCCGGCGGTAGAGCGGTAGTTCTGCTCCAGACGAATAGTCTCGGCATCCGGGAAGTCGTCGGAGTACTGATAGATGTTCTCGATTTTCGCGCCGCGCCAGCCGTAGATCGACTGGTCGTCGTCGCCGACCACCATCAGGCTGTCGCCGCCCTTGGCCAGCAGACGCAACCAGGCGTACTGCACGGCGTTGGTGTCCTGGAACTCGTCCACCAGAATATGGCGGAAGCGCTTCTGATAGTGCGCCAGCAAACCCGGGTGATCGCGCCACAGGTCGAGGGCGCGCAGCAGCAGTTCGGAGAAGTCGATGACGCCCGCGCGCAGGCATGCCGCCTCATAGGCTTCATAAATGCTGCGCATGGTCGCCAGGAACAAGTCGCCGCTGGCCTGAATGTGTTGCGGACGCAGACCTTCGTCTTTCTGCCCGTTGATGAACCACTGGGCCTGACGCGCCGGCCAGCGTTGCTCGTCCAGGCCCAGCTCGCGGATCACCCGCTTGACCAGGCGTTGCTGGTCGTCGCTGTCGAGAATCTGGAAGGTCTGGCTCAGCCCGGCTTCCTGCCAGTGCGCCCGCAGCAAGCGGTGCGCCAGGCCGTGGAAGGTGCCGACCCACATGCCGGCAGGGTTCAACCCCATCAACTGCTCGATGCGATGACGCATCTCCGCAGCGGCCTTGTTGGTAAAGGTCACCGACAGGATGGAGTGGGGCGAGGCGTTCTCGACCTGGATCAACCAGGCGATACGGTGCACCAACACTCGGGTTTTACCGGAACCAGCACCGGCCAGGACCAACTGACGACCCACGGAGGCAGCTACGGCCTGGCGTTGGGCATCGTTGAGGGAGTTCAGCAGAAGGGAGAGATCATCGCGCATCGGGGCATTCTAGGGGGCGGCGCCACACCGGGCAAACCCCGCTTTGATTTAGCCGATGAAAGATCTGCGGAGGACGACCGGTCGGTCACTGGCTGCAAGCGGCGGCGGGGCTCGCTTGGAGGCTTTTATATCGGTGCCGGCGGTCGATACTTTGGTCTACTTTGTGATCTGGGGCAGTTTGGTCCCGGCCCTTGCTTGTGTATGCTCCGTGCACAATTCGGGCTCACCACGCTCATTATAAGAACAAGAATATTGACTATGACCCTCAGCTCCGACCTGTCGGGCCCTTCTGTGGAGCCCCGGGTTATCCGCAAACAGTACGCCATGGAAATGGCGGTCGAACGCACACGCCTGCTGTACCAGGGCTCGTTGTTGCCGACGCTGTTCATGCTGATCAATGGCCTGGTCTGCGCCGGCCTGCTCTGGAGCCCGCAGCGCTACTTCCTGGTCAGCGTCTGGCTGGTCTGGTTGTTGTCACTGGTGGCGCTACGCGTGATTCAAGTGGCAGCCTTCGATTCGGCGATCCCCAATCGCCAGGCCCATCCGATCTGGATCCGCATGTTTCTGCTGGGCTCGGCCATGACCGGCCTGACCCTCGCTGGCGCCGGCATCGCGCTGGTCCCCGCCGATACTTTCATCCAGCAAGCCTGGGTCTTCGGCCTGATCGGCGCCGCAGCGCTCTCGGCCAGCGTGGCCTACGCGGTCAGCCTGCCGGCATTTCTCTCCTTTACTTTGCCCTGTCTGTTGCCGGCCATCGGCTATATGTTTTGGGGTGGCGACGAACAGCAGCAAGGTTGGGGCTGGTTCGGCCTGATCCTGCTGGGCGCGTTGAGCGTGGTGGCCTGGCAGGTCAATCGGTTGATTGATCGCGGCTTGCTGCGACGCTTCCAGAACCAGGCGCTGATCGAGCATTTGCAGCTTGCCCAGACCAAGAGTGACCAGCTCAATTACGAACTGGCCAAGGAAATCGACCAGCGCCGCCATGCGGAAGAAGAGCTGCGCGAAGCCCAGGTCGAACTGGAAAATCGCGTGGCCGAGCGCAGTCAGGAACTGAGCGCCGCCACCCAGGCCCTGAGCAAGAGTGAAGCGCGCCTGGCGCTGGCGTTGAAGGCCAGCGAATTGGGGCTTTGGGACTGGAACCTGCAAACCGATGAGGTCCATCACACCCAGATCCAGGAGTTGTTCGGCCTGGCGCCGGAGTATGTGACGGCCATGCTCAGTCACCTGCGGCCGCGCCTGCATCCGGACGACGTGCCGTCTCTCAAGCGCGCGCTGGTCGAGCACTTGAAGGGCCGCAGCGAGGATTACCAGATCGAATACCGTGTACGGCATGGCGATGGCCACTGGGTCTGGATCGAAGACCGTGGCCGCGCCGTGGAGCGCAGTGAAAGTGGCCGGGTGATTCGCATGGTCGGCACCCGCCGCGACATAAGCGCCAGCAAAGGCCAGGAAGAACAGCGACAACTGGCGGCCACCGTGTTCGAAGCCGCCAGCGAAGGCATCGTGATTTTCGACCCGGATTACGCGCTGATTGCGGTCAACCAAGCCTTCAGCCGGGTGACGGGCTACGATATCGAGGACATGCTCGGGCGCAACGTTGTGGAGTTGCCGTGCAGTCGCGATGCCCGCCGGCACTATGGGGCGATTCATCAATCCCTCGAGCAGCACGGCAGTTGGCAAGGCGAACTGGTGGAAACCCGCAAGAACGGCGAGCTTTACCCGCAGTGGCTGCAACTCAACGCTGTGCGCGATTCTCGGGGAAATGTGAGCCACATTGTGGGCTTCTTCGCCGATCTTTCCGCACGGCGCGAATCTGAAGAACGCATGCGCTACCTGACGCATTACGATGAACTCACGGGCCTGGCCAACCGTTCACTGTTCCGCGAACGACTGCGCGAAGCCCATCAACGGGTTCGGCAGGGCGGGCGGCGCAGTCTGGCGTTGCTGCACATCAACCTCGATCGTTTCAAGCTGCTCAACGACAGCCTTGGGCATGAAATCGCCGATCAGTTATTGCAGAAAATGGCCCGGCGGCTGGTCAACGCCTTGCCCGAGGCGGACACCATTGCACGGCTGTCCGGGGATGAATTCGCAGTGTTGTTCGATGCTTACGGCAACCTGTCGAGCCTGGCGAGAGTGGCGACACGCCTGTCGACCAAGCTGCGCTTGCCGGTGACGGTGGATGGCCATGAATTGGTGGTCAGCGCGTCCATGGGCATCAGCCTGTTGCCGGACAATGCACGGGAAATTTCCGCGCTGGTCAGCCAATCGAACATGGCCATGCAGCACGCCAAACACTTGGGCGGGAATAATTTCCAGTTCTATACCGAGAGCCTGCAAGCCAGCACCCTTGAGCGTTTGCAGCTGGAAAACCAGCTGCGCAAAGCCATCGAAGAAAAGCAGCTGAAAGTTTTTTACCAACCGAAACTGTGCCTCGACACCGGCCGTCTGAATGCTGCCGAAGCCTTGGTGCGCTGGGACCATCCGAGCATGGGCCGGGTACCGCCGAACGATTTCATTGGCTTGGCCGAGGAAACCGGGCTGATCGGCCCGATCGGCGAATTCGTGTTGCGCCAGGCCTGCTGGCAGGCTTGCGAATGGCAGCGCCAAGGGCTGGCGCCGATCCGGGTTTCGGTCAACCTCTCGGTGCATCAATTGCGCCAGGGCAAACTGGTCAGTCTGGTGCGTCAGGTGCTGGAAGAAACCGGTCTGGCGCCGCATTTCCTGGAACTGGAACTCACCGAAAGCCAACTGCTGGACAGCGTCGAACACATCATCGCGACGTTCCAGCAACTGCGCGACCTGGGCGTGAAACTGGCGATCGACGATTTTGGCACCGGGTATTCGTCTCTGAGTTACCTCAAGCGCATTCCGGTGGATTACGTGAAAATCGACCAGGCGTTTATCCGTGGCTTGGGGGAGGGCAGCGAAGATGCGGCGATTACCCGGGCGATCATCGCCATGGCGCATGGCTTGTCGCTGAAAGTCGTGGCCGAAGGTGTGGAGCGGGAAGAGCAGCTGGCGTTTTTGAAAGGCGAACGCTGTGATGAAGTGCAGGGATATTTGATCAGTCGTCCAGTGGAAGCGGTGGATCTGGCCGAGTTGTTGCGCAACGACGCAAATCCTTTGTAGCAGCTGCCGAAGGCTGCGTTCGGCTGCGCAGCAGTCGTGAATAGGCGTTATGCGGTTTAACAGGAAAATTTGGTATTCAGGTTTCACGACTGCTTAGCAGCCGAACGCAGGCTGCGCCAGCTGCTACAAAGGCCAAAGGTGCTACATGGAGCGCATAACGCGTGGAATGGGGATATCGAGTTACGCATTGAGCAGGCAAAAAGCCGATTCATGTAGTATAACTACAAGCGTGCTACATCCCCGGCAACTGCCAATAACAAAGAGTCGAACCCTTTGAATCTGCTGCAACACATCGCCCAGTCACGCCACCTGTTACGCAAGTCGGAGCTCAAGGTCGCTGACCATGTGCTGCTTGATCCTGCGGCGGTGATGCACAGTTCCATGGCCGACCTGGCCCACAGCGTGGGGATCAGCGAGCCGACCATCGTGCGGTTTTGCCGCGCCATCGGTTGCTCCGGTTTCCAGGATTTGAAGCTGAAGCTGGCGCAGAGCCTGGCGGCCGGTGCGAGTTTCGGGCAGTTCGCGATTCATGAAGACGATTCGGTCGCTGACTACAGCCTGAAAATCTTCGACACCACGTTGCACACCCTGATGGAGGTTCGCGAGAAGCTCGATCCGGTGGAGTTGCAGCGGGCGGTCTCGCTGATGTCTCAGGCGCAGCGGGTCGAGTTCTATGGCTTCGGCGCGTCGGGCGCAGTGGCGGCGGATGCGCAGCACAAGTTCTTTCGCTTGCTGCTGACGGCGGCGGCGTATTCCGACCCGCACATGCAGGCAATGTCGGCGGTGACGCTGAAGCCGACCGATGTGGCGATCTGCATTTCCCAGTCCGGGCGCTCCAAGGATTTGTTGATCACCGCGAATCTGGTCCGTGAAAGCGGCGCCTCGCTGATCACCTTGTGCCCGAGCCAGACGCCGTTGGCCGAGTTGTCGACCGTCAATCTGGCGATCGATGTGCACGAAGACACTGAAATCTATACACCGCTGACCTCGCGAATCGCCCACCTGGTGGTGATCGACGTGTTGGCGATGGGCGTGGCGATGGCCCGTGGGCCGAGCCTGGTCAACCACCTCAAGAGCGTCAAGCGCAGCCTGCGCAGCTTGCGGCTGTCGCCCAAATCGGTGAAAGCGCTGGACGACTGACGTCGTCGTAAGGTCGTTCCGACCTTAATCGCGAGCAGGCTCGCTCCCACATTTGACCGAGTTGTCCTGACGGACGCGGTTCCCCTGTAGGAGCGAGGCTTGCCCGCGAAGGCGTCCTCAAACTCACCACATAAATTTGGTGAGTTTCATCTCACTGTCATCCCCCCGCCGCCAAACCGTCATCCCCAGCGTTCATCGTGTAACTCCCGTACTCGCCTTGGGAGACCCGAAATGGCCCAGCCCTACGAAGAACGCAACAGCGCCCTCAGAACCCGTCGCCAGCAAGAAGACCAGCGCCGCATGGAATTCCGCCGCGCTATCGAAGATCGCTGCGAACGCCGCCAGCTTCTGGCCGAGATCGGTGATTTCCCCGAGGATCTGGAACTCAACTACTGGCAGGCAGCACCGGCAACTTCCCGTCGAAACGCTCAACCAGCGCGCTGATCTGCACCCGTTCGCTGCGGATAAACGCAAGGAACGCGTGCGCTACCGGTGACAGGCGTTTTGCCTTGGCCTGCACCAGGCACCAGCTGCGATACAACGGCAGCTCTTCGACCGGCAGCTCAATGAGTGCGCCGGTCGCCAACTCAAGGTTCAGGGCGTGGCGCGTCAACAAGGCCAGGCCCAGACCCGCCAGCACACACTCACGCTGGGCTTCTGCCGACGCGACCTCCTGGGTCTGGGTGAAGTGCACACGCTTCTCTTTGAAATACTCTTCGCAAGCCATCCGCGTGCCTGATCCCGGCTCGCGCATCAACAGTGTATAAGGCTCCAGATCCTGCAAACGCAGCGGCCCCATGTGGCACAGCGGATGATTCGGCGGCGCCACGGCGACGATCGGGTTGTTGAGGAACGGCAGGAATTCCAGGCCCATGTCCTGCGGCACCATCGACATGATCACCAGATCATCGCGGTTGTCCGACAGGCGCCGGATCACCTGGCCACGGTTGACCACGGTCAGGTGCAGGTTCACTTCCGGGTGCTGGCGCTTGAACGCGGCAAACAGATGCGGCACGAAATACTTGGCGCTGGATTCCACCGCCAGTTTCAGTTGGCCCTGCAAAGATCCCTGCATGTCCGACAACTGCATGTCGAGGTTTTCCAGGCGCCCGAAAATGTCTCGGCTGGCGCGTTGAAGGGCTTCCGCTGCCTCGGTCATGTAGAGCTTTTTGCCGACGTAATCGAACAAGGGCTGACCAATCAGCTCCTCGAGTTGACGAATCTGTAGGCTCACGGCAGGTTGTGTGAGGGACATTTCGTCAGCCGCGCGGCTGTAGGACCGCAAATCACAGACTTCATTGAAAATCTGCAATTGACGCAATGTCATACGCATCAATGACTTACGCATTTTTGGCGGGCTCCGGCTACAGGCTGATACGCCAACTATAAGTCTTTACTTATGCCTGACCCAATTATTAATCATTTTTGTTAATCCCTTGTGGGGGCTAGTGTGGGGCTGCGACTAAATCGAAACATTTAGTCACGCGTCGACCTGGTCTAGCAGGTCGTGGGTACCACCGGCTCAAGGGAACCTCCAAGTGATAACAAAGATCCTGATCGCCAACCGTGGTGAGATTGCCGTACGAATCGTGCGTGCCTGCGCCGAGATGGGCATTCGCTCGGTCGCGATCTATTCCGACGCCGACCGCCATGCCTTGCATGTGAAGCGTGCGGACGAGGCCCACAGCATTGGTGCCGAGCCACTGGCCGGTTACTTGAATGCGCGCAAACTGGTGAATCTGGCCGTGGAAACCGGTTGTGATGCATTGCATCCCGGCTACGGATTCCTCTCGGAAAACGCTGAACTGGCCGACATCTGCGCCGAGCGCGGCATCAAATTCATTGGTCCATCGGCTGAAGTTATTCGCCGCATGGGCGACAAGACTGAAGCACGTCGCAGCATGATCAAGGCCGGCGTGCCGGTCACGCCGGGCACCGAAGGCAACGTTGCGGACATCGCCGAAGCTTTGGTCGAGGGTGACCGTATCGGTTACCCAGTCATGCTCAAGGCAACTTCCGGTGGTGGTGGTCGTGGTATCCGTCGCTGCGACAGCCGCGAAGAACTCGAACAAGCGTTCCCACGGGTTATTTCCGAAGCGACCAAGGCCTTCGGTTCGGCGGAAGTGTTCCTGGAAAAATGCATCGTCAACCCGAAACACATCGAAGCGCAGATCCTCGGCGACAGCTTTGGCAACGTGGTGCACCTGTTTGAACGAGATTGCTCGATCCAGCGCCGCAACCAGAAGCTGATCGAGATCGCCCCGAGCCCACAACTGACCCCGGAACAGCGCGCCTACATCGGCGACTTGTCGGTGCGCGCAGCCAAGGCCGTGGGTTACGAGAACGCCGGCACCGTGGAGTTCCTGCTCGCCGAGGGCGAGGTGTACTTCATGGAAATGAACACCCGGGTGCAGGTGGAACACACCATCACCGAAGAAATCACCGGCATCGACATCGTGCGTGAGCAGATCCGCATCGCGTCCGGCCTGCCGCTTTCGGTGAAACAGGAAGACATCCAGCACCGCGGTTTCGCGCTGCAATTCCGGATCAACGCCGAAGACCCGAAAAACAACTTCCTGCCGAGCTTCGGCAAGATCACCCGTTACTACGCGCCCGGCGGTCCTGGCGTGCGTACCGACACAGCGATCTACACCGGCTACACCATTCCGCCGTTCTACGACTCCATGTGCCTGAAGCTGGTGGTGTGGGCGTTGACCTGGGAAGAGGCGATGGACCGTGGCTTGCGCGCCCTCGACGACATGCGTCTGCAAGGGGTCAAGACCACCGCCGCGTACTACCAGGAAATCCTGCGTAACCCGGAATTCCGTAGCGGCCAGTTCAATACCAGCTTCGTTGAAAGCCACCCTGAACTGACCAACTACTCGATCAAGCGCAAACCCGAAGAGCTGGCCCTGGCCATCGCCGCCGCCATCGCCGCCCACGCAGGCCTGTGAGGAATAAAACAATGTCCAAGAAAATCCACGTAACCGACACAATCCTGCGCGACGCCCACCAATCGCTGCTCGCCACCCGCATGCGCACCGAAGACATGCTGCCGATCTGCGACAAGCTCGACAAAGTCGGCTACTGGTCGCTGGAATGCTGGGGCGGCGCGACCTTCGACGCCTGCGTACGTTTCCTGAAAGAAGACCCGTGGGAGCGTCTGCGCCAACTGCGCGCGGCGTTGCCTAACACGCGTCTGCAAATGCTCCTGCGTGGCCAGAACCTGCTGGGCTATCGGCATTACAGCGACGACGTGGTCAAAGCCTTCGTCGCTAAAGCTGCGGTCAACGGCATCGACGTGTTCCGCATCTTCGACGCCATGAACGACGTACGTAACCTGCGCGTGGCCATCGAAGCCGTGAAAGCTGCTGGCAAACATGCCCAGGGTACCATTGCCTACACCACCAGCCCGGTGCACACCATCGACGCGTTCGTGGCCCAGGCCAAACAAATGGAAGCCATGGGTTGCGACTCGGTGGCGATCAAGGACATGGCTGGCCTGCTGACCCCGTACGCCACTGGCGAACTGGTTCGGGCGTTGAAAAGCGAGCAGTCGCTGCCTGTGTTCATTCACTCGCACGACACCGCTGGCCTGGCCACCATGTGCCAACTCAAGGCCATTGAAAACGGCGCCGATCACATCGACACCGCAATCTCCAGCTTCGCCTCGGGTACCAGCCACCCGGGCACCGAGTCGATGGTCGCTGCCCTTAAAGGCACCGAATTCGATACTGGCCTGAACCTGGAATTGCTGCAAGAGATCGGCCTGTACTTCTACGCCGTGCGCAAGAAGTACCACCAGTTCGAAAGCGAATTCACCGCCGTCGACACCCGTGTGCAAGTCAACCAGGTGCCGGGCGGGATGATCTCCAACCTGGCTAACCAGTTGAAAGAGCAGGGCGCCCTGAACCGCATGGCGGAAGTGCTGGCCGAAATCCCGCGGGTGCGTGAAGACCTCGGCTTCCCGCCGCTGGTGACTCCGACCTCGCAAATCGTCGGCACCCAGGCGTTCTTCAACGTGTTGGCCGGCGAGCGCTACAAGACCATCACCAACGAAGTGAAGCTCTATCTGCAGGGTGGCTACGGCAAGGCGCCGGGCACCGTGAACGAGAAACTGCGTCGCCAGGCCATCGGCAGCGAAGACGTGATCGACGTTCGCCCGGCCGACTTGCTCAAGCCGGAAATGACCAAGCTGCGTGCCGAAATCGGCGCCGTGGCCAAGTCGGAAGAAGACGTGCTGACCTACGCCATGTTCCCGGACATCGGCCGCAAGTTCCTCGAAGAACGCAACGCCGGCACCCTGACCCCTGAAGTGCTGTTGCCGATTCCTGAAGCAGGCGGTGTGGCTTCTGCCGGTGGCGAAGGCGTACCGACCGAGTTCGTCATCGACGTCCACGGTGAAACCTACCGCGTCGACATCACCGGTGTCGGCGTCAAGGCCGAAGGCAAGCGTCACTTCTACCTGTCCATCGACGGCATGCCGGAAGAAGTGGTGTTCGAACCGCTCAACGAATTCGTCAGCGGCGGCAGCAGCAAACGCAAACAAGCCACGGCACCGGGCCACGTCAGCACCACCATGCCGGGCAACATCGTTGATGTGCTGGTCAAGGAAGGCGACACCGTGAAAGCCGGCCAAGCCGTGCTGATCACCGAAGCGATGAAGATGGAAACCGAAGTCCAGGCTGCCATCGCCGGTAAAGTCACCGCCATCCATGTAGCCAAGGGTGATCGGGTGAATCCGGGCGAAATTCTGATCGAGATCGAAGGCTGAGTTAACAGCCTCGATACACCGCTTTAAACCTCGGGGGGGCATGTGCTCCCCTTTTTTTTGCCCGTCGTTTTGGGGCCACCACATACCTTTGTAGGAGCGAGGCTTGCCCGCGAAGAGGCCAGAACATTCAACATTTGTGTTTGTTGACACACCGCCTTCGCGGGCAAGCCTCGCTCCTACAGGTATTTGCGGTGTTTTTGGTTAGAACGCCATCCGCCACTGGCCCATTACGCCGTGATTGCGGCTGTCACTGCCGATCTCGCCGTTGAGGCCAACGCCCACGGTATGGTTGGCCGAAACCCCAAGATCCAGGCCGGCATCTACCAGAAGGCTGTTGCGATCCAGCTCCACGCCGTAAACGTTGTAGTTGCTGCCGCCCGTGACCAGTCGTTGGCGAGTGTGGGTGTAGACGTCGCCATAAGTGTGCTTCCAGCCGGCACTGAAGCGCGGGGTCAGTCGCATCCCGTTATCCAGGGTGTCGACCTTCGCCAGACGCAAGCCAACCGTGCTGTTCATGTTGTTCTGGGTCTGGTCCTGGACCTTCAGCGCCGCAGCTCCACCTTTTTCGGTGTAGCCGTCGCGCTGGTAGCGTTGATAGCCGAGGCTGGCGAACGGTTCGATGCTGATGTTGGCGCGGCCCAGGTTGTAACCCACTTCGGCGAAGGCTTGTTGGGTACTGGCGTCGTAGCTTCCTTTAGGGCGATCGCTGAAACCGGTGAACGCTACCCGGCGTGCTGTGTTGCCGTCGTGGCTGCTGTAAGTCGCGCCGAGACGAAGCGACATCGGACCGTTCTGACGCAATGCATAAGCGCCCAAGTGCCAGCTGTCGAGATTGCCGTCGAATTCTTTACTATCCAGTTGCGTCCGGGATGTGCCGCCCATTAATCCCAGGCGCCATTCCTCGTCGAGGCTCCAATCCGCGCCAATCAGCAGGCCCTTGGTCGAGTGTTGCAGGGGTTCGACGTCACGATCCAGTTTCCCCCCATGCCCAAGCGCTTGCAGCCAGACCCTGCCGTTGTCTTCATTGCCTGCCGCCAGCCGTGGCGCGTTGTTCCGTTCACGCAGGTCGCGGCTGCCCAGTTGGCGCATGGCCGAGAGCATGCTGCCACTGACCGGATCGACACTGCTCAAGGTCGCTTTGGCCAGATTGGCGTTACTGGAACCGGCGAGTTGCTCGAGGGCCAGCGAGGCGGTTTGCTTGTTGGAAGCGAGCAGGGTTTCGATGGCGGCGTTTGTTGTGGTGGGTGGTTTTTGATCGGTGACGGATGCGTTTGCGGTGGTTGAAGGCTTTAGAGCTGCACCGGAGATGTCAGCGATGGGGGATGGTTGTTGCGCATTATCGGAAGCGTCGGCGACTACGACTGGCAGTGGTGCTGTGCCGGAAGTCTCGGCGGCGTCGGAAGTATCCGCGATGGCTAATGGTTCCTGAGCTATGGAGTCAGCGCTAAAGGTTGGCGTCATTTCGGCGATGCCGGAGCTCACGGTTTCAGAAGGTACTTCGGCTTCGGGGATGGGTTGTGGCTCAGTGATATTTTTGGCGAACTCCCGTCCGTTGTCGGAAGTGGCAAGGCTCTCGAAAGGCACATCGTTACGGGTGTAGGTCAGACCAACATTCTTTTTGGTGTACTCGAGCTTGGGGTCCATGAAGGCCAGGTCGTTGAGGACTTCACCAAATTCACCTTCGATCTTTTTAGCTTCAATGAGGGTGTGCTGGCTGCTTTGCGGATAGTCGCCCGGCATCGTGACGATTTTCAGCGTGGAGCCACCGAGGCTGGCAGTGCCACCTACTTTGATCGTTTCTCCTTGGCCATCGGGATTGATCTCGTAGGCCAATACGCCTGTTTTGGACAGGCTCAAGTTGCCTCTGACCGTTGGGGCGCCGTGTAATCTGTTGACGTTGACTTGACCGTTTACGTTCAGGCTGCCGACGGTGCCAGCACCTGCGAAAGTGCCACCTTCTTCGACGTCGACGCCGCCCCTGATTTCGCCATTGTTGAAGAGTTGTCCAACCGCAATCGCTCGACCGAGGATCTTCCCGTTGTTAGTCAGGATGCCGTCGTTCAGCACCGCCACGCCTTCCTTGAAGTCGCTTTTACTGGTCAGCGTCCACGAGCCCTGAGAACTGAAGAGGCCAGCGAAATTTCGTGTGTCTCCCAACTCGCCACCGTCAGAGGCATCAAGATGGATGACGTTCGTGCCTTTGCCACCTTCAGCGCGGTCTTTGAAGCTGCCACCGTTCTTCACGACGATAAGGTCGTCGGCGTCTGTTCCGTTTACAACATTTTCAGGTGAGTCGATTTCTTTGGGAACAGTGCTGTTGTTCTCGACGAACGCTTGAAAAACACCCCGCAGATCACGTTTTGACTCAACCCTCGGCACCTCCTTTGCATCGACGGGAGCAGGTGATTCTGTGTGAGTAGACAGATCTTGAGCGTTGGTAAACTCAGCGCAACCCAGCGCCAGCGCAATCGCCAGCGTGAGGTGTTTGGGTCGGAACGTGTGTTGATCGGACATCGGGTTTGGCCTCTTTTGCAGGGAGGCCAAACTCTAAAAGCCGAAGCAATTTCAGGATGCCGGGCATTTCCGCGTGTCTTGAAAGGCGTGGATCCTTTGCTTGTAGCCGAATCTGCCGTGGGCCTGAAACAGATCCGGTTTCACCGATCATCAACAGTTTTTCCCTACAACAATCCCGGACGCTTCTGTTGGCGAAAACTCAGAAACTCATCTGCCACTGCCCGATCAACCCGTGATTACGACTATTGCTGCCAATCTCACCGCTGTAGGCAACCCCCACGGAATGCCGCGCCGAAATCCCCAGGTCCAGCCCGGCCTCAAGCACCATGCTGTCGCGATCCAGCGAACTGCCATCGACACTGAACGCCGTGCCACCGGCCACAAAGGCCTGGCGCGTCGAGCTGCTGACATCGCCATACGTGTGCTTCCAGCCAGCGCTGATACGCGGAGTCAGGCTCATGCCGTTATCGAGGGTGCTGAGGTGCGCCAGGCGAACGCCGAAGGTGCTGCTGAAGTTGTCCTGGGTTTGTTCCTCGACCTGCAACGCAGCGGCGCCGCCCTTTTCCTGGTAGCTGTCGCGGTGGTAACGCTGGTAGCCGAGGTTGGCGAAGGGTTCAGCGCTGAGGCGGCCGCTGCCCATGGCATAACCCAGTTCAGCGAAGGCTTGCTGGCTGTCGGCGTCGTAATCGCCTTTTGGCCGATCACTGAAACCGTTGAACGCGACGGTGCGTTTGCTTTCACCCTGATGGCCGCTGTAGGCCGCGCCGAGACGCAACGCGAACGGGCCGCTTTGACGCAGGGCGTAGATCCCGGCGTGCCAGCTCTCGACATTGCCATCGACGCCCGTGGCATCCAGATCGGTTTTCGAATAACCGCCGAGCACACCCAGGCGCCATTGCGGGTTGAGCGCCCAGTCGGCACCCAGCACGCTGCCCTTGGTGCGTTGTTCCAGGCCGCTGTTGCCGTGTTCGCCGTCGAGTTTTCCGTAGCCGCCGATGGCTTGCAGCCACAGACGACCTTGCGCATTCGGATCGTTGAGGTTGCGTGCTTCCGCCGGTACGCCGGTGGACGCGAGGACCGGCGTATCCCGTTGATCGAGGCCTACCAACAAGCCTGAACTGCCGCCCATGTGTTGCATCGCTGCAAGCATGCTGCCGCCAATCTGGCTGCTCGCGCTAAGGGTGGCGCTGGTCAGGTTGGCGTTGCTCGCGCCGGCCAGTTGTTCGATGGCCGCGCCTGCCGTGGCGGTGGTGGTGTTGAGCAGCGCGTTGTAGAGCGCGTTGTTTTTGCCGATCGAGGCCAGGCTGTTGGCGGCGTTGCTGCCGTTGCCGGTGGCGGCGAATTCGTTGAAGGCGATGTCGTTGCGGGTGTAGGTCAGATCGACCTGGGTCGGCGTGTACGCGAGGGTCGGCGTGAGGAACGCGTAATCGCTGGTGACCTTGCCGAAGGTGCCATTGACGCTCGCGGCTTGCAGCACGGTGTAATGGCTTTGCCACGGATAGGTGCCGCTGCCGGGGTTCACCGCCAGGGTCGCGCCATTCAGGTTGGCGGTGCCGCCGACTATCACTGGCGCGCTGCTGCCATCGGCATTCACGCCATAGGCCAGGGCGGCGCCGCTACCAAAGGTCAAATCGTGAACGACAGTCGCGGTGCCCAGTTGCGTGTTGGTTTGCAGCGTACCGTTGACCAACAGATTGCCCACCGAACCACCGCCGGCATACACGCCGCCCTGATCCACGGTCAGCGAACCGGCAATGCCGCCCTGGTTGAGCAGCGTCGCACCATTGCGCACCGCGCCGCCGTCGCTGAAATCGCCGCTGCCGGTCAGCGTCCAGGCACCTTGCTTGACCTCCAGCCATTCGAAATTGCGACTGGCGCCGAAACTTCCGCCCGCCACATCGTCCATCACCACCCGGTCATAACCGCTGCCACCATCGACCACGCCGACGAAGCGGCTGCCGTTGCGCAAGGTCAGGTTGTCGTCGCCGCCGCCGAGGTCCAGCGCCAGACCGTTGCTGCCGCTGATGGTGCCGCCGTTGATCACGCTGTCGGCGAACTCACCGACGAATTTCACGCCGAACCCGTCTAGGCCCTGGATGGTGCCGAAGTTTTCCAGCGCAGTCGCCGCCACACCGGAACCGCCGCTGCCGTCGTCCACCAGGATTGCACTGTTGGCGCCGCTGATCAGCGCACCTTTGGCGTTCAAGATTGTGCCGCCGCCCAACGCGATGCCTTCACTGCCGTTGGCGAAACCACCCTTGTCCACACCGCCCGCGCCGATGCCCTGGATGGTGCCGTAGTTTTCAATGTGGGCGATGTTGTCGATGTCCACGCCATCGCCGTCACCGTTGGGTTGCAGCCCCGAGTAGGCGCCGGTGATCGTGCCGTGGTTGATCACGGTGCCGTCACCATCGGAGCCGAAGCCCGAACCGTTGCGGCCGGTGATCTGCCCGTAGTTGACCAGCGTGGCGCCGAGGTCGGTGGTGATGCCGTGGCGTCCGCCCGAGATGGTGCCGTAGTTGGTCACCGTCACGCCGGTCGCGGTATCAATGTCGATGCCATCGAATTTCTCGTCGACGCTGTGAGAATCGCCCGTCGAAATCTCGCCGTAGTTGGTGATCGTCGCATTTGCGCCGGTCTTCATGCCGTCGCTGGCGTCACCGCGAATCAGCCCGCCCGCGCGGTTGATGATGGTGGTTTTGACGCCGTCGCTGCGCAAGGCATCCAGGTCCAGCCCCTGGCCGGTGGTGGAGCGAATGATGCCGCTGTTATCGATCAGCAAACTGCCGCTGGCGAAGTTGCTGTCGATGCGCAACGCGTCGTTGAACCCGAGAACCTGCCCGCCGCTGCGGTTATAGATGCTGTAGTTGCGCGCCTTGGTCAGATCGCCGCTGCTGTCGATCGCCCGGCCACCGGTGGAAACGATCTTGCCCGAGTTATCGATCACTACACCGACGCCGCTGGTGCTGTCCTTCAGGCTCACGGTCTTGCCGCTGTTGGTGATGCTGCCCGGCACCGAGATCGTCAACGTGTCGCTACCGCCGAGTGTTTGCGCGGCGGTGGTGGCGGTATCAATCTGCACGTTTTTGGCGTGGGCGGTGGTGGTGCTGATCAGCAGCGCAATGGTCAGGGCGAGACGCTGGGGCGAGAAGGGCATGGGTGGACAGCCTTATTGTTATAAGCGGGCCGTCTTGTATAGCGGAGGGTTTTTACAGAATGATGTCGTTGGTTAAGTGCAATCTTTTGCAGATATTTCGGAGTTCGACGCATCTATGCGCAATTTAATGCGTATCTGGACAATGTAGGCGCTGCCGAAGGCTGCGATCTTTTGATCCTGGGGCCGCTTCGCGGCCCAACGGGAGCAAGTTCCCTCGGCACAGGTTTCGCGTTTGCTCGGAAGGTTCAGCTACGGCTCAAATACGCCTTGCCGTAATGCCGTTCCATCCGCGCCTGAATCAGCTCCAGCCCAATCGACATCACCCAATAAATAATCGCAGCCGTCGTCAGCATCTCGATGTAGCGATAGCTCGAGCGCCCATACGATTGCGCCAGAAACATCACTTCCCAAACCCCCATCACCGAGATCAGCGACGAGTCCTTGAGCATGGAGATGAATTGGTTGGTGGTCGGCGGGATGATGGTGCGCATGGCCTGGGGCAGGGTGACGCGCCAGAAGATTACGGTTTCGCGCATGCCCAGCGCCAACGAGGCTTCGCGTTGGCCGTGGGGGACGCCGAGGATGCCGGCGCGGAAGATTTCGCTCAGGTAAGCGCCGTAGTTCAGTGACAGGGCGATGATCCCGGCGGCGATGGCGCCCGGTACGACACCGAGTTGCGGCAGGCCGAGGTAGATCAGCAG
Source organism: Pseudomonas sp. NPDC087342 (assembly GCF_044744265.1). Taxonomy (NCBI): domain Bacteria; kingdom Pseudomonadati; phylum Pseudomonadota; class Gammaproteobacteria; order Pseudomonadales; family Pseudomonadaceae; genus Pseudomonas; species Pseudomonas sp. NPDC087342. Next base: position 94,337 of record NZ_JBIUXZ010000007.1, read on the forward strand.
GATCTGGATCAGCAGCGGCGTGCCACGAAAGAACGACGCGTAGAAACTCGCAATGCCGAACGCGACGGCGCTTTTCGACAGTCGTCCCAGTGCGGTGATAAAGCCCAGCAGCGATGAGGCGACGATTGAGCAGGCGCAGAGAAACAATGTCAGCGCCGCGCCTTGCAGGAAGCCGTTGGGCGCCAGGTGCAGGCCGACGAGGTTGGGCAGTTTGTCGAGGATGATCGAGAACTTCAGGTCGAAGCTCAGGAAGAAACTGGCGAACAAGCCGAACATCGCCGCCCAGGTCAGGTACAGCCGTGTGCGGAATCCGAAGATCCGTTGCAGTCGTGACTCAGCCACCGGTTGCGGTGGCTGGGGAGGTGTCGGGAAAGAAGTCATTGGCTGATGTCGGCGCCGATCCATTTTTGCGAGAGCTTGGTCAACGTGCCGTCCTGTTTCAGCTGGGCGAAGACTTCACGGACTTTGCTGTCCCACTGCGCGTCACCCTTTTCGATGGCCACCGAGTTCGGCTCCGAGTACAGCGGATCACCGGCCAGTTTGAAGCGTTTGTCCTCGTTCAGGCGCGGTTGCGCGGTCACCAGGTTGGTGAGAATCGCGTCCAGTCGAACACCGGCGCCGAGGCCCAGGTCCTGGAACGCCACGTTATCGGTGTCATACGGAGCGATCTGCACGTCCTCGAACGGGTACTGCAACTGCGTGTCTTCGGCGCCCTCGATCACCAGGTTTTTGTTCAGGTAACTTTCGTAGCTGGAGGCGCTGGTGAGGCCGACTTTTTTGCCGCTCAGGTCCTTGGCACTGTGGATGCGGTCATCCTTGGCGTTGACCACGATCACGGCGGGCGAGGCGTAGTACTCAACCGGGAAGTCGAAGACTTCAGCGCGAGCCTTGCTCGGGGTCATGGAGCAGATGCAGATGTCGTAACGACCGCTCCAGCGGCCAGCGGCAATCACGTCCCATGACGGGGTTTCGAGACGCAGTTTGACGCCGAGTTTCTCGGCCACGGCTTTGGCCACATCGACGTCGAAGCCGTCGAGTTGGTTCTGGTCATTGAGGAACGAGAACGGTGGATAACTTTCCATCAGCACGCCCACCAGTTCTTTCTTTTGCTCGACGCGATCCAGCGTGGCGCCGCCAAAGGCTTGGGTGGAGGCAGCCAAAATCGTCAGGCCCAGGGCCAGTAGCGGTTGGAATTTCACAGGCGATCCCTGATAAAAAAGAGGTTGTTATTAACCAGATGTTACGTATTAAATAGTTATAAGAACGACTCTGATAGTGAGTTATTTTCATAAGCTTATGAGTGAAAAGCATATGGGCGCAGGAAGCACAGTAATTCTGGACGGCGGCATGGGCCGTGAGCTGCAGCGCCGAGGGGCACCGTTCAGACAGCCCGAGTGGTCGGCGCTGGCCTTGAGTGAGGCGCCGCAAGCGGTCGAGGCGGTGCACGCGGCTTATATCGAAAGCGGTGCAAACGTTATCACCAGCAACAGTTATGCGGTGGTGCCGTTTCATATTGGCGAGGAGCGTTTTGCCGCCGAGGGCCAGGCCCTGGCCGCACTGGCCGGTGAACTGGCGCGGCGCGCGGTGGACGCGGCTGGCAAACCGGTACGCGTGGCCGGCTCGTTGCCGCCGCTGTTTGGCTCCTACCGACCGGACCTGTTTGACGCTGCGCGGGTGACAGAATTACTGACGCCACTGGTGAAAGGCCTCGCGCCCCACGTTGACCTGTGGCTGGCGGAAACCCAGAGCTCAATCGTCGAGGCGCGGGCGATCCACGCCGGTCTGCCGAAGGATGGCAAACCGTTCTGGCTGTCGTTTACCTTGAAGGATGAAGACACCGACGACGTGCCGCGTCTGCGTTCTGGTGAGCCGGTGGCTGAAGCGGCGGCAGTGGCGGCTGAGTTGGGTGTCGAGACATTGCTGTTCAACTGCAGCCAGCCGGAAGTGATCGGCGCGGCCATCGATGCGGCGCGGGAAACGTTCGAGCGTTTGGGTGTGAATATTCACATCGGCGCGTATGCGAATGCCTTCCCGCCGCAACCGAAAGAAGCCACGGCCAACGACGGGCTCGACCCGTTGCGCGAGGATCTGGACCCGCCGGGTTACCTGCACTGGGCGGCGGATTGGCAGCAGCGTGGGGCCAGCCATTTGGGCGGGTGCTGCGGGATCGGGCCGGAGCATATTGCGGTTTTAGCCCAGAAATTGGCGTGAGGCTATTCGCGGGCAAGCCTCGCTCCTACAGGTTTTGGGTTGTCCGCAAGATAGGGATCAACGCATCACCCTGTAGGAGCGAGGCTTGCCCGCGAAGGCGTCCGTCCAGACGCTAAATATTTACCCGCGGCACTCAACCAGGGTTTTCACCTGCCCCGAATCCGTCTGATTCTCATCAGAAAGCCACCGCTCAAACCCAGCCCCAATCGCCGGCCATTCCGAATCCAGAATCGAATACCACGCCGTATCGCGGTTCTGTCCCTTCACAACCATGTGCTGGCGGAACACCCCTTCAAAACTGAAACCCAACCGCTCGGCCGCATATTTGGAGCGGGCATTACCGTTGTTGCACTTCCACTCCAGACGCCGGTAACCCATGGCGAACGATTCTTTGGCCAGCAGGTAAACCGCTTCGGTACTTTTCGGCGAACGCTGCATCGGTGCGCCGAAAGTCACGTGGCCAATTTCGATACGACCCTGGGCCGGGACGATCGACATCAGGCTGAGGATGCCCTGCACATCACCGCTGGCGCGATCGATCACCGCGAAGAAATACGGGTCGCTATTGGCCGCGTGGTTGTTCAGCCAATCGTTGAACACGCTGCGCTCCGGGAACGGGCCGTAAGGCAAGTAATCCCAGAGTTTCGGGTCGGCACCCGGGCCTTGCAGGGCTTTGAACAGGCCTTCGGCGTGCCGCGCCGGGTCGAGTTTTTCCAGGCGAATAAAGCGCCCTTCGATCAGTTGAACCGTGGGGGCCGGGGCGCCTTTCCAGTCCGCGAGTGAGGTCGACATTGTTGTTCTCCTTGAACCTTAAAGGGCTTTGCGAAACTGGATGAAACCGGGGCGTTCGGCGATGCGCTCGTAGAGCTGGATCGCGGTGGCGTTGGTTTCGTGGGTCAGCCAGTGAACCTTGCAGCAACCGTCTGCCTTGGCCGTGGCGTAGACGAACTCGATCAGCTTGCGACCGATGCCAGTGCCACGGGTTTGCGGCTCTACCAGCAAGTCTTGCAGGTAACAGGAGTTTTCGATGCTCCAGTTCGAGCGATGGTAGATGAAGTTGACCATGCCCACCGCTTTGCCATCGGCCCAGGCCAGGGCCGAGTGGGTTGGCTCGTTCGGGTCGAGCATGCGCAGCCAGGTGCTTTGGCTCACGGCTTCGGGCAATTCGGTGTTGTAGAAGCGCAGGTAGGCTTGCCACAACGGCAACCATGCGGCGTGGTCGTCGGCGCTGACCTGGCGAATCTCGATCTGACTCATGTTCATTCCTTAACGCATCAAGTGGGCGAGTGCCTGGTCCTGCGCATCGGGGCTGGCGGCCAGCCCTTCGCGCACACCGGCGATGTCTGCTGCGCTGCGGTTCTGGCTCAACTTGCGTTTGCCTTGCAGGCGCTCGATCGGCAGGGCAAAACCGACGATGGCCCGGAGCATGCCGTCGATGTAGTCAGCCGGGGCGTCAGCGACTTTCCATGGCTGAGTACGATCCGCTTCGTGGCGATCAGTGAGGGCGCTGACCAGATTGCGCAGGCGATCAGCGTCGGTGAACACTTCAGCCACGCCATAAGCGTGAACGGCGACGTAGTTCCAGGTCGGCACGACTTTGCCGTGCTCGGCTTTGGCCGGGTAAAAACCAGGGCTCACGTACGCGTCGGCACCGGCAAAAATCACCAGCGCCTCGGCGCCGTTTTGCAGCTCCTTCCATTGCGGATTGGCCTTGGCCAAGTGTCCGTAAAGGGTGCCATTGGGGCCTTGTTCGGCATCCAGCAGCAACGGAATATGGCTGGCTTGCAGGCCTTGCTCGCCATGGGTGACCAGCATGGCGAGGCGGGTAGCGAGTATTTGCTGATGCAAGTCCTGCAAATCGTCGATGGCAAAGCTGCTTGGCGTGTACATGGAAATTTCCCTTGGCGAATGGCTTCATCCTAGGCAGGCTATTGGTCTGTTGTAAGAGCCATTCAAGACCAATTTCATAGGTCCATTGTGATGAAGGATGCGCCGCTTTCCTTGTCTTTCAATCCGGCCGGCATCGAACTTGATCCGCGCCAGGGGTTGAGTCGTCAGCTCTATCAGGCGTTGCGAGTGCGCGTGCTCGACGGCCGACTGGCGAGTGGCACGCGATTGCCGGCCAGTCGCGACTTGGCGGCGGCGCTGTCGATTTCCCGAAACAGCGTGGTCCGCGCCTACGATCAGCTGTATGCCGAAGGCTTTATCGAAGGGCGGGTGGGCGACGGCACTTATGTCGCGCAATTGCCGCAAACCGCGATACCGACGAAAAAACTATCCACAAAAGTATCCACAGGGTTGTCAACAGGGTTACCCACAGCCTTATCCACAAATTGGCTGGATTTACCTGTGATTCCATCCAGTAAAGTTATCCACAGTGGCGCGTTGGAACGGGTTGAAAAGAACCATTTGGCCCTGCCGCCGAGTGGTCCGCCGAAGGCTTTTCGGGTGGGTGTGCCGGCTTTCGATCTGTTCCCGTTCGAGGTGTGGGCCAAGCTGAACGCGGCTTTCTGGCGCAAACCGGATTTGCAGCAGCTGTGTTACGGCGATCCGGCAGGTGATGAAAGGTTGCGCGGGATGATTGCCGCGTATTTGCGCAGTTCTCGCGGCATGCAGTGCACGGCTGAGCAAATTGTGATCACCAGTGGCGCGCAGCAGGCAATTAGCCTTTGTGCACAGCTGCTGGTGGAGCCGGGCGATGGGGTGGCGATCGAGAATCCGGGCTATCGCGCGGCGGGTCATGCGTTCGCCGTGGCCGGGGGCAAATTGCACGGCGTATCGGTGGACAGCGAGGGCATCAATTGCGCCGAGCTGGAAGGGCTGGAGGATTGCCGACTGGCCTATGTCACACCGTCTCATCAGTACCCGACCGGGGTGATCATGAGCCTGGCCCGGCGCCTGGAATTGTTGGCGTGGGCCGAGCGCACCCAAGGCTGGATCGTCGAAGACGACTACGACGGTGAGTACCGTTACAGCGGCGCGCCATTGGCACCGTTGGCGGCGCTGGATCGGCAGGGGCGGGTGTTGTATGTCGGGACGTTTGGCAAAGTGGCGTTTCCGGCGTTGCGCCTGGGTTATCTGGTATTGCCGCCAGGTCTGGTGGATGCGTTTTCCCGTCGGCGTGCGGTGGATGTGCGCCATTCGGAAGTCAGCACTCAGGCCGTGATGGCCGAGTTCATCGCCGCCGGGCATTTTCAGCGACATATTCGGCGTATGCGTCGTGCGGCACTGAGTCGGCGCAATACGTTGCTGGCCGGTTGGCCGAAGGACATTCCCGGCGTGGGCAACCTGCCCAGTGTGGCGGCGGGGCTGCATTTGACGGTGTCGGTGGAGAGCGTGGCCCGCGAGTCTGAACTGGTGGCGCAAGCGGAAGCGGCGGGGGTTGAGATCAATGCGTTGAGCGGTTATTGGCTGCCGGATTCGACCCGGCCAGCGGATCAGCGTGCGGGGTTGGTGCTGGGGTTTGCTGCGGTGCCGGAGGCCGACATCGAGTCGGCGTTGGTGCGCCTGCGTTCTGCGTGGTGTCGCTGATCAGTCGGTAACCGCAATCCATGTGGGAGCGAGCTTGCTCGCGATAGCGGCATCACATTCAACATTGATGCTGACTGTTATGACGCCATCGCGAGCAAGCTCGCTCCCACAGGTTCTGTGGGTTAGCTGACGGGCATCAAGTCCCCGACTTGATCTTGGTCCACGCCCGGGTCCGCGCCCGTTCGGCATCTCGCGGCAACGGTTGCAGGGTGTAGAGCGTGCTCATCGCTGACTCGGTCGGGTACAGGTTCGGGTTGTTGCGGATCGCCGGGTCGACCAGTTCCGTGGCGTCCTTGTTCGGGTTCGGGTAGCCGACGAAGTCGCTGACTGGCGCAATTACCTGAGGTTGCAGCAGGTAGTTGATGAAGGTGTAGGCGTCTTCCGTGTTCTTCGCGCCTTTGGGAATCGCGAGCATGTCGAACCAGATCGGCGCGCCTTCTTTCGGCAGGCGCATATCCACGACCACGCCATTCTTGGCTTCTTTGGCGCGGTTGGCAGCCTGGGAGAAGCTGCCGGAATAGCCGACCGCGACGCAGATGTCGCCGTTGGCGATGTCGGCCATGTACTTGGACGAGTGGAAATACGTGACGTACGGCCGGATCTTCATCAGCAGCGCTTCAGCCTTGTCGTAGTCCGCAGGCTTTTTGCTGTTTGGGTCCAGACCGAGGTGTTGCAGGGCCAGCGGCAAGATCTCCGACGGCGAGTCGAGCAGGGCGACGCCGCACTGCTTGAGCTTGCTGATGTTCTCTTCCTTGAAAATCAGGTCCCAGCTGTCCACCGGCGCATCGGCGCCCAGAGCAGCCTTGACCTTGTCCGGGTTGAAGCCGATCAGGATGGTGCCGTACATGTACGGCACGGCGAATTTGTTGCCCGGGTCGTTGGCTTCGATCAGCTTCATCAGCTTGGGATCGAGGTGATTCCAGTTCGGCAGCTTGCTGCGGTCCAGGGGCTGGAACACGCCGGCTTCGATCTGCTTGGCGAGGAACACGTTGGACGGCACCACCACGTCGTAGCCTGAGTTGCCGGTCAACAACTTGGCTTCCAGCGCTTCGTTGGTGTCGAAAATGTCGTAGACCAGTTTGGTCTGGGTGTTCTGGGCCTTGAAGTCTTCGAGGGCTTTGGGGGTGATGTAGTCGAACCAGTTGTAGACGCGCAACGTTCGGTCTTCGGCGTGAACGGCACCGCTAAGTACCGTCGCGCATAGCGCTGGAGCGATAAAACGCTTGAGTCTGTTCATTCTTCTAATTCCTCATTGGGCGCTTTCAAAACCTTCGAGAACGTTCACGGCGTTGATGCCGATTTCTTCTACCGCGTAACCGCCTTCCATCACGAACAGCGTCGGCTTGCCGAGCTTCGCGATGCGCTCGCCCATGGCCAGGTAATCCGGGCTGTCGAGCTTGAATTGGGAGATGGGGTCGTCCTTGAAGGTATCGACGCCCAGGGACACGACGATGATGTCGGCGCCGTACTTCTCGATCTCTTTACATGCCTGATCCAGCGCTGCGCTCCAGGTGTCCCAGCCCGAGCCGGCGGGCAAAGGGTAGTTGAAGTTGAAGCCTTCACCGGCGCCTTCACCCAGCTCATCTTCGTAGCCAAGGAAGAACGGGAATTCCGCTTCCGGGTGGCCGTGGATCGAGGTGAACAGCACGTCGCTGCGTTCGTAGAAAATCGATTGGGTGCCGTTGCCGTGGTGGTAATCGACGTCGAGGATCGCGACCTTTTTGTGGCCCTGGTCGAGGAACGCCTGGGCGGCGATGGCGGCGTTGTTGAGGTAGCAATAACCGCCCATCAAATCACTGGCGGCGTGGTGTCCCGGTGGACGGCACAGCGCGAAGGCACTGCGGGCGCCGCGCTGGATGGCGGCTTGGGCAGTCAACGCCACTTGCGCCGCGCTGTACGCTGCTTGCCAGGTGCCGGCGGTGATCGGCGCGCCGCCGTCGAAGCTGTAATAGCCGAGCTGGCCGTGCAGGCTGGTGGGTTTGATCCGGCGCAGAGTCCGCGCCGGCCAGGTGTAGGGCAGCAAGTCGCCGTCGGTATTGAACTCGGTCCAGCGTGCCCAGGCACCTTTGAAGAAGTCGAGATAGTCGTGGTCGTGAATGCGCTGGATCGGCTCCAGGCCGAAATCCTGCGGGGCTTCCACCGGGCCGAGGTCGCGGTTTTTTACGCGCTGTAGAACATGGTCGGCGCGCGAAGGCATTTCGAAGCAGGGCATCAATTGCCCGTCCATCAATTCACAACGACCGTGGTGCAGGTGGTGATCGTCCGAGTAGATCGTCAGCATTTTCTTGTTCTCCGCAGGCTGATTCGGTTGAACACAGTCTTGCGGGGCGAGGCGTTTGAGAGAACGGCAGGAAAGGCCAAAAGGGGATCGATATGGCCAAAACATTTGACCGAAATTCGCCCCTTATTGGCGCGGGAGTGCTCTCGAATGACGCAGAACCCGTAGGAGCGAGGCTTGCCCGCGAAGCTTTTAGCGTTCTCAAGGACGCCTTCGCGGGCAAGCCTCGCTCCTACAGGGATTTGATTCCTGTGTCGATGTGCTTAAGGGCGGAACTGGCTCGGCGCCACGCCGCTCCAGCGTACGAACGCATGCCGGAAACTTGCGGTTTCGCTGAACCCCAGCGCTTCGGCGATTTGATAGATCGGTAGCTGATCCTCGCAAAGCATCTGCTTGGCCTGCTCGAACCGCAGTTCATCCAGCAGCTCTTGATAGCTGCAGCCCAAGTCCTTGAGATGCCGGCGCAAGGTGCGCGGCGAACACTTCATCTGCTCGGCCAGCCCCTCCAGCCCCGGCGCCGCATGCAACTGCACGCTGAGCAACTGGCGAATCCGCCCGAGCCACGCCTGGCGGCCGGTGAACTCGGTGTTCTGCTTGCGGCAGCGTTCGGCCATCGCCTGATGGGTGATCACATCGGCCAGTGGCAAGGGTTGTTCCAGCCATTGTCGGTCGAAGGCAAACGCGTTGTCCCGCGCCTCGAAGTTCAGCGGGCAGGCAAAGTGTTCGGCGTAGGTCGCCTGGTAATCCGGCGCCGAATGTTCAAACCGTGCAGCCAGCAGCGGCAGTGGATGGCCGAGCAGGTCGTCGCAGATGACTTTCAGCGAGACCAGGCAGAACTCGGCATTGAACACCGCCAGCGCCGGGTTCTCCCGGTAATCGGCGGCGACGAACCAGATGCGTTCGCCATCGTCTTCCAGGCTCAGCTCGAAAAGTGTTCCCAGCAGCGCCGGATAACGTATCGCCAGGCGCAAAGCGTCACCGAAGGTGGCACTGGTGAGCAGCGCATAACCGAGCATGCCGTAGGACGAAACATGCATCCGTCGACCCAGCTCCAGGCCGATATCACGCTTGAGCGCGACCGCATTGGCGCAGACCTGCATCTCTTGATTGGTGGTGATACGCGTGTCCGCCCGGCTCAGATCCGCCGCGCTGATGCCACTTCCCGCGAGCAGCGCTTCGCTGGACAGGCCTTCAGCCTTGAAGGTGTTGAGCACCAGGGAGACGGCGTTGAGAGTGGTGAGGTGGGAGTGGAGCATGCTCGCGTCCGTTCATGAAGTCTGCTTGAAGGCAGCAAGTTGTATGCCGCTGCTGCTGGTGCTGGCTTGCCGACAAAAGCCGATTGGTGCAACCTGCCTGCCATTCACCCTCCGGGTGGTGTCGCAAACAACCATAAAGGATTAGGTATGACATTCACTCCCTCGCGCCACATTATCCTGGCCTCCAGCTTGTTGCTCAGCTCGCTGTGCTTTGCCGAGGGCGAGCCGGCCAACGACAGCAGTATCAAGGACTCGGCCAAGGCAGCGGTCTCTTCGGCGATTTCGGCCGGCAAAAACCTGTTGGGCGGGGTCAGTGAAGGGGTGCTTGACGGGCGTCAGTCGGCCCAAGGCGTTGACGGTGCTTCGATCATTTCCTCGCGTGAGCAAATGAAGGACCGCATCGATGTTCAGGTGTTGAAGACCGAGGCCGTCGGCGACACCTTCAATGTCACGCTGGGCTTCAAGAACAGCAGCGACAGCCAATTGCGCCTGATCAACCTCAAGCAGGCCGGCGCTTTGCTGGCGATCGATCAGGACGGGTATGCCAACGGGCTGACAGCCAGCCTGGAAAACCCGGATGACGTTACCGTGCCGCCGAAAGCCGCGGTGCGGCAGAAATTCATTTTTGAAGGGCCGATCGAGACGTCCACCACGGTACGGGTGTGGGGCCAGGATTATCAGGTCAAGAAGTAATCTTCGCGGCCAGCCGGCTCCTGCGACATCTCGGGAGCCGGCGGCAGGCGATGGATCAGCTCAATTCACCACACAGATCCAGCTCGACCAGGCGCCGTACTTCGGCGTTTTCCAGACCTGCGCCCAGCAATGCATGCAACTTGCCGAACGCCGCTTCACGGGTCATGCCGCCACCCGACAGCACGCCAACACCACGCAAGCGACTGCCGGCCTCGTACACATCCAGCTCGACGCCACCTTCATGGCATTGAGTGACCGCGACAACCACAACACCCTTGTCCCGCGCCCGCTCAAGGCTGGCGAGAAACTCAGGATTGTCGCTCGGCCCGGTGCCGCTGCCGTAGCACTCCAGCACCAAACCCTGAATGCCGCTGTCTAGCAGGCCGTTCAGGACTTCGGCGCCAATGCCGGGGAACAGCGGCAGCACGGCGACTTTCGCCAGTTGCTTGGGCTGGTTGTAGGTCAACGGCGCTGGCAGCGAAGTCGCCTTCACACCGCCGCCCTGACGCTCAAGTCGCTTGAATGGATGACGACCGAAGCTGCGCACTTTCGCGCAATGGGTCGGGTCCAGCAGTTCGCCGTGGAAGTACAGATGCACGCCCGGCGCCAAGCCATGGCCGAGGGCGACCAGCGCGCCGCTGAGGTTTTCCCAGGCATCGCTGTCGGTCACGCCGGCCGGCAGCATCGAGCCGGTGAAGCAGACGCGGGCATGCAGGCCGAGCAACTGGAAGCTCATGGCCGCCGCGCTGTACGCCAGAGTGTCGGTGCCGTGCAGGATCAGCACGCTGTCGCAACCCTGGACATCCACGGCATCGACCACCGCTTCACGCAGTTGCTGCCAGTAGGCCGGGGTCATGTTGGCGCTGTCGATCAGCGGACTCATCTCGCGAAAGCGCCACTGTGGCACCACGAGTTCAGGCTGGCTGTGCAGGTAGTCGCGCATCCGCGCTTCAAAACCGGACGCCGGGGCCAGGCCATGGGCGCTGGCTTGCATGCCGATGGTGCCGCCGGTGTAGAGCACCATGACGTGCTGGGCGGCAGGATAGGTCGAGGAATTCATGGAGGTTCTCCGGAGAACGACGAGTTCCTGTGGGAGCGGCGGTGCGACGTTTCGACTTGCTCGCGAAAGCGGTGTATCAGTCAACGATGATGTTGAATGTTACGCCCTCTTCGCGAACAAGCCCGCTCCCACAGGGTACTTCGAACTTTAACCGATCAGCGTTGCGCTGCGGGTACGCCTTTAAGCTCAGCTTCGGCCTTGGTGGCGACGGCTGGCGGGTTGGCAGGCCAGGCTTGCAGGTCCAGGTCCAGATCCGGGTACTTGCTCGAATCGAACACCGGAGTCTTGATGCCGGCAGAACGCTGGTCATCGTAGTCACGCAGGATGCGCATGCCGACCTTGAACAGCAGGAACAGCGCGATCAGGTTCACGAACGCCAGCATGGTCATGGTGATGTCGGCGAAAGCGAACACCGTGCCGAGGTTTTCGATGGCACCCCAGAAGATCAGCACCAGTACCAACGCGCGGTAACCGATCAGCGCTGCGCGGTTTTCACCGATCATGAAGCGCAGGTTGCTCTCGCCCAGGTAGTAGTTGTAGAGGATCGAGGTGAACACGAACAACGACAGGGCCACGGAGATGAAACTGCGACCCCAGTCACCGACCACGGCGGCCAGGGAATTCTGGGTCAGGGCAATGCCGTCGCCTTCGAAGCCCGGGGTATAGAAGCCCGAGAGCAGGATCAGCAACGCGGTGCAGGTGCAGATCACAAAGGTGTCGAGGAACACGCTGAACGCCTGAACCACACCCTGAGCAACCGGGTGCTCGACCGAAGCCACTGCGGCTACGTTTGGCGCACTGCCCAGGCCGGCTTCGTTGGCGAACACGCCACGTTTCACGCCCATGACGATGGCGCTGCCGATCAGGCCACCAAAGGCCTGGTCGAGACCGAAAGCACTTTTGACGATGGTCATCAGCATCGCTGGAACGTGGTCGAACTGCAGCACGATCACGTAGATGGTCACGCCGATGTACACCAGGGTTTTCACCGGTACCAGAAGGTCAGCGACCTTGGCGATACGCTTGATGCCACCAATGAACACCAGGCCCAGTAACACGGCCAGCGCCGCGCCAGTGTACGTTGGGTCAAGGTCGAAGGCGTTCTTCAGCGAGTGAGTCACGGCGTGGGATTGCAGGCCGTTGAAGGCGAAGCCGAAGGTGATCAGCAGCAGGAACGCCATGATCATCCCCAACCAGCGTTTCTGCAGGCCGTGCTGGATGTAATAGGACGGGCCGCCACGGTAGGTGCCGTCGGAGTCGCAGCGCTTGTAGAGCTGGCCGAGGGAACATTCGAAGAAGCTGCTGGACATGCCGACCAGCGCGGTCACCCACATCCAGAACACCGCACCTGGCCCGCCAAGGGTCACGGCGATGCCGACACCGGCAATGTTACCTGCACCGACGCGGCCGGCGAGGCTGAGCATCAGGGCCTGGAACGAGCTGAGTTGACCGGCGCTGCTTTTGAGGCTGTCGCGGAATACCGCGAACATGTGGAAGAAGTGGCGCAATTGAACGAAACGCGAGCGGATCGTGAAGTAGCTACCGAGCCCGACAATGAGCACGATCAGTACTTTCCCTGAGAGGAAGTCGTTAATGACTTCGAGCATGGATTATTCCTCGCTGTTTTTTGTTTAAGCAAATGCTGGAGGGGTAGAAACATCGCGTTACACCGGCTTGCGCGTGGCATGACAGGTGAGGCGAAGTTCGTCCCGGTCCATATCGCGGGTTGTTATTAGGTCGGGTTTCGCATGGGTTTGGGCCTCGTTACCGACGACCGCTCACGCGAAGAGGGGCGGCACTATACCTATCAGTGCGTTGCCCGTCTGCACGATTGTGGTGCAAGCGACGGTACGAAGCTTTGAAACACCCGACGTTACCGGCGTCGGGCTTATGTGAAAGCTGTTTCATGTGGGAGTGGGCTTGCTCGCGAATGCGGACTTGGATTCACCATTTCTGGTGACTGACACACCGACTTCGCGAGCAGGCTCGCTCCCACATTTTTCAGCGTTCAAACATTCTGTTGTTGCCGCAAAAGAGTTAAAAAAAAGGGCTTGGAGAACGAATCCCCAAGCCCTCAAAAGGTGAGAGGTGTCTAGTCCCTCGACCTGGTGAGCGTGCAGCGTTCGATCAAGCCTTGAGCGGGACCAGACGCGGAGCAATCATGTTTTCCGGGCGCAGGATGTCGGCGAGCATTTCGTCGTCGAGCAAGCCTTCTTCGCGCACCAGTTCCAGCACGCCGCGGCCGCTTTCGAGGGCGATACGGGCGATGCGGGTGGCGTTTTCATAGCCGATGTACGGGTTCAGCGCGGTGACCAGGCCGATCGAGTGCTCGACCAGTTCGCGGCAGCGCTCTTCGTTGGCGGTGATGCCAACGATGCAATGCTCGCGCAGCATGTCCATGGCGCGTTGCAGCAGGCGGATCGAGTCGAAGATCTTGAACGCGATCAGCGGCTCCATCACGTTCAGTTGCAGTTGGCCGCCTTCGGCTGCGATGGTCAGGGCCAGGTCGTTGCCGATGATCTGGAACGCGACCTGGTTGACCGCTTCCGGGATAACCGGGTTGACCTTGCCGGGCATGATCGAACTGCCTGGCTGACGCGCCGGCAGGTTGATTTCGTTGATGCCAGTGCGTGGGCCGCTGGACAGCAGGCGCAAGTCGTTGCAGATCTTCGACAGCTTGACCGCGGTGCGCTTGAGCATGCCGGAGAACAGCACGAAGGCGCCCATATCGGAAGTGGCTTCGATCAGGTCGGCGGCTGGCACCAGCGGTTGACCGCTGATCAGGGCCAGGCGCTCAACGGCCAGGTGCTGGTAGCGCGGGTCGGCGTTGATGCCGGTGCCGATCGCGGTGCCACCCAGGTTCACTTCAGTCAGCAGTTCCGGGGCCAGCGTCTTCAGACGGGCCAAGTCTTCGCCCAGTGTGGTGGCGAAAGCGCGGAATTCCTGGCCGAGGGTCATCGGCACGGCGTCTTGCAACTGGGTACGGCCCATTTTCAGGACGTGAGCGAATTCCTGACCTTTGGCAGCGAACGCCTGGATCAGGCTGTCGAGGCTGGCCAGCAGCGCGTCGTGGCCCAACAGCAGACCCAGACGGATCGCGGTCGGGTAGGCGTCGTTGGTCGACTGCGCCATGTTCACGTCGTTGTTCGGGTGCAGGTATTGG
>NZ_JBIUXZ010000007.1:108538-119757 GCF_044744265.1 Pseudomonas sp. NPDC087342
CCATGCTCCGCAACGTCGGCTATGACACCAGTAAGGACGTGTGCGGCCACGGCTTCAGGACCATGGCCTCCAGCGCGATGTTGGCGATGACTTCGTTGGCATTCATGTTGGTCGAAGTGCCAGCGCCGCCTTGAATCATGTCGACCACGAACTCTTCGTGGAAATCGCCGCGGATCAGTCGTGCACAGGCTTCGCTGATGGCAGCGTGCTTGGCTTCGCTCAGATGACCCAGCTCGCGGTTGGCGTCAGCAGCGGCTTGTTTAACCATGGCCAGGCCGACAACCAGCTTCGGGTAATGCGAAATCGGAACGCCGGAGAGACGGAAGTTGTTCACCGCTCGCAGGGTCTGGATGCCGTAATACGCTTGAGCGGGTACTTCGAGTACGCCAAGCAGGTCTTTTTCTGTGCGGAAAGATGCAGCGGAGGACATGATAGAAATCATCTCGATATGGACCCGGTCTGTGCCGGAACGCTGCAAATGCTAGGCTTGTGAAGAATTTTGGGCCAATGCTGTTAAGCGCTGGCCTATGCACATTCGGCATAATGCCCATGTGACGCCGTGTGTGCGGCGAGCGTGTGACCTAATTTGGTGCGTGTCCGGGAGGGCGTGATGAATCTGGAAAGTAAATGGCTGGAGGACTTTAGCGCCCTGGCCGCCACCCGCAGCTTCTCCCAGGCTGCGGAACGGCGCTTCGTGACCCAGCCTGCATTTAGCCGGCGGATCCGCAGCCTTGAGGCCGCGTTGGGGCTGCAACTGGTCAACCGCTCGCGCACGCCGGTCGAGCTGACAGCGGCGGGGCAGTTGTTTCTGGTGACGGCGCGCACGGTGGTCGAGCAGTTGGGCGAAGTGTTGCGCCATCTCCATCATTTGGAAGGCGGGCAGGGCGAAGTGATGCAGGTGGCGGCGGCTCACTCGCTGGCGCTGGGTTTCTTCCCGCGCTGGATCGCGCAGTTGCGGAATGAAGGCCTGAACATTGCCACGCGGCTGGTGGCGACCAACGTCGGCGATGCCGTGCACGCGTTGCGTGAGGGCGGTTGCGACTTGATGTTGGCGTTCTATGACCCGGACGCAGCGATGCAGATGGACCCGGAAATCTTCCCGTCGCTGCATTTGGGCCAGACGGAGATGCTGCCAGTCTGCGCGGCGGACGCCGAGGGCAAGCCGCTGTTCGATCTGGAAGGCGAGGGCAGTGTGCCGTTGCTTGCTTACAGCGCCGGTGCGTTTCTCGGGCGTTCGGTGAACCTGCTGCTGCGCCAGCGCGCCCTGCGCTTTACCACCATTTATGAGACCGCTATGGCCGACAGCCTGAAAAGCATGGCGCTGGAAGGGCTGGGGATTGCCTGGGTGCCGCAACTGAGCGTGCGCGCCGAACTGGCTCGCGGTGAACTGGTGGTGTGCGGCGGCCCGCAATGGCATGTGCCGCTGGAGATTCGTCTGTATCGCTGCGCGCTGGTGCGCAAGGCGAACGTGCGTTTGTTATGGCGCAAGCTGGAAGGTGGTGCAGCGCAAGGCACAACCGGTCAATGATGTTTTGTAGGAGCCAGGCTTGCCGGCGAAGGCGTCCGTGAGATCGCCTTCGCCGGCAAGCCTGGCTCCTACAGGATTCGGGTAGATTTGTGGTGTTCGCTGGCTGACCTTCGAGTCAATAAAACCGGCACTTTACGCCGTATGACAGATGGTCGTTTCGGGGGCTGTTTATCTGCTTCATTGAGGTATACTGCGCGGCCTTCGGCCGGTTCGTCCGGCCATTTTTCGTACAATCAAGCCACGCAAATTGCGTGGCTTGTTGTTTTTTGACGCGCCTGCGGGCGCCCAGAGAGAAGAGGCACGACGATGAGTGCACTGGTTGGCGTGATCATGGGCTCCAAGTCCGATTGGTCCACCCTTAGCCACACCGCCGATATGCTGGAAAAGCTCGGCATCCCTTACGAGGTGAAAGTGGTCTCTGCCCACCGCACCCCGGACCTGCTGTTCCAGTATGCCGAAGAGGCTGAGGCGCGTGGCATCGAGGTGATTATCGCCGGTGCCGGTGGCGCGGCTCACCTGCCTGGCATGTGTGCGGCCAAGACCCACCTGCCGGTGCTCGGCGTACCGGTGCAGTCGTCGATGCTCTCGGGCGTCGATTCGCTGCTCTCGATCGTGCAGATGCCAGCGGGCATCCCGGTAGCCACCCTGGCCATCGGCAAGGCTGGCGCGATCAACGCGGCGTTGTTGTCGGCGAGTATCCTGGGCGCCAAGCACCCGCAGTTCCATGCGGTGCTGAAAACTTTCCGTGCTGAGCAGACAGACAGCGTCCTGGACAATCCAGACCCACGCATCGCCTGAGGTTGTTGACGATGAAGATCGGTGTAATCGGTGGCGGCCAGTTGGGCCGCATGTTGGCGCTGGCGGGCACTCCGCTGGGCATGAACTTCGCTTTCCTCGACCCGGCGCCGGACGCCTGTGCCGCCGCGTTGGGCGAGCATCTGCGGGCCGATTACGGCGATCAGGATCACCTGCGCCAGCTGGCCGATGAAGTCGATCTGGTGACGTTCGAGTTCGAAAGTGTCCCGGCTGAAACCGTGGCTTTCCTGTCGCAGTTCGTCCCGGTCTACCCGAGCGCCGAAGCCCTGCGCATCGCCCGCGATCGCTGGTTCGAGAAAAGCATGTTCAAGGACCTGGGGATTCCCACCCCGGCGTTCGCCGACATCCAGTCGCAAGCCGATCTGGAGGCTGCTGTCGCTTCGATCGGTCTGCCAGCCGTGTTGAAAACCCGCACTCTGGGTTACGACGGCAAGGGCCAGAAAGTCCTGCGCAAACCGGAAGACGTGGTCGGCACCTTCGCCGAGCTGGGCAGCGTAGCCTGCCTGCTGGAAGGCTTTGTGCCGTTCACCGGTGAAGTCTCGCTGATCGCCGTGCGTGCTCGCGATGGCGAAACCCGCTTCTATCCACTGGTTCACAACACCCACGACAGCGGCATCCTCAAGCTGTCGGTGGCCAGCACCGATCACCCGCTGCAAGCCCTGGCTGAAGACTACTCCAGCCGTGTGCTCAAGCATCTGGAGTATGTTGGCGTGATGGCGTTCGAATTCTTTGAAGTCGACGGTGGCCTCAAGGCCAACGAAATCGCCCCGCGCGTGCACAACTCCGGGCACTGGACCACCGAAGGCGCCGAGTGCAGCCAGTTCGAAAACCACCTGCGGGCCGTTGCCGGTCTGCCATTGGGTTCGACGGCCAAGATCGGCGAGAGCGCGATGCTCAACTTCATCGGCGTTGTTCCGCCGGTAGAGAAAGTCATCGCCATCGACGACTGCCATTTGCACCACTATGGCAAGGCGTTCAAGGTCGGCCGCAAGGTCGGTCACGCCAATCTGCGTTGTGCAGATCGCGAGACGCTGGCGGCGCAGATCCTCAAGGTTGAAGCGCTCATCGCCGAATAGTTTCATGTGGCAGCGGCGGAACCTTCAGTGTCCGCCGTTCTCTGATGGCAGGATGCCAAAGTCTGTCTAGGCTTTGGGCATATCCAAATCATTCAGAGGGAAATGCCATGGGAATTATCGGTACCATCTTTATCGGCTTGATCGTCGGCCTGCTGGCACGGTTCCTGAAACCGGGCGATGACAGCATGGGTTGGATCATGACCATCCTGCTCGGTATCGGCGGTTCGCTGGCGGCCACTTATGGCGGCCAGGCGCTGGGCATTTACCATGCGGGCGAAGGCGCTGGCTTCATCGGTGCACTGGTCGGTGCGATCGTGTTGCTGGTGGTCTACGGCCTGATCAAAAGAAACTGATTCAAGCGACAAAGTCCTCTCGGCTGCGCAGGCCGGGAGGGCTAGAATGCTCGCCATTCCATCGACTCTCCCTTTGCCGAGCATCTCCATGCGCCGTCTTCTGTTGACCCTCTTATTCCTGGGCTCGGGCCTTGCCCATGCCGGCGAACTGCCGGAAACCGACTGGCTGGAACTAATGCCCAAGTCGGACCAGAAAGCCCTCGAAGCCATGCCCGAAATCGACCACAACACCCCTGAAGGCGATGGCACCTTTACGTCAAAGGGTGGCATGAAGCAGGGCAAGGGTTTGCCGGCGGTGATGTACTCGACCAAAACCGTGCCGTCGATGAACGACAAGAACATCCGCATCGGTGGTTACCCGGTGCCGCTGGAGTCCGACGCCAAGGGCCGCAGCACGCTGTTCTTCCTCGTGCCCTACCCGGGCGCCTGCATCCACGTGCCGCCACCGCCGCCCAACCAGTTGGTGCTGGTGCGTTATCCGAAAGGCTTGAAGCTGGACGATATCTACACACCGCTGTGGGTGACCGGCACGCTGAAGATAGAGAAGGTCAACAACGACCTGGCCGACGCGGCGTATGCGCTGGATGCGGCGAAGGTGCGGGTAGTGAAGGAATCGGATTTGTAGCGTTTGGTGGATCGATTCGCGGGCAAGCCTCGCTCCTACAGGATATGCGCTGACCTGTAGGAGCGAGGCTTGCCCGCGAAGCTTTTAAAGGGGTTTGCTACCGATGCTCACGCCGAGTGTATGACTGGCGCCCGCTGCCAGGTTCACCACATCGTCCATCACATTCGCCGTCTCGATGCATAGCATGCGTTGCCAGCCATCGTCGGCCATGTCGCTGAACGCCGCTGCGCGATCAATCCACGGATTCCAGATCACCGCCGTGCGCGAACCGCTGCTGGTCAGCTCGATGCGCCGTTCCCAGGCCGGGTCGACAATGCTCAGCTTGGCCGGAACATTCAGGTAGATGCGGTCAGTCTCGCCAGTAAAGTCCAGATCGCCGGTCTGCGTGGCCGTGGCCCAGTCCTTGGTCGTATCGATGTAACTCAAGCCATCCAGCCCTTCGACCTGCACGTTACGCACATCGCTGACGGCGAAATAACTGTGCAACGCCTGGCTGATCGTCACGGTTTCTGTGCCGCGGTTGTGGCTGGTCAGGCTGATGTGCAGTTGCTCATCCAGACGAATACTCAGCTTCAAGTCCACCTGATGCGGCCAGCCCGGAAAACCGCCTTCGGGGTAGGGCAGGATAAATTCCACCTTCAGGCTTTCACCCTCGGCTTCGATGCCACCCAGTTCCCAATCCGTCGCGCGGACAAAGCCGTGAGCGGCAGCGGGTTCACTGCTGACGCGCATCGCCTGCACGCTCTGCGGGTTGCGCGGGAAGTTACCGAACCACGGCCAGCACACCGGCACGCCGGCGCGGATACTCTTGCCGGTCTTGAACACAGCCTCGTCGTTGAGCCAGATCAGTGGCGGTTGCCCGGCCAATTGATAACTGAGGATGTGCGCGCCTTGCTGGGCCACCAGCAGTTCGGCCTGACCGTGGCGAATGCGCCAGCAGTTCAGTTCATCCAGTTTGACGGCTTCAACGTTTGGCGTGCTCATGGGGACAACTCTCAATTTGGAACAGGACTGCAATGGACCGCAAAATGCGCGCTGTGTTTAGCGCGCTCTTGGCGGGCACGAACGGGTGCGACCGCTGCCGTCGATGGCGACGAACACAAATACCGCTTCAGTCACTTTACGCCACTCACTGGACAGCGGATCGTCGCTCCAGACCTCGACCATCATCTGGATCGAGCTGCGGCCGATTTCCAGGGCCTGGGTATAGAAGGAGAGCTGAGCGCCCACCGCTACCGGAACCAGGAACGCCATGCGGTCGATCGCAACGGTCGCCACGCGGCCACCGGCGACTTTGCTGGCCATTGCGGTGCCGGCCAAATCCATCTGCGCCACCAGCCAGCCGCCGAAAATATCGCCAAAGCCGTTGGTTTCGCGTGGAAGTGCAGTGATTTGCAGGGCCAGGTCGCCTTGCGGGATTGGATCTTCTTGTTCGAGCTCTATCATGCCGGGGGTGCCTCTGACCCGTGACTCTACGTTGGTCTTTCAGGTGAATAGCCGTCTTCAAGAAAAACGATTCAGCCCGAACATACTACGTTCGTTACGTTTTTCGTAAGGCGCCTAAAGGGAAACTCTGCGAAATCGCCTGTGGAGCCCGGCAGGCGTTTTCGCACAGCAACCCTTACAAACTGTTGCAAGATTGCGAGTATATCGGTCGGTAGACTCCGAGACGACCGTCCGGTTCTCATTTCGACCGTCAAATACGCACCTCTATGTGCTTTTTCGAACAATTTGCTATCGTGCGGACCTGCCCAAGCCTCCGCCAGCGTTGTTGGGGTTGCAGATCCGACTATAAGAGAAGCCCTTGCCATGACCACAGCGCCCTCGAGCACTGCGCAGCCAACGCAATCCGCACGTCCGTTGACCCGCAACGATTACAAGACCTTGTCGCTGTCCGCCCTGGGCGGCGCGCTAGAGTTCTACGACTTCATCATCTTCGTGTTCTTCGCCACTGTGGTCGGCAAGCTGTTCTTTCCGGCCGACATGCCCGAGTGGCTGCGCCTGATGCAGACCTTCGGCATCTTCGCCGCCGGCTACCTGGCGCGTCCGTTGGGCGGCATCGTCATGGCGCACTTCGGCGACCTGCTGGGGCGCAAGAAGATGTTCACCCTGAGCATTTTCATGATGGCGGTACCGACCCTGATCATGGGCCTGCTGCCAACCTATGCGCAGATCGGCATGTGGGCGCCGATCCTGTTGCTGCTGATGCGCGTGATTCAGGGCGCAGCGATTGGCGGTGAAGTGCCCGGCGCCTGGGTCTTCGTTTCCGAACACGTGCCCCAGCGGCACATCGGCTATGCCTGTGGCACCCTGACCAGCGGTCTGACGGCCGGCATCCTCCTGGGTTCGCTGGTCGCCACGGCGATCAACAGCATTTATACCCCGGTGGAAGTCGCGGATTACGCCTGGCGGATCCCGTTCCTGCTCGGCGGCGTATTTGGTTTGTTCTCGGTCTACCTGCGCCGCTGGCTCCACGAAACCCCGGTGTTCGCCGAACTGCAACTGCGCAAGGCCCTGGCCGAAGAAGTGCCGCTGCGCGCTGTACTGCGTGACCATCGCGGGGCGATCGTGATTTCCATGCTGCTGACCTGGCTGCTGTCCGCCGGCATCATCGTGGTCATCCTGATGACCCCGACCGTGCTGCAGACCGTTTACCACTTCACCCCGACCACCGCGTTGCAGGCCAATAGCCTGGCAATTGTGTTCCTGAGCCTGGGTTGCGTGGCGTCCGGGGCGCTGGCTGATCGCTTTGGCGCTGGCCGGGTATTCGTGTTCGGCAGTGCGTTGCTGCTGCTGAGTTCGTGGACTTTCTACCACAGCCTGTTTGATCACCCGGATTGGCTATTCCCGATGTACGCCGTGACCGGTCTGCTGGTCGGCACCATCGGCGCCGTGCCGTACGTGATGGTCAAAGCCTTCCCGGCAGTGGTGCGTTTCAGCGGTCTGTCGTTCTCCTACAACCTGGCCTACGCGATCTTCGGCGGCTTGACCCCGATGATCGTGACGTTGCTGCTCAAGGAAAGCCCGATGGGGCCTGCCTATTATGTGGCGATCATTTGCGGGGTCGGGATTCTGGTGGGTGCTTATCTTTGGAAGAAGGGGCGTTAAGGCGCGCCTTTCATCGACTGTACCGACGCCTTCGCGGGCAAGCCTCGCTCCTACAGAATTGAGGTCGTTCGCATGATGCGTGTACGACTCGGACCTGTAGGAGCGAGGCTTGCCCGCGAAGAACGATTACACGGAATTACTTCGAAACACTGAATGCTGGCCTTTCATCCAATTGTCATATTTCAGCCATAGAGTGTTCATACGGCCCGCTGATACTTGGCCCCGACTTAACACACCCTATCTGCTAGGAGTAAGGCATGAAACTGAAGCGTTTGATGGCGGCAATGACTTTTGTCGCTGCTGGCGTTGCGACTGCCAACGCGTTCGCCGCTGTTGACCCTGCTATCCCGAGCTACACCAAAACCACTGGTGTGTCGGGCAACCTGTCCAGCGTCGGCTCCGATACCCTGGCCAACCTCATGACCCTGTGGGCTGAGAACTACAAAAAAGAATACCCGAACGTAAACATCCAGATTCAGGCCGCTGGCTCTGCCACTGCGCCACCTGCGTTGACTGAAGGCACCTCTAACCTGGGCCCGATGAGCCGCAAAATGAAGGACACCGAACTGGCTGCCTTCGAGCAGAAGTACGGCTACAAGCCAACCGCTATCCCGGTTGCCGTGGACGCCCTGGCGGTGTTCGTGCACAAAGACAACCCGATCCAGCACCTGACCATGGAACAAGTCGACGCGATCTTCTCCTCGACTCGTCTGTGCGGCGCTAAAACCGACGTTAAAACCTGGGGCGACCTGGGTGTGACCGGCGACCTGGCCAACAAGCCGGTTCAACTGTTCGGTCGTAACTCGGTATCCGGCACCTACGGCTACTTCAAAGAAGAAGCCCTGTGCAAAGGCGACTACAAGCCAAACGTCAACGAACAACCAGGCTCGGCTTCGGTCGTGCAGTCGATCAGCTCCTCGCTGAACGGCATCGGTTACTCGGGCATCGGCTACAAGACAGCTAGCGTGAAAACCGTAGCCCTGTCGAAGAAAGGCAGCACCGAGTTCATCGAAGACAGCGAAGAAAACGCACTGAACGGCAAATACCCGCTGTCGCGTTTCCTCTACGTGTACGTCAACAAAGCCCCGAACAAGCCTCTGGCACCGCTGGAAGCCGAGTTCGTGAAACTGGTTCTGTCCAAACAGGGCCAGGAAGTTGTAGTGAAAGACGGCTACAT
This sequence comes from Pseudomonas sp. NPDC087342, assembly GCF_044744265.1. Taxonomy (NCBI): domain Bacteria; kingdom Pseudomonadati; phylum Pseudomonadota; class Gammaproteobacteria; order Pseudomonadales; family Pseudomonadaceae; genus Pseudomonas; species Pseudomonas sp. NPDC087342. The sequence goes on from NZ_JBIUXZ010000007.1 coordinate 117,222, forward strand.
CCCACTGCCAGCCAAGGTTGCTGCAAAAGCACTGGCTGACCTGGGTCTGCAAGAAGGCGGCGCTGAAGTCGCAAAGAAGTAACACCCTAGGTCCGGGGCTCGCCCCGGACCTGTAGGAGCGAAGCTTGCTCGCGAAAGCGATGGGTCAGCCAACATTGATGTTGAATGTGCCGACGCCTTCGCGGGCAAGCCTCGCTCCTACAAATGCCGGTGCATACCGGCCCCCAAAATTTTCGGTCCTCTGCCAGTACCCTCTGGCGGCGGATTTGTTGCGTCACTGCATTGTCATCTTTCTGTCATACAGGATCGCTAGGGTGTGCGCATGAATGATCTGGCCAATTCCACCATGACTACCAATCCCCCCAAGCGAATTGACTTCAATACGCCTGAGTTGCAACGCAAGCGCCGAATTCGTGCGCTCAAAGATCGCCTGACCCGCTGGTACGTCCTCGTCGGCGGCCTCGCCGTCCTCGGCGCGATCACGCTGATCTTTTTCTTCCTTGCCTACGTGGTTGCGCCGCTGTTCCAGGGTGCCAGCCTGACCGCCAAGGACGCCATCACCCCGGCCTGGATTCAAGACGCCGGCAAGCCGCTGATGATCTCTCTGGAAGAACAGAACCAGGTCGCCATGCGGGTTTCCGACAAGGGCCAGGCGCTGTTCTTCGACATCGACAGTGGCGCTGAACTCAAGCGTGTCGATCTGCCGATCCCGGCTGGCACCACCGTGACCTCCATCGGTGAAGACCAGCCGGGTCATCCGCTGGTCGCGGTCGGTCTGTCCAACGGTCAGGCGCTGGTGTTCCGTCACACGTATAAAGTCAGCTACCCGGACAACAAGAAAACCATCTCGCCGGCCATCGATTTCCCGTACGGCGACACCCCGATTGCGCTGAACGAGGCGGGCGGGGCGCTGGAGCATGTCAGCCTCAACGCCACCGACACCACGCTGATGCTGGTCGGCTCCACCGGTTCGCAACTCAATGTGCTCTCGCTGACCAGCGAAGAAAACATGATGACCGGCGAAGTCACCAACGAGCAGAAGCGCATCGACCTGCCGCAAATGACCGAGCCGGTGAAGAACATCTTCGTCGACCCGCGCCAGCAATGGTTGTACGTGATCAACGGGCGTGCCCAGGCCGACGTGTTCAGCCTGCGCGACAAGAGTCTCAACGGTCGCTACAAACTGCTGGAAAACGGCGATGCCGAGATTACCGCCAGCACCCAACTGGTGGGCGGTATCTCGCTGATCATGGGTGACTCCAAGGGTGGCCTGGCCCAGTGGTTCATGGCCCGCGATCCGGATGGCGAGCTGCGCTTGAAGCAGATCCGCAACTTCCAGATGGGCACTACGCCAATCGTTGAAATCACCGCCGAAGAGCGTCGCAAAGGCTTCATCGCCCTCGATGCGTCCGGCAAGCTCGGCGTGTTCCACAGTACCGCGCACCGCACCTTGCTGGTTGATCAAGTGGTTGAGGGGCAGGGGATTTTCGGTCTGTCGCCACGGGCCAACCGCGTGATCGTGGAAGCCGGCGGCAAGATTCAACCGCTGCTGCTCGACAACCCGCACCCGGAAGTATCGTGGAGCGCGTTGTGGAGCAAGGTCTGGTACGAGAACTACGACGAGCCTAAATACGTCTGGCAATCGACCGCAGCCAACACCGACTTCGAACCCAAGCTGAGCTTGTCTCCGCTGACCTTCGGTACCTTGAAAGCCGCGTTCTACGCCATGCTGCTGGCCGCTCCACTGGCCGTCGCTGCGGCGATCTACACCGCGTACTTCATGGCCCCGGGCATGCGCCGCAAGGTCAAACCGGTGATCGAGCTGATGGAAGCGATGCCGACGGTGATCCTCGGTTTCTTCGCCGGCCTGTTCCTCGCACCGTATGTAGAAGGGCATTTGCCGGGCATCTTCAGCTTGCTGATGCTGCTGCCGATTGGCGTGCTGGTGGCCGGTTTCATCTTCAGCCGTCTGCCTGAGTCCATCCGCCTGAAAGTGCCGGACGGCTGGGAAGCCGCGATTCTGATCCCGGTGATCCTGTTTGTGGGCTGGCTCTCGCTGTACATGAGCCCGTACATGGAAACCTGGTTCTTCGGCGGCGACATGCGCATGTGGATCTCCCACGACCTGGGCATCACCTACGACCAGCGCAACGCATTGGTGGTCGGTCTGGCCATGGGTTTCGCGGTGATCCCGAACATCTACTCCATTGCCGAAGACGCCGTGTTCAGCGTGCCTCGCGGCCTGACCCTCGGTTCCCTGGCCCTCGGTGCCACGCCTTGGCAGACCATGACCCGCGTGGTGATTCTGACCGCGAGCCCGGGCATCTTCTCGGCGCTGATGATCGGTATGGGCCGCGCGGTCGGTGAAACGATGATCGTGCTGATGGCCACTGGTAACACCCCGGTCATGGAAATGAACCTGTTCGAAGGCCTGCGCACCCTGGCCGCCAACGTCGCGGTGGAAATGCCGGAGTCGGAAGTCGGCGGCAGCCACTAGCGCGTGGTGGTCCTCTCGGCGCGGGTGCTGGTGTTGGTC
>NZ_JBIUXZ010000007.1:119767-194057 GCF_044744265.1 Pseudomonas sp. NPDC087342
TTAGTGATCGTGTGCGAAAGATATACTCGTCGCTTTAATAAAGGTATAAGTCTGTGAAACAGAACTCCCTGAAAGGATGGTTCAAGAGCGGCGCCCCCGGCGTCTGGATCAGCGGTGGCGCGGTGTCCATCGCGGTCATCATGACCATTGGCTTGCTGGCAGTGATTGCCGTGCGCGGTCTGGGCCACTTCTGGCCGGCGGACCTGGTGCACGCCAGTTATGACGTGCCGGGCCAGGCCAATCATTTGGTCATCGGCGAAGTGGTGCAGAAAGAAGAAGTGCCTCGCGAGCGTTTGAAAAGCGCGGGCCTGCCGGTGCCTGATGTCGGCCCGGAGTTCATGACCCGCGAGCTGATCAAGGTCGGCAACCGTGACTTGAACGGCAACGACTTCACCTGGATCGTCGGCGAGTGGCTGACGAACCAGAAGACGCCGCCAGAACTGATGACCATCGAACGTCGCGAGTGGGGCAACTTCTACGGTTACCTGGTCAACGTCAAAGAAGACGGCAAGGTGATCGCCGAAGGCGAGGCGGCGTGGCCGGAGTTGCAGGCTCGTGTCGATCGCGTCAACAAGCTCGCGGCACAGCTCAAGACTTTGGAGAAATCCGACATCGGCGCGATCAACGCCGGTCTGGAACGCATCCGTCTGCACGGCCGCAAACTGGAACTGGCCGGCAAGCTCGATGCCACCGCGCAAGCCGACATGGACGCAGAAAAGGCTGAGCTGAACGCCCGTTATCAGGACATCGAAGCGCGCCTCGGCGACCTGCACGCCCAGTTCAACCGCGACAGCCTCACCGCTCGCGATGCCAACGGCAAAGAGCTCGAAATCGGCATCGGCAAGGTGGTGCATGCCTACCAGCCGAACGCCATGGGCACCTTTACCAAGATCGGCTTCTACTTTGGCAAGGTCTGGGAATTCCTGTCCGACGACCCGCGTGAAGCGAACACTGAAGGCGGGATCTTCCCGGCAATCTTCGGCACCGTGATGATGACCCTGATCATGGCGATGATCGTGACGCCGTTCGGTGTGCTGGCAGCGGTTTACTTGCGTGAATACGCCAAGCAAAACGCCCTGACCCGGATTATCCGCATCGCCGTGAATAACCTGGCGGGCGTTCCGGCCATCGTTTACGGGGTGTTCGGCCTGGGCTTCTTCGTCTACGTACTCGGCGGCTCGCTGGACCGGATCTTCTTCCCCGAAGCCTTGCCGGCGCCGACCTTCGGTACGCCGGGTCTGCTCTGGGCCTCGCTGACCCTGGCATTGCTGGCGGTGCCGGTGGTGATCGTGGCCACCGAAGAAGGCCTGGCGCGGATTCCTCGCACCGTGCGTGAGGGCTCGTTGGCCCTCGGCGCGACCAAGGCTGAAACCTTGTGGAAGATCGTGCTGCCGATGGCCAGCCCGGCGATGATGACCGGCATGATCCTCGCCGTGGCCCGCGCCGCCGGTGAAGTGGCGCCGCTGATGCTGGTAGGTGTGGTGAAGCTGGCGCCGTCGCTGCCGGTGGACGGTAACTACCCGTACCTGCACCTTGACCAGAAGATCATGCACTTGGGCTTCCATATTTATGACGTCGGCTTCCAGAGCCCGAACGTCGAAGCGGCCCGACCGCTGGTGTACGCCACCGCGCTGTTGCTGGTGCTGGTGATCGCCACGTTGAACCTGTCGGCCGTGTACATACGCAACCACCTGCGCGAGAAGTACAAAGCGCTGGATAGCTAATCACGCCGCTCCCTGTAGGAGCCAGGCTTGCCGGCGAAGGCGATTTCAAGGACGCCTTCGCCGGCAAGCCTGGCTCCTACAGAACGGCAACACTGCTGGCCCATTTTTTGTGAGGCCAGTGGGCAACCGAACCGAATTTGTTAGCACAGGGAGCCTCCCATGCAGCACGAAGCACATACCCACGGCATCAACATGTCTGCCCTGGGCCGCGACAAACAGAGCCTGAGTCTCGAGCAGGAAACCGTGGCCATCGAAGTACCTGGCCTGAGCCTGTTCTACGGTGAGAAACAAGCGCTGTACGACGTCAGCATGAACATTCCGAAACAGCGCGTGACGGCCTTCATCGGCCCGTCCGGCTGCGGCAAGTCCACGCTGCTGCGCACCTTCAACCGCATGAACGACCTGGTTGACGGTTGCCGCGTCGAAGGCGCGATCAACCTCTACGGCAACAACATCTACCGCAAGGGCGAAGACGTGGCCGAGCTGCGTCGCCGTGTGGGCATGGTGTTCCAGAAGCCGAACCCGTTCCCGAAAACCATCTATGAAAACGTGGTTTACGGCCTGCGCATCCAGGGCATCAACAAGAAGCGCATCCTCGACGAAGCCGTCGAGTGGGCACTGAAAGGCGCGGCGCTGTGGGACGAAGTCAAAGACCGTCTGCACGAGTCGGCACTCGGCCTGTCCGGTGGTCAGCAGCAACGTCTGGTGATCGCCCGCACCATCGCCGTGGAGCCGGAAGTGCTGCTGCTCGACGAACCGTGCTCGGCACTCGACCCGATCTCGACGCTGAAAGTCGAAGAGCTGATCTACGAACTGAAATCCAAGTTCACCATCGTGATCGTGACCCACAACATGCAACAGGCCGCGCGGGTTTCCGACTACACGGCGTTCATGTACATGGGCAAACTGGTGGAATTCGGCGACACCGACACCTTGTTCACCAATCCGGCGAAGAAGCAGACCGAAGACTACATCACAGGGCGGTACGGCTAGCCGTACAGCTGCAAGCCGCAAGCTTCAAGCGGCAAGTAAGATGCGGTGCGAAATCAGGACTTGTACATAACTGCTTGAAGCTTGCAGCTTGAAGCTTGCAACTTTCGCGGAGCGAAACAGATGATTAGTAAAGAAGGCCTTACCCACCACATTTCCGCGCAGTTCAACGCCGAGCTCGAGGAAGTGCGCAGCCACCTCCTGGCCATGGGCGGGCTGGTGGAAAAGCAGGTCAACGACGCGGTGACCGCGCTGATCGAGGCCGACTCCGGCCTGGCCCAGCAGGTGCGCGAGATCGACGACCAGATCAACCAGATGGAACGCAACATCGACGAAGAGTGCCTGCGCATCCTGGCCCGTCGTCAGCCGGCGGCGTCCGACTTGCGTCTGATCATCAGCATCTCCAAGTCGGTGATCGACCTGGAGCGCATCGGCGACGAAGCAACCAAGATTGCCCGTCGCGCCATCCAGTTGTGCGAAGAAGGCGAAGCACCACGCGGTTATGTCGAAGTGCGCCACATCGGCGACCAGGTACGCAACATGGTGCGCGACGCGCTGGATGCGTTTGCCCGTTTTGACGCTGACCTGGCATTGTCGGTCGCGCAGTACGACAAGATCATCGACCGCGAATACAAGACCGCCCTGCGTGAGCTGGCGACCTACATGATGGAAGACCCACGCTCTATCTCGCGGGTCTTGAGCATCATTTGGGTGCTGCGTTCCCTGGAGCGGATCGGCGACCACGCGCGCAACATCTCCGAGTTGGTGATTTATCTGGTGCGCGGCACCGATGTGCGACACCTTGGCCTCAAGCGCATGAAAGAAGAAGTTGAAGGCACAAGTGGCGAAACCGCTAATGTTCCGGGCAAAGCTGACGATAAGTAAGATTGCCTGAGAAAAGCGCCCGGCCCTTTGGCTGGGCGTTTTTGTTTGCGGCGAATGAATTCGAAAGCAGCACCCGCGAACGAAAAGTCCCGGCGTGACTGAAGGTTTTTGGCAATGTGCCATCAGCAAAGCGGTATGCTTGCCGGGATTTTTTAAAGGGGTTGTGGATGAGTAAGGTCAGTGTGTTGGTCGTGGACGATGCGTCGTTCATTCGTGACCTGGTGAAGAAGTGCCTGCGCAACTATTTTCCGGGCATCCGGATCGAAGATGCGGTCAACGGCAAGAAGGCTCAGGCGATTCTGGCGCGTGAAGCGTTCGACCTGGTGCTGTGTGACTGGGAGATGCCGGAAATGTCCGGCCTGGAACTGCTGACCTGGTGCCGCGAGCAGGACAACCTCAAGACCATGCCGTTTGTGATGGTGACCAGCCGTGGCGACAAAGAGAACGTGGTCCAGGCAATTCAGGCCGGCGTTTCCGGTTATGTCAGCAAGCCGTTCACCAACGAGCAACTGCTGACCAAGGTCAAGCAGGCCCTGAACAAGGTCGGCAAGCTCGACACCTTGATGAACAGCGCGCCGACCAAGATGAACTCGGCGTTCGGCAATGATTCGCTGAGCGCCCTGACTGGTGGCAAGGCTGAGGTGGTCGGTGCTGCCCCCGTCAACCCGTTCGCCAAACCTGTCGCCGCTGCGCCAGCCCCGGCGGCCGCGCCGTCCCGTGGCCTGCTCAACAGCCCGCCGGTCAAGGCACCGGCTGCATCGGCCGCACCTGCCGGCGGTCGTGGCCAAGGTCAATTGCGTCTTTCGAGCGGCACTCAAGCCTGCGTGATCAAAGCCTTGAGCCTCAAGGAAGCGCTGCTGGTGGTCAAACGCACCGACATCCTGCCGCAAGTGCTCGAAAGCGCAGTGCTCGATCTGGAGCAGGGCGACAACGCCGAAACCGCGCGCCTGAACGGCTACCTGCACGCCATCGTCGCCCACGAACCCAAGCCCGACAGCGACTGGCTGCAACTGACCTTCCGCTTCGTCGATCAGGACGCGCAGAAGCTCGACTACATCTCCCGCCTGATTGCCCGTGGTACTGCGCAGAAGCATTTCATTCCCGGCGCGTAATCTTCGTTGCCTGCCAGTCCGCCTTCGCGGGCAAGCCTCGCTCCTACATTGGAATGCATTCCAAGTGTGGGAGCGAGCCTGCTCGCGAAGGCGCCATCAAATTCACCGCACATCTCCCGAACATCTCCCGAACATCCCATTTTGAAACATCTGCCGACTACCCAGGTCCATTGCACCTGCTAGGCTCCTTTCCAGGCCTTATTCGACAGACTCTTGCCCATGCTCGCGCGCCTGCTGTTTTTCTGTGGTCTTTTCGTGGCCTCCACCTCGGCTGTGGCCATGACCATTTACAAATCCACCGATGCCAATGGCGTGGTCTCCTATAGTGACCGCCCCACGAAAGGCTCCCAGGTGTTTGTCTTTCGGGACCGGATGGTCGAGCACCTGGAGCGCCAGGTGTACCTCGACATCAAGAAGCAGAAGGGCGTGGACGTGGTGTTTGTGCGCAACGATCTATATGCGCCGGTGGAGGTCGAGCTGAGTTTTGCCGGGTTGAGCAACGTCAAGGGTGCGCCGAGCCAGCCGATTCGCCGGGTCTTGCCGGCGCGCAGCAACTCGCGCCTGGCGCTGCTGACGGCGATTACCGGTGGAAAGCCGCTGGTGTATACCCCGAGCTTCCAATATTCCATGGGCGACCCCTCAGGCGCCGCTCAGAGCTATCGATATCCCTTCCCCTGGCGTGGCGGTCCGTTTCGCTTGAGCCAGGGCGCGAATGGCCAATACAGCCACTTCGGGGCCAAGAACCGCTACGCGATGGACATCGCCATGCCCGAAGGCACGCCGATCATTGCAGCGCGCGCCGGGATGGTGGTGAAAACCGAGAATGGCCAGAGCGGCCGTGGCAATGATCCGTCCGGCAATTTCGTGCGGGTGTTGCACGACGACGGGACCATGGGCGTGTACCTGCACCTCAAGCAAGGTTCGGTGAGCGTGCGCGAAGGTCAGCGGGTGGCGGTGGGCAGCGCGTTGGCGTTATCGGGCAATACCGGCAACAGCAGCGGGCCGCACCTGCATTTCGTGGTGCAGCGCAATACCGGGTTGGGGTTGGTGTCGATTCCGTACCAGTTCAATCAACCGGTGGGGGCGTTGCCCAACTTTGCGTTGGGCAAGCAATGAAGGCGATTAGATCAATTGTGGCGAGGGGGCTTGCCCCCGTTGGACGGCGGAGCCGTCCCAAAACCATGAATGCGGAATGTCAGGGACTGTGCGGTTGAGGGGTTTAGGGGCCGCTTCGCAGCCCAACGGGGGCAAGCCCCCTCGCCACAAAGGCTCGCCGGCAATCAATCCAGCATCAACACCTTGGCCAATATGATCTTCGGCCCTTTCATCTTCTTGATGATGATGCGCAGACCTTCGACTTCCAGCACTTCCTCCTCTTCCGGCACCCGTTTCAGGGTTTCGTAGACCAACCCGGCGAGGGTTTCGGCTTCGATGTGGTCCAGGTCGATGCCCAGCAGGCGTTCAACCTTGAACAGCGGCGTATCGCCCCGTACCAGCAACTTGCCCGGTTGATACGCGAGGATCCCGCGTTCGGCCTTGCGGTGTTCGTCCTGAATGTCGCCCACCAGCACTTCCAGCACGTCTTCCATGGTCAAGTATCCGATGATGTTGCCGTCGGCTTCCTCGACCACGGCGAAGTGCGAACCGCCCTTGCGGAACTGTTCCAGCAGTTGCGACAGCGGCATATGGCGCGAGATGCGTTCCAGCGGACGGGTCAGCTCGGCCAGGTTGAACGACTCGGGAATGTGGTCCAGGGCCGCCAATTCCAGCAGCAGGTCCTTGATGTGCAGCAGGCCGACGAACTCCTGGCGTTCGCTGTCGTACACCGGATAACGGCTGAACTTGTGACGACGGAACAGCGCGAGGATTTCCTTGAGCGGCGCGTTGAACTCCAGCGTCACCAGGTCTTCCCGGGAGTTGGCCCAGTCCACCACTTCCAGCTCACCCATTTCCACCGCCGAAGCCAACACACGCATGCCTTGGTCGCTCGGGTCCTGGCCACGGCTGGAGTGCAGGATCAGTTTCAGTTCTTCACGGCTGTAATGGTGCTCGTGATGCGGGCCGGGTTCGCCCTGGCCAGCAATGCGCAGGATCGTGTTGGCGCTGGCGTTGAGCAGGTAGATCGCCGGGTACATCGCCCAGTAGAACAGGTACAGCGGCACGGCGGTCCAGAGCGACAGCAGCTCCGGTTTACGGATCGCCCACGACTTGGGCGCCAGTTCACCGACCACGATGTGCAGGTACGAAATAACGAAGAACGCGGCGAAGAACGACACGCCTTTGATCACTTCGGCCGACTGCACGCCGACGGCTTCAAGGATCGGTTCGAGGATGTGCGCAAACGCAGGCTCACCGACCCAGCCAAGGCCCAGCGAGGCGAGGGTGATACCCAACTGGCAGGCCGACAGGTACGCATCGAGCTGACTGTGCACGGTGCGCAGGATGTGTCCGCGCCAGCCGTTTTTTTCAGCGATGGCCTCGACCCGGGTCGAGCGCAGTTTGACCATGGCAAATTCCGCCGCAACGAAAAATCCGTTGAGCAAAACCAGGATCAGAGCAAAAAGAATCATGCCGAAGTCGGCGAAGAGTGTCGCGAGGGTCAAGCCAGGGGATGGGTCCATGATGGAGTTTTGCGGATTCCGTGTATTCAAAAAAAGGGGAAATGCAGTGCCTGAAGGGCAGGCACAAGTCAGCCAATGTAGCGGCTGACTCAGTGATTGCCTAGTGGCGAGTGCTGGCCGGTATCAATCGGCCGCGTTGATCAGTTGGGATTTGGTCACCTGGGCCGGCGCGAAATGGCAGGTGAATGTGCTGCCATGCCCCGGCACGCTGCTGATTTCCATCCGCGCGCGGTGACGCAGCAGCACGTGTTTGACGATCGCCAGGCCCAGCCCGGTGCCGCCAGTGTTGGAGTTGCGGCTGGAATCGACGCGGTAGAAGCGTTCAGTCAAGCGCGGCAGGTGTTTGCTGTCGATGCCGATCCCGGAATCCTGCACGCTCAAGTGCGCGCCTTGTTCATCGCCCCACCAGCGTATGCGGATATTGCCTTCGGCCGGGGTGTATTTCACCGCGTTGAACACCAGGTTTGAAAACGCGCTGCGCAATTCGGCTTCGCTGCCCTTGAGCAAAATCGTCGCATCGGCTTCCAGGGTGATGCGCTGATTCTTCTGGGCGGACAACTGCTGGGCATCGCTCTTTATCGATTTCAGCAAGCTATCGATGACCACCGGCTGGTTGTCCGACGGGTAATCCGTGGCTTCCAGCTTGGCCAACAGCAGCAAGTCATTGAGCAACGTCTGCATGCGCCCACCTTGCTGTTGCATCTGCTGCAAGGCACGGGTCCAGCGCGGGTTAACTTCCTCGACGTTGTCGAGCAGGGTTTCCAGGTAGCCGCAGATCACGGTCAGCGGCGTGCGCAGTTCGTGGGAAACGTTGGCGATGAAGTCTTTGCGCATTTGCTCCAGTTGATGAATGCGCGTCACGTCGCGCACCAGCATCAGGTGTTCGTTGTTGCCGTAGCGGGTGATGTACAGCTGAATGCGCAGGCGATCATTGGTCGGTGAGGGGATTTCCAGCGGCTCGGCGTAGCTGTCCTGTTCGAAGTACTCCTTGAAGCGCGGATGCCGCACCAGGTTGGTCACCGGTTGGCCGCTGTCTTGCGGAGTCTTGAGACCAAGCAGGGTTTCGGCGGCGCGGTTCCACCATTCCAGGTTGCCGTCGCTGTCGAGCATGATCACCGCGTCTTTGAGCGCGGCGGTGGATTCCTGGACCCGGTCGATCACCGCTTGCAGGCGACCGCGCACCCGTTGGTCGCGGCGTTGCAGGTGGTAGATGCTGTCGAACACTTCGCCCCACAGGCCATAGCCATCGGGCGGTGCTTCATCGGGTTTGTGCAGGCGCAGCCATTCGTGCAGGCGCAGCAGTTGCTTGAGAGTCCAGGCCAGGTAAAGACCCAGGCCAGCCGCGAGGCTCCAGCCGTAATAGCCGGAAATCAGGCCGATCACCAGGCAGGCGGTGACCAGCAACAACATGTGGCGAATCAGCGTGCCATGCCAGTTTTGGTTCAAGGGGGGCGTCCTAGCGCAGCTCCAAGTTTCAAGCCGCAAGCTTCAAGTCAGCGCGGCTCTGCTTTCGCTTGCCGCTTGTAGCTTAAAGCTTGCCGCTGCTTTTATGCCTTTGTGGAAAACCGGTAGCCGGTGCCGCGCACGGTTTGTACCAGATTTTCATAGGCATCGCCGAGGGCTTTGCGCAGGCGTCGGATGTGCACGTCGACCGTGCGCTCTTCGACATAAACATTGCCGCCCCAGACCTGATCCAGCAACTGGCCACGGGTGTAGGCGCGTTCCTGATGGGTCATGAAGAATTGCAGCAGACGGTATTCGGTCGGGCCCATCTCGGCGGGTTTGCCGTCGATGGTCACGCGGTGGCTGATCGGGTCCAGCAACAGGCCGCCGACTTCGATCGGGGTTTCACCGTCGGTCGGGCCGGCGCGGCGCAGCACGGCTTTGAGGCGCGCGACCAGCTCACGAGGGGAAAACGGTTTGGTGATGTAGTCGTCGGCGCCGACTTCCAGACCCTGGATCTTGTTGTCCTCTTCGCCCTTGGCGGTGAGCATGATGATCGGGATATCCCCGGTCAGCTCATCGCGTTTGAGGCGTCGGGCCAGCTCGATGCCGGAGGTGCCGGGCAGCATCCAGTCCAGCAGGATCAGGTCCGGCTTGCGGTCGACGATGATGGCATGCGCCTGCTGGGAGTTCTCCGCCTCCAGGCAGTCATAGCCGGCCATTTCCAACGCAACGGCGATCATTTCGCGAATGGGCGCTTCGTCGTCGACGATCAGAATGCTCCTGCCAACCATGCCTTAATCCTCTTGTCATTTAACTGTCTTGCGCCGCATTAGATAACGGAATTATTGCAGTCGTGTGACAGTATTTTAGTCGCACGGCGATTGTCATGATCCTGAACTAAGCTCTAAGTCCGAATCCTGACAACCACAAAAGGAAGGTTTCCATGAAGCAATACTCGCAATCCTTCAAAGCCCTGATGCTGACTGCGGTCCTGGCTTTGCCGACAATGGCCTTTGCTGCCGAGCCCGTCATGATGAAAGACGGCGTGATGGCCGACCATAAGGGCATGACCCTGTATACGTTCGACAAGGACACGGGCGGCACGTCGGTGTGCACCGGACAATGCGCGGAAAACTGGCCGCCGTTCAAGGCGGAAGCGGGCGCCAAGGCTGAAGGTAAATGGTCGATCGTCAAACGCGACGACGGCACGATGCAGTGGGCCTACGACGGCAAACCGCTTTACTACTTCATGAAAGACAAAAAACCGGGCGACAAGGAAGGCGACAAAATGAAAGACGTCTGGCACGTCATCACCAATTCCGGTCCGAAGATGTAAGCGAGTTCAAATGCCAAGCCTCGCTTCTGTAGGAGCGAGGCTTGCCCGCGAAGGCGTCCTCCGCCTCAACGCAAGCCGTAGTCCAACACAATCCCTACAAAAATCGCCAACCCCGCCCAGTGGTTGTGCAAGAACGCCTTGAAGCAACGCATCCGGTCCTTGCCGCGGGTGTACCAGAACTCCCAGGCAAAACAGCCCGCCGCCGCCAGCAAACCGAGGTGGAACCAGCCGCCGAGCTGGAATTTTGATCCGGCCAACAGCAAGCAACCCAGCGCCAATCCCTGCAACGTCAGAATGATCACCCGGTCCGCGTCGCCAAACAGAATGGCGGTGGATTTCACGCCGATCTTCAAATCGTCGTCACGGTCAGTCATCGCGTAGTAGGTGTCGTAGCCGACGGTCCACAACAGATTGGCAATCCACAGCAACCACGCAGCGGCCGGCAGCTCACCAGTCTCGGCGGTGAACGCCATCGGCATCCCCCAGGAAAACGCCGCGCCCAACACCACTTGCGGGTAATAGGTGTAGCGCTTCATGAACGGGTAACTGAACGCGAGCGCCAGGCCACCCAGCGACAGCCAGACAGTCGGCGCATTGGTGCACAGTACCAGCAGAAAACTCACGCCCATCAGCAGCGCAAAAAACACCAACGCTTCTTTTGAGCTGATCTTGCCGCTCACCAGTGGCCGCTGTTCGGTGCGCTTCACATGGCCGTCGACCTTGCGGTCCGCCCAGTCATTGATCACGCAACCGCCGGCGCGGGTCAGTACCACACCGAGCACGAAAATCACGATGTTGGCCAATGAAGGCGAGCCCTTGCCGGCAATCCACAGCGCCCAAAGGGTCGGCCACAGCAGCAGGTAAATACCGATCGGCTTGTCCATGCGGGTCAGCTGAATGAAATCCCAGGCCCGGGGATTCAAGCGATTCAGGGACTTGAGCAGGCTGGTGTACATCAGCAGTTCTCCGGGTGGGCGCGGGTGGCGAGCCACAAGGTCGGCAGGAAAATCTCGGCCACCAGCACGCTCAAGGCGCCCCGATCAAAACGCGAGCGACGACCCCACAGTTCCGGTGCGCGTGACTCCAGCGGCAGCCATTCCTGAGGATAGTGGCAAACCTCGATGGCCTGGCGCTGGAACGCCTGATCGCAGAACAGCAGTTCGCCCAGCGAGCGGCTGCCCAGTTCGTCCATGTGCAGGCCTTCACCTTGCAACGCACTGCGCGCCGCCACGCTGCGGGCGAACACCCAGGCCTGGCCAGCGCCGCGCAGATACACCTCGCGCACCCAACCTTCGCTGCCATCGGCCAGGTCCAGCGCGGCACATTCATCGGCGCGCAACGCTTGCCAGCCTTCGAACAACGGCGTGACGCTGAAGCGATCATTCGACAGACGGATCAAGCGTCGGGTCAGCGAGCCTTCGTCGAACAGCCAGTCGAGGGTAGAGCTGTCGGGGAGGGGGGCGAGTCGGTTTTGGGTGAGCCAGAACGGGGCTTTTGAGTGCGGCACAGTGAGTCATTATTGGCAGCAAATGAGGCGGCGAGCTTACCATGTCAGCCGGCGATTTTGATTGAGCCGGCCTGTTGCGGCGTCGAACAGGCTTGCATCTGCCGGGTTCGATCAGTACAAAACGCCCTGAGCCGGACGGCAACGCTTTACCCATCGACCGTTCGCGCCGGCAAAAGCCTGAATCCTGAGGAAGTAACCGAATGAAAAAGTGGCAATGTGTGGTCTGCGGCCTGATCTATAACGAAGCCGACGGCTGGCCGGATGACGGCATTGCACCCGGCACGCTGTGGCAGGACGTACCGGAAGACTGGCTGTGCCCGGACTGCGGCGTGGGCAAGATGGATTTCGAAATGATCGAAATCAACTAAGACAAAAAAGAGGAGTAAGGCATGAACGCACCTGTCGTGATCGTCGGTACCGGCCTGGCTGGCTACAACCTGGCCCGGGAGTTTCGCAAACTCGATGGCGAAACCCCATTGCTGCTGATCACCGCCGATGACGGGCGTTCCTACTCCAAGCCGATGCTCTCCACCGGTTTCGGCAAAAACAAGGATGCCGATGGCCTGAGCATGGCCGAGCCCGGCGCCATGGCCGAGCAACTGAAGGCCGAAGTGCGCACCCATACCCGTATCAGCGGCATCGACCCAGGCCACAAACGCCTGTGGATCGGCGAGGAATCGGTGATCTATCGCGACCTGATCCTGGCCTGGGGCGCGGAAACCGTGCGGGTGCCAATCGAAGGCGACGGCGCTGACGCGGTGTTCCCGATCAATGATCTGGAAGACTACGCACGCTTCCGTGCCGCTGCGGCGGGCAAGCGCCGGGTGTTACTGCTCGGCGCCGGCCTGATCGGCTGCGAATTTGCCAACGACCTGATCCTCGGCGGTTACGAGGTGCAACTGGTGGCGCCGTGCGAGCAGGTCATGCCGACCTTGCTGCACCCGGCGGCAGCCGCTGCGGTGCAGGCCGGGCTGGAAAGCCTCGGTGCGCGCTTCCACCTCGGGCCGGTACTCAATCGCTTGCAGCGTGTGGCGGACGGGCTGGAAGCGCACTTGTCCGATGGCCAGGTGATTGCGTGCGATGTGGTGGTCTCGGCCATCGGCCTGCGTCCGCGTATCGATCTGGCGGCCGCAGCGGGGGTTCAGGTCAATCGCGGCGTCGTGGTTGATCGTCAACTGAAGACTTCCCACGCCAATATCTACGCCCTGGGCGATTGTGCCGAGGTCGAAGGTCTGAATCTGTTGTACGTGATGCCCCTCATGAGCTGTGCGAGAGCGCTGGCCCAAACGCTGGCGGGAAATCCTACAGCGGTGAACTACGGCCCGATGCCGATCACCGTGAAAACGCCGGTCTGCCCGCTGGTGGTTTCGCCGCCGCCACGGGGCACCGAAGGCGTCTGGACGGTCGAAGGGCAGGGCGCCGACATCAAAGTGTTGTGCCGTGATGGCTCAGGCAAATTGCTCGGTTATGCCCTGACAGGCACGGCGGTGATGGAAAAACTCGCGTTGAACAAAGAGCTTCCGGCCCTGCTGGCGTAAATACTGGTCGTTCTGTCGGAATCACCCCGCTTTTGCCCCTACAAACGTCGCGCCGAGACTGGCGCGGCTCTTCCGTGCGTGCCATCCTCACTCCCGTCTGCCGCAGAGTAGAGCACCTGCGGCGCCTTGGGCGCTGTTCCAACGAGAACAGCACGGACATAACAACAAAAAACCGTCAAAGGGGCTTCACTAATGCGTAAACCAGAACTCGCCGCTGCAATCGCTGAAAAAGCAGATCTCACCAAAGAGCAGGCCAACCGCGTTCTCAACGCCGTTCTCGAAGAAATCACCGGCGCTCTGCACCGCAAAGACAGCGTCACGCTGGTGGGCTTCGGTACCTTCCTGCAACGCCACCGCGGTGCCCGCACCGGCAAAAACCCGCAAACCGGTGAGCCTGTGAAAATCAAGGCCAGCAACACCGTCGCCTTCAAACCAGGCAAATCGTTGAAAGACAGCGTTAATCCATAATTGCGGCGAACTCCCTGAATAAAGGGGAGAACCGTATTGAAAAATGGGCCTGCCGATTAATCGGAGGCCCATTTTTTATGGGCGTTGCCTTCTGTTTATATGAAGAGCGTGTTGTGGACTGATTAATACACACTGGAAACAAAGTGCGTGGCCGGAGTTGCCCTTGGTATCGTCAGGGAATTCAACGCTATATAAAAGTGCCATCACAGCGATGGCACTTTTTAAGTTGGCTGTTGTCTTTCATCGTTTTGTTCATAGATGACTGCAACCTTTCAGACATTTCCTACATTTATCATTTTTTATTCTTGTCATGCTTTGCGCCCGGCTCATGGACCGAATCGTCAATGGTTGCTGGGGATTTAAGAAATGGCTCTGGAACAATGGTTACGGGGCGCCTGCTTGGCAGATGAAATATTAATCTGACATCAGGGGAGTCCCTGAGAGATATAGGGATATCTCCTACGTGAAACAGAGAACACTTCGTCTTGTTGTTTAATCGGATGCTTGCTAGTGGCCATCATAGTGATTACGATGCGCCCACTTGCAAGAGCACGAACTCAATTGGATGAGAATCATCGCAGCTCTTTGATACTGTCCACCGCCGTTGAAACTCCAATTGGCGTGTGACCGTAATCCTAATTAAAGGCCATGGATGTCCTACTCAAGCAAACTTTCCGCCCATTACCTTGATCTCGCAAAAGCCTCTGTTTCCAAAGAGAATTTCGCGGGCGAGGATGTTCGCTTTTCGAGCGAATACGAGGCCCTGGAAAGCGAGCTCGCCAAAGCCCAATCGATGCATGAAGCCGGTCAGATCGACTGGCTGAAAATCCGTGAAAACAGCGAAAACCTGCTGCGCACCCAATCCAAGGATTTGCGCGTCGGTGCCTGGCTGACCTGGGCTTTGTACCAGCGTGAATCCTTTCAGGGCCTGCTGGCGGGCCTCGGTTTGCTGCACCACTTGTCGGAAAACCACTGGGCCGAAGTTCACCCGAACAAGGCGCGCACCCGCGCCGCAGCCATCAGTTGGTTGGTGCCGCGTCTCGAGCAGGTGCTGACCGAAAAAGTCGCGATCAAAGAGCAGTTGCCGATGTTCCGCCGGATGGTGGAACACCTCGAAGGCCTCGATGCCGCGTGCACCGAACATCTGGGCGACGACGCGCCGTTGCTGCTGCCGATCTCCCGCCGCCTGAAAAATATGGTGCAGCGCGCCGCCGATAACCAGCCGGAACCCGGCGTGGTGGGGGCGGCGGTCGCTCAGGTCAAACAGGCCGCGACCCAGCTGTTCACCCCCGGCGCTCCGATCGACAACGAAAAAGAAGCCCACAAGGCCCTGCGCGCCCAGCAGGAAAACGCCCGTCCGCTGTGCGCCTGGTGGCTCAAGCAGAAAGCCACCGACCTGCGCGCCCTGCGCCTCAATCGTACGTTGCTGTGGTTGCCCATTGACGCGGTGCCCGAGCGCAACGCCGAGCAGATCACCATGTTGCGCGGCTTGCCCGCGGACAAGCTCAAGGCCTATCAGGATCGCTACGATCAGGCCAAATACGCAGACCTCTTGGTAGAACTGGAGGCGAGCCTGGCGAAGGCGCCATTCTGGTTCGATGGCCAGCGAATGGTCTGGGAATGCCTTCAAGGGCTGAACGCCGAGATGGCAATGCGCGAAGTGGAAATCCACTTCGCGCTTTTGGTTCAGCGCCTGCCCGGCATCATCGAATTGCGTTTCCATGACGGCGCGCCGTTTGCCGATCCGGCCACCCGCGCCTGGGTCAGCGCCCACGTCATGCCGCACCTGCAAACCGCCAGTGCGCCGCGCAAGGTTGAAGTCGCTGACAACCAGCCTGCCTGGGAAGTGGCCCTGGAAGAAGTCCTGCCGATTTTGCGCAAGGACGGCCTCAAGGCCGCCGTGCAAATCCTCAAGCAGGGCCTGCAAGGCGCCCAAGGCGGGCGGGCACGATTTTTCTGGCAGTTCGCCCTGGCGCGGCTGTGCTTCATGGCCAAAAAGTACGAACTGGCCAGGACCCAACTCGAAACCCTCGACCAAACATTACAGGACTCAGGCCTGAACGCCTGGGAGCCCGATCTTGCGCTGGAAGTGCTGCATTTACTGCATAGCTGCTGCGAGTTGTTGCCGCAGAACCATGCCGTACGTGAACGCAAGGAAGAGATTTATCGCAGGCTGTGCCACCTCGATCTCGAAGTGGTACTCGAATAGGCCCCAGGGCCACAACCGCAAGGAGAAAAGCCATGGCCAAAGAAGGCTCGGTAGCCCCCAAGGAACGCATCAACGTCACCTTCAAACCCGCCACTGGCGGTGCTAATGAAGAGATCGAACTGCCGTTGAAACTACTGGCAATCGGTGACTACACCCACCGCAAGGACGAACGCAAAGTCGAAGATCGCAAGCCGATCAGCATCGACAAAATGACGTTCGACGAAGTGCTGGCCAAGCAAGAGCTGAGCCTGACGTTGAACGTGCCGAACCGTCTTCAGGAAGAAGGCAGCACTGAAGAGCTGGGCGTGCAACTGCGCGTCAACTCGATGAAGGACTTCAACCCGGCCAGCCTGGTCGATCAAGTGCCTGAGCTGAAAAAACTGATGGAACTGCGCGACGCGCTGGTGGCCCTCAAAGGCCCGCTGGGTAACGCGCCTGCGTTCCGCAAAGCCATCGAAGGCGTTCTCGCCGACGACGAATCCCGCGGTCGCGTACTGGGTGAGCTGGGCTTGAACGCCGCAGCCCAGGACGCCTGAGTCTCTATCAGCCAAGGAAGCCAACACAATGAGCACTAGCGCAGCACAGCAAAAGAGCAAAGAGAATGGCGAATACAGCATTCTCGACAGCATCATCGCCGAAACCCGCCTGACGCCGGACGACGAAGCCTACGACATCGCCAAGCGCGGCGTGTCGGCGTTCATCGAAGAGCTGCTCAAGCCGCAGAACAACGGTGAGCCGGTCAAGAAGGCCATGGTCGACCGCATGATCGCCGAGATCGATGCCAAGCTCAGCCGCCAGATGGACGAAATCCTGCACCACCCGGACTTCCAGTCCCTGGAATCCTCGTGGCGCGGCCTGCAGTTGCTGGTTGATCGCACCAACTTCCGCGAAAACATCAAGATTGAAATCCTCAACGTCTCCAAAGAAGACCTGCTGGACGATTTCGAAGATTCGCCGGAAGTGATGCAGTCGGGCCTGTACAAGCACATCTACACCGCTGAATACGGTCAGTTCGGTGGTCAGCCAGTCGGCGCGATCATCGCTAACTACTACATGTCCCCGAGCTCGCCGGACGTGAAACTGATGCAGTACGTGTCCAGCGTTGCCTGCATGTCCCACGCGCCGTTCATCGCAGCTGCCGGCCCGAAATTCTTCGGCCTGGAAAGCTTCACCGGCCTGCCGGACCTGAAGGATCTGAAAGATCACTTCGAAGGCCCGCAATTCGCCAAATGGCAGAGCTTCCGTGAGTCGGAAGACTCCCGTTATGTTGGCTTGACCGTGCCGCGTTTCTTGCTGCGTAACCCGTACGACCCGGAAGAAAACCCGGTCAAATCGTTCGTGTACAAAGAAACCGTCGCCAACAGCCACGAGCACTACCTGTGGGGCAACACCGCCTACGCGTTCGGCACCAAGCTGACCGACAGCTTCGCCAAATTCCGCTGGTGCCCGAACATCATCGGCCCGCAGAGCGGTGGCGCGGTTGAAGACCTTCCGTTGCACCATTTCGAAAGCATGGGCGAAATCGAAACCAAGATTCCTACGGAAGTCCTGGTCAGCGACCGTCGTGAATACGAACTGGCCGAGGAAGGCTTCATCTCCCTGACCATGCGCAAAGGCTCCGACAACGCGGCGTTCTTCTCCGCCAGCTCGGTGCAGAAGCCGAAGTTCTTCGGCATCAGCGCAGAAGGCAAGGCTGCAGAGCTGAACTACAAGCTCGGCACCCAACTGCCGTACATGATGATCGTCAACCGCCTGGCTCACTACTTGAAAGTGCTGCAGCGCGAGCAACTCGGTTCGTGGAAAGAACGTACCGACCTCGAGCTGGAACTCAACAAGTGGATCCGCCAGTACGTGGCCGACCAGGAAAACCCGAGCGCCGAAGTGCGTGGCCGTCGTCCGCTGCGTGCAGCTCAAATCATCGTCAGCGATGTCGAAGGCGAGCCTGGCTGGTACCGCGTCAGCCTGAACGTGCGTCCGCACTTCAAGTACATGGGTGCCGATTTCACCCTGTCGCTGGTTGGCAAGCTGGACAAAGAGTAAGCGGAGCCTAACTCATGACTGGATACGGCAGCCTTTTCGAACGCCTGGGTGGCGACGCGGAAAAACGCGTCGGCTGGAGCCGCGAGGTCTCCGCCATGGCGTCCGTGGCTGCCCATCTGGCCAAGATGCTCAGCACCCGTGCGGGCAGCGTGCAAACGCTGTCCGATTACGGGCTACCCGATCTCAATGACATGCGTCTGAGCCTGCACGACTCCCTGAGTCAGGCCCGTCTGGCTATCGAAAATTTCATCGAAGCCTACGAGCCGCGCCTGAGCAATGTGCGTGTCATCTCCCTGCCGCGTGATCACGATCAGCTTCGTCTGTCCTTCAGCATCGAAGGCCTGCTGGAAGTTGATGGTTTCAAGCGTCAGGTCAGTTTCGCCGCGCGCCTGGATGGCAGCGGTCAAGTGAAGGTCAACTAAGGAGATCCGTATGCCTGGCAAACCCGCAGCACGTGTATCCGACCCGACCGCTTGCCCGCTCCCCGGCCACGGCACCAACCCGATCGCCGCCGGTTCCGGCGATGTGTTCTTCGACGGCCTCGCGGCCGCCCGCCAAGGCGATGCCTCGGCGTGTGGTGGTGCGATGGTCGGCGGGTTGGCGACGACGGTTTTGATTAACGGTAAACCGGCGGCGACCGTGGATTCCGTTGGGACCCATGGCAACAAGGTTACGGCGGGTTCCGGGACGGTGATTATCGGAAGTTAGCAAGCGCTAGCGTACATGTGCTGATGAAGGCCGGTAGGGATGAGCTCGATGTTCAGGTGGACAGTTTTTTTGGCGTGCGGTGTTTCATTCACGGCTTGCGCCGCACAACAGGTCTACCGCAACGATGTGTATTTCCTGAACACCTGCGGCATACCGCTAGAGCTGTCGCTGGTCCATGACTCCAACTATGACGACCAGCCGCGTCGCCTCACGTTAGCCCCGGGTGAGCGCCGCTCCATCGCCAACTACAGGTCGGCAGGGAAGGATGTTTCGGGGCAGATAAGCGCCCGGTACAGCCTGGTGATCAAAACCGCCAGCGCCGTCAAAACCATTGATGCGCAGACGTTGCGCACGGCGTTGGCGAGGGTGGAGAAGGTCGAAGACAACGCAGTACGTGCATGGACGATCGAAGACCGCTCGTTCTGTCCTGCCGAGGCATCGCAGTGATCTTGGTAAAGCGCTTTCGCACGGTGATGGATTTTCTGGCCTGCATCGCCAGTGTTTTGATGGTTTCCCGGATGAATTTTTACAGGATGAAAGGGAAGAGGGATTTTGGGTGATTGATCGTGGCGAAAAATCGCGTGGCAGCGCTTGAACATGAATAGCCAACGAGTGATCGGGTTGGTCGTCCATGGGATGGCCTGCGTGCTCTATATCGTGATGAATGGCTTCGCCGTGCCGATCTATAAAAACCTGGTCGGCGGGCTGACCTCCCGTGGCGTCGCCATCGGCATGGGCATGTACCTGGTTTTTTACTTTTTCGTTTTCCTGAACCTCGTTTTGGTCTTCATCCCTCGCCTGGCCATCAAGTTTGGCGTGGCGATCTTCATGATGGTCTCGATCCTGGTTTACCTGCTGCCGCAATACCCTGTTCGCGCCATGGCGTATTGCGCGCTGGCGGGCGGTTTGACCGTTTCCGCGATTGTGGTGACACGTGCCCTCGATGCAGCGGTTACCCGTTGGCGTGCAACTCAGGGAGTGGCCAGGCTGTGAGGCGGCTATTCACATCGTTCGGCGCACTAGCCGTCGCGGCCGTGACGGTAATCCTGGCCTGGGCGACGCCAGTGTTTTCCAACGCCTTTATGTTGCTGATGGACCGGGTGAATTTCATTCCGCGTGAGTCATCGATCTGGACCTTCGAGCCCTACGAGATTAACCAGGGGTCGAGCAATTACTGGCTGTATGGCGAAGACGCGCAGCGCTATTACTACTTCGCCTACACCCGCGAGGCGCCTTATCGGTCAATCGCCAAGCGCAATGATTGCGTGGGCTTCGACAAGCGCGATGTGCGCACCTGGTGCGCGCCATGACGCGTTCGATGCAGGTGTGGAAATGGCTCAATCATGTGCTGAGCGCCATCGGTGTGTTGGCGATCATCGCGCTGGTGACGCTGTTCATCTCGCTACGTCCCTCCAACCCTTCAACGCCAGTGCTGCCGGGTCACCCCGATGCGGTATGGCGCGGGGCGCAGGATGGCGGTTTTTTCATCGAGATCACCCAGTCCAATCCGCCGGATTATTTCGTGCAGGTGCGGTATGAGCATGGCGATATCTACAGCGAAGGTTGGGTCCGGTTTCAAACCCCGGACGGTAAGCCGTTGACGATGGCGCGGGTCAACAGTGCCGATGACGGATACGTCTATGTCGATTCGTATCTGCCGATGACAGCGAACAAAGAAGGGGCTCGTCCATGAACCTTCTCCCCTTCGTGGCGTCTGTGTTGGCGGTGGGTTGCCTGTTGTTGGCCGGCTGCACGACTCAACTGACGTACATCTACGAAGTTGACCTGTTGAATACCTGCGGCGTGCCGCTGCAGATCGAATCGCAGAACGCCAGCAACTGGTTGCCGCTGATGGAGCCGCGCGTCCTGGCACCGGGCAAGCAGTACGCCGTGGCCAGTTATTTGTCTTACGACGAAGAGGGCGACATACGGGTAGATGACAACTTCTCGCTGACCGTCAAAGGATCTGAACAAACGCGTCTCTTCAGTGCGCACGACATACGCAACGCCCTGCTTGGCATCAAGCATGAACGCGATGGCGGTCGACGTATCTGGACACTCAAGGATGGAGTCTTTTGCCCATGATCAACGTATCGGACGAGATGCGTGGTTGCCCGAAGTACGTGGCCGACAGCAATCTGTTCGGCGGCATGAACACCCTTGGCCGAATGCTCATCAGCGTGTTGATCCATGGCTTTGGCTGCGTGGCTTACGCGATCCTGAATGACGCGGTCGTGCATGCCTACAAAGAATTCAACGGTGGTTTCACCACCCGTGGCGTCGCAATCGGCGGGGCCAGCTACGCACTCTTTTATATCTTTGTGGCGGTCAATCTGATCGTCGCGTTGCTTCCGAACCTGTTGGCCAAGCTGCTGTTGCTGAGCGTGATGGTGGGTTTCATTCTGCTCTGGATGATGCCCGACAATCCGCTGCGCGCGTTGTTCTACGGCGTGGCCCAGGGTTGCGTCACGTTCATGGCGATTCTGACGACGCAGGTCATCGAATTGCGTTGGGCCCAGAGAACCTGGAATCGCCGCATCGGCCAAAACCCGCCCGTAGGTGTCTGCCAGTGATAAGTCTGAGCCGTCGCCTATTTCTGGGCGCTGCCCTTTGGGTGCCGATTGTCGCGTTGGTGGCTCTGATGATCCTGGATTGGGACGCGGGCAACTCACTGACACCAGACTGGAAGCAGTTCGTGATGATTCACGTCCTCTCGTTCGGCGTTCCGGCCTATATCGCTTTTGCCGCTTGGCAAACGCGAGCGCTGAACAAAGTAGCCGAACAGCAGGTCCTGAAGAAAATCCTGTGCGCGCCGCTTACGTTCATTCCTTTTTACGCGGCGCCATGGGTGATCGGCGGGCTGGGGCTTTTGCTTTTTGGGCAACTTGCCGGGCTCGGATTGATGGTGATGTGGGTGGCCATGTTGCCTTACCTGCTGGTCGCCGGTTACGTCATTTCCGTGCTGACGGCCGCGCTCTACTGGACGTTTTATTCATGAGATTTCATACCAGGCAGGTAACCCGTGTCCTTTAACCACTACTACCAAAGCGAACTCACCGCACTTCGCCAGTTGGGTCGTCGATTCGCCGAGCGTAGCCCGGCGTTGGCGCCTTTCCTGGGTCAGGCCGGGCGGGATCCGGACGTGGAGCGGTTGCTTGAGGGCTTCGCCTTCCTGACCGGGCGCCTGCGCCAGAAGCTCGATGACGAGCTGCCGGAACTCAGCCATTCGCTGATGCACCTGTTGTGGCCCAACTACATGCGGCCGCTGCCGGCGTTCAGCATTTTGCAGTTCGACCCGTTGAAGCGTTCGGGTCCTGCGTTGATGGTCGAGCGCGATACGCCGGTGGAAAGCGTGCCGATTGACGACGTGCGCTGCCGCTTCCGCACCTGCTACCCGACCGAGGTCTTGCCGCTGGATTTGGCCGCGCTGAATTACTCGGTGAAGGGCGACGGTTCGTTGTTGAGCCTGCGTCTGGAAATGAGCGCCGACGGTCACCTCGGCGAGCTGGAACTGAGTCGCTTGCGCCTGCACTTTGCCGGCGAGCGCTACATCAGCCAAATGCTCTACCTGAGCCTGCTGCGCAACCTGGAAGGCATCGAGCTGATCCCGCTGGATGGCGCCGGCAAGCCAATCAAAGGCGTCAACGGCATGCCGATGGCGTTCAAGATGCCCGGCGACCGCGTGCAGCCAGTGGGTTTTGCCGAAGAAGAAGCGTTGATTCCGTATCCGCTGAACACCTTCCGTGGCTACCGCTACTTGCAGGAATATTTCGCCTTCCAGGACAAATTCCTGTTCGTCGATATCAACGGTCTGGACCTGCTCAAGGCCCTGCCGGAAGACACCCTCAAGCAAGTGCGCGGCCTCGAATTGCGCTTCGACATTCGCAAGAGCGGCATTCAGCGCCTGCGTCCGACCCTGGACAACGTGAAGCTCTACTGCACGCCCATCGTGAACCTGTTCAAGCACGACGCACTGCCGATCCGCCTCGACGGCAAACAGGATGAATACCTGCTGCTGCCAGCGGAGTTCGATCTGGAAAACTGCGGCGTGTTCTCCGTGGAAACGGTGACGGGCTGGAAGCCGGGCGGTCTCGGTTATCAGGAATACGTGCCGTTCGAATCCTTCGAGCACGACCCGAGTTTCGACGTGCCCAACAGCCGTCCGCACTACAGCATCCGCCAGCGTTCGTCTTCGTTGCACGACGGCCTCGACACCTACCTGAGCTTCGGCATCCGCCACACCGAAGCCCACGAAACCCTGTCGATCGAGCTGATGTGCACCAACCAGAACCTGCCACGCAAGCTCAAGCTCGGCGACATCAGCCAGGCCTGCGAAGAGACGCCGGAGTTCCTGAGTTTCCGCAACATCACCCCGGCCACGCCGAGCTACGCGCCACCGTTGAACCGTGACTTCCTCTGGAAGCTGATCAGCAACATGTCGCTTAACTATTTATCCCTGGCCGACGTCAACGCGTTGAAGGTGATTCTCGAAACCTACGACTTGCCGCGCTACTACGACCAACACGCTGAAAAAGTCAGCAAACGCCTGCTGGGCGGGCTCAAGTCGATCAAGCACCAGCACGTCGACAGATTGCACCGAGGGTTGCCGGTACGCGGGTTGCGCACCGAGCTGACCATCGACCCGGAAGGGTATATCGGCGAGGGCGACCTGTTCGTTTTTGCTTCGGTTCTTAACGAGTTTTTCGCGCTTTACGCCAGTCTCAATTCGTACCACGAGTTGCGCGTAAAAAGCACACAGGGAGAGGTGTACCAATGGACACCACGTATGGGCCTTCAGCCGCTGCTTTAAGCGGACTGACCCGAGGAATACGCGAGTACTCGCTGTTTCAGGCCGTGCTGCTGGTGGTTGACCGGCTGCGCGAGGCCCACCCGCACCTGAGCCAGGACGATTTGTACGACCAGCTGGAATTCCAGGCCAACCCGAGCCTGGGTTTCCCTGGCAGTGACGTTGATCGCGTGGAGTTTTTCACCGAGCACGGGCACCTGCGCGCGCGTATGCGTTTCAACCTGATCGGCCTGGTCGGTTCCGGTTCGCCGCTGCCGGCGTTCTACGGCGAACAAGCCTTGGGCGACAGCGAAGACGGCAACCCGACGCGCCACTTCCTCGACCTGTTCCACCATCGCCTGCAACGGCTGATGCTGCCGATCTGGCGCAAGTACCGCTACCGCGCCAGCTTCGAGAGCGGCGCGCTTGATCCGTTCTCGGCGCAGTTGTTTGCGCTGATTGGCCTGGGCGGCGAAGAGATCCGCAAGGCCCAGGAACTGAACTGGAAACGCCTGCTGCCATACCTCGGCCTGCTCAGCTTGCGGGCGCACTCGGCGGCACTGATCGAAGCGGTGCTGCGGTACTACTTCAAGCACGCCGAACTGACCATCGAGCAGTGCATCGAGCGTCGCGTGGAAATCCTCGACGAGCAGCGCAATCGTTTGGGCCGCGCCAACAGCATGCTCGGTGAAGACCTGGTGCTCGGCGAACACGTCCGCGACCGCAGCGGCAAGTTCCGGATTCACATCCGCGAACTCGACTGGCTGCGCTTTCACGAATTCCTGCCGATCGGTTTCGGCTACCAGCCGCTGTGCGCGCTGGTGCGGTTCACCCTGCGTGACCCGCTTGATTACGACATTCGCCTGGTGCTGCGCCAGGAAGAAATCCGCGAACTGCGAATCGGTGAGCAGAACGCCTGTCGCCTGGGATGGACCAGTTGGCTCGGCCGCGAAAAAGCGGACGGCGTGGTAACCCTGGGCAGCAAAATTCATTAAGGACAGATGACCAATGAGCAACGTAGACCTGCAACAACTGATTCAGGCGCTGGACGCCGAAACCCGTCGCGACCTGGAAAGCTCGGCCGAGCGCTGCGTTGCCCGTGGCGGCAGCAAAATCCTCGTCGAAGACCTGCTGCTGGGCTTGCTGGAGCGCCCGAACGGCCTGCTCGCACGCGCGCTGCAAGATGCCGAAGTGGACGCCGGCGAACTGAGCGCCGCCCTGCAATCGCGGGTCGAGCACAGCGCCTCGCGCAACCCGGTGTTTGCCCCGGAACTGGTGCAATGGCTGCAAGACGCCTTGCTGGTGGCCAACCTTGAACTGGGCCAGACCCAGGTCGAACAAGCGGCGCTGATCCTCGCCCTGTTGCGCAACCCGATGCGCTACGCCGGTAGCCGCTACCAGGCGTTGCTGGCCAAGCTGAACATCGAGCGCCTGAAAGAATTTGCCCTGTCGCAGAAAGAGCAACCGGCCACTGGCAAATCCGCCGTGCAGGGTGAATCCCTGCTGGAGCGCTTCACCCACAACCTGACCCAACAGGCCCGCGACGGCAAACTCGACCCGGTGCTGTGCCGCGATGGTGCGATCCGCCAGATGGTCGACATCCTCGCCCGTCGCCGCAAAAACAACCCGATCGTGGTCGGTGAAGCCGGCGTCGGTAAAACCGCCATCGTCGAAGGCCTGGCCTCGCGCATCGCCGCCGGTGAAGTGCCACAAGTCTTGAAAGGCGTTGAATTGCTGTCGCTGGACATGGGCCTGTTGCAGGCCGGCGCCAGCGTCAAAGGTGAATTCGAGCGTCGCCTCAAAGGCGTGATCGACGAAGTCAAAGCCTCGCCAAAACCGATCATCCTGTTCATCGACGAAGCCCACACCCTGATCGGCGCGGGCGGCAATGCCGGTGGCTCCGACGCGGCCAACCTGCTCAAGCCAGCCCTGGCCCGTGGCGAGTTGCGCACCATCGCCGCCACCACTTGGGCGGAGTACAAGAAATACTTCGAAAAAGACCCGGCCCTGGCCCGTCGTTTCCAACCGGTGCAACTGCACGAACCGACCGTCAGCGAAGCGGTGACCATCCTGCGTGGCCTGGCCCAGGTCTACGAGAAGAGCCACGGCATCTACCTGCGCGATGACGCGGTGGTCGCCGCTGCCGAATTGTCGGCGCGTTACCTCGCCGGTCGGCAACTGCCGGACAAAGCCGTCGACGTGCTCGACACCGCGTGCGCCCGCGTACGCATCAGCCTCGCCGCCGCGCCGGAAAGCCTGGAGCGCCTGCGCGGTGAACTGGCTGAAGGTGGCCGTCAGCGTACGGCCCTGCGCCGCGATGCCGAGGCTGGTTTGCTGATCGACCACGAAGCGCTGGATGCTTTGGAAGCGCGTCTGGAAGCAGCCGAAGACGAAAGCGTTGCCCTGGAAGCCCTCTGGACCGAACAGAAAGAGCTCGCCGAGCGCTTGCTGGACCTGCGTCAGCAACTGGCCAAGGCCCGGGTCGCCGTAGCCGTCGAGCCAACCGTTACGGTTGAAGAAGACGCCGAAGGCACCGTGATCGAAACCCTCGAAGCGCCTGTCGACGAAACCCAGACCGTCGAAGCGCTGGAAGCCGCACTCAACGAAACCCACAAAACCCTGACGGCGCTGCAAGTCAAAGAGCGTCTGGTGAGCTTCGAAGTCTGCCCGCGTCTGGTGGCTGAAGTGATCAGCGCCTGGACCGGCGTGCCACTCGCGCAACTGGCCCGTGAGCACAACGCCAAGGTTGCGAGCTTCGCCACCGACCTGCGCGTGCGCATCCGTGGTCAGGAACAAGCGGTTCACGCACTGGATCGCTCGATGCGCGCCACGGCTGCCGGCCTGAATAAGCCGGATGCGCCGGTCGGTGTATTCCTGCTGGTCGGCCCGAGCGGCGTCGGCAAGACCGAAACCGCGTTGGCCCTCGCCGATTTGCTGTACGGCGGTGATCGTTTTATCACCACCATCAACATGTCCGAGTTCCAGGAGAAACACACCGTCTCGCGCCTGATCGGTGCGCCGCCGGGCTACGTCGGTTATGGCGAGGGCGGCATGCTCACCGAAGCCGTACGCCAGAAGCCGTACTCCGTCGTGTTGCTCGATGAAGTCGAAAAAGCCGACCCGGACGTGCTCAACCTGTTCTACCAAATCTTCGACAAAGGCGTGGCCAACGACGGGGAAGGGCGCGAGATCGACTTCCGCAACACGTTGATCCTGATGACCTCGAACCTGGGCAGCGACCTGATCGCCGAACTCTGCGAAAACGGCGAGCGGCCGAGCGCCGAAGTCCTCGAAGAAACCATTCGCCCGGTGCTGAGCAAGCACTTCAAACCGGCACTGCTGGCGCGGATGCGCGTGATTCCGTACTTCCCGGTCGGCGGCCCGGTACTGCGCGAACTGATCGAGATCAAACTCGGTCGTTTGGGCGAGCGCCTGAACCGTCGTCAACTGGAGTTCACCTGGTGCCAGAACCTCGTCGATCACCTGTCCGAGCGTTGCACCCAAAGCGACAGCGGCGCGCGCCTGATCGACCACTTGTTGGACCTGCACGTGCTGCCGCTGGTGGCCGACCGCTTGCTCGATGCGATGGCCACCGGTGAAAGCCTCAAGCGCGTTCACGCAACGCTCGATGGCAACGCCAGCGTGATCTGCGAGTTTGCCTGAGGTGGGTGTGATGTTCACTCAAGTGCCGCAACCACTGGTCTACGCCGAAGCCTTGCTGGCGCAGTTCGCCAGCCTGTCGCGGGCGGCGGACGGTGCTGCGCTGCTGGGTGACTTCGTGCGCGGCCTGGCCGAACTCAGCGGTTGCGAGTTGACTCAGTTGTACCTGCTGGACGCGACTCATACGTGCCTGGGGATGAACGCCGAGTGCCTCAACGGCATTCTGCAACCCCGGGAAGCGGAAAGCCTGCCGGCGGATTTCAACGGCGAACAACTGCTGCAATTTGCCTTGTGCCAGAACCGCGTGGTGTGCCTCGGTGAATTGAGCGGCAGCCTGCACGAAACCAGTTTCCTGCCGCCCCAGGTCAAGCCCTGGCAATCGCTGCTGTGCGTGCCACTGGTCAATCAGCAGAAAGCCGTCGAAGGCTTGTTGCTGTGCGCGAGCCACCGGCATATCGACCTGCAAGGTTTTGCTGATTCCCTCGGGCAACTGGGGTCGTTCGTGCTTGGCCAATTGCATCTGCTGCAACGGTTGCGCCGGCCGGTGGGCCAGTCATTGCCGACACCGGCCAGCGTTCCGAGCGTCAGTGGCTATGGGCTGATCGGCAAGAGTTCGGCGATGCGCCAGACGTATTCGCTGATCAGCAAAGTCCTGCACAGCCCGTACACCGTGCTGCTGCGCGGCGAAACCGGCACCGGCAAGGAAGTCGTGGCCCGGGCGATTCACGATTGTGGCCCGCGCCGCTCCCAGGCGTTCATCGTGCAGAACTGTGCGGCGTTCCCCGAGAACCTGCTGGAAAGCGAACTGTTCGGCTATCGCAAAGGCGCCTTCACCGGCGCGGATCGCGACCGCGCCGGGCTGTTCGATGCGGCCAATGGCGGCACCTTGTTGCTCGATGAAATCGGCGACATGCCGTTGTCCCTGCAAGCCAAGCTGTTGCGGGTGTTGCAGGAGGGCGAGATCCGTCCGCTAGGTTCCAACGACACGCACAAGATCGACGTGCGCATCATCGCCGCGACCCACCGGGATTTGGCGGTGCTGGTCAGCGAAGGCAAATTCCGCGAGGACTTGTACTACCGCCTCGCGCAATTCCCGATCGAGTTGCCGGCACTGCGTCAGCGCGAGGGCGACATCCTCGACCTGGCCCGGCACTTCGCGGAAAAGGCTTGCTCGTTCTTGCAACGGGACGCGGTGCGTTGGTCCGATGCGGCATTGGATCACCTGGCCGGCTACAACTACCCCGGCAACGTACGGGAACTCAAAGGCCTGGTCGAACGCGCGGTGCTGTTGTGCGAGGGCGGTGAGTTACTGGCCGAGCATTTTTCCCTGCGCATGGAAGCCATGCCGGAAGACACCAGCGGCCTGAATCTGCGCGAACGCCTGGAGCAAGTCGAACGCAGCTTGCTGGTCGATTGCCTGCGCAAAAACGACGGCAACCAGACCCTCGCCGCCCGCGAACTCGGGCTGCCACGCCGCACCCTGCTGTACCGCCTCGGGCGCCTGAATATCAATTTGGGTGATTTCGATGGGTAGGCAAACGACCTTCGATTTCACCTCATTCGCTTCTAACAGCGCCGCCCGAAAGGGTCGGCGCTTTGTGCTTTGTCTACCCATGGAGACCCTCTGATGTCTGTTCGTCACTGGCAAGCCGTCCTGCTGACCCTCGTCGTTCTATGCGGCCTCGGCGGCTGCAGCGGCAATTACAAATTCAACGACAACACCTATCGCCCATTGGGTGATCCGCAGGCGGTCAATCGCGGCAAGTGACCGCAAGGAGCATCATCATGGAACTGGTTTTCGAAATGCTGAACACCAAGCAGTTCGTGCCCACGGATTTGTGCCAGAAGACCTTCAAACAGGCTGGCGGCGTGATTGGCCGGGGCGAGGATTGCGACTGGATCATTCCGGACCGCAAGCGTCACCTGTCCAACCACCACGCGTTGATCAGCTACCGCGAAGGCACGTTTTACCTGACCGATACCAGCAGCAACGGTATCCAGGACAGCGAAAGCGGCGCGCGCCTGCGCAAGGGCGAAGCCATGCGTATCGAACACGGCAGCGTGTACGTGTTGGGTGACTTCGAGATCCGTGCGCGACTGGTGCGCGACCCGGCGACTTTCGACGTCGAAGTCGGCCGTCCGCAGGCGGCAGGCAGCATCATTCCTGATGATGCGTTCCTCGACCTCGATCCGCTGAACGCCCTCGATCAGCAAGAGCGTGTGTACTCGGAAATCGACGAGTTGATCTCCCCGCGCGCGGCGCCTGAAGACACCCGTCAACGTGCCGACTACGCACGCATCGACATGGAAAGCCTGATGGTCCCGGAGCTGATCGAAGCCCCGGCCGAACCTGCGCCAGCGCCGCCGCCGAAAGCCGTCGAGCGCCAGAGCGAAGGTTTCTGGGAGCACTTCGGTGCCGCCCTCGGCGTGGACCTCAAAGGCCTCGACCACGACGCCCGCGAAGCCCTGGCGCTGAACGCCGCGCGCCTGCTCAAGCAAAGCGTCGGCGGTTTGCAGCAGAGCCTGCGCACCCGCAGCGAGTTGAAAAACGAACTGCGCCTGGCCCAAACGATCGTTCAAGGCACCAACAAAAACCCGCTGCGCTTTGCGGTGGATGCTGGTGAAGCGCTGGGCATTTTGCTGCAGCCGAACAAGCCGGGGCAGTTGCCGGCCGAGCAGGCAATCGCCCGTTCGTTCCGCGATTTGCAGGCGCACCAAGTAGCCTTGCTGACCGCCAGTCGCGCAGCGGTTCGCGGCACGCTGGAGCACTTCTCGCCCGAGCAGTTGACCTTGCGTTTCGAGCGCGACAACAAGCCGATCCTGGCCACTTCCGGTAGCCGTTGGAGAGCCTACGGTCGTTATCACCAGGCCCTGCGTCAGGACGATGACTGGAGCGAGCGCCTGCTGGCCCGCGACTTCGCCCAGGCCTACGAAGAACAGATCCGCCTGATTTCCTCCCTTCACAACGACCACCAAGGATGATGCGCATGTCTCGCTGCTCGACCGCTTTTTTCAAGACGCTGACAGCGCTCACAGCCCTGGTGCTGCTGGCCGGCTGCTCGTTGCTGTCGCCGTACTCCCATGTGACAAAACTCAACCTCAAGCTGACCGCCAGCGATCAACTGAACCCGGACCTCAACGGTCGTCCGTCGCCAATCGTCGTGCGCCTGTTCGAACTCAAGCACCCGGTGGCCTTCGAGAACGCTGACTTCTTCAGCCTGTACGAGCGCGCCAAGGAATCCCTGGCCCCGGACATGGTAGCCACCGAAGAACTGGAGCTGCGTCCGGGCGAAACCGTCGAGCTCAAGCTCAGCGTGGAGGAGGGCAGCCGCTACGTTGGCGTCCTCGCCGCCTACCGCGACCTGCCGGAAACCAAGTGGCGCTACACGGTGCAAGTCACCCCGGTGGAAGTCACCGAGGCTGACCTGACACTCGACCAGTCCGGCATCCGCAACACCAATGAAACGCTCGCCAAGGCGGTTGACTGATCATGAACTCCCATAAAGTCATTTGGCAGGAAGGCATGCTGCTGCGTCCGCAGCACTTCCAGCACAACGATCGCTACTACGAACACCAGATGAAGACCCGCACCCAGTTGCTGGGCAGCTACACCTGGGGCTTCCTGAACCTGGACATCGACTTGCAGTTCCTCAACATGGGCAAACTGGTGATCAGCCAGGCCTCGGGGATTTTGCCGGACGGCAGCCTGTTCGAACTGGGCGGCAACACCGAGCCGTTGGCCCTGGATGTGCCGCCGAACACTGGCAACACGCCGATCTACCTGGCGCTGCCACTGGTCACCGGCAACCACATCGAAGCCCGTCGCCCGGAGCAATCCGACGTGCTGGCGCGCTACACCGCATATGAATCGGAAGTCGCTGACTCGAACGCGGGCGATGATTCGTCCAGCCAGGTCAGCTGCGCACGCCCGGACTTCAAACTATTGCTCGGCGAGCAGCAGAGCGACCAGGCCTACGTGAAGCTGAAGATCTGCGAAGTGCTCGACACCACGCCGGACGGCGTGATCAGCCTTGACCCGGACTTCGTGCCGACCTACATCCAGGCGCATTCCTCCAGCTACTTGCTGTCGTGCCTCAAGGAAGTGATCAGCATGCTCGGCCACCGGGGCGACACCATCGCCGACCGGATCCGTTCCAACGGCAAGGTCGGTGGCGCGGAAGTCGGCGACTTCATGATGCTGCAACTGATCAACCGCACCGAACTGCTGCTGCGCCACTACCTCGGCCTGGAGCAGGTTCACCCGGAAGAGTTGTACCGCACGCTGCTGACCATGCTTGGCGATCTCGCGACGTTCTCCAGCGACAGCAAGCGCCCGCGCCTGGATAGCCGTTATCAGCACAGCGACCAGGGCGCGAGCTTCCGCAAACTGATGGAAGCGATTCGTCAGGTACTGTCGATGGTGCTCGAACAGCACGCCATCGAACTGGTGCTGCAGGCGCGTCAGTACGGGATCATCGTCTCGCCGTTGCACGATCACAAACTGCTGGGCTCGGCCTCGTTCGTGCTCGCGGCCAGTGCCAACTGCGATTCCGAAGAACTGCGCCACCGCTTGCCGGCGCACCTCAAGGTCGGCCCGGCGCAGAGTCCACTGACAGACTTCGCCGCACCGCCGCGTTTCGAACAGCTCGAAGAACGCATGATCTACGCCGCGCGTTTGCGTCCGGCCGAAGCGTTCAACATCAGCCTCAATTCGCTGGTGGCCGCAGGCTCTGACCTGTTGTCGGAAGTGGTGCGCCTGAAGCACAGCGACACCCGCGAAGACATGTACGCGCTCAACGAGCGACTGACTTCCGCGCTGAAGCTGTTTGAAGTGCGCGCCCTGCACAACGGCGCCGAAAGCAGCCAGGTGATGGCCGCCCGTTACGTGCTCTGCACCGTGGTCGACGAAGCCGTCGTGACCACGCCGTGGGGCAACGAAAGCGAGTGGTCGCAGATGAGCCTGCTCAGCAGCTTCCACAACGAAACCTTCGGCGGCGAGAAGTTTTTCCAGCTGCTGGATCGCCTGTCGAAAAACCCGGTCAAGCACCTGCCGATGCTGGAGCTGATGTACCTGTGCCTGTCCCTGGGCTTCGAAGGCAAGTACCGGGTGCAAGCCCGCGGCATGCTCGAGCTCGAAGGCATCCGCGACGCCTTGTATCGCCAGATTCGTCAACTGCGTGGCGACGTGCCGCGTGAGCTGTCGCCGCATTGGGAAGGCTTGAACGATCAGCGCCGCAGCCTGGTGCGCATCGTGCCGGCGTGGATGGTGGTGCTGTTCACGTTGGTGTGCCTGGTGGTGATGTATTCGGGTTTTGCCTGGGTATTGGGCGAGCAACGCGAAACCGTTCTGCAACCTTATCAGCAGCTAGATCCGGCCGCGGTCCAGCCGCAGTCGCAGCCGTAAACAGGGACGTGTGATGAAAAAGTTTTTCAAGAAAGTCGGCGCATTCTTGCGCAAGACCTGGGTCTGGACCCTGCTGGTGGTGTTGTTCCTCGCGCTGCTGGTGTGGTTCGTCGGGCCGCTGCTGGCCGTAGATGACTACAAGTTCTGGGAAGGGTCGACCTCCCGCCTGCTGACCATCAGTGTGCTGTTCCTGATCTGGGGCCTTACCATGGTCTTCGTCAGCTGGCGCGCGGGTGTTCGCAAGAAAGCCATCGAAGACACCGAAGACGGCCAGGATCGTATCCGCCGTGAAGAGCTGATCGACGAAGAGCAGAAAGAACTGAAGGTGCGTTTCAAGGACGCACTGAAAACCCTCAAGACTTCGAGCCTGTATCGCGGTCGCAGTGAGCGCTGGCGCAGTGATTTGCCCTGGTACTTGCTGATCGGTCCACAGGGCAGCGGCAAGACCAGTTTGCTGGACTTCTCGGGCCTTGAGTTTCCGATCAACAAGATCGACCGCAAACTGACCCGCGACACCCTCGGCACCCGTCATTGCGACTGGTACTTCGCCGACCACGGCGTCCTGATCGACACCGCTGGCCGTTACCTGACCCAGCCGGATGCCGAAGTCGATGGCAGCGCCTGGAGCACCTTGCTCGACCTGCTGCGCAAACGTCGCCGCAACCGTCCGTTGAACGGCGTGCTGGTGACCATTCCGGTGGAAACCCTGCTGGGCGGCAGCGAGCAAGACCTCGACACCCTGGCGCGCCAGGTCCGTGCGCGTTTGCAGGATGTGCATCAAAAGCTGCACGTCGATGTGCCGGTTTACCTGGTGTTGAGCAAGGCTGATCGCCTGCTCGGCTTCGACGAGTTCTTCGATCAACTGACCCGCGAAGAAAGCGATCAGGTGCTCGGCACCAGCTTCCGCAAAGAGCAAAGCGGCACCGACGTGGCGGTATTGCGCGCCGAGTTCGAAGAGCTGCTGCGTCGCCTGAACAGCCAAGTGATCATGCGCATGCACCAGGAGCGCGACACCCAGCGCCGTGGTCGCATCCTCGACTTCCCGCATCAATTGGGGCAGATCGGCGAGCGCCTGTGCCTGTTCGTCGACATGGCGTTCACCGGCAACCGCTATCAGCGTGTCAGCCAGTTGCGCGGTTTCTACCTGACCAGCGCACCGCACCTGACTCAAGAGATGGACCAGACCACCGCCGGCATCGGCGCCAATCTGGGCATCAACTCTGGCGTGCTGCCAACCCTGCGCAGCGGTCGTTCGCGCTTCATTCACCATTTGCTCAGCCGCGTGATTTTCCCGGAAGCCGATCTGGCTGGCCTGGACAAGCGCGAACGCAGCCGCATCCACTGGGGCCAGCGTGCCTTGTACGTGGGCGCACTGGCGGCGTTGGCACTGTTCGGCATGCTCTGGGCTGGCGGTTTCTCCGCTAACTACGAGCGTCTGGAAAACCTGCGGACCCTGGCACAAAACTGGACCCAATCACGCTCGGCACTGACCCCGCGTGATGATTCCATGGCGGTGCTCAAAACCCTCGACAGCAGCTACGCGGCGACTCAGGTGTTCCCGAAAAAGGGCGACGTGAGTTACCACGAGCGTGGCGGTTTGTATCAGGGCGAAGAGTCCAACCCAGTGGTCAAGGCAGCCTACGAGCGTGAGCTTCAAGCGCAGCTGTTGCCACGGGTCGCGACCCTGCTTGAAGGGCAGATCCGCGCCAACATGCAGGACCGCGAGCGCTTGCTCAACAGCCTGCGTGCGTACCTGATGCTGAACATGAAGGATCGCCGCGACGCCGGTTGGCTCAAGGATTGGGTCGCCACCGAGTGGTCCCAGCGTTATACCGGCAACACCGCGGTGCAGAACGGCTTGAACACGCACTTCGAGCGTTTGCTGGAGCAGCCGTTTATCTACCCGCTGAACGATCAACTGGTGGCCCAGGCGCGTCAGGTCTTGCGTAGCGAGTCCTTGGCCAACGTGGTTTACCGGATGCTCCGCGAGCAGGCCCGCAACCTGCCGGAATACCGTTTGAGCCAACACATGGGGCCGCAAGCTTCGTTGTTTGTCGGTACTGACTATGTGATCCCGGGGTTCTACACCCAACAGGGTTATCAGCAGTACTTCTCGGTGCAGGGCGCTACGCTGGTCAGCGATATGCTGCGTGACAACTGGGTGCTGGGCGAAGGCTCGGGCATCAGCGGCATGGACTTGCGTCGCCTGATGGTCGAACTGGAGCAACTGTACTTCCGCGACTACGCCAACTTCTGGAGCGAAGCCGTGGGCCAGGTTGCCTTGCCGGCGATCAGCGACTTCAGCGAGGGCGCCGAGCAACTGGCGGGCCTGACCTCGGCTAACTCCCCAGTCCTGCAACTGCTGGTGGAAGTGCGCGAGAACACCCGTTTCCCGGCAGATGCCGAGCCGGTTGATCAAGCCGCTGACGCCGCTGGCGCGCTGGCCGATCAGAAAGGCAAGTTGGGCAAGGTTGGCAAACTGGCGTCCGCCGTAGCGGACAAGGCGTCCGACATGGCCGCCGCCAAGAACCTGCCGGACACCGCGAAGAAATCCCTGCAACGGCGCTTCGAACCACTGCACCGTCTGCTGGATGACAACAACGGCCCGGCCGCTGATCTGACCCCGGCACTGACCGCACTCAACGACCTGCAACTGCAAGTCGCGAGCCTGGCCCGCGCCAGTTCGCCGGAACAGGCTGCTTTCGAAATGGCCAAGACCCGCATGGGCGGCCAGCGTGATGCGCTGAGCAACCTGCGCAATGCGTCCAACCGTTTGCCGCGTCCGGTCAGTGTCTGGTTCAACGTGTTGGCCGAAGACACCTGGCGTCTGGTGCTCAACGATTCCTACCAGTACCTGAACCAGCGCTACCAGAGCGAGCTGTACGGCTTCTATGGCAAGGCGATCAACAAGCGTTATCCGTTCAGCGCCCACAGCACCAGTGATGTGGCGATCAGCGACTTCCGCGAGTTCTTCAAGGCCCAAGGCATCGTCGATCGCTTCTTCGACACCTACATGCGTCCCTTCGTCAGCGGCGATCCGGGCAACTACCGCATGCGCAGCGTCGATGGTCACAGCCTGCCGATCTCCAAGGTCTACCTCGACCAGATGGCCGCGGCGCAAACCATTCGCCAGAGCTTCTTCGCCGAGAACCCGGCCGAGCCGCAAGTGCAGTTCAAACTGGAGCCGTACACCCTCGACCCGGCCGTCAGCCGTTCCGAGTTCAAGTTTGGCGACAAGACCATGGAATACCGTCACGGTCCGATCCTGCCGATGGCCTTCAAATGGCCGACCGATGCTGAAGACGGTCGCACCAGCCTGGTCCTCGACAAAATGGTCGGTCGCCCGATCGGCATCGAGAAGAACACTGGCCCATGGTCGCTGTTCCGTCTGTTCGACCTGATGCAGACCGAGTACCTGAACGGTCGCGACGTGCTGGTCCTGAAAGCGGACGTGGGTGGCCTGCGCGCCAACTACCTGCTGTCGAGCCAACGCACGCCGAACCCGTTCGACATGGGCGTGCTGCGTACCTTCCGTATGCCGGTGCAACTCTGATGCTGGTTGCCAGTCCCTGGCGCAGCGCTGCGCGTACCGATCCTGGCAAGGTTCGGGCGCGCAACGAAGATGCTTTCCTCGACGCTCCACAGCACGGGCTGTGGGTGGTCGCGGACGGCATGGGCGGTCATCAGGGTGGCGACATCGCCAGCCAGTTGATCGTCGCCAGCCTGGCGGAATTGCCGGTGCAGGAAGACTTCGACGAACGACTCAAAGGCATTCGCCAGTGCTTGCACTGGATCAACCGCCGCTTGGGCCAGGAGTTGACCGTCACCGCCGGGCGCCACGACAGCATCATGGGCAGCACCGTGGTGGCGCTGCTGGTGGAAGGCAGTCGCGCGGCCTGCATCTGGGCCGGCGACAGCCGTTGCTATATGTGGCGTGGCCAGCGGCTGTATCAGCTGTCCAAGGACCATTCGCTGCAACAGCAACTGATCGACGAGCAAAACATGAGTGTCGAAGACGCCCGCGCCCATCCATCGGCTCATGCCCTGACCCGTGCGGTCGGGGCGGCCGATGTGCTGACGCTGGACGTGCTCGAACTTGAGGTTTACCCCGGCGATACGTTCCTGTTGTGCAGCGACGGTTTGTACCAAGGGCTCAGCAGCGATGCCCTGGGCAACGCCCTGAGCCTGACCGCGCCACACGTTGCGCTGGAGCGTCTGTTCGACGGCGCTTTGCGTGGCTCGGCCCGGGACAACCTGACTGCCGTGGTGATCCGCCAATGACTGAACTCATGCGACCGATCGACGACCTGCTGGTGAGCGAAGAGCAGGACAACAACCTGACCTACTTTGCGTTCGCCAAGCCCAATCCGGCTTCACCCGCGCTGGCGCCGACCCGGGCCAGCGTCGGCGAATTGCCCGACGTGCTGGCGGGCCGTTACCGCATCGAGCGCCTGCTCGGTGCCGGTGGCATGGGCGCGGTTTACCGCGCACGGGACTTGCTGAGCGAACAGTTCGGCGATCCCGACCCCTACATTGCGCTGAAAATCCTCAGCGAAGAATTTGCCGAATCGCCGGACGCCAGTGCCTTGCTCTACAGCGAGTTCGCCCTGACCCGACGCTTGCGCCACGACAACGTGCTGCGCTTTCACACCTTTGAAGTCGACACCGACTGCCAGCGTGCCTTCATCACCATGGAACTCATGCGTGGGCTGACCCTGGACAAATTACTCTGCGAGCGGCCCCTGGGCCTGCCGTGGAAAGAACTGCGCGACATCGCGCTGCCGCTGCTCGACGCGCTGGCCTACGCCCACGCTCGCGGCGTGCTGCACGGTGATATGAAACCGAGCAACGTGATGCTCAGCGAAGAAGGCGTGCGCCTGTTCGACTTCGGCCTCGGCCAGGCCGAAGAGGGCATCTTGCCCGGCCTGCCACACCTGAGCCGCAGCCGCTTCAACGCCTGGACCCCAGGCTATGCCGCCCCGGAACTGCTCGAAGGCCAACCGCTGACCGCCAGCGCTGACGTTTACGGTGTGGCTTGCGTGCTCTACGAACTGGCCGGCGGCAAACACCCGTTCCGCCGCTTGCCCTCGACCCAGGCCCGCGACGAACGTCTGGAGCGCGAACTGCACGCCCCGCGCAATCTACCGAAACACTGCTGGCCAGCCTTGCGCAAAGCGCTGACCTTCAACGCGGCTGATCGAACCATCAGCGCCGCCCAATTACGTAGCGCCATGGGCGCCACTTCGTCTTTGCTGCAACGCCTGCGACTGCGGGCGTAACGGATGACTGCCGAACAGGGAGCAAACAATGTTCAACCCCGCTAACGAAACGCACTTCAGCCTCACGGTCGAAGATTACGTGGGCGACCTGCAAGTGCTGTCGTTCACCGGCACCGAAGGCATCAGCCAGCCGTATCGCTTCGACCTCGAACTGGTCAGCGAAAACCCGGATCTGGACCTGGAAAAACTCCTGCACAAACAGGCCTTCCTCGCCCTCGATCCGCAAGGATCCGGCATCCACGGCCAGATCTACCGCGTCGCCCAAGGCGATGCCGGCAAACGCCTGACCCGCTACAAAATCTCCCTGGTGCCGCAACTGCAATACCTGCACCACCGCACCAACCAGCGTATCTACCAGCAGATGTCGGCGCCGAAAATCATCGCGCTGATCCTCGACGAGCACGGTATCAAAGGCAACGCCTACAACTTCCAGTTGAGCGTCGTGTGCCCGGACCGCGACTACTGCGTGCAGTACGACGAAACCGACCTGCATTTCGTGCAGCGTTTGTGCGAAGAAGAAGGCATTCACTACCACTTCCAGCACAGCGAAAAAGCTCATTTACTGGTATTTGGCGACGACCAGACCGTGTTTCCGAAACTCGGCCAGCCGACCGCCTATGTGCAAGGCAGCGGATTGGTCGCCGATGAGCCGGTGATCAAAGGCTTCAAGCTGCGTCTGGAAACCCGCACCAGCCGCACGACCCGTCGCGACTACGACTTTGAGAAGCCGCGCCTGCAACTGGAGTCCGGCTACAAACCCGAAGGCGAGAGCACCGAACCGGACCTGGAAGACTACGATTATCCCGGCCGCTTCATCGACCGCGCGCGCGGCAAGTTCCTCAGCCAACGTGCCCTCGAACGCCATCGCGCGGATTACCAACAAGCCGAAGGCTGGGGCGACCAGACGCGTCTGATCAGCGGCCATTTCCTGGAAATGTCCGACCACCCACGCACAGAGTGGAACGACCTCTGGCTGCTCACCGAAATCTTCCACGAAGGCAAACAACCGCAAGTCCTCGAAGAATCGGTACCCAGCGACACCACCGACAACAAAGACGACTTCCACCAGGGCTACCGCAACCGCTTCCTCGCCACGCCGTGGGCCGTGTTCTACCGCCCAGCCCTGGAACACCCGAAGCCCCGCGTCCTCGGCAGCCAGACCGCCCTGGTCACCGGCCCCAAAGGTGAAGAAATCCACTGCGACCAATACGGCCGCATCAAGGTGCAATTCCACTGGGACCGCGAAGGCCAGGCCGACGACAAAACCAGCTGCTGGATGCGCGTCTCCTCAAGCTGGGCCGGCGACCGCTACGGCGCCATCGCCATCCCACGCATCGGCATGGAAGTCCTCGTCACCTTCCTCGAAGGCGACCCCGACCAACCACTGGTGACCGGTTGCCTGTACCACAAGGAAAACCTCGTCCCCTACGAACTGCCGGCGAACAAAACCCGCACCGTGTTCAAAAGCCTCAGCTCACCGGGCGGCGGTGGCTACAACGAACTGCGGATCGAAGACAAAAAAGGCGCGGAACAGATCTACCTGCATGCCCAGCGCGATTGGGATGAAAACATTGAGCACGATCAGAAGATCCGCGTGGGCAATGAACGCCATGACACGGTGGAGAAGAACACCTACACCGAGTTGAAGGCTGAAGAACATCGCACCACGATTTCGGATCGCAAGATTGAAACGCGGATGGATGACCACCTGACGATTGGGCAGAACCAACATGTGAAGCTGGGGACTGCGCAGCTGACGAGTGTGGGAAAAGAGATTCATCTGAAGGCTGGGGACAAGATTGTTATTGAGGCGGGGATGGAGCTCACCGTGAAGGCGGGTGGGAGCTTTATCAAGCTGGATGCGGGTGGGATTACGGTGGTTGGGCCTGTTATCAAAATCAACGCTGGTGGGTCGGCGGGGAATGGGACCGGGATCGGGATTAAACCGCCGGTGCTGCCGGGGGCTGCGGATCAGGATAAGGCGGGGAGTTTGATGGATCAGGCGTTGATGAATGCGCCGTCTGAGAAGGTTAAACCGAAGGCTTTTTTTGTGTTTTCTGAGTGATGAAGTTCGTGATGACAAAGAACAATCAAGTGCGAAGTTTCAGCTTCAAGTGGCTTGCTCTTCTGACATTTGGACTGAGTTCCGGAGTGTTTGCAGCTGAGTGCCCGAGCGACGATTTTGCCGGTTTCATAAAGGCGTTCTCTGCCGAGCCAGAGATACAGAAGGCGTTTATTGCGTCATCGCTGACCGAGCAAACAGTGGTCGCTACTGGCTTGACACCGCAAGTGGTGCAGAAGCAGACCATGGCGTTAGACCCTCACTTCCTGGCGGTGCTTGCTCCGAACAATGTTGTGAACGCCGAATTGAGCGTCAACGTCGAGTTACCTAATCAACTATTCGTGCGCGATCACAAAGGCAGTGTTCTGAATATCTTCACTTTCGAGAAAAGTGAATGCTGGAAACTGGTTCGCGTAGAAGATTGGTCACTTGAAAATGTCCTTAATGCTCAGAAGCCTGAATCCAGAATGTCACCTGGCGAACGGGACCTGAAACGAGGCACGTTGTATAACGATTTGGGCATGGAGGCCGAATTTCCAGCGTCCACTCAATTGTTCATTTCTGCGTTGGACAGTTACCTGAATGGGGCCGAGCAAGGATCCAAAGAAGCAGCTTATAAGGCCGCTTTGTTGAGCCTGTCCGGACAAGCCCCGCGCTTGGATAATGGGAAGATTTTGGCTCTATTGAAAGATGCTTCTACCACCGTGGCCGGAGCAAGTTTGGCGCTCGCTGATTTTTACTGTGATGAAGGTCACTACGATCAACAGCGTTCGTGTGCAAATCCGGAAAAATCCATGGAGGCATTGCAGAGCGCCGTAAAGCTCGGGTCAGTCGATGCTGTAAACCAACTGGGAACCTCTCTTGAACGTGGATCACTGATTCCTCAGGACACTGAGCGTGCGTTGGCCTGTTATCAAATTGCCGCGGCAAAGGGACTAGACATCTCTCGATCAAATGCCGAGAGACTGAGCGCCCAAGGCGTGCAGACAAACGAATCCAAGAAATGTTTATAGCAGGAAGCTACCAATGACTACCGGTGTACTTGAGCAGAGCGGCCTCTATGACAAGGGCGACTACGAATATGGTGGCGGCAAAGGCCTCGATACCAACGGCAATGGCAAGAAAGAAATAGATTGCTCGACGTTGGTTTGGAAGATGTTGAGCGGCGCTGGCTACAACATTCCATATCACACGACCTCGGTCCTCAATGGCAACGTTACCCACTACGACGTCATTGAGTGGGCCAACGTATTGCCCGGTGATATTGCGGTGTGGGCCAGCCACACAGGTTTCGTCGTGACTGCCGATATTGCGAATCGCAAAGGCACTTTTTTTGGCTCGCAGAGCTCGACAGGTCCGGCCCCGGCCAGTTTTGGTGCCGGCGCGAATTACTGGCGAATGCCGGGCCGATTCCTACGTGTGAAAGAGCAATACAAGACGGGCGCTCAACCAGCGCCTGCCCCAGCTGCTGCCCCAGCCCCGGCTCCTGCGGCTCCTGCTGCCTCAGCACTCATGAATTTCCAATACCCGATCAGGAAAGCTGACGGCAAACAGTTCACAGATGCTGAAGAACTCTACAAAGGTCTTGAGGGTGAAACGTCGGGCCATTACCTGCTGGGTAGCAATAAATTCTGGCATGGTGGTATTCACATCAGCGACAAAAGTGCCCCGCAGTGCAAGCTGAACGAGCCTGTGCGTTGCATGGCTGACGGTGAGGTCGTTGCGTATCGTCTGAACCAGGACTACTTGCAATCGACGTTTGGAGACAACGAGAAAAAGCTGAAGTACTCCAACTCTTTCTGTCTGGTGCGCCACGAATACAAATCGGCACCGAACCCGGAAGAGGGCGCGAATAAGGGCAAACAAAACAAGCTGAATTTCTACAGCTTATACATGCACTTGTTGCCTCATGCTCGTTATCCGCTGGCCCCCGAAGAAACGCCGGCCAAGAAAGTCACCATGAAAGTCGGTGACTTCAATGCCTATCCAACGGCTCCCCCGCCCGGTGTTGTTTCGCAGCCCGATGGAAAACTGGTTAATGGCACCCGACTGGAAATTCTCGAAACGGCGGAAAGCGGCGAGCTGACTTATGCCAAGGGCAAAATACTTTCCGGAAGCGTGAAAAAAGGCGCGGCGAAGACTCACGGTGTCGGGGATGCAGTCTGGTTTGCCTATTTGAAAAACGGCGAACCCTACAAAAACTCCCTAGATACGCAAATCTGGAAGGAAGAGCTGGTCCCCGAGCGTCTTCGGCCTAACTATTGGCAGGGCAAAGTCAAAGCGAAGGTCGTGAAGCGCTTGCCGCTTTACGAAGCGCCTGCAAACCCCACGAATGGGCAGCCTGCCGGTAGCCCGAAAGGGACTTTGCAGCTGAGCGTTGACAGCGTCATCGAATTTGACAGTAAGGCAGTTTTAAACCTGGCCGTTGGCAACCAAATAATGCGCATGGCCTCGTGCACATTAGTGAGTGGAGGTCTTTGGGGAGATGGCGTTACACCGACGACTTTCTGGGCCTGTGTCGAGAACGTAGTGCCCAATAAATATTTAAGTTGGGATACCGTCACACCGAGTGAATTCGATAGCGTAGTTGCGACTGGCACCGGGATAAAGGCGGGTGACCCGATCGGCTACTTG
The DNA here is from genome assembly GCF_044744265.1 of Pseudomonas sp. NPDC087342. Taxonomy (NCBI): domain Bacteria; kingdom Pseudomonadati; phylum Pseudomonadota; class Gammaproteobacteria; order Pseudomonadales; family Pseudomonadaceae; genus Pseudomonas; species Pseudomonas sp. NPDC087342. Next base: position 162,177 of record NZ_JBIUXZ010000007.1, read on the forward strand.
GGGCTGACAGAAAACCTCACAGGCGAAGATGGCGGCGTGACCAATAAGTACCAGGTTCATGTCGAGATATTCACTGCTGAAGCCGACGTTAAAGATTTCCTCAAAAACGTTGCCGGTTTGAAGATAGGTAAACAATACCTGCATCTTGCGGCAGGAGCCGAACTCAAGAAAAAGGCACCTGCCACCGGTAGTATTCCGGTCAAGAAGGAGCATGCGGTTGATTTGAGCAAGGCTCCCGTGATCAAGGAAGGCGATGAAAACTGGTATGACGTCAGCGTGGTTGAGGACGATCAGCCATTAAAAGGATTGGTTAAAAAGGCTGGTGCAACGCTTATCACGCAGCACGATTGGGAGAAGTTGGGTTTCCAGATTGTGGAAGAAACCAATGCCGTTGCTGATGGGTTCCTCGACCCTGAAGACATGCCTCAGTTCTTCAAGGATCTCTTCGCCAAAATTGATAAAAACCACGACGGGAATGTTGATCCCGGCGAACTCGCTGAAGCGTTGAAGAACGCTGATACGAGAGACCACTGGGCGAAGCTGATTGCTCACCACCCGACGGAGTGGAAGGACAAGGCAGAGTCGGCTAAGTGGAGTAAATTGGATACGTTGTTGGAGACTTCTCCAAAAACCTTGAAACATGAAAAAGAAAGAATAAGTAAATACGTTTTCTGGAGTGAGCTGTCAGGTAAAGCCGCTGTTAGTTCGGATGTGGTTTGGCATTTTCATCCGATTGAATTCATCTCCAACATGACGGCGAAAAAAACCTGCGAATGCAATGCTGTTGTTAAAGCGACTCGTTGGGTTTCTAGCACCATGACCCATTATGGTCCACTGCATACCGGTGATAAGGAGTTAGGCAGCGCCCCTCAATGGGATGAACTGGTGTCCGGGGGCAGGATTACAGCAGATGAAAAGAAAATCATTGTTGTAATGTCGGGGAATGAAGCAAAAATCAACGGCGTACAATGTTATGACAGCGAAGTGATCACTGCGGGGGCGATGCAAAAAACAGTGAAAGTTTCGGGTGCCGGTGAGTTGCCTGTTCAGATCAAAAAATTCAAGGATCAGTACCCAGACGCCTATGTTGAATTTTTTGAATCGAAAGGCTGGAAGTTAGATGAAACAGGTACAGCCCCCAAATTATATTATCAGGGGGAGGCCCGCGCTAACGGCGCTAAATTGGAAGGCCAGGCGCTAAAAGATAACCTGCAACTCGGATGCAGTGAAGCGACCTTTGGCAAGGTAGTTGATTGCCAGCCTGTTTCTGTAATGGCGTGTGCGATTGCCAGCCCGTTATACGTAGAAATACAAATAATGGATTTTATCGATAGACTACACAGTGCGTTGGGGAAAGTGCCTACGGGGTACAGCTTTAGTGCTGAAAAGCTATTCAAGTCTCCTCTGGGGAAAGCCGTCATCCTTGATCATGATATAAACAGGCCCGCCAACGTAAAAGATGATTTAGGTTCAGCGCTCGATACGTTTTTTGCCCAGAATCCTGCGGTCAGTAGAAATGTTGATACCTGGGGAGCGGCGCACGGCACGAATGAGCAGAAGGTTCTCGATTTGTATGGCAATAACAGGCGGATGACCAACCCATCCCTCCGTTATACTCACCTAAAGGCAGGGCTCTGAAAGTGTTAAAAGCAAAGTTTTTTATCGGTACATGTTTACTGTTTTCAATTAGTTCTTTTTGTAATGCCGCAGATTCGAATTTGACCGGTGCCGATGGTTCGACTCTCAAGTTTTCTTCTTGGGATCAAAATGCAGCTGTCTGGAAGCGCGCTATCTTCTCAAAGATGAATAGCAGCTTTGATATATACGAAGGTGGGGTCGGTTCTTCAATTGGCCTGGGCATTAACTCTGACTCTCTTTCGCCCAACAAGAAATATGCTCTGCTTCAGCGAACTGTATTTGGAGAGTTGAGCAGCGGTCAACAGGTGGATGCTACCGAGAATAGCTATTGCGATATGGTCTCGATGGACACGGGTTGCGTACTTTTATCACGTTCTGCCGAAGCTTGTTCCGGTAGTTGGAAAGGGGCAAATTGGTCGACTGATGGGGGAGAGGTGATTACGCCGAAGTTGGAAACGATTTCCCCTGGCAACTTAATAAAATCAGTGGCATCGATTGCTAATGCATCGGCGAAAGGGCTTGCTGTAAAAGACCAACTATTCATGGGGCCTGACTCTTATATGAGCTGCTATCCAGCCGCCAAAAACGTCCAGGCCTTAAATGATGTTGGTTTCTATCTGGCACAAGCAGGTGATGATTCCTCCGCACTGAAGATTTATCGGGGTATTGAAGTAGTCGGTAAGCGGACTGTACTGATGCTGAATATCGCGGACTCATTGTGGAATTTGAAAAAAACTCCTGAGGCAGCGGAGTATTACAAAAAATACTCTGACGCTATGATCGCGGAAGGTAAAGCCGGCAAAGTTCCTGCACGCGTTGCTGAGCGGGTGAAATAACAGCGCAAGGGAACGAGTTTATATGTTCATGGCCTTGAAACACGTGGTTTCGAAAGACGCAGCCATAAAGGCCAGTCACTGCCTGTAAATTTCGTGGCGCAGCTATAAACGTTGAAGAAGGGGACATTCAGTCCCCTTCATACTTTTATTACACTGCAGCCCGTTGACGGCTCCCCGGATCCGGCGAATCAATTTGATTCAGCGCTTGCTCCACCATCAGATGCACCCCATCTGCCAATCGACTCAGCCCCAGCGCTACCGAGCGGCGTGTGCCTTCCACGTCGTCCGCCAAATCTGCAGCGATGGCGCTGATGGACAGCAGGTCTTCGGATGCATTGGCCAATAGTGTTTCGGTTTGGTGGTCGGAGGAGGCGGTGAATAGGGCGCCTTTGCGGGGCTTGGGCTTGGTTTTCGTTTCGGGGTTGGGGCCGAGGTGGTAGTCGAGGGCGCGTTCGGCGGCTTCGTGGAGTTTTCTGGAATCGAGGGATTCGTAGGGGGATGTGGATAAGTCGTCGGGTGGGTTTGGTGTTGGTTTGATCATTAATGGCACCGATTTTTTGAGCTATCACCATTCGCTCGCACTTCGAATGGGGTGGCAGCTGTGTATAGGTGTGCAAGACCGGAATCGGTAAACCGGCAGACCCGAAGGTCTCCCACACACAGCCGCCATAACGATTCGCGAGCATAAGAAAACGCTCGATGAATAGCCATAACCGATGTGTACCAATTCCGGACTTGCACGTCTGGGTCACCGTTTTTTGCGATGACCAGAAGAGGTTATCGGTGAACGCAAACGACGCCTAGTTCACGAACACCCCCGCGTATCGAAGGAAAAATCCGATGGTTTTGCAGGCAATGTAAGCGGATGATCCGACTCTTTTAAACGTAACCAGCGCACTGCTTAAACAAGGGCTTTCGAGTGATCGACATGGAGTGTTTTTTGAAACAGCGCGGTTTCGGCGCGGTGCTGAAGGCTGCTTTTGTACTGAGCCTGTTCCTGGGTGGCGCGAATGCATTCGCTGAAGGCCAACCTTGCCCGTTCGATGTCCCGCAAACAGACCTGAAAGTCGCAAGCTGCGTGCAGGAAGGGGACGTGAGCATCCTGAAACTCGTGCCCCGCAACGAACCTGAGTCCACCAACGACTTCGACAACCTCCCCACCTTCATCGTCTCCGGGAAAAACCTGCAGGACATTTTGGCGGTTGTTGGAATCGATAGCGCACGGCGTTACAACAAGCTGATCGAAGTGCCTCATGCTGAGGGACTCAAGGAGTTTTCGGACGCTGCGCCCACCGCAAAAGCGTTAATGAAGCAGCAGGGCTGGACGCTGTTGGACATGAAAAACGTTATCTACCCTGGCCCGGATGATGTAGAGGGGTTTTCATTAACCTGCAACACACTTCAAGCAGAAACAGTCCAGGGGTTTGTCGTGGTTTCGCAGTGCAACACCTTTTATGAGGAAGGCGTATCCGACTTGAAAAAACTCCTGGCCCGAATCACCTGCGAACCCGCAAAAAGTGAAGCCTTCCCAGTGCTCAACACCGACTCAGGCACCATCGTTTTCAACTACACCAAACTGCCTGAAGAAGAATCCCAAGCTTCCGACGACGTAGCCATCGACGTCGATTTTGTGAATTGTGCCGACGGTATAAAGAAGAACATCGGCGGGCTGCCATTTTTGGCGGCCACTGGTCGCGTGCAAGCGGCTTTCCTGGCTCAGGCCAAACCCGATACCGCGCCGATGCTTTTCATCATTCATGCGGTCGGAATCAGAGCCTATACGGGCGTTAATTATCTGGGCGAGTACTACACCGTTCATGCGTATTCCCCTACCGCGAAGGGTTACGTAAGAGATGAGCGACTGTCGAACTATTTTGGCAATGGCGGCGATATTGCGCGCGATGCTGAGTCGGAGGAGTTGGTCTACACGTTCCCGTATAAAACCGCGGATGAACTCGTGGCCAAACTCAATTCTGCCGCTTATAAAGGCTGGGCAGCGGGGGACAAGGTAACGCTCACGATCAACAAGAAAACTTCCATTTACAGTTCGCCGGTATTAGCCGATGTCACGAAGATGTATTTGATCCAGGGTGATTCGGTGTTGCAGGAAGGCGTTGAGGCGGGTTGGGTCAAGATCCTGTTCAAAACCCCCAAGGGCAAAGCGATTCGGGGCTGGGTGCAATGCGGCGATGCCGGTGGTTGTTAATCGATACTTCATGGAGCGGAGTGCAGTAAAACAAATGAAAAACGTAATCCTGGCGGTGTTGGCAGGCTGCTTTATCACGATGGCGAACGCTGCCGATTTTCAACGCGTGACCGTAGAGCCGCAGGGCGAGCAGAAAGTAGTGGGGCCGTGCATTGGCGATCAAAACACCTTGCAGCTGAAGAATGACGTCATCAGCGTCGTTGCGCAGAACGGTGAAACTTACAGCCTGAATGCCGATGAACAAACCGAGGCGCTTGCCGCTTACTTCGGATCGGACGCTGATTCAGGTGTGTGCGTGATGGCCATCAAATATGCCGAGAACGAGGTGAATGAAAGTTTTTCGCTGTTCGTCTTTGATCCGCAGCAGAACCGGTTCAAGCCTTCCGCCGTCAAGACCATCACCAACCCGGAATTTACCAATAATCAAATCCTCAGCAACTACAAGGATGGACCGACTAATTACAGCGATACCTTGTGTTTTGATAGCAGCGATTACTTCCCCTGCGAGAAACGCGAGTGGTTTACAGAGCGCCTCGGCAAGCAGCAAATGTGTGAGGGTGAAGACGCGTGCGCACTGCCCGACATCATCAGCGCAGCAACGGGCCAGCCGGTTGACGCGACGATCGCCGGTGCAAAGGTTTACTTGCTGAACAAGACCGATGAAGCGGTTTTTACGCAGAGGAAAGCCTATCTGGTGCGCGGCGACAGCGTAACGCTGGAAGACTACGTTCGGAACGACGAGGGTTTGTACTTTCAGGTGACGTTTGTGGGCAAGGTCAAGACGGTAGGCTGGGTACCGGCGAAGTCACTCAACATTGGCTATTAACGGGTGGCTGGCCACGCCCATTAATAAATAAATCTGCCCCCGATTTCCTTTAGACTTGCGCCCCTCAAGGAAGACCTCAGGACACGGAATGCCAGTCCCTTCAAACACGCTCCGCAAAGCCCTGGTTGCCTGGCTGTCCGCCGCAGCCCTGGTGCATCTGTTCGTCAGCATCATCCTGACCTGGGTCGGCCCTTCGGGATGGCTCGACGTCTACCTGCAAAACGTCGACTACGCCTTCTGGACGGACCTGCCACCGCGCGCCGCCCGCGAGCAACAACTCTGGTGGCTCGCCGTGTTCGGCGCGACGCTGCAAAGCTATTCCCTCTACATGTTCGCCCTCGTGCGAATCGGCAATCGCCTGAAAACTCCGATGGCGTGGGGTTGGTTGATCGCCGGCATCGTGATCTGGGCGCCGCAAGACATGTGGTTTGCCCTGACGGCGCAGCTCTGGGTGAACTTGTGGATTGACGGTTTCGCACTGCTGACTTTATTGCCGCCGCTGTTCTGGCTCTATTGCCACGACCGCCGCAACGCCCCTTCAAACAACCCACCGAGTGACGCCGACCATGCCTGATTTTTCTCTTCTGGATTGGGCGGTTGCGCTGCTGATTGCCCAGGCCATTTTGGGGGCGCTGGATACCCTCTATCACCACGAACTCACGGTCGCGCTGCCGTATCGGCACAGTGCGCGGCTGGAGTTGTCGATCCATGCGCTGCGGTCGTGTTTCTACGGGATTCTGTTTCTCGGCATGGCGCATCTGGCGTTTCAGGGCACGTGGGCGATTGTGATCGCGCTGCTGTTTGCCCTGGAAATTTGCCTGACGCTGTGGGATTTCGTGGTCGAGGATCGCAGCCGCAAACTGCCGGCCATCGAGCGGATCATGCACACCGTGTTGGCGGTGAATGGCGGGGCGTTTTTCGCGTTGTATGGCGTGCAACTGGCGCAGTGGGCGAGTCTGCCGACGGGCCTGTCCGCGATTGATCTCGGCTGGCGTGGCTGGTTGCTGACGTTGTTTGCGATTGGCGTGACGGCGTCGGGTATTCGCGACGGCTTGGCGGCGTTGCGCATGCAGCGCGAAGGCAAACCAGCGAACCCGTTCGCGGGCGGCGCTTATAAGCGCGTGTTGGTGACCGGCGGCACCGGGTTTATTGGCGAAGTGCTGGTCAATCAATTGCTCGACGCTGGCCACACGGTCAGCGTGTTGGCGCGTGATCCGTTGAAGGCCGCGTACCTGTTCGACGGGCGTGCCCGGTGTGTGCGATCGCTGAGCAAACTCGGCTATGACGAAACCTTCGATGTGGTGATCAACCTCGCGGGCGCGCCGGTCGCCGGGCCGCGCTGGAGTGCCAAGCGTCAGGCGCAATTGATCGCCAGTCGGGTCAACACCACCGAAGCGCTAATGAGCTGGCTGAAGAACGCCAAACATAAACCGGCGCTGTGGGTGCAGGCTTCGGCCATCGGCTATTACGGCGTGCGCGATGCCAGCGAAAGCCTGGATGAAGGGGCGAGCAAGGGCGACGGTTTCATGGCCGAGTTGTGCGCCCAGTGGGAAGCCGCTGCGCAACCGGCCACCGAGTTCGGCGTGCGTCAGGTGGTGTTGCGGTTGGGCGTGGTGTTCGGCCCGGGCGGCGCATTGTTGCCGTTGCTGATTCCGTTTCGCCTGGGTTTCGGCGGACGCATGGGCGATGGTCAGCAGATCATGAGTTGGGTGCATCGCGATGATGTGATTCAGGTGATCGCCCGAACCTTCAACGACAACAGTTTGAGCGGCACGTACAACCTGGTGGCGCCGGATGCGATAAGCCAAGGCCTGTTCGCCGAGCGCGTCGGCAAAGCCCTGAAGCGCCCGGTGTGGTTCCACATTCCCGCAGCGCCGGTGCGCGCGCTGGCCGGTGAGATGGCGCAGTTGTTTTTCGACGGTCAACGGGTGGTGCCGAGCCGATTGACCGAGGCGGGCTACACCTTCCGCTACCCGACGCTCGACACTGCCCTGCGCGATCTGGCTTGAGGATTTGTTCATGAACAAGCCTGTGATGTACCTGCTGGCCGGCAACGGTGGCGCCGCTGATTGGTGGGATGACGCGCTGCCGCACTTTCAGCGTTATCAGGTGGTGCCGCTGGAATTGCCGGGCTTCGGCGACAATCCACAGGCGCCGTGCGAAGACCTCGCGGCCTACGCTCAGGCGTTGCTGGCGATGACGGTTCAGGGCAGCGCGATCATGGCGGTCGGGGTCAACGCGCTGCTGGTGCTGCATGCACTGCAACGTCAGCCGGGACACTTTTGCCGCAGCGTGTTGCTGGCGCCGGTCGGGGCATTCTTGTGGCAACGACGGTTGCCGGCGCTGATGTCGCCGCTGCCGATTCGCAAGACCATTCATTGGTTGCTGGCGAATAAACCTGCGCTGTTCAAACACAAATTCTCCAACCAGACCTGGACGCCCGCGCAGTATCAGCGCATGGGTGCCGGGTATGCGCGCTGTCGCGCGTTTGTGCCGCACTGGGACTTGGTGCGGGCCGACACGGCGTTGCCGCTGCTGGAGTGGATCACCGATCCGGTCGAGTTGGTGTGGGGCGATCAGGACAACGTGCTCGGCATCGCCCAGGCTGCGGCGTGGTCGGCGATTCTGGCGCGTGCTGATCTCACTGTCTGCCTGAAAACCGGTTGGGGTCATTACCCGTGGATCGACTCGCCTTCTGAGTTCGCCGCGTGGCTGGAGTCGGGCGAGCGTGGATTCGTCGCGCATACCAAGGGCGGTCGATTGCGTCTGGCGGAGTTGGCCGGGCAAGCGGTGCCGCCGGCGCTGTCACTCAACGATGCTCTCGATTCGCGGTTGCCTGCGTTTCTTGCCAGCCAACCGGACGCCACGTGGGCGGTGCGTTCCTCCAGTTATGGCGAGGATCAAGCCGACGCGGCGAATGCCGGGTTGAGCACCACGTTCCTGCGTGAACCGACCTCCAACGTGCCAGCGCGCATTACCGAGTTGAGCGCGGCGGGTGTGGAAGAAGTGGTGGTGCAACGCTTCATCACGCCCAAGGTGTCCGGAATCGGGTTTGTGCGGCATCTGTCGGTCGAACTGGAGTGGGTCGAGGGGCATCTCGAATCCTTGGCCGACGGTCAGGTCAGTCCCGAGCGCGCGATCATTTCGCGCCTCGGGGAATCGTGGAGCAGCGACACGTTCAAGCCCTCCCACGGTCTGACGGCGGATCTGTTGTGGCGCTTCCTGCAAGGTGTGTTGCGGGTCTTTCACTACGTGCCCGGCGACGTCGAATGGGCCTGGGATGGCCAGCAACTCTGGCTGCTGCAATACCGGCCGATCAGCGACTACGGCTGGCGCCGGCACCTGACCGCCGCCAACATCGCCGAGATCCTGCCGCCGCAACCGAGCGTGTTCGTGGAGTACGCGCAACGACGTGCTGCGGCGAGTATTCCGGCGATCATGGCGCGGTGGGATTCGCGGGTGTTGCAGGACAACGAGCCGTTTACTGCGGTGTTTGGCGGCGCTTCGTATATCAACAATGATCTGTTTCTGGCGCGGCTGGCGGACTGGGGGATTTCTGCCAGCAGCTATGCCGGTGAGGTCGGCGGTGCGACGCCGCATCTGCCTTGGCGACCATTGCGAATGCTGCGTTCGTTGCCATTGTTTCTACGGATGCAACGCATCGCGCGCGGGCATTTGCTGACACTGGAAAGGGGTTTGCAGCGCTTCGATCAGGAGCTCTCCGAGCTGATCGTACAAGGCGCCGACGGCCAGCAACTCGCTGATTGGTTCACCCGGTTTTATGTGTTCGTGGTGCAGGGCAACCTGTGCATCGCTACGTCGTTGGCCAGCAGTGGCGGCGATTTGCTGGGCCGACCGCCAACCGCGTATGACGATCTTGAAAACAGCCCGCATCGATTGCCGTGGGAGACCGATCCAGGCACGCCACGCCCGGCGCCGACCGACCTGCCGTTGCAGGCCTTCCCGCAATGGTCGGGGCTGATCCGTGTGGCTCATTCGACCGGCCTGCCGGGCCTGCGCGGTTACTACCTGCAAGTGCGCGAGTGGTATCGCGACAACCTGATGCGGATCTTCTTCCGCCTTCATCACGCCATGCCGTTGGCCGACCGAGCGCACTGGTTCGCGCCACATCCGGACATCCGCAGCCGCGATGGCAGCTTCTGGCAGGACGGTCGCGAAGGCACCGAACAAGCGACCGGATTCATGATTTATCCGGGCCAGGTGCAGGGTATTTTGGGCGATGACATTTTGCTCGAAGACACCCTGGACCCCGGACGCCACGCGCACTATCAGGCCGCGCGGGCGGTGATTGCGCGCATGGGCGGGCGCTTGTCCCACGGCTCGACCTTGTTGCGTGAACTGCGCAAACCTTCGGCGGTGCTGCCTCAAGTCGATGTGGCGTGGCTGGGGTGTGAGGTGCTGTATCGCGATGGTGAACTGACGTTGGTGAAGTAGTTTTTGATGAAAAGGAATTCTCTTGTGGCGGGTGTGAAGCGTGGATGCCTGGCGTGGTTGGCGCTGGTGATGTCGTCGGCGGTGTTCGCGGCGGAGTCGGGCGCGGTGCAGTGCCCCAGCGCCAATTTTGCGGAGTTCGTCACCGCGTTTACGGCGAATGCTGATACTCAGCCAGCCTTTGTCGCTTCGCCGGTGATGGAGCTGTCGGTGGTTTCCACCGGGTCGAAACCCCGGGTGGTGCAACGCCAAGTGCCGATGCTGAGCCCGCGATCGTTGGTCGAACTGTCTGCGGATTACATCGCGAAATCCGGGCTGAGCCTGCAGGTTCAGTTGCCCAACTATGTGTTCGTCCGCGACCGCAAAGGCGAGGTGCTGAAGGTCCTCACGTTCAAGTTCGGCGACTGCTGGAAATTGGTGCGGGTCGAAGACTGGTCACTGGAAAAAGTGCTGTCCGCGCAACAAGGGGAACTGCGCGCTGCGCCGGGTGCCCGCGCCCTCAAGCGAGGCGCGCTGTATGACGCGCTGACGAACGAGTCGGGGTATCCGGCTGATGTGCAATTGTATATTTCGTCCCTGGACAGTTACCTGGACGGTGCTGCCCAGGGTAACGACCAGGCCGCGTATGCTGCCGCGTCGGTCAGCCTTTCGGGGCAGGCGCCGCGCCTGGACAACAGCAAAATCCTCGAACTTTATATTCAAGGTTCCCGAACGCTCGCACAGGCCAGCCATGCGCTTTCCGGGTTTTATTGTGACGAAGGCGAGTATGGCGACCCGCGCCCCTGTGCCGACCCGGCAAAATCCCTGGCGGCGTTGAAAAGGTCCGCTGCGCAAGGCGCGCCCTATGCGCTCAACGACCTCGGCAGCGCCTTTCAGCGTGGCACGCAGGGCATTCAGGATTCGCAACGAGCGCTGGCCTGTTACCTGGCGGCGGCAAATAAGGGGCAGGAAGGTTCGCGCACCAACGCGGAACAACTGATTGCTCAGGGCATAACAGTTGACGCGGCCAAGCCGTGCCTGGCGCAAGAACCTACTGAGGAACCCCAGGCATTGGCCTGCCCGTCGGAGAGTTTCGATGCGTTTTTAGCCGACTTCATGGAAAGCCCGGCCATTCAAAAAGCCTTCACCCACGTCCCGATGAAGAAGCTCATCACGGTGGACGCCGAGCCTGAGCCGAAGCAGGTCAGTACGTTGCTGGATCGCAGCGAGCTGGTATTTCCGCTGATCCCAGAGGCGAAGGCGCGTGAGACGCAAGGGCTGACGCTGCAGGTCGTGGACAAGAGCGAGACGTCGGCGACGGTGAAACTGCAAAAGCCGGATACGGGTTATCAAGTCATGTACCGGTTCAGTTTTGATGGGTGTTGGGGACTGGACGAAGTGCAGGATTTCTCGATTTGAATGCCGGGGTTATTTCAAAGGATTTGAAGTGAAAAGATTGCTGCTGTTCGTGATTGGCGTGCTGCCGTTGACTGCTCAGTGCGAGGTTGTGTCGGAGAATCTTTGTTTTGAAAGGGGCGAGGGGAGTCCGGTGAAATTCGAGCTTCGGACTTACTACGACGAAACGAACAAATGGCACGGTGGGTTTGTTAAGTACGCATCCTCCGGCGTGGCGATTCCTCTGGTGTTAACCGATCACCAAGCAGAGGAAGTAGGCCCAGATATGCCTTGGCTGGCCACCACCACGTGGACCGAGGTGTCTGACGGGAAGGTGTCCGGCGAGTACGAAATGGTGAGTCAGGGCGTGACAGTCCTTTCCATGACTTACACGAAGAAATCGAATGGCAAGCAGTACGACTTTTCTCACAACTGGAATATCGACTTTTCTCCGGAGAAGGGATGCCAATGGGAGCAGTGAATTTATTCAGGAGTTACAACATGAAAGGACTTTCGATTTTATTGGGCTGCGTCCTGGCTGGTGCAGCCTCTTTATCTTTCGCCGCCGATCCATCCTTCACAGACTTCAAGGTCACCGAAGTGTTTGCCGGTCCAAACCACGCCCTGGCGCCCCAGGAAAACAGCAACCAATGGATGGATGAAGCGCGAGCACAAGCGCTTGCCGGCAAGGTCAATTTCGCCGGGCACTACGTTCTGCACAAGGTTGGCTGTGGCGGCAGCGCCATGTGTGTCGAGGTGCTGGACGCGCAGACGGGCAAGGTCGCGACAGGTTTGCCCAATGCCTACGACGGCAACTTACTGGCTCTGTCTTACCACCCCGACAGCAACTTGATCATCGTCTCCGGCATCACTGCCGACACCGAAGAAGACCTGAAAGGTAAACGGCTGAAGAATCGCGATAGGACTCGCTATTACGAGTTTGTGAACAACGAGTTTCGGCTGTTGAAAATCTCCGAGGAATAAACGATTCGGCGAATGCCAGAACAGGGGCTTATTCATGATTAAGCGTTTTTGCGTGGGCAGCCGTAATCTAGCGTTGCTGGTCCTGGGCGTTTTAATCGCGGCGAATTGCCAGGCTGAAGATGTTTGCAAAGAAGTCACCCAAGGCGTGTCGGTCTACAGGTGCTCGGAGTCCAAACGGAAAGCCGCCGATGTGCAACTCAACGTCAGCTACAAAAAGTTGATGGCGCGGTTTGAATCTCAGCAGCGGGTTAACCCAGAGCAAGGAAAGGTCTTCATGGCCATGGCCAGGGATTCCCAACGCGCATGGCTCAAGTTGCGCGACACCAATTGTCCGCTCGAGGCCACGGATATTGAGCCGGAAGCAGAGGCGTCTTTCACGACGATCAACTTCTGCATAGCCAGAATGAGCACGGAACGTGCGGCATACCTTGACGGGATTGTGCGGGACTAGTCAAAACAAGGGAGTTGTCTTTGAAAAAGTTATTGATGCTGATGTTGCTGGCCTTCCCCGCATTCGCTCACAGCGAAGTGGAAACGGAAATTGACTGTTTTCAATCCCTGGAAGGCAAAGACATAAAGCTGGAGTTCAGGATCTACCGTGACGAGGCCGCCAAGTGGAGCGGGGCGGGCGCCAGGTATGGGACGTCCAAAGAGTCGATCCCGCTGGTATTCAAAAGTACCGAGCAAGAAGAAATGGCCGAAGGCCGGCCTTTTCAATTCACCACCACGTGGGTGGAAGTCGTTGGCGGCGCCGTCACGGGTGAATACGTCATGGTTCGTCAAGGTGCGCTGATTTACGGCATGTCGTACACAAACGCAAAAAGCAAAAAAGCGGTATGCGTTTGATCATCACCCGTTGATTGAGTCTTCTGCTGAGAAGGGGTGTCAGTGGTGAAGCTGTTTACCTTGAAAATTCCAATGTTCCTGATGGCGCTATTGAGCTTTGGCGCGGGTGCCGCTGAGTTGGTTTTCCCCCACGCAACGATCTGTGAGCCTTATGGCAAAGCGCCCGGCAGTTGTTCGGTTGCCTTGAATTCAGACGGCTTTATTTTAGATGCCGGCTCAGGAAAGCGACTGCTCGACGCCCCGGAAGACACGGGCTCGATATTAACAAACGCGCTGTATCGATCCGGCAGCCAATACATCCTGGACAGTGAAAATTACTCTTCCGCCAAGTCGCGCCGTTGGGTGGTCTTCAGTTATGACGGCAAAGAGATCGTCCTGAAGCATGTCTACATTTTTTCATTAGCGATCTCCATGCAGGTTGGCCCCTACTGGCATGGCTATGACTGCCGTCCGGTCAATGCGAAGTTGGTCCGTGCGGGGGGACTGTTGGAGTCGTCCCTGGAGACGCTCTGCAAGGACGTCGAAGCCGACGTGGTCACGATTGCGGATCAAGCCCCCGCACCTTCGGCCGCCGGCTCGCTGGCGGTCAGTGTGCCGGTGTACAGCGACGGGCAACGCAATGGCGCGGCAACTTACCTGTTTAAAGGGACGGATGAGCCTGAGTTTTTGAAGATGGCGTGTGACGCCGGCTGCGCGCTGCCCTTGAAAGAAACGGCTTCGCTGAGTACGGGGGAGGTAGTGCAACCGAGTGCCAGCGACAACCCGCCAACGGTGATCAAACGGCAACAGGCCAGTTTATTGGGTGATGCATCCCATCAAAACGTGTTTGTGCTGACCGGTGATGCTGGGACAACTTACCGCCGCTTGCAGATCACACCCGAACATGGCTCCGGCGACGACATCCTGCTGGATACCTCCAAGGCGTTGCCGTTGATCAAGAGCCAATACTCGTCGGCCATGAGCGATGTCTTCGGCGTCAACATAATCAGCAACCCGGCAGGCGTGCTTAAGATCATCGATATACAAGGTGACACCGTGTCGGTCAAACAGTCTTCTGCCGAAGCCGGGAGCGCCCTTGTACTGGTCAGCAGCGAAGAAGATAACGCCGTTTATAACTTCAACCTGGTGTTTCGCTACAACAAAAACTCCAGGCAATTTGAGCTGAAAAACGTATTGCAGGTAACGAACAACGAGGCCTGTGATCACTCGATTGTCAGTGTTCGAGAAGTGCCTCTGGGCGTGATCGGCGAAAAGTCATTGGCGTCTTTTGATGGGCGCAGGGCGTTTGAGCAGCTGTCTGACTTGCACCCTAAGTCTGCCGACTACAAGAAATTGATGATGACTGACGTCGCGGAAAAGCTCGACAAGGCGTTGGCGCTGCATCGAAAAGGGCAGACCGAGGCGGTCCGGGAGTTGATGGGAAGCTTCCTGATGTACAACAACGCAGGCCAATGCGACCCAGAAGGCTACATCGCTTCAAAGTATGACTTCCCTCAGTTTCCCGGCTGGTCTAACGACTTGGGGTTTCTATTAGGCGAAACCGGTTATTACCAAGAATCCATCGAATTGTTGAACGCCGTAATTGCCCGAAATCCCAACCGAACCGTGGCCTATCTGAACCTCGCGGACAGTTACTGGGGACTGAAAGATAAAGTGCGGGCGGCAAAGGCTTACAAGCAGTACGCCGCGTTGATGACTGACGCGGGTAAGGCGTCGAAGATTCCCGCGCGAGTGGCAGAGCGCAGTGATGGAGTAGTTGAGTGATGTGGGGATACAAAAAGGTATTAGCCGGTATTGCCTTGGCGGCGTTCATATCTCCGGTTTTCGCTCAACCGTCCTGTCAGCCCGAAAGCTTTGAGACGCCCGATCTGCTGATTTGCAGTCAGGAAACCTTCGACCGACTCGATTCATCGCTGAATGATCAATACAAAAAAGCGTTGGCCAGTCTTTCTCCGGACGACAGGAAACTGTTGGTGGATGTGCAGCGCAGTTGGGTGAAGTTCAAGGAAGAGTATTGTCAGGAGCTTTATGAACATGCCGGAACTGGGGAGGATCCGGCACTCAAAAAATGGTCCTGTTTATTGCACACCACCAATGGACGGCTGAGTGAGTTGATGTATCTGCAGACAGGGATGACCAACGATGGTTTCTACAATGCGATGCAGGCGATGGTGGGCAAGGATCAAGCTATGACGTTGGGCGCGGCGGCTGATCGCTTGGGAGGAGAGGCATTGGTTGACCCGGTCTGGCAGCACTACGTGGATGGCCACTGCGAAATGGCCTTCAGCCTATTCCGCGAAGACCTGGAGTACTGCGGGCAGCGAATGCGCTTTCAGTTGCCGATCTATCGCTGACTGCTCAGTTGGAAAGCGTGACTTGGCAGTCATTGACGCCAAAAAGCGCTACATCTTCTTCCAACGTAACCCGATAGTGTCGTTATCCCCCAAACTCGCTACACTCCGCCAGCCGTTCATTTTCCTTTTGAGGCTGCACGCATGAAATTTCGTTTTCTTCTGTGGATGCTGGGTTTGTTGATGGGTAAGGCCAGTCGGACTAATCCTGCATTTCAACAGCAGTTGGGTGACAAGGAATTGGTGTTTCAGCTACAGACCCTGGATGGGAAAGTGGCGCGGCATTTCTTTGTGAAGGATCAGCGTATTACCAGCAAGTCCGGCGTGTATGCCGAGCCGGCGTTTGCGATTGCCTTTAAAGATGCGGCGTATGGCTTTGCCACGATGCAGGCGAAGAACAAGCAGTTGGCGTTTATGCAGGGGATTCAGGACAAGTCGATTCAGATCAAGGGCAACCCGGCGCTGGTGATCTGGTTCCAGGGGTTGACCAAGTATTTGAAGCCGCGCAAGGCGAAAGCTAAGGCTTGAGTTCGGCATTGGGGTTGTGACGCGGAGCGTCACGGGATGCGTTACCACGCGGAGCGTGGGAACGATCGGGGTGGTCAAGGTAGACCGGGTTGGATTCTTCGCGGGCGAGCCTCGCTCCTACAGGGATCACCTTAGATCCTGTAGGAGCGAGGCTTGCCCGCGAAGCTTTTAAGCTTGGGTAAATTGCGAGGCAAGCTCGCGCAGCAGTACTTCAGCCTCGAGCACTTTGCTGACCACATCATTGGCCTTGTCGCGGGTCAAACCAAGCCGCTCCAGCAGCGCATCCGGAATATCCTCATCCGGCCCGGACCCAATCCCGCGGCTGCGCAACAAACGCACCGCCAGGCACACAAGGTTCGGGTATTCGGAGTACGCGTCGTCATAGCTCGGGTCGTGCTGGAAGCGCAACGCCGTGGCCAGTTCGTCCGGCATGTCCCAGTAGCGCATCAGCCAGGAGCCGATCTGTTCGCGGCTGATACCCAGCAAGTGTTGCTCGACGTAGCTGTGGCACAGGTGCGGGTTGACCTCCAGGTGGCGGCAGATCAGCGAGAAGTGCGGCGGGAAGACGTGGGCCAGCAACAGGTAGCCGAAGTTGTGCAGCAGGCCGGCGAGGTAGGTCAGGCCGGCTTCCGGGCGCTGGGCGCGGGGCATGGCGCGGGTCAGGCCTTCGATGACGGCGGCGGTGTAGATCGATTGCTGCCAGTACGGCGTGGTGTGTTGCGGGTGGTCTTTCGGCAGGCTCAAGGTCTTGCCGAGGGCCAGGCCCAGTGCCAGGTTGATCACAAGATCGAAACCCAACACGCGGACGATTGCGTCTTCCACTGAGCGAATCTTGCCCGGCGAGGCGTAGTACGGCGATGCCGCCCAGCTCACGACTTGCGCGGCCAGGGCCGGGTCGGTTTCGACGACGCCAGTAATGTCGTCGATGGTGGCGTTGGGGTCCACGCGCAGCTTGATGATCTTCTGCGCGGTTTCGGCCAGCGGTGGAATCTCGATGGTCGCTTCCAGGCGTTGCTGGATGCGCCGCGCAGTGAACGCTTGAACGGCCTGGGTGATTTCCTCGCGGTCATCATCGGGGCGGTCGAGGTTCGGGCGGATGCTGGTCAGGGCTTCGCCGAAGTTGGCGGCGCTGGCCTTGGTGAGCATGCTTTTGAAATCGTCGCTGGAGATTTCCAGCAGCACGTTCGGCTCGCCGGAGTTGATCAGCAGCTTCGGCTCGCGCAGCAGGCTTTCTTCGTACAGGCACGGCGAACTGGTGAGCGCCGGCAGGCCAGGCAGCAGGCTCAGGCTGTGTTTGCCGAGCATCTTCTCCAGACGCTCGGTCGACACGGCGGTCAGTCGACGGCCAGTCAGTTCGGCGAGGCGATTGAGGTCCAGCAACTGGCTCTGCGGGAACAGCACCATGAGCGCGCCGACCGCATCGTCGAGCAAAACTGCCTGCACTTTACGTGCGGCGTTCAGGCCGTGATGGTCGAGGACTTCTTCGTAGGCGATGCCCAGTTTGCCGAGCAGCAGCCGAATAACAGACGGAGCGTGCGGGGTTTCAGGGGCGAGGGCAGCTTCAGTCATGGTCTGTATCCGTTTGCAAACAATGGCAGGAGTATAACCACCTTGTTTAAAACCATGGTCCAGAAACTGCGACGGTGCTCACACTTGGCCGTATTGCTGCCCATGGCGCAGCCAACGGTCAAGTAATGGGCTGACGTGATCCGGCCAGCGTTCCAACAAGGCTTGGGCAGCATCGCGCACCGCGGGCAGTAAATCCGCGTCGCGCATCAGGTCCGCGACCTTGAATTGAAGCAGACCGGTCTGGCGCGTGCCGAGCATTTCGCCGGGGCCGCGCAGTTCGAGGTCTTTTTCGGCGATGACAAAACCGTCGTTGGTTTCGCGCATGATGCCCAGGCGCTGACGGCCGATCTGTGACAGCGGCGGATGGTAGAGCAGCACGCAGTGGCTGGCGGCGCTGCCCCGACCGACGCGGCCGCGCAATTGGTGCAGTTGCGCGAGGCCGAGGCGCTCGGGGTTTTCGATAATCATCAGGCTGGCGTTGGGTACGTCGACGCCGACTTCAATCACCGTGGTGGCGACCAGCAGTTGCAGGTTGCCGGCCTTGAACTCGGCCATGACTGCGGCTTTCTCGACGGGCTTCATGCGCCCGTGGATCAACCCGACCTTCAACTCGCCGAGGGCGGCGGTGAGGTCTTCGTAAGTGGTTTCGGCGGCCTGACAGGTCAGCTCTTCAGATTCTTCAATCAGTGTGCAGACCCAGTAAGCCTGCCGTCCTTCGGCACAGGCGCCGCGTACCCGTTCGATGACTTCGACGCGCCGGGTGTCGGTGACCAGCACGGTGTTCACAGGCGTTCGGCCGGGCGGCAATTCGTCGAGGATCGAGGTGTCGAGGTCGGCGTAGGCGCTCATGGCCAGCGTCCGAGGAATCGGCGTGGCGGTCATGATCAACTGGTGCGGGCACATCCGCCCACCAACGCCTTTCTGCCGCAACGCGAGGCGTTGCTGGACGCCGAAACGGTGTTGTTCGTCGATGATCGCCAGCGCCAGGTTCTTGAACTGCACTTCTTCCTGGAACAAGGCGTGGGTGCCGACCACCATCGGCGCACCGTTGGCGATCTGTTCCAGCGCGGCGACGCGGTGCTTGCCCTTGAGCTTGCCGGCCAGCCACGCGACTTCGATGCCCAGCGGTTCGAGCCATCGCTTGAAGGTGATGAAGTGCTGCTCGGCAAGAATCTCGGTCGGCGCCATCAATGCGACCTGATAACCGGCCTCCAGCGCTTGCAGTGCGGCCAGGGCGGCGACCACGGTTTTACCTGCGCCAACGTCACCCTGGATCAGCCGCAGCATCGGTTCGTGCTGACTGAGGTCGTAGGCGATTTCATTGCCGACCCGTTGCTGGGCGCCGGTCGGCGTAAAGCCGAGGTTGGCCAGGTATTTGGCCGGCAACTTGGTGGCTTTCGGCATCGCTGGCGCGCGCAGGGAACGCATGCTTTCGCGCAGGCGCTGCTGGGACAGTTGATGGGTCAGCAGTTCTTCGAAAGCCAAGCGATGCTGGGCCCAGTGATGACCGAGGGCGAGTTCATCGACATCGGCATCGGCGGGCGGGTGATGCAGGTAGCGGATCGCATCGGCCAGTGGCGCGAGTTGATAGTCCCGGGCCAGTTCGGTCGGCAGCCAGTCGGGCAGGCTGGTCGGGCCGAGCAGGGTCAGGGTTTGCATGCACAGTTGGCGCAAGCGTTGCTGGGTCAGGCCTTCGGTGAGCGGGTAGACCGGGGTCAGGGTTTCATCCACCGGCGGCGGCTCGTCGCCCGTGATGGCGCGGTATTCCGGGTGGTAGATCTCCAGGCCAGAGGCACCGGGCCGCGCTTCGCCGTAGCAGCGAATTCGCGTGCCACGTTTCAGGCCTTCTTTCTGGGCGTTGCTGAAATGGTAGAAGCGCAGGCTGAGCCCGCCGGTGCCGTCCTGTATCCGCACCACCAGGCTACGGCGTCGGCCCATGACCACGTCGGCGCCGCTGACGGTGCCTTCGATCACCGCATCCTGGCCGGGTCGCAAGTGGCCGATCGGGACCACGCGAGTGCGGTCCTGATAGCGCAACGGCAGGTGAAACAGCACGTCCTGGAGATTCTCCAGGCCGACCTTGGCCAATTTCTCGGCCATGGCTTCACCGACACCCTTGAGCGCCGTTACCGACACTTGCGACAACTCGGTCATGGCAGCGACTTAACCGGCCACCACCGGCGCTTGTGGCTTGGCCACCGAGCACAGGCGAATGGAGTCAGCGAGGATTTCAATCGCCTTCGGCCGCGGGAAGCTTGCGCGCCAGGCGATGGCCACCGTGCGGAACGGTACTGGCGGTGACAGCGGACGCACCGCAATCACGCCGGGCGCGTAGTGGTGGCTGTCCACCGCCGACAGCGGCAGGATCGAAATGCCGAGGCCGGAGGCGACCATGTGGCGGATGGTTTCCAGGGAGCTGGATTCCACCGTGGTGTGCTTGGCGCCGTCGTTGCCTTTGCCCAGAGTCGGGCAGGCTTCCAGCACTTGATCGCGGAAGCAGTGGCCTTCGCCGAGCAGCAGCAGGCTCTTGTCGTTGAGCAGGCCGGCGTCGATGGTTTCTTTCTGGGTCCACGGGTGCTGGGCCGGCATCAGGACGTAGAACGGCTCGTCGTAGAGCGGCAGGGTCAGCACGTCGGCTTCGTTGAACGGCAGGGCGATGATGATCGCGTCGAGCTCGCCGTTGCGCAGTTTGTCGCGCAGCACGTGGGTGAAGTTTTCTTCGATGTACAACGGCATCTGCGGGGCGACCCGGTGCAGTTGTGGAATCAGGTGCGGAAACAGGTACGGGCCGACCGTGTAGATCGCGCCGACTTTCAGCGGGGCGGTCAGTTGGTTCTTGCCGGCCTGGGCCAGTTCACGGATGCCTTGGGCCTGTTCCAGGACTTTTTGCGCCTGGGCCACGATGCCTTCGCCGACCGGGGTCAGGCGCACGGCGCTCTTGCTGCGCTCGAAAATCAGCACACCGAGTTCGTCTTCAAGCTTTTTCACGCCCACCGACAGGGTCGGCTGGCTGACGTGGCAACGCTCGGCCGCGTGGCCGAAGTGCTGCTCTTGGGCGAGGGTAACGATGTAGCGTAATTCTGTAAGAGTCATAGCAAGCGTCCATGAAGTTGCGGGCCAAGCATACCGGCTGCAATCGATAGACGCACGTTATCAGAGAGAGTGTGTTGAGTGACACAGGGCAATGCGCGTTTGCCGCTGGCGGATATGCAAAAGGCACCTTTCGGTGCCTTTTTCATTTGTTGCATCGCCCGTGTGGGAGCGAGCCTGCTCGCGAAGGCGGTGTGTCAGCCAACGTGGATGTTGGATGTGACGGCCTCTTCGCGAGCAGGCTCGCTCCCACAATGGTTCGGCGGTGTCTTATCGACGGCGTTCCAGCGAGTAAACGAACGGTGCGACGATTTCGATCGAGCCGTTGTTCAGCATGTCGGCCGGTGGCTTGGGCAGCGGCTGGGCGCGTTTTATCATTTCCAGGGTGGCCCGGTCCAGATCGGCGTTGCCGGAGCGGCCCACCAGTTCGAACGACAACACATTGCCTTCGCCATCGACCACGAAACGCAGACGGTTCAAACCTTCCTTGCCGCGGGATTGCGCGCTGGCCGGGTACTTTTTGTACTTGGCCAGGTGAGCGAGCAGGGTGCCTTGCCAACTGGCCTTGGCGGCCTGCTGCGCGGGCGACGGACCGGGTGCTGGCTGTGCGGACTTCTCAGTCGGTGCCTGGGTCGGTTGCGCGTCGCTCGGTTTGGCCTCGGACGGTTTCTCCTTCGGCGGCTCCGGCTTTTTCTCCACAGGCTTGGGCGGTTGTGGCTTGGGCTTGGGTTTGACCGGTTTCGGCACGGCAATTTCTGCCTTCGGTACTTCAGCCAGTTTCGGGATCGGCAGCTCTTCCACCGGGGCCGGTGGTTGTGGCGGCGTAATCACCTTAGGCGGTGCCGGCGGTGGCGGTGCTGGAACCGGCGCCAGTTCCACCATCATCGCCTGCGGTGGCAGCTCGATGGGCGGGCGCGCCGTCCAGTTCACCGCCAGCGCAATGGCCAAGGCATGGACGCCCAGCACCACGGCCAGGCTCCCGCTGTAACGCGTCAGCTTATGGCGCGTCGTGATCATTTCTTCACTGCCGTCTCAAGCCCGACCAGACCGACTTTCAGGTAACCGGCGGAGCGCAGGTTGTCCATCACGCTCATCAGGTCGCCGTAGTCCACGCCTTTGTCGGCCTGGAAGAAAATCGTCGTGTCTTTCTTGCCCTTGGTCCGGGCGTCGAGTGTGGCGCCGAGTGCTTCGGCCTTCACTTCGTCTTCGCCGAGGAACAGGCGTTGGTCAGCTTTTACGCTGAGGAACACCGGTTTCTCTGGCCGTGGCGCCGGTTTGGCGCTGGAGGCAGGCAGGTCAACCTTGATGTCCACGGTAGCCAACGGCGCGGCCACCATGAAGATGATCAACAGCACCAGCATCACGTCGATAAACGGCGTGACGTTGATTTCGTGGTTCTCGGCCAGATCGTCGTCCGCGCCTTCTTTCAAATGCAAGCCCATGGCTGATTACCCTACTTTGACCACGTGGGGTTGCGTGGAGCGCTCAGCGGTCGGCAGGTGATCCAGATCACGGCTGACCAGCAACAGGACTTCAGCAGAGGCGTCCGACACCTGCGCCTTGTAACCGGCGATGGAGCGGGCGAAGACGTTGTAGATGACTACGGCAGGAATTGCGGCAACCAGGCCCAGCGCGGTAGCCAGCAAGGCCTCGGCAATACCGGGGGCCACAACGGCGAGGTTGGTGGTCTGGGTTTTGGCGATGCCGATGAAGCTGTTCATGATGCCCCAAACGGTACCGAACAGACCTACGAACGGCGCGGTGGAACCGATGGTGGCGAGCACGCCGGTGCCGCTGCTCATGTTGCGACCGCACGCTGCAACCAGGCGCTCAAGACGGAAAGCGACACGTTCCTTGATGCCTTCTTTCTCGCGGCTGTTGACCGACAAGCGCATCTCTTCCAGCGCATCGTGAACCAGCAAATTGGCGAGGGTGCCTTGCTTGGTTGCGGTGGCGCTTGCTTCTTTAAGGGTGGTGGCTTTCTTCAGGTGCACGATTTCGTTACGCAGACGACGCTTGGCGCCCATCAGCTCGAAGCCTTTGGCAATCCAGATGGTCCAGGTGATGATCGAGGCGATGGCCAGGCCGATCATCACGATTTTCACGATAATATCGGCGTTCTGGTACATGCCCCATGGCGACAGGTCATGGGCCATGCCCAGGGTGTTGTCGGGTTCGAGGACTTCAGGTGCGTCGTCTGCAGCAGCAGCGTCAGCAGCCTGGACCGGGTCGGTCGCGGCCGGTGCAGCGGCGTGATCAGCAGGGGCTGGAGCGGTCGCAGCGGCTGGGGTGGCGGGTGCTGTTGCATCAGCGAACGCGGCGGTTGGCGCCAGCATCAGGCTGAGCAGCAGGGCGGCCACAGCGCTCCAGGCGCGAGGTCGTTTGGTTGGCGAAGCGGGGAATTGATTGCGTGTCATGCTGGCCGGACCTGAGAGAAAAATAGGGTGAATGTTCTTCCAGGCCTCGTAAGGCCGAGAACAAAAGTGGCCGGCATTATTGCAAGTAATTCTTGTTAACAGAAGTAATTGCATGTCTTTTTTTCTTCCATTGCTAGCCGCTCGTCCTTTACGGGCGCTAGTCTGTACCTTTCCTGAGGGAGTTTTCTGATGTCTGCGCCATCTGTTTTGATCGCCGGCTGCGGTGATGTCGGCAGTCGTCTGGCCACGCAATTACTGGCTTCGGGTTGGGAAGTTCACGGCTTGCGGCGTGACGTCTCGCGCCTGCCCGAAGGGGTGATTGGCGTTGCCGGCGACTTGTTCAACAAGGACTGTCCGGAAACCTGGCCAATCGGAGCGGTGGATTACCTGGTGTATTGCGCAGCAGCCACCGATCACGATGAGGCGGGTTACCGCGCCGCTTATATTCAGGGTTTGCAGCACGTGCTGGAATGGCTGGGCGATTATGGCCAGGTGCCAAATCGGCTGCTGTTCGTTTCCAGCAGCAGCGTTTATGGCCAGCAGGAGGGCGAGTGGGTCGACGAGACTTCGCCAACCGTGGCAGCGGGCTATTCCGGGCAAGTGATGCTGGAAGCCGAGCAAATTGCCCTCAATAGCGGCATCCCTGCGAGCATCGTGCGTTTGACCGGCATCTACGGTCCGGGCCGAGAGTTTCTGCTGACTCAGGTTCGGCGCGGTTATCGCGTGGCGATTGATCCGCCGTTATATGGCAACCGCATTCATGCCGACGATGCGGCGGGGTTGATGGCGTATCTGCTGGAGGCTGATCAGCGAGGGGTTGCGCTGGATAACGTCTATATAGGCGTCGACGATGCGCCTGCGCCACTGGCGGAAGTGGTGGGCTGGTTGCGTGAGTATCTGGGCGTGACCGAGTGGGCCGAGAACGAGAGTGTGCGCAGGACTGGCAGCAAGCGTTGCAGCAATGCACGGGTGAAAGCGTTGGGCTGGGAGCCGAAGTATCCGAGTTATCGCGAAGGCTATGCTGCGATTCTTGAAGGCCGCTGCTGACTTTCAGTCACCTAATAACAACTGTGGGAGCGAGCCTGCTCGCGAAGAGGCCATAACATTCAACATTTCTGTCGACTGTTACACCGCTTTCGCGAGCAGGCTCGCTCCCACATTGGATTTTCTTTGCAGTTAAATCTTTGTTATTGCTTCTCGAGCAACCACTGCCGCTGGCCCGGCGTAAACGAAGGCATTTCATCTGCCTGCGCCGTGTTCACGGCCTGGAAGATTTCCAGCTCTTTACCCTTGCGCGCAAAGATCCAGGTATTGCCCTGGCCGTTCTGCTGCAGCCACATATTGTCGTTGCCGCCGCTCATCGACGCGCAATCGCCCGCGAGGCACAGTGCATAGCGGTCCGCACCCGGCAGGCCGGCCACTTGGCCATCCGCCTGGAATTGCACGGTTTCGCCTTCACCCTGGCCGTTGACGATTTTCCAGCTGCCGCCCATATAAGCCGTGTACAGCGCGCGTTCGAAGCTCGCACCGATCGGCGCGCCTTCCGGGACTGGAATCAACGCGCGGTCGAAGACTTGCGCGGGTTCGTTGTCGTTCGCGACTTGGCTGAGTTGCTTGCCATCGCGTCGCAGCTCGCTGGCGGAGCTGCCATAGAAGTCGACTTTCCAGGCGCCGGACTCATCGGCCAGCAGCTTGCCTTCGACGTTTTCAAAGCCGTTGGTGTAGCGGGCCTGGCCGGCCTTGGTGTTGACGTCCCATTCCAGGTTCGGACCGTAAGCCTGGAGCGCTTCGCGCAGGGGGCCGCCCTTGGCGGCAGCATCGATGGCCACCTGGTTGATCCAGGTGCCGCTGATGTCACGATCGGCAGGATTGCTGGCGCAGCCGCCGAGGAAAACGGCGAGCAAGGAGAGGGCAAGCGCTTTGCGCATGGTGGAATCCTTTCAAAACGAAAACGGCGCAGCCTGTAGGGCTGCGCCGGATGTATTACTCGATGACCAGAATGGCGTCCATTTCTACCTGCGAACCCTTTGGCAGGGCTGCTACGCCGATGGCGGCGCGGGCAGGGTAGGGCTGGTCAAAGTATTTGCCCATGATCTCGTTGACCTTGGCGAAGTGGCTCAGGTCGGTGAGGAAGATGTTCAGTTTGACGATGTCCTTGAACGAGCCGCCGGCAGCTTCGGCCACGGCTTTCAGGTTCTCGAACACCTGGACGGTCTGGGCTTCGAAGCCTTCAACCAGTTCCATGGTTTTTGGGTCCAGGGGAATCTGACCCGACATGTAAACGGTATTGCCAGCCTTGATCGCCTGGGAATAAGTACCGATGGCGGCCGGGGCCTTGTCGCTGGTGATAACTGTCTTGGTCATGAATGACTCCTTGTAATGGATGGGCTACGCACGCATGCGGGTGATGCGAATCACCCCGGTCAAGGCGCGCAGTTTCTTGATCACGCGAGCCAGGTGCACACGGTCGTGCACGCTGACCACCAGTTGGACCACGCTGATGCGACCATCGCGTTCGTCCATGCTGATTTTTTCGATATTGCCGTCGGCCGCGTTGACGCTGCTGGCCAGCAGGGCGATCAGGCCGCGCTGATGTTCCAGTTCGACGCGCAGCTCGACGTTGAATTCGCCGGTGACATCCTTGGCCCACGAGAGCTGGATGCATTTTTCCGGGTTGTGGCGGATTTCGCTGATGTTGCGGCAGTTGTCCAGGTGCACGACCATGCCTTTGCCCGCGGACAGGTGACCGACAATCGGGTCGCCCGGGATCGGCGTGCAGCACTTGGCGTAGCTGAGCACCAGGCCTTCGGTGCCGCGAATCGCCAGCGGACCTTCGGCGCTCGGCAGTTGTTCGCCTTCGCCCAGCAGGCGGCGGGCGACCACATAGGCCATGCGATTGCCCAGGCCGATGTCTTCGAGCAGGTCTTCGATCAGTTCCAGGCGATATTCGGTGAGCATCGCCTTGACGCGCTCGCCCGGGATTTTGTCCAGGGTGCTGTCGAAACCGTTCAGAACCTTGTTCAGCAGGCGTTCGCCAAGGCTGATGGATTCGGAACGGCGTTGCAGTTTCAGTGCGTGGCGGATGTGGGTCCGCGCCTTGCCGGTGACCACGAAGTTGAGCCACGCCGGATTCGGCCGCGCGCCGGGGGCGCTGACGATCTCGACCGTGGAGCCGCTTTGCAGCGGTTCGGACAGCGGTGCGAGTCGACGATTGATCCGGCAGGCGATGCAGCTGTTGCCGACGTCGGTGTGCACCGCGTAAGCGAAGTCCACCGCCGTGGAGCCTTTGGGCAGCTCCATGATCCGGCCTTTAGGCGTGAACACGTAGACCTCGTCCGGGAACAGGTCGATCTTCACGCTTTCGATGAATTCCAGCGAGTTGCCAGCGCGTTGCTGCATTTCCAGCACGCCTTTTACCCACTGGCGGGCACGGGCGTGAGTGCCTTTCGGTTGCTCGTCGCCGCTGGATTTGTACAACCAATGGGCGGCGATGCCGTTGTTGGCCATCTCTTCCATTTCACGGGTGCGGATCTGGATCTCGATCGGAACACCGTGCATGCCAAACAACGTGGTGTGCAGCGACTGATAGCCGTTGGCCTTGGGTATCGCGATGTAATCCTTGAAGCGACCCGGCAACGGTTTGTACAAATTATGCACAGCACCCAGCACGCGGTAGCAGGTATCGACCTTGTCGACGATGATCCGGAACGCGTAGACGTCCATGATCTCGTTGAAGGCCCGACGCTTGCCGCGCATCTTTTTGTAGATGCCGTAGAGGTGTTTCTGGCGCCCGCTGACTTCGCCCTGGATTTCATCAATCGCCAGGCAATGGCTGAGGGACTCTTCGATCTTGTTGACGATTTCCTTGCGGTTGCCCCGGGCGCGTTTGACCGCCTGGTTGATCCGCGCGGAACGCATCGGGTGCATGGCCTTGAAGCCGAGGTCTTCGAATTCTATGCGGATGGCGTGCATGCCCAGCCGATTGGCGATGGGCGCATAGATTTCCAGGGTTTCCTTGGCGATGCGTCGGCGTTTTTCGCCGGACAGCACTTCCAGCGTGCGCATGTTGTGCAGGCGGTCGGCCAGCTTGACCAGGATCACGCGAATGTCGCGGGCCATGGCCATGGCCATTTTCTGGAAGTTTTCAGCCTGGGCTTCGGCCTTGGTCTCGAAGTTCATCTGGGTCAGTTTGCTGACCCCATCGACCAGTTCGGCCACGGTTTCACCGAACTGCGCTTGCAGCGCTTCTTTGGCAATCCCGGTGTCTTCGATCACGTCATGCAGCATGGCCGCCATCAAACTCTGATGGTCCATATGCATGTCGGCAAGAATATTCGCCACCGCAAGAGGATGCGTGACGTACGCCTCGCCACTGCGGCGGCGTTGGCCGTCGTGGGCTTGTTCGGCGTAGAAATACGCTCGGCGGACCAGGTTGACCTGATCCTTGCCGAGGTAGGCCGATAAGCGATCGGCGAGGGCGTCTATGCTCGGCATGATGACTCCTGCCGTTCGCTGTGACCCCGCGCCGTGCTACGTCGACCAGGCATAGGCTTAGACGGCCTCGTTGGACTCGTCCTCGAACGCTGCGAACAGCGGTTCGTCTTCGACGATTTCAGCATTGGCGATGAACTCATAGCTCATCAGGCCTTCAGCGATTTCACGCAGCGCTACAACAGTAGGCTTGTCGTTTTCCCACTGAACCAGTGGCTCTTTGCCGCCGGTGGCCAGTTGACGGGCACGTTTGGTGGACAGCATGACCAGCTCAAAACGGTTTTCCACGTGGTTCAGGCAGTCTTCAACGGTTACGCGGGCCATGGTATTCCTCGGAGCGAATGCAATATGCGCGCTGCCCGGTTGGGCGAGCGGACTCAACAGTTTAAAAAATCACCAGCGATTAGGGAAGCGCTGATTTTTTGACCAAGCCCTTCAACGCGCTGCAAGTGCCAATGTAAAGCCCTGGCAGCGGTTTTGGGAAGAGCTGTTTAGCCGAGCAATTCGGCCAAAAGTTTTCCATTGCGTTGCTGCTGGCGTTTCTGATGCAGCTGATTGGCGCGGAAAATCGCCTTCAGATCGTGCAGCGCATGGGCGAAATCGTCGTTGATGATCAGGTAGTCGTAGTCGACGTAGTGGCTCATCTCGCTGACGGCTTCACGCATCCGGCCATCAATGATCTCGTCGCTGTCCTGGCCACGATTGGTCAGGCGCTGGTGCAAGGCCTGCAACGACGGCGGCAGAATGAAGATCGAACGTGCTTGCGGCATCAACTTGCGCACTTGCTCGGCGCCCTGCCAGTCGATTTCCAGGATCAGGTCGTGGCCCGCGTCCAGGGTCTGTTGCAAGTGGCTTTGCGAGGTGCCGTAGAGATTGCCGAACACTTCGGCGCGCTCCAGGAAGTCGCCGTGTTCGCCCATCTTCACAAACGCTTCGCGGGAGACGAAGTGATAGTTCACGCCATCCACTTCACCGGGGCGCATGGCGCGGGTGGTGTGGGAAACCGAGACGCGAATATCCTGGTCGGAGTCGGTCAGGGCCTTGACCAGGCTGCTCTTGCCCGCGCCAGATGGGGCGGAAATGATGTACAGGGTGCCGGTGCTATGGGTCATGTCGGGTTTGCCTTACTCAATATTCTGCACTTGTTCGCGCATCTGCTCGATCAACACTTTGAGGTTGACCGCAGCCGTGGTGCTACGCGGGTCGAAGGCTTTGGAGCCCAGTGTATTGGCTTCGCGGTTGAGCTCCTGCATCAGGAAGTCCAGGCGCCGACCGGCCGCACCGCCGGACTTGAGCACCCGGCGAACTTCAATGATGTGCGTGCTCAGGCGATCCAGTTCTTCGGCGACGTCGCTCTTTTGCGCGAGCATGACCATTTCCTGTTCCAGGCGCTGCGGGTCCATCTCGGCTTTCATGTCGGCAAAGCGGTCGAGGACTTTCTGGCGCTGGGTGGCGAGCATCTGCGGAACCAGTTCACGCAGGGTCACGACGTCTTCTTCAATAGACGTCAGACGCTCATTGATCAGGCGTGCCAGCTCCGCGCCTTCGCGCTCGCGGCCGGCCTTCAGTTCTTTGAGGCCTTGAGTGAACAGCGCCAGCGCCTCGGCGTTCAGGGCTTGCGGGTCAGTGGCGTCGCCCACCAGCACGCCTGGCCAGGCCAGCACTTCCAGCGGGTTCAACGCCGCCGGGTTCTTGATCAGTCCGGCGATCGTTTCAGCGGCGGCGACCAGTTGCGCGGCGCGCTCGCGGTCCACTTGCAGCGGTTTGCCAGTGCCTTCTTCGGTGAAGCGCAGGGTGCATTCCAGTTTGCCCCGGGACAAACCCTGGCGCAGGGCTTCGCGGACCGCGCCTTCGAGGTCGCGAAACGATTCCGGCAGGCGCAGGTGCGGCTCCAGGTAGCGGCTGTTGACCGAGCGCAGCTCCCAGCTCAAGGTGCCTTGGGCGCCGGCTTTTTCGACGCGGGCGAAGGCGGTCATGCTGTGCACCATGGAGGTACCTCGCAATGCAGGCCGGCGCGAAACCCTTGGGCTTCGCGGACCCGATATCAATGAATGTAAGCCGACTGGCAGCAAAGGCGCAGGATTGTAGCGCAGTGGGGCGGATGCGCCCAAACACACGCTGTGACAAAGGGCTGCAGGCCGTCGGTTATGTGCTTTGCGCGCCTTCAGCCGTCGGCCGGATTTTTTAGAAGTGCCCAGTCTTGGCTGGCGGCTCTATAATGCTCCGCAGTTTTCCGTCCCCAGTACAGGTATTCCCTATGAAACGTCCAAGTGGTCGCGTTGCCGATCAGCTCCGCTCGATCCGCATTACCCGCAACTACACCAAACACGCCGAGGGATCTGTGCTGGTCGAGTTTGGTGATACCAAAGTCATCTGCACCGTCAGCGTCGAGAATGGCGTGCCACGTTTCCTCAAAGGTCAGGGCCAAGGCTGGTTGACCGCTGAATACGGCATGCTGCCGCGCGCCACTGGCGAGCGTAACCAGCGTGAAGCGAGCCGCGGCAAGCAAGGCGGCCGCACCCTGGAAATCCAGCGTCTGATCGGTCGTTCCCTGCGCGCTTCGCTCGACATGTCGAAGCTGGGCGATGTGACCCTGTACGTCGATTGCGACGTGATCCAGGCTGACGGCGGCACTCGCACTGCCTCCATCACTGGCGCCATGGTTGCGTTGGTCGATGCCTTGAAAGTGATCAAGAAGCGCGGCGGTCTGAAAGGCGGCGACCCGCTCAAGCAAATGATCGCGGCCGTTTCGGTCGGCATGTACCAGGGCGAGCCTGTGCTTGACCTCGACTACCTGGAAGACTCTGCTGCCGAGACCGACCTGAACGTTGTGATGACCAGCACTGGCGGCTTCATCGAAGTCCAGGGTACTGCCGAAGGCGCGCCGTTCCAGCCTGAAGAGCTGAACGCCATGCTCGAACTGGCGAAGAAAGGCATGAACGAGATCTTCGAACTGCAGAAAGCTGCACTGGCTGACTGATCGCTTCTACGTCCGGCAAAGGAGAGCGCCATGAGTGATGAACAACAGCTGCTTCCCACCCCGAGCCCCGAGGTTCGTCAGTGGGCAATGTTTTGTCATCTCTCGGCGTTTCTCGGGGTCTGGTTGCCGTTTGGTCACTTGATCGGGCCGCTGATTCTCTGGCAGTGGAAACGGGAAACCGATCCGTTCATCGATGCCCAGGGTAAAGAAGCGCTGAATTTCCAGATCACTGTGGCCCTGGTCTCGGGCATCTGTTATCTGCTGATGCTGGTGTTGATCGGTTTTGCGCTGCTGCCACTGGTGCTGATCGTAGCGATGGTGCTGTCGATCATTGCCGGGCTCAAGGCTAATGATGGTGTGCCTTATCGCTATCCCTTCACTTGGCGGTTGATCAAATAATCACCGCGTCCCCTGTAGGAGCGAGGCTTGCCCGCGAAGAGGCCGGCACATCCAACATACATGTTGGGTGTTAAATCGCCTTCGCGGGCAAGCCTCGCTCCTACAGGAATGAGGCGCACAAAAAAGCCGACAGCGATGTCGGCTTTTTTGTATCTGCGAAACGACGCTTAGATGGTCAGCGTCCAGTCGTAGTCCACGATCAGCGGTGCGTGTTGCGAGAACCGTGGCTGACGTGGCAGGCGTGCGCTGCGTACAAAGCGGCGCAGGCCCGGGGTCAGCAACTGGTAGTCGAAACGCCAGCCCAGGTTGAGCATCTCAGCCTGTTCGTTGTCCGGCCACCAGCTGTACTGGTCGCCTTCACGGCTGACTTCGCGCAGGGCGTCGACATAACCCATATTGCCGACAATCTCGTCCATCCAGGCACGTTCAGGTGCCAGGAAGCCCGGGGATTGCTGGCTGTCGCGCCAGTTCTTGATATCCAGCTTCTGTTGCGCCACGTACAGCGAGCCACAATAAATGTACTCGCGACGTTTGCGTCGCTGTTTATCCAGATAACGGGCGAAGTCGTCCATTAGCTTGAACTTCTGGTTCAAGTCTTCATCGCCATTCTGCCCCGAAGGGAGCAGCAAGGTCGCGATGCTGACCTTATCGAAATCGGCTTGCAGGTAGCGCCCGTAGCGGTCGGCCGTCTCGAAACCGAGACCGCTGATGACTGCCTTCGGTTGCAGCCGCGAATACAAAGCCACACCACCTTGGGCGGGAACTTCGGCATCGCAGGCATAAAGGAAGTAGCCATCCAGTTGGAAGGCTGGATCGTCCAGTTCAAAGGCGGAGGCGCGGGTGTCCTGCAGGCAGATGACGTCGGCATTCTGTGCTTGCAGCCAACTGAGCAAA
>NZ_JBIUXZ010000007.1:194067-284555 GCF_044744265.1 Pseudomonas sp. NPDC087342
CAAAAAGCGCGTGCGTGTAGGATACACGGCGTCAACCTAATTAGCTAAATCCGTGGTATTTGGGGTTTTTTTCATGCAAGCGTATCAGCGCGATTTCATTCGTTTTGCCATCGATCGCGGCGTTTTGCGCTTCGGTGAGTTCACCCTGAAGTCCGGGCGTACCAGTCCTTACTTCTTCAATGCCGGCCTTTTCAACTCGGGTTCGGCCCTGGCGCAACTGGGTCGTTTCTACGCGGCAGCCATTGTCGAAAGCGGCATTTCCTTCGACGTTCTGTTTGGCCCGGCGTACAAAGGCATCCCATTGGCGGCGACTACCGCAGTGGCGTTGGCTGAACATCATGAGCGTGACCTGCCATGGTGCTTCAACCGCAAGGAAGCCAAGGCTCACGGCGAAGGCGGCAGCCTGGTTGGCGCACCGCTGACCGGCGATGTGCTGATCATCGACGACGTGATCACTGCCGGCACCGCGATTCGCGAAGTGATGCAGATCATCGCTTCCCAGGACGGCGCCAAGGCCGCCGGCGTGCTGATCGCCTTGAACCGTCAGGAGCGTGGCAACGGCGAGTTGTCGGCGATCCAGGAAGTGGAGCGCGACTTCGGGATCCCGGTGATCAGCATTGTTTCGCTGAACCAGGTGCTGGAATTCCTGGCAGACGATCCGCAGCTCAAGCAGCATTTGCCGGCCGTAGAAGCCTACCGCGCCCAGTTCGGCGTCTGACACCCATCCCTGTCGGATGGGCCTATGTGGCGAGGGAGCTTGCTCCCGCTTGAGTGCGCAGCGCTCACAAGATTCTTGGGGTTGCTTCGCAGCCCAGCGGGAGCAAGCTCCCTCGCCACAGATAAGTGCTTCCCGCCCAATTTGGTGTCTGGCGCAGCGGACCTGTAGGAGCGAGGCTTGCCCGCGAAAAGGCCATCACATTCAACATCTTTGTTGACTGAAACACCGCTTTCGCGGGCGAGCCTCGCTCCTACAGGGATTGCGTCGTCAGTGCAGTCTTTGCCATTTCCCTACCAGTTTTAGCGCCAACCTCAGGTTGAATAGCGCAAATACCAGCAGTGCCAGGACGACTAACACGTAAAGCGTTCGGTCCACGTCGAAGTCCCACAGATCCAGTGTGCTGGTGCTCATGATCCTCATAGCGGCCGGAAGGTTGACGTAAAACAGCGCCATAAACGCCGCCGTCAGCGGAAGGGCGCAGCCGAACAAAACGTTCATCACCTTTGTCCTGCTGCGTTTCCTCGCCAGCGGCCCTGACTGTTTTTCATCCAGCTCCAACGCTTCATGCAGCCTGGGCCACGCCAGGTTGAACATGAAAGTGGTCAGGGTCAGCAGCAAGCCACTGACCGCCACAATGTCACTGAACGGCATTGATCCCCAGTGTCGCGCACAGCAAGTCGTGGGAATCCTCGCTGATCTCGAACTGCCCGGCGCTGCCTTTGCGCTTGGTGATGGGTTTGAAGGTCGGCTCGTTTTGAGTGATCAGCATGTTCAGCTCATCACGGATGACATCGGAGCTGATCACCACCAGATACACCGTCTGCGCGTGCTCCGCAGACGCGATCACCGCTCGCATGCTGTGCTGCAATATCTCGTCCAGCTGATTGCGAAAGCGTGAAACCGTGTTTTTCAGCAGGGTTTTACTTTGGCTCTGGGTCAGCTGGAAAATCGTCGATATCTGCGATTCGGTCGGCAAGGTCTGCCCGAAGTAGTTTTGAATCAGATACAGCAAGCGATCCTGTTTCGCTTCATCTGCCCGGCTGGGCATTCCGCCCTCGACCAGCATTTTCAGGTATTCGGTCAGGCTTGCCTTGGCGATACGCTGTAGAGCATGGGCAATTTCACCGTCGGAAATCCTCAGGGTTTTCTTGACCGGCTCCTTTTGCTCCTGTTCGAAAGCCTGGGCGTCGATCGTGAACGAGATCTGCATGGCTCAGTCCTCCGCGATTACTTGTCGGACTTCTTCGGATAGGGATCTTCCTCTGCGTCGCCTTGGCCAGTGAGAATTTTCCAGCCGTTTTTCAAGTGCACGGAATCCAGGCGTTGCGGGCATGGAGGCAAGGATTTTTTCGATTGGTTGGAATATTCGTAACCGCAATCGGCGCATTCGTACGTGCCTGCGGACACGTCGCTTCCATTGGGTGCGTAAACTTTTTGCATGGGAAGATCTCCTGTGGGTACACGGAAGATCCTAGGCAGATTCCTTCTTTTGCGATGTCGGACGCTTCCCGCAGCGGCGTCAGGCATTTCCTATAAGCAAAAAAAGATCGCAGCCTCCGTCAGTTCCTACAAGGCGTTGAGTACACCTGTAGGAGCTGTCGAAGGCTGCGATCTTTTGTTTTTCTGGAATCAGGGGCGCTTGCGATTGCTGATCAAAGTACCCACGCCGGTATCGGTGAAGATCTCCAGCAGAATCGCATTCGGCACCCGGCCATCAATGATCAGGGCACTTCCCACGCCGCCCTGAACCGCTTCCAGGGCGCAACGGATCTTCGGCAGCATGCCGCCGTAGATCGTGCCGTCGGCGATCAGGTCGTCGACTTGCTGGGTGGTCAGGCCGGTTAAGACCGTGCCTTGCTTGTCCATCAGGCCGGCGATGTTGGTCAGCAGCATCAGCTTTTCAGCTTTCAGTGCTTCGGCCACTTTACCGGCCACCAAATCAGCGTTGATGTTGTACGACTCACCGTTGGCGCCCACGCCGATTGGCGCGATCACCGGAATGAAATCGCCTTTTACCAGCAGGTTCAGCAGGTCGGTGTTGATGCCGACCACTTCGCCTACCTGGCCGATGTCGATGATTTCCGGTTGGGTCATCTCCGGCGTCTGGCGCGTCACGGTGAGCTTTTTCGCACGAATCAGCTCGGCGTCTTTACCGGTCAGGCCGATGGCGCTGCCGCCATGACGGTTGATCAGGTTGACGATGTCCTTGTTGACCTGGCCGCCGAGGACCATTTCCACCACGTCCATGGTCTGCGCGTCAGTCACGCGCATGCCATCGATGAAGTGGCTCTCGATCGACAGGCGCTTGAGCAAGTCGCCGATCTGCGGACCGCCACCGTGAACCACCACCGGGTTGATGCCCACGGCTTTCATCATCACGATGTCGCGGGCGAAGCCGGTTTTCAGCTCCTCGCTTTCCATCGCGTTGCCGCCGTATTTGATCACCAGCGTCTTGCCGACATAGCGGCGGATGTAAGGCAGTGCTTCGGACAGGACCTTGGCGGTGTTGGCGGCGGCTTCGCGTTCGAGGGTCATTCAGGGCTCCGGGTGGATCGTTCAATCAAAACGGTAGTTGGAGATCAGGTGCAACACGCTTCAACTGGACTTTGAAAACGTCCTTGATGCGCTGCAATTCAGCCTCGTCATCAGCCTCGAAACGCAGGACCAGCACCGGTGTGGTGTTGGACGCGCGCACCAGGCCCCAGCCTTTGGCGTAGTCGACTCGCACGCCGTCAATGGTGGTCAGGTCAGCGCCTTCGCCCCACTTCGCGTCGTGCAATGCATCAATGATGCTGAATTTGCTCTCTTCGGTCACATGGATATTGATTTCAGGCGTAGAAATATCGTTCGGGAAGGTCGCAAACAGCTCTTCCGCAGTGGATTTTTCCTTGCTGAGGATCTCCAGCAGCCGCGCGGCGCTGTAAATGCCGTCGTCGAAACCGAACCAGCGCTCCTTGAAGAAGATATGCCCGCTCATTTCGCCGGCCAACAGGGCGCCGGTTTGTTTCATTTTCTTTTTGATCAACGAGTGACCGGTCTTCCACATTAGCGGACGACCGCCGTATTCCTTGATCAATGGCGTCAGGCGACGGGTGCATTTGACGTCGAAGATGATCTCGGCGTCCGGGTTGCGCTCCAGTACGTCGCGAGCGAACAGCATCAGCAGACGGTCCGGGAAGACGATGCTGCCGGTGTTGGTCACCACGCCGACGCGGTCGCCATCGCCATCGAAGGCCAGGCCCAGGTCAGCGTTGGTTTCCTTGATCTTGGCGATCAGGTCGACGAGGTTTTCAGGCTTGCCCGGGTCCGGGTGATGGTTCGGGAAGTTGCCGTCGACATCACAGAACAGCGGGATGACTTCGCAGTTCAGCGCTTCGATCAGCTGCGGGGCGATGACGCCGGCGGCGCCGTTACCGCAATCGACCACCACTTTCAGGCGGCGGGCGAGTTTGATGTCCTGGAGGATTTCGGTGTTGTAGCGATCAAGGATCTCGACCTTGGTGATACTGCCCTTGCCGCTGCTCAGGTTGTTGGTCTTGAGGCGTTCGTGTAGTGCCTGGATCTGTTCGTTGGCCAGGGTATCGCCAGCGATGACGATCTTAAAACCGTTGTAATTCGACGGGTTGTGGCTGCCGGTCAGCATGACCCCAGACTTGCCGGCCAATACGTTGGCGGCGTAATACAGCGCAGGCGTAGGCATCAGGCCGACGTCGCTGACGTGGCAACCGCTGTCGGCCAAGCCCTGGATCAGGCGCTCGACCAGTTCCGGGCCAGACAGGCGACCGTCACGGCCAACGGAAACGTTCGGTTCGTTCTGGGCCAGACTTTGGGCGCCGATGGCGCGGCCGAGCCAGTAAGCGGTTTCACCGTTCAAGAATTCCGGGACGGTGCCGCGAATATCGTAGGCGCGGAAGATGCTGTCGGGGAACTTGGGTGCGACTTGGGCTGGGCTGTTCATCTGTGGAAATGCTCCATTTCGAAAGTGACTGGACCTGTCCGGGAATAACTCGTTGGCAGGCACAAACTGAAGGGTATGACGGCGTTTTCCACAGAGAGTTCGTGGTGTGCAAAGGCCATGACCCCGGTTTCAGCGCGCACTTGACCGGCCAATCCTTTGATTTTCAGTGGTAAACCTTCCAGATGACGGCTGTGCAATTTGTGGCGAGAGAGCTTGCCCACGCTTCCCCTGTAGGAGCTGCCGGAGGCTGCGATCTTTTGATTTTCGCTTTTAAGATCAAAAGATCGCAGCCTCCGGCAGCTCCTACAGGGGAGGAAATCTATCGGATCAATGGCTACCCGAATGACCGAAACCGCCGGCACCGCGTTCGGTTTCGACGAACTCTTCGACCATCTCGAAGTGCGCCTGAACCACGGGTACCAGAACCAGCTGAGCCAGACGCTCGCCAACTTCCAGGGTGAAATCCTTGTCGCTGCGGTTCCAGCACGAAACCATCAGCGGGCCTTGATAATCGGAGTCGATCAAACCGACCAAGTTGCCCAGCACGATGCCGTGCTTATGGCCCAGGCCGGAGCGCGGCAGGATCAGCGCCGCCAGGCCCGGATCGCCGATGTAGACGGACAGGCCGGTGGGGATCAGCAGGGTTTCGCCCGGCTTGATCACGGTGTCTTTTTCCAGCATGGCGCGCAGGTCGAGGCCGGCGGAGCCAGGGGTGGCGTACTGCGGCAGCGGAAAGTCGGTACCGATGCGGGGGTCGAGGATCTTGGCTTGCAAAGCGTGCATGTAAATTAAACCTGGTTCAGACGGTCGGCGATAAAAGTGATCAGCTGGCGAGCAATCTTGCTCTTGCTGGTCTGGGCGAAAACGGTGGCGTGGAGCTGGCGGTCGATCACGCTGCAGGCGTTTTCTTCGCTGTTGAAACCAATACTCGGGTTGGCGACGTCATTGGCGACGATCAAATCGAGGTTTTTGTCTTTCAACTTGCGCGCTGCGTAATCGAGCAGATGTTCGGTTTCGGCGGCGAAACCGACACTGAACGGACGATCAGGGCGTGTGGCGATGGTGGCCAGGATGTCTGGGTTACGCACCATTTGCAGGACAAAGCCGTCGCCGCTCGTAGGGTCTTTCTTCAATTTTTGCGGGGCGACGACTTCCGGACGGTAGTCCGCAACCGCTGCCGAGGAAATGAACACGTCGCACGGGATCGCGGCTTCGCACGCGGCAAGCATGTCGCGGGCGCTGACCACGTCGATGCGGGTGACGCGATCCGGAGTCGGCAAATGCACCGGGCCGCTGATCAGGGTCACGCGGGCGCCGGCTTCCACTGCCGCTTCGGCCAGGGCAAAGCCCATTTTCCCGGAGCTGTGGTTGGTGATGTAGCGCACCGGGTCGATGTTTTCCTGGGTCGGGCCGGCGGTGATGACCACGTGCTTGCCGGTCAGCGCCTGACGCTGGAAGCAGTCGGCGGCGCACTGGGCGAGGTCGGTGGCTTCGAGCATGCGGCCCATGCCGACGTCGCCGCAGGCCTGGCTGCCAGAGGCCGGGCCGAAGGATTTGATGCCGCGACTTTCGAGCAGTTGCAGGTTGGCCTGGGTGGCCGGGTCGCGCCACATAGCCTGATTCATTGCCGGGGCCACGGCGACTACGGCGTCGGTGGCCAGCACCAGCGTGGTCAGCAGGTCATTGGCGATGCCTTGGGCCAGACGGGCGATCAGGTCCGCGGTGGCAGGGGCGATCAGCACCAGGTCGGCCCATTTGGCCAGCTCGATGTGGCCCATGGCAGCTTCGGCCGCCGGGTCCAGCAGGTCGAGGTGAACCGGGTGGCCGGACAAGGCCTGCATGGTCAGCGGGGTGATGAACTCGCTGCCGCCACGAGTCATGACCACGCGCACTTCGGCGCCCTGGTCGATCAGGCGGCGAACCAGGTCGGCGCTCTTGTAGGCAGCAATGCCGCCGCCGACGCCCAGAACGATGCGTTTCCGATACAGCCGCTGCATAGGTCTGCCTTTCATTTCGTTGATGACTGCAAGGCGAACCCCCCTCCCCAGGAGTGAAATCGCCCGCAAAAAAGATGGGCTACGATATCACAGCGACCGCTACGGAACAGCGGCGCCCACAGACCAGGGAGGTGTTATGAGTATTCGTGATTGGCCGGCGGCGGAGCGGCCGCGGGAGAGGTTACTGGAGTTGGGCTCGGCGAGTCTTTCGGACGCCGAGTTGCTGGCGATTTTTTTACGTACAGGCGTCTCCGGCAAAAGCGCGGTAGACCTGGCGCGACACTTGTTAAGTCAGTTTGGCAGCCTGCGTTCGCTGCTGGAGGCTGATCAAAAAACGTTCAGCAGCCAATTAGGGCTCGGGCCCGCAAAATTCGCTCAATTGCAGGCGGCCCAGGAAATGGGTCGACGGCATTTGGCGGAGCATTCGCGGCAGAAGTCGGCGCTGGAAAACCCGCAGGCTGTGCGTGATTACCTGAAGGCGATGCTCCGTCATGAACCCCACGAGGTGTTTGGTTGCCTGTTTCTGGATTCAAAGCATCGGGTGCTGACGTTTGAAGCGCTATTTCGCGGTTCCATCGACAGCACCAGTGTGTATCCACGGCAGGTGGTCAAGCGCGCCCTGGCACACAACGCCGCTGCGCTGATCCTGTGCCACAACCACCCGTCAGGTAACCCCGACCCCAGCCAGGCCGACCGAATGCTGACCAAGCGCCTGCAGGAAGCGTTGGAACTGGTGGATGTGCGGGTGCTTGATCACTTCATCGTTGGGGATGGTGAACCGCTGTCGATGGCGGAGTATGGGTGGATGTAGCGGGAGGAGGGCGCTGGGGGCGAGCTTTTGTGGCGAGGGAGCTTGCTCCCGCTGGGCTGCGTAGCGGCCCCAAAGATCTTGTGAGCGCTGCGCACTCAAGCGGGAGCAAGCTCCCTCGCCACAAAAGCCGCTCCCACGGTTTCTACTTCAGGCTGACTTTGGAGTAATCCTGCCGACCAAACGGGCTCACCGAGTAACCCTCGACATCCTTGCGCGTCAGCGCGAACGCCGTCGGATGCGCCAGCGGCAGCCACAGTGCCTGTTGCTGAATCTGCGCCTGGGCCTGTTCATACAACTTGGTGCGCACGCCTTGCTCGCTGGTGGTCTTGCCGGCGCTGATCAGCTTATCCAGATCCTGGTTGCAGTAACGGGCGAAGTTGGTGCCGGACTTGACTGCGGCGCAGGAAAACTGCGGCGTGAGGAAGTTGTCCGGGTCGCCGTTGTCGCCGGCCCAGCCCATGAACAGCAGGTCATGCTCGCCAGCCTTGGCGCGGCGGATCAGCTCGCCCCATTCGATCACGCGGATTTCGGCCTGGATGCCGATTTCCGCCAAATCAGATTGCAGCAGTTGGGCGCCGAGGCTCGGGTTCGGGTTCAGCAAACTGCCGGAAGGGCGGGTCCAGATGGTCGTCTGGAAGCCATCCTTGAGCCCGGCCTTCGCCATCAATGCCTTGGCCTTCGCTACGTCGTGCGGGTAACCCGGCAAGCCTTTGTTATAGCTCCAAGTGTTCGGCGGGTATGGGCCATTGGCCGCTTCGGCGGTGTCTTCGAATACAGCTTTGAGGTAGTTGGCCTTGTCGAAGGCGAGGTTGATCGCCTGACGCACTTCAGGCTTGTCCAGCGGCGGATGCTGACTGTTGATGCCGACGAAAGCGGTCATGAAGGCGTCAGTCTTTTCCACTTTCAGCGTCGATTCCTGCTTGGCGGCCACCACATCCAGCGGTTTTGGCGACAGGGCGATCTGGCACTCGTTGCGGCGCAACTTCTGCAAACGCACGTTGGCGTCCGGGGTGATGGCGAAGATCAGCGGGTCTACCGACGGCTTGCCACCGAAATAGTCCGGGTTGGCCTTGTAGCGAATCGACGAGTCTTTCTGGAACCGCGTAAAGACGAACGGGCCACTGCCGATCGGCTGGCTGTTGAGCTTCTCCGGAGTACCGGCCTTCAGCAGTTTGTCGGCGTATTCAGCCGAATAAATCGAGGCGAAGCCCATGCTCAGGGTGGCGAGGAAGGTCGAGTCCGGGTGATCGAGGGTGAAGCGCACGGTCAGCGGATCGAGGGCGTCGATCTTCTTGATCAGCGCCGGCAGTTGCATCGACTGGGCGTGCGGGAAGCCGCTCTGGGCGACTTTGTGCCATGGGTGGGCCGGGTCGAGCATGCGGTCGAAGCTGAACTTGACGTCCTCAGCGCTCAAATCGCGGGTCGGGCTGAAGTAATCGGTCTTGTGGAATTTCACCTGCGGGTGAAGCTTGAAGACATAAGTCAGGCCGTCGGGCGTGACCTCCCAGCTGTCCGCGAGGCTGGCGACCACTTTGCCGCTGGCGGTATCGAAGTCCACCAGGCGATTCATCAACACATCGGCCGAGGCGTTGGTGGTGGTCAACGAGTTGTATTGCACCACGTCGAACCCTTCAGGGCTGGCCTCGGTGCAGACGGTCAGGGCGGCAGCGTGGGCCAGAGGGCTCAGCAGCAGTGGGGCAAGCAGCAGCGGTAGGGCAGCGAGGCGCATGGTCGGATTCCTTTACAGATCGAAGGCCCATCTGCAAGTGCAGTCTGGAAAAGGCTTACCCTAGTGGGCTCTTTTGCAAATGACTATCCCCTTTTTCATTTTGGGGCGACTATAGGCGCCTTATTTGGCTGTGCGCGGTTTCACAAAGCTCCGGATTGGCGTGTTGGCCGATGCTCTGCGACGAGCGGTCGCCATCGACGACAGCCTTTGTCCAAGGCGCTCGTAGCCCGAAAAATGGGCTTTTTGTGAATTCATCGCACACAGAATGTTGTTGCTCTGAGGTCTTTCTGGTATAAAGCAGCGCTCTTTTCTAGGGGCCCGGTTCCTTCACTGTAGGTGTAGCCGGTAAGACCTCTAAAGAAACGCGGCGCCTGGCGCCAAATGACTGAGAGATTAAGCGGCCAACCCATGCCGGGTTGGGCATGTGGTTTTAGAGTGCTGAGGCATGTCGAGAGTATGTCAAGTTACCGGTAAGGGTCCGGTGACTGGGAATAACATTTCCCACGCAAACAACAAAACCCGTCGTCGTTTCCAGCCGAACCTGCAGCATCACCGCTTCTGGGTTGAAGAAGAGAAACGTTTCGTGCGTCTGCGCGTATCTGCCAAAGGCATGCGTATCATCGACAAGCGTGGCATCACTGTCGTGCTGGCCGAAATCCGCAAAGCTGGCAAGATCTAAGGGAGCTAATCATGCGTGAATTGATTCGTTTGATTTCGAGCGCCGGTACTGGTCACTTCTACACTACCGACAAGAACAAGCGTACTACCCCGGACAAAATCGAGATCAAGAAATTTGATCCGGTTGTTCGCAAGCACGTGATCTACAAGGAAGGCAAAATCAAGTAATTGATTTTTCCGACTTATGAAAAAGGCCCGTATCGCGAGATACGGGCCTTTTTTATTGCCTGCGGGTTATGTGTTGCCTGTCAGGACGCCTTCGCGGGCAAGCCTCGCTCCTACAGGGATCGCATCCGTCCTGTAGGAGCGAGGCTTGCCCGCGAAGAGGCCCGCCCCGCTAACACAAGACCTCAAGCCTTCTGTTCAAACACCACATAAATCTTGCGGCACGCCTCCAGCACTTCCCAAGTCCCTCGGAACCCTGCCGGAATGACAAAGCGATCCCCCACCCGCAACGTCTTGCTGTTGCCATCGTTGTCGCGCAGCACCGACACACCCTGAACGATTTCGCAGTATTCATGCTCGGTGTAATTCACCAGCCACTGGCCGATTTCGCCTTCCCACACGCCGGCGCTCATCTGGCCGCACGGGCTGTTGTAGTGGTTGTACACCGCTTGCTCGGGGTCGCCCTTGAGGACTTTGGCCGAGTCTGGCCGATAGCGATCGGGCTGGGTGGCGGCCTGGCTGAAGTCGACGACGTCCTGGATGTTCATTTTGTTGTAATCCCCCGTGATTGCGGCGCGATGACTGGAAAGGCCAAAGTCTATGTTTATTAAAATGAACACCGCAAGGCCGTTTACCGACCTTGTGTCAAATATATTGAAACAACCCCGGCCACTGGTTTAGGGTGGCAGGTGCCTCGGGCCGATAGCAGGCTGGCCGGGCAGAATTCCTGACAGCACCCGCGAAAAACGCGGGGCACTCGTATTCAACAAGAGGAGGACACTCGTATGACCACCCTGACTCGTGCCGACTGGGAACAGCGG
This sequence comes from Pseudomonas sp. NPDC087342, assembly GCF_044744265.1. NCBI lineage: Bacteria > Pseudomonadati > Pseudomonadota > Gammaproteobacteria > Pseudomonadales > Pseudomonadaceae > Pseudomonas > Pseudomonas sp. NPDC087342. The sequence continues at coordinate 204,945 of NZ_JBIUXZ010000007.1, forward strand.
GCTCGCGACCTGAAGATCGAAGGCCGCGCCTACATCAATGGCGAATACACCGATGCCGTCTCCAGCGAGACCTTCGAGTGCATCAGCCCGGTCGATGGCCGTCTGCTGGGCAAGATTGCCAGCTGTGACGCCGCCGACGCCCAGCGCGCCGTGGAAAATGCCCGCGCCACCTTCAATTCCGGCGTGTGGTCGCGCCTGGCGCCGACCAAACGCAAAGCCACCATGATTCGTTTCGCCGGCCTGCTGAAACAGCACGCCGAAGAGCTGGCCCTGCTTGAAACCCTGGACATGGGCAAGCCGATCAGCGACTCCCTGTACATCGACGTTCCTGGCGCGGCGCAAGCCCTGAGCTGGAGCGGCGAGGCCATCGACAAGATCTACGACGAAGTCGCTGCCACCCCGCACGATCAATTGGGTCTGGTCACTCGCGAGCCGGTCGGCGTCGTCGGCGCTATCGTGCCGTGGAACTTCCCGTTGATGATGGCCTGCTGGAAACTCGGCCCGGCGCTGTCCACCGGTAACTCGGTGATCCTCAAGCCGTCGGAAAAATCGCCGCTGACCGCCATTCGCATCGCTGCGCTGGCCGTTGAAGCCGGGATTCCGAAAGGCGTGCTGAACGTCCTGCCAGGCTACGGCCACACCGTCGGCAAGGCCCTGGCCCTGCACAACGATGTGGACACCCTGGTGTTCACCGGTTCAACCAAGATCGCCAAGCAACTGCTGATCTACTCCGGCGAATCGAACATGAAGCGCGTCTGGCTCGAAGCCGGCGGCAAGAGCCCGAACATCGTGTTCGCCGATGCCCCGGACCTGCAAGCTGCCGCCGAATCCGCCGCCAGCGCCATTGCCTTCAACCAGGGCGAAGTCTGCACCGCCGGTTCGCGTCTGCTGGTCGAGCGTTCGATCAAGGACACCTTCCTGCCGCTGGTGATTGAAGCGCTGAAAACCTGGAAGCCAGGTAATCCGCTGGATCCGGCGACCAACGTCGGTGCGCTGGTGGATACCCAGCAGATGAACACCGTGCTGTCCTACATCGAATCCGGTCACACCGACGGCGCCAAACTGGTGGCCGGCGGCAAGCGCATTCTTCAGGAAACCGGTGGCACCTACGTTGAGCCAACGATTTTCGACGGCGTGAACAACGCGATGAAAATCGCCCAAGAAGAAATCTTTGGCCCGGTGTTGTCGGTCATCGCTTTCGACACCGCCGAAGAAGCCATTGCGATTGCCAACGACACGCCGTACGGCCTGGCCGCTGCGGTGTGGACCAAGGACATCTCCAAGGCACACCTGACCGCCAAGGCACTGCGTGCCGGTAGCGTGTGGGTCAACCAGTACGACGGCGGCGACATGACTGCACCGTTTGGTGGTTTCAAACAATCGGGCAACGGTCGCGACAAGTCGCTGCACGCGTTCGACAAGTACACCGAGCTGAAGGCGACCTGGATCAAGTTGTAAGTTGTTAACGGGGGGCCTGTTGTAAGGCAGGTCTCCCGAATGATGCAGATCCCCTGTGGGAGCGAGCTTGCTCGCGATAGCGGTGTAACAGTCGACATCAGTGTTGAATGTTCTACCGCTATCGCGAGCAAGCTCGCTCCCACATTTGTTTTGTGGTGTACCTGAAAAATAATATCCACAGGAGCGTGGAACATGCGTTGGGCGACTTATTTCGCCGTGTTGGCGTCTGTCTTGAGTGTCGGCCTGGCCCTGGGCGTCAGCATGCCGCTGGTGTCGTTTCGCCTGGAAAGCTGGGGCTACGGTTCGTTTGCGATTGGCGTGATGGCGGCGATGCCCGCCATTGGCGTGCTGCTGGGAGCGAAGATTTCCAGCCATCTGGCGGCGCGGTTTGGCACGGCCAACCTGATGCGCTTGTGCCTGTGGGGCGGGGCGGTGTCCATTGGTTTGTTGGCGCTGTTGCCGAGCTATCCGATCTGGCTGGTGTTGCGGCTGATGATCGGAGTGATCCTCACCCTGGTGTTCATCCTCGGCGAAAGCTGGATCAACCAACTGGTGGTCGAGCAGTGGCGCGGGCGCCTGGTGGCGCTGTATGGCAGCAGTTATGCGCTGAGCCAACTGGGCGGACCGTTGCTGCTGGGAGCCTTGGGCACCGAGCATGATTACGGCTTCTGGGTCGGCGTCGGTTTGCTGCTGACCGCACCGTTGCTGTTGCTCGGCCGTAGCGGTGCACCGAGCAGCGAAGCCAGCAGCGTGACCTTCGGCGATTTGTGGACCTTTTGCCGAGGCCTGCCGGCGATTGCCTGGGCGGTGTCGCTGTTCGCCGCGTTCGAAGCGATGATCCTGACCCTGTTGCCGGTGTATTGCCTGCGCCAAGGGTTCACGGCGGAAATCGCACTGGCGATGGTCAGCACGGTTGTGGTCGGCGATGCGTTGTTGCAACTGCCCATCGGTGCGCTGGCGGATCGGCTCTCCCGGCGCAGTTTGTTCACCGGGTGTGCCGTGGTCTTGCTGGTTTCGAGCCTGGCTATTCCGCTGCTGATCGATACGTTGTTGATCTGGCCGTTGTGGGTGTTATTCGGCGCGAGTGCCGGTGGCTTGTTCACCTTGTCGCTGATCCTGATCGGCGAGCGCTATCGCGACGATGCACTGGTGCGGGCCAACGCGCATATCGCGCAGCTGTGGGGGATTGGTTGTCTGGTCGGGCCGTTGGCGGCCGGGGCGGGCAGTCAGTGGATCAGCGGGCATGCGTTGCCGTTGCTGATGGCGACGGGAGCTTTGGGGTTGGTGATTCTGTTGATGCGCCAAGGGGCGTTTGGCGCAGTGGCCGAGCCTGCCTAAAACCCTGTGGGAGCGGGCTTGTGTGGCGAGGGGGCTTGCCCCCGTTCGGCTGCGCAGCAGTCGTAAAACCATTCAGCGCGACCTAACTGATAGATCATGTCGTTAACTTTGGGGCTGCTTCGCAGCCCAACGGGGGCAAGCCCCCTCGCCACAGTTAATCAGTGAATATCTGATTACAACATCCGCTCAAGCCCCACGGTGGTGCTCATCCACGCATTAAACCGGCGCCACCAACTCCCCGGTTCCTTGGTCAGCGTGTGCATCTGGCCGTTATCTTCGGTCACCCAGACAATCTGCCCATTCTGCAATTTCGCCTCATAACTCAGCGGTGGCGCCATGCCTTGCAAGGCCAGTTCGCGCACGTGCGCGGCCAGTTCCGGGCTGTCGACCAGCACGCCGACTTCGGTGTTCCACAGCACCGAACGCGGGTCGAAGTTGAACGAGCCGATAAACGATTTTTGCTGATCGAAAATCATCGCCTTGCTGTGCAGGCTCGAATCCGAGCCTTGATAGGCCGAGCGCCGGAACAAGTGCGGGCCACTGCCGCTCCCTGCGCCGGGCTGACGCCGCAGTTCGAACAGCTTCACTCCATGTTCCAGCAAAGCCTTGCGATACGGCGCGTAACCGCCATGCACCGCTGGCACATCGGTGGCTTCCAGCGCATTGGTCAGCAGACTGACCGAGACACCTGCGTCGGCACGCCCGGTCAGGTACACCAGCCCCGGTTGGCCGGGCACAAAGTAGGCGGAAATCATGATCAGTTCTTTGCTGACCCCGTTCAGTTCCGGCGCCAGTTGCGTGGTCAGTAATAATTGCGGGTCGGGTTCGCCCTTGGACAGCACCTTGCTCGGCGCGTCCCACAAGGCTTGGTTCCAGGCCCAGATCAGCTCTCGGCGCCAGATGTCCAGGCGCGGGTGTTTGTCGTAAATCATCAGCTGTTGATACAGCGCGTGGTTCTGTTTGCGGGTTTCTTCCAGGGATTCTTCAAGGCGCGTGCGAGTGTTTTGCAGGTCCTTGGCGGTCGGTTTGCTGGAGAGGAATTCGTCGATCGGCTTGCTCAGGGCACTGTTCCAGTACTGGTCGAAACTGTGCCCGAGCTGCTCGGCGACGGGCCCGACGCTGAGCATGTCGATGTCAGTGAAGTTCAGGTTGGGCTCGGCATCGAAATACTCATCGCCCAGGTTGCGTCCACCGACGATGGCCACGCTGTTGTCCGCCAGCCACAGCTTGTTGTGCATGCGCCGGTGTTGCAGCGACAGGTCGAACAAGCGGCCCATGGTCCGCGTCACGCCGGTGCTGCGGCCCAGGTGCAACGGGTTGAACAGACGAATCTGAATCTGCGGATGGGCCGCCAGGGTGGCGATGACCTGGTCGAGGCCATCGCTGGTGGTGTCATCGAGCAGGATCCGCACCCGCACGCCGCGATCGGCAGCCTTGAGCAATTCCTCCACCAGCATTCGCGTGCTGATGCCGTCATGGACGATGTAGTACTGCAAGTCGAGACTGGTTTGCGCGTTGCGGATCAGCTCGGCCCGGGCCATGAAGGCTTCGGTGCTGTTGGAGAGCAGGCGAAAGCCCGATTGTCCCTGATGGGGCGCGGCCTGTGCCTGGATCGAGCGGCCAAAGCTTGAATCCGCCGCTGGCAAGGCCTGGCTCGGTTCGCGCGGCACGTCGAGGCTGGCGCAACCACCGAGGAACGAGGCGAGTAACAGAAAAGCGAGCAGGGGCTGTCTGAGGCTCACGTGGGATCGTTCCGATTGGCGGCAGTTGTCGGCATATGGACGCGGATTTCCGGATAAAGGTCAGTCGGTGATGTAATCAGTTTCCGCCAGCAACTTGATTGCCGCTGCGCCAACCTTGCGCACGGCTTCTTCAATCTGCGGTGTCGGCTTGGCAGCGTAGTTCATCCGCAGGCAATTACGATACTTGCCCGAGGCCGAAAAAATGCTGCCGACGGCAATCTGTACGCCCTGGTCGTGCAAGGCACGATTCAGTTTCAAGGTATCGAAGCCTTCCGGCAATTCGACCCACAGCATGAAACTGCCCTGAGGACGACTGGCGCGGGTGCCGGCCGGGAAGTAGCGCGTTACCCAATCAATCATCATGTCGCGATTGCGCTGGTATTGGCTGCGCATCCGCCGCAAATGCGGTTCGAAGTGGCCGCCCTTGAGGAAATCGGCGATGGCGATCTGCGCTTGCGGCGCGGTGGAGCCGGTGCTGATGTATTTCATGTGCAGCACCCGTTCCAGATAGCGGCCCGGCGCTACCCAACCGATGCGCAACCCCGGTGCCAGGGTCTTGGAAAAGGAGCTGCAGAGCAGCACGCGGCCGTCTTCGTCGAAGGATTTGATCGTTCGCGGACGCGGGTAGGTGTAGGCCAGTTCGCCATACACATCGTCCTCGATGATCGCCACGTCGAAGCGCTGTGCCAGGTTCAACAATGCGCGTTTACGCGCCTCCGGCATGATGTAGCCCAGCGGGTTGTTGCAGTTGGGGGTCAACTGTATGGCCTTGATCGGCCATTGTTCCAGGGCCAGTTCCAGCGCATCGAGGCTGATGCCGGTGATCGGGTCGGTGGGGATTTCCAGGGCTTTCATGCCCAGGCCCTTGAGGGTTTGCATGGCGCCGTGAAAGCTCGGCGAATCCACGGCGACGATGTCACCGGGTTCGCAGATGGAGCGGATGCTGGTGGACAGCGCTTCGTGGCAACCGGTGGTCACCACCAGCTCGGAGGCGCTCAACTGGCAGCCGGAATCGAGCATCAGCCGGGCGATCTGTTCGCGCAGTTCGAGGTTGCCGTGGATGTTGTCGTAATACAGGCCGGGCATGTCCTGGCGCCGACTGATCTGCGCCAGCCCGCGCAGCAGCGGTTTCATGGTCGGCGTGGTGATGTCCGGCATGCCGCGGCCCAGTTGCACCACGTCTTTGCGTGGCACGGCGCGAATCAACTCCAGCACCTGATCCCACTGGGAAATATCCACCGGGCGCTGCGCCGGACGGCCGACGGCGGGCAGTTCCGGCAGCTCGCGGCTGACCGGCACGAAGTAGCCGGATTTCGGTTTCGGTGTGGCCAGACCGCTGTCTTCCAGCACGCGATAAGCCTGCTGCACGGTGCTCAGGCTGACCCCGTGTTCAACGCTCAACGCCCGCACCGACGGCAGCCGGTCGCCTGGGCGATAGAAGCCCTGTTCGATACGCGTGCCGAGCAATTCGGCGAGATTGACGTAAAGGGTCATGACACTGCCTCGGTGCAGGTGATTCGGTTAACCGGTACAGATGGGGCAAAAATACAGGATTCAGAGCTTTTGGCGGCCAATCTGTATGGAAATAATACATTCTGTTTGAATCTGTAATGCTTTTCGCCGTCCGCGCATGATGAAACCTCTGGCTACCCAAGTAAACAGGAGCAATCAAAATGAACGGCTTGAGCGATGTGCGGCTGACGTTACACAGTCAGGAACTGGCAGCAGGGCAGAACCACGGCACCCGTGAGGCGCGCATGCGTAACGCGCCGTCCTGCCTGAATCGCTGGGATCTGTTCTGGCATCGTCTGCACACGCGCAAGGCGTTGCTGAACCTGACCCCGGAGCAGTTGCGGGATGTGGGGTTGAGTCGGGAGGAAGCGCTGGAGGAGGGGCTTAAGCCGTTCTGGCGGATCTGAAGTCTGTGGTGTTCTTTAGGTCCATTCGCGGGCAAGCCTCGCTCCTACAGGTTATGCGCTGGATACCTGTAGGAGCGAGGCTTGCCCGCGAAGGCGTCCCCACAGACGCCAAAAATCCTTCAAACCAACTCTTTAAGCCGATGCCACAACATCCCCAACGCCAACAACGGCGAACGCAAATGCCGGCCACCGGGGAAGGTGATGTGCGGCACCTGCGCAAACAAATCAAACCCACCACTGTGCTGCCCACTGATCGCCTCGGCCAACAACTTGCCAGCCAGGTGAGTGGCATTCACCCCGTGACCTGAATATGCCTGGGCGTAATACACATTCGGCTGGTCCTTGAGCCGGCCGATCTGCGGCAAGCGGTTGGCGCCGATGCCGATCATGCCGCCCCATTGATAGTCGATTTTCACCCCGGCCAGTTGCGGGAACACTTCCAGCATCTTCGGCCGCATATACGCGGCGATGTCTTTCGGGTCTCGGCCTGAATAGTGGCAGGCGCCCCCGAACAGCAAGCGGCGATCCGCCGAGAGCCGGTAGTAATCCAGGGCCACGCGCTGGTCGCAGACCGCCATGTTCTGCGGCAACAGGGCGTGGGCCTGTTCTTCGCTCAACGGCTCGGTAGCGATGATGTAACTACCGGCGGGCAGCACTTTGCCGCTGAGTTCAGGGTTGAGGTTATTGAGATAAGCGTTGCAACCCAGCACCAGGGTCTTGGCGCGGACCGAGCCTTGGGCGGTATGGACCTTCACTTCGGTGCCGTAATCGATGCGGGTGACCGCGGACTGTTCGAACAGCTTCACGCCCAGTTGCTGCGCGGCCGCCGCTTCGCCCAGCGCCAGGTTCAGCGGATGCAAATGCCCGGAACCCATGTCGATCAAGCCTCCGACGTAACGGTCGGAGCCGACCACCGAATGCATTTCGTTGGCTTGCAGCAAGCGGGTTTCGTAGCGATAACCGAGGCTGCGCAGTTCTTCGGCGTCTTCGGCGAAACCTTCGAGGTCGCGGGGTTTGTTGGCGAGGTCGCAATAGCCCCACGTCAGGTCACAGGGGATCTGAAAACGCTCAACCCGCTGTCGGACGATTTCCACCGCTTCCAGGCCCATGAGTTTCATCTGACGCACGCCGTCGGCACCGATGACATTGGCGAACTGATCGAGGCCATGACCGACCCCGCGAATCAATTGCCCGCCATTGCGCCCGCTGGCGCCCCAACCAATCTTGTGCGCTTCCAGCAGCACCACGCTGAGTCCGCGCTCGGCCAGTTCGAGCGCCGTGTTCAACCCGGAAAACCCGCCGCCGACCACACATACGTCCGCGATCAATTCGCCCTGGAGCACCGGGTGATCGGGCTGCGGCGAGCTGCTGGCGGCGTAGTAAGAGTCGGTGTGCCGGGCAGGGGCATTCATGCGTGAGTTCCTGATTCTGGTGTTTGAAAAAGTTGACGGAGCATAAGCCGGACGTTCCGGCGCGGGCAACATTGGTCGGGCGGCGCTGTCTGGATCGGGGCTTTTGCGTCAGAATCGCGCCCTATTCCGCTTTTGGTCACCGCTTCGATGAGCTGCAACAGTCAGAAAATTCGCACCCTGCGGCAGCAGATTCCCTCGTTTGAGTGCGTGCCCGGCTGCCATGACTGCTGCGGTCCGGTGACGACTTCGCCGGAAGAAATGTCGCGCCTGCCGCGCAAGACCCGCGCCGAGCAGGATGCGGCGATGGACGAGCTCAATTGCGTACACCTGGGGCCCGACGGTTGCACTGTGTATGACGAGCGGCCGCTGATCTGCCGCCTGTTCGGCACCACCAAAACCTTGCCATGCCCCAACGGGCGCGGGCCGGTGGAGCTGATTCATCCGCGGGTGGAGAAGCAGATTCATGAGTACATGGCTTCGACGCGGCAGGTTCTGGTCTAAGGGACGACCGAGTTGCCTGCCTTCGCGAGCAGGCTCGCTCCCACTATGGATCTGTGCAAGACACAGAATTTGTGGCCAGTGAAGATCACTGTGGGAGCGAGCCTGCTCGCGAAGGCGGTCGAATAGGCGACGAATGCTTCAATCCGGAATCGGCAGACTCAAGCTCTCTTTCACTTCTTCCATCACGATATAGCTCTTGGATTCGCGCACATGCGGCAGTTTGAGCAGGATATCGCCGAGCAATTTGCGATACGAAGCCATCTCGGAAATCCGCGCCTTCACCAGGTAGTCGAAATCCCCTGACACCAGATGGCACTCCAGCACGTGGGGCAGTTTCAGGACCGCGCGTCGGAACTCTTCAAAAGTATCGCCGGATTTGTAGTCGAGGCTGATCTCGACGAACACCAGCAGACTACCCTTGAGATGCTGCGGGTTGAGCCGGGCGTTGTAGCCCATGATGATCCCTTCGCGTTCCAGGCGCCGGACCCGCTCAGTGCAAGGCGTGGTCGACAGGCCGACCTTTTCCCCCAGCTCGGTGAAGGAGATGCGCCCGTCCGCTTGCAGGATCCGCAGGATGTTGCGGTCGATCTTGTCCAGCTCACGTTTGGTCTGAGTGTTGGTACGCATAGGGGATGCGCCTCCGTGAAAAGGGTTTTTGCCGAGAATTGTCGCCAAATATAGGCACTTATATAGTGAAATGCACTGGCTAATCTTTTTTAAACTGCCCACATCTTCGGTCTGCACAACACACGTCAGCGGTAAGCCGCGATGAGGGATATGAAAATGCGCGTTATGGTCTTGGGTAGCGGCGTCATCGGTACCGCCAGTGCTTACTATCTGGCGCGTGCCGGATTTGAAGTGGTGGTCGTGGACCGGCAGCCGGCTGCGGCCATGGAGACCAGTTTCGCCAACGCCGGGCAAGTGTCGCCGGGCTATGCCTCGCCGTGGGCCGCGCCGGGTGTGCCGCTCAAGGCCATCAAGTGGCTGCTGCAACGCCACGCACCGCTGGCAATCAAGGCCACCGCCGACATCGACCAATACCTGTGGATGGCGCAGATGCTGCGCAACTGCACCGCCAACCGTTATGCGGTGAACAAAGAGCGCATGGTCCGTCTGTCCGAGTACAGCCGTGACTGCCTCGACGAATTGCGCGCCGAAACCGGGATTGCCTACGAAGGCCGCAGCCTCGGTACTACACAGCTGTTCCGCACCCAGGCTCAACTCGATGGCGCCGCGAAAGACATCGCCGTGCTGAAAGAGTCCGGCGTGCCGTTCGAACTGCTCGACCGCGCCGGCATTGCTCGGGTTGAACCGGCCTTGGCCGCCGTCACCGACATCCTCGCAGGTGCCTTGCGCCTGCCGAACGACCAGACCGGCGACTGCCAGATTTTCACCACTCGTCTGGCCGAAATGGCCGTGAAACTGGGTGTGGAATTCCGTTACGGCCAGGACATTCAGAAACTCGACTTCGCTGGTGATCGCATCAACGGCGTGTGGATCGACGGCAAGCTGGAAACCGCTGACCGTTACGTCCTGGCACTCGGCAGCTACTCGCCGCAATTGCTCAAGCCGCTGGGCATCAAGGCCCCGGTGTATCCGCTCAAGGGCTACTCCCTGACTGTGCCGATCACCAATGCCGCGATGGCCCCGACCTCGACCATTCTCGACGAGACCTACAAGGTCGCGATCACCCGTTTCGACAACCGCATCCGCGTTGGCGGCATGGCTGAAATCGCCGGTTTTGACCTGTCGCTGAATCCGCGTCGGCGCGAAACCCTGGAGATGATCGTCAACGACCTTTATCCTCAGGGCGGCGATCTGGCCCAGGCGAGTTTCTGGACCGGTCTGCGTCCGACCACCCCGGACGGCACGCCGATCGTTGGCGCAACCAAATTCAGCAACCTGTTCTTGAACACTGGCCACGGCACGCTCGGTTGGACCATGGCTTGTGGTTCCGGTCGCTTGCTGGCTGACCTGATGGCGAAGAAAACCCCGCAGATCAGCGCCGAAGGCCTCGATATTTCCCGTTATGGCCGCAAAATTCAGGAGTCCGCAAAACATGGCAATCCAGCGCCAGCTCACCAATGAGCGCATGAGTCAGATCGTCGCTCACAACGGAACGGTGTATCTGGCAGGGCAGGTCGGCGATGACATGAGCGCCGGGATTGAACAGCAGACCCGTGAAACCCTCGCCAACATCGAGCGTTTGCTCGATCTGGCCGGCACCGACAAGCACCACTTGCTGTCCGTGACGATTTACCTGAAAGACATCGACGCGCATTTCGAAGGCATGAATGCGGTCTGGGACAAGTGGCTGCCAAAAGGCGTCGCGCCAGCCCGCGCCACCGTTGAGTCGAAGTTGTGCGAACCGGAAATCCTGGTTGAGTTGTCGGTAGTTGCCGCGCTGCCGTAAAGCGCCGCAACGACCTGTTGCAAACGATCCCTCTCCCGGTGCTGTTGGCGGTTCACGCCGTCAGCCAGCGCCGGTTTTTTATTCCCATGACCGCCTAGAAGTCTGCCGCCATGCGTCCTGCCCGTGCCCTGATTGACCTTCAAGCCCTGCGTCACAACTACCAAGTCGCCCGTGAAGTCACGGCGGGGGCCAAGGCCCTTGCGGTGATCAAGGCCGATGCCTATGGCCATGGCGCGGTGCGTTGCGCCCAGGCGCTGGAAGCCGAGGCGGACGGGTTTGCAGTGGCCTGCATCGAAGAGGCCTTGGAGCTGCGCGCCGCAGGCGTTCGGGCGCCGGTGTTGTTGCTGGAAGGTTTTTTCGAAGCCGATGAGCTGTCGCTGATCGTCGAGCATGACTTCTGGTGCGTGGTGCATTCGTTGTGGCAGCTCGAAGCGATCGAGAAGGCCGCGCTGAGCAAGCCGATCACGGTCTGGCTCAAGCTCGATTCCGGTATGCACCGGGTCGGTTTGCATCCGAAGGATTATCAAGCGGCCTATCAACGGCTGCTGGCCAGCGGCAAAGTGGCGAAAATCGTCTTGATGAGCCACTTCGCGCGGGCCGATGAGCTGCACGAGCAGGCCAGCGCCGAGCAGGTTGCGGTATTCGAAGCGGCGCGCCAGGGCTTGGCCGCCGAGGTCAGCCTGCGCAACTCGCCAGCGGTGCTCGGTTGGCCGCAGATCCCGAGCGATTGGGTGCGCCCGGGCATCATGCTCTACGGCGCCACGCCTTTCGAAGAAGCCAACGCCATGGCCTCGCGCCTGCAGCCGGTGATGACCCTCGAATCCAAAGTGATTTGCGTGCGCGAACTGCCGGCCGGCGAACCCGTCGGCTATGGCGCGAAGTTCATTACCCAGAAGCCGATGCGCATCGGCGTGGTGGCGATGGGTTATGCCGACGGCTACCCGCGTCACGCGCCAACCGGCACGCCAGTGTTGGTTGCCGGGCAGCGCAGCCAATTGCTCGGCCGGGTATCGATGGACATGCTCTGCATCGACCTGACCGATGTGCCGCAAGCCGGCCTCGGTTCGACCGTCGAGTTGTGGGGTAAAAACGTGCTGGCCAGCGAAGTGGCCATGGCTGCGGACACGATTCCTTACCAGATCTTCTGCAACCTGCGCCGGGTGCCGCTGCTCTATTCCGGGGCTTGACCCGGAACACCGAGTGCCGGAAGTCGCCTCGCTGAACAGGATTCAGGCCAAAGTGTTGTAAATACTGAACGCTGTCGCCATGATAACGCTCAATATTCCTACAACCTGAATCCCTGGAGGCTCCAGCATTGGACGTCGGTGAACGACTGCAATCCATCCGTAAGCTCAAAGGTCTTTCGCAGCGTGAACTCGCCAAGCGCGCGGGCGTCACCAACAGCACCATTTCGATGATCGAGAAGAACAGCGTCAGCCCTTCGATCAGTTCGCTGCGCAAGGTTCTGGGCGGGATTCCCATGTCCATGGTCGAGTTCTTTTCCGAAGAGATCCTGCAGGAAAAACCGACTCAGATCGTCTACAAAGCCAACGAGCTGATCGATATTTCCGATGGTGCCGTGACCATGAAACTGGTCGGCCGGGCGCACCCGAGCCGGGCCATCGCATTCCTCAATGAAATCTACCCGCCAGGCGCCGATACCGGTGACGAGATGCTCACCCATGAGGGGGAGGAAACCGGGATTTTGGTCGAAGGGCGACTGGAGTTGGTGGTCGGCGCAGAAACTTTTGTGCTCGAAGCCGGCGACAGCTACTACTTTGAAAGTACCAAGCCGCACCGTTTCCGGAATCCGTTCGACGCACCGGCGCGACTAATCAGCGCAGCCACGCCGGCGAATTTCTAAGAAAAGAGGCGTCCTGCCAGTACCGCCGAGGCGCCCGAGCTGTTTTCCACCGCACAACAAGACCCCTTCGACTTTGGGGTTGTTTCAGTGTGGCGGGCTTGCCGTTATACTTGCGCCCGCCTGCGAACCGTGGCCGCGGGCGTGAATAGCCACCATTGAGGGTGAACGCGTGAACCTAATTATGAAAATGCTGGCTGCACCAGCAACTGTATTGGCCCTTTGGGCTGTGAGCGCACAAGCTGCGACGAACGACGACATTGCCAAACGCCTTGAGCCAGTCGGCCAGGTTTGTGTAACGGGTCAAGAATGCAAAGGGATGGAAGTCGCTGCCGCTACCGCCGGCGGTGGTGCCAAGGCGCCTAAAGATGTTATTGCAAAACATTGCAACGCTTGCCATGGCACCGGCCTGCTAGGCGCGCCAAAAATCGGCGACAAAGCTGCCTGGAAAGAGCGCGCCGATCACCAGGGCGGCCTCGACGGCATCCTGGCCAAAGCCATTACCGGTATCAATTCCATGCCGCCAAAAGGCACCTGTGCCGATTGCTCGGATGACGAGCTGAAGGGCGCCATCAAAGAGATGTCCGGCCTGTAACCTGCCTGCATCTATCGCGAAAAAGCCGCTTGCGAGCGGCTTTTTTGTGCCCGCGATTTGCCTGCGCGACTATTCTTTGCAGCAAAGACCCGGCAAGCTCGGTCCAACCCCAATTCACGGAACGTGCGGGAGGATCAGATGGTGCAGTTGTGTTCTATCGAACAAGCGGTCGATGACGTACTGGCGCGGTTGCCGGCGCATATTCACATGGGCCTGCCCCTGGGCCTGGGCAAACCCAACCACTTCGTCAACGCGCTGTTCCAACGCATCGCGCAACTGCCCGAGCGGCGGCTGACGATCTACACCGCCCTGTGCCTCGGTCGTCCGTCCTTGGGCGATGGTTTGCAAAAGCGCTTCCTCGAACCCTTCATCGAACGGGTCTTCGGCGATTATCCGGAACTGGATTTTCTCGCCGAGCTGCAAAAAGACAACCTGCCGCCGAACATCCAGATCCAGCAATTCTTCATGCAACCCGGCAGCCTGCTGCACAGCGCCCAGGCCCAGCAGGATTACGTCAGCAGCAATTACAGCCACGCCGCCCGTGACATCAACGCCGCCGGTTTGAATCTTGTTGCGCAACTGGTGGCCAGCCATGCCGATCACCCGGATCGCCTGAGCCTGAGTTGCAACCCGGACATCACCCTCGACCTGTTCCCGATGATCGCCAAGCGCCGCGAAGCAGGGGAGACCATTCTGGTCGTCGGCCAAGTGCACAACGATTTGCCCTACATGCCCGGCGACGCGGAAGTCGGCATGGACGCGTTCGACCTGCTGATCGACGCGAAGGACAGCACCACGCTGTTTTCCACGCCGAACATGCCGGTGGGTTTCCAGGATCACTTCATCGGCCTGCACGCCAGCACCCTGGTGCGCGATGGCGGCACGTTGCAGATCGGCATCGGCTCCATGGGTGATGCGTTGACCGCGGCATTGCTGGCGCGCCAGGCGGATAACGCCGGTTACAAAGCGTTGCTGGCGGACTTGAATCTGAGCCAGTGGGCGCAGTTGATCGAGCGCGAAGGTGGCGTCGAACCGTTCGCCAAGGGCCTGTACGGTTGCAGCGAAATGTTCGTCAACGGTTTGCTGGTGCTGGCGGATGCCGGGATCGTGCGGCGCAAGGTTTACCCGGACGTGCCGACCCAGCAACAGGCCAACGAAGGCACGCTCGACGAAGCGGCGCAAACCGATGGCATCTCGGTGCACGGCGGGTTTTTCCTCGGGCCGCGCAGTTTCTATGAACGCCTGCGCGAGTTGCCTCAGAGCAAGCGCCTCGAATTCAACATGACCCGCATCAGCTACATCAACGAGCTCTACGGCCAGGAAGAACTCAAGCGTTTGCAGCGCCTCGATGCGCGGTTTATCAACACCGTGTTCACCATGACCCTGATGGGCGCTGGCGTGGCGGATCAACTGGAAGACGGGCGTGTGCTCAGCGGTGTCGGCGGGCAATACAACTTCGTCGCCCAAGGCCATGCGCTGGAAGGCGCGCGCTCGGTGCTGATCCTGCGCAGTTGGCGCGAGGCGGGCGGTGAAGTCAGTTCGAACATCGTCTGGGAATATGGCCACTGCACGATTCCACGGCACCTTCGAGACATCGTGGTCACCGAGTACGGCATCGCCGATTTGCGCGGCAAAACCGATGCTGCGGTGATCGAGGCGTTGCTCAACATCAGCGATTCACGCTTCCAGCCGGGGCTGATCGAACAGGCCCAAGCCGTCGGCAAGTTGCCGAAGAATTTCCGCATCGATCCTCGCTTCGCCGACAACAGCCCGCAGCGTTTGCAGGACATCAAGGCGCGGCACCCGAACCTGTTTCCGGAGTATCCGTTGGGTTGTGATTTCACCGACGTGGAGCGGGACGTGTTGCGAGCGCTGAACTGGTTGAAGAGCAAGTTCAAGCTGAGCGAGATTCTGGAACTGGGCAAGGCTGCGCTGGATGCACCGGAGGCTTCGCAATACCCGGAACATCTGGAGCGGATGCAACTGACCAACCCGGAGGGGCTGAAGGAGGATTTGTTTCAGCGGTTGTTGCTCACCGGCCTCAAAGCCACCGGGCAGCAGTGAGGACGCCTTCGCGGGCAAGCCTCGCTCCTACAGGATCGCGCGTTATTTGCGGTCGCGTATAACCTGTAGGAGCGAGGCTTGCCCGCGAAGAACGATGACGCGGTCCATCAGAAAAACCGCATCGCCCTTATTCGATGAAGGTCACGACGCCGCCAGCCAGGGATTGCACCCGAGCCAACGATTCAACCCGATAACCCTGCGCATCCAGTTCCGCACGCCCACCCTGGAACGACTTCTCGATCACGATCCCCAAACCGGCCACGGTCGCGCCGGCTTGTTTGATGATCGAGATCAGCGCCTGGGACGCCTTACCGTTGGCCAAAAAGTCATCGATGATCAGTACGCGGTCGCTGCTGGTCAGGTGACGTGGGGAAATCGCCACGGTGCTTTCGGTCTGCTTGGTGAACGAATAAACGGTCGCCGACAGCAGGTTTTCGGTCAGGGTCAGGGACTGGTGCTTGCGGGCGAAAATCACCGGCACGCCCAGATTCAGACCGGTCATGATCGCCGGGGCGATGCCCGAGGCTTCGATGGTGACGATCTTGGTGATGCCCGAATCCTTGAACAGCGTGGCGAATTCGTCGCCGATCAGCTTCATCAGGGCCGGGTCGATCTGGTGGTTCAGAAAGGCGTCGACTTTCAGGACCTGATCGGAAAGCACGATGCCTTCTTCGCGAATTTTCTTGTGCAGTGCTTCCATGAAGCTTTCCTCTAAGGACGGCTATGCGTCTAAGGCTGGTTAAAAAGTAGTCGATTCTAGCGCTTTAACATCGCGCGTATATCCGCCAGTGCGGTATTGCCGCGAACGGCTTTGACTTCAACGGGTGTGTCGTCGTTGCCTTCCCACGCCAGGTCATCCGGCGGCAGTTCATCGAGGAAGCGGCTGGGCGCGCAGTCGATGATTTCGCCGTATTGCTTGCGCTTGGCGGCAAAGGTGAATGCCAGTGTCTGACGCGCGCGGGTAATCCCGACGTAGGCCAGGCGGCGTTCTTCTTCGATGGTGTCGGCTTCGATGCTGGAACGGTGCGGGAGGATTTCCTCTTCCATGCCCATGATGAACACGTAGGGGAATTCCAGGCCCTTGGAGGCGTGCAAGGTCATCATCTGCACGCCTTCGGCGCCGTCTTCCTCTTCCTGCTGACGTTCCAGCATGTCGCGCAAGACGAGTTTGCCGATGGCGTCTTCGACGGTCATCTCGCCTTCTTCGTCTTTCTCCAGGGTGTTTTTCAACGCCTCGATCAGGAACCAGACGTTACCCATGCGGTAGTCGGCGGCCTTGTCGCTGGAGCTGTTGGTGCGCAGCCAGTTTTCGTAATCGATGTCCATGACCATGCTGCGCAGGGCCGAGATCGGATCTTCCCCGGCGCACTGCTCGCGAACCTTGTCCATGAAGCGCTTGAAGCGCGACAGGCGATCGGTGAAGCGTGTGTCCAGATGTTCGCCCAGGCCGATTTCGTCGGTGGCGGCGTACATAGAGATTTTGCGTTCGGTGGCGTAGTTGCCAAGCTTTTCCAGGGTCGTCGAACCGATTTCCCGGCGCGGCACGTTGATCACCCGCAGGAAGGCGTTGTCGTCGTCCGGGTTCACGATCAAGCGGAAGTACGCCATCAGGTCTTTCACTTCCTGACGTCCGAAAAAGCTGTTGCCGCCGGAAAGTCGGTAAGGAATCTGATGGTGTTGCAGCTTCAGTTCGATCAGCTTGGCCTGGTAGTTACCGCGATAAAGGATCGCAAAGTCGCTGTACGGCCGGTCGGTGCGCAAGTGCAGGGTCAGCAGTTCCACGGCCACGCGCTCGGCTTCGGCGTCTTCGTTGCGGCAGCGGATCACGCGGATTTCGTCGCCGTGACCCATCTCGCTCCACAGTTGTTTTTCAAACTCGTGGGGGTTGTTCGAGATCAGCACGTTGGCGCAACGCAGGATGCGGCTGGTGGAGCGGTAGTTTTGTTCGAGCATGACGACTTTCAGGGACGGGTAATCGTCCTTGAGCAACATCAGGTTTTCCGGGCGAGCGCCGCGCCAGGCGTAGATCGACTGGTCGTCGTCGCCCACCACGGTGAACTGGTTACGCGTGCCGATCAGCAGTTTCACCAGCAAATACTGGCTGGCGTTGGTGTCCTGATATTCGTCGACCAACAGATAGCGGACCTTGTTCTGCCACTTTTCGAGGATGTCGGCGTGTTCCTGGAACAGCTTCACCGGCAGCAGGATCAGGTCGTCGAAGTCCACTGCGTTGAACGCTTTAAGCGTGCGCTGATAGTGGGTGTAGACGATGGCGGCGGTCTGTTCCTTGGGATTGCGCGCGTTTTCCAGGGCTTCAGGCGGCAGGATCAGGTCGTTTTTCCAGGAACCGATCATGTTCTTGATCTCGTCGACGCCGTCGTCGCCCGAGTATTCCTTCTGCATGATGTCGGTCATCAAGGCTTTGACGTCGGTCTCGTCGAAGATCGAGAAGCCCGGTTTGTAGCCCAGCCGCACATGTTCCTTGCGGATGATGTTCAGGCCCAGGTTGTGGAATGTGCACACCGTCAGGCCACGGCCTTCGCCGCCCCTGAGCAGGGTGCCGACCCGTTCCTTCATCTCGCGCGCGGCCTTGTTGGTAAAGGTCATGGCGACGATGTACTGGGCACGGATGCCGCAATTCTGGATCAAGTGCGCGATCTTGCGCGTGATCACGCTGGTCTTGCCGGAGCCTGCACCGGCGAGCACCAATAGAGGGCCGCCGACGTAGTTCACGGCTTCTTGCTGCCGGGGATTGAGTCGGGACATACGGAGTCAGGGAGTCATTTGCGAAATGGGCCGGCATTTTAACAGGCTCAGCGAATTGTGCTGCTCTCTCCGACTTGTGACGCAGCACGCGATCTCTAATTGCCGGTTTTGTTACTTTCACGCAGGATGCGCGGAGAATTTGCGGCTAATGTACGTAATTCCAGATACACAGCCGTGTTTGATAACCGATGTCATTTGGTCATTGGTTACCGGCGCGGCATAATGCCCGCCGCCTACATCATTGCAGAGTCTAGGGAGCTAGCTTGTCTACGCCTGTCGAACCCTTGCGTTTGCTGCTACTGGCCGAAGAGCCGGCGTGGGCAGCGTTGTTGCGCGAGTGTCTGGCTCCAATGGGGAGCTCGGCAGTGCTGATCAGCGCGCCGAGCTGGGAGTCGGTCAGCAGTCTGTTCGAAGACAACCGCAGCGCGGTGTTGTTGACGATCCCGGCCCTTCAGCCGGCGCCTGGCCGTTGCAGCCTGCCGACGGTGTTGCTGCTCGAGCATGAGCCGCCGACCCCGCCCGACGGTGTGAGCGACTGGTTGGTGCGCGATGTGCTCGACCCCGGCATGCTGCGCCGCTGCCTGCGCCATGTGCGCGAACGCGGCGTGCTGGAAAACACCCTGCAACGCCTGGCCGAGCAAGACCCGCTGACCGGCATCGCCAACCGCCAGGGTTTTCAGACTCTGCTGGCAGCGCGCCTGGCGGAACACGACGGCCGTGGCCTGGCCCTCGGTCACCTCGACCTCGACAACTTCCGGCACGCCAACGACGCCCTCGGCCATCAGGCTGGCGATCGCTTGATCCTGCAAGTGGTCGCGCGGCTGAAAAGCCAGCTCGAGGTCGGCGATCAACTGGCGCGCCTCGGCAGCGATGAGTTTGCCTTGCTGATCGACACCCGCCGCGCGCCGCAACGCGCCGAATGGATGGCCGAACGCATTACCGAAGCGTTGTCCGAGCCTTACTGGGTCGACGGCGAAAGCCTGTTGATCGGCTCCAGCCTCGGGATTGCCCATGCGCGGGCCCAGGCCGGCGCCGACCCGTTGATGTGGCACGCGCACATCGCCATGCAGCAAGCCAAAAGCACCCAGGGCTGCACCTTTCACATCTTCAACGAACGCATCAACCGCAATGCCCGCAGCGTCGCCGACCTGGAAAGCGAACTGCGCCGGGCCTTGCGCCGCGATGAGCTGGAACTGCATTACCAGCCGCGCCTGAACCTTGAAGACGGCAAGATCGTCGGCCTCGAAGCCTTGGTGCGCTGGCGTCATGCCGAACGCGGCTTATTGCCGCCGAGCGAGTTCGTGCCGCTGGCCGAGCAAAGCGGCTTGATCGTGCCGTTGGGTTACTGGGTGATTTCCCGGGCGCTGCGCGACATGCAAGCGTTGCGCGAACGGGGTTTGCCGGCGTTGCACATGGCGATCAACCTGTCGTTCCGCCAGTTTCAGGACAGCCAGTTGCTTTCGACGCTGAGTCGGTTGATTGCCGAGCGCGGTGTCGAAGCGCAGTGGCTGGAATTCGAACTGACCGAAACCGCCGTGATGCGCCGTAGCGACCTGGTCAAACAGACCATGGACGCCCTCGGCCGCCTCGGGGTGCGCTTCTCGCTGGATGACTTCGGCACCGGGTTCTCATCGTTCGTGCACCTCAATAGCCTGCCGATTACCTTGCTGAAGGTCGACAAGAGCTTCGTCGGCGGCATGGAAGAGCGCGAAGAAAACCGCAAACTGGTGCACGCCATGATCAACCTGGCGCACAACCTCAATCTGGAAGTGGTGGCCGAAGGCGTGGAAACCCCGGAGCAGCTGGATTTGTTGCGCGGGTTTGGGTGTGATCAGGTGCAGGGGTATTTGATCAGCAGGCCGTTGCCGTTGCCTGAACTGGTTGAGTATTTGACGTTTGGCAGCAGCCAACAGCCCGCCCTCGATATCGTGAGCTGACCCCGAACCTGTAGGAGCGAGGCTTGCCCGCGAAGGCGTCGTGTCAGTCGACATCTGTGTTAACTGACACGACGCCTTCGCGGGCAAGCCTCGCTCCTACAGGGGATCTCAGTCGGTCTGAGGAATCTGGAAGCTTTTCCCTGACGGCTCCCGCCGAATCATCCGCTTCATCTTCCACTCAAACGCCAGCGTCAGACTCACCGCCGCGCACGCCAGCCCCAGCGCCAATCCCCACCAGACGCCCGTCGGCCCCCAATTCAAGTTGAAGGCCATCATCCACGCGGCCGGCGCGCCGATCAGCCAATAGCAACCGAGCCCGACCAGGAACGTGGTCTTGGCATCCTTGAGCCCGCGAATGCAGCCCATGGCGATGGTTTGCGTGCCGTCGAACAGCTCGAACCATGCGGCCACCGCCAACAGGCTCACGGCCAGGTCGATGACCGGGCGAAACGCCGGGTCGTTATGGTCCAGGAACAAGCCGATCAACTGATTCGGCAGCAACCAGAAGACCATGGCGAACGCCAGCATCGAAGCGCCGCCAAACGCAATCCCGACCCGACCGGACAGTCGCGCGTCGAGCAATTGCCCTGCACCATAATGCTTGCCGATGCGCATGGTGATCGCATACGAAAGCCCCGCCGGCACCATGAACGCCACCGAAACGATCTGCAGGGCAATCTGATGCGCGGCCAATTGCGTGCTGCCCATGGTGCCCATGCACAGCGCCGCGAAGGCGAACAGCCCGACTTCCACTGCATAAGTGCCGCCAATCGGCAGCCCCAGCCGCCACAGTTCTTTCAGGTACTGGCGGTTCGGCCGTGACAGGCCCTGGCGCAACGGGTAAGCGTCATAAGCCGGATGCCGCCGAATGTGCAGCGCCAGCGCCACGGCCATCAGGTTGGCAACAATCGCGGTGACGAGTCCGATCCCCACCAGACCCATTTTCGGCAAGCCGAACATCCCGGTGATGAACGCGTAGTTGAGGACGAAGTTGGCCACGGTGCCGCCCAGGCTGATCACCATCACTGGCGTCGCCCGGCCGATGGCGCTGGTGAAACCGCGCAGGGCCATGAAACTCAGGTAGCCGGGCAGGGCGAATGGCAAGAACGTCAGGAACAGCCCGGCAGAGTGGACGTTGGTTTCGGTCTGGCCAAACATCAGCAACACAGGTTTGAGGTTCCACAGCAGCAACCCCGCCACCAGCGCCATCAACCAAGCGAGCCACAATCCGGCCTGGGTCAGCCGCGCCGCGCCGACGATATCGCCCGCGCCCTGACGGATCGCGACCAAAGTGCCGACCGCTGCAATCACGCCGATGCAGAAAATCGACACGAACGAGTAAGTCGCCGCACCCAGGCCACCGCCGGCCAGCGCCTCGGGACTCAGGCGCGCCATCATCAAGGTGTCGGTGAGGACCATCAACATGTGCGCCAACTGCGAGGCAATCAACGGCCCCGCCAGCCGCAGGATGGCCCAGAGTTCGGTACGTGCTGGATGCTGCATGGTCATCACGCTCCATGATCAGAGTGAACGGGAAAGGCTTGATTCTCGGCGCTTGGCGAGGTTTGCACAAAGGGATAAAAAGGATGGGTAGCATGATTAAAACTCATCCAGCAGACTTTCTGATAAGTTGCCCTCATCCCGCTATAGGAGCTTTGCGCATGTCTCGTCGGCTTCCTCCGTTGTATGCCCTGCGCGCATTTGAAGCGGCGGCGCGGCACAGCTCCTTTACCCGTGCCGCGGAAGAACTGTCGATTACCCAAAGTGCGGTCAGTCGGCATATTCGTACGCTCGAAGAGCATTTCGCCTGTCGGCTGTTTCACCGCAGCGGGCGCAACCTGCAACTGACCGATTCGGCGCGGCTGATCCTGCCCGGCATCCGCGAGGGGTTCACGGCCCTGGAGCGTGCCTGCAATACGCTGCGCGCCGAAGACGACATCCTGCGCATGAAAGCCCCGTCGACCCTGACCATGCGCTGGCTGCTGGCGCGGCTCAGTCGCTTTCGGCACTTGCAACCGGGCAACGAGGTGCAACTGACCAGCGCCTGGATGGACATCGACACCGTGGACTTCAACCACGAACCGTTTGATTGCGCGGTGATCCTCAGCAACGGAAATTTCCCACCGGACTGGGAGACGACCCTGCTGTTTCCGGAAGAATTGATTCCGGTGGGCGCCCCCAACCTGCTGGACGACCAGCCCTGGGATGTTGCGCGACTCGCCAGCACTGAGCTGCTGCACCCGGCACCGGATCGCCGCGACTGGCGCAGTTGGCTGGAACGCATGGGGTTGGCTGATCAGATATCGCTCAAGGGCGGGCAGGTCTTCGACACGCTGGAGCTGGGGATGATCGCGGCGGCCCGAGGTTACGGCGTGTCGATGGGGGATTTGCTGATGGTGGCGGAAGACGTGGCGCAGGGTCGTCTGAGTTTGCCGTGGCCGACTGCCGTCGCCAGCGGTGAGAAATATTACCTGGTCTGGCCGAAAACCCGTCCCGGCGGTGAGCGCATGCGCCGGCTCAGCGATTTTCTGCAAGGGGAAGTCCGGGCCATGGAACTGCCAGATGTTGAACGTCTGAGCTGAAACGATATAGTGGCCATGCGCTATAACCGGGTTAATAACTCAAGTATTCAGGTTTGCCGCCGAAAATCTGCAGGTGGAACCTTCGTGCAGGTTTCATGTGAGTCCCATTATTCGAAATTTTGCTGAGCGTCGAGCCGGATCAAGGAGGATCCGGTCGCTCGGCCAGGAGCTGTCATGTCTCAACCCCGTGCCCGGATCGCCTCACAGCTTGGTCTTGCGCTTGCCGTGATACTGGCGATTGTCATCAGCGGCAGCACAGTGTTCGCCCTGCGCTCGCTGGACACCGCCAACCTCGCCACCCGCGAAGAGCATCTGGCGAGTGAGGCCAGGTTGCTGGCGGATCAGCTCAGTACGTTCCACGGCACGCTGCGGGAAAGTACCCAGCGCCTCAGTGGTTTGTTCGAGAAGCGCTTCAGCGCGGGCATCAGCGTGCACCCGGACGAGCCGGTGACGGTGGCGGGCGTGCAGACCCCGGGCCTGCACCTGGGCAGCGAAGTGTTGAACAACAACTTCAAGGAAGTCGACGAGTTCAAGCAGATGACCGCCGGCGTGGCCACGTTGTTTGTGCGCAGCGGCGAAGACTTTGTGCGTGTCAGCACATCCCTGAGTAAACAGGACGGCAGCCGCGCCATCGGCACCATGCTCGATCACGCCCACCCGGCTTATGCGCGCTTGATCGCGGGGCAGAGCTACGTCGGTCGCGCGTTGCTGTTCGAACGTTCCTACATGACTCAGTACACCCCCGTACGCGATAGCAGCGGTAAGGTGATTGCCGTGCTGTTCGTAGGATTCGATTACACCGACGCGCAGAACGCGCAGTTCGAGAACTTGAAACGCTTCCGCATCGGCAAGACCGGTTCTTTGGCGTTGCTGGATGAGCAAAGCAAATGGCTGGTGCCGATTGCTGGCGTGCAAGCGCTGGACAAGGCAGTCCCGACCATTGCGGCGTTGGCGAAGAAGCCGGGTAAAGGCGAGTTCTGGAGCGACACCTCGGAAGACTTCTACAGCCTGGCCGTACCCTTCGAAGGCGGGCCGTGGTCGGTGGTCGCGAGCATGCCGAAAGCGGAAATCAGCGCAGTGACCTGGAGCGTCGGCATTCAACTGGCCATCGGCAGTCTGCTGGCGATGTTGATCGCAGTGGGCTCGGCAGTCTGGTTGCTGCGTAGCAAACTGGCGCCATTGGGCGATCTGGTGCGTCAGGCCGAAGCTTTGGGCGCCGGTGATTTGAGCGTGCGCCTGAACGTGTCGAGTAACGATGAAATCGGCCAATTGGCCCGTGCTTTCAACCAGATGAGCCAAGCCCTGTCGACCATGGTCGAGCACATTCGCAAGGCCTCGGCAGAGGTCAACAGCCGTGCCCAGGCCTTGTCCGGTCTGTCCGGCGGCGCTTATGAAGGGATGGAGCAGCAGTCCGGCGAAATCACCAGCATGGCCGGCGCCGTGGAAGAGTTCAGCGCCACCTCCCTGAACATCGCGGACAACATGAGCAATACCCAGCGCATGGCGCAGGAAAACGCACAGCAAACTCAGATCGGTCGTACATCGATGCAAGAAGCGTCCTCCTCGCTGGAGCAAATCGCTGGCGCATTGAACAGC
Organism: Pseudomonas sp. NPDC087342; assembly: GCF_044744265.1. NCBI lineage: Bacteria > Pseudomonadati > Pseudomonadota > Gammaproteobacteria > Pseudomonadales > Pseudomonadaceae > Pseudomonas > Pseudomonas sp. NPDC087342. Next base: position 229,129 of record NZ_JBIUXZ010000007.1, read on the forward strand.
ACCGCGACCGTGATCAACACCCTCGGCCAGCGCTCCCAGGAAATCGGCGGCATTGTCGGGGTGATTACCGCGATTGCCGATCAGACCAACCTGCTGGCGCTCAACGCCGCCATCGAAGCCGCCCGTGCCGGCGAGCAGGGCCGCGGTTTTGCGGTGGTGGCCGATGAAGTGCGCAACCTGGCGTCGCGCACCCGTGAAGCGACGGATGAAATCTCCGGGATGATCCAAAGCATCCAGCAGGAAACCGGCAACGCCATCAGCACCATGGAACAGGGCAATGTGCTGATGCAGGAAGGCTTGTCGCGCAATGCCAACGTTGCTTCGGCATTGGCGCGAATCGATGAGCAGAGTCGTTCGGCGGGCCAGCAGTTTGCGGCGATCACCACCGCGACCCAGGAGCAGAGCAGCACGGCCACCTTGCTCAGCAGCAACTTGCAGAGTATTGCGCTGGCCAACAGCGAGCAGCGTGAAGTTGTTTCCAATCTGGCCATCACCGCCAAAGAACTGGAATCGCTGGCGGCGGACTTGCGGCATGAGGTTGACCGGTTTCGTTGAGGCACCGCTGAAGTAGCTTTCGCGAGCAGGCTCGCTCCCACATTGGTCCGGCGGTGAACACAAATTTGTGAGCCCCCGAGATCCTTTGTGGGAGCGAGCCTGCTCGCGAAGGGATCACCCACATTTTCGTTTTAATCCCCTCCTTCGCATCAACCCCTTTTCCCAGCTCACAGCAGCAATTCTTGCGATATCTCCATTTTTAAGCTTGATGAATCGTTTCAGCAAGACTATAAAAATGGCACAACTCCAAGAATGGCTTCAGCCATGACTCCGCTCAAACTCATCGTTGCCCTCAGCGCACTGTCCGCTGCCTCCCACGCCATGGCCTGGGATTACGTCCTGCTCGACACCGACAAAGCTGCTCAGAACTGGCAAATCACCAGCCAACAACTGGGCGTGAAGACCGACCAACCTTTCTCCGTGACCCTGCGCACCCCGCACGGCGGTCGGCAGGAAGGCGTCAGCATCGTCGACATCGATAACGGCAAAATGAAACTCTCGGTGGTGCCGACCCGTGGGATGAACGTCCTACAAGCGTCTGTAGGCAATGTGCGCATGGGTTGGGATTCGCCGGTCAAGGACGTGGTCAATCCGTCCTTCATCGAACTCAACGGTCGCGGTGGACTGGGCTGGCTCGAAGGCTTCAACGAACTCGTCGCCCGCTGCGGCTACGAATGGGTCGGCCATCCGGGCATGGACAACGGCGAACTGCTGACCCTCCACGGCCGCGCTGCCAACATCCCGGCCAGCAAAGTCACCCTGCACATCGACGAAAAGCCGCCGTACGCCATCAGCCTGCGCGGCGAGCTCAAGGAGCAGGCGTTCAAGAAAGTCGACTTCTCGGTGCAGACCGAACTGGTTACCGAACCCGGCAGCGTCGCGTTCGCCCTCAACGATACGCTGACCAACAACGGCGACTATCCGAAGGAATACCAGGCGCTGTACCACAGCAACTTCAGCACCCCGTTCCTGGAACAGGGCGCCCGGTTTGCCGCGCCGGTGAAACAGGTTTCCCCGTTCAACGATAAAGCCAAGGGCGATTTGCCGGACTGGCAGACCTATCGCGCACCGACCAAGGATTACGACGAGACCGTTTACAACGTCGTGCCGTATGGCGATGCCAAGGGCGATACGCTGACCGTGCTGCACAACAAGGCCGGCAGCCTCGGGGTTTCGGTTGGGTTTAACACCCAGCAATTGCCGGTGTTCTCGTTGTGGAAAAACACCGATACCCAGGGGCAGGGCTATGTCACCGGACTGGAGCCGGGCACGAGTTTTTCCTACAACCGTCGTTATCAGCGGCCACTCGGTTTGGTGCCAACGATCGGGGTGAAAGAGCAGAAGCAGTTCCAGATCCACTACAGCTTGCTGGCAGATAAAGGCGCTGTGGATAAGGCGTTGACGCGGGTCAGTGAGATTCAGGGCGGGCGGGCGACTGAGGTCAGGCAGGCGCCGTTGGTGGATTTGACCAAAGAGTAAGCAGCCTTACGAAATGAGCAGTGGAAGTCTTTGTTCACTGCTCATCAGAAGGCTAAAAGGGAAGTCTCATTTCTGAGGCTTGAGCAGCATCAAATAAACGCCGGATGAAATCGAAGTCGTTCCAGGTTTGGTTGGTATAAAACCGGTGTTCCTTATTTCCGATCTCATCTATGTAATAGATGACGTACTCCGCATATTTCTCATCGGCGTTGAAGCTGTAACGCAATGAAAGAGAAAATTCCTTCTCCTTGAGTTTCACAAACGAGTTGTTGTCATCGTAACTCCAGGAAAATTCACCCCGCTCGGTTCTCGCGGTGAGTGCTTTGATGAAATCGAAAAATCTAGGCGGTAGCATATTGGCGCCCTCTGGCTGGGTTAACCTTTTCTAGGTTTTCTTTGATGTTCACGCTGAGGCAGGGCGATATTGCAACGCCTCTGCCAGATGTTCGCGGGTAATCCCGTCGGCCTGCTCGAGATCCGCCAAGGTGCGGGCGACCTTGAGCAGTCGGTGAGCCGCTCGCAGCGATAAAGTCAGTCGTTCGCAGGCGGATTCCAGCCAACTTTCATCGGCTGTGGATAACTTGCAGTGTCGACGCAGTCCTGGCAGATCAAGGAATGCGTTGGCGCAGCCTTGGCGTTTGTGTTGGCGCTCCCTTGCGTCGGCAACCAGTGCAGCGGCGGTGGTTGTGTCGTCGCCGGGTTTGGGCAAAGGATTCAACGCCGTGGCTTCCCGCGCGACGGTCAGGTGCAGGTCGATGCGATCCAGCAGCGGCCCGGAGAGTTTGTTGCGGTAGCGCTGGACCATGTCCGGTGTACAACTGCATTTGCCGCTGGGTTCGCCAAGATATCCACAGGGGCAGGGGTTCATCGCGGCGACCAGTTGGAAGCGTGCCGGGAAACGCACGCGGTCCTTGGCGCGTGATATCACGATGTGGCCGGACTCCATCGGTTCTCGCAAAACTTCCAGGACCTTTCGATCAAACTCCGGCAGTTCATCCAGGAACAGCACGCCATGGTGGGCGAGGGTGATTTCTCCGGGTTGCGGTTTTGAGCCACCGCCCACCAATGCCGGACCGGATGCAGAGTGGTGGGGTTGGCGAAACGGTCGTTGTGGCCAATGACTCAGCGGCACGCAACTGGAGACCGACTGAATCGCCGCTACTTCCAGTGCCTCATTCTCGGCCAGCGGTGGCAGGAGCCCGGGCAAGCGACTCGCCAGCAGGGTTTTCCCTGTTCCCGGCGGTCCGCTGAACAACAGGTTGTGCGCGCCTGCTGCTGCAATCAACAGCGCACGCTTGGCTGACATTTGGCCCTGCACCTCATTCAAATCGGGATAAGGCATGCTGGCGTACAGCAAACCATTGGATACGTAGGGCTCGATCGGAGTGTGTCCGTTGAAGTGCGCGACCGCCTGCAGCAAATGATCCACCGCGATCACCTTCAACCCTGACGCCAGGCACGCCTCCTCGGCATTCTCTCGCGGCACCACCAGTATCCGACCCGCCTTGCGTGCTGCCAGCGCTGCGGGGAGCACACCGCGAACGGCCCGAACCGCGCCGGATAACGCCAATTCACCAAGGCATTCCACGTCATCCAGGGTTAACGTCGGCACCTGCACGCTGGCGGACAAAATCCCCAGGGCAATCGCCAGATCGAACCGCCCGCCGTCCTTCGGCAAATCCGCAGGCGCGAGATTCAACGTGATGCGCCGCGCCGGAAATTGCAGCCCCGAATTGATGATCGCGCTACGTACCCGGTCCTTGCTTTCTTTCACCGCTGCCTCTGGCAAACCGACCATGGTCAGGGATGGAAGACCGTTGGCCAGATGGACTTCGACGGTAACGGCGGGCGCATCTACACCAATCTGGGCGCGGCTATGGACGATGGAGAGGGACATGGTCGTTCCTTGAGCTTCACGGGAACCGCTTCCTGCGGTTTGTGAAGGGTAGCCGGGTCGTGCGGCGGCGCAGGTGCCAAACTTTCGCAGGATGTTGCGAGTGTCTTTCGAGTGGGAGAAAGCTTAAGGGCGGGGGATTGTCGACGTAATCAGTCGCGGGATGAGGTTGTTGTAGGACGTTGCCTAGAGTGATGAAGGATGTTGGCGAAAGCTGAATCGAAGGCGAAAAAAAACCGCCTTGAGGAGACGGTTTTTTATTTGCAGGCTTCGGTGAGGCCGAGGCCTGCGTATCCTCAACAGATACACCCACGACGGGAAGCCTATTCAAGTTTGCTCAGCCAAGCAAGCGTCAATAACGCTCCGATGATGTCAGGCGCTAACAATAGCGAGGATCTGGAAAGAGCATTAGCCACTTCATGAATTGATACAACTCGTTAGAAGATTTGAAGGGTAAGTATTCAAAGAACTGCGATAGCATTCGCCGCGATGAGGCTCGATGAGTGGGTGAATTGCGAAGTGTGGCCGGGGGCGTAAAGATTTTCATGTTCCTCGACACGGTGTGAGAATCGTGCCGGTGTTGGTTTTGAGGAACCCACACCCGGCCGCCTCAACACATACACCCACATGTATTCCCCAAGGTGTGCGTATGCCGGAAAGTGCACTGGAGGTTTGGCCTCACGCAAGGAGGGCCAAAGTATGTCTAAGTTTCTTAAACATATGTGGAGCCTCGTTAGAAACGCGTTATGGGCTTTTCGCCTGTACGAGTTTCTGCGGGACCGCTGGGATGATCCGCGGTAAGGATTGATCCGGCGGTAACCGCCCCGGTTTCGGCTGGGGCGGTTTTTGATCTGTATGAAACTTAAGAACTCCGCGTTTCTAGCAGGCATCGCTGCTCAACGCTGAATATTAATTGTCGGGGCAGGAGGCAATGGGGCGTAATGACTAAAAACGGTATGCGCCCGGTCCACCCCGGCGAGATCCTCAAAGAGGAATACCTTGAGCCACTGAGCCTTACAGCGGCGGCTTTGGCCAGGGCATTGAGCGTTTCGACACCGACGGTGAATGACATCGTGCTTCAGCGTCGAGGCGTCAGTGCTGATATGGCTCTCAGATTATCTATCTGCCTGGACACGACTCCCGAGTTTTGGCTGAACCTGCAATCGACTTACGATTTGCGCAAAGCCGAGATTGAACGAGGGGCTGCGATTCGGGATCAGGTTGAGCGTCTTGCGCACTGCGCCTGATTCTCTGCTCTGGAACGAACCCCACGCTGCAAACGTGGGGTTTTTTGTGTCGTTCAGAATGCCTGGAGTATTCGCGATGCACGCTTCCACCAAGGCGCACTCACCGCACGCCGTGGCTGCTCACCCTCCAACAGCTTATGCGGCACATCCTGTAACCGAATCCACGGCTGGTTATTCCAGTGCAGCAAGCTCAACGACATCTCTGGCCAGTTCAGCAGGCTCAATATCGGGCGTTCGGTCGAGGTCGGTTGCAGGGCGTCTCTGAGGGCTGGCACCACGTCGTGGGTCAGCCATTCACGCAGGCCTCTGTATTCGGGGCAGTAGTGGTAGACCAACAGGGCGTAGACGCCGGATTCGCTGATGAGCAGGGTGTTTTCGACGGTGCCATGGATGAGCATCTGCGCAGTTTGATGTTGGTCGGGGTCGAGTTTGCGGACGGCGCGTTCGTCGAGGAACAGGCGCAGGAGTCGGCCCAGGTCACGGGCGCTGAACCAGGGTTGGTTCTCGAGGAGGAGGGCGTGGAGGTAGAGTTTGTGGCGGGTGAAGATGTGTGGAGTTAGATAGTTTTCGTCCATGGTGTTGTTCTCCGGGGCATGTGAAGAAAACTGCCTCTGATCGTCGCCAAACGAAAAGGGTGGCAGCTATGCGTGGGTTGGCGAACCGGTGCACCCGAAACCGGCAGACCCGAAGGTCTCCCACGCAAAGCCGCCATAACTCGAGGTGGAAGAAATCCTGTCGAATGTGGTCGCGATGTGTCGGATGCTGTCCAGGTCGCCAAACCCAGTGCTGAACATTCAGCAGAAGGTGAGCTTAGGAGCCTGGACTTCACGGCGCTATCGGACGGCGGTGGTGATCTTTGTAGGACGTTGCCGAGATGTTTGCAGGGCTGAGGATCAAAAGATCGCAGCCTTCGGCAGCTCCTACAGGGGGTGGTCTTTACAGTGTGGGAGGGCTGGTTGACCGAGGCGACTCATTCGCGGGCAAGCCTTGCTCCTACAGGGGAACGCATTTTTAGCAGGGTTACTCGGTCGGCGGATTGAGCTTTGCTTCCAGCTCCGCGACCTTCGCTTCAAGGCTTTCCAACCGTGCCCGAGTGCGTGCGAGCACGACCATCTGGCTATCAAACTCTTCCCGGCTCACCAGATCCAGCTTGCTGAAGCCGCTTTGCAGCAGGGCTTTGAACTGGCTTTCGATTTCGCTTTTCGGCAGCGGGGTTTCGCCGCTGAAGAGGCGGGAGGCGGTGCCGCTCAGGGCGTCGAGGAAGTCTTTGGGCGCGAGCATGGGAAAAGTCCTGGAAACAATGGCGGGCAGTGTATCACGCAGTGTCTATAGTCAAATCCGCAGGCACGGATGCACGCTTTTCGCGCAGGCGGACGGACGGCAGCGCACTGTTGTTGTGCGTAATGTCATCGGCAGATGTGGGAAGTGGCTTGCAGCAGCGGCCAAAGGATTGAATTCAGTGGATTTTGGCGAGATGGCAAGGTTTCTGCTTAGTCGCTAGTGACCCATGCACTGATGCAGTCGCTGTGACGAATGCAGTGCGCCACGCGGAACGGGGAAGTTTCGCACGGAGTGGTTAGCTGGCGTCGGACGGGCAGGTTAGGCCGACGATGCGTTACAAAGCCAGGCACTGCGCTTAGACTTGAGACGGGTTTGTTTTCCTGGGGCAAGTCCACCAATTCGGGAGAGAGTTTTCATGAAGCTAGTCACTGCCATCATCAAGCCGTTCAAACTGGACGATGTACGCGAGTCGTTGTCCGAGATCGGCGTGCAGGGCATTACCGTTACTGAGGTCAAAGGCTTCGGTCGGCAGAAGGGTCACACCGAGCTGTATCGCGGCGCGGAGTACGTGGTCGATTTTCTGCCCAAGGTGAAGATTGATGTCGCCATTGACGACAAGGATCTTGACCGGGTTATCGAGGCGATAACCAAGGCAGCCAACACCGGCAAGATCGGTGACGGCAAGATCTTCGTGGTCAATCTGGAACAGGCGATTCGCATCCGTACCGGCGAAACCGATACCGACGCAATCTAAGCCGCCACAAACCCAACGCCCCAGGAGAAAACAATATGACTCTGCGTAAATTCGCAGGGCTAGGAGCCCTGTTGTCCCTCGTAATGCCCAGCCTGGCTATGGCGGCAGACGAAGTGGCGGCCCCAGTCCTCAATTCCGGCGATACCGCCTGGATGCTGACCTCGACAGCCCTCGTGCTGTTCATGACCATTCCCGGCCTCGCGCTGTTCTACGGCGGCATGGTTCGCTCCAAAAACATTCTTTCCGTGATGATGCAGTGCTTCGCCATTACCGGTCTGATCAGCATCCTGTGGGTCATTTATGGCTACAGCATTGCGTTCGACACCACGGGCATGGAACAGGGCGTCATCAACTTCAACTCGTTCTTCGGCGGCATGGGCAAGGCGTTCCTCGCCGGCATCACGCCAGCCAGCCTGACCGGTCCGGCCGCGCTGTTTCCTGAAGCGGTGTTCGTGACCTTCCAGATGACCTTCGCCATCATCACCCCGGCGCTGATCGTCGGTGCCTTCGCCGAGCGCATGAAGTTCTCCGCGATGCTGGTGTTCATGGGCATCTGGTTCACCCTGGTTTACGCACCGATTGCGCACATGGTCTGGTCCGGTAACGGCGGCCTGTTGTGGGACTGGGGCGTGCTGGACTTCGCGGGCGGCACCGTGGTGCACATCAACGCCGGTGTGGCCGGTCTGATCTGCTGCCTGGTACTGGGCAAGCGCAAAGGCTTCCCGACCACCCCGATGGCACCGCATAACCTCGGTTACACCCTGATGGGCGCGGCCATGCTGTGGGTCGGCTGGTTCGGCTTCAACGCCGGTTCCGCCGCTGCGGCCAACGGCACTGCCGGTATGGCGATGCTGGTCACCCAGATTGCAACCGCCGCCGCTGCACTGGGCTGGATGTTCGCCGAGTGGATCACTCACGGCAAACCAAGTGCCCTGGGTATCGCGTCTGGTGTGGTCGCCGGTCTGGTGGCAATCACCCCGGCTGCTGGCACCGTGGGCCCGATGGGCGCGCTGGTTATCGGTCTGGCGGCTGGCGTGGTGTGCTTCTTCTGCGCCACCACCCTGAAACGCAAACTCGGCTATGACGACTCCCTGGACGCATTCGGCGTGCACGGTATCGGCGGTATCCTCGGCGCGATCCTGACCGGTGTGTTCGCAGCACCGTCCCTGGGTGGCTTCGGCACCGTCACCGACATCGCCGCACAAGTCTGGATTCAAACCAAAGGCGTGGGCTTCACGGTGATCTACACCGCGATCGTCACCTTCATCATTCTCAAGGTCCTGGACGCCGTCATGGGTCTGCGTGTGACCGAGGAAGAAGAAGCGGTCGGCCTCGATCTGGCACAACACAACGAACGCGGCTACAACTTGTAAGACGCGCAGAAAAAAACTTGCCCGGCTCGCCGGGCATTTTTTTGTCCGGGATTTATCATTTAAGAGGTAGCTGAAAGGTTTTTTCCTACGGCTTTTGTCGTGTTTACGGCGAGCGTTTTTCTGAGGCGAAAAACTTACAGCAATGCAGGAATATTAGGGCCTTTGTTTTTTCCCAGAGCGCGCTAGAATGCGCCCCGAACGTGCGGAGAACTGTATGTGGCAACAGACTCTGATTACCCTGCGGGCAAGGCCCCGGGGCTTTCATCTGGTAACGGACGAGTTACTCGCCGGTCTGCCTGAACTCAAGGCGTGCCGGGTCGGTCTGTTGCATTTGTGGCTGCAGCATACCTCGGCGTCGTTGACCATCAACGAGAACGCCGATCCGGCGGTACGTCGCGACTTCGAACGATTTTTCAATCGTCTGATCCCACAAGGAACAGATGACTATGAGCATAACGACGAAGGCCTGGACGACCTCCCGGCGCACTTCAAGGCCAGCGTGCTTGGCTGTCAGCTCAGTTTGCCGATTTCGGCAGGCCGACTGGCGTTGGGGACCTGGCAAGGCGTTTATCTGGGCGAGCACCGTGATTTTGGCGGTGCCCGTAAAGTCCTCGCCACCGTGCACGGTGAAGGGGCATAAGTCGCTGGTTGCCAGCGGCTGTTGATTTTTTTCCAGCGGCCTTCGACAGATGGCGAAGCTGGGCTATAACTAATCTGCTTTTCGCAAGTCATGAGGTAGAACATGAGCGACGATGATCTGGAAAACGACGACCTCGAAGTAGGCGACGAAGACGAGGCCGAAGAAGGCCTGGAAGCAGCAGCGGAAGACGTTGCTGACGACGACGGCGGTGAAACGCCGGTTCCGACCGCCAAAGGCAAGGCCAAGGCTGCTGTGTCAGTCGATGAGCTGCCAAGCGTCGAAGCCAAAAACAAGGAACGCGACGCCCTGGCCAAGGCCATGGAAGAGTTCCTGGCCAAAGGTGGCAAGGTGCAGGAAGTGGAGGCCAATGTGGTCGCCGATCCGCCCAAGAAGCCTGACAACAAGTACGGCAGCCGGCCTATCTAAACGCCTGCTACTGGCTTGCTGAAAAAGCCCGCCGTCGCTGCGGGCTTTTTCATGGGCGATGAAAAAGGCCTGAAAGCTTCGCGGGCAAGCCTCGCTCCTACAGGGTATTTGTGATCAATACGAATCCTGTAGGAGCGAGGCTTGCCCGCGAAGAGGCCATCACATTCAGTATATGCGGTGACTGACTCTCCGCTTTCGCGAGCAGGCTCGCTCCCACATTTGATTGTTGGCGTTCACAAAATCTGTCTCCGCAGAAGATCCCCCTGTGGGAGCGAGCCTGCTCGCGAAGAGGCCCTCACATTCAGCATGTGTGGTGGCAGACACTTCGCTTTCGCGAGCAGGCTCGCTCCCACAGGGTTTGGTGTCAGGCCGAGGCTGCGTTCCAACGGGCTAAAAGCGCCGGCAGATCGGTCAGGCTACGAATCTCCGCATCCGGCAAACGATCGGCTTCCCAGGCCTTGCCTGTCGGGTTGAACCAGATTGCGCGCAACCCGGCTTGCTGGGCGCCAGCAATGTCATCACCGGGATGATCGCCAATGTGCACCGCCGTCTCGGCCGTCGCACCGCCACGCTGCAAGGCCTCGTGAAACAGCCGCGCATCGGGCTTGGCGATGCCGATGTCTTCGGCGCACAGCGCGAACTTGAAGTAATCCGCCAGGCCCAAACGACGCACATCGGCGTTGCCATTGGTGACCACGCCGAGGGCGTAATGGTTGGCCAGCGTTTCCAGAGTCGGCTGCACTTCCGGGAAGATTTGCAATTGATGCCGGGCATGCAAAAACACTTCGAAGCTCTGGTCCGCCAAGTCTGACGCCTGACCGTGGTCGTAACCGGCCTCTTCCAACGCATGGAACAGCACCCGCCGACGCAGAGCGCTGATGCGGTGCTTGAGGCCCGGTTCGTTGTTCAGCACCCGCTCACGAATGGCCCACAAATGCTCCACCGGCACCGCGCCCAGATTCGGTGCGTGCTCGGTCAGCCATTCACGCAACGTCGCTTCGGCACTGACGATCACCGGGGCGGTGTCCCACAGGGTGTCGTCGAGGTCGAAGGTGATCAACTGGATTCTCATGACTCATCGCCTTTGATTCGTTTGGCCCGCGGATGGGCGCTGTCGTAGACCGTTGCCAGGTGCTGGAAATCCAGGTGGGTGTAGATCTGGGTGGTCTTGATGTCCGAGTGGCCGAGCAGTTCCTGCACCGCGCGCAGGTCCTGGGAAGATTCGAGCAAGTGGCTGGCGAAGGAGTGCCGCAGCATGTGCGGGTGCAGGTTTTGCCCCAGTTCGCGTTCACCGGCGGCTTTGACCCGCACCTGGATTGCCCGTGGGCCGAGGCGCCGGCCTTGCTGACTGACAAATACCGCGTCGTCCGCCGGATTGGTCATGGCGCGCATAGGCAGCCACAGCTCCAGGGCTTCGCGAGCCTTTTTGCCCACCGGCAGCAGACGGGTCTTGCTGCCCTTGCCGAGCACCTGGACCATGCCGTCGGCCAGATCGAGCTGATCCAGATTCAACCCGGTCAGCTCTGAAAGCCGCAAGCCCGAGGAATAAAACAACTCCAGAATCGCCTGATCCCGGCGCGCCAGAAAGTCATCCTCGACCGCGCCTTCCAGCAGTTGCAGCGCGCGGTCTGTGTCGAGGGTTTTCGGCAAGCGACGTTCGCCCTTGGGCGGCGCCAGGCCGTTGGCCGGGTCGTGATCGCACAGGCCTTCGCGATTCAGATAGTGATAGAGCCCGCGCACCGCCGACAGCAGACGCGCCAGGCTGCGGGACGATTGACCTTGTGAATGCAGGCGCGCGATCAGGCTGCGCAGGCGCTGTATATCCAGCGCGGCCCAGCTGCTGATGTTCTGTTTGACGCACCAGCCCAGCACTTTATCGAGGTCGCGGCGGTAGGCATACAGCGTGTGCGGCGACACCTGCCGCTCACTGCGCAGGTGTTCGCAGTAAGCGTCCAGTTGCCGTTCCACGATCAGCGTACCGAGCGCAGGGAGTTATTGACCCGTGGCAGCACGCGACCCATGACTTCGGCGATGTAGCTCAAGAACAGCGTACCCACCGAGCTCTTGTAGTGCTGCGGGTCGCGACTGGCGATGGCCAAAACACCGTGGATGCCTTGATGGCTGATGGCGACGACGGCGGTGGAGCCGATCTGCTTGCGCTGTTCTTCGCCAAACAGGAAGTCCAGTTCGTGCTCTCGCAGGCTGCCACTGACGCTTTTGTCTTCCGAAAGCAAGCCGCCGATTGCGGTTTGCGCTTCGGCGTGGGTAGCCCAGCGACCAACTGGCATGGGGTTGTCGCCCAGCAGAATGAGGCTGACGAAAGGCACCTGGAAGTCCTGGCGCAGGCTGTCTTCGACGCTGATCACCACGTCTTCGAGGCTGGCGGCATCCATCAGCGCGAGAATCAGGCGGCGGGTCTTGTCGAACAGGCGATCGTTATCGCGGGCGACGTCCATCAAGTGCGACAAGCGATGACGCAACTCGATGTTACGGTCGCGCAGGATGGTCATCTGGCGTTCCACCAGCGACACGGTATCGCCGCGCTGGTGAGGGATGCGCAAGGCCGGGAGCAGTTCTTCGTGCTCGACGAAGAAATCCGGATGAGCCTCCAGGTACGCGGCAATCGCCGCCGCCTCAAGGCTTTCGGAAGGGGATTCGTCGGGCTGTAGGGCGGGGACCTGGGGCTTATCTTTCATGGATTTGGCTCTCTCAAAGACGCACTTGTCCTTCATATACGCGCACTGCCGGGCCGGTCATCATGACCGGTTGGCCTGGGCCTGCCCATTCAATGGACAGGCGCCCGCCGGGCAGGTCGATCAATAGCGGCGAATCCATCCACCCCTGGCTGATCGCGGCCACTGCAGCAGCGCAGGCGCCGGTGCCGCAGGCCTGGGTTTCCCCGGCTCCACGTTCCCAGACGCGCAGCTGCGCACGGTTCCGGTCGATGACCTGGAGAAAACCGACATTGACCCGCGCCGGGAAGCGCGGGTGGTGTTCGATTTTCGGGCCCAGTTCATGCACCGGTGCGTTATTGATGTCGTTGACCCGTAGCACGGCATGGGGGTTGCCCATGGACACGGCCGCCAGTTCCACCGTGGTGCCGTCGACTTCGAGCTGATAGCTCAGGGCCTGGCCTTCGGCTTCGAACGGGATGTCGGCCGGCACCAGGCGCGGTGCGCCCATGTCGACACTGATCTGGCCGTCGCTGCGGATATCCAGCTCGATGATGCCGCTTTTGGTCTCGACGCGTATCTGCCGCTTGGCGGTCAGGCGCTTGTCGAGCACGAAGCGGGCGAAGCAGCGCGCACCGTTGCCGCACTGCTCCACTTCGGAACCGTCGGAGTTGAAGATCCGGTAGCGGAAATCCACGTCCGGGTTGCTCGGCGCTTCGACGATCAGCAACTGGTCGAAACCGATGCCAGTGTGCCGATCGCCCCATTGCTTGGCGTGCTTGGGCAGGATGTGCGCGTGCTGGCTGACCAGGTCGAGGACCATGAAGTCATTGCCCAGGCCGTGCATCTTGGTAAAACGCAGCAGCATGGTTTTACTCCGGCAGCAGGCTTTCGCCAGCAAACAACTCGGCTACCGTCTCACGGCGACGCACTTCAAATGCCTGATCACCGTCCACCAACACTTCGGCGGTACGACCGCGGGTGTTGTAGTTGGAACTCATGACAAACCCGTAGGCACCGGCCGAATGCACGGCCAGCAGGTCGCCTTCTTCCAGCGCCAGTTGACGCTCCTTGGCCAGGAAGTCACCGGTTTCGCAGATCGGCCCGACGATGTCGTAGGCGCGAGCTTCGGTATCACGCGGGCGCACGGCGGTGACGTCCATCCAGGCCTGGTACAGCGCCGGGCGGATCAGGTCGTTCATGGCCGCATCGACGATGGCGAAGTCTTTGTATTCGGTGTGCTTGAGGTACTCGACCTGGGTCAGCAGTACGCCGGCGTTGGCAACGATGTAGCGGCCCGGCTCGAATACCAGCGTCAGGTCGCGACCGTCGCAGCGCTCGCGCACGGCTTTGATGTAGTCGGCCACCAGCGGCGGCTCTTCATCGCGATAACGTACGCCGACGCCGCCACCGAGGTCGATGTGACGCAGGTAAATGCCGCATTCGCCAAGACGATCGATCAAGCCCAGCAGGCGATCGAGGGCATCAAGGAAGGGTGGCAGGCTGGTCAGTTGCGAACCGATGTGGCAATCGACGCCCAATACTTCCAGGTTCGGCAGTTGCGCGGCGCGGATGTATACGTCTTCGGCGTCGGCGATGGCGATGCCGAACTTGTTCTCTTTAAGACCGGTGGAGATGTACGGGTGGGTGCCGGCATCGACGTCCGGGTTCACGCGCAACGAGATCGGCGCGCGAACGCCCAACTCGGCGGCGACCACTTGCAGGCGTTCCAGCTCATCGGTGGACTCGACGTTGAAGCAATGCACGCCGACTTCCAGGGCGCGACGCATGTCTTCACGGGTCTTGCCGACACCGGAGAACACGATCTTGTCGGCGCTGCCGCCAGCGGCCAGGACGCGTTCCAGTTCGCCACGGGAGACGATGTCGAAACCGGCGCCGAGACGGGCCAGGACATTCAGTACACCCAGGTTGGAGTTGGCCTTGACTGCAAAGCACACCAGGTGCGGCACGCCGGCCAGCGCATCGGCATACGCCAGGTACTGGGCTTCGATGTGGGCGCGGGAGTAGACGTAGGTCGGTGTACCAAAGCGTTCAGCGATGGCGGACAGGGCAACACCTTCCGCGAACAGCTCACCGTCACGGTAATTAAAAGCGTCCATGGCGTTCCCTTATTATTGGTAGACGTCGTGCTTGTGTGCTTTGGACGGCTGCTTTTGCGAGGACTGAGCCTGCTCGGCAGGATCCTGAGAGTCGTCAGGCAGATACAACGGGCCTTTTTGACCACAGGCCGACACAAGACAGGCAACCGCGACGAGCGCGGCAAGGGAAGAGATCAGGCGCTTCATGGCGAAATCCTTGAAAATGCGTTAATTGCGCCGGAGTATACCGGCCACCCGGCAGCTTGCCTATGTAACGCGGCTCCCGTCCGGCGGGCCTTGTGACAATGCAGGTCAGCCAAGTGCAATCCCTGTGGGAGCGAGCTTGCTCGCGAAGGCGTAGTGTCAGTCAGCATTGATGTTGAATATGATGGCCTCTTCGCGAGCAGGCTCGCTCCCACCTGTTTCGTGATCGCCCTTGGTCGTTATCCTTTGCAATCACCGGGGCTCGCCCGTATCTTGCGGCGCTTGAGCGTGATCAGACACTTTTTGAGGTTCCTGCAATGAGTTTGACCGAAGCCCGTTTCCACGACCTGGTCGATGCCACCCAGCAATCGCTGGAAGATATTTTCGACGAGAGTGACCTGGATATCGATCTGGAGAGCTCGGCCGGTGTGCTCACCGTCAAGTTCGAAAATGGCAGCCAGTTGATCTTCAGCCGCCAGGAGCCGTTGCGTCAGCTGTGGCTGGCCGCTGTGTCCGGCGGTTTCCACTTCGACTATGACGAAGAGAGCGAGCGCTGGATGTGCGACAAGAGCGAAGAGCAACTGGGTGAAATGCTTGAGCGCATCGTCAAGCAGCAAGCCGGCGCAGAATTCGATTTCGAAGGCCTGTGAGATCGTGACCGAGCCTGCACCTGTTCGTCCGCCCAAGCCGCTCTACAGCAATGTCAGCCCGGCCGTGCCTTCGCCGTGCAGCGGCGTGTGCCGGCTGGATGAGCAGAAGGTGTGCCTGGGCTGCTTTCGCCATGTCGAAGACATCCGCGAATGGCGCTCGGCGGACGATGAGCGACGGCGGGTGATCTGCGTCCAGGCTGCCCAGCGCAAAACTTTGGCATAAGAGCTTTTGTGGCGAGGGGGCTTGCCCCCGTTGGGTCGCGAAGCGGCCCCAAAAGCTTGCGACTGCTTCGCAGCCGAACGGGGGGCAAGCCCCCTCGCCACAGGGTTTACCTCCACACGTCTGATGCGCTCCTTTCCTCGGCTTGTATATTTATTGAGCTGTGATAGTGTCCGGGAACGCCTCAACCCATCGAGGCTCGTGAAAACCCCGCCTTTTTCTGGCGGGGTTTTGCTTTTTTTGTGCAGAAGAAAGGAGTCTGCCCGGATCATGACCGTACCTTCCATCACCCTTACCCGTCTGGACGTACAACGTCTGGAGCGCCTGATCGACAGCCTGGATGACACGCTGCCGGGCGTTATCGCGCTGCAAACCGAACTGGATCGCGCCGATACACTGGTCGGTCACGATGAAGTGCCCGCCGATGTCGTGACCATGAATTCGCGCGTACATTGCCGCGAAGAAATCAGCGGCAAGGACTACCACCTGACGCTGGTTTATCCCAAGGATGCCAATGCCGACGAAGGCAAGATTTCCATTCTGGCGCCAGTGGGCAGTGCCTTGCTCGGCCTGAAAGTCGGTCAGCACATCGACTGGCCGGCACCGGGTGGCAAGACCCTGAAACTGACCCTGCTGGAAGTTGAATCGCAGCCGGCCCATGGCGGCGATTTCCCGGAATAACTCCCCTCAGACCTGCTCGAGCGCTTCGTTCAATGCGCGCTCCAGGTCAGCCTTGTAGCGCAAATACAGATTGCTTGAACTCTGCCCATCACCGAGCAGGCCCGAGAGGTCCAGGTCGGTGATGTAACAGCGGTAGCGTTCCGTCTCGCGGCGCTGATCGATGATCTCCCGAGCGACCACGCTAAACAGCTGATCGCCAAACTCCAGCTCCGAAAACTCCCGCTGATTGCAATACAACGTGACCTGCACCTGGCCTGGTGCGGCTTTGCCGATGATTGCCTGAACGTCGTAGAACGGTTTATTGACCGGTGTTTGTGGCGCTGGTCGCGCTTCGACCCGACGTGCGCGTCCGGGGCCGGACGGCAATAGTTGGTAATACAAAGTATCGAGGCTCAACGGCTGGGCAGCTTCCATCGGCAGCAAGGCGTCCCGGCGATACAGGATCGATTGCAGGAAACGTTGCAGCGGCACCAGCAGGCTTTGTTCGTCGTGATACGGCAGGCGTTGCTGCCACAGCGCGTTG
Organism: Pseudomonas sp. NPDC087342; assembly: GCF_044744265.1. NCBI lineage: Bacteria > Pseudomonadati > Pseudomonadota > Gammaproteobacteria > Pseudomonadales > Pseudomonadaceae > Pseudomonas > Pseudomonas sp. NPDC087342. Next base: position 245,827 of record NZ_JBIUXZ010000007.1, read on the forward strand.
AATTCATCCAGCACATACAAATCAGCCTGTTGCTCGGTGATCCGGTAGAACACCTGAATGCACTCGGGCTGGCCCATCGGCAACAGCAACGCGAGGTCCTGCTCTTCGAGGGCCATCGGGTCCAGGTGCAGCGGGCTGTAGCTGGCCTGCTCTTCGCCCAGGTAATCGAACAGCGCCGGCAGGGTAGCGAGGGCGATGTGGTTGACCTGACCGGGCACCAGTTCCAGCACGTGGTAATGCTGCTGCACCTGTATCAGATAGCGATGATTGAGCTTGCTCAACAGCAGGTTCTGCGCGGTATCGAGGATTTCTTCGACCCGCCGGGCGATGAACTGCGCACGGTTGTGGCAGAAGCAGCGGACTCGCAAGCGCGGCTGATCCAAGCCCTTTGGCAGGTTGTTGAGGTAGTCGCGCAGGCAATCGAGCAGCGCATGCGGCCCGTCGTAACGGCTGACCAGCACTTCGTTCCAACTGTTGAGCGTGACCTGATCCAGGGTCAGTACCAGGTTTTCCCGCACGCCGGCGTAACTCAGGGAATCGGTACGTTCGGTAGTCATCAAAATGTTCAGGTCGCGGTGATGCTTGAGCGGATCGACCCCGACGTTCACCAGGATCAGCACTTCGCTGGGCATGGCGGCGCGCAGTAATGGCTCCTCGGCAACGGTGGTCAGGGGCAGGGCGACGGTTTGTTGCAGGCTGCCGAGCAGATTGAACAGTTCGAACTCGCTCAAGTCGCTGCTACCGGGGTGCAAGGCCAGGCGAGTGCTGCTGTCGATCACCCCGTTGCGGTGGCTCCAGGTCAGCAGTTCGAGCAATTGGCGGCTGCGTTTGATCGGTGCGAAATGCTCCCACTCGTGGGCGTTCAGGCTGCCGTTGTACAAACCCCATTGGGTTTGCCCGGGTTCTTTCTTGTTTGGCGCCTGCACCAGGGTCAGGGTGTCTTCGGCCAGGTCCGGGGCGATGCCCGGGTTGATGAACTCGACCTTGTCGGCCTTGCGTTCGAATGCCGCGTACAGCCGCCGGCCGAGCACATTGAGGTCACGCTTGTTGATCAGGCTGACGGTTTGTTCGGTACGCGCGAACTGGGTCAGGAAGCGATAGCTGTAATTCAGTTCGTTGACCAAGGCCCGGCGTTCGGCGCTGACCTGGCGGACTTTCCACTGGCTGCGACTGTCGAGCAGCGCCAGTTGCCGCTGATCCCAGTGCCATTCGCTGGCCAGGCGTTCCAGCAGCGAGCGCTGCCAACTCACGGTGCGACTGTTGCTGCCGGTGAGCTTGCGATTGACCTTCAGGTACAGCGCGCGGCGTACCAGTTCCAGGCGCTCCGGTTCGCCACGGGCGGTCAGGTATTCCTCGATGCGCCGGTAGACCACGATGTACGGGTCCAGCTCATCGAGGTCCAGCCGATTGGCGAACACTGCCTGTTTGAAACGCAGGCTCAGGCAGTGGACCTTGGGGTGTTCGCTGGCGTAGACCTCGATCAGCAAGAGCTTGAGCACCGACTTGTAGGGCGATTCGATGCCCTTGAACAACTGCCAGAGCCCGGCACCGATGAACTCTCCCGGCGGAATGTGCGCCAGGTGCCCGAGGTCCAGGGTTTCGTCGGCGCGGATGAAGCGCTTGGAAATCAGCGTGTGGGTGTACTGGAGGTAACCGGCTTCTTCGTAGGTCGGCACCAGCCACCAGATCGGCGTGCGCCCGGCCAGCCAGATCGCCGTGCGATAGAACTCATCCAGCAGCAAGTAATGCTGCGTGGTCCCGCAGTCCTCCGAACTCAGCTGCGTATCGCGCTCGCCGTGCATGAAACGGGTCGGGTCGATCAGGAAGAAATGCGCCTCGGCGCCTTGGCTCGCGGCCCAGGTTTCGAGCAACTGGCATTTTTTGCGCAACTCGCTGAGTTCGCTTTCGCTCAGGTCCGGGCCGTGGCACACCCAAACATCCATATCGCTCTGGTCGGCCTGGGCCAGGGTGCCGAGGCTGCCCATCAGGAACAGGCCATGGATCGGTCGCGGCGGATTGCTGCCGTGGCGTGGCTTGTAGGAAAACGATCGGGTCAGGCGCTGGGCTTCAGCGAGGGTGTTGGTGTCGGGTTCGTAATTCGACAGCCCGGCCGGCGTGCTGCCGGAAACATAGCCCGGCAGAAGCGGATGATTGACGTGGAAAAACAGCGGCAGCAGGGTCAACACCCCTTGCTGGCGCGTCGACAACCCTTCCATGGCACGGGCCATGCGGCCTTCGTTGAGTTTCAGAAAACGGGCGCGCAGCTGACTGAGAACCTTGCGGTCGATTCCCTCGTCCAGATCGGGGCGGATTTCATGGGTGCGGGTCATGTCAGCTCAAACCGGCTCGCGAAGCTCGGACGTGGGGTCTGCGGATGAGGGGCAGTTTAGCGCCTCGGCCCCGGGACTTTTAAGCTGTATTTGTATTTCTGGCGTCAGATTTCTATCGCCAGGCGACGGCAGGCAGCCAAGTGTGCCCGCGGAAATCCCGTAACAGGGGTTTCCGTGGGCGATGCAGGGGGATTCAGGCTGTTTCTTGTATGGTCAGAATGGTCAGCACGGTTTGCACATTTTGCGCGGCGTCACGGCCCAGGCTGGTCAGGTAACCGCCATCGGGCTGGGTGATCAGTTCTTTGTCGAACAGGCGTTGGGCGGCGGCAATGGCCTTAGGGGCAGCGGTCTGATGAATTTTCAAACCTTCCTGGGAACTGTCCAGGTTGAAGAGGGCAAGGATTTCCAGTTCGGCAACCAACTCAGGGGTAAGCGACATAAGGACTCCAGACTTTCTAGGAATTAGACGACAGCGTCCCTAAGGTGAGCCCACTCGTGCGGCATGTCCAGTGCTGGCAGCAGGGTTTTTTCGCCTCGGGAAACATTCCCCGGCGGGTGGTGCGGTGGCGGGGTGTTACCAGTGTAGACAGGGTCTGGAAGAACAGCGCAGATGTTTACTTGTAGGAGCGAGGCTTGCCCGCGAAGCTTTTGGCGTTATCGAGGACGCCTTCGCGGGCAAGCCTCGCTCCTACAGGGTGGGGCGGGCTTACTTCTTCTCTGGCGGCAATTCTGGCAATGCGCGCAACGCGGTTTCGTACCATTCGGTGTTGAACGCGCGGTCTTCTTCGAGGATCGCGTCGATTTCCACTGCCAGCACGTGGGCCATCAGGTTGAGGATTTCTTCACGTTCGTAACCCACCAGGGTCAGCTTGTTGAACGTCGCTTTGGCGGCCGGCGGGTTGTCGCTTTCGATCTGGTTTTCAATCGCTTCGATCAGGGTGTTCTCGGCGAATTCTTCTTCGTCGATCTCGATGTCTGTTGGCTCGCTCATGGCAGGCTCCTCAAGTTAAGGCGGCCAGTTTACCTGCATTCAGCGCTGTGATGCTGCTGGCACGAAACGCCCGGGCGATCTATAAACAGGCACTGCCCACCCCGCACGGCCCGGAGGCTTTGTGATGCTCAAGCTTTATGGATTTTCCGTCAGCAACTACTACAACATGGTGAAACTGGCGCTGCTGGAGAAGGGACTGCCATTCGAAGAAGTGGTGTTTTATCCGGGGCCGACCCCCGAGGCATTGGCCATCAGCCCGCGCGGCAAGGTGCCGGTGCTGGGCGTCGATCAAGGCTTCATCAACGAAACCAGCGTGATCCTCGAATACCTCGAACAAAGCCAGAAAGGCACGCCGCTGCTGTCGAGCGAGCCTTTTGAGCGTGCGCAGGCCCTGGCGCTGGCCAAGGAAATCGAGCTGTACATCGAACTGCCGGGCCGCGCCTGCTACGCCGAAGCCTTCTTCGGTATGACCTTGCCGGACGCGATCAAGGACAAGACCAAAGCCGAGTTGCTGCTGGGTTTTGCTTCTCTGGGCCGGCACGGCAAATTCGCCCCGTATGTCGCGGGTGACAGCCTGAGCATTGCGGATCTGTATTTCCTCTACAGCGTGCCACTGGCCTGTGCGGTCGGGCAGAAGCTGTTCGGAATCGACCTGTTGGCCGAGATGCCGGCGGCCAAGGCGTTGCTGGAACGTCTGGAGCAGAACCCGCATGTGCAGCGGATTGCGGCGGACAAGGAAGCGGCGATGCCAGCGTTTTTGGCGATGGTCGCGTCCAAGAAGTAGGTTTTTTAGCGTCTTCGAGAATGCATTCGCGGGCAAGCCTCGCTCCTACAAGTTCACGCTGATTTCAAAATCAACGTGAACCTGTAGGAGCGAGGCTTGCCCGCGAAGCTTTTGACGGTTTAGCGGCTAGCCAACAACGCCTGACCGCGAGCCACTGCCTGCTTGACCTGTGCCGGCGCAGTCCCGCCGATATGGTCACGGGCATTCACCGAGCCTTCCAGGGTCAGCACGGCAAACACGTCCTGATCGATCTGATCGCTGAACTTGCGCAGTTCTTCCAGGCTCATTTCCGCCAGGTCCTTGCCGCTTTCCACGCCGTACTTCACCGCGTGGCCAACGATTTCGTGGCAGTCACGGAACGGCAGGCCACGGCGCACCAGGTAGTCCGCCAGGTCGGTGGCGGTGGAGAAACCGCGCAGCGCCGCTTCGCGCATCATCGCGTGCTTGGGCTTGATCGCCGGGATCATGTCGGCAAAGGCGCGCAGCGAGTCGCGCAGGGTGTCGGCGGCGTCGAACAGCGGCTCTTTGTCTTCCTGGTTGTCCTTGTTGTAGGCCAGCGGTTGGCCCTTCATCAAGGTCAGCAGGCCCATCAGTGCGCCGAATACACGACCAGTCTTGCCGCGAACCAGCTCCGGCACGTCCGGGTTTTTCTTTTGCGGCATGATCGAGCTGCCGGTGCAGAAGCGGTCCGGCAGATCGATGAACTGGAATTGCGCGCTGGTCCACAGCACCAGTTCTTCGGAGAAACGCGACAAGTGCATCATCGCAATGCTCGCGGCCGAGCAGAATTCGATAGCGAAGTCACGATCGGACACGTTGTCCAGGGAGTTGCCGCCGACGGCGTCGAAACCCAGCAACTGCGCGGTGAACTCACGGTCGATCGGGTAGGTGGTGCCCGCCAGCGCGGCGCTGCCCAGTGGCATGCGGTTGGTGCGCTTGCGGCAGTCCACCAGGCGCTCATAGTCGCGGCTGAGCATTTCGAACCAGGCCAGCATGTGGTGCCCGAAAGTCACTGGCTGCGCGGTTTGCAGGTGGGTGAAGCCCGGCATGATGCTGCCGGCTTCGCGCTCGGCCTGTTCCAGCAGACCTTGTTGCAGGCGGGTGATTTCCGCCAGGATCAGGTCGATCTCGTCACGCAGCCACAGGCGGATGTCGGTGGCCACCTGGTCGTTACGGCTACGCCCGGTGTGCAGCTTTTTACCGGTCACGCCGATGCGGTCGGTCAGGCGCGCCTCGATGTTCATGTGCACGTCTTCGAGGTCGATGCGCCAGTCGAACTGGCCGGCCTCGATTTCACCCTGGATGGTCTTCAGGCCATCGGTGATGCTGTCGCGCTCGGCATCGGTCAGCACGCCGACCTTGGCCAGCATGGTGGCGTGGGCAATCGAACCCATGATGTCGTGGCGATACAGGCGCTGGTCGAAAGTGACGGAGGCGGTGAAGCGGGCGACGAAGGCGTCGACGGGTTCACTGAAGCGGCCGCCCCAGGACTGATTGGTCTTGTCAGTGCTCATGAATTCGCTCGTATCGGCTTGAAGAAAGTTGGCGTTGAACGCTGTGGCGGATAATAACAGGGTTGCCAATCCTGTCGCTGACACTGGTCGATACGTTTTTTTCTCATGTGCCGGCCCATACTTGCGGCAATGTCAGAAGTGATTGCGCAACGATATTTTTCATTTGAGCAATATCGCGCCGCCAACCGTCTACAGTTGGACAGTAGGAACAACGCACTTCTGTGCGTTGCCGCTGCCTATAAAAAGAGGGGGTGTTCATATTGTGTATCAGCAAACCCTACGGCGACGCCTCGCCAACGCGGGCCTGGGCCGCCAATCGCCCCGCAGATGAAAATTTAGCCGCCGGTCTCGCGGCACTTTTTGGCCCTCGCGCCAGTCTTAGCGTGGATCGCGGTGACGGATGTCACTTCACCTGTCTACGCTATCCTTGTGCGAGACTCACGCAGGAATCCAGCGCAATATGAATGTCCTGATCGTTGATGACGAACCCCTAGCCCGCGAGCGCCTGAGCCGAATGGTCGGCGAACTCGAGGGATACAGTGTCATGGAGCCCGGCGCCACGAACGGCGAAGAGGCGTTGGCGCTGATCGACAGCCACAAGCCGGATATCGTGTTGCTCGATGTCCGCATGCCGGGCCTCGATGGCCTGCAAGTGGCTGCACGATTGTGCGAGCGCGAAACACCGCCCGCCGTGGTGTTTTGTACTGGCCCCGATGAATTCGCCGTGGAAGCCTTGCAGGCCAGCGGCGTGGGTTATCTGGTCAAGCCGGTGCGCACCGAGCTGTTGCTCGAAGCCTTGAAGAAGGCCGAGCGGCCCAATCGGGTCCAGCTCGCGGCCCTGACTCGCCCGGCTGCCGAAACCGGCAGCGGCCCACGCAGCCACATCAGTGCCCGTACCCGTAAAGGCATTGAGCTGATCCCGTTGGGTCAGGTGGTCTACTTCATTGCCGACCACAAATACGTGACCTTGCGCCACGAAGGCGGCGAAGTGCTGCTGGACGAACCGCTCAAGGCCCTTGAAGACGAATTCGGCGACCGTTTCGTGCGGATTCACCGCAACGCCCTGGTCGCCCGCGAACGCATCGAACGCCTGCAACGCACGCCGCTGGGGCATTTTCAGCTGTTCCTCAAAGGCCTGAATGGCGATGCGCTGATTGTCAGCCGCCGTCATGTGGCAGGCGTGCGCAAGATGATGCAACAGCTTTAATCCGCCGTTTACAGGCGGATCCCACACCCGATTGCCGGACGTTGAAGGCCAGGGAGGCCGAGCAGTTCCTGATACAAGTCAAAGTGGATTTGGCTGAGCTGTTATTATCCGCCGTATCTATTCAGTACGGATTGATCCATGTCCTCTCGCGAAATCCGCATCGCCACCCGTAAAAGTGCGTTGGCCCTCTGGCAGGCCGAATACGTCAAAGCTCGCCTGGAACAAGCCCATCCGGGCTTGCTGGTAACGTTGGTGCCCATGGTCAGTCGCGGCGACAAGCTGCTCGACTCGCCACTCTCGAAAATCGGCGGCAAGGGCCTGTTCGTCAAGGAACTGGAAACCGCGCTACTGGAAAACGAAGCCGACATCGCCGTGCACTCGATGAAAGACGTGCCGATGGATTTCCCCGAAGGCCTCGGTCTGTTCTGCATCTGCGAGCGCGAAGACCCGCGCGATGCTTTCGTTTCCAACAACTACGCCAGCCTCGATGAATTGCCCCAAGGCAGCATCGTCGGCACGTCCAGCCTGCGTCGTCAGGCCCAGTTGCTGACCCGTCGCCCGGACCTGGAAATCCGTTTCCTGCGCGGCAACGTGAACACGCGCCTGGCCAAGCTCGACGCCGGCGAATACGACGCCATCATTCTCGCTGCGGCGGGTTTGATTCGCCTGGGTTTCGAAGACCGCATCACCTCTGCGATCAGCGTTGATGACAGCCTGCCGGCCGGTGGCCAGGGCGCGGTCGGGATCGAATGCCGCAGCGTCGACAACGAAATCCACGCCTTGCTGGCGCCACTGCATCACCAAGACACCGCCACCCGCGTCACCGCCGAACGTGCCCTCAACAAACATCTGAATGGCGGCTGCCAAGTGCCGATCGCCTGCTACGCCGTGCTTGAAGGCGAGCAGATCTGGTTGCGTGGCCTGGTGGGCGATCCGAGCGGTGGCCTGCTGCTCAACGCCGAAGCCCGCGCGCCGCGCAGTGACGCCGAATCCCTGGGTGTGCAAGTCGCCGAAGACCTGCTGAACCAGGGCGCCGGTGACATTCTGAAAGCGGTCTACGGCGAGGCAGGTCACGAGTGACCGGTTGGCGACTGCTGCTGACGCGCCCCGCAGATGAGTCGGCGGCGCTGAGCAGTGTGTTGGCCGAGAGCGGGGTTTTCAGCAGCTGCCTGCCGCTTTTGGAGATCGAGCCGATTGCCTCCTCTGACACAATGCGTGGAGTGATCCGGGAACTGGATCGCTATTGCGCTGTGATTGTGGTGAGCAAACCGGCGGCCCGGTTCGGCATCGATCTGCTCAGCCAGCAATGGCCGCAGCCTCCGTCGTTGAAATGGTTCACTGTGGGCGCCGCGACCGCGCAAATCCTCGAGGATTTCGGGCTCGATGTGAGCTTCCCGGTGGATGGCGATGACAGCGAAGCCTTGCTCGATCTTCCCGAGTTGCGCGAGGCTATCGCCCGGCCTGATCCGCGCGTATTGATCATGCGCGGGGAGGGTGGCCGCGAGTTGCTGGCTGAGCGTTTGCGTGAGCTTGGTGCTAGTGTCGAGTATCTGGAGTTATACCGTCGCGCACTGCCGCAGTACGCGACAACTGCACTGCCGGACCGGATTGAAGCGGAACGCTTGAACGGGCTGGTGGTCAGCAGTGGACAGGGTTTCGAGCACCTGCACCAGTTGGCCGGCGATGCCTGGCCGCGTTTGGCGCAGTTGCCGTTGTTTGTTCCAAGCCCAAGGGTCGCCGAGCTGGCACGTGCCGCCGGGGCTCAAACAGTTGTGGATTGTCGTGGCGCGAATGCCACGGCTTTGCTGACGGCGTTACGGGAGCAACCCGTACCCGTTCTCTAATGCAAAGGATGGATACGTGAGCGAAACAGTCTTGCCTAAAGATGACGTGCAACCGGTGCTCGATGCACCTGTTGAAACTCCACCACCTGCTGCTGTGCAGCGCAGAGGCAATGGACTCGCAATCGTCGCCCTGTTGCTGGGCGCTGCCGGCGTTGCCGTCGGCGGTTGGGGTGTCTGGCAGGTGCGTCACCTGCAGGCCAGTACCCAGCAGCAATTGAGCGAAGTCCAGGCGCTGAACGATCAGGCCCAGAGCCTCAAGCTCAATGATCAACGCCTGACCGCACGCCTCGAACAACTGCCGGCCGCCGATGAGCTGGAAGACCGCCGCCGTCTGGTGACGCAGTTGCAGGGCGATCAGCAGCGCTTGAATCAGAAACTGGAAACCGTCCTCGGCGCCAGCCGCAAGGATTGGCGTCTGGCCGAGGCCGAGCATCTGCTGCGTCTGGCCAGCCTGCGTCTGTCGGCGCTGCAAGACATCAGCAGCGCTCAAGCCCTGGTGCAGGGCGCCGACGAGATTCTGCGCGAACAGAACGACCCCGGCGCTTTCGCCGCTCGCGAGCAAGTGGCCAAGACCCTGCTGGCCTTGCGCAGCACCGCGCAGCCGGACCGTACCGGGTTGTTCCTGAAACTGGGTGCCTTGCGCGATCAGGTGATCAACCTCACCGAGCTGGCGCCGGAGTACAAAGACCGTGGCGAATCCCTGCTGGGCCTGACCGCCGATGGCGATGGCGCCAGTCGCTGGGCGCAGTGGTGGGACGAGGTCTCGCGCTACATCCGCATCGACTTCAATGCCGACAAAAATGTTCGTCCGTTGCTCGCTGGGCAGAGCCTGAGCCAGGTGCGCCTGGCCCTGAGTCTGGCGCTGGAGCAGGCGCAGTGGGCCGCGCTGAATGGCCAGGCGTCGGTGTATACCCAGGCGCTGACCGAGGCGCGGGATGTGCTCAAGGGTAATTTCAACCCGGACAACCCGCAGAGCAAAGTGATGCTTGAACAGGTTGCTGATCTGGGCACGCAACCGGTCACCGTCGTCACGCCGGACCTGACCGGCACATTGAGCTCGGTCCAGGCGTATCTGGAGCGACGCAATGTCAGTGCCGAGGATTCGATCAAACCGCTGGCCAAACCTGCCGCGAACACTGCGCAGGAGGCCACGCCATGAAACGCCTCTATGTGATCCTGTTCCTGGTCATCGCTGCCGCCGCAGTGCTGGGATTGGCGATTGCCGAGCATTCCGGCTACGTGCTGATCGCCTACAAAAGCTTCCGCTACGAGTCGAGCCTGTGGGCGACCCTGGCTCTGGTGGCGGTGCTTTGGTTGGTGTTCTGGGGTATCAAGGCGTTGATCGAGCTGGTCACGACGTCCGGCGGTGTGGTCAATCCGTGGTCCCGACGCAATCGCAGTCGCCGGGTGCAAGTGGCGATCGAGCATGGTCAGTTGGACTTGGCCGAGGGCCGTTGGGCCAGTGCCCAGCGTCATTTGCATCGGGCGGCTGAAGCCGAGCGCCAACCGCTGCTGTACTACCTCGGCGCGGCCCGCGCTGCCAACGAACAAGGTCACTACGAGGAGTGCGACAAGCTGCTGGAGCGTGCGCTTGATCGCCAGCCCCAGGCCGAGTTGGCGATTGCCTTGAGTCACGCGCAGTTGCAGACCGATCGCGGCGATACAGACGGCGCCCTGGCGACCCTGGAAGCCATGCACGAGCGTCATCCGCACAACGTGCAGACTCTGCGTCAATTGCAGCGCCTGCATCAGCAGCGGGGCGATTGGTCGGCAGTGATTCGCCTGCTCCCGGAGCTGCGCAAGGACAAGGTCCTGCCTGCGGCGGAACTGACTGAACTGGAGCGTCGCGCCTGGGGCGAAAACCTTAGTCTGGCGGCGCATCGCGAAGAAGACGGCACGGTCGGTTTGCAGTCACTCACCCGCGCCTGGCAGCAACTCAGCAATGCGCAGCGCCAGGAACCACAACTGGTGCTGGCCTATGCCGAGCAACTGCGGCAGTTGGGAGCGCAGGCCGAAGCCGAAGAAATTCTGCGTGCAGCGCTCAAGCGCAAGTACGACAGTCATCTTGCGCGCCTTTACGGTCTGGTGCGCGGCAGCGATCCGGCGCGGCAGCTGCAAACCGCCGAGGGCTGGCTCAAGGATCACCCGGCTGATCCGAGTCTGCTGCTGACCTTGGGTCGCCTGTGCCTGCAAAGCAGCCTGTGGGGCAAGGCCCGGGATTATCTGGAAAGCAGCCTTCGACTGCAGCGCAACCCTGAAGCCTGTGCGGAACTGGCCAGGTTGCTGGCGCAACTGGGGGATACCGAGCGCAGTAACCAGTTGTTCCAGGAAGGTCTCGGCCTGCTGGACGAACGCCTGTTGGCGGCGCCGTTGCCGGTACCCGCCCGAGTCTGAACCGACTGTTGAGGCCTGGGTTTGTAGCAGCTGCCGAGCCTGCGAGGCTGCGTTCGGCTGCGAAGCAGTCGTGAAATCAGCCGACGCGGTGTTTCAGGAAGACCGCGTGTTCAGGTTTGACGACTGCTGCGCAGCCGAACGCAGCCTCGCAGGCTCGGCAGCTGCTACATGCCTGGCGCGGGCTTCGGCAGCTGTAGTTTGAGCGGTGAGCCGGTCGGCTAACTTGCTGAATGTTTAGCTTTGTAGTCCCCAGTCGGCATAGTCCTACAAGGGACTACATCGAATCCTCTCGCTTCTGTCGGGAATTCCCTACACTTCTGGTGAAGTGTCCGTGGTGGGCCGTCTTGAAAGGCTGGCGCGCTTTCCTCTACCGTAACCGCCTGTCTCTACTGTTACGGATTAGCCATGTCTTTGGCCTGCTCACGCTCCTTGTTTTTCATGGCTTTCACTGCAGGTGCCCTGGCCTTGGGCGTTTCCTATTACCTGGAATATGCAGTCGGGCTCAAACCTTGCGGGTTGTGTTTATTGCAGCGTTTTTGCCTGGTGCTGCTCATGGTCGTTTGCCTGACGGCTTCGATACATGGCCCGCGCCGATTCGGTTCTTTTGTCTATTGGCTGCTGGGATTGTCCGCGAGCCTGGGCGGCACGGTCGCCGCGTGGCGCCAGGTGTTGTTGCAGAGCGATCCGCAGCTACAACGCTCGGGCTGTTCGCCCAATCTGGATGGCGTGTTCGAGAGCATGCCCTGGGCATGCGCCGTTCAACGGCTGTTCAAGGGCGCCGCCGACTGCGCCGAGATCTCATGGACCCTGTTCGACCTGAGCATCCCGGAATGGAGCCTGTTGTTCTTTGTCGCGATGCTGATCCTGGGGATTTATCAGCTGCTGCGCCATGTCTGGATCGCATGTCTGCGACCGCCCAGCGGCGAGTCGTCGCACCGGGCCATGGCCGGCGATTAAACACTTGTATGAACTTTATCTCCTGCGTACCTTGAAGCCATTGTCGTGCGGGCATAATCTGGCCCGCACGTGTCATTGGATTTATGTTGCTCGATGACGCTCTGCCTGGCCGATTCTTGACCTTCAAGGGTGCGACAGGTGTGGAGCAGCATGACCCACAAGGGAAGAGAGATCACCATGCTCGAAAGTTGTCAGAATGCTCAGGAACGCTGGGGTGGAGTGCATCTGCTGATCGACCGCTGGTTGCAGGAGCGTCACGAACTGGTTCGGGCCTATGATGCTCTCGGCGCCAAGCCTGAGGCTCTGGGCGAGAATCGCAAACCGTTGCAGGAATTCTGCGGCGTGCTGGTCGATTACGTATCGGCGGGGCATTTCGAAATCTACGAACAGCTCACCGGTGAAGCCAAGGCCTTTGGCGACAAGCGTGGTCTTGAGCTGGCCGAGACGATCTACCCGCGCATCGACGTCATCACCGAGAAGCTGCTCGCGTTCAACGACCTGTGCGATGCCGGCAAGTGCGTTGCGGAAAAATTCAAGGAACTGGGCGGCCTGTTGCATGAACGCTTCGAACTGGAAGATTGCCTGATCGAAGTACTGCACACCGCTCACAAGGAAGAGGATTCGGTTCAGGCCTGAATCTCTCCTTCGCAAGACCCAAAAAACGGTGCGCTATGCGCGCCGTTTTTCGTTTTCGCGATTCAGCTTGTGGCACCGCGCAATTCGACTTCGAACACCAGCGGTGTGAACGGCGCGATCAGGTCGCCGGCGCCGTCGGCACCATAGGCCTGGGCCGATGGAATTACCAAACGCCACTTCGCACCCACCGGCATGTTTTGCAGCGCAATGCGCCAACCGGTGATCACGCTATCGAGACTGAACCATTGCGGCTGGCTGTTCTGATCGAACACCGTGCCGTCGGGCAGGCGACCGATGTACAACACCTGGACCTTGCCGTTCGGTCCAGCCTTGGCACCGTTGCCAGGGGTCAACTCGGTCAGCAAAATCCCATCGTCCAATTCGCGAACCCCGGGCCGGGCTTTTTCCTGGGTGAGAAAACGCTGCTCTTTTTCCAGGGCTTCTTCGGTTTGCGGTGCTGGTGTTTGCAAGGCGACCTGGGCTTCGTGGTCGGCAAGGATCTGTTCGATCTGCGCATCTTTCAGCGCCAGGGGTTTGCCTTGATAGGCTTGCTGCAAACCATCGACCAGTGCCTGAAGTTGCAAGTCTGGAACCTCTTGGCGCAAGCGTTCGCCCAGGCTTGCCCCCAGGCTGTAAGCGAGATCGTGAGCGTCATTTCCAGCGGTTTTTTCCGCCGCTTGAGCAACCGAAAAACACACCAGCAAGGATAAAAAAAGGTAACGCGACATGGGCACTCTCCGACCTGAGATGCGGAGGATTATGCCAGTGAGAATGCGTTAAACGGTGAACTGCTTTTGCGTAGATGCAGAACATTTTCGATTCGTTGCAACGTAGTGCTTTGGATACTGTCAACATGCCCTAGCGGCGGTGTCAGCAGAGGTCTAGTATGAGCCGCATTCACGTCAGCCAGGAGGTAAACCATGTCGGCCACCAAGAAGCCTGTAAATACTCCGTTGCACTTACTCCAACAACTCTCGGGCAGCCTGCTCGAGCATTTGGAAACCGCTTGTTCCCAAGCCTTGGCTGATGCTGAAAAACTGCTCGCCAAACTGGAAAAGCAACGCGGAAAAGCGCAGGAAAAACTGCACAAATCCCGTACCAAATTGCAGGACGCTGCGTCCGCCGGTAAGGCCAAGGCACAAGCCAAGGCGAAGGACGGCGTCAAGCAACTCGAAGATCTGCTCGATGCCTTGAAGGATCGTCAGTCCGAGACCCGTGCATACATTCTGCAACTCAAGCGTGACGCTCAAGAAAGCCTGAAACTGGCCCAGGGCGTTGGTCGCGTACAAGAGGCTGTCAGCAAGGCGTTGTCCCTGCGTTCGGCCAAGCCTGCTGCGGCACCTGCCAAGAAAGCCGCTGCCAAACCGGTTGCTGCAAAAGCAGCCGCCAAGCCTGCTGCCAAACCGGCTGCTAAAGCACCGGCCAAAGCCGCAGCAAAACCTGCAGCGAAAAAACCAGTCGCGGCCAGTGCTGCGAAACCAGCTGCTAAAGCGACTGCCGCCAAACCAGCCGCTGCAAAAACCGCTGCTGCCAAGCCGGCTGCAGCGAAAACCGCAGCAGCAAAACCAGCGGCTAAACCTGCTGCAAAAGCGGCCGCTAAACCAGCTGCCAAACCTGCCGCCAAAACCGCAGCAGCGAAACCGGCTGCCAAGCCAGCCGCGAAGCCAGTAGCTGCAAAAGCCGCTGCTAAACCAGCAGCAAAACCAGCAGCAAAACCAGCGGCTAAAACCGCAGCCGCCAAACCAGCTGCCAAGCCTGCCGCCGCTAAACCTGCTGCTGCAAAAACCGCTGCTGCTAAACCTGCCGTTGCCAAACCAGCTGCCACTAAACCGGCTACTGCGAGCGCTGCAAAACCTGCCGCTGCCAAGCCGGCTGCTGCAAAACCAGCTGCAAAACCAGCGGTGAAAAAACCAGCCGCCGCAAAACCAGTCGCGGCTAAACCGGCAAACGCGCCAGTCGCCAAGCCTGCCACCCCGGCTCCGGCAGCATCGCCTGCTCCAGCCGCTACCGCTTCGACAGCGACCGCCGCACCAACTCCGGCTGCCGTGTCGAGCACTGGCACCACCCCAACCAGCGCTTCCTAAGTGCCGGTTACCGCGACGCGCAGCTGATGCAGCGCGTCGCGGTCCAGGTTGGCGGCGCCTGCCGCCACACCTTCCAGCCAGGCCGATCGATCGGTCGTCTCGCCTTGCGGCCAACTTTGGGCCGTGCGCTCCAGTTGCAACAGCAGATGCCGTTCCGATTCCAACTCCAGAGTTTTCACTTGCTCGCGTAATGCGTTGAGTCCGACGTCATCCGCAGCGGCGGCTTTCCATTGCTGACGCAATGTGCGCAACGGCCGCACGACGTTCACTTCCCACGGCCCGGCCACCTGCAAAAGTTGCTGCAAGCGTTGCTCGTCGCAGCTCACCCCCCGTTGTTCCAGCCACAGCCCACACAGCAAAAGGCAGACATTCGCCCCCGCCGACTGCAATTGCAGGCACAGATCTTCAACGCCAGGGCGGGCGTAAGTGCCAAGGGAAAAGCTCCACAGGTCAGAGGACATAGTGCTACTCGCGCCAGTTGCGAGCGAAGCTGGTAGACTCCGCCGCCATTATGATTCGACTTCAGAACCTGACTTTACAGCGTGGCCCGCAACGTCTGCTAGAAGACGCCGAGCTGACCCTGCACGCCGGCCACAAAGCCGGCCTCATCGGTGCCAACGGCGCTGGCAAATCGAGCCTGTTCGCCTTGCTCCTGGGCGACCTGCACCCGGACTCGGGTGATTGCTTCTTGCCGGCGGACTGGCGCATCGCCCACATGCGCCAGGAGATCGACACCCTCGATCGCATCGCGGTCGACTACGTGCTCGATGGCGACCTGCGCCTGCGCGAGGTGCAACGTGACCTCGCCGCGGCCGAAGCGGCGCATGACGGTGCCGCTCAGGCCCGCCTGCACGCCGAACTCGACAGCGCCGACGGTTACACCGCCGATGCCCGGGCGCGCAAGTTGCTCGCGGGCCTGGGGTTCACCAACGATCAGATGGATCGTCAGGTAGGAGATTTCTCCGGTGGCTGGAGGATGCGTCTGAATCTGGCGCAGGCATTGATGTGCCCTTCGGACCTGTTGCTGCTCGACGAACCGACCAACCACTTGGACCTCGACGCCATCATCTGGCTCGAAGACTGGCTCAAGAGCTATCCCGGCACTTTGATGCTGATCTCCCACGACCGGGACTTCCTCGATGCCGTGGTCGATCACGTGGCCCACGTCGATCAGCGCAAGATCACCCTGTATCGCGGCGGCTACAGCGCCTTCGAACGTGCGCGTGCCGAGCGTCTGGCCCAGCAACAGCAGGCCTACGAGAAGCAGCAGGCGCAACGTGCGCACATGGAAAGCTACATCGCCCGCTTCAAGGCCCAGGCCACCAAGGCCCGTCAGGCCCAGAGCCGGATCAAGGCGCTGGAGCGGATGGAAGAGCTGTCCGCCGCCCACGTCGATTCGCCGTTCGACTTCGTGTTCCGCGAATCGCACAAAATCTCCAGCCCGCTGATTGATATCTCCGACGCCCGATTGGGCTATGGCGAGCGCGCCGTGCTGGAGAAGGTCAAGCTGCAACTGACCCCTGGCGCACGTATTGGCCTGCTCGGCCCCAACGGCGCGGGTAAATCGACCCTGATCAAAAACCTCGCCGGTGAACTCGCGCCGCTGTCCGGTCGCCTGACCCGTGGCGAGAACACCGTGGTCGGCTACTTTGCCCAGCATCAGCTGGACTCGCTGGACTCCAAGGCCAGCCCGTTGCTGCACATGCAGCGCCTGGCGCCGACCGAGCGCGAGCAAACGTTGCGCGACTTCCTCGGTGGTTTCGACTTCCGTGGTGCGCGCATCGATGAGCCGGTGCTGAATTTCTCCGGCGGCGAAAAGGCCCGACTGGCACTGGCGTTGATCGCCTGGGGCCGCCCGAACCTATTGTTGCTCGACGAACCGACCAACCACCTGGACCTGGAAATGCGCCTGGCGCTGACCATGGCGTTGCAGGAGTTTAGCGGTGCGGTATTGGTGGTCTCCCACGATCGTCATTTGCTCAAAAGCACCACCGACAATTTCTATTTGGTGGCGGACGGCAAGGTCGAAGAGTTCGACGGCGACCTGGAAGACTACACCCGCTGGCTGGTGGACTATCGCCAGCGCAACGCCCCGGTCAGCAACACCCCGGTGAACCCGGACAAGACCGACAAGAAGGCCCAGCGTCAGGCTGCTGCTGCGTTGCGTCAGCAACTGGCACCGCACAAACGCGAAGCCGACAAGCTCGAAGCCGAGCTGGGCAAGCTGCACGAGAAACTGGCGAAGATCGACGCCAGCCTCGGCGACAGCGATATCTACGAACCGGCGCGCAAGAACGAACTGCGTGATCTGTTGGCCGAACAGGCCAAGCTCAAGGTCCGTGAAGCGGAGCTGGAAGAGTCCTGGATGGAAGCCCTGGAACTGCTGGAAAGCATGCAGGCGGAGCTGGAGGCGCTGTCCTGATGGAAGCTTTCAAACTGCCGCTGCCGCCGATGTGGGTCGAGCCGATCTGGCTCGGCGTGCAAATCCTGCTGATCCTGCTGGCGGGTTACCTCGCCCAACGCTTCGTTGCCAAATGCCTGACCCGCCTGGGCGAGCGCTATCCGTTTCCGCCGCAACTGCTGATGCCGCTGCGCGGCGGTCTGCGCTGGCTGATCATGGGCAGCGCGTTGATCTTTGTGCTGGAACGCCTCGGCGTCTCGGCCACGGTGCTCTGGACTGCGTTGTCCGGGTTCGTGGCGGTGGCGGCGGTGGCGTTCTTCGCCATGTGGAGCGTGCTCTCCAATCTGCTATGCGCGATTCTGATCTTCACTGTCGGCCCGTTCCGCATCGGTGATGTGGTCGAGTTGGTGGACACCCTCGACAAGCCTGGCGTCAAAGGCCGGGTGGTGGCGATCAATCTGCTGTTTACCACATTGATTGAGGCGGAAGAGGCCGGGACTGGCAGTGCGATGGTGCAAGTGCCGAACAGCCTGTTCTTCCAGCGCTCGGTTCGGCGGTGGCGGGGGACTGATGTGTTTCCTTCCAGCGGGTTTGAAAAGTAAGTTTTCTGTTGCCTGATACACCGCCATCGCGAGCAAGCTCGCTCCCACAGTGGATCTTCAGTGCCCCGGTTTTTGTGAACAACTGAGATCCACTGTGGGAGCGGGCTTGCTCACGAAGAGGCCCTCACAGCCGCAAACGCTGGTCGCCTGTCCCCACTGTCCTACAAAAAATCGGTAGTCATCCGCCCAAAGCCGCATTAGCTTAGACGTCTGTCACGAGTCTGAGTCGAGGTGTGCGATGGTGCTTCAAACATGGCTGGCGTTTTTTGCCGCCTGCTGGGTGATCAGTCTGTCTCCCGGTGCCGGCGCGATTGCGTCGATGTCCAGCGGCTTGCGCTATGGTTTTTGGCGCGGTTACTGGAACGCCCTGGGCCTGCAACTGGGCCTGGCGGTGCAGATTGCGATTGTCGGCTTGGGCGTGGGAGCGATTCTCACGGCTTCGGCGACGGCGTTCTATGCGATCAAATGGTTCGGTGTGGCGTATCTGGTTTACCTGGCGGTCAAGCAATGGCGGGCACTGCCCAGCGACATGAGCGACGACGGGGCGGTGCGGCAGATTGGCAAGCCGTTGGCCCTGGTGTTCCGGGGTTTTCTGGTGAACATCAGTAACCCCAAGGCATTGGTGTTCATGCTGGCGGTGTTGCCGCAGTTCATTGATCCCCATGCGCCGCTACTGGCCCAGTACCTGATCATTGGCGTGACCATGGTCTGTGTCGACCTGATCGTCATGGCCGGTTACACCGGGCTGGCGGCCAAAGTGCTGCGCCTGTTGCGCACGCCCAAACAGCAGAAACGCATGAACCGCACGTTTGCCGGGTTGTTCATTGGCGCTGCGGCGTTCATGGCGACGCTGCGCAAAGCCGTGGTGTAAAACCGCCAGGCACAAAAAAGGCGACCTTTTCAGGTCGCCTTTTTCGTTTGCCTTGCACTCATTGTGGCGAGGGAGCTTCTGTGGCGAGGGGGCTTGCCCCCGTTGAGGTGCGAAGCGCCTCCAAAATGGGACCGCTACGCAGTCCAACGGGGGCAAGCCCCCTCACCACAGAAGCCCCTCACCACATTGGTATCAGCGCAAAATTACCGGTGCAGTATCGCGCGGCAGATTGTTGCGTTGAGCCGGCTCGCGAGGCTGTTCATAACTAGGGCCACCCAGCTGTTGGCTCAGTTGCCCGGCCACGTCTTCGCCCAACGCCTTGGACACATCACGCACCACCCGAGGACGGTTCAGCGAGATTTTGATGTCCCGGCCATTCACCAGTTTAGTGTCCTGGCCTTCACCCATCGCCGTGAAGGCCGAGGTGATTTCGAAGGTCTTGGTGTTGATCAGGCTGAAATCCGCCACCAAGGTCAGCCCCAGCACCGCCGAATAGCTGTCGGTGTTGGCCAGCTCGTTCATGTCCTGGGTGAAGTCGATGTCCGACACGGTGCCAAACAGCACATAGTCCGCGCCCTTGAAGTTGCCAGCCTTGATCCGCTTGATCACATCGTAGATGTCACCCTTGGACGAGGCGGTATAAGGCGTGCCCTGAATCAGCTGGAACATGCCGGTGCGCAGGATTTCACCCTTGATGTCGCCAGTGAATTTACGCAGCTCGGCCTGTTCGATGTAGCTGGTGGTGGCTTCGAACTCGTTGTAGTTCGACGAACCGCTGGAGCTGTAATAGCCCTCGCGGTAATTGTTCTGCGCCGAGACGATGTGGATGTACTGCTCCACTCGCTCCTGGTATGCCAGATCCGTGACCGCAACTTTCGGGGCCGCTTGCACGCTGAACGCGCAAGCCAGGGCCATCATGCCAATCCATGTGCGCATTGATTAACGCTCCGTGGTTTTGCGGATCTCTTTTTCGTCCATCCACTCGGCCAGACCGCTTTCAACGTCGATCAATTGCAGGCTGAATTTGTAGAAGACGTCCTTGTAGTCGGCGCTGCGCTTGACGATCGAGCTGATCGAACCTTCGATGCGGTACTTGGCAGCAATCATGTTGCCGGTCTTGGCGACAGTGCTTTTCTTGTACAGGCCGCTCTGGTTTTGCAGCTTGAGCTGGTCAACCTGGCTTTGCATCGCGTTGTTGTCGCTGGCGAAGCGCGCGACACCGGTTTTCATCAGCTGGGTCTTGATGCTGGTGGTGATTTCGCGGGTATCGATGTACTCGCTGGTCTTGTTCTTCACGTCGTAGACCTGAACCACCGGGCGGCCCTGCATGATGCCGGACTGGGCCAGGGAGCGGGTCATGGACTCGGCGATCATCTGCAGGTCGGTGGAACCGAACTCGTTGGTCACGGTTTCCACAGCCTTGGTGTCACCGTAGCTGATGTTCTTGCTGCCCAGGGTCGGCGAAGTGTTGGCGCAGCCGCTGGCCAGGAGGGCGAGAACGGCGATGAACGAAAAGCGTGCAAACATGGGAATGCTCTCTAGAACTGAACGAATAGGGTCGGGTTAAGGCGTCTTGATTTCGAGACGGAAATCCACGGCTTTGGCGGTCGGTGCGATGGCCTGGATGAAACTGGTCTGCTCGCCGTACATCATCTGGCTTTTCCAGGTTTCTTCTTCCGCGATCGGGAAGCCTTCAGGACCGAGCCAGGCAAAACGGTAGTAGAAGGTCTTGTTGTTGAAGCTGGTGTTGCTCAGCTGCACATTGACCGTCTGGAAGCCGTTTTCCCGGGCGACGCGCATGGCGCCGACCACGATGTTCTTGAGCTTGCCCATGGCCACGACTTTGCTGGCGGCGCTGCCCGGCTCTGGTGGTGGCGGGGTGGCGCACCCGGCCAACAAGGCCAGGGCGACAACGGCGATGAGTTTGAAGCGCATGCAAAGACTCCGTTCTTAAGGTTGTTTGAAGCTGGCCACGGCGGTCGGGTTGGCACTCGTGATCACGTGTGCAGCCAGGCCGCCGGCGAATACCTGATTACCCACGGCGCGCAGGCTGATGACCTGATAACGCTGATCCACGGTGATCTTGACCACCGAGCCGCCGACGGCGCTCGGCAGGGTGACTTGGTGTTCACCTTTCTTCAAGCGCAGACGCACCACTTGGGTGTTGTCCGGCAGGGTGCGCCACGTACGGGTATCGGCACCTTCCAGCACAGCTGAAGAAATACCCACCGCCAGGCCGGCCAGCGGGTTGGTTTCGTTGATCTTCTTCTGGGCCACGCCTTTGGTCACGGCGCGCACGGTGGTGCGCAGAATGATGCCCGGCATGTCGTCACGCAATGCGCGGCGCGACATGGCGGTGGTGCTGTTGAGCTGGGTCAGGTTCAACTGCTGACCGTCTACGCCGATCTGGGCGAATGCCGGGGTCGAGGTGTCCGGCTTGATGATCGGGAACGACAGCGGGGTGATCACGAGCTGGTTGCTGATTGGCAATGGCAGCGGAATGCGGATCGAGTCACGGGACGGCGCCAGGCCGCTCTGCACCACGATCAGGATGTCGCTGTCGTCAGTCTTGGCCGGCTTGTCGAGGTTGACCAGTGCCTGCTCCAGCAGCGGGGTGTTCGGGCGCAGTTCGGCGGCTTTGCGGTAACCCGGCGCGGCGAGGTCTTTTTCACCCAAGGCTTCGTAGACGTAACCGGCCAGGTAATGGCTGAACGCACTCTGGTAGCTGTTTTTCAGGCTGACCACGTCCGGCGCGTCGAGGCTGGCGACCGGGTAACCCTGCAGGTCTTTGTACTGGGTCTTGATGCCTTCTTTCTCGGCCTCGTTTTCGCTCTTGAGGTATTCCTTGTCGCGCAAATCGGCGATCACGGCTTCGCGTTCGTGGGTCTTCTTGATCGACGTGCGCGCGCCGTCGAAGTCATTCACCGCCAGCAGGTTCAGGGCCATCTGGGTGGTCAGCATGACTTTTTCGTAGTCGTAGCCTTCGTAGCGACGGACCTTGTCGTTGACCAGGAAGCTGCCGAACTGCGCCAGGTACTTGTCGGTATCAAGCTTGACCGAGTCTTCCCACTTGCCCACCACCTGATCGGCGCTGGTCCAGGCATTCTGGCTGCCGGACAGGTCGCCCTTGGCGCGCAGCAGTTCACCCTTCTCGAAGTAATAGAGCAGGTCTTTGTCCGGGCCGGAGTTGTTCTTTTCCAGCATCGTCAGCGCCGCGTCGACATTGCCGGCGGCCAGTTGCTGGTTGGTTTGTGCGAGTTCGGAGTCGTAGTTGCGAAAGGCGGAACAGCCGGAGAGCAAGGTGACTGCACTGAGTGCGATCGAGGTAAGGGCGCGAGAGGCCATAAGGGTACTTCTTCCCTGAGTAGAAGCAGCCGCGCGTGCTGGTCGGGCTGTTGGGACCTATCGGCAGGGAGACTGGCGTCCTGCCAATTCCTCAAAAAGAGGAGCTTAAATGCCGCGGCGCAATCGCGAGGCGGCGGCATTATAAGCTCGGATGCTGGCCATGTAGTGGCTTTTTAATTACATTTTTTCACAACGTGCCACTACTTATTTCAGACCTGATACCACGGTGCTGTCTGGCGCAGAGGAAGGTTCGAAAGCCACGCCGTTGCTGAAGATCCGCCCACCCAGTGCTCGCAGGCCGATGACTTGATGGTTCTGATCGATGCGGATTTTCAGCGGCGCGGCGCCCGGAGCGTTGGGCAAGCTGATCAGGTGCTCGCCTTTTTTCAGGTGCAGACGCACCACTTGGGTGATGTTGGGCAAGGTGCGCCAAGTCCGGGTGTCCGCGTGCTCAAAGCCATCATGCTGCGTCACGTAGGAGGCTTTGCTTGGGTCGCGCCGGTTATCGGTACCCTGAACGTCAGCCGCCAGGAAGGCGCGATAGGCGGTGCGCTGAATAATGCCGGGCATGTCGTCGCGCAATGTCCGCAGCGACATGTCGGTGATGCTGTTGACGAGGATCAGTGGCTGTTTGTGCCCGTCGACGGTCATCTGTGTGAATGCCGGGGTCGAGGTGTCGGGCACCATCACCGGAAACGAAACGTTGGCGACGATGACCTGGCCGTCTTGCAGGCGAACCGGATAGGGCACCCGAACCGAACTGCGCGCCGGCGCCAGGCCGCTTTGAACAATGATCAACACATCACTTTCATTGGCTTTGATGGCTGGTTTGTCGAGTTCGCGCAAGGCCTGTTGAAAGAAGGGCAGGTCGGGTCGCAACTCGATGGCCTGGCGATAACCGGGTGCCGCGAGGTCACGCTCGCCCAGCGCTTCATAGGTAAACCCGGCCAGGTAGTGGCTGAACGCGCTTTGATAGCCGTTTTTCAGCGCGATGACGGAGGGCGCATCGAGGGTGGCCACGGGGTAGCCCTGAAGATCCTTGTAGTGCACGCGAACGCCCTGGGCCTTGGCTTGTTCCTCGACTTGCTCGTATTGTTTTTCCCACTGGCGTGCGATCAGTGCTTCGCGCTCGTGGGTTTTCTTGATATCGGCGCGGGCACCATCGAAGTCATTCACGGCCAACTGGTTCAGGGCCATTTGCGTGGTCAGCATGACCTTTTCATAGTCGTAGCCATCGTAGCGACGCAGTTTGTCATTGATGATGCTGCCCCAATGATCGCCCATCGCGGAAAGAAGTTGAGTGCCGGTGGATTCAACGGTGTCCTGGCGCTGAATCACCATTTGCTCCGCGCTGCGCCAGGCCACCTGACTTTGCGCAATCTCGCCGGCGGCACTCAGGACGGCACCTTTTTCGAAGTAATAGAGCAGATCCCGATCTTCTTGTGGGTTGTGCAGTTCCAGCAATTGGAGAGCGCCCTGCGGATTTCCAGCTTTCAACTGGTCAGTCGTTTGCGCCAGTTCCAAGTCGTAGTTGCGATAGGCGGCGCAACCGGTCAGTTGCAGGGCGAGGCTTAGCAACAGCGAGAAATAGAGGTGTGAGCGCATGGACGATGATTCTTCCCTGATCGGATACCGCGAGGAGATGGCAATTCGCCGCT
This sequence comes from Pseudomonas sp. NPDC087342, assembly GCF_044744265.1. NCBI lineage: Bacteria > Pseudomonadati > Pseudomonadota > Gammaproteobacteria > Pseudomonadales > Pseudomonadaceae > Pseudomonas > Pseudomonas sp. NPDC087342. Next base: position 269,445 of record NZ_JBIUXZ010000007.1, read on the forward strand.
GAATTTATACGCAGCCGTGCAGGAAACGCCAACAAAGCTTGAGTGAAAGCCATTGGAAGTTAACAATGTGTTACTTCGTATTTCCCCTTGAGATTCATTCATGACTGCCTCCTCCCGTTTTCTGGCGTGGCTAGTGCTGCCGGTTATTGCGTTCTGCAGCCTCAATGCGCTGGCCGACACCGCCGAAGGCGCGCCCAAAGCGCTGCATCTGCTCGACTACATTGGCGCCGACTACCCGGCAACGGTCGAGGCTGGCAAGGTCATCGATGAGTCTGAATACCGCGAACAGCTGGAATTCCTCGGCGTCCTCAAAGGGTTGATCGCTGAGCTGCCGGCCAAGCCTGAGCAAGCCGAGCTGGAGCAAGGCGTCAGCAGCCTCGGCGCTGCTATTGCAGCTCGCAAGGACAGCGCCGACGTCGTGCGCCAGGCGCGGCAGCTCGGTGCGAAGCTGGCGGTGGCCTATGAAGTCAGCCAGGCCCCGGTGATTACCCCGGACCCGACTCGCGGTGCGCCGCTGTACGCCCAGCAATGCTCGGTGTGCCACGGCGATGCGGGCGCTGGCGATGGCCCGGCAGGCGTGGGCATGACGCCGCCGCCGGCCAATCTGCGCGATGCGACGCGCCTCGATCGCCTGAGCCTCTACGGGATCTACAACACCTTGGGCCAAGGCGTCGAAGGCACCGACATGCCGTCCTTCGCCGATCAGCTGGATGATCGTCAGCGTTGGGATCTGGCCACTTATATCGCGGGCTTCAGCGCCGACCCGGCCGCCGCAAAATCCGAAAAAACCTACAACATCGCCGACCTGGCCCGTCAGACGCCGGCCGAAGTGCTGGCCGCCGAAGGCCCGCAAGCGGTGGCGACCTTCCGCGCACAACGGGCGCAGCCGCCGCAGGTCAAGCGTGGCCCGGCGCAGTTGCTCGATTACACCGCCGCGACCCTGGACAAGAGCATCGCCGCTTACCGTGCTGGTGAGCACGATCAGGCTTACGACTTGTCGGTGGCGGCGTACCTGGAAGGCTTCGAACTGGTCGAAAGCTCCCTGGATAACGTCGACGCCAACGTGCGCAAAGACACCGAAAAATCCCTGATGGCGTACCGTCAGTCGTTGCAGGACGGTTTGCCGGTAGCTCAGGTTGAACAGCGCCTGGACGCGGCCAAGGCCAAGTTGAAGGAATCTGCCGGTCTGCTGGGCAGCGATGGCTTGAGCTGGTCCCTGAGCTACATCTCCGGCCTGTTGATTCTGCTGCGCGAAGGCCTGGAAGCGATTCTGGTATTGGCGGCAATCCTCGCGTTCTTGCGCAATACCGGCCAGCAATCGGCGGTGCGCAGCGTCAACGTCGGTTGGGGTTTGGCGCTGGTAGCCGGTTTGGCGACCTGGGCGTTAGCCGCTTACGTGATCGATGTCAGCGGCGCCCAGCGTGAACTGCTGGAAGGCTGCACGGCGTTGTTCGCCAGCGTCATGGTTCTGTGGCTCGGCGTGTGGATGCACGACCGTCGCCACGCCGCAGCCTGGCAGGATTACATCAAGAGCAGCCTGGTGGGCGGCGGCGGGCGTTTCGGCTTTGCGATCCTCGCGTTTTTCTCGGTGTACCGCGAACTGTTCGAAGTGATTCTGTTCTACGAAACGCTGTGGCTGCAGGCCGGTCCTGCCGGGCATAACGCGGTATTGGCGGGCGGCGCCACGGCGCTGGTGCTGTTGATCGGTCTGGCCTGGGTAATCCTGCGCGGTTCGGCCAAGTTGCCGCTGGCGCTGTTCTTCGGCATCAATGCCGGGTTGTTGTGCGCGTTGTCGGTGGTGTTTGCCGGGCATGGCGTGAAGGCGTTGCAGGAAGCCGGGATCTTCGGCACCCGGCCGGTGCCGTTCTTTGACTTCGACTGGCTGGGGATTCATGCGGATGCGTATTCGTTGAGTGCGCAGGCGGTGGCGATTATTGCGATTGTCGTGCTTTATAGCCGCAGTCGCATGGCTGAGAAGCGGCGGGTGCAGGTTTCTTAAAAAGCATTCGCTTCGCTCATATTCGCGGGCAAGCCTCGCTCCTACAGGATTCATGCGCCGGTCGCGTATAACCTGTGTAGGAGTGAGGCTTGCCCGCGAAGCTTTTTAAAAGAGGTAAACACAATGCGTGTCTGGATCGATGCCGACGCCTGCCCACGGGCGGCCAAGGATCTGGTGGTGAAGTTCGCCCTCAAGCGCCAGTTCGAAGTGGTGCTGGTGGCCGGCCAGCCGCAGATCAAGCCAGGCCTGGCCCTGGTGAAGCTGATCGTGGTGCCCAGCGGCCCGGACGCGGCTGACGATTATCTGGTGGAACACGCCGTGCCCGGCGAGTTGGTGATTTGCAGCGATGTGCCGCTGGCGGATCGCCTGGTAAAGAAGGGCGTTTCGGCCCTCGACCCGCGCGGCAAAGAATTCGATGCTCAGAACATGGGCGACCGGCTGGCGGTACGGAATCTGTTCACCGACCTGCGTGAGCAAGGCCAGATGAGCGGCGGGCCCGCGCCGTTTGGCGAGCGGGAGAAACAGGCGTTTGCGAATGCGCTGGATCGGATTTTGACTCGGCTAACCCGCAAACCCTGAGCCCTACCGAAATCATTGTGGGAGCGAGCCTGCTCGCGAAGGCGGCCTGACAGTCAACATAGGTGTTGAATGTGATGGCCTCTTCGCGAGCAGGCTCGCTCCCACATTAGTCAGTGTTAAGCGTCGTTTTCGTGGGTCAGTTCGAGGACGCGGTCGACAAGCTTATTGATCCCGGAAGCCGCTTCGCTAATCGTCTGCGCCAGCATATACGCCGGTGTGCTCACCAATTTGCGCGCCTTGTCCTCGACAATGTCGCCCACGGCGCATTCAGTGTGGGTGGCGCCCATCTTGTTCATGGCCGCCGCTGTGTCGGCGTCGTTGCCGATGGTGCAGGTCACGCCCGGGCCGTAGATCTTGGCCGCCAGCGCTGGCGAGATGCAGATCAAGCCCACCGGCTTACCCGCTTCGGCAAACGCCTCGGCCAACGCCAGGACTTCCGGTTGCACGGTGCAACCGGCGCCTTCGACCGCGAAGTTGGAGAGGTTCTTGGCCGCGCCAAAACCGCCGGGCACGATCAGTGCGTCGAAGTCTTCGACGCTGGCCTCGCGCAAATCCTTGATATTGCCCCGGGCGATGCGTGCAGATTCCACCAGGACATTGCGCGACTCGGGCATTTCTTCGCCGGTCAGGTGGTTGATCACATGCAACTGCGCGATATTCGGCGCAAAGCACTGCACCTGGGCACCGCGCTGGTCCAGACGCAGCAAGGTGATCACGCTTTCGTGGATCTCGGCGCCGTCGTACACGCCACAGCCGGAAAGGATCACTGCAATTTTTTTGCTCATGGGCTTTTCTCCAGATTCATGGCGTTAAATGTCCACTAATTTGTCACTCGTTGCCATAGGGTTAATTCGCGGCTACACCTAGGATCTGTCATCACGATTCCGATCAGGGCGCGTCATGGACTTCATTCTGTATGCGGTGCCGTTTTTCTTTGTGCTGATTGCCGTCGAACTGCTGGCCGACCGTTGGCGCGGGGTCAGCAATTATCGGCTGGCCGACGCGATCAACAGCATCAGCACCGGCGTGCTGTCCACCACCACCGGCCTGTTGACCAAGGGCGTGGGGCTGCTGACGTATGCGTTTGCCCTCGACCATCTGGCGTTGTTCAAGCTCTCGGGCGACAGCGTCTGGGTCTGGGTTTTCGCTTTTGTCCTCTATGACTTCTGCTACTACTGGCTGCACCGCATGGGCCATGAACGCAACATCCTCTGGGCCGCGCACTCGGTGCATCACCAGAGCGAGGACTACAACCTCTCCACGGCCTTGCGCCAGACCAGCACCGGCTTCCTGTTGAGCTGGATTTTCTACCTGCCCATGGCCGTGCTCGGCGTGCCGTTGCTGGTGTTCATCAGCGTCGCGGCGCTGAACTTGCTGTATCAATTCTGGGTGCACACCAAACACATTCCCAAGCTCGGCTGGTTCGAGTGGTTTTTCGTCACGCCGTCCAATCATCGGGCCCACCATGCACAGAACGCTCTCTACATGGATCGCAACTACGGCGGGGTGTTCATTATTTGGGACCGTCTATTTGGCTCGTTCCAGGAAGAGGACGACAACGAGCCGGTGATTTTCGGCGTGACCACGCCGCTGGCGAGCTGGAATCCGCTGTGGGCCAACGTGCAGTTCTATGCGCAATTGTGGGATGACGCGAAGCGGGCGCAGAGCAAGTGGGACAAGCTGCGGATCTGGTTCATGCGCACCGGCTGGCGGCCGGCGGACGTGGCGGCCAAGTACCCGATGAACAAGCCCGACCTGAGCCAGTTCCGCAAATTCGAAGTGCCGCTGGATGGGCGCCAGCAGATTTATGTGGCGTTGCAGTTCTGCGTCTACATCGCCTTGGGCAGTTATTTGATGAACCTCGAACGCAGCCTGCCGACTGGCGCGCTGGTGCTCGGCTGGAGTGCGGTGGCGCTGGGATTGTTTACGTTGGGCGTGGCCCTGGAGAATCGTCCGTGGACGTTGAAACTGGAGCTGCTGCGGCTGGCGTCGAACCTGCCGCTGGTGTGGCTGGCGCCGCTGGTCGGGCTGTGGCCGGCCAGCGCGGGGGGCTGGGTCGGGCTGCTCAGTTACAGCCTGCTCAGCGGGATCGGTCTCTACTGCTGCAGAAACCGATTCACTCGACTGGCGTCTTAGGTTCGCTGATTCGCGCTTGTTCGGCTTTGAGGGCTTGCTCGTCGGCGTAGATCTTCTTCGCCAGGCGAGCATTCTTGAAGCGCCGGCGCAGCCACAGGCCCAGGCCCAGCAACAACAGTGCACCGAGCACCCACAGCTCATACTTCTTGACGCTGCCCAGCATGCCTTCTAGCACCGCACCGAAGTGATAGGCCGCCGCCGCCAGGGCGCTGGCCCAGATCGCGGCACCGATCCCGTTCAGCAGCAGGTAGCGTCCCGGCGGATATCCCGACAGGCCGATCGCCACCGGCATCACCGTGCGCAAACCATAGACAAAGCGGAAACTCAGGACCCAGATGTCCGGGTGCTTGCGGATATGCTCCAGCGCCCGGTCGCCCATCAACTGCCAGCGCGGTTTGCGCGCGAGTAATTTGCGGCCGTGCTTGCGCCCCAGGAAGTACCACAGCTGATCGCCGGCATAACTGCCGAAGAAGGCCACGACGACGACCAGGTTGATGTCCATGTATCCGCGAAACGCGAGGAAGCCCGCGAGCACCAGGATGGTTTCGCCTTCGAAGAACGTGCCGAGGAAAAGGGCAAAGTAGCCGAAGTCATGCAGAAATTGTTGGAGCATTGTCTGGGTGCTGGCGAAATGAACGCGCAGCCTAACCCTTCGTGCACATTCATGAAAGTGTCCAAATGTGTCTCGACGTGAACAATTCCTACAAGGACAATGGAATGCGGCTACGTGTCACGGGGGTAAGCACAACTGTCATCTGTTCGTCATAATGGCCGCTTATAACTGTCACGCTCGCCTGCCAGCGCGGGCTCAGGAGTCTGCCGTGAGCTTTACCCCCGCCAACCGTTTGTTCCCTGCAACCCGCCTGCGTCGCAACCGCCGTGATGATTTTTCGCGTCGACTGGTCCGTGAAAACGTTTTGACCGTCGATGACCTGATCCTGCCGGTGTTTGTGCTGGACGGTGAAAACCGTCGCGAAGCGGTGGCGTCGATGCCGGGCGTCGAACGCCTGACCATCGATCTGTTGCTCGAAGAAGCGGCCAAGTGGGTCGAGCTGGGGATTCCGGCTGTGGCGCTGTTCCCGGTGACGCCGCCGGAACTCAAATCGCTGGACGCCGCCGAAGCCTGGAATCCAGAGGGCATTGCTCAGCGCGCCACTCGCGCCCTGCGTGATCGTTTTCCGGAGCTGGGTGTAATCACTGACGTGGCCCTGGACCCGTTCACTACCCACGGCCAGGACGGTATCCTCGACGAAGAAGGCTACGTGCAGAACGACATTACCGTCGACGCACTGGTCAAGCAGGCCCTGTCCCACGCCGCAGCCGGCGCTCAGGTAGTGGCCCCATCGGACATGATGGACGGTCGCATCCAGGCGATCCGCGAAGCGCTTGAGCTGGCCGATCACGTGAATGTGCGGATCATGGCTTACTCGGCCAAGTACGCCAGCGCCTATTACGGCCCGTTCCGCGATGCGGTGGGTTCGGCGCTGAACCTGGGCAAGGCCAACAAGGCCTCCTATCAGATGGACCCGGCCAACAGCAACGAAGCCCTGCACGAAGTGGCGGCGGACTTGTCAGAAGGCGCGGACATGGTCATGGTCAAGCCAGGCATGCCGTATCTGGACATCCTTTACCGGGTCAAAGAAGAATTCAAAGTGCCGACGTTTGTTTACCAAGTCAGCGGCGAATACGCCATGCACATGGCGGCGATCCAGAATGGCTGGTTGAGCGAAGGGGTTATCCTCGAATCCCTGACCGCTTTTAAACGTGCAGGCGCAGATGGCATCCTGACTTATTTTGCCGTGCGCGCTGCCCAATTGTTACGAGAGCAAAAATAGCCCTCCCAGGAACATTCGATGAATACCGAAGGACTCTCTGAAGTTGCAGTAAAGGAAGCTCAAGCCGTGGTCGAGCAAATCGCCGAAACACCGCCGGAGCTGGAGCCTACTCCACCCGCGGTGGTCATCGAGGCTGCGCCCGCAGTCCCGGCGATTGCCATTCCCGGCCTGGATGACAGCAGCCTGTACATCCATCGCGAGCTCTCGCAACTGCAGTTCAACATTCGCGTGCTGGAACAGGCGCTGGATGAGTCCTACCCGTTGCTGGAACGGCTGAAATTCCTGCTGATCTTCTCCAGCAACCTGGACGAGTTCTTCGAGATTCGCGTGGCCGGCCTGAAGAAACAGATCACCTTCGCCCGTGAACAGGCCGGCGCCGATGGCCTGCAACCGCATCAGGCCCTGGCGCGGATCAGCGAGCTGGTGCACGGTTATGTGGACCGCCAATACGCGATCCTCAACGATATTCTGTTGCCTGAACTGGAGAAGCATCAGGTCCGCTTCATCCGTCGCCGTCACTGGACGACCAAGATCAAAACCTGGGTGCGCCGCTATTTCCGCGACGAGATCGCGCCGATCATCACCCCGATCGGCCTCGACCCGACGCACCCGTTCCCGTTGCTGGTGAACAAGAGCCTGAACTTCATCGTCGAGCTCGAAGGCATCGACGCCTTCGGTCGCGATTCCGGCCTGGCGATCATCCCGGCGCCGCGTTTGCTGCCGCGTGTGATCAAGGTTCCGGAAGAAGTCGGTGGCCCTGGCGACAACTATGTATTCCTGTCGTCGATGATCCACGCCCACGCCGATGACCTGTTCCAAGGCATGAAGGTGAAAGGCTGCTACCAGTTCCGCCTGACCCGAAACGCCGACCTGGCGGTCGATACCGAAGACGTGGAAGACCTGGCCCGCGCCCTGCGCGGCGAGTTGTTCTCCCGTCGCTACGGTGACGCGGTGCGTCTGGAAGTCGCCGACACCTGCCCGAAACACCTGTCCGACTACTTGCTCAAGCAGTTCAACCTGCACGAGACCGAGCTGTATCAGGTCAACGGCCCGGTCAACCTGACCCGTCTGTTCAGCATCACCGGCCTGGACAGTCAGCGTGCGTTGCAATACCTGCCGTTCACGCCGCAGATCCCGAAACTGCTGCAGAACAGCGAGAACATTTTCAGCGTGATCAGCAAGCAGGACATCCTGCTGCTGCACCCGTTCGAGTCGTTCACCCCGGTGGTCGACCTGCTGCGCCAAGCCGCCAAGGACCCGCATGTATTGGCCGTACGCCAGACGTTGTACCGCTCCGGCGCCAACTCGGAAATTGTCGATGCGCTGGTGGATGCCGCGCGTAACGGCAAGGAAGTCACGGCGGTGATCGAGTTGCGGGCACGTTTCGACGAAGAGTCCAACCTGCAACTGGCCAGCCGCCTGCAAGCGGCCGGTGCGGTGGTGATCTACGGCGTGGTCGGCTTCAAGACCCACGCCAAGATGATGCTGATCCTGCGTCGTGAGGCTGGCGAGATCGTCCGCTACGCGCACTTGGGCACCGGCAACTACCACGCGGCCAACGCCCGTCTGTACACCGACTACAGCTTGCTGACCTCGGATGACGCTTTGTGCGAAGACGTCGGCAAACTGTTCAGCCAGTTGATCGGCATGGGCAAGACCCTGCGCATGAAGAAACTGCTGCACGCGCCGTTCACGCTGAAGAAGGGCATGCTCGACATGATTGCCCGGGAGACGCAGTTCGCCCTCGAGGGCAAACCGGCGCACATCATCGCCAAGTTCAACTCGCTGACCGATCCGAAGATCATCCGCGCGCTGTACAAGGCCAGTCAGTCCGGGGTGCGCATCGATCTGGTAGTGCGCGGCATGTGCTGCCTGCGTCCGGGCATTCCGGGGGTGTCCCACAACATCCACGTGCGCTCGATCATCGGTCGCTTCTTGGAACACACCCGGGTCTTCTACTTCCTCAACGGTGGCGAAGAGCAGATGTTCCTCTCCAGTGCCGACTGGATGGAGCGCAACCTCGACAAGCGCGTCGAGACTTGCTTCCCGGTCGAAGGCAAGAAGCTGATCATGCGGGTCAAGAAAGAGCTGGAGCTTTATCTCACCGATAACACCCACAGCTGGAGCCTGCAGTCGGACGGTCGCTACATCCGCAACACCCCGACCGGCAACCAGAACCCGCGCAGCGCCCAGGCGACCTTGCTGGAGCGGTTGGGTAGCCCGATCCTCGCGGTGCGTTAAGCTTCGCGCGGCATAAAAAATGGCGATCCCTCGGGATCGCCATTTTTTTTTGTTCCACCACCGCCCCCTGTAGGAGCACAGCTTGCTGGCGAAGGCGTCAGTGAGATCGCCTTCGCCAGCAAGCTGTGCTCCTACAGGATGGTGTTCGGTAAGTTTTTACCGGGGATTAGCGGACGTTAAGCGTGAACCCAACCCGCGTCAGCCATTCCGCTTCCAGCGCGAAGTCGGCCTGGGTCAGTTGGTTCTCGTCCAGCCAGTTGGCCGGGAACAGCACGTCCAGGCTGTCGCCGTTGGCGCGCAAGGTCACCTGGGGCATTTCCTGGGTGCCGCGGATGTGGTGGAACAGGATCGCAAAGCGCAGCAGCACGCACAGGCGAATCAGCTTGCTGCCATCACTGCCGAAATCGGCAAACTTGTCCCGAGGAATATTGCGGCGGTGACCGCGTACCAGCAGCGCGAGCATTTGCTGGTCTTCGCGGGAGAAACCGGCCAGGTCCGAGTGCTCGATCAGGTAGGCGCCGTGCTTGTGGTAGTGATAGTGGGCGATGTCGAGGCCCACTTCATGGACCTTCGCGGCCCAGCCCAGTAACTCGCGCCAGACGCCGTCGTCGAGGTCCCAGTCCTCGGCCACTTGATCGAAGGCATGCAGCGCTTTGCGTTCAACCCGCGCCGCTTGTTCCAGATCGACGTGGTAACGCTCCATCAGCGAGCTGAGGGTGCGCTCACGCACGTCTTCGTGATGATGACGGCCCAGCAGGTCGTAGAGCACGCCTTCGCGCAGGGCGCCTTCACAGTGATCCATACGTTGCAGTTCTAGGGCGTCGAAGATCGCTTCGAGAATCGCCAGGCCCGCCGGGAAAATTGCGCGACGGTCAGGCTTGATGCCTTCGAAGTCGATTTTCTCGACATCACCGAGCTTGATCAGCTTGCGCTTGAGCCAGGCCAGGCCAGTCGCGTTCACTTCGCCGGTGCCGTGTCCGCCAGCCTTCAGCGCCAGGCCAATGGCGCGGATGGTGCCGGAGGAGCCGATGGCTTCATCCCAGGTCAGACGGTGCAGGGCGTGCTCGATGCTCATGATCTCCAGCCGCGCCGCCGTGTACGCCTGGGCGTAACGGGCCGGGGTGACCTTGCCGTCCTTGAAATAGCGCTGGGTGTAGCTGACGCAGCCCATTTGCAGGCTTTCGCGCAGCAGCGGCTCGAAGCGCTGGCCGATGATGAATTCGGTACTGCCACCGCCGATGTCGGCCACCAGGCGCTTGCCCGGGGTGTCGGCGAGGGTGTGGGAGACGCCGAGGTAGATCAGGCGCGCTTCTTCACGGCCGGAGATGACTTCCACGGGATGGCCGAGGATTTCTTCGGCGCGGCGGATGAATTCGGCGCGGTTACGCGCTTCACGCAAGGCGTTGGTGCCAACGATCCGTACGGCGCCGGGCGGCATACCGTTGATCAGTTGGGCAAAGCGCTTCAGGCAATCAAGCCCGCGCTGCATGGATTCTTCGTTCAGCTGGCGCTCATCGTCGATGCCGGCGGCCAGTTGGACCTTTTCGCCGAGGCGCTCGAGAATACGGATTTCGCCGTTCTGGGCCTTGGCCACGACCATGTGAAAGCTGTTGGAGCCCAGGTCGATTGCGGCGATCAGGGACAGATTCTTGGCTTGGGATTGCGGCATGGTCAGGGGGTCTCGGTCGATAACCCGGACATCGTGCCACGATCAAAGGCTGGCGCCAACGCGTAGCGTTCAAAGCCTTGATCCAACACAGGAAAGTCAGTGATCTCAGGGACGCCTTCGCGGGCAAGCCTCGCTCCTACAGGTTACGGGTGTACACATTTCCCGCGTACGCCACCCACCTGTAGGAGCGAGGCTTGCCCGCGAAGACGGCCTTCCAGTCACCAGAGATCTTTCAGCACGCCGCCTCAACGGTGCCAATAAAATTCGCCAGTTCCGGCGTCTGCGGATTCGCAAACAGAATCTTCGGATCCCCCACCTCATGCACCTTGCCCTGATGCATGAACACCAACTTGTCCCCAACCTCCCGGGCAAACCTCATCTCATGGGTAACCATGATCAGCGTCATTCCTTCCTTGGCCAGTTGCCGCACCACGCTCAGCACTTCGTTGACCAGTTCCGGGTCCAGCGCCGAGGTGATCTCGTCGCACAGCAACACCTTCGGCGACATGGCCAGGGCCCGGGCAATCGCCACACGTTGCTGCTGACCACCGGACAAGCGATCGGGGAAGGCATCAAACTTCTCCCCCAGTCCGACTCGCTCCAGCATCTGCCGCGCAAGCTCCGCCGCTTTCGCCTTGGGCACTTTCTGCACCACCTGCGGCGCGAGCATCACGTTCTCGCCCACGGTCAGGTGCGGGAACAGGTTGAACTGCTGGAACACCATCCCGACTTTCTGCCGCAGGCTGCGCAGGTCGGCGCGGGCGGCGTCGAGGTATTCGCCGTCGACTTCGATCACGCCATCGTTGATCGACTCCAGGCCATTGAGGGTGCGCAGCAAGGTGGATTTGCCCGAGCCGCTGCGGCCGATGATCGCCACGACCTGGCCTTCCTCGACACTCAGGTCGATGCCTTTGAGCACGTGGTGGTCGCCGTAATATTTATGCAGGGCCGAAATTCTAAGCAGAGGCATGCAGTCTCCTTTCCAGGTAGCGCGCACTGAGGGACAAGGGGTAGCAGAGCAGGAAGTAACCGAGGGCGACGAGGCCGTAGACCATGAACGGTTCGAAGGTCGCGTTGGCGAGCATGCCGCCGGTCTTGGTCAGTTCGGTGAAGCCGATAATCGAGGTGACGGCGGTGCCTTTGACCACTTGCACCGAGAAGCCCACGGTCGGCGCCACGGCGATGCGCAGGGCTTGCGGCAGGATCACGTAGCGCAATTGCTCCAGTGGATTCAGCGCCAGGCTCGACGAAGCTTCCCACTGACCGTTGGGGATCGAATCGACGCAACCGCGCCAGATCTCCGCCAGGTAAGCGCTGGTAAACAGCGTCAGCGCCACTGCCGCGGCCATCCACGGTGAAATCTCCACGCCGGCCAACGCCACGCCGAAGAACACCAGGAACAACTGCATCAGCAGCGGCGTGCCCTGGAACAGTTCGATGTAGGTGCGGGCAAAGCTGCGGGGAAAGGTCTTTTTCGAGATGCGCATGACCATGATCAGCAAGCCGATCACGCCACCGCCGATAAATGCCACCAGCGACAGTGCCAGGGTCCATTGCAGGCCTGTGAGCAGGTTGCGCAGGATGTCCCAAAAAGTGAAATCGCTCATTGGCTGCTCCGCGAGATATAGCGCCGGCCGATCCAGTTCAGCAGTTGGCGGATCATCAGCGCCATGCACAGGTAGATCAGCGTGGTCAGCGCGTAGGTTTCAAAGGCGCGGAAGTTGCGCGACTGGATGAAGTTGGCGGCAAAGCTCAATTCTTCGGTGGCTATCTGCGAACAGACCGCCGAGCCGAGCATGACGATGATGATCTGGCTGCTCAGCGCCGGCCAGACCTTGCCCAGCGCCGGCAGCAAGACCACGTGACGGAAGGCTTCGAAACGGCTCATCGCCAAAGCGGCGGCGGCTTCCAGCTGACCCCGGGGGATCGCCTGGATGCCGGCGCGGATGATCTCGGTCGAATAAGCCCCGAGGTTGATCACCATCGCCAGCACCGCTGCCTGCCATTCGGAAATCTGCACGCCCAGGGACGGCAGACCGAAGAAGATGAAGAACAACTGCACCAGGAACGGCGTGTTGCGGATCAGCTCGACGTACACGCCGAAGATCGCCGAGAACGGACGGATGTTCCACGCCCGCACCAGCGCCCCGACAATGCCCAGGCCCACTCCGAACACCGCACCGATGGCCGTCAGTTCAAGGGTGAACAGCGCACCGCGCAGCAGCAGGTCGGTGTTTTGCACCACCGGAAGAAAATCGAACTGGTAAGCCATAAATAGTCTCCTGCGCGACAATCAGAGATCGGCCGGCAGCGGCTCTTTCAGCCAAGTCAGGGCGTTTTTCTCCAGCGAACCGTCGGTCTTGGCGGTGGCGAGGATCTGGTTGACCTTGTCCAGCAGCGCTGGCTCGTTCTTGTTCACGCCGACGTAGACCGGCGAGTCCTTGAGCTTCACTTTCAGCGCCGGCACGCGTTTCGGATTTTTCTCGCTGATGGCGACCATCACCACGTTGCCGCTGGCGATCAGGTCAACCTGGCCCGCGAGGTAGGCGGCGATGGTCGAGTTGTTGTCTTCGAAGCGCTTGATGGTCGCGCCTTCCGGAGCGACTTTGGTCAGCTCGATGTCTTCGATGGCGCCACGGGTAACGCTGATGGTTTTGCCCTTGAGGTCGTCCAGGCCCTTGATCGCGGCGTCTGGCGGACCGAACACGGCGAGGTAGAACGGTGCGTAGGCGCGGGAGAAGTCGATGACTTTTTCGCGCTCAGGGTTTTTGCCGAGGCTGGAAATCACCAGGTCGACCTTGCCGGTGGTCAGGAACGGAATGCGGTTGGTGCTGTTGACCGGGGTCAGTTCGAGTTTGACCTTGAGCTGGTCGGCCAGCAGCTTGGCGGTGTCGATGTCCAGGCCGCGAGGTTTCATGTCCGGGCCGACCGAGCCGAACGGCGGGAAGTCCTGAGGCACGGCGACTTTGAGGGTGCCGCGCTTGACCACATCCTCCAGACCGTCGGCGTGGGCGGGTGCCTGGCTCAGCATCAAGCTGGCAAACAAGGCTGCGAGGAGGGCGCTGTAACGCTGGGTCATGGCAAATCTCCGAATCGGCGAGAAGTGATTTCTGCGGTTCGACAGAGCACGGGCCATGCCAACATCGGGATTACGCGGCGGCAGGCCACGGTTTTGCTGGATTGTGTCGGTCTTACTGGTCTGAACAGTCAGGTCGCATTTCGCACCTCGATAGCGCATCGCGTTGAAGCACCGAACCCCCGTGGGGCACGACTTGCCGGACGCGGCGAATAGCTTTACAACTAGCCGTTCATTGGCCTGGTTCGTCTGAAAAACCATGAATTCGATCTCTCGCGCCGTACCTGAAGTGGCGCTGCAAGCTATCCGCAAACTGATTACCGAGCAGGGCTTCGGGCCGGGGGATGCCTTGCCTTCGCAACGGGACCTGGCGGTGCAATTGGGGGTCAGCCGGGCGTCATTGCGCGAGGCGTTGTCATCCCTGAGTGCGCTGGGGGTGATCAGCATCCAGCCGGGTAAAGGTGTTTTCGTGCAATCGCCGGTGGATTTGCCTAGGGGCGATGCGGCGGCAAGTTGGCCGTTCGCGGCCCAGGCGTCGCCGCTGGATATCTTTCAATTGCGCTACGCCCTGGAAGGCTTCGCGGCGGGCTTGGCGGCCGTGACTCTGACCACTGATGAGCTTGATGCGCTGGAAGACAACGTGGCTGCCATGCGCAACGAACTGAAGGCCGGCGACTTCGACGCGGCGGCGCGGCTGGACTTCGAATTTCACCGGCGCATCCTGTTGGCCAGCGGTAATCAGGCGATGTTGAGCATCCTGACGGCGCGTTCCGACATCTTTCTGGAGAGTCAGAAGCTACCGTTCATCCGGGCTGAGCGGGCCATGGAAACCTGGCAGGAACACCGCAAAATCCTCCGCGCACTGGCGCGACGCTCGTCCGCCGCCGCGCAGAAGGCGATGCAGGAACATGTGCGCAATGCTGCGCTGCGCACCGGAATTGCCTTCGTCGCTCCCGCCACGTCTTGACTTGAGCTATACCCAAACTCATGGACCACCATAGCGAGACTCAATCATCTGCACCTTCCTGAACGAGGGAAGGGCGGCTATGATGGGCCACGTTTTTTTGCTTACAACCTGGAGACTTCCATGAGCAGCGATCTTATCAAACACGTTAGCGACGCTAGCTTCGAGGCCGACGTACTCAAGGCCGAAGGCGCTGTACTGGTCGACTACTGGGCTGAATGGTGCGGCCCTTGCAAAATGATCGCTCCTGTTCTGGACGAAATTGCAGAGACTTACAAAGGCAAGCTGACCATTGCCAAACTGAACATCGACGAAAACCAGGAAACCCCGGCCAAGCACGGCGTGCGTGGTATCCCTACCCTGATGCTGTTCAAGAACGGCAACGTGGAAGCGACCAAGGTTGGCGCGCTGTCCAAGTCGCAACTGGCTGCATTCCTCGACGCCAACATCTAAGTCGGCGACGTTGTAAAAAAAGCCCCGCATATTGCGGGGCTTTTTGCATATTCAGGGCTAGACGCTCCGAAACTCAGGTGGTACATTCGGCCCCGCACTGGTTTCTCCACTGCCCCCTGCTAGCCGTCGCCGACGCACTCCTTTTCGAATAAGTACGCG
>NZ_JBIUXZ010000008.1:0-57230 GCF_044744265.1 Pseudomonas sp. NPDC087342
TCTCTCGCACTACACCGACTGGACCATCGGCCACGTACACGCCGGCGCGCTCGGCTGGGTAGCGATGATCTCGATCGGCGCGATCTACCACATGATCCCGAAACTGTTCGGTCGCGTGCAGATGCACAGCATCGGCCTGATCAACACCCACTTCTGGCTCGCGACCATCGGTACCGTTCTGTACATCGCTTCGATGTGGGTCAACGGCATCACCCAGGGTCTGATGTGGCGTGCAATCAACGACGACGGCACCCTCACCTACTCGTTCGTCGAAGCGCTGCAAGCCAGCCACCCTGGCTACATCGTTCGCGCCCTGGGCGGTGCGTTCTTTGCCAGCGGCATGCTGTTCATGGCCTACAACGTATGGCGTACCGTACGTGCCTCGAACCCGGCTGAAGCCGAAGCCGCCGCTCAGATTGCTGTAGTTGGAGCTCACTGATGAAGCATGAAGCAGTCGAGAAGAACATTGGCCTGCTGGCCTTCTTCATGGTCATCGCCGTCAGCATCGGCGGCCTGACCCAGATCGTCCCGCTGTTTTTCCAGGACGTTACCAACAAGCCGGTCGAAGGCATGAAGCCTCGCCCGGCGCTTGAAGTCGAAGGACGCGACGTCTTTATCGCCAACGGTTGTGTCGGCTGCCACTCGCAGATGATCCGCCCGTTCCGTGCTGAAACCGAACGTTACGGCCACTACTCGGTCGCCGGTGAAAGCGTCTGGGACCACCCGTTCCTGTGGGGTTCCAAGCGTACCGGTCCGGACCTGGCCCGTGTCGGCGGTCGTTACTCCGATGACTGGCAGCGTGCGCACTTGTACAACCCGCGCAACGTAGTGCCTGAGTCGAAAATGCCGGCCTACCCGTTCCTCGTGGAAAACAAGCTCGACGGCAAGGACACCGCCAAGAAACTCGAAGTCTTGCGCACGCTCGGCGTCCCTTACACCGACGAAGACATCGCCGGCGCCAAGGATGCCGTGAAGGGCAAAACCGAAATGGACGCGCTGGTGGCCTATCTGCAAGGCCTGGGCACCATCATCAAAAGCAAACGGTGATTTAGATGGATATCGGGATGATTCGTGGCCTGGGCACCGTTGTCGTGATGGTTGCCTTTATCGGTCTGGCGTTGTGGGTGTTCAGCCCCAAGCGCAAGTCGGAGTTTGAAGACGCGACCTTGCTGCCTTTTGCGGATGATCCCGAAGCCATCAAGCACGTCGAGCAAGCTTCTAGGAGTAACAAAGAATGACTACGTTCTGGAGTCTGTACGTCACAGTCCTCAGTCTGGGTACTATCTTCGCCCTGACCTGGCTGCTGCTGTCCACCCGCAAGGGCCAGCGCAGCGAAGCCACCGAAGAGACTGTTGGCCACTCCTTCGACGGGATCGAGGAGTACGACAACCCACTGCCGAAATGGTGGTTCATGCTGTTCGTGGGCACCATCATCTTCGCCCTGGGCTACCTGGTGCTGTATCCAGGCCTGGGTAACTGGAAAGGCCTGCTGCCGGGCTACAACTACCTCGATAACGACAAGCAGACTGCGTTCGCCAACGGCCAGACCGGCTGGACCGGCGTTCACGAGTGGGAAAAGGAAATGGCCAAGTCGGACGCCAAGTTCGGCCCGATCTTCGCCAAGTTCGCTTCCATGCCAATCGAAGAAGTCGCCAAGGACCCGCAAGCCCTGAAGATGGGTGGCCGCCTGTTCGCCTCCAACTGCTCGGTCTGCCACGGCTCCGACGCCAAGGGCGCTTATGGCTTCCCGAACCTGACCGACGCCGACTGGCGCTGGGGTGGCGAGCCGGAAACCATCAAGACCACCATCATGGGCGGCCGTCATGCGGTCATGCCAGCGTGGGCTGAAGTGATCGGCGAGCAAGGCGTGGCAGACGTTGCCTCGTTCGTGCTGACCAACCTCGATGGTCGCAAGTTGCCGGAAGGCACCAAGGCCGATCCGGTTGCCGGGCAGAAACTGTTCGCCGCCAACTGCGCCGTGTGCCACGGCCCGGAAGGCAAAGGTACGCCAGCGATGGGCGCGCCTAACCTGACCCACCCGGCGGCGTTCATCTACGGTTCGAGCTTTGCTCAACTGCAGCAGACCATCCGTTACGGCCGTCAGGGCCAGATGCCTGCGCAAGAACAGCTGCAAGGCAACGACAAGGTTCACCTGCTGGCCGCTTACGTCTACAGCTTGTCTCACGGTGAGAAAGCTCCGGCGGCGGATGCCCAGTAAGGCAGACGCTTGAAGCAACAAAAAACGGCCCCGCCAATGTGAATTGGCGGGGCCGTTTTGTTTGTGCGCGTTGCACGCCTGACGACCAGTGGTAACCGCTCTGGCTCTTGGAAGGTTGCGAGGCCGACCGACGAGTAGTAACGTTGCTACAAAGCACTTACAAGAGGCGCCGCCATGATGGCCATCACCACGATTTCCAGCCGTGAATTCAACCAGGACACAAGTAGTGCCAAAAAAGCCACGCGTCAGGGCCCGGTAATCATCACCGACCGTGGCAAGCCTGCTCACGTACTGCTAAGCATTGAGGAGTATCAAAAACTGACCGGCATTAACGCCAGTATTGTCGACCTGTTGGTGATGCCGGAAGCGGCAGACATTGACTTCGAAACCGAGCGCGCCGTAATTACTCATCGACCCGTGGACTTGTCCTGATGTTCCTACTCGACACCAATGTGATTTCTGAACTGCGCAAACCTCAAGCTGACGCGAACGTTGTCGCCTGGGCCAAAAGTGTCATCGCACCCCGCCTGTTTATTTCGGCAATTACCCTGAAGGAACTGGAGACGGGAGTCCTGCGAATGGAACGTCGCGATCCCGCTCAAGGGAAGGTGCTGCGCACCTGGTTGAAGCGCCATGTCATACCGGCCTTCGATGCCAGAATCCTGCCAGTCGATGCCGCCGTGGCGTTGCGCTGTGCCCGCTTGCACGTTCCCGACCAAGCCAACGAAAGCGATGCTCTGATTGCTGCTACCGCACTGGTTCATGGCCTGACCGTAGTCACCCGAAACATCGGTGACTTTCAATCCAGCGGTGTCGCATTGATCAATCCATGGGATAAATGAACTCGCCGCACCGGCAAAACCGTCCATAATTCACAAGTCAATTGATTCAAGTCATTACACCATCAATTGATTTCCCCCAACGCGACCAAAGGTCGCACCCTTGAGCTAGAGCGACAGGCGTATCATTGCGCCACTGCAACACCTCTTTTTGACCGCGGTCGGCACGTACTGACCGAGGCATTTTTCCACTGCCGTGGGATGCAATGATGAGCAATCAGATTCCGGTACACGACGTTACCCCGCCTGCCAAGAACGCAAACAACAGCGTTGACCTCTACGCCTCTCGAGAAAAGATCTACACCCGCGCCTTCACCGGTCTTTTCCGCAACTTGCGGATGATGGGCGGGGCCGGTTTGTTCCTGCTGTATTTCGGCACGGTGTGGTTGAACTGGGGTGGCCACCAGGCCGTCTGGTGGAACCTGCCGGAGCGTAAATTCTTCATCTTCGGCGCGACCTTCTGGCCTCAGGATTTCATCCTGCTCTCGGGGCTGCTGATCATCAGCGCCTTCGGCCTGTTCTTCATTACGGTGTACGCCGGGCGCGTGTGGTGCGGTTATACCTGCCCGCAAAGCGTCTGGACCTGGATTTTCATGTGGTGCGAGAAGGTCACCGAAGGCGACCGCAACCAGCGCATCAAGCTCGACAAGGCGCCGATGAGCGCCAACAAATTCCTGCGCAAGTTCAGCAAACACTCGATGTGGCTGTTGATCGGTTTTGTCACCGGCATGACCTTCGTCGGGTACTTCTCGCCGATCCGCGAGTTGACCATCGACTTCTTCACCGGCGAGGCGGATGGCTGGTCGTACTTCTGGGTCGGTTTCTTCACCCTCGCCACCTACGGCAATGCCGGCTGGTTGCGCGAGCAGGTGTGCATCTACATGTGCCCGTACGCGCGCTTCCAGAGCGTGATGTTCGACAAGGACACCCTGATCGTCTCCTACGATCCACGTCGCGGTGAATCCCGTGGCCCGCGCAAAAAAGGCGTGGACTACAAGGCTCAGGGCCTGGGCGACTGCATCGACTGCACCATGTGCGTCCAGGTCTGCCCGACCGGTATCGACATCCGCGACGGCCTGCAAATCGAGTGCATCGGTTGCGCCGCGTGTATCGATGCCTGCGACAGCATCATGGACAAGATGGAATACCCGCGCGGCCTGATCAGCTACACCACCGAGCACAACCTGTCCGGGCAGAAAACCCATAAACTGCGCCCGCGCCTGATCGGCTATGCGGTAGTGCTGCTGGCCATGATCGGCTTGCTGGTGACCGCGTTCTTCATGCGTTCACTGGTGGGCTTCGACGTCAGCAAGGACCGTGTGCTGTACCGCGAGAACGCCGAAGGCCGGATCGAAAACGTCTACAGCCTGAAGATCATGAACAAGGACCAGCGCGACCACACCTACCTGCTGGAAGCCAGTGGCCTGCCGGACCTCAAGCTGCAAGGCAAGCGCGAGATCAAAGTCGCCGCCGGGGAAATTTTCAGCCAGCCGGTGGAATTGTCCAGCGCGCCGGAGCAATTGCCATCAAGCACCAATGAGGTGAAATTCACCCTCAAGGATGCCGATGACGACAGCGTCCACGTTGAAGCCAAGAGCCGATTCATCGGCCCACAAATTCGTTGAGAGAAGTGATCATGCCCGCAGCAACTGCCGCAAGCCCTTGGTACAAGCATCTTTGGCCGTGGATCATCATCGGGATTCTGGCCTGCTCGGTGACCCTGACCCTGTCCATGGTGACCATCGCCGTGAACAATCCGGATAACCTGGTCAACGACAACTACTACGAGGCGGGCAAAGGCATCAATCGTTCGCTGGACCGCGAACTGCTGGCCCAGACCCTGCAATTGCGCGCCAATGTGCATCTGGATGAACTGACCGGTGAAGTCGACCTGCGCCTGAGCGGCAACAGCCAGCCCAAGACCGTTGAACTGAACCTGATCTCGCCGACCCAGCCGGAGAAGGATCGCAAGATCACCCTGACCCGCAGTGAAACCGAACAGGGCCGCTATATTGGGCAGATGAGCGACCAGGTCGAAGGCCGTCGCTTTGTCGAATTGCTGGGTGTGCAGGACGACAAGACCTGGCGCATGTTCGAAGAAGAACAGGTCAGCCATGACAAAGAACTGCTGCTGGGCGATGAACCGCTGCAAGGCGCGGAAGATTTGAAGAAGTAATACCTCGATCTCCTGTGGCGAGCGGGCTTGCCCGCGTTCGGCTGCGCAGCAGCCGCAAGACCTGTGCACTCGATCTATCGGAAATTCGTGGTCGCAGGGTTTGGGACCGCTACGCGGTCCAACGGGGGCAAGCCCCCTCGCCACAGGGACTGAGTTGGACTTGCCACAATTGTTTCCATGGCGACAGACATGACCACCCCAACCCCCTGCTACCACTGCGCCCTGCCCGTCCCGGCCGGCAGCCGCTTCACCGCCGTCGTCCTCGGTGAAACCCGCGAGCTCTGCTGCCCGGGTTGCCAGGCTGTGGCTGAAGCCATCGTGGCCGGAGGTCTGGAAAGTTATTACCAGCATCGCAGCGAAGCCTCGGCCAATCCCGAATCCCTTCCCGTGCAACTGGTGGACGAACTGGCGCTGTATGACCGCGCCGACGTCCAGCAACCCTTCGTCCGTCACGAAGGCGAGCTCGCTGAAACCACACTGTTGATGGAAGGCATCAGCTGCGCCGCCTGCGGCTGGTTGATCGAGAAACACCTGCGCAGTTTGCCAACAGTGGCCGAGGCGCGGCTGAACCTGTCCAACCATCGCCTGCATGTGCGCTGGGCCGACGCCCAATTGCCGCTGAGCCAAGTGCTTGGCGAACTGCGCCACATCGGTTACGTCGCCCACCCCTATCAGGCCGACCGCGCCAGCGAACAACTGGCCAGCGAAAACCGTCTGGCCCTGCGCCAACTCGGCGTCGCCGGGCTGCTGTGGTTCCAGGCGATGATGGCGACCATGGCCACCTGGCCGGAATTCAATATCGACCTCAGCCCGGAACTGCACACCATCCTGCGCTGGATCGCGCTGTTCCTGACCACACCCATCGTGTTCTACAGCTGCGCGCCGTTCTTCAAAGGCGCGATGCGCGACCTGCGCACCCGCCACCTGACCATGGACGTTTCGGTGTCACTGGCAATCGGCAGCGCGTATCTCGCCGGGATCTGGACCTCGATCACCGGAGTCGGCGAGCTGTATTTCGATGCGGTCGGCATGTTCGCGCTGTTCCTGCTGGCCGGGCGTTACCTGGAACGTCGCGCCCGAGAACGTACCGCCGCGGCCACCGCGCAACTCGTCAATCTGTTGCCTGCTTCTTGCCTGCGTCTAAGCGCAGACGGTCAGAGCGAGCGAATCCTGCTCAGTGAATTGCGCGTCGGCGATCATGTGCTGGTGCATCCCGGTGCAGTCCTTCCGGCCGACGGCAAGATCCTCGACGGCCAGTCGAGCATCGACGAATCCCTGCTCACCGGCGAATACCTGCCGCAACCGCGCACGTTGGGCGATGCGGTCACCGCCGGGACTTTGAACGTTGAAGGCGCGTTGACCGTGGAAGTATTGGCCTTGGGGCATGACACGCGACTCTCCGCGATTGTTCGCCTGCTCGACCGCGCCCAAGCCGAAAAACCGCGCCTGGCGGAAATCGCCGACCGCGCCGCCCAATGGTTCCTGTTGCTGTCGCTGATCGCTGCCGCCGCCATCGGCCTGTTGTGGTGGGAACTGGATTCCTCGCGGGCGTTCTGGATCGTGCTGGCCATGCTGGTGGCGACTTGCCCGTGCGCCTTGTCGCTGGCCACGCCGACTGCGCTGACCGCCGCCACCGGCACGCTACACAAACTCGGCTTGTTGCTGACCCGAGGTCATGTGCTGGAAGGCCTGAATCAGATCGACACAGTGATTTTCGACAAGACCGGCACGTTGACTGAAGGTCGACTGGCGCTGCGTTCGATTCGCCCGCTCGGCTCACTCGGCAGCGATGAGTGCCTGAGCCTCGCGGCAGCCTTGGAAAACCGTTCCGAACACCCGATCGCCCGGGCATTTGGCCGCGCCCCTCTGGCCGCCGAAGAAGTCCTCAGTACGCCAGGGCTAGGCCTTGAAGGCTTGGTCGGTGAGCAACGCCTGCGCATCGGCCAGCCAGGTTTTGTCTGCGAACTCAGCGGCGCCAGCGTGCCGTTGATGCCGGATGAAGCTGGGCAATGGCTGCTGCTCGGTGACGGCTTCGGGCCGCTGGCGTGGTTTGTCCTCGATGACCGCTTGCGCGCCGACGCCCCGGCCCTGCTCGCGGCGTGCAAGGCGCGCGGCTGGCGCACGTTGTTGCTGTCCGGCGACAGCTCGCCGATGGTCGCCAGCGTCGCCGCCGAATTGGGTATCGACGAGGCCCGTGGCGGCTTGCGTCCCGATGACAAGTTGCAGGTGTTGCAACAGCTGCACAAGGAAGGCCGCAAGGTGTTGATGCTCGGTGACGGGGTCAACGATGTGCCAGTGCTGGCCGCCGCCGATATCAGCGTGGCCATGGGTTCGGCCACCGACCTGGCGAAAACCAGCGCCGATGCGGTGCTGCTGTCCAACCGCCTCGACGCCCTGGTGCAAGCCTTCAGCCTGGCGCGCCGCACCCGGCGGGTTATCATCGAGAACCTGCTGTGGGCCGGGCTGTACAATGGCCTCATGTTGCCGTTCGCCGCCCTCGGCTGGATCACTCCGGTGTGGGCCGCGGTCGGCATGTCGATCAGTTCGTTGACCGTGGTGCTCAATGCCCTGCGCCTGACTCGTATGCCGAGCACGCCCAAGGCCAGCGCCACGCCAGAAACCCGCCCGCTGCCGGCCTGAGCCGCGCGGGCATGGAGCCTTCCCATGCCAGCTCTTTACGTGATGATCCCGGCGGCACTGCTGATCGTGGCCATCGCCGTCTACATCTTCTTCTGGGCGGTCGACAGCGGTCAGTACGACGACCTCGACGGCCCGGCCCACAGCATTCTGTTCGACGACCAGGACCCGAACCACACCGCGGCGGTCGATGAGGCCAGCGGCCATCCGGCCAAACCGGACGACAAGGCCCCACCCCATGCTTGAACTGGCGCCACTGCTGG
The DNA here is from genome assembly GCF_044744265.1 of Pseudomonas sp. NPDC087342. Lineage (NCBI taxonomy): Bacteria > Pseudomonadati > Pseudomonadota > Gammaproteobacteria > Pseudomonadales > Pseudomonadaceae > Pseudomonas > Pseudomonas sp. NPDC087342. Next base: position 8,134 of record NZ_JBIUXZ010000008.1, read on the forward strand.
TGTCTGCGGTGATCCTCGGCCTGCTCGGCGGCGGGCATTGCCTGGGCATGTGCGGCGGCTTGATGGGCGCGCTGACCCTGGCGATTCCCAAGGAACAACGCAGCCGTCGCTTCCGCTTGCTGCTGGCCTACAACCTAGGGCGAATTCTCAGCTACGCCACTGCCGGCCTGCTGATCGGCCTGGCCGGCTGGGCGGTGGCCAACAGCCCGGCGGCGATGTTCATGCGCGTCATCGCCGGGTTGCTGCTGATCAGCATGGGCCTGTACCTGGCCGGCTGGTGGAGCGGACTGACCCGCATCGAAAGCCTCGGTCGCGGCCTGTGGCGGCATATCCAGCCGATTGCCAACAAACTGCTGCCGGTATCGAGCCTGCCCCGCGCCTTGTTGCTGGGCGCGCTCTGGGGCTGGTTGCCGTGCGGGCTGGTTTACAGCACGTTGCTGTGGGCGGCGAGCCAGGGTAATGCGCTTGATAGTGGGTTGTTGATGTTGGCATTCGGGTTGGGGACCTGGCCGGTGTTGCTCGCGACAGGACTGGCGGCCGAGCGCGTCACGGCGTTGTTGCGCAAGCGCAGTGTGCGCATGAGTGGCGGGCTGCTGGTAATTCTGTTCGGGATCTGGACATTGCCGGGGCCGCATCAGCATTGGCTCATGGGGCATTAGATCGCAGCCCTGTAGCAGCTGCCGAGCCTGCGAGGCTGCGTTCGGCGGCGAAGCCGTCGTGAAATCAGGCAGTGCGGTGTATCAGGATGATCTGGTTTTCAGGGTTTACGACGGCTTCGCCGCCGAACGCAGCCTCGCAGGCTCGGCAGCTGCTACAGGGCGATGGTTGGCAATGACACCGTTGATGCAAATCAAGATGCCCCAACGCCGCACCCCATAGACTCGCAGCCACTGCAAGCCTATCCGGGGGAATGCCCGCATGCTCGACGCCATTCGTTGGGACACCGATCTGATTCGCCGTTACGACCTGTCGGGGCCGCGCTATACCTCGTACCCGACCGCCGTTCAATTCACCAGCCAGGTCGGCACGTTCGACCTGTTTCATGCCCTGCGCGACAGCCGCAAAGCGCTGCGGCCGCTGTCGCTGTATGTGCACGTGCCGTTCTGCGCGAACATTTGCTATTACTGCGCCTGCAACAAAGTCATCACCAAGGACCGCGGTCGCGCACTCCCCTACTTGCAGCGCCTGGAGCAGGAGATCCAGCTGATCGCCTGCCACCTGGACCCCGCGCAGAAAGTCGAGCAACTGCATTTCGGCGGCGGTACACCAACCTTTCTCAGCCACGACGAACTGCGCCAGTTGATGGCTCAGTTGCGCAAGCATTTCAATCTGCTGGACGATGATTCCGGCGACTACGGCATCGAAATCGACCCACGTGAGGCCGACTGGTCAACCATGGGTCTGCTGCGGGAGCTGGGCTTCAATCGGGTCAGTATCGGCCTGCAAGACCTCGACCCGGCGGTGCAACGCGCGGTCAATCGCCTGCAAAGCCTGGAAGAAACCCGCGCCGTGATCGACGCCGCGCGAACCTTGCAGTTTCGTTCGATCAACATCGACCTGATCTACGGCTTGCCGCGCCAGACGCCCGAAAACTTCGCCCGCACGGTGGATGAAGTCATCGCCCTGCAACCGGACCGTCTCTCGGTATTCAACTACGCGCACCTGCCGGAACGCTTCATGCCGCAGCGGCGGATCAACACTGCCGAACTGCCAACCCCGGCGCAGAAACTGGAGATGCTCCAGGGCACCATCGAACAACTGACCAAGGCTGGCTACCGCTACATCGGCATGGACCACTTTGCCCTGCCCGACGACGAACTGGCGGTTGCCCAGGAAGAATTGTCCCTGCAACGCAACTTCCAGGGCTACACCACCCACGGACATTGCGATTTGATCGGGCTTGGGGTTTCGGCGATCAGCCAGATTGGCGACCTGTACTGCCAGAACACCAGTGATTTGAACCTGTACCAAAACACCCTGGCTTCGGCACAACTGGCGACCAATCGTGGCCTGCTGTGCAACGCCGACGACCGCTTGCGACGAGCAGTTATTCAGCAGTTGATCTGCCATTTCAGCCTGGAATTCGCCGGAATCGAACAGGCCTTCAACATCGATTTCCGTGGCTACTTCGCCGAACTCTGGCCGCAATTGCAGGCAATGGCCAAGGACGGCTTGATCGAACTGGACAGCGAGCGGATCACCGTTCTACCGGCCGGACGCTTGCTGGTGCGCTCGGTGTGCATGGTGTTCGATGCCTACCTGGAACAGCAGAATCGTCAGCGCTTCTCGCGGGTGATTTAAGACTTCATGGCCAGCGACGCCGCTTTGAGGACTTGCTCCGGCGTCAGGCCTGCTTGCTTCATCGCTTTACTGAGCGCGTTGTTGGCGACGATCAAACCTCCGTTGAGGTTGTTGATAAACGCTTGCAAGGCTCCGAGCTTGGCTTTTCTTTCTTCGGGGCTCAGCCGTTTATCTTTCATCACCGCCTGCATTTCGGCGAGTTTTTCGGCGATCTGCTGCTGCAGTTTACGAATCATCTTCAGGATCTGCTGAATGTTGTCCGGCAAACCGCTTTGTTCGATGTCGCTGTTTTCACCCTTGGCCTCGGCGGCTTTTTCGATGCCGGCACCGGACAGCGAGACCTTGATGCCTTCGACTTTAGTCGGGGTGTCGACACTCTGCGCCGTGACATCCGAGTCATTGACCGCAGGCAGTCTGGAGGTGTCGAGCAACGACGATAAGCCGCTGCTACCGGGGTTCAACGTGCCAATGGCGGACATGAATGCGGTTCCTTGCAGGCGATCAGTTGACAGGTTATCGGCCACCCGAGCCGTGGCTTTACACGCCTGCGGCAAAATTGCCGTGCGCTGGCCTGAATGTCCTCCCGTGAGTTACCCTTACGGCTTATGTGTGTTTTCCCACAAGGATTAAAGAAATGTCCGAGCCAGTTAAACTGCGCGCTCACAGCCAGGCCCATTGCAAGGATTGCAGCCTGGCCCCTCTCTGCCTGCCACTTTCTCTGAATCTGGAAGACATGGATGCGCTGGACGAAATCGTTAAACGTGGTCGCCCGCTGAAAAAAGGCGAGTTCCTGTTCCGCCAGGGCGACACCTTCGATTCCGTTTATGCAGTACGCTCCGGCGCCCTGAAGACCTTCAGCCTCAGCGATGGCGGCGAAGAACAGCTCACCGGTTTCCACTTGCCGAGCGAGCTGGTCGGCCTGTCGGGCATGGACACTGAAAAGCACCCGGTCTCGGCGCAAGCGCTGGAGACTACATCGGTCTGCGAAATTCCTTTCGAACGTCTCGACGAACTGTCCATTCAACTGCCGCAACTGCGTCGTCAGTTGATGCGAGTGATGAGTCGCGAGATTCGTGACGATCAGCAAATGATGTTGCTGCTGTCGAAGAAGACCGCCGACGAGCGCATCGCCACCTTCCTGGTCAACCTGTCCGCGCGCTTCCGCGCCCGCGGCTTCTCGGCCAACCAGTTCCGCCTGAGCATGTCGCGCAACGAAATCGGCAACTACCTGGGCCTGGCGGTGGAAACCGTGTCCCGGGTGTTCACGCGCTTCCAGCAAAACGAACTGATCGCCGCCGAGGGCAAGGAAATTCATATCCTCGACCCGATCCAGCTCTGCGCCCTGGCTGGCGGCTCTCTCGACTGACTAGTGCAATTGCGGCTGAGCGAAACGGTTCAGCCGCCGTTATACTGCGACGTTTGCAGCCCTGCCAGGACAACTCGACGATGGTCTTCGACTCCTTCGACATCAAATCCCTGATCCGCCCCGTGATCGACTTCCCCAAGCCGGGCGTGATCTTTCGCGACATCACTCCGCTGTTCCAATCGCCGACGGCCTTGCGCCTGGTGATGGACACCTTCGCCCATCGTTACGTTGAGGCCGACTTCACCCACATCGGCGCGATGGACGCCCGTGGCTTCCTGATCGGTTCGGTGTTGGCGTATCAGTTGAACAAGCCGCTGGTGCTGTTCCGCAAGCAAGGCAAACTGCCGGCGGACGTGCTGGCCGAAGGCTACGCGACCGAATACGGCGAAGCCTTTCTGGAAGTGCATGCCGACAGCCTGTGCGAGGGCGATTCGGTGGTGATGTTCGATGACCTGATTGCCACCGGCGGCACGCTGATCGCGGCGGCGAACCTGATTCGACGCATGGGTGCGCGGGTGCATGAAGCGGCGGCGATCATTGACTTGCCGGAGCTGCTTGGGTCGCAACGGCTGGAAGATATGGGGATCCCCACCTTCTGCCTGACGCAGTTTGCGTTGTCGGAAAAGTAAGCGGCGCTTTGACTGGCGCCTTCGCGAGCAGGCTCGCTCCCACATTTGATCTTTGTCGTTCACAGAGTTTGTGCACAGAGGAGATCTACTGTGGGAGCGGGCTTGCTCGCGAAAGCGCCGGCCGCCACACCGCAAAAACTAAAGCCCCATCTGCTTGCTGATAATCTCGTTCATCACTTCCCGCGTCCCGCCGCCAATCGACAGAATCCGGTTATCCCGATACAAGCGCTCCACCAGGCTTTCGCGCATATAACCCAACCCGCCCAGAATCTGCACCGCATCCGTGGTGATGCGATCCGCCGTGTCAGTGGCGAAATTCTTGGCCATGGAAATCTCCTTGATCACGCTCTGCCCCGCCGCCATTTTCGCCGCCTGGCGGTAGGTGAATTCCCGTGACACTTCCAGCGCCGTGGCCATTTCAGCGAGGCGATGCTTGAGCACCTGGAACTTGCCAATCGGCTTACCGAAGGCCTCACGCTGACGTGCCCATTTCAGGCTTTCTTCAAGGGCAAGCTGCGCGGTCATATTGGCCATCAGCGCCAGGGCCAGGCGTTCGCTCTGGAAGTTGCCCATGATGCAGGCGAAGCCCATGTTCTCGGCGCCGATCAGATTGCCTACAGGCACCAGGCAATTGTCGAAGAACAACTCGGCGGTGTCCGACGCCCACCAACCCATTTTCTTCAGTTGTCGGCCGACGGTGAAGCCATGGGTGCCCTTCTCGATCAACAACAGGCTGATGCCGCCAAAACCCGGCTCGCCAGTGCGCACCGCAACGGTGTAGTAATCCGCACGCACGCCGCTGGTGATAGAGGTTTTGCTGCCGCTGACCCGGTAGAAGTCGCCGTCGCGCCAGGCGCGGGTTTGCAGGTTGGCCACATCGGAACCGCCGCTGGGTTCGGTGATGGCCAGGGCGCTGATTTTCTCGCCGGACAACACTAGCGGCACCACTCGGTCGCGGACTTCGGGCCGCGCCCACTTGAGGATCGGCGGCAAGCCAATGTCCAGGGAACCGAGGCCCGCGACCAAACCGCCGAAGCCGCAACGCATCAGTTCTTCGCTGGCGGCGACTTTGGCGAACAGATCACCTTCATGGCTGCCGCCCAGGGCTTCGGGGTAACCGATCCCCAGGATGCCGGCGGCACCAGCCTTGCAGTAGAGCTCGCGGGGGAAGCTTTCAGATTCTTCCCACTGATCGATGTCCGGCAGGATCTCGCGCTCGACGAAACGCCTGACGCTGTCGCGGACCAATTGGTGGCTGGGGTCGAAGTATTCCTGAAAGGCAGGCATCGGCGAACTCCACTGAAGGGTTCAGCGACGTTAACCGAGCGCTTGCTTGGTTTTCAACAGGATTGTGTGAATCAGGTGGACCGTGGTGAATTCTTCGCGGGCAAGCCTCGCTCCTACAGGTCATGTGGCGTTCGCAAATATGCGGCTCGACGCGAAAACCCTGTAGGAGCGAGGCTTGCCCGCGAAGGCGCCCGCCCAGGCACTACAAAGCGATCGGCTTACGCCCCGCAAACGAATGCGCCAACGTCCCGCCATCTACCAATTCCAACTCGCCACCCAACGGCACGCCATGGGCGATACGCGAGGCGACCAGGCCTTTGTTGCTCAGCAACTGGGCGATGTAATGCGCGGTGGCTTCACCTTCCACGGTCGGGTTGGTCGCCAGGATAACTTCGGTAAACGTGCCGGCTTCTTCGATCCGGGCGAGCAATTGCGGAATGCCGATAGCCTCTGGCCCGAGGCCGTCGAGTGGCGACAAATGGCCCTTGAGCACGAAGTAGCGACCCCGGAAACCGGTCTGCTCCACCGCGTAGACGTCCATCGGCCCTTCCACCACGCACAGCAAGGTGTCGTCACGCCGGGTGTCGGCACATTGCGGGCAGAGGTCGTCTTCGGTCAGCGTGCGGCACAAGCGGCAGTGACCGACCCCTTCCATCGCCTGGCTCAGGGCCAGGGCCAGGCGCGAGCCGCCGCTGCGATCGCGCTCGAGCAGTTGCAACGCCATGCGCTGGGCGGTTTTCTGACCCACGCCCGGTAACGTTCGCAGGGCATCGATCAGTTGGCGAATCAGAGGGCTGAAGCTCATGGGGAAAAGTCCGACAAAACAACGAGACGCGGTTTATACCCGCGCCTCTGGCCAGCGTCAAATACTCAGTCCTGGGCGACCCGCACCACCAGTTTGCCGAAGTTGCGTCCTTCCAGCAGACCGATGAACGCCTCGGGCGCCTGCTCCAGGCCATCGACGATGTCTTCGCGGAACTTGACCTTGCCGTCGCGCACCCACGGCGCCATGGCACTGACGAATTCCGGCTGACGATCACCGTAGTCATCGAACACGATAAAGCCCTGGATGCGTACGCGCTTGGTCAGCAAGGTGCGCTGCAATTGCGGCAGGCGATCCGGCCCGCTCGGCGCTTCATGGGCGTTGTAGCCGGCAATCAGGCCACACAGCGGAATCCGCGCCTTTGGGTTGAGCAACGGGATGATCGCGTCGAAGACCTTGCCGCCGACGTTCTCATAATAGATGTCGACGCCTTTGGGGCAGGCCAGCGCCAGATCTTTGGCAAAGTCCGGGCTCTTATGGTCGATGCAGGCGTCGAAGCCCAGTTCCTCGACCACGTAGCGGCACTTCTCAGCACCACCCGCCACGCCAACCACTCGCAGGCCTTTGATCTTGGCCACTTGGCCGACCACCGAACCCACGGCACCGGATGCAGCGGCAACCACCAGGGTTTCACCGGACTTGGGCTGGCCGATGTCCATCAGGCCCATATAGGCCGTCATGCCCGGCATACCGAGCACTCCCAACGCCATCGACGGGCTCGGCAATCCGGACGGGATCGGAATGATGTTGCGGCCATCGCTGATGCTGTGGCTCTGCCAGCCCGTGGCGCCGACTACCAGATCACCTTCGTGAAATTTGGGATTGAGCGAACGCTCGACGCGACTGACGGCGCCACCGGTCATCACCTCGTCGATTTCCACCGGCGCGGCGTAGGACGGCGCGTCACTCATGCGACCGCGCATGTAGGGATCGAGGGACAGGTAAAGGGTCTTGAGCAACACCTGGCCGTCGGCCAGATCCGGCAGCGCGACGCGCTCCAGGCGGAAATTCTCCGGGGTCGGCGCGCCCACCGGGCGGGACACCAGGACGATACGTTGGTTGAGGGTCAATGCTTGTGGCATGTGAGCGTCTCCTTGATCGGTGAATTCAGCGGTATAGGGAGCAGACCTTCGTGGCGGTATGGCGTTCGATGTTTATTCGGGTAGACCGAGTCGACTTCTTCGCGGGCAAGCCTCGCTCCTACAGGTTTCGCGGCGCTGCTCTTGTAGGAGCGAGGCTTGCCCGCGAAGGCGGCCTATCCCCAACCACCAGAAACAAAAATGCCAGGCGCAATGCCTGGCATTTTTTTGTAGCCCATCCGACGCGCCTTGGCGAATCAGAATGGCAGTTTCATTCCCGGCGGCAGTTGCATGCCAGCGGTCACGCTGCCCATTTTGTCCTGGCTGTTGGCTTCGATCTTGCGCACGGCATCGTTGACGGCGGCGGCGAATACGGCCTCCAGCATCTCTTTGTCGTCTTCGCTCAGGCCTTCCACCAGGCTTGGGTCGATGGTCACGCGCTTGACGTCGTGACGACCGGTCATTACCACGGTGACCATATCGCCGCCGGCCTTACCGGTGACTTCGGCGTTGGCCAGTTCTTCCTGCATCTTGGCCATTTTTTCCTGCATCTGCTGCGCCTGCTTCATCAGGCCGGCCATGCCACCTTTCATCATGGTAATCACCTCAAAGTACTTGGATAAAAACAGTGTCCGGCGACGGTCGCCGAACGCCTTCAGTTATTAGCCCTGACTGACCAGGGCTTCGACAGGTTCAATAGTATCGTTACGGATCACTGCGCCGAACTGCTCCATCATCTGCTGGATGAACGGATCACCGTGGATCGACTCCTCGGCCTCGCGCTGGCGGTTCACACGACGGCGGGACGCAGCCTGGGCCGGGGTTTCCTGCTCAGGCTTGATCAGCTCCATGCTCAGGTTCAGCGTACGCCCGTGGAACTGGTTCAACGCATCGTTGAGACGACGTTGCTGGGTCGCGTTGAACAAGGCGCTGTGGGCCGGGTCCAGGTGCAACAGCCAATTGTCGCCATCGACGGCGATCAGCGTGCAGTTGGCGGCGATGCTACCGGTCATGCCGGAAATCGGCAGTTTCGGGAACAGCTCCAGCCATTGCAGCGCCAGACCGGTGGCCGGCATGGCGGCTGGCTCTGGCTCAGGCTCCGGCGTCGGCTCGGCGGTGTGCTCGCTGGCCAGCTCATCAAGATAGCTGTAGGCCGAGTCGATGTCCGGCTCGATGTAATCCTCGTCCAGCGGCGGCTCGTCATCCAGATCGATGCCCGGCGTGGCGGCGTCGACTTCGGCCACGGACGGCTCGGGAATCGGCGCAGCGGCCCATTCCGGCGCGTCCGGCACCACGCTGTCAGGCGTGGGCATCGGCATCGGTGGCAATTCGGGTTGCTCGCTGGCGGTTTCGAGTACGGGCTCGACCACGGGCTGCTGGACGACCTCGGGTTCAACCGGGTCATTCCACGGCAGATCGACAACGGCTTCGACCGCCACCGCTTCCACCACAGGCTCTGGCGCGACCACTGGCGCAACCGGTTCAGGCTCGGGCTCAGGCGCCGGCGCAACAACCGGTGCAGGCACAATCGGGGCAACTGCCGCAGGGGCTACCGGCGCGACTTTAGGCGCGGTAGCCACTGAATTTGCGGAATCAACTGTGGCCTGGCTGATCCCCACTGGCTTTAGCGGTTGCCTCGGGGCATCTGCCGTGTCCGCCGGCCGGAACGCCAGCATGCGCAGCAGGACCATTTCGAAACCACCGCGCGGGTCGGGTGCCAGCGGCAAATCGCGACGACCGATCAGGCCCATCTGGTAATAAAACTGCACATCTTCGGCCGGCAATGCCTGGGCCAGCGCCAGTACCCGATCACGGTCGCCGTGACCGTTGTCGACGCCTTCAGGCAAGGCCTGGGCGATGGCGACACGGTGCAGCACGTTGAGAATTTCCGAGAGCACTCCATTCCAGTCCGGGCCTTGTTCGGCCAGATGACGGACGGCTTCGAGCAACGCCTTGGCGTCGCCTTCGATCAGCGAATGCAGGACATCAAACACCTGGCCATGATCCAGCGTGCCGAGCATGGCGCGCACGTCAGCGGCCATGACCTTGCCTTCACCGAAGGCAATGGCCTGGTCGGTGAGGCTCATGGCGTCACGCATCGAACCGTCGGCGGCGCGACCGAGCAACCACAGTGCATCGTCTTCGAACGGCACCTGTTCGACACCCAGTACGTGGGTCAAATGCTCGACCACGCGTTCCGGGGTCATGTTCTTCAGGGAGAACTGCAGGCACCGGGAAAGAATAGTTGCCGGAAGTTTCTGCGGATCGGTGGTCGCCAGGATGAACTTGACGTAGGGCGGCGGCTCTTCGAGGGTTTTCAACAGCGCATTGAAGGAATGGCTGGAGAGCATGTGCACTTCGTCGATCAGGTAGACCTTGAAGCGCCCACGGCTCGGGGCGTACTGCACGTTGTCGAGCAGTTCGCGGGTATCTTCGACCTTGGTCCGGCTCGCGGCGTCGATCTCGATCAGGTCGACAAAGCGCCCTTCATCGATCTCGCGGCACACCGAACACTCGCCACACGGCGTTGAAGTGATACCTGTTTCACAGTTCAGGCATTTGGCGATGATTCGTGCGATGGTGGTCTTGCCAACGCCACGGGTACCGGTAAACAGGTAGGCATGGTGCAGCCGCTGGCTGTCCAAGGCATTGATCAGAGCCTTGAGCACATGGGTCTGGCCGACCATTTCGCGGAACGAGCGCGGACGCCATTTACGTGCAAGAACCTGATAACTCATCGAAAACCGTCGCAACTAAGGAACAGAAGCGGCTAATGCTAGCGGAGCAGGCCCGAAATTGCATCCGGTGTGCTCGTCTAATCTGACTAAGCTGCAGTTTGGGGGCTATTTTCGGCTCGGGGTTCATCAGTACCGGAGCGTTTATGCGGTTGGCCGTGGGGGCACTGTTGTGGATAAGTCTGAACGTCGCAGCCGCCGACACGCCTGTGCGCTTCGTCATGGCCGACAGTTGGGCCATGCCGATGGTGCAACTGGATCGCGGCCGGCCGACCCAAGGCATCCTTTACGACATCATGCTCAGCCTCGCCACCCAGGTCGGAGTGCCAGCCGAATTTCATGTGCTGCCCCGCGCGCGGGTGCAGGGCGCCATGGAGCACGGTGAAGTCGATGTGCGCTGCTATGCGGCGCAGTCGTGGCTGCCGAATCAGTCCGGGGATTACATCTGGAGCATTCCACTGTTTCTGCAACGCGACCTGTTGGTTACCCGGCAAGGCTCGCCCGCGTCGATTGTCCCGGCCAGCCTGAAACATGAATCCATCGGCACGGTGCTCGGCTATATCTATCCGACGCTGCAACCGCTGTTCGACAACGGCCAGTTGCAACGCGAAGACGCGCGCAATCAGGAACAGGTGCTGGATAAACTCCTGTTCGGGCGCTATCACTACGCAGTCACTAATCAGTGGACCCTGGACTGGTTCAACCAGCGCCTGATGCCGGGCCGACAGTTGCAGGCGGTGGCGGTGTTGCAGGAGCAGAATGTTGGCTGCTACCTGCGCAACGACCCGAAGGTGCCGGTGCAGCGGATTTTGCGCACGTTATTGCGGATGAAAATGTCCGGGGAGATTGATGACATTATTGGGCTTTACACGGGCGCGGAACCTCGTACGCCTTGAACAATTCCCCCAATCAACACTGCCCCCTGTGGGAGCGAGCTTGCTCGCGATTACGGTTTAACATTCAATATTTATGCTGGCTGACACTCCGCTATCGCGAGCAAGCTCGCTCCCACAGGTATTCAATGTGGACACAAAACTTCAGCCAACCTGATCCAGCACTTGCCATTCCACCGGCGCAACAAACCCCGCGACCCACCCCGGCACCTCGGCGGGCGGCATCGGTTTGGCAATGAAATAACCCTGGGCCACTTCGCAGCCGAGCTCCAGCAACAATCGACCATGCTCGATACTCTCCAATCCTTCGGCAATCACCTGCCGGCCAAACGCACGGGCGAGGCCGATCACGGCAGTGGTCAGGGCCAGATCGTCACGATCGTGAAGAATGTCGCGTACAAAGGATTTATCGATCTTGATGGTTTGCGTACGCAGGCGCTTGAGGTAGCTCAGCGACGAATAACCCGTGCCGAAATCCCCCAGTGAAAACTGCACCCCCAGCGCCTGGCAAGCCTGTAAACAGGCACTGACGTGCTGGATGTTCTCCACGGCCACCGACTCGACGATTTCCAGGTCCAGCAGTTGCGGCGCGACTTGATTATGTCGGGCAAGCACCTGCCTGAGCCGTTCAACGAAATCCGCCCGCTGAAAATGTCGAGCCGCAATATTAATACTGATTGGCCAGCCCTGCCCCGCCTGCTGCCAGTGGTGCAACTGTGATAAGACCTGATCCATCACCCATTCACCGATGTCGATGATCAGATCCGTTTCCTCCACCAACGGTAGAAACTCGCGCGGTAGAACCAGGCCGTTTTGCGGATGCTCCCAACGCAACAACGCCTCGAAACCGACCACCTCGCCGCGACGCATGTTCACCTTGGGCTGGAAATGCAGGCGCAACTCGCCGCCCGCCAAGGCCTGACGAACCCGCTCGACGGTCTGGTGCGTGGCTTTGACTTCCTGGTCGCGGGACACATCGAACAGATGAAAACGGTTACGTCCGCGCTGCTTGGCCACGTACATCGCCTGATCGGCGTGGCGCAACAGGGTTTCGGCATCTTCGTTGTCGTACGGAAACAAGGTCACGCCAATGCTGGCGAACACATTGACGTCCTTGCCATGCAGCGAATATGGCGCCGAGATCGCCCCCAACACCCGATTCAGAGCCGCGCGCAGTTCCGGCATGTCCCGCACGTAACGCAACACCAGCACAAACTCGTCGCCAGCCAGCCGTGCCACCACATCTTCGCCGCGCACAATCGTGCGTAAACGCTTGGCCACTTCCACCAGCAATAGATCGCCGCTGGCATGCCCGTAGCCGTCGTTGACGGCCTTGAAGCCATCGAGGTCGAGCATGCACACCGCCAGCGGGATGTTTTCCTGGCGGGAGAACTCCAGCGCCTGATCCAGCAAATCCGAGAGGAACGCGCGATTGGGCAGGCCGGTCAATACATCATGTCCTACCCGCCATTGCAGGGAATGCAGCAATTGACGTTTTTCGCTGATGTCGAAGCGAATCGACAAGTAGCGGTCAACCCGCCCTGTGGTGTCGTTGAGCACCGGCACCATGGTGCTTTCGACCCAATACAGGCTGCCATCCTTGGCGCGGTTACAGATTTCGCCCTTCCAGATCTCACCCAAGGCAATGGTGCGCCACAGCGTGGCGAAGAAATCGGCGGAGTGCAGGCCGGAATTCAGCAGGCGATGGTTTTGTCCGATCAGTTCCTCGCGGCTGTAGCCGGAGATGGCGCAGAACTGATCATTGACGTAGGTGATCCGGCCGCTCAGATCCGTTTCGGAAAAAATGGCGGCGGCGTCCACGGCCCTGCGGTATTTCTCATCCATGAGTCAGGCTCGCCTGTCGCTAGCGGTGGTACCGCTCGACCAGCACACAATGCCCGGAAGAGATGTTTTGAAACGGTCTGCGCAGAGACACGTGCTTACTCCATGACAGCATTTGATGGCCCCGGGACAGCCGAAGATCAACTAGGCTCAAAAGCCTCGGCGAAATTGGAAACGGCGATCCAGACACCATTTTGCAAGGCATCAGGCCACTCGCGGCAACCCCACACACCCGGCAATGGAACGCAACGCTGGCAGCTCCATGTCGCCTTAACTTCTGAAAGCAGGTCACCAAATGCCCCCTTTGAGCGGCGATTCTACGAAATGCATCACATTTTGCAAAGCAAGGTGATGGATCATGCAGTTGTCTAATGCAAAAATCTATCGTTAAGTTCTTGATTCTAAATGGGAATTGAGCGATGCAAATTTCAAGTTTGGGTCCAGCCATACGACGCTATCGCAAGGTCGCGGGGCTTACTCAGGCTGAACTCGGCGAAAAAACCGGTTTTGACCCCAAAACCATCAGCCGCTTCGAAACCGGCACCTATACCCCCAGCGTGGAAGCATTGTTCCTGCTTGCCGATGTGCTGGGCGTGAAGCTGAAAGCGTTTTTCGCAGATATGGGCGATGAAGACGAACAGCGGGCGTACCTGTTCAGCGTCATACACAAAGCCACCTCAAAGGATCTGGGAAAGCTGATCGCTGCGGTTGACCAGGCCTTGTCCAAGCCTTAGTGCCAGTAATAAAAAGGCAGATCTGTCGACTCGACCGATCTGCCTTTTGTTTATTCGGGCGCCAACAACCGTCTCGAAGAACGTGCACCGGTAATGGCCATCCGATATCCTTGCGTGAAATTAATTCAAAATGTAAGGGAATACGATGAAACGCCTCCGTCCGTTCTTGATGGCCGCAATGCTGTGCGCACTGCATAACTCCGCACAAGCCGCCACCACGCCCCCACCAGAAACCGTTGAAGCTGCCCAAGTCGAGCAAACGCCCGAGCAGTTTCTGGCCTCCCTGAAGAAACAGCACGGCACCATCACCCTGCCCAACGGCATTGCGACGATGAAGCTCAACGACGAGTTTTATTACCTCAACCCCAAAGACACCGAACGCTTGCTGACCGAAGGCTGGGGCAACCCACCGGGCACCGAGACGCTGGGCATGATCATCCCGGCCGGCGTGAACCCGCTGACCGCCAGCGGCTGGGGCGTGATTGTCAGCTACAGCGAAGACGGGCACGTTTCCGACGAGGATGCGGCAAAAATCGACTACGCCGACCTGCTCAAGCAAATGCAGGAAGAGGACGAGGAAGACAATAAGGAACGCCAGAAACAAGGCTATGCCGGCCTGCACCTGCTGGGCTGGGCCGAGCAACCGCATTACGACGGCGCCAGCCACAAAATGTATTGGGCACGGGAACTGAAATCCGACGATGCCAAAGACAGCACCCTGAACTACAGCATTCGGGTACTGGGCCGTAAGGGCGTACTGGAACTGAACGCGGTTGCCGCGATGGCGGACCTGCCGATGGTCAAGAAAGAACTGCCGAAAGTCATCGCCTTCACAAACTTCACCGACGGCAACCTCTATACCGACTACAGCCCAGCCACCGACAAACTGGCGTCTTATGGTCTGGCGGCATTGGTGGGTGGCGGCCTGGCGGCGAAGGCCGGGTTGTTTGCCAAGATCGGCATCTTCCTGCTGGCGGCGAAGAAGTTCCTGATCGTCGGGCTAGTGGTGATCGCAGGCTTCGTGCGCAAACTGTTCAGCCGTAAAAAGGCTTAAGGGCTTGCCCTTCTGCGCTGTCAGATAATCCTGGCAGCGCAGGATTCGCAAACGGCAGGCACAACAAAACCGCCGCAGGACAACGCAGCAGACAAAATAAACTTAGGGATTTTAAAACGAGGCGTATCGAAGGATGTTGCGCGCGCAAGCCTCGAAACTGAGGACTTGGCGTTATGGAGGCAACCCCACCAGCCACACCCCGGCACACAATGTTCCCGCTGTGGCTGCTTCCTTCCGGATCTGACCAGGTTCACGGGTAATCGTTGCGGGGGGACCGATGGAGTCACCATAACGACATTCACCTCACGGCGAACGGCGCCATTGTACCTATCTGAGTCGAAGTTACAACCGTTCGATCCAGATTAAAAATATGAATCAGGTCAAGGACATGCGCCGCGCCCGAAAACCCGCCTCGTAGCAGCTGGCAGCATCGCTCCTATTGCTGCGCCAACACCTCATCCGCCCTGCCGCCCTCCTGCTGGATCACCAAGTGGATAAAGTGCAGCTTGGCGATTACCGCTGGTGGCAGCACGAACGGATAGAAATCCGGCTGTCCCATGCTGCGCGACAACTCGTTGAGCATTCCGGCCAGTTCGATCCACGCATTGACGAACGACAGGAACGCCGCGCCGCCGGGATGCTGCGGGTCATAGAGCGTGCTGGACGGGAATGGCTGGTAATCGAAATCCATTTCCCGGGCGCTCATGCCGAAACCCAGGGCGGTGTCCACCGCGTCCATCATGTGCAGGTAGTGCGCCCAGGTTTCAGCCCAGTCTTCCCATGGGTGCATCGTCGCGTAGGCGCTGACGTACTGTTGCTGCCAGTCCAGCGGCGCGCCTTGCTGGTAATGCCGCTCAAGAGCATCGGCGTAGCTCGCGCGCTCATCGCCGAACAGACCACGAAACGGTTCCAGCCAGTGGCTGTTGGCGATCAAGCGATCCCAGTAGTAATGCCCGACCTCATGACGAAAATGCCCAAGCAACGTGCGATACGGTTCGTGCATCTGCACCCGGATCTGTTCACGGTGGGCGTCGTCGGCTTCCTTGATATCGAGGGTAATCAGGCCGTTGGCGTGACCGGTGGTGGGCGGCTTGCCTTCCAGATCGACGCCGATGAAATCGAAGGCCAGGCCGGTTTCTTCGTCCACGGTTTTCGGGATCACCTGCAAACCGAGGCTGACCAGTTGCGCGACCAGACGCCGCTTGGCCGTTTCGACCTTGCGCCAGCGTTCAGGGTTTTCGGGAATCGATAGATCAGGGATGGTGTGATTCAGGCTACACGCGATGCACAACGCGTCGTGGTCGTTGGCCGGCAGCAGCCAGTTGCAGGCGGCCGGAGAATCCAGATTGGCGCAGCGGCGGAACACGCCGGCCTCGGGATCGGCGTCGAGCAGCCAAGTGTCCGTTTGCGGGCCGGGTTGCAGGGATGACAAGCGACTCTGTTCCGGCTGATAGCCCAGCGCCGCCGAACAGGCCAGGCACTGACTGTTGCGAAAGAACAGTGACTGTCCGCAGCGGCACTGCCAGACCTTGCTGTTGCGCGAACTCTCGCCGATGAAGGGCGCGGCGATGCGGGAACTGAGCTGTTCGAAGAAACGGTACATGGCGAACTCTCCCTGAGGGGTGCCAAGACTAGATCATTTCAGCTCGCTGATCGTTCCCATAATTGTGCCGGAGAGCGTTTGTCTGTGGCGAGGGAGCTTGCTCCCGTTCGACTGCGCAGCAGGCGCCAGCATCGAGGGGGACCGCTTCGCGCTCCAGCGGGAGCAAGCTCCCTCGCCACAGGTCAGGTGTCAGATCGCAATGCCGTGTTTTTTCAGGAAGTCGACAAAAGCTTCCTCATCCAGCACCTTCAACCCCAACTCATTGGCCTTGGCCAACTTCGATCC
The DNA here is from genome assembly GCF_044744265.1 of Pseudomonas sp. NPDC087342. Taxonomy (NCBI): domain Bacteria; kingdom Pseudomonadati; phylum Pseudomonadota; class Gammaproteobacteria; order Pseudomonadales; family Pseudomonadaceae; genus Pseudomonas; species Pseudomonas sp. NPDC087342. The sequence goes on from NZ_JBIUXZ010000008.1 coordinate 24,765, forward strand.
GGCGCCCGGCCCCGCAACCACGCAATGCGTCTTGGCCGACACCGAACCCGCCACCTTCGCGCCAAGGCTCTCAAGCTTGTCCTTGGCCACATCGCGGCTCATCAATTCCAGCGAGCCGGTCAGCACCCAGGTCTGCCCAGCCAGCGGCAAGCCTTCGACGACTTTCTTCTCGCTCTGCCAGTGCATGCCGAAATCACGCAATTGCTTCTCGGCCGCTTCGGCAATCTGGCGATTCTCTGCCACCGCAGAAAACTCCCGAACCGAATTCGCCTGCTTCTCCGGCAACGCCTGGCGCATATCCAGCCAGTCAGCGTCGAACACGCCTTTGAGCGATCCAAACTTGTCCGCCAGTTTCTGCGCCCCGCCCGGCCCCACCGATGGAATGTGCAACTTGTCGAGGAACCCGCCGAGCGTAGTGCTCGCGGAAAACTCAGCGCCTAACTCGCCCTGATCCTGAATCTGCAAACCGTGTTTGAGCAGTTCCTCGATCACCTGCTGGTTATGCGCATCTTCAAAAAAGCTGTGAATCTCATACGCCACTTCCAGGCCGACGTCCGGCAAGTACGTCAACACTTGCGGCAACGCCTGTTGAACCCGCTCCAGCGAGCCCAGGGAGCGCGCCAGCACCTTGGCCGTCTCCTCGCCGACATCCGGGATCCCGAGGGCGTAGATAAAGCGCGCCAGGCTCGGTTGTTTGCTGTCTTCGATGGCGCCGAGCAGTTTTTTGCTCGACAGCTCGGCAAAGCCTTCCAGGTCGACAACGTCTTCGAACTTCAGCGCATACAGATCAGCCGGCGAACTCACCAGACCTTCATCGACCAATTGTTCGACGCTCTTGTCGCCCAGGCCTTCGATGTCCATGGCGCGACGGGAGACGAAATGGATGATCGCCTGCTTCAGTTGCGCGCCGCAGGCCAGACGCCCGACGCAGCGATACACCGCGCCTTCGCTGACGGTCTCGCGACCTTTGCTGCGCTTGACCAGTTGCGTGCGCTCCACGTGCGAGCCGCACACCGGGCACTGCTCGGGAATCTGCACCGCCCGGGCATTTTCCGGACGACGCTCCAGGACCACTTGCACCACTTGCGGAATCACATCGCCCGCGCGGCGGATGATCACGGTGTCGCCGATCATCAGGCCCAGGCGCGCGACTTCGTCCATGTTGTGCAACGTCGCGTTGGCCACGGTCACGCCGGCAACCTTGACTGGTTTCAAGCGTGCGACCGGCGTGACGGCGCCGGTGCGGCCGACCTGGAATTCCACATCGAGCAACTCGGTGAGTTCTTCCATCGCCGGGAATTTATGCGCGATCGCCCAACGCGGCTCGCGGGCGCGGAAACCCAGTTCACGCTGCGAGGCAATGCTGTTGACCTTGAACACCACGCCATCGATTTCATAGCCCAGCGCATTGCGGCGCTCGCCGATGTCGCGGTAGTAATCCAGGCATTCGCCGATGCCGTGCGCCAGTTTCAGCTCATGACTGATCGGCATGCCCCAGACCTGCAACTGCTTGAGATTGCCGATGTGGGTGTCGGCAATGTCCGCCGAAATCTGGCCGATGCCGTAGCAGCAGAATTCCAATGGGCGGTTGGCGGTGATCTTCGAATCCAGCTGACGCAAGCTGCCGGCCGCGGCGTTACGCGGGTTGGCGAAAGTCTTGCCGCCAACTTCCAGTTGCGTGGCGTTGAGCCGTTCGAAACCGGCCTTGGACATGAACACTTCGCCGCGCACTTCCAGGGTCGCTGGCCAGCCGCTGCCGTGCAGTTTGAGCGGGATGTTGCGCACGGTGCGCACGTTGACGCTGATGTCTTCGCCGGTGGTGCCGTCGCCGCGTGTGGCGCCGCGCACCAGCACGCCGTCCTGATACAGCAGGCTGACCGCCAGGCCATCGAGTTTCGGTTCGCAGCTGTATTCCACTGCCGCGCCACCGCCAAACAGATCACCGGCCGGCAGGTCCAGGCCTTCGGTGACACGGCGATCGAACTCGCGCATGTCGGTTTCTTCGAAGGCGTTGCCGAGGCTGAGCATCGGCACTTCATGGCGCACCTGGGTGAACGCCGACAGCGCTGCGCTGCCGACGCGCTGGGTCGGCGAGTCGCTGGTGATCAGTTCGGGATTGGCCGCTTCGAGGGCCTTGAGTTCATGGAACAACCGGTCGTACTCGGCGTCCGGAATGCTCGGCTCGTCCATCACGTGATAGCGATAGTTGTGCTGATCCAGCTCAGCGCGCAGCTCTAGAATGCGGGTTTTGGCGGCAGTCATGGGTGTTCTCTCATAAAGCAAAAGAGCAGCCGAGGCTGCTCAATCTCATCAAGATCAAGAGATCGCAGCCTCGTTTCACTCGACAGCTCCTACGGAAAATCGATCCCTGTAGGAGTTGTCGAGTGAAACGAGGCTACGATCTTTTGCCTTTATCGTTTCTGGGTCAGTGCGCGACGTTCGAACTCAACGATGCGCTGACGGTAGTGCTCAATCGTCTGGGCAGTCAGCACGCTGCGCTGGTCGTCTTTCAGTTCGCCGTTCAGCTCCTGGGACAGTTTGCGCGCTGCAGCCACCATCACGTCGAAGGCTTGCTTCGGATGACGCGGGCCTGGCAGGCCGAGGAAGAAGCTCACCGCCGGGGTGCTGAAATGGTCGATGTCGTCCAGATCAAAGATGCCCGGCTTGACCGCATTGGCCATGGAGAACAGCACTTCACCGTTGCCAGCCATGCTTTCGTGGCGATGGAAAATATCCATCTCGCCGAAACGCAGACCGCTTTCCAGAATGTTCTGCAACAGCGCCGGGCCCTTGAAGCCAGCGGCGTCGCGGCAGATCACGCTGATCACCAGCACTTCTTCAGCTTGCGGTTGTTCTTTGTCGCTGACAGCAGGCGAAGCCTTGGTGTCATCCGGGAAATCGTCATCACGGCTGCTGAAGCTCGGGCCGCCGTCCAGGTCCAGGCTGAGGTTCATGTCGCCCTGGGAAGGCTCGGCATGGCCACGCTTGCCGCGCTTGGAACCCGACTCACGGGGTTCCCGGGCCGGCATGCTCACCGACGGCAAATCATGCTCGTCCAGCTGCGGCTCTTTATGTGTATCCAGCACCCGTGGCGGGCCCAACAGCTCGGCGCTGGTGTCCTCGTCCGGCAGGTTGGACAGACTTCGATCAAGACGGAACTTCAGTTTTCCCTTGCCGCCGCGCATACGGCGCCAGCCATCGAAAAGAATACCGGCAATGACAATAATGCCGATGACGATCAGCCACTCGCGCAGACCGATTTCCATGTAATCCCGTGCCTCTATAAAAAATGCTGAAAAATAAGGGGTTTACAACGTGCAAACCGCTTTAAAACGTGGCGCCAACTCTATGTTCTGACAGGCGTTTTGCCCACGTATACGAAAAATTGACATTAAACTAGCACGACCAAAGGCAACTTTACACCGTCTGTCACAATGGCTTCAGCGAATATGTCGATTGGCCAGCAAGTAAAGGGGAAGTAAATAAGCCTACAGCTCCTGAATACTTGCCCTACAGGTAACGACTCAGGCATCCACCATCGCCATCGCCTCCTCGACATCCACTGCCACCAAGCGTGAGCAACCCGGCTCGTGCATCGTCACCCCCATCAGTTGATCAGCCATTTCCATGGCGATCTTGTTGTGGGTGATATAGATGAACTGCACCGTCTGCGACATCTCTTTGACCAGCCGTGCGTAGCGTCCAACGTTAGCGTCATCCAGCGGCGCGTCAACTTCATCGAGCATGCAGAACGGCGCCGGATTCAACTTGAAGATCGCAAAAACCAGGGCCAAAGCGGTCAGGGCTTTTTCGCCACCGGAGAGCAAATGGATGGTGCTGTTCTTCTTTCCTGGCGGTCGCGCCATGATCGTTACCCCTGTATCGAGTAGATCTTCGCCCGTCAGTTCCAAATACGCGCTGCCGCCACCGAAAACTTTTGGGAAAAGTGCCTGAATTCCGGCATTGATCTGATCAAAGGTATCTTTGAAGCGGTTGCGCGTCTCTTTGTCGATCTTGCGAATCACGTTTTCCAACGTATCCAGCGCTTCCACCAGATCGTCGTTCTGCGCATCCAGATAACGTTTACGCTCGGATTGTTGCGTGTATTCGTCGATGGCCGCGAGGTTGATCGCACCGAGTCGCGCAATGCGCGCGGCAATGCGTTCCAGTTCTTCCTCGGCCTCTTTCTCGTTGGCCTCGGCCACCAGGGTTGCGATCACGCCGTGAAGGTCGTAGCCGTCTTCCAGCAATTGATCTTCGAGGGTCTTGCGCCGCACGGTCAGGGCTTGCCATTCCATGCGCTGGTGTTCGAGTTGGCCGCGGATCAATTGCGATTGCTGCTCGGCCTGATTGCGGCGTTTCTCGGCGTCGCGCAATTCGCGGTCGGCATCTTCCATGGCGGTTTGCGCAGTCTTGAGTTCTTCGTCGACGGTCATGCGTTTGTCGAGCAACTCTTCGAGTTTCAGGCGCAACTCTTCAAGCGGCGCCTCGCCCTCCTCCAGATTCAGACTGAGCTGCTCGCGCTTCTCGGTCAGGCGCTCGGACTGCATTTCCAGACGCTCAAGGGCCTGGCGCGTCGAATCGTGTTGCGCCTTGAGCGAACCCAGACGCACCGCCAATTGATGCGCGTGATCCTTATGCTGCCGGGCCTCCTGGCGCACCCGGTCGAGGCGTTCACGCAAGCTGTCGCGCTGGGCCAACAGCAACTCGCGCTGCTCGGTATCCAGCGCCATGCTGTCGAGCGCTTCCTGCAATTGCAGGCGCGCTTCGCCGATGTTTTCGTGTTCCAACGCCCGTTGCTCGCCAAGCTCGGTGAGTTCTTCGTCGAGGCGGGTACGGCGCAGGGTCAGTTGTTCAGCCTTGGCTTTCCCAGCCGACAACTGCGCTTTCAATTCGCCTTGCTGACGGGCTTCGTCTTGCAGCAGACGGCGCAAATGTTCGCGACCGTTTTCCTGCTGACGCTGTTGTGCCCGCAAGTTTTGCAGCTGGGTTTCCAGGGTTTCGACCGAGGCTTCGCGCTCTTCGCGCTCAAGGCCCAGTTGCTGGATTTCCTGACCACGGGCAAGCACGCCGCTTTCCGCTTCACTGGCGCGACGCACGCGTAAAAAGTGTCGACCGACCCAGTAACCGTCGCGGCTGATCAGGCTTTCGCCAGGCTTCAATTGAGCGCGCGAGGCCAGGGCCTGCTCGAGGCTGTCCACCGGTTTGACCTGCCCCAGCCACGGCGACAGATCGATCTGCGCCTCGACCTTATCGAGCAAACTCCCGGCCACGCGCACGCCATCGCTGGCGGGGCTGAGCAAGCGCAGATCGCCCTGGGAAAACCCGGCCAGATCGAAATCGCCAAAGTCATCCACCAGCACCGCTTGCAGGTCGGCACCGAGCACGGTTTCCACCGCCAGCTCCCAACCGGCCTCGACCTTCAGGCCTTCGGCCAGGCGCGGACGCTCTGCCAGATTCTGTTCACGCAACCATTCGGCAGTGCCGGTGCCCGGATCGAGCGCGGCTTGCTGCAGGGCCTCAAGGGACGCGAGACGCCCGTTGAGACGCTGCAAATCGCCCTGCGCCTGTTGCTGCGCGGTCAATGCGTGCTGCAATTCCTGACGCAGTTGTTCAAGCTTTTCGACCTGAGCTTGTTCACTGGTCTGCAAATCCTCAAGCGTCGCTTCGGATTCAGCGAGCTGCTCGCTGAGTTCCATGATCGCCGCATCTTCCGGATCCGCCGAAAGCAGCGCGCGCTCTTCGCCCAAACGCTTCTGACGATCAGCCAGGCGCTCCATGCTGGTTTCCAGTTGCTGGATTCGCGATTGTTGCACTTCAGACTGACGACGCGGTTCGGCGGCGGTGAGGTTGAACGTGTCCCACTGCTCTTGCCAGGCGTGCATGGTGGTTTCGGATTCTTCCAGCGCGGCGGCGGCTTCTTCGGCGGCGGCGCTGGTGACTTCCTGCTCCGGCGTGAGCATGTCCAGCTCTTCGCCGAGGGTCAGCAGCAAGGTGCGGTCGTGGCCCAGGTGCGATTCGGTTTCCAGACGCGCGCGCTCGGCTTCTTTCAAATCGTCCTGCAACTGGCGCAAACGCTGCTGCCCGTGCTGGATGCTCTGCTCGACCCGGGCGATGTCGCCGCCGACCGAATAGAAACGCCCCTGCACCAGATTGAAGCGCTCGGAGAGGTCATGGTGACCGTCACGCAAGCGTTCAATCGCCGCATCGGCATTGCGCTGTTCAGCGACTAACGCTTCGAAAGTGATTTCCTGATTGCCGATGACGGCTTCGCGCTGCCCGACCTGTTCGTTCAACGCCTGCCAGCGCAGGGCCGACAACTGGGCCTTGAGCTGACGCTCCTCGCCTTTGTATTCCTGATACTTTTTCGCCGACTCAGCCTGACGGTGCAAACGTTCGAGTTGACGCTCAAGCTCCTCGCGCAAGTCAGTCAGGCGTGCGAGGTTTTCGTGGGTGCGGCGGATGCGGTTTTCAGTTTCGCGCCGGCGCTCCTTGTACTTGGAGATGCCCGCCGCTTCTTCAATAAAGTTACGCAGATCTTCGGGCTTGGCTTCGATCAGCTTGGAGATCATGCCCTGCTCGATGATCGAGTAGCTGCGCGGGCCCAGGCCGGTGCCGAGGAAGATGTCGGTAATGTCGCGGCGACGGCATTTGGTGCCGTTGAGGTAATAGCTGTTCTGGCTGTCGCGGGTGACTTTGCGGCGAATCGAGATTTCCGCGTAGGCGGCGTATTCGCCGACCAGGGTGCCGTCGGAGTTGTCGAACACCAGTTCGATGCTCGCCTGGCTCACCGGTTTACGGCTGGTCGAGCCGTTGAAGATGACGTCGGTCATCGACTCGCCGCGCAGGTTCTTGGCCGAGCTCTCGCCCATCACCCAACGCACGGCGTCGATGATGTTCGACTTGCCGCAACCATTGGGCCCGACCACCGCCGCCATGTTACTGGGGAAGTTCACCGTGGTCGGGTCGACGAAGGATTTGAACCCCGCCAGTTTGATGCACTTGAGCCGCACGCTTAAGCGTCCGTCAGGGCGGAAACCACCAGATCACAGCTGCGCTGGGCGTAAGCCGTCAGCACCACGCGGATCTGCGGGAAGTCACGGGCGATCACGGCGGCGAGCAGACGCTCGAACAGCTCCAGGAATTCGCTCATCTCGGCTTTGCGCTGTTCCAGAGCGAGGAAATACGCGCGGCTCATGGCCGGTTGCAGGTTCTCGACGGTTTCCTGCAGGTACGGATTGTTGGCGAACGGATACGCGGCGCGCATGACGCTGAAGCTGTCGTCGACGAACGTGCGGATGTCCTGGCGCTCGTAGCTGGCGGTCAGGCGCTGCTGAATCTGCACGAACGGCGCCAGGTCGGCCTGGACCTGCCAGCCAGTGGCCACGGCGTTGCCGAGCAAGATGTACAACTCGCTCATCAGCGTGCACAGGCTCTGGACCTTGTGCGCGGTCAGTTCGGTCACGTGGGCGCCACGTCGCGGCAGGATCGCGATCAGGTGGCGGCGCTCGAGAATCAGCAAAGCCTCACGGACCGAACCGCGGCTGACATTGAGGGCCAGCGTGACCTTCTGTTCCTGGATGCGCTCTCCCGGCTTCATTTCGCCGCGAATGATACGTTCGGCGAGGTGGTGAGCGATTTGCTCGGCGAGGCTGTCCGGCGCCTTGAACGTCATGGTTGTCCTTCAAACTCTTCGATCTGCACAAGCGGCGCAGTGTAGCGCAATTGGTACGTCATGGCGGAGTGCCCACCCGGCGGTTTTTGGCACGAATTAAGCAAAAAGCAAGCTTTCGAGTCAGGGTCAATACTGATGAAACGTACTGTTGATCGCCAAAACGGGTTTTCCTGACCTTTAAGTCAGAAAATCATTGACCGAAAAGTCAGACCTGATAAATTCGGCTCAATCGGTTAACAACAATAATGAGTCTGCGAGGCCTTCCGTGATCCAGTTTTTACTAAACCAGGAACTCCGTAGCGAGCACGCCCTGGACCCGAACCTGACCGTGCTCAATTACTTGCGCGACCATGTGGGCAAACCCGGCACCAAAGAAGGCTGCGCCAGCGGTGACTGTGGCGCGTGCACCGTGGTGGTTGGCGAGTTGCAAACGGATGACGACGGCCGCGAACACATTCGCTATCGCAGCCTCAACTCGTGCCTGACGTTCGTTTCGTCGCTGCACGGCAAACAACTGATCAGCGTCGAAGACCTCAAGCACCAAGGCGAACTGCACAGCGTGCAGAAAGCCATGGTCGAGTGCCACGGTTCGCAATGCGGCTTCTGCACCCCAGGCTTCGTGATGTCGTTGTTCGCGTTGCAGAAGAACAGCGACGAACCGGATTCCCATAAAGCCCACGAAGCGCTGGCCGGCAACCTCTGCCGTTGCACCGGCTATCGGCCGATCCTGCAAGCCGCCGAACAGTCCTGCTGCGGCAAGCAACCGGACCAGTTCGACGCGCGTGAGGCCGACACCATCGCCCGCCTGAAAGCCATCGCCCCCACCGACATCGGCGAACTCAACAGTGGCGACAAACGCTGCCTGGTGCCGCTGACCGTCGCTGATCTCGCCGACCTCTACGACGCTTATCCACAGGCGCGGTTGCTGGCCGGCGGCACTGATCTGGCGCTGGAAGTCACGCAGTTCCACCGCACCCTCCCGGTGATGATCTACGTCGGCAACGTCGCCGAGATGAAGCGCATCGAAACCTTTGACGACCGCATCGAAATCGGCGCTGCCACCGCATTGTCCGACTGCTACGAAGCGCTGAACGCCGAGTACCCGGATTTTGGCGAACTGCTGCACCGTTTCGCGTCGCTGCAAATCCGCAATCAGGGCACCCTGGGCGGCAACATTGGCAACGCTTCGCCGATTGGTGACTCGCCACCGCTGCTGATCGCGCTCGGCGCGCAGGTCGTGTTGTGCAAGGGTGAAACCCGACGCACGCTGAACCTCGACGATTACTTCATCGATTACAAAGTGACGGCGCGTCAGGAAAGCGAATTCATCGAAAAGATCATCGTGCCGCGTGCCAGCGCCGAACAACTGTTCCGTGCGTACAAGGTTTCCAAGCGTCTGGACGATGACATTTCTGCAGTCTGCGCCGCGTTCAATCTGCGCGTGGAGAACGGTGTCATCACCGACGCCCGCATCGCTTTCGGCGGCATGGCCGCAATCCCGAAACGCGCTGCCCATTGCGAAACCGTGCTGATCGGCGCGCCGTTCAATAGCGCGTTGGTCGAACGCGCCTGCGCCGCCCTGGCCGATGATTTCACGCCGCTCTCGGACTTCCGCGCCAGCAAGGAATATCGCCTGCTCAGCGCGCAAAACCTGCTGCGCAAATACTTCATCGAACTGCAAACGCCGCACATCGAGACTCGGGTGACCGCTTATGTCTAATCATCACGCTGTAGAGAAGACCCAAGCCGAACTGGCTGAACTGTTCGCCAAGGACCTGACCACCGGTGTCGGCCGTAGCGTCAAGCACGACAGCGCCGCCAAGCATGTGTCCGGCGAAGCGCAGTACATTGACGACCGGTTGGAATTCCCGAATCAACTGCACGTTTACGCACGCCTGTCGGACCGCGCCCACGCGAAGATCATCAGCATCGACACCAAGCCGTGCTATGCCTTCGAAGGCGTACGCATCGCCATCACCCACGAAGACGTGCCGGGCCTGAAAGACATCGGCCCGCTGTTGCCGGGCGATCCGCTGCTGGCAATCGATGATGTGCAATTCGTCGGGCAACCGGTGCTCGCCGTCGCCGCGAAAGACCTGGAAACCGCACGCAAAGCAGCGATGGCCGCGATCATCGAATATGAAGATCTGGAGCCAGTGCTGGACGTGGTCGAAGCCTTGCGCAAACGCCACTTCGTGTTGGACAGCCACACTCACCAGCGCGGCGATTCCGCCGGTGCTCTGGCGACTGCTGAACATCGCATCCAGGGCACGCTGCACATCGGCGGCCAGGAACACTTCTACCTCGAAACCCAGATCTCTTCGGTGATGCCGACTGAAGACGGCGGGATGATCGTCTACTGCTCCACGCAAAACCCGACCGAAGTGCAGAAGCTGGTGGCTGAAGTGCTGGACGTGTCGATGAATAAAATCGTCGTAGACATGCGCCGCATGGGCGGTGGTTTTGGTGGCAAGGAAACCCAGGCCGCGAGCCCTGCATGTCTGTGTGCAGTGGTTGCGCACCTCACCGGTCAGCCGACCAAGATGCGCCTGCCCCGGGTCGAAGACATGCTGATGACCGGCAAGCGTCACCCGTTTTACGTCGAATATGACGTGGGTTTCGACAGCACCGGTCGCCTGCACGGTATCGCGTTGGAACTGGCCGGCAACTGCGGCTGCTCGCCGGACTTGTCGGCGTCGATTGTCGACCGTGCGATGTTCCACGCCGACAACTCGTACTACCTGGGCGACGCGACCATCAATGGTCATCGCTGCAAAACCAACACCGCGTCGAACACCGCTTACCGTGGTTTCGGCGGCCCGCAAGGCATGGTCGCGATCGAAGAAGTGATGGACGCGATTGCCCGGCATCTCGCCCTCGATCCGCTGGCCGTGCGCAAGGCCAACTACTATGGCAAGACCGAGCGCAACATCACCCATTACTACCAGACCGTCGAGCACAACATGCTCGAGGAAATGACCGCCGAACTGGAAGAAAGCAGCCAGTACGCCGAGCGCCGCGAAGCGATCCGTCGCTACAACGCCAACAGCCCGATCCTGAAAAAAGGCTTGGCGCTGACCCCGGTGAAATTCGGTATTTCGTTCACCGCGAGTTTCCTCAACCAGGCCGGTGCGCTGGTGCACGTCTACACCGACGGCAGCATCCATTTGAACCACGGCGGCACCGAGATGGGCCAGGGCCTGAACACCAAAGTCGCGCAAGTCGTGGCCGAAGTGTTCCAGGTAGAAATGGACCGCGTGCAGATCACCGCGACCAACACCGACAAGGTGCCAAACACCTCGCCGACCGCCGCGTCCAGCGGTGCCGACCTCAACGGTAAAGCCGCGCAGAACGCTGCGGAAATCATCAAGCAACGCCTGGTGGAATTCGCTGCGCGCCACTACAAGGTCAGCGAAGAAGACGTGGAATTCCACAATGGCCATGTGCGGGTTCGCGATCACATTCTGACCTTTGAAGCGTTGATCCAGCAGGCGTATTTCAATCAGGTTTCGTTGTCGAGCACTGGGTTCTACAAGACCCCGAAAATCTTCTACGACCGCAGCCAGGCCCGGGGGCGTCCGTTCTACTACTACGCCTTCGGCGCGGCGTGCTGCGAAGTGATCGTCGACACCTTGACCGGCGAGTACAAGATGCTGCGTACCGACATCCTCCACGACGTCGGCGCCTCGCTGAACCCGGCCATCGACATCGGCCAGGTCGAGGGCGGTTTCATCCAGGGCATGGGGTGGCTGACCATGGAAGAACTGGTGTGGAACAACAAAGGCAAACTCATGACCAACGGCCCGGCGAGCTACAAGATCCCCGCCGTGGCGGACATGCCGCTGGACCTGCGGGTGAAGCTGGTGGAAAACCGCAAGAACCCGGAAGACACGGTGTTCCATTCCAAGGCTGTGGGCGAGCCGCCGTTCATGCTCGGCATCGCGTCGTGGTGTGCGATCAAGGACGCCGTGGCGAGCCTCGGTGACTATAAGCATCAGCCGAAAATCGATGCGCCGGCTACCCCGGAGCGGGTGTTGTGGGGTTGTGAGCAGATGCGCCAGTTGAAGGTGGCGAAGGCTGTTGAGGCTGAGCCGGAGTTGGCTTCGCTTTAAGGACCGAGGCGTGGCCTTCGCGGGCAAGCCTCGCTCCTACAGGTTTATGGTGATCTTGCGTACATCACCATTCCCGTAGGAGCGAGGCTTGCCCGCGAAGAGGCCCGAACAGACAACACAGATGTCGAGGTGAAACATGTACAACTGGATCGACGCCCTCGCCGACCTGCAATCCCAGGGTGAACCCTGCGTGTTGGTGACCATCATCGAAGAGCTCGGCTCGACGCCGCGCAATGCCGGTTCGAAAATGGTCATCAGCGCCCACCAGACCTTCGACACCATCGGTGGCGGGCATCTGGAATACAAGGCCATGCAGATCGGCCGCGAGATGCTCGCCAGCGGCAAGCAGGACACGCACCTGGAGCGCTTCAGCCTCGGCGCCAGCCTCGGTCAGTGCTGCGGCGGCGTGACCGTTTTGCTCTTCGAACCGATGGGCCAGGTCCAGGCGCAGATCGCCGTGTTCGGTGCCGGCCATGTAGGCCGCGCGCTGGTACCGCTGCTCGCCAGCCTGCCCTGCCGGGTGCGCTGGATTGATTCCCGCGAAGCGGAATTCCCGGAACAGATCCCCCACGGCGTGCGCAAAATCGTCGCCGAAGAACCGGTGGATGAAATCGATAATTTGCCCGCCGGCAGCTACTGCATCGTCATGACCCACAACCACCAGCTCGACCTCGAACTCACCGCCGCGATCCTCAAGCGCAACGATTTCACCTACTTCGGCCTGATCGGTTCGAAGACCAAACGGGTGAAGTTCGAACATCGCCTGCGTGATCGCGGTTTCGACAGCGACGTGCTGCAACGCATGCGCTGCCCGATGGGCATCGGCGAAGTCAAAGGCAAGTTGCCTGTGGAAATCGCCATCTCCATCGCCGGCGAAATCATCGCCACCTATAACGCGAATTTCGGCCAGCAGATCGCCAGCGCCGGATCATCGATTGCCAAACTGCTGCCTGCTTCACGCCGCAGCCAAGCCTCTAATTGATAAGCCTAGAAACCGGGAACCCACATGCCTTTCACTCGCAAAGCCTACCGCGCCGCCATCCTGCACAGCATCGCCGACCCTGCCGAAGTGGGAATCGAAGCGTCCTATGAGTATTTCGAGGATGGCCTGCTGGTAGTCGAGAACGGCCAGATCAGCGCCATCGGCCACGCCACCGAACTGTTGTCGACGCTGCCGGCAGACATCGAGATCACGCATTACCAGGATGCGCTGATCACTCCAGGCCTGATCGACACCCACATCCACTTGCCGCAAACCGGGATGGTTGGCGCTTACGGCGAGCAATTGCTGGACTGGCTCAACACCTACACGTTCCCGTGCGAAAGCCAGTTCGCCGACAAGGCTCACGCCGATGAAGTGGCGGACATTTTCATCAAGGAACTGCTGCGCAACGGCACCACCACCGCGCTGGTGTTTGGCAGTGTGCATCCACAATCGGTGAACTCGTTCTTCGAAGCCGCCCAGCAGCTGGACCTTCGGATGATCGCCGGCAAGGTGATGATGGACCGCAACGCGCCGGACTACCTGACCGACACCGCCGAATCCAGCTACGTGGAAAGCAAGGCGCTGATCGAGCGCTGGCACGGCAAGGGCCGCTTGCACTACGCGGTCACCCCGCGTTTCGCCCCGACCAGCACCCCGGAACAACTGACCCTCGCCGGCCAGTTGCTCGGCGAATACCCTGACTTGTACATGCAGACCCACATCAGCGAAAACCTGAAAGAAGTCGAGTGGGTAAAGGAACTGTTCCCGGAGCGCAAGGGCTACCTCGACGTCTACGATCACTACCAACTGCTGGGCGAGCGCTCGGTGTTCGCCCACGGCGTGCACCTGTGCGACGACGAGTGCGCGCGGCTGGCAGAAACCGGTTCGGCGATTGCCTTCTGCCCGACCTCGAACTTCTTCCTTGGCAGCGGCTTGTTCAATTTGCCAATGGCCGAGAAGCACAAACTGAATGTCGGTCTGGGCACGGACGTGGGTGGTGGCACCAGTTTCTCGCTGCTACAAACGTTGAACGAAGCGTACAAGGTCATGCAGCTGCAAGGCGCGCGGCTGAGCCCGTTCAAATCGCTGTACCTGGCGACCCTCGGTGGCGCGCGGGCGCTGCGGCTGGAAGACAAGATCGGTACGCTGCACGCGGGCACCGATGCGGACTTCCTGGTGCTGGATTACAACGCCACGCCACTGCTGAGCTATCGCTTGAAGCAGGCGAATAACATTGCCGAGACGTTGTTTGTGTTGATGACGCTGGGGGATGACCGGACCGTGTTGCAGACGTATGCGGCGGGGACATTGGTGCATCAGCGCTGAGGTTTTTTCGGGCATAAAAAAATCCCCCGCAATCGATGGTTGCGGGGGATTTTTTGTGTCCTTGAGGACGCCTTCGCGGGCAAGCCTCGCTCCTACAAGGTCACGCTGTACCTGTAGGAGCGAGGCTTGCCCGCGAAGGGAGCAACTCGGTCTGACTTATAACTTCGCGGTAGAACGCCCTGGCTTTTTGGTCTGCAACAAATGCGAGAACACCGCATGCAAATCATCCGACGCGCTTTCTTCGTCGAGGTTGAGTTTGCTGTCGATGTGATCCATGTGGTGCATCATCAGGTCCACTGCCAACTCACCGTTGCGCGCTTCGATCGCGTCGATCAACTGGGTGTGTTCATCGTAGGAACAGTGCGAGCGGTTGCCGCTTTCGTACTGGGCAATGATCAGAGAAGTCTGGGACACCAGGCTGCGCTGGAAGCTGATCAGCGGTGCGTTCTTCGCTGCTTCGGCGAGTTTCAGGTGGAACTCACCCGACAGACGGATGCCGGCGCCGCGATCGCCACGGGAAAAGCTGTCGCGCTCGTCGTTGACCATCTGCCGCAACTCGGCAATCTGCTCGGCGGTAGCGTGCTGCACCGCCAGCTCAGTGATCGCGCGCTCCACCAGACGGCGGGCCAGGAATACCTGACGGGCCTCTTCGACGCTCGGGCTGGCGACGACCGCGCCACGGTTCGGCCGCAGCAATACCACGCCTTCATGCGCCAGGCGCGACAGTGCGCGGCGAATGATGGTGCGGCTGACCCCGAAAATTTCCCCCAGCGCTTCTTCGCTCAACTTGGTGCCGGGCGCCAGGCGCTGTTCGAGGATGGCCTCGAAGATATGCGCGTAGACAATATCGTCCTGGGTACCGCTGCGGCCGGCTTTGCCTGCTCGCGGTTGTTTCTTTAGGGGCTGCAACTGTTCGTTCATGGGCACTCGAGTCGGGAGAACTGCGGCGAATAGACCGTGACTGTAATACGGCACAGTGGGTCGCTGGCAAGTATCGCGTAAAAAACACCGCGATTGTACACAATGGATGGTGGCAACACGACTGTATGGCTGATTGCGGCCACGGCTGTATTGCAACGGTCCGTTACATTTGAGTTTAGGCTTGAACCCGCAATTCGCCGCTGAAATGCAATTCCCTTGTAGGAGCGAGGCTTGCCCGCGAAGGCGTCGTATCAGTCGATATCAATGTTGAATGACCCGACGCCTTGGCGGGCAAGCCTCGCTCCTACAGGGTTCAGTTACAGCATCTTCACCAGAACAAGGAACACCGCTGTCATGAACGACGCCACGCAAACACAATTGCGCCCCCTGGCCGACACGTCGCCTTCGGCCATCGTCGCCGGTTTCATCGCGATGATGACCGGCTACACCAGTTCCCTGGTCCTGATGTTCCAGGCCGGGCAAGCGGCGGGCCTGACCAGCGGGCAGATTTCCTCGTGGATCTGGGCGATCTCGATCGGCATGGCCATCTGCTCGATCGGCTTGTCGTTGCGTTATCGCACACCGATCACCATTGCCTGGTCCACGCCCGGCGCGGCGTTGTTGATCACTAGCCTGGGCGGTGTGACCTACGGCGAAGCCATCGGCGCCTACATCACCTGCGCGGTGCTGGTAACGATTTGCGGCCTGACCGGCAGCTTTGAACGGCTGGTGAAAAAGATTCCGGCATCGCTGGCGGCGGCGCTGCTGGCGGGGATTCTGTTCAAGATCGGCAGCGAGATTTTCGTCGCCGCCCAGCATCGCACGGCGCTGGTGCTGACCATGTTCTTCACCTATCTGGTGGTCAAGCGCCTGTCGCCGCGCTATGCGGTGCTTGCCGCGCTGTTGATCGGCACGGCGCTGTCCGGGTTCATGGGGCTGCTGGATTTCAGCGGTTTCCACTTGGAATTGGCGACGCCGGTCTGGACCACGCCGCACTTTTCCCTGGCGGCGACCATCAGCATCGGCATCCCATTGTTCGTGGTGGCGATGACCTCGCAGAACATGCCGGGTATCGCTGTACTGCGCGCCGATGGCTATAACGTGCCGGCCTCGCCGCTGATCACCACTACCGGCATCGCTTCGTTGCTGCTGGCACCGTTCGGCTCCCACGGCATCAACCTGGCGGCGATCAGCGCGGCCATCTGCACCGGGCCGCATGCCCATGAAGACCGCAACAAGCGCTACACCGCGGCGGTCTGGTGCGGGATTTTCTACGGGATCGCCGGGGTGTTCGGCGCGACGCTGGCGGCGTTGTTTGCCGCGTTGCCGAAGGAGTTGGTGCTGTCGATTGCGGCGCTGGCGCTGTTCGGTTCGATCATCAATGGCCTGAGCATTGCGATGAGCGAAGTGAAGGAGCGGGAAGCGGCGTTGGTGACCTTTATGGTCACGGCGTCGGGGCTGACGCTGTTTTCCATCGGGTCGGCGTTCTGGGGGATTGTGGCGGGGGTGTTGACGCTGGTGATTCTGAACTGGCGCAAGGCTTGAGGGCCTCTTCGCGGGCAAGCCTCGCTCCTACAGGTTTAGCGCGAGCCCTTGTAGGAGCGAGGCTTGCCCGCGAAGGCATTCCCGCAATCAACATCGCAGGCCAAGCCATGCACTTACAAAACGCAGGCATAAAAAAACGGCGACCTTAAGGTCGCCGTTTTTTAGAACATCAAGCTACCGGATTGATCGGCTTTTCCGGGTACCAAACGTCGATCAGCGGGCTGACGGTTGCTTCGGTCAGTTCGCTGCGGCCTTTGAGCCAGGCTTCAACAGCTGCACGCTGCTCTTCGGACACCGAGCCACGTTTCTGCAGGCAAACCAGACCGAAGTCGTCGCCGCCAACATAACCCAGACCGTTGGCTTCCATGGCTTCTTTCAGGAACGCGTCGAGGAAAGCATCAATGGCTTCATCAGCCAAATCTTCTTTGAAATCCAGGTTCAGTTCGAAACCCAGCTCTTGAAATTCATCGACGCACAGTTTTTTGCGCAGACGCTGGGAACGGTTAGTCGCCATTGGAACAATCCTCATAAGTAATAACGGGCGGCACTTTAGCAGTTTAAGGCGCCAATTGCCCGTTTCACGGCGGGCACCTGCCTACCGTCGGTAAAAAAATAGCGAATTAGAGGGCCGGGGTTTGGCACACGCCGCGTCACCTTGGGGCATAATGCCGACACTTTCATGACCACTGAGGGATTTTATCTTCATGCCCTCGCCTTTTTTCCCCTCGCCCGTAGGGTTTTACTTCATATGATCAAATCTTTGCGTCCACTGTTACTCGCCAGTCTTCTTCTGCCCCTGGCCCTCCCGGTTTCCGCTGCTCAGATCAATACCTCGCTGACGCCCAACGTTGAAAAAGCCCTCAAGGCCAGCAAGTTGCAGGACAGCGCCCTGTCCCTGGTGATGCTCCCGCTCGACGGCCCCGGCACCCCGACCATTTACAACGCAGACGTCTCAGTCAACCCGGCTTCGACCATGAAACTGGTCACCACGTATGCGGCCCTGGAAATGCTCGGCCCGAATCATCAGTGGAAAACCGAGTTCTACACCGACGGCACCCTCAGCGGCGGCATCCTCAACGGCAACCTCTACCTCAAGGGTGGCGGCGATCCGAAGCTGAACATGGAAAAACTCTGGCTGCTGATGCGCGACCTGCGGGCCAACGGCGTGACCCAAGTCACCGGCAACCTGGTGCTGGATCGCAGCTTCTTCGTGCAGCCGCAACTGCCGGAATTCAATGACGACGGCAATGACGAGAACAAACCGTTCCTGGTCAAGCCCGACTCGCTGATGGTCAACCTCAAGGCCTTGCGCTTTGTGGCGCGCAACGACAACGGCAAGGTGCTGGTGTCGGTGGAGCCGCCGATTGCGACGATCAACATCGACAATCAGGTCAAGGCGATCAATTCCAAGCAATGCACCGGTGGCGTGCGCTACAACCCGGTGACTCAGGCCGATGGCAGCGTGACCGTGACGGTCGGCGGCCAATTGGGCGACGGTTGCAGCTCGCAGACCTACCTGTCGCTGCTCGACCACGCGACCTACACCGCCGGCGCCGTGCGTGCGATCTGGAAAGAACTGGGTGGCAGCATCCAGGGCAAGGATGTGCTGGGCGCGACGCCAAAAGACGCCAAGGTGCTGGCGCGGGCGTTCTCGCCGGATCTGGCGGAGATTATTCGCGACATCAACAAATACAGTAACAACACCATGGCCCAGCAGCTGTTCCTGAGCCTGGGCCAGAAGTTTCGCAACGATGCCGATGGCGACGATGCCAAGGCTGCCCAGCGTATCGTGCGCCAGTGGCTGGCCCAGAAAGGCATCACCGCGCCGCACCTGGTGATGGAGAACGGTTCCGGCTTGTCCCGCGCCGAACGAGTGAGCGCGCGTGAAATGGCCGGCATGCTGCAAGCCGCTTGGCATAGCCCGTACGCCGCCGAGTTCATCAGCTCGCTGCCGATCGCCGGCACCGACGGCACCATGCGCAAACGCCTGAAGACCACCGCCATGCGCGGCGAAGCGCACATCAAGACCGGCACCCTGAACACCGTGCGCGCTATCTCGGGATTCAGCCGCGACGTCAATGGCAACACCTGGGCGGTGGTGGCGATCCTCAACGACAAGGCACCGTTTGGCGCGTCGTCGGTGCTGGATCAGGTGCTGCTGGACCTGTATCGCCAGCCGAAAGTGGCGGCGACGGCTTCGGTCCTCTAAAAGCACCAAAAAATCCAAATGTGGGAGCGAGCTTGCTCGCGATGACGGTGGCACATCCAACATTGATGTGACTGACAGACCGCCATCGCGAGCAAGCTCGCTCCCACAGGGGTGCAGCGCTGACCACAATCTCCCTGATCGACTGCAGATTTTAATGTGGGAGCGGGCTTGCTCGCGAAAGCGGTGCGTCATTCAACATTAATGTCGACTGACACATCGCCTTCGCGAGCAAGCCCGCTCCCACAATGGATTGTGTGCATTCCGGCCTAATGAAGCTGCGCCTCAACCCGATCCCTGCCCGCCTGCTTCGCCGCGTACACCCCCGAATCCGCCCGCAGCAACAGCGCGTCAGCGCCCTCACCGACTTGCCAACTGGCAATCCCGAAACTGGCGGTCACCGTGCCGACGCCTTCAATCGGCGAGCTGCGCAGCGCTTGCCACAACTGCAAGGCCAGGACATGCGCGTGTTCGCCGTTGATGTCCGGGCACAGCACCATGAACTCCTCGCCGCCCAGGCGGCAGAATACGTCGGTGCGGCGCAGGCGATGGCCGATGCGTTCGCACACCGCTTGCAACACCCGGTCGCCCACCGCGTGGCCATGCTGGTCGTTGATGCGTTTGAAGTGGTCAATGTCGAGCATGATCACCGACAACTCGCCGCCGCCGCGTTCGACCCGGGCCATTTCAGTGGTCAGGCGTTCCTGGAAATAGCGGCGGTTATGAATGCCGGTCAGGGAGTCGGTCACCGATAGCGCCCGCAACTCCTCTTCAACCCGCTTCAGATCGGAGATGTCCGAGATGTAGCCGTGCCAGAGCACGCCGCCACCGGGCAATTCCTCGGGTGTCGCCTCGCCACGCACCCAACGCAGGCCGCCCACCGGCAGTTGCACGCGGTATTCCTCGCGCCACGGGCTGAGGGTGTCCGCCGAGGCGCGGATCGAGGCGCGGACCCGGGTCGAATCCTGTGGATGAATCCGCGTGAAGATCGCTTCTGCGTTGAGCAACAACACTTCCGGCTCAAGTTCATAGATGTCGCGGATGCCGTCGCTGGCGTAAATCACACTGAAACGCCCGTCGAATTCCATCTTGAACTGGTAAATGCCGCCCGGCACATGGGCGCTGAGTTTCTTCAGCAGCAAGTCCCGCGCCGCCAGGGCTTCGTGGACACGCTTGCGCTCGGTGATGTCGATGCAGATCGCCAGATGCCCGACCCACAATCCCTGCTCATCCAGCACTGGAGTCGCCAGCATGTTCACCGTCAGGTGGCTGCCATCCTGACGCACCAGGGTCCACTCGCGAGCTTCGTGACCACCCTCCTCGCCGCCCTCGACCAGCATCGCCTGGCAAGTCGGGATCAGCTTGCCGTAACGCGCGCTCAACTCCGCCGAACGGGCCACCAGCTCACGGGGAAAATGCAGGTTTTCCAGGGTCATGCGCCCGACCACGTCGGCGGCGCTATAGCCGAGCATCTGTTCGGCACCGGCATTGAAGGTGCTGATGACCCCGCGCAGGTCGGTGGCAATGATCGCCACTTGGGTCGCGGCGTTCAGCACGCCGCGCAACTGGCCATGGGTGCCGCGCAATTCCTGCTCGCGGGCGCGCAATTCCTCGGTGCGCTGCTCGACCATTTTCAACGCCCGTTGCCGCTGGCTGACTAACACGTAGAGCAAGGCGCTGAGCAACAGACTGAGCAAGCCACCGAGCACCACCAGACTGCTCACCGAAGAATGGTTGGCCGCCAGAAACGCCTCGCTGGGCTGAATGTCCACTTGATAGTCGTGGTCGGCCAGGCGCAGCAGGCGACTCGCGGTCAGCTCACTGGCGGCCGGCGGATTCGTCGATTCAAACAGCACTTCGTGTTGATCGCTGGTGGACAGGTCGAGAATGCGCACCGACAGATAATCGCGTCCGGCCTCCGGCAGTCCGTCGGCCAGCAACTGACGCATGCTGATCACCGCCATGACGTAGCCGAAGGGCTTGTCCGTCGCCGCTTCCGTACTTTGCCGACGATTGACCGGTGCCACCAGTAGCACGCCTCGTGCATAGGTCGGCTCGACACTCACCAGGTGCATCGGTTGCGACACCGCCATGCTGCCCCGATCCGCCCGTTCCAGGGTGGCGCGGCGCAACGGCTGGGCCAGCAGATCGTAGCCCAGCGGCGAACCGAGACGACTTTGCGTCTGGCTATAAAGCACCACCACATACTCATCGCGCTCGGCCGCGAGTTGCAGCTCGCCCGCTGGATTGAGTTCACGAATGGAAAAGTCGCTCAGCCCTTCTTCACGCACCTCACGTTCAAACGCCGGGCGCTCTTCACGCGTCACGCGCTTGGCGAATGAGTACGCCTGGGTGCGCTGCAATAAAGGTTGGGTGTAACCGTCGAATTCGGTGCGGGACACCGAATCGGAATTGGCAAAGAACCGGCGCAGGCCGTCGAGGCGCTGCTCCTGATCTTCGAAACGTTCTTCGATACGGCTGTAACGTTCACTGGCCAGCAGTTGGAAACGTTGCCGCAATTGATGGTGAAACAGATTCAGCGTCGCCCAGGCCAGCAATCCCGTGAGAATCCCGCCAGCGAGCAATACCAGCATCGCGACCAGCCAGGCCGAGACGTCTTCGCTGATAAAACCCAGGATCTTGGGGCGCACGGCGTGCAACGACATAAAACGCAACTCAAAACGCCAGGTGCCGGAAAAGCCCATTGGCAATGGGTTGAGTTATAGCTATTAGCCACTAATTTGGCCAGCCCTGAAAGAATCCAAGAGCCTTTAAAAATCAAGGCTCTGTGGATCCAATCAAATCAAGTGTCAGCGGGCCGTGATTTTCCAGGCACGATGGATCTTGCCGTTGCGGGCAAAGTCCGGATCAATGGTCTTGTCGGTGATTTCCTCAACCGCGTAACGGGTGGTGAGGTTCTCCTCCAGCACGAACTTGCGGAAGTTGTTGGAGAAGTACAACACGCCGCCCGGCGCCAGGCGCGCCATGGCCAGGTCAATCAACTGCACCTGGTCACGCTGCACGTCGAAGATCCCTTCCATGCGCTTGGAGTTGGAGAAGGTCGGCGGATCGATGAAGATCAGGTCGTACTCGTCACGGCAGGCATCCAGCCAAGCCATCACATCGCCCTGCTCCAGACGGTTCTTGTCGGAGAAACCGTTCAGCGACAGGTTACGACGAGCCCAGTCCAGGTAGGTTTTCGACAAGTCGACACTGGTGGTGCTGCGCGCGCCACCCTTGGCCGCGTGGACACTGGCGGTCGCTGTGTAGCAATACAGATTGAGGAAGCGTTTGCCCTCGGCCTCTTTCTGGATGCGCATGCGCATTGGCCGGTGATCGAGGAACAGCCCGGTGTCGAGGTAGTCGGTGAGGTTGACCAGCAGCTTCACGCCGCCTTCACTGACCTCGACGAACTTGCCTTGCGCAGCCTGGCGTTCGTACTGCTTGGTGCCGCTCTGACGTTCGCGACGCTTGACCACCACGCGGCTCTTGTCGATGTTCAGCGCCTGCGGAATGGCCGCCAGGGCATCGAACATCCGCGCCGAGGCTTTTTCCGGATCGATGGACTTCGGCGCAGCGTATTCCTGGACGTGGACCCAATCCTGATACAGATCGATGGCCATCGAGTATTCCGGCATGTCGGCGTCATACACGCGATAGCAGTCGATGCCTTCACGCTTGACCCACTTGCCCAGGGCCTTGAGGTTCTTTTGCAGGCGGTTGGCAAACATCTGCCCGCCTTCGCTCAAGCGCGGTTGCTCGATCACCACCGGGGCCGGTTTGATCGGGTTGCCGTTCTTGTTGTACTTCTCGTACTTGCCCGGCGCGACATCGTTGTCGGCGACTTCGACTTCGGCCTGCTCACGCTCGACCTGACGCTGTTCCGGGGTGCGACGCTCGCCGGTGACGAACTGATCCGGGGTGACCTTGATCAGCAACAGCTTGCACGGCAGCGCGCCGTTCCAGAACGAATACTGTTTGTGGCTGCGGATGCCCATGCGCTTGCCCAGGTCCGGAGCGCCGGTGAACACTGCGGCTTCCCAGTTCAGGCAGGCCTGACGCAGGCGCTCGCCGAGGTTCTGGTAGAGATAGAGCAAGCTCGCCTCGTCACCCAGACGCTCGCCGTACGGCGGGTTGCAGATAACCAGACCTTTCTGGTTCTGGTCTGGACGCGGCTCAAACGTGCCGACTTCGCCCTGGTAGATCTTGATCCACTCGCTCAGGCCGGCACGCTCGACGTTGTTGCGGCCCGGTTGAATCAGGCGTGGGTCAGCCTCGTAGCCGCGAATCCACAGCGGTGGCTTGGCCAGGCCAGCGGCGCAACGCTCGGTGGCTTCTTCGTGGAGTTTTTTCCACAGCGCCGGGACGTGGCCCAGCCAAGCGGTAAAGCCCCACTGCTCGCGACGCAGGTTCGGTGCCATATCGGCGGCGATCATTGCCGCTTCGACGAGGAACGTACCCACACCGCACATCGGGTCAGCCAGCGCGCCGCCTTCGGCCGCAATGCGTGGCCAGCCGGAACGGATCAGGATCGCCGCCGCGAGGTTTTCCTTCAGCGGAGCGGCGCCCTGCTGCAAGCGATAGCCACGCTGGTGCAGGCTGTGGCCGGACAGGTCGAGGGAGAGGATCGCTTCGCCACGGTCCAGGCGCAGGTGAATGCGCAGGTCCGGGTTGAGCTTGTCAATCGACGGACGGTCGCCTTGCGGGGTACGCAGTTTGTCGACGATGGCGTCTTTTACTTTCAAGGCGCCGAAGTGAGTGTTGTCGATGCCCGAGCCGTGACCGCTGAATTCAACAGCCAGGGTGCCGTCATTGAGCATGTGGTCTTGCCACTCGATGTCGAGCACGCCGTGGTACAGGTCTTCGGCGTCCTTCATCGGGAAACGCTTGAGCACCAGCAGCACCCGGTTCGCCAGACGCGACCACAGGCACAGGCGATAAGCGGTTTCCATGGTGGCCATGCCGCGCACGGCAGACGTGTGTTCACGCGCTTCTTCAAGGCCAAGCCCGACGGCTTCCTCGATGAGCAGGCCTTCAAGGCCTTTTGGGCAAGTGAGGAAGATTTCGAATTGATCGGACATTGGAATTTCAGAGCCTTTGGCTAAGTGAACCGACAACGCATTGCCGGTCCGGTTTTCAATCAGGCGCTTTTCTAAAAGAGCGCCCGCGTGGCACGAAGGTGTGCCGTCCCACCCTGACTGCTCGGTTAAAAGAGCTTAGATGCCAGGGCAGATAAAATAGTTGAAGCAACAAAATGTCATAAAGCGACCCTTCGTCGAATAGTACCCCAGCGCAAACGTGGGTCATTCTCACTAAAGGATTAACCTCGTCATACAGCGCGGAGCTGATCATACCGGGGTTTGGCCAATCAACACGGGTCAAACATCGTGTTACTTATGGCCATAGCATCTTTCTGGTTACGTCCTTATGACAAAACGATCATTCCATCAATGTGACGCATTGGTTAGAACTCAACACAGGTTGACGTCGCAACGGCGTCAACACCTTGGCTCGTGACGCCGGCAGCGAGCCGCCAACGGCAGAATTTTTCTGCCAGACCTCGATTGAGGTCGACGCGATGAAAACAGTCAACAAGTGAGGGCAACACCCTATGAGAAGACTTAAGCGTGATCCGTTGGAAAGAGCATTTTTACGCGGATATCAATATGGCGTTGGTGGCAAATCCCGTGAGCTTTGCCCATTTACTCTACCGTCGGTACGCCAAGCCTGGATTAACGGCTGGCGCGAAGGACGCGGCGACAACTGGGACGGTATGACCGGCACTGCGGGAATCCATAGACTCAACGAACTTCACGCCGTTGGCTAACAAAGGGCCTGACACTGCAACACAATCATCTGACTACGTAACACATTAACCACGCACGTCCCATCCGGACGGCGGGCTCCGGCCCAGGGGCACCTTCGAGGTGCCCTTTTTTATGTCTGCGCTTCCGGCCACCACTCCTGTAGCAGCTGCCGAGCCCCGCGAGGCTGCGTCCGGCGGCGGAGCCGTCGTAAAATCAGATACGCCGTCTCACAGTTGCACCGTGCATGCAGGTTTTACGGCGGCTTCGCCCCCGAACGCAGCCTCGCGGGGCTCGGCAGCTGCTACATCAGCGCAAGGCGGCTATGGCGTCAACGGATTCACGGATCAGCGCCGGGCCTTTATAGATGAAGCCCGAGTAGAGCTGCACCAGACTCGCACCCGCAGCGATTTTCTCAGCCGCGTGCTTGCCTTCGGTGATGCCACCCACCGCGATGATCGGCAATCGGCCGGCCAATTCTGCCGCCAGGACCTTCACGGTGTTGGTGCTCTTGTCGCGAACCGGCGCGCCGGACAGACCGCCCGCCTCGTCGCCATGTTCCAGGCCTTCGACACCGACACGGCTCAGGGTGGTGTTGGTGGCAATCACCGCGTCCATCCCGGTTTCGATCAGCGCTTGTGCGACCTGTGCAGTTTCTTCGTCCGTCATGTCCGGGGCGATCTTGATCGCCAGCGGCACGTGCTTGCCGTGACGCAGCGCCAGTTCAGCCCGGCGCTGGGCCAGGTCGGCGAGCAACTGCTTGAGCGAATCACCGAACTGCAGGCTACGCAGGCCCGGGGTGTTCGGCGAGCTGACGTTGACCGTCACGTAGCTGGCGTGGGCGTAGACCTTGTCCAGGCAGATCAGATAATCGTCCACCGCCCGTTCAACCGGGGTGTCGAAGTTCTTGCCGATGTTAATGCCCAACACGCCCTTGTACTTGGCGGCTGCGACGCGAGCCAGCAGGTGATCGACGCCGAGGTTGTTGAACCCCATGCGATTGATGATCGCCTCGGCTTCCGGCAAGCGGAAAATCCGTGGTTTCGGATTGCCTGGCTGCGGACGCGGGGTGATGGTGCCGATTTCGACGAAGCCAAAACCCAACTGGGCAAAACCGTCGATGGCCGCGCCGTTCTTGTCCAGACCAGCCGCCAAACCTACAGGGTTCGGAAACTCCAGGCCCATGACCTTCACCGGCACTTTCGCCGGCGCCTTGCACAGCAAGCCGTTGAGGCCCAAACGCCCGCCCGCGCCGATCAGGTCCAGGGACAGATCGTGGGAGGTTTCCGGGGAAAGTTTGAACAACAGCTGACGGGCCAGGGTGTACATGGGCGGGTTTGACTCGGATGGCGGCGAAATGAGGCGGCGATTATAGCCGGGCATCGGGGTCGCAAGCGAGGCGCACACACAAATCAGCGTTCGATGGCATATGCCTTGCACCGGCATAGCCATCAGTACTCATGCCAACGACGGGATGAGTCGACGGACAATGGCGTCGTCATCCGGTTCTGCTCGCGCGTGGACCTGGGACGACGTTTTTTTTGCAAGGTGTTAACGATGAATGAAACCACAGCCGGCCCGCTGGCCTGGGTCAACGGCAGCGATGCCCCGGAAAAGTCCGCAATCAATGTAGGCTTCATGGCCCTGAGCGACTGCGCCTCGGTGGTGGTCGCCGCCACCCAAGGCTTCGCCCAACCCTATGGCCTGACCCTGAATCTCAAGCGCCAGTCGTCCTGGGCCAACCTGCGGGACAAACTGGTCAGCGGTGAACTCGACGCCGCCCACAGCCTCTATGGGCTGATTTACGCGGTGCACCTGGGCATCGGCGGCGTTGCGCCTACGGACATGGCGGTGTTGATGGGCCTGAACCAGAACGGCCAGAGCATCAACCTGTCCCACGGCTTGCAAGCGCTGGGGGTGACCAGTCCTGAAGCACTGCACCGGCGCGTGCACCAAACTCGCCCAAAACTGACCTTCGCCCAGACCTTTCCCACCGGCACCCACGCCATGTGGTTGTATTACTGGCTGGCGAGCCAGGGCATTCATCCATTGCAGGATGTCGACAGCGTCGTGGTACCGCCGCCGCAAATGGTCGCGCACTTGCAGGCCGGGCGTATCGACGGCTTCTGCGTCGGTGAGCCATGGTGCGCCAGCGCGGTCGATCAGAATCTCGGCTTCACCTTGGCGACGACCCAAAGCATCTGGCCCGATCACCCGGAAAAAGTCCTCGGCTGCACCCGCGCTTTTGTCGAGCAATACCCCAACACCGCCCGGGCGCTGGTGATGGCGATCCTCGAAGCCAGCCGCTTTATCGAAGACAGCCAGGAAAACCGTCGCAGCACCGCGCAGTTGTTGAGCGCTCCGGAGTATCTCGACGCGCCTGTGGAGAGCATCGAACCGCGATTGCTGGGGGATTACGCCGATGGCCTGGGCAATCGCTGGCAAGACCCGCACGCGCTGCGTTTCCATGGCGGCGGCGAGGTCAATCTGCCGTACCTGTCCGACGGCATGTGGTTCATGACCCAATTCCGCCGCTGGGGTTTGCTGCGCGAAGACCCGGATTACCTCGGCGTGGCGCGCAAGGTCCAGCAACTAGACTTATACCGTGAGGCCGCAACAACGGTAGGCGTTGCCGCCTGGGGCCAGGAAATGCGCAGCAGTCAGTTGATCGATGGCAAAGTCTGGGATGGCTCGGACCCGGCCGGTTACGCCCGGGGCTTCAAGCTCCACGCCATGAGCGACAGCTCGCCCCTTCTCGCCAGCCGCTGACAGGAGACCGCCACATGTTGCGAATCCTGCTGATCAACGACACGGCAAAAAAAGTCGGCCGACTGAAAGCCGCCCTGACCGAGGCCGGGTTCGAGGTAATCGACGAATCCGGCCTGACCATCGACCTGCCCGCACGCGTCGAAACGGTGCGTCCGGACGTGATTCTGATCGATACCGAGTCACCGAGCCGCGATGTGATGGAACAAGTGGTGCTGGTAACCCGCGATCAGCCCCGACCGATCGTAATGTTTACCGACGAGCACGACCCCGGCGTGATGCGCCAGGCAATCAAGTCCGGGGTCAGTGCCTACATCGTCGAAGGCATTCACGCACAACGCTTGCAGCCGATTCTCGACGTGGCCATGGCGCGTTTTGAAAGCGACCAGGCCCTGCGTGCGCAACTGCATGCGCGAGATCAGCAATTGGCCGAGCGCAAGCGCATCGAGCTGGCCAAGGGGATGCTGATGAAGATGAAGGACTGCAACGAAGAAGAGGCCTACACCCTGATGCGCCGCCAGGCCATGAGCCGCCAGCAGAAGCTGATCCAGGTGGCGGAGCAGATTATTGCCATGAGTGAGTTGTTGGGTTGAAGGACGCCTTCGCGGGCAAGCCTCGCTCCTATAGCGATTTGCGTGATTAACAATTGGCGCAAGACCTGTAGGAGCGAGGCTTGCCCGCGAATGGCCACGACACGATCCCGGCTGTTGGCACAAATCTCGCTACGTAATCCACACAGGTAACCAACGGCGGTTGCCCCACCTACGACAAAGACGTCGCTCACCTCGTTCGCCCCATGGCGGATCAGGTGGCGGCGTTTTTTTGTTTTGGCCCCTGAGACCGGGGCCGGTGGTGCGGCCGTTGCGGCGCCCCACCTGCAAGCTCATGACTCCTTCTCGAGACGCTTAACAGCTGAGGTGCGCGATGAATTCAAGCTTCTGGAAATCCGGCCATGCCCCGACCTTGTTCGCGGCCTTCCTCTATTTCGACCTGAGCTTCATGGTCTGGTACCTGCTCGGCCCTCTGGCGGTGCAAATCGCCGCCGACCTGCACCTGACCACGCAACAACGCGGGATGGTGGTGGCCACGCCGATTCTGGCTGGCGCGGTATTGCGCTTTGCGATGGGCCTGCTGGCTGATCGCCTGTCGCCAAAAACCGCCGGGCTGATTGGCCAGGTGATCGTCATCTGCGCATTGTTCGGCGCCTGGAAACTCGGGATCCACAGCTACGAACAGGCGCTGGTGCTGGGGCTGTTCCTCGGCATGGCCGGCGCGTCCTTCGCCGTCGCCCTGCCGCTGGCGTCGCAATGGTATCCGCCAGAGCATCAAGGCAAAGCGATGGGCATCGCCGGTGCCGGTAACTCGGGCACTGTCTTGGCAGCGTTGATCGCCCCGGTATTGGCCGCATCCTTTGGCTGGAGCAACGTGTTCGGCTTCGCCCTGATCCCGTTGATCCTGACCATCATTGTCTTCGCCTGGCTGGCCAAAAACGCTCCGGAACGGCCGAAAGCCAAGTCCATGGCCGACTACCTAAAAGCCCTGGGTGACCGCGACAGCTGGTGGTTCATGTTCTTCTACAGCGTGACCTTCGGTGGCTTCATCGGCCTGGCCAGCGCCTTGCCCGGCTACTTCAACGACCAATATGGCCTGAGCCCGGTGACCGCCGGTTACTACACCGCCGCCTGCGTGTTCGGTGGCAGCCTGATGCGTCCGTTGGGCGGCGCCCTGGCGGATCGATTCGGCGGCATCCGTACCTTGCTCGGAATGTACACAGTGGCGGCAATCTGCATCGCGGCGGTGGGTTTCAACTTGCCGAGCTCCTACGCGGCGCTGGCGCTTTTCGTCTGCACCATGCTCGGTCTGGGTGCGGGTAACGGCGCGGTGTTCCAATTGGTGCCGCAGCGTTTTCGTCGGGAGATCGGCGTGATGACCGGGCTGATCGGCATGGCCGGCGGCATCGGTGGCTTCGCCCTTGCGGCGGGCATGGGCGCGATCAAGCAAAGCACCGGCAGCTATCAAATGGCCCTGTGGTTGTTCGCCAGCCTGGGCGTGCTCGCCTGGTTCGGCCTGCACGGCGTGAAACGTCGCTGGAGAACCACTTGGGGTTCGGCAGCGATGACGGCCGCTCGGGTCTGAGGCGTCGTCAATGAGCCTGCAACTGAGTTTCGCCGAAGCCAGCGCTATCGGCCCGCGCGAGGAAAACCAGGACGCCTTGCGCCTGGTGACCCCGGCCCCGGCGCTGGCGGCGAGCAAGGGTTACCTGTTCGCCATCGCCGACGGCGTCAGCCAGTGTGCCGATGGTGGTCTCGCCGCCCGTTCGACCTTGCAGGCGCTGGCGCTGGATTACTACGCCACCCCGGAAACCTGGGGCGTGGCCCAAGCGCTGGATCGCCTGCTGTCGGCGCAGAATCGCTGGTTGCAGGCCAATGGCGGTGGCCAGCCGCTGCTGACCACGGTCAGCGCTCTGGTCATGCGTGGCAGGCGTTTTACCCTGGCGCATGTTGGCGATTGCCGAGTGTATCGCTGGCACGCCGATCAGTTGCAGCGAGTCAGCGAGGATCACGTCTGGGATCAGCCGGGCATGCAGCATGTGCTCAAGCGCGCGCTGGGGCTCGATCAGCATCTGGTGCTGGATTTCCTCGATGGCGAACTGCTGCTCGATGAGAGCTTCGTTTTGCTCAGCGACGGGGTTTGGGCGGTATTGGGCGATACCGCGATAGCCGGGATCTTGCGCGATCAGCCTGATCTGCAAAGCGCCGCGCAGACCCTGGTCAACGCCGCGCATCTGGCTGGTAGCCAGGACAACGCCAGCGCCCTGCTGGTGCGGGTCGATGCCCTCGGTGAAACCAGCATCGGCGATGCGCTGATCCATTTGCAGCAATGGCCGCTGCCGCCCGCACTGAAACCAGGGCAGTTCTTCGAAGGCTGGCAGGTCGAGGGTGTCCTTGCCCAGAGCCAGCAATCGCTGCTTTACCGGGTGCGGGATGCGCAGCAACAACCCTGGCTGCTGAAAACCTTGCCCGGGCATCTGCACGACGATCATCTGGCCGGGCAGGCCTTGTTGTCGGAGGAATGGTTTCTCAAACGCGTGGCCGGGCGGCACTTTCCTGAAGTGCATGCCGCCAGCCAGCGTCAGCATTTGTACTACGTGATGCGTGAATATTCTGGATCGACCCTGGCGCAATTGCAGGACCGAACCGGCCCGCTGCCCTTGGCGCAGTGGCAAGAACTTGCCGAGCGCCTGCTGCGGGCAGTGGGCATGCTGCATCGGCGGCAGATCCTGCATCGCGACATCAAACCGGAGAACCTGCTGCTGGGGGACGACGGCGAATTGCGGTTGCTGGACTTCGGCCTCGCCTACTGCCCTGGCCTGTCCGAAGACCAACCAAGCGCCCTGCCCGGCACACCCAGTTATATCGCGCCGGAAGCCTTTCGCGGCGAAGCACCGACGCCGCAGCAGGATTTGTATGCGGTCGGCGTGACCCTGTTTTTCCTGCTGACCGGGCAGTATCCCTACGGCGAAATCGAAGCCTTCCAGCGTCCGCGGTTCGGCGTGCCGGTCAGCGCCAGTCGCTATCGTCCCGACTTGCCGGAATGGCTGGCGCAGAGCCTGGAGCGCGCGGTCGCGGTTGATCCGCTGCAGCGCTTCGAAACGGCTGAAGAATGGTTGTTGCTGCTGGAGCAAGGCGAGCGCCGGAGCTTGAGTGTGAGGCCCAGGCCACTGCTGGATCGCGAGCCACTGAAGGTGTGGCGGACGCTGGCCTTGGGTTCGCTGGTGGTGAATCTGCTGCTGTTGTTTCTGCTGTTTCATAACTGAGTGTTGGCACAGCCGACGCCGTTATCCTGTGAGGAAAATTCGATGAGCGCAAAAGTCTGGCTGGTGGGTGCGGGTCCCGGCGATCCTGAATTACTGACCCTGAAGGCTGTTCGGGCCTTGCGGGAAGCGGATGTGGTGCTGATCGACGACCTGGTCAACGAAGCGGTACTGGAACATTGCCCTAAAGCGCGGATTATTCCCGTCGGCAAGCGCGGCGGCTGTCGCTCCACGCCGCAAGCGTTCATTCATCGGCTGATGCTGCGTTATGCCCGCCATGGCAAATGCGTGGTGCGGCTCAAGGGTGGCGATCCGTGCATTTTCGGGCGTGGTGGTGAAGAGGCGCAGTGGCTGCGCGAGCGTGGCGTTGATGTGGAGCTGGTGAATGGCATCACCGCCGGACTGGCTGGCGCGACGCAATGTGATATTCCACTGACCCTGCGCGGTGTGGCGCGGGGCGTGACGCTGGTCACCGCGCACACGCAGGACGATAGCAGCCTGAATTGGCAGGCCTTGGCCCAAGGCGGGACGACGCTGGTGATCTATATGGGTGTAGCGAAACTGAGCGAGATCCGCGAGCAACTGCTGGCGGGCGGCATGGCGGTAGATACGTCAGTGGCGATGATCGAAAACGCTTCACTGCCGCATCAGCGCGAATGTCGCAGCGTTCTGACAGCCATGGAAGACGATGCCCACAGCTTCGAGCTCAAGAGCCCGGCAATCCTGGTGATAGGTGCGGTGGCAGCGTGTGCCGCGTCCTCCATGTGGGAGCGTGGCTTGCCCGCGATGGCGGCCGATCAAACAGCCTGAACCCACCTGATTCAACTTCCCCTTCATCAAATCGCAGACAAAGAAAAGCCCGGCCTAAGCCGGGCTTTTCAGAGCTGCAAGATAATTACTTACCTTGGGCTTCAACCTGCGCTTCTACGCGACGGTTTACAGCGCGGCCAGCTTCAGTTTTGTTGTCAGCAACTGGGCGGGATTCGCCGTAGCCAACAGACTGAACGCGGGACGATTCAACACCGTACTGGTTGGTCAGAACTTGTTTAACGGCGTTTGCACGACGCTCGGACAGTTTCTGGTTGTAAGCGTCAGGACCGACGGAGTCAGTGTGACCTTCAACAGTAGTGGTGGTGGATGGGTACTGTTTCATGAAATCAGCGAGGTTTTTGATGTCGCCGTAGCTGTTAGGCTTGACTACCGACTTGTCGAAGTCGAATTTCACGTCCAGCTCAACACGAACAACTTCAGCAACTGCTGGGCAGCCATCAGCGTCAACAGTTACGTTGGCTGGGGTGTCCGGGCACTTGTC
>NZ_JBIUXZ010000008.1:57240-140317 GCF_044744265.1 Pseudomonas sp. NPDC087342
GAAGTCGCAAACGCCATCGTTGTCGCTGTCGGAGCAGACTTCAGCTGCTGCTGGAACTGGAGCAGCAGCAGCCTTGGAGCCGCCACCGAAGATCACACCGATACCGACGCTTGGAGCCCACTCGGTGTCGCCCTGGTCGATGTTGTACTGAGCTTCAACGCCGGCACGGGCGTAGAAGTTCTCGGTGAAGTACAGCTTGGCACCGCCGCCAACGTTGGCGAAGGTGGAGCGGTTACGACCGGATTCGTTCTGACCGATGCTCTGATCGGAGAAACCAGCCGAAACGTACGGACGCAGCATGTCGCCCGGGTTGTTGAAGTGGTACAGAGCGTCCAGAGCGGTGTTGGCGCCCTTGATGTTACGGCCGTTGTCTGCACGTACGTTGTGCACTTCGTCGTAGCCCAGACGCAGTTCAACGTCGTCGGTCAGGAAGTAACCAACCGAACCACCGAACAGGTTGCCGTTGTTCTTGAAGTTACGAGCGCTGTCGAATTGTTCTTTCTTAGCGAAGCCTTCGATTTCAACTGCGCCTTGGCCTTGTGCCAGAGCGCCGAACGAAGTGGCAGCAATAAGAGAACCAATGGCAAAGCCCAAGGTGTTTTTCAGTTTCATCCGTTAAATCCCCATCTGGTGATTGTGAAGCAGTCCCGCAAACCGGGGGACAACTCGGCGGCAAGTCTATCAGAACTTGCCTACACGTAAGAGATATTTGCTCTGAACTAAGTTTCAGCAACGCCTGCAAATTTCTCACGCAATTTGTCTAGAGCACGTTTGTAACGCATTTTTGTTGCACTCAAACCCATGTGCATGATGTCTGCGATCTCCTGAAACTCCAGCTCTGCGACAAATCGTAGCACCAGAATTTCACGGTCAATCGGGTTCACATACACCAACCAGCGATCAAGTCCACCCTTATCCTCGGGTTTCGGCGTCTTTTCTTCTGACGCTTCCTCGAGGGGGTCCAGACTCAAAGCGTCCATCAAGCGACGCTTTCGCCGTTCTTTTCGATACTGCGTGATGCACTCGTTGTACGTGATGCTGTAGAGCCATGTCTTGAACTTCGATTTCCCCTCGAAGTTCTTCAACCCGTACAACACCTTCAACATCACTTCCTGACAGACATCGTCTGCGTCGCGATCGTTCCCAAGATATCGCGCACAAACGTTAAATAATGTTCGTTGGTAACGCCGCATCAGTTCTTCATAGGCGCGTGTTACGTGAAACAGCTCGGTATGCGAGCGCGCGACCAACTCCTCATCAGAGAGCTCGCGGGGGTCGTAGCGCGTGGAGAGCGATTGAGCTTTATTCAAAACAAGTCGGGCCGACAGTCAGGTCAATGTCCGCCGCAGTCCCTTCAGGGCAGTTTGCGGCGGCATACATTAGCAGGGTTTGCCGGATTAGCGGCTACTCACATGCTGCTCCAGGAGGATCCGATTGGAGAGAGAGACTAGCTCACCCTCGTCGGTCAGCAATGTGGTTTTAACCGTGCCGATCTCTTCGATCTGACCTTCGACCTCGCCAACACGCACTTGTTGCCCAACCTGATACAACTCACGCACATAGATTCCCGCAAGAATCTGACCGGCAATTTCCCGGCTTCCCAACCCCATGGCCAGCGCAACTGCCAGACCAACGGTAATCAATACGATCACAATCACATGGTTAAGCAGGTCAGTTTTGACCTCCAACTGGCTGATCGCGACCGACAAACTGATAATAATCACCAAGCCTTGGGCTATCCGCCCCAGGCCAGAGGCGTAATCCAGCCCTACGCCTTCTGCCGCCCCGCGCACCAGCCCATTGGCCAATTGCGCCAGCAACACACCTACCAACAACACCAGCGCGGCGCCAAATACTTTCGGCAAATACAGCGCAAGCATATCAAGCGTAGCTGAAACTCTTTCAAGTCCAAGGGATTCTGCTGCCGACACGAGAAAAATCAGCAAAACAAACCAGTAGACGATCTTGCCGATCAAGGTCGAGATAGGCACCTGAAGGCCGGCACGGGACAACAATTTGGTCAGGCCGGTGCCGCCCATCAGGCGATCAAGGCCCAATTTGGCGAGCAGCTTGGACAACAAGGTGTCCAGAAGCTTGGCTACGACAAATCCCAGGAGTAGGACAACCAACGCACCGAAGAGGTTCGGAATAAAATTCGCAACCTTGGTCCACAACGCAGTCATTGCAGTGACGAGGCTCTGAGTCCAGAGATCAAGTTCCATATTCAATCAGCCTTATCAGCAGTGCGAACGGTAGGTTTACGGTGACGGGAAACCGGCGCGACGTGGGCCGATCCATTGTTCAACGCGATCATCAGCGCGGGCAGCCAACGGCCCAGCAGGCTGAACAGATCGCCAGCGCCGACCTGGCGGTTAGCGGTTTTCAGGACACGGCCAAGGCACGCATCGTCGTCCCGGGTGGACGGAGATGCCTTGAGCATGTCACGCAAAGACTGTTCAAACGGATCGTGCATACGCACCTCTCGTAATGTCAGTGAAAGACGCGATCAAATTTGCCCGGGTCACATGGCTCATCATCACACCCAGCGCAAACGTCGGAATAACCACCACTGCCCGAGGGCCACCGACACCATCATCATGCAGGCGATCAGGAAGCCATACGGGCTCGCCGAGAACGGAATGCCGCCGACATTAATGCCCAGCAGACCGGTCAGAAAACTCATCGGCAAAAAGATCCCGGTGATGATCCCGAAGCGGTACATCGTGCGGTTCATGCGCACGCTCAAACGCCGGTCTTCGGCCTCAAGGACCAGCCCCACCCGCTCCCGGGTCAATTCCAGCTCCTCAAGATAACGGGTCAGGCTGTTGTTCAATTCGTTCCAGTAATCGCCATCATCTTCGACAAACCAAGGCAGTTTTATCCGCGTCAGTTGTCCGAAAATATCTCGCTGCGGAGCCAGGAAACGTTTCAGCCCGGCCGCCCTGCGACGGATCTGCAAAATGGAGCCATGCTCGGGCGTATACCGTTCGTCGGCATCCAGTTTTTCTTCTTCCTCATCGACCACTTCCGAGAGGCAAGTAACCAGATCCTGCACCTTGTTGGTGAGGTACTGAGCCATATAAAGGATGAGTTCGGAGGCGGTTTTCGGCCCTTTGCCTTCGGCGAGCTGCACCAGCAACTCATCGGTGGCGCGCAACGGACGCAAACGCAGGGAAATCACCCGCGGGGCCGAAGCGAAGATACGCACGGAAACCATGTCCTCTGGCTCGGCGCCAGGGTTCAGGTTTACCCCACGCAAAAATAGCAGCAGTTCGCTGTCGGAAAGCTGTAAAAGCCGCGGACGGGTGTTTTCTTCGAGCAGCAAATCGCAGCTGAACTCACTCAGACCGCTGGATTTACGCAGCCAGGTCTGGGTTTGCGGGTGACTGCGATCCCAATGCAGCCACAGACTTTCATGGTCCTGCAGCTGCAAGTCATCGAGATCAGTCCGGGCTATCGAACGCGCACCGCCTTTACCGTCCAGCACCAGGGCATGCACAAGCCCCCACTGCGCGTTTTCTTCCTCGAACATCCTCACCCCATGGCTACTGCGAAAATTTGCATCGACGCTTTATTCAGGCATCGTCAGCGGGCTTGGCGAGATGATCACGCCATTGTTGTCCGCATAAATGTAATGGCCTGGATGGAACGTCACGCCGGCGAAGGTCACCGGAACGTTAATGTCGCCAAGCCCGCGCCTGTCGGACTTTCTCGGGTGGCTCGCGAGGGCCTGCACGCCCAGATCGGTCTGCGCGAGGATATCCACGTCGCGGATGCACCCGTAGATCACCAGCCCTGCCCAACCGTTTTTCGAGGCTTTCTCGGCCAGCATGTCACCCAGCAACGCATGACGCAGGGAACCGCCGCCGTCGACCACCAGCACCTTGCCGTCACCCTGGAGTTCAACTTGCTCTTTAACCCGCGAGTTGTCTTCGAAACACTTGATGGTCACGATTTCGCCGCCGAAGGAATCACGGCCGCCGAAATTGCTGAACATCGGCTCCAGCACCTGCACCAGCTCCGGGTAGGCGTCGCACAGGTCAGGCGTAACGTAATGGTTCATCGAGAAACTCCTGTAAAGAGGAAGACAATCGAGGATGTCGCAAAGTGACCAGAAAAGCTCAATGCGTCATATCTTAGCCGCAAGCCGACGGGAGCGAAATGCCCTTGTTAGAGCAGCGCGCTCAGACGGCTGTGGCCAAATCCGGCTTTTCCCCCAGCAACGGCGTCTGTTGATCGACCAGCCAGCGCGCCACCAACGGCCAGACTTCGACCTGAGCGGCTTTGCTCACCAGCATTTCAACATGACCGAAATTGTCAGCGAAACCCTGCTCGCGCCCCAGGTTGATGAACTGCTTGTGCTCCGAGCCGAGTTGATCGAACAACTTGCGACAGGCCCACGCCGGATCCTGATGGTCACCCGCCGCGCTCACCGCCAGCACGGGCAGTTGAACCTCGGCCAAACCGGCCCACCAGTCCTTGTCCGCATCGCCAAAGCGCCCGAACAGGCCATACCAGCGCATGCTTTCCAGGGCCAGGCCAATCGGCTCGTCCTCTGGGCCGCGCTTGAGCCGTGAACCGGACAACTGGGCAAAACGCTTGAGAATGAAGCGACCGCTCCACTCCACCGGCGGAATCTTCAGCGGCCAGTAGGTGCGGCTGACCTGCGTACCGAAAAATGCCGCCGACGCCACCACTGGCTCACCGATGTACTGACCGCCCAACGCGGCCGCCAAGGTAATACCGCCCAGCGAATGACCGATCCAGTGCGGGACCTGGCCACTTTGCTCGCGCACGAACGCACCGATGGCCGGCAAATCGTAACGGGCGTAGTCGGAGACACGGTTCTTGCGATAGTTCTGGTTGCGCTGGGACAGACCGTGACCGCGCATTTCCGGGATCCACACATCGAAGCCCAGGCGCGTCAGGTAGGCGCCCAACCCCAGGCCCTTTGGGGAAAACCAGAACCGGCGATTGGAAAAACTGCCGTGCAGCAAAATCACCGGAACGCCACGGGCATCCGAGCCGTCCGCCATACCCAGGCGCGTTACCGCCAGCTCGACGGTGCCGTCGGGGCTGTTTCCGGGTTTCAATCGATACACGTCTTCGCTCAGATCGCCGCGCCGCTCGGCGCTGATCAGGGCGACAGGAAATAGGTTGCTGCTGCTTTGCATAATGCTCTTGCACAAAAAAGGGCGGCGTCCAGAGGAGCCCGCCCTACTTGAATCTCAAAAAACGGCTACCCCCTGTAGGAGCACAGCTTGCTGGCGATGGCGATTTTGAAGACGCCATCGCGGGCAAGCCTTGCTCCTACAGTGAGCGGTCGTTCTCACACCATCAGACCGCTGCCTGACCTTCAGCCAGGAAGAACCAGGTTTCCAGTACGGAATCGGGGTTCAGCGAAACGCTTTCAATGCCCTGCTCCATCAGCCATTTGGCCAGGTCCGGGTGATCCGAAGGACCCTGACCGCAGATGCCGATGTACTTGCCCGCCTTGTTGCAAGCCTGGATGGCATTGGCCAGCAGCTTCTTGACCGCCGGATTACGCTCGTCGAACAGGTGAGCGATGATCCCGGAGTCACGGTCCAGGCCCAGGGTCAACTGGGTCAGGTCGTTGGAGCCGATGGAGAAGCCGTCGAAGAACTCGAGGAACTCTTCAGCCAGGATCGCATTGGACGGCAGTTCGCACATCATGATGATGCGCAGACCGTTCTCGCCACGAGCCAGGCCATTTTCGGCCAGCAGGTCGATAACCTGGCTGGCTTCGCCCAGGGTACGGACGAACGGCACCATGATCTCAACGTTGGTCAGGCCCATCTCGTTACGCACACGCTTGAGGGCGCGGCATTCGAGTTCGAAGCAATCGCGGAACGATTCGCTGATGTAACGCGAAGCACCACGAAAGCCCAGCATCGGGTTTTCTTCTTCCGGCTCGTAGAGCTTGCCGCCGATCAGGTTCGCGTATTCGTTGGACTTGAAGTCCGACAGACGCACGATGACTTTTTTCGGGGTGAACGCTGCAGCCAGGGTGCTGATGCCTTCGACCAGTTTGTCGACGTAGAAGCCGACCGGATCGTCGTAACCGGCGATGCGCTTGTCGACGCTGTCCTTGATGTCCTGCGGCAGACCGTCGTAGTTCAACAGCGCTTTGGGGTGGACACCGATCATGCGGTTGATGATGAATTCCAGGCGGGCCAGGCCCACACCGGCGTTCGGCAGTTGCGCGAAGTCGAAGGCGCGGTCCGGGTTGCCGACGTTCATCATGATCTTGAACGGCAGATCAGGCATGGCGTCCACGGAGTTCTTCTTGATGTCGAAGCCCAGTTCGCCTTCGAAGATGTAACCGGTGTCGCCTTCAGCGCAGGAAACGGTCACGCCCTGGCCGTCTTTCAACAGCTGGGTGGCGTTGCCGCAACCGACCACGGCCGGGATGCCCAGCTCGCGAGCGATGATCGCCGCGTGGCAGGTACGGCCGCCACGGTTGGTGACGATGGCGCTGGCGCGCTTCATGACCGGTTCCCAGTCCGGGTCAGTCATGTCGGACACCAGTACGTCGCCTGGCTGGACTTTGTCCATCTCGGACACGTCCTTGATGATGCGGACCTTGCCGGCGCCGATGCGCTGGCCGATGGCGCGACCTTCAACCAGCACGGTGCCGGTTTCTTTCAGCAGGTAGCGTTCCATGACGTTGGCCTGGGTGCGGCTCTTCACGGTTTCAGGACGGGCCTGCACGATGTAGAGCTTGCCGTCGTCGCCGTCTTTGGCCCATTCGATGTCCATCGGGCACTTGTAGTGCTTCTCGATGATCATCGCTTGCTTGGCCAGCTCGCTGACTTCGGCGTCGGTCAGGCAGAAACGTGCGCGATCGGCCTTGTCCACGTCGATGGTCTTGACCGACTTGCCGGCCGTGGCCACTTCGCCGTAGATCATCTTGATGGCTTTGCTGCCCAGGTTACGGCGCAGGATCGCCGGCCGACCGGCTTCAAGCGTTTGTTTGTGGACGTAGAATTCGTCCGGGTTCACCGCGCCTTGTACGACGGTCTCGCCGAGGCCGTAAGCGCCGGTGATGAACACCACGTCACGGAAGCCCGATTCGGTATCGAGGGTGAACATCACGCCGGCAGTGCCGGTTTCGGAGCGGACCATGCGCTGCACACCGGCCGACAGAGCCACCAACTTGTGGTCGAAGCCCTGGTGGACGCGGTAGGAAATGGCGCGGTCGTTGAACAGTGAAGCGAACACCTCTTTGGCGGCGCGAATGACGTTTTCGACACCACGGATGTTCAGGAAGGTTTCCTGCTGACCGGCGAAGGAAGCGTCCGGCAAGTCTTCGGCGGTAGCGGAAGAGCGCACGGCCACGGCCATGTCAGGGTTGCCGGCCGACAGCGTGGCGAACGCGGTGCGGATCTCGGCGTTGAGCTTCTCAGGGAATTCGGCTTCCATGATCCACTTGCGGATCTGGGCGCCGGTCTTGGCCAGGGCGTTGACGTCGTCGACGTCCAGGGCGTCGAGGGCCGCATGGATCTGATCGTTCAGGCCGCTCAGTTCCAGAAAATCACGATAAGCCTGAGCTGTCGTGGCGAAGCCACCGGGCACCGATACACCGGCACCTGCAAGGTTACTGATCATCTCGCCCAGGGATGCGTTCTTGCCCCCTACGTGCTCTACATCATGGACGCCGAGCTTATCGAGGGAAACTACGTACTCTACCAAGGTGATCTCTCCACTAACTGTGTTGGAAAAGCTCAGAAGCCGGCGGCTCGGGGGAGCCTTTGCCGACTGTATGGCCTGGACCTGGAAAATAAGTGAGAATGCGGGCCAACTGGCGGCCTACAAATCGCGTCTATCATATCCAGAAATCTTCACTAGCTTAAGGCCCAAGGTGCAAATGAAACGATCTGCTTTCTTCATCTCCGATGGCACGGGTATTACCGCCGAGACCCTCGGGCAAAGCCTGTTGGCGCAGTTCGAAAACATTACCTTCAGCAAATTCACGCGGCCCTACATCGACAACGTCGATAAAGCGCGGGCCATGGTACAACAAATCAACAAGGCCGCCGAAACCGACGGCTTCCGGCCGATCATCTTCGACACCATCGTCAATCAGGACATTCGTGAGATCCTCGCTACGTCCAATGGTTTCATGATCGACATTTTCTCGACCTTCCTGGCACCGCTTGAACAGGAACTGACCGAGCATTCTTCCTACACCGTCGGCAAGTCCCACTCCATCGGCACCAACTCCAATTACATGGAGCGGATCGAGGCGGTGAACTTCGCCCTGGACAACGACGACGGTGCCCGCACGCATTATTACGACAAGGCCGACCTGATCCTAGTGGGCGTGTCGCGGTGTGGTAAGACGCCGACGTGCCTGTACATGGCCATGCAATTCGGCATCCGCGCCGCCAACTATCCGCTGACCGAAGACGACATGGAGCGCCTGACCCTGCCGGCCGCCCTGCGCGCCCACCAGCACAAGCTGTTCGGCCTGACCATCGACCCGGACCGCCTCACCGCGATCCGCAACGAGCGCAAGCCTAACAGCCGCTATTCGAGCTACGCCCAGTGCGAATTCGAAGTGCGTGAGGTGGAGAATCTGTTTCGCCGGGAGAACATTGCGCACATCAACTCCACGCATTTTTCCGTGGAAGAGATTTCGGCGAAGATTCTGGTGGAGAAAGGGGTTGAGCGGCGGTTCAAGTAGATCGTTGTTGCCTGACACAACGCCTTCGCGAGCAAGCCCGCTCCCACATTGGATATGCGGCGTGCACAAATCCCCTGTGGGAGCGGGCTTGCTCGCGAAGAACGATCACACGGTCTCTGCCAATGCCCCCACCAGCGCTTCAAAGCCCTGCAATAACAACCGATCATCCCCCACCGAATTACACACACTCG
Organism: Pseudomonas sp. NPDC087342; assembly: GCF_044744265.1. Taxonomy (NCBI): domain Bacteria; kingdom Pseudomonadati; phylum Pseudomonadota; class Gammaproteobacteria; order Pseudomonadales; family Pseudomonadaceae; genus Pseudomonas; species Pseudomonas sp. NPDC087342. Next base: position 66,139 of record NZ_JBIUXZ010000008.1, read on the forward strand.
CCCGAATAAACTGCGGCACCGCCCCATGCCCCACCGCAAACGCCTCGGCGGTCGCCACCCAATAATTTTTCTCCTTGAGCTCCGCCGCAATCTGCGAAGCGCGCCACGGCTCGGGTACTTCGATCCAGAAGTGTGGGCTATGGGGATGCGTCTTGTAGCCGACTTCTTCTAACACGGCGCTGACCAACCGCTTGCGGCGGCTGATTTCGGCGATCTGCTGCCCCAGCAACTGTTCGGCAATACCGTTTTCGATCCACGCAGTCGCCAGCGCCATGGAGAGCGGACTGGCCATCCAGCAAGTCCCGCGCACTGCCGCGCTCAAGCGTCCGATCAACGGTAGCGGCGCATGCAGATAACCCACGCGCAAACCCGCCGACACCGCTTTGCTCAGGCTGCCGATCAACACCGAGCGCTCCGGGGCAAAGTGGCTCAAGGGCAACGGACGCTGCTGCGCCAGCACGGCATGGGCTTCGTCTTCGATGATCAGCAGGTTGTGTTGACGACAGACCTCGGCGATTGCTTCACGACGTGGGACAGACATCACCGCCGCCGTAGGATTCTGGATCGTCGGCGTGCAGTACAACGCCGATACCCGATGCTGCTGGCAAACGTCCGATAGCGCATCGGGCAGCAATCCTTCGTCATCCATCCCGACGCCGATCAGTTTTATCCCGAGCATGCGTGCGACGCTGATCAAACCGGGGTAGGTCAAATGCTCGGTCACCAGCGTGTCGCCCGGTTTAAGCAGCGCCATCAAGACGCAAAGCAAGCCGTGCTGGCCGCCGTTGACGCAAATCACTTGCTCGGCGTTCGGCACAAATGTCTGGTGTCGCAGCCAATGGGCGCCCGCCGCACGGTGGCGCGGCAACCCACCATCGGCCGTGTAGCCGCTGAGCAACTGCAAGGTCTGCGGATCATTGGCCAAGGCTTGCAGACTTTGGCCGAGGAAGGCTGCTTCCTGCCCCGGAATCGGCTGATTCCGACTCATGTCGAAGAATGCCCGGGGCTCGTCGCTGACATTGCGAAAGCCAACGTCCCGCGTACGTTCCATCCCCCTCTGACGCACATAAGTGCCATCTCCTACACGGGCCACCACCAACCCGACCCGCTCCAGTTCGCCGTAAGCGCGGCTAATAGTCCCGATGGTCACGCCGAGGCTGTCTGCCAACAGTCGATGGGGCGGTAATTTGCTGCCGGGTTCGATCAAGCCTTCGCCGATACTTTTTTCCAGGGCCTCGGCCAGGCGTTTGTACTTCACGCCGCGCCCATTGGCCAAGCCTTCGCGCAGAATTGACACCGTGGCAATACTTACTTTGACAGTCATTTCCATCCCGAATAGCGTGCTGAAAACAGGTTCAATCAGGGATAGACCCTTTCCGTTATCAGGTCAATTCCGACGACGTATACAGGAGCTCGAACATGTCGATTGCCATCAGCACGCCGTCCATCACGGGAAAACCCTGGCTGGCTGGATTGATCACCAGCACCTTGTTCCTGATCGTTTGCCTGAGTTGGGGCACCACATGGCTGGGGATCAAGATCGCCGTCGAAAGCGTGCCGCCCCTGACCGCCGCCGGCCTGCGCTTTCTGATCGCCTTTCCGCTGTTCTTGAGCTTCGCCCTGCTGCGTCGCGAGCCGCTGCTGTTTCCACGGCAAAGTCGCTGGTTTTTCGTGTTCGTCACGCTGTCGTACTTCAGCCTGCCGTATTACTTGCTCAACTACGGCGAGATGCACGTCTCGTCTGGCCTGACCGCGTTGCTGTTCAGCTGCATGCCGGTGTTTATCCTGATTTTTTCTGCGGTGTTTTTGCGGGAGAAAATCTATCCCTCCCAGGTGATTGGCATCGCCATCGGATTTGGCAGTTTGTTCATGATTATCCGCGGCCAGGGCCTGCACCTGGACCACGCCGAGTTCTTCGGTGTACTGGCGATTCTGGCGGCGGCGCTGATGCATGCGCTGTGTTACGTGATCACCAAGAAACAAGGCAGTGCGATCAGCGTGATTACCTACAACACGTTGCCCATTGGCTTGGCGGGGTTGATGCTGTTTGTCGCGGGATTGAGTTTTGAGGCGCCGGTGTTCGATGAAATCAGCGTGCGGTCGTGGGGCGCCCTGCTCTACCTGGGGCTGGTGGCGTCGGTGGGCGGGTTTATCGTTTACTTTTTGCTGCTCAAACGGCTGAGCCCGATCATTTTGTCGTTCGTGTTTATTATTTTTCCGGTGTTTGCGGTGGTGATTGGGGCCTGGTACGAGGGAAAGAATCTGAGCCGGGAGTTGATGATTTACTCGGCGGTGTTGCTGGCGGGGTTTGCCATCACCAAATTGCCGGTCGAGAAATGGCTCAAGACCTGAACACGCCCCCTGTAGGAGCCAGGCTTGCCGGCGAAGGCGCCCTCACGTACGCCTTCGCCGGCAAGCCTGGCTCCTACAGGATCGGGGTCAGATCACGAACAGGTCGACAAACCGGTTAACCGGCGTCGCTTCCAACGCAGCCTGATCCTTACACAACGCAAAAATCTCGGCGCTGCGCTGACCGGTGAAGCGCGTCGCCAGGTTGGCCTTGAACTTGTCTTCCAGCAGCGGAATGCCATCGGCACGGCGACGGCGATGGCCGATCGGGTACTCGACCACTACGTTTTCGGTGCTGGAGCCATCCTTGAAAAACACCTGGATCGCGTTGGCGATAGAACGCTTGTCGGCTTCCAGATACTCGCGGGTGAAGCGCGGCTCCTCGACGATGACCATTTTCTCCCGCAGCACATCGATGATCGGATGCGCGGCGTGGAAGTCATCTTCGTATTGCTCGGCCACCAGATTGCCGAAGGCCAGCGGCACGGCGGTCATGTACTGAATGCAGTGGTCGCGGTCGGCGGCATTCGCCAAGGGTCCGACTTTGGAAATGATGCGGATCGCCGATTCGTGGGTGGTGATGACGATTTTGTCGATTTCGTGCAGGCGATTGCGGACCTGTGGATGCAGGGTCACGGCGGCTTCGCACGCGGTCTGCGCGTGGAACTCGGCGGGGAAGCTGATTTTGAACAGCACGTTTTCCATCACGTAGCTGCCGTACTGGCGAGAGAAGCTGAACGCGCGCTTGTCGTCGGGCTTGAGCGCCAGATCGTTATTGGTGTGGCTGAACAACACGTCGTAGAAGCCCCACTGCTTGGCGGTCAGGACGCCGGGGATGCCCATCTCGCCGCGCATGGCAATGTCCGCCAGACGCACGCCTCGGCTGGAAGCATCGCCGGCAGCCCAGGATTTGCGCGACCCGGCGTTCGGCGCATGACGATAAGTACGCAGCGCCTGGCCATCGGCAAAGGCATGGGACAGCGCCGACAGCAACTGCTCGCGATTGGCGCCCATGAGTTTGGCAGTGACGGCGGTCGAGGCGACTTTCACCAGCAGCACGTGATCGAGCCCTACACGGTTGAAGGAGTTTTCCAGCGCGATCACGCCCTGAATCTCGTGGGCCATGATCATCGCTTCGAGCACCGCACGGATCGTCAGCGGCGCATCGCCATTGGCCAGGTGTTTTTGCGACAGGTGATCCGCTACCGCGAGAATCCCGCCGAGGTTATCCGACGGATGGCCCCACTCGGCGGCGAGCCAGGTGTCGTTGTAATCGAGCCAGCGCACGATGCAGCCGATGTCCCACGCGGCTTTGACCGGGTCGAGACGAAAAGAGGTGCCGGGCACCCGGGCGCCGAACGGGACGACGGTGCCTTCGACAATCGGGCCCAGGTGTTTGGTGCATTCGGGAAAGCGCAGGGCCAGCAGGCCACAGCCGAGGGTGTCCATCAGGCAGTTGCGGGCGGTGTCGAGTGCTTCGGTGGACTCGATTTTGAAGTTGAGGACGTAGTCAGCGATGTCCTGCAGGACCGTGTCGTAGTCGGGGCGGTTGTTCAGGTCGACGTTGGCGCTCATGTTCGATTCACTCGGTTAGTGCTTCGTTGATGGGACCTCGGTTCAGGGCAATCTCATTCGGTTACAGCGATCTTGTTTTGGTAATGCGGTCCTGTAGGAGCCAGGCTTGCCGGCGAAGGCGATCTTAAGCACGCCTTCGCCGGCAAGCCTGGCTCCTACAGGGAATAGGTGTTGGTTAGAACGAATCACCCGGCACGCGAACGACCCCTTCCATCAACACCCGCGCACTGCGGCTCATGATGGCCTTGTTCACAGTCCATTCACCGTTCACCTGACTGGCCTCGGCACCCACACGCAACGTGCCGGACGGATGCCCGAAACGCACCGCATTACGCTCGATACCGCCCGCCGCAAGATTCACCAACGTGCCGGAAATCGCCGCCGCCGTGCCAATCGCCACTGCCGCCGTGCCCATCATCGCGTGGTGCAATTTGCCCATCGACAGGGCACGCACCAGCAGGTCGACATCCCCCACCGCTATCGGCTTGCCGCTGGACGCCACGTAATCCGCGGGCTTGGCCACGAACGCCACTTTCGGCGTGTGCTGCCGCTTGGCCGCTTCGTCCAGGTCTTTGATCAAACCCATGCGCAACGCGCCGTAGGCACGGATGGTTTCGAACATCGCCAGGGCTTTCGGGTCGCTGTTGATCGCGCCCTGCAACTCGGTGCCTGTGTAGCCGATGTCTTCAGCGTTGATAAAAATCGTCGGGATGCCGGCATTGATCATGGTCGCCTTGAAGGTCCCGACGCCGGGCACTTCCAGATCATCCACCAAGTTGCCGGTGGGAAACATCGAGCCACCGCCGCCCTCTTCTTCCGCCGCCGGGTCCATGAATTCGACCTGCACTTCGGCGGCCGGAAAGGTCACGCCGTCGAGTTCGAAATCACCGGTTTCCTGCACTTCACCATTGGTGATCGGCACGTGGGCGATGATGGTCTTGCCGATGTTCGCTTGCCACACGCGCACCACGGCAACGCCGTTGTGCGGAATACGGCTGGCGTCCACCAAACCATTGCTGATGGCGAACGAACCGACCGCTGCCGACAGGTTGCCGCAGTTGCCGCTCCAATCGACGAAAGGCTTGTCGATGGACACCTGACCAAACAGGTAATCCACATCGTGATCAGCTTTGATGCTTTTCGACAGGATCACGGTTTTGCTGGTGCTGGAGGTGGCGCCGCCCATGCCGTCGATTTGTTTGTCGTACGGGTCGGGGCTGCCGATGACGCGCAGCAACAAGGCATCGCGCGCCGGGCCGGGAATCTGTGCTGCTTCGGGCAAGTCTTTCAGGCTGAAGAACACGCCTTTGCTGGTGCCGCCGCGCATGTAGGTGGCGGGGATTTTGATTTGAGGTACGTGAGCCATGTCATTCCTCTATTGGCCGACAGGGGACGTGAAATCCCCTGCGGCCCTGGATGTTTAAACGGCGACGGCCGATTCAAGGAAGTCTTGGGCAAAGCGCTGCAACACGCCGCCCGCTTCGTAAATCGAGACTTCTTCAGCGGTGTCGAGACGGCAAGTCACCGGCACTTCAATGCGCTCGCCATTCAGACGATTGATCACCAACGTCAACTGCGCACGCGGTGTACGGTCGCCGATCACGTCATAAGTTTCGCTGCCATCGATGCCCAACGTGTGACGGTCGGTGCCCGGCAAAAACTCCAGTGGCAACACGCCCATGCCCACCAGGTTGGTGCGGTGAATGCGCTCGAAACCTTCGGCGGCAATCGCTTCCACACCGGCCAGGCGCACGCCTTTCGCTGCCCAGTCACGCGACGAACCTTGACCGTAGTCGGCGCCGGCGATGATGATCAGCGGCTGCTTGCGTTCCATGTAGGTTTCGATGGCCTCCCACATGCGCATGACCTGGCCTTCCGGCTCGACGCGGGCCAAAGAACCCTGCTTGACCTTGCCGTTTTCCCGGACCATTTCGTTGAACAGTTTCGGGTTGGCAAAGGTCGCGCGCTGCGCGGTCAAGTGGTCGCCACGGTGCGTTGCGTAAGAGTTGAAGTCCTCTTCCGGCAAGCCCATTTTCGCCAGGTATTCACCTGCCGCGCTGTCGAGCATGATCGCGTTCGACGGCGACAGGTGATCGGTGGTGATGTTGTCCGGCAGCACCGCCAGCGGGCGCATGCCCTTGAGCGGACGTGCGCCGGCCAGCGCGCCTTCCCAGTACGGCGGACGGCGGATGTAGGTGCTCATTTCGCGCCAGTCATACAGCGGCGTGACTTTCGGGCCGGTGTCTTCGTGGATGGCGAACATCGGAATGTAGACCTGACGGAACTGCTCCGGCTTCACCGAGGCTTTCACCACGGCGTCGATTTCTTCGTCGCTCGGCCAGATGTCTTTCAGGCGAATTTCCTTGCCGTCGACCACGCCCAGCACATCTTTTTCGATGTCGAAACGGATGGTCCCGGCGATGGCGTAAGCGACCACCAGCGGCGGCGAAGCAAGGAACGCGTTCTTGGCGTACGGGTGAATCCGTCCGTCGAAGTTGCGGTTGCCGGAGAGCACAGCGGTCGCATACAAATCGCGGTCGATGATCTCTTGCTGGATCACCGGATCGAGTGCGCCGGACATCCCGTTACAGGTGGTGCAGGCGAACGCGACGATGCCGAAACCGAGTTGCTCCAGCTCACTGGTCAGCCCGGCTTCGTCGAGGTACAGCGCGACGGTTTTCGAGCCCGGTGCCAGGGACGATTTGACCCACGGCTTGCGGGTCAGACCGAGCTTGTTGGCATTGCGCGCCAGCAGGCCGGCGGCGATGACGTTGCGCGGGTTGCTGGTGTTGGTGCAACTGGTGATGGCCGCGATGATCACTGCGCCGTCCGGCATCTGGCCGGGCACTTCGGTCCACTGGCCGGAGATGCCTTGGGCCGCAAGGTCCGACGTCGCAACGCGAGCGTGCGGGTTGCTCGGGCCGGCCATGTTGCGCACCACCGAGGACAGGTCGAAGCTCAAGCCGCGCTCGTATTGCGCGCCCTTCAGGCTGTCAGCCCACAGGCCGGTGGTCTTGGCGTAGTTCTCGACAAGCGCTACCTGCTCGTCTTCACGGCCGGTGAGTTTGAGGTAGTCGATGGTCTGCTGATCGATGTAGAACATCGCGGCAGTGGCGCCGTATTCCGGGGCCATGTTGGAAATGGTTGCGCGGTCGCCGAGGGTCAGCGCCGAAGCACCTTCGCCGAAGAATTCCAGCCACGCGCCAACGACTTTTTGTTTGCGCAGGAACTCGGTCAGCGCCAGCACCATATCGGTGGCGGTGATGCCTGGTTGCAGCTTGCCGGTCAGTTCAACACCGACGCTTTCTGGCAGGCGCATCCACGACGCGCGACCGAGCATCACGCTCTCGGCTTCCAGACCACCGACGCCGATGGCGATCACGCCCAACGCATCAACGTGCGGGGTGTGGCTGTCGGTGCCGACGCAGGTGTCGGGGAACGCAACGCCGTCACGCACCTGGATCACCGGAGACATTTTCTCCAGGTTGATCTGGTGCATGATCCCGTTGCCCGGCGGAATCACATCAACGTTCTTGAAGGCTTTTTTGGTCCAGTTGATGAAGTGGAAACGGTCTTCGTTGCGACGGTCTTCGATGGCGCGGTTCTTCTCGAACGCCTCTGGATCAAAGCCACCGCGCTCGACGGCCAGGGAGTGATCGACGATCAATTGCGTCGGCACCACCGGGTTCACTTGCGCAGGGTCGCCACCTTGCAGGGCGATGGCGTCGCGCAGGCCGGCGAGGTCGACCAGGGCGGTCTGGCCGAGGATGTCGTGGCAGACCACACGGGCCGGGAACCACGGAAAGTCGAGGTCGCGCTTGCGTTCGATGAACTGCTTCAGGGAATCGGTGAGCGTGGCCGGGTCGCAGCGGCGCACCAGGTTTTCCGCGAGCACGCGGGAGGTGTACGGCAGGGTGTCATAGGCGCCAGGCTGGATGGCTTCGACCGCCGCACGGACGTCGAAATAATCCAGATGGCTGCCGGGCAGCGGTTTGCGGAATTCTGTGTTCATCGGTCAGGACTCGGTCACGGTAATTGCAAAAGGGTGGGGCCGAACCGAATCCGATCCTGTAGGAGCGAAGCTTGCTCGCGAAAGCGGTCTATCTGTCGACACCAATGTTGGATGTCAGTCCGTCTTCGCGAGCAAGCTTCGCTCCTACAGGGGGCTCGATTTCAGTTCAGGCCCTCCCCCAATCAGCGTTGTTCGATTGGCACGAACTTGCGCTGTTCGACGCCGACGTATTCGGCGCTAGGGCGGATGATGCGGTTGTTGGCACGTTGTTCGAACACATGCGCCGCCCAGCCGGTCAGGCGCGAGCAGACGAAGATCGGGGTGAACAATTTGGTCGGGATGCCCATGAAGTGGTACGTCGACGCATGGTAGAAGTCAGCGTTCGGGAACAGCTTCTTCTGTTCCCACATGGTCTTGTCGATGGCTTCCGAAACCGGGAACAACACAGTGTCGCCCACTTCGTCCGCGAGTTTTTTCGACCAGCCCTTGATCACCTCGTTGCGCGGATCGTTGTCCTTATAGATCGCGTGACCGAAGCCCATGATCTTGTCCTTGCGCTCGAGCATGCCGAGGGTGCCTTTGATCGCCTCTTCCGGCGACTTGAAGCGCTCGATCATTTCCATCGCCGCTTCGTTGGCGCCGCCGTGCAGCGGGCCGCGCAGGGAGCCGATGGCGGCGGTGATGCAGGAGAACATGTCCGACAAGGTCGACGCGCAGACACGGGCGGTGAAGGTCGAAGCGTTGAACTCGTGTTCCGCATAAAGGATCAGCGACACGTTCATCACTTTGACGTGCAGGTCGCTCGGCTTCTTGTCGTGCAGCAAGTGCAGGAAGTGGCCGCCAATCGTCTGTTCGTCGGTCACGCAATTGATGCGTTTGCCGTCGTGACTGAAGCGATACCAGTAGCACATGATCGCCGGGAATGCGGCCAACAGGCGGTCGGTGACGTCGTGCTGTGCGCCGAAGTCTTTCTCCGGCTCGATGTTGCCCAGGAACGAGCAACCGGTGCGCATCACGTCCATCGGGTGGGCGTCGGCGGGGATGCGTTCCAGCACTTCTTTCAACGCTTGCGGCAGGTCGCGCAGCTTGCTCAGTTTGTCGATGTAACCTGCCAGTTGCGCTTTGGTCGGCAGTTCGCCGTACAGCAGCAGGTAGGCGACTTCTTCAAACTGCGCATCAGCCGCCAGTTCGCGAACGTCATAGCCACGATAGGTCAGGCCTGCGCCGGACTGGCCCACGGTGGACAGTGCGGTTTGCCCGGCAACCTGGCCACGGAGCCCGGCGCCACTGAGTACTTTTGCTTCGGCCATTGCTGTCTCCAATCTTGAAATTTTTAGGGAATCTGCAATTTCTTTCGGTTTACATCGCCCTCTGTAGCAGCTGTCGAGCACCGCGAGGCAGCGTCCGGCGGCGCAGCCGTCGTAAACACGGCATACGCGGTATAACCGGAAAAACTCAATCGCCTGGTTCGGCGAGTCCTTCGGCCTCGTACGCAGCCTCGCAGGCTCGGCAGCTGCTACAAAAGCGCGCGCTTCGTCATTTTTTCGCGGCAAACAACGCATCGAGCTTCTGCTCGAAGGTGTGATAGTCGATGCGATCGTAAAGCTCCATGCGGGTTTGCATGGTGTCGATCACGTTCTGTTGCGTGCCGTCGCGGCGGATCGCGGTGTAGACGTTTTCCGCCGCCTTGTTCATCGCGCGGAACGCCGACAATGGGTATAGCACCAGCGACACGTCGGCCGCGGCGAGCTGCTCGGTGGTGAACAGCGGCGTCGCACCGAATTCGGTGATGTTGGCCAGGATCGGCGCTTTCACGCGGTTGGCGAACAGCTTGTACATGTCCAGTTCGGTGATGGCTTCCGGGAAGACCATGTCGGCGCCGGCCTCGATGCACGCCGCAGCGCGATCCAGGGCAGATTCCAGACCTTCAACGGCCAGCGCATCGGTGCGTGCCATGATCACGAAGCTGTCATCGGTGCGTGCATCGACGGCGGCTTTAATGCGGTCGACCATCTCCTGCAGCGACACGATCTCTTTATTAGGACGGTGGCCGCAGCGCTTGGCGCCGACCTGGTCTTCGATGTGAATCGCCGCCGCGCCGAACTTGCTCATCGACTTGACGGTACGCGCGACGTTGAACGCCGAGGAACCGAAACCGGTGTCCACGTCCACCAGCAGCGGCAGGTCGCAGACGTCGGTGATGCGGCGCACGTCGGTCAGCACGTCATCCAGGCCGGTGATGCCCAGGTCCGGCACACCGAGGGAGCCGGCAGCCACCCCGCCACCCGACAGGTAGATCGCCTTGAAACCGGCGCGCTTGGCCAGCAGCGCATGGTTGGCGTTGATCGCGCCGACCACTTGCAAAGGATGCTCGCTGGCGACCGCATCGCGGAAACGCTGGCCTGGAGTGCTCTTGTTGGAACTCATGACTCACCTCGTTCAGTGGCTGTCTTAGTGGCGCCGTCCTGGTAGTGACGGGCGATATTGCGTTTGGAGGCGCCGATGTGACGGCGCATCAACAACTCGGCCAGCTCACCGTCACGGTCAGCGATGGCGTCGAGAATCCGGTGGTGCTCGGCAAAGGCCTGGCGCGGGCGATTAGGCGTGGTGGAAAACTGGATGCGGTACATGCGCACCAGTTGATAGAGCTCGCCGCAGAGCATCTGGGTCAGGGTGCGGTTACCACTGCCCTGGATGATCCGGTAGTGAAAGTCGAAATCGCCTTCCTGCTGGTAATAGCCGACGCCGGCCTGGAACGCCGCATCGCGCTCATGGGTTTCGAGGACCCGGCGCAGTTCGTCGATTTCTTCGAGGGTCATGCGCTCGGCAGCCAGGCGGCAAGCCATGCCTTCCAGGGATTCGCGGATTTCGTAGAGTTCCAGCAACTCGGCGTGGCTCAGGGAAACGACGCGTGCCCCGACGTGCGGTATGCGCACCAGCAGGCGCTGGCCTTCGAGACGGTGGATCGCTTCGCGCAACGGTCCGCGGCTGATGCCATAGGTGCGGGCCAGCTCCGGCTCGGAGATCTTGCTGCCCGGGGCGATCTCGCCCTTGACGATGGCCGCCTGGATGCGCCGGAAGACGTTCTCGGAAAGTGTTTCAGAATCGTCCTGCGCAATGACCGGGGGATCGAGTTGATCCAGCATATTGTCGACACCTTGTTAGCCAATGCGGCAAAAACTAGCGAATACAGGCCGTAGAGTCAAAGGATAAATAGGTATTGTCGACAATCGTCTAATAACCACCTGCACCATAACGACGCAGCAAAATGGTTTATAGCCCCCTGCCAGCGGTGGCGCCATAAAACCACCGTGCTAGAATGCCGCCCGCATTTGTTTGTCATTTGCATCTGCACGGCTTGTCATAAATAGCTGATAGGCATACGAGGGAGCTTGCGCAGCGATGCCAGGGCCTTGAATCGAAGTACGGACCGCTGCGCACCCAGGATTTATGAGACTCAAGCCCTTCCCCACCTTTCTTTATTTCTTGTTCCTGCCCGGTGTCGCCGCCGCGGGGGAAAAAACCGTGTACGGCCTCAACGAGTACGCCTCGCTGAACGGAATCGACCTGGAAGTTGCCGCAAAACTCGACACCGGGGCAAAAACCGCGTCCTTGAGTGCTCGCGACATCAAACGCTTCAAACGCAATGGCGAATCCTGGGTGCGCTTTTATCTGGCGATCGATGCCGCGCACTCGCACCCGATCGAACGGCCACTGGCCCGGGTCAGCAAAATCAAGCGCCGGGCCGGTGACTACGACCCGGAAGAAGGCAAAAAGTACACGGCCCGCCCGGTGATCGAGCTGGATATCTGCATGGGTTCGGCGTTGCGCAGCATCGAAGTGAACCTGACCGACCGCAGCGCCTTCCAATACCCGCTCCTGATCGGCTCCGAAGCCCTCAAACGCTTCGATGCGCTGGTCGACCCCAGTCTTAAATACGCTGCTGGCAAACCCGCCTGCGCCACCGACGCTCATACCGCAGAGTAATTCCAATGCGCTCTATTAACCTCCACCTGAAAATCCTGATCGCCATTCTGGTGGTGCTGGGCATTTCAGTTACGGCCTACCAGATCTTCGTGCTCGGGATTCCCGTCACCGAAGACGCCACGGACGACTTGTGGAACATCGACGCCAAGGTCGAGTTCGTCGCCAGTGCCAAGGACCCGGTCAAGATCCAGATGTTCGTGCCGCCCCTGAGCCGCGACTATGTGAGCCTGAACGAAAGCTTCATCTCCAATAACTACGGCGTGGCCGTGAACCGGGTCGATGGCAACCGCAAGGTCACCTGGTCGGCGCGTCGGGCCAAAGGTAACCAGACGCTTTATTACCGTTTGGTGCTGACCAAGCGTTACAGCGGCGAAAAATCCAAGATCAAAGGCCCGACGTTCCGCGACAGCATCGCCGTCGAAGGCGCGGAAAAAGTGGCTGCCGAAGCCCTGCTCGCGCCGATCCGCCAACACTCGGCCGACGTCGAAACCTTCGTCGGCGAAGCGATCAAGCGTGTCAACAATCTCAACGACGACAATGTGAAGCTGTTGCTCGGCGGCGATCCCTCCACCGCGAACAAAGCCCGGATCGTCGAGCTGGTCCTGTCCATCGCCCACGTGCCGGTGGAGAAGGTCCACACCGTGCGTCTGGTGGCCGACCAACCGCAGACCCCTGAACTGTGGCTGCGCAGTTTCAATGGCACCGACTGGCTGTACTTCAACCCGGAAACCGGCGAACAGGGCATGCCGACCGACCGCCTGCTGTGGTGGACCGGCGACGAAAACCTGATCACCGTCGATGGCGGCAAGAAAGCCAACGTCACCTTCAGCCTGAACAACAGCGAAATGAACGCCATTCGCCTGGCCAAGCTGACCGACGAAAACACCGACGCCAACTTCCTCGAATACTCGCTGTACGGCCTGCCGCTGCAAACCCAGCAGACCTTCATGATCATGGTGATGATCCCGATTGGCGTGCTGGTGATCCTGATCCTGCGCAACCTGATCGGCCTGCAGACCCTCGGCACCTTCACCCCGGTGCTGATCGCCCTGGCCTTCCGCGAGACGCAACTGGGCTTCGGGATTGTGCTGTTTACCATCATCACCGCGTTGGGGCTGTCGCTGCGCTCCTACCTTGAGCACCTGAAGCTGCAAATGCTGCCTAGGCTGTCGGTGGTGCTGACCTTTGTCGTGGTGCTGATCGCGGCGATCAGCCTGTTCAGCCACAAACTCGGCCTGGAGCGCGGGTTGTCGGTGGCGCTGTTCCCGATGGTGATTCTGACAATGACCATCGAACGTCTGTCGATCACCTGGGAAGAACGCGGTGCCGGGCATGCCCTGAAAGTGGCGATCGGTACGCTGTTCGCCGCCTCCCTGGCGCACCTGATCATGAGCGTGCCGGAACTGGTCTACTTCGTGTTCACCTTCCCGGCGATCCTGTTGATCCTGGTGGGTTTCATGCTGGCCATGGGTCGCTATCGCGGCTACCGCCTGACCGAGCTGGTCCGCTTCAAAGCGTTCCTCAAGGCTGACTCGTAATGTTCGGTTTCTGGAAGACCTGGAAGGCCCTGGAAGCCCGGGGCATCATGGGGATCAATCGGCGCAACGCGGACTACGTGCTCAAGTACAACAAGCGCAGCCTGTACCCGATTGTCGATGACAAGATCATCACCAAGGAACGCGCGATTGCCGCCGGCATCAACGTGCCGGAGTTGTACGGAATCATTTCCACCGAGAAAGAAATCGACAACCTCGACAAGATCATTGGCGGGCGCAGCGACTTCGTGATCAAACCGGCCCAGGGCGCGGGCGGCGACGGCATTATTGTGGTGGCCGACCGTTTCGAGGGGCGTTATCGCACGGTGTCCGGCAAGATCATCAGCCATGAGGAAATCGAGCACCATGTCTCCAGTATCCTCACGGGCCTGTATTCCCTGGGCGGCCACCGGGATCGCGCGCTGATCGAATACCGCGTGACGCCGGACCAGATCTTCAAGAGCATCAGCTACGAAGGCGTGCCGGACATCCGCATCATCGTGTTGATGGGTTATCCGGTGATGGCCATGTTGCGCCTGCCGACCCGCCAGTCCGGCGGCAAGGCCAACCTGCACCAGGGCGCGATTGGCGTCGGTGTGGACCTGGCGACTGGTTTGACCCTGCGCGGCACCTGGCTGAACAACATCATCACCAAACACCCGGACACCACCAACGCGGTGGATGGCGTGCAACTGCCCTATTGGGACGGTTTCATGAAACTCGCCGCCGGTTGCTATGAGCTGTGCGGGTTGGGTTACATCGGCGTGGACATGGTGCTCGACCAGGAAAAGGGCCCGCTGATTCTTGAGCTGAACGCCCGGCCTGGGTTGAACATCCAGATTGCCAATGATTGTGGGCTGACGTTGCGTACCCATGCGGTCGAGGCGCGGCTGGAAGAGTTGAAGGCTCGCGGGATTGTCGAGACCGTGCAGGAGCGGGTGGAGTTTGTTCAGGAGATGTTTGGGCATATTCCGCCGGTTGAGGGTTGATCCGGGATTGAGGCGCGGCCTTCGCTTGTAGGAGCGAGGCTTGCCCGCGAAGACTGACTAACATTCAGCAAATCGCTCAACCCTGCCCCCAATCTGCCAATCCCCGACATCCCCTCTAGGAGCAATTCCTGCAGAGGACTACAATCGCCACCCCGCCTCGATGGCTGATCCGCAACGCTCATGTTGACCTGTTCTGTACACCCGCTCCCCTATCGCACCAACCCTGCCGACTACTTCGCGGCGATTCGTCATGCCCCCGGTGCCGTGCTGCTCGACAGTGGCCGGCCAAGTGCCGATCGCGGGCGCTTTGACTTGCTCAGCGCTTGGCCGCTGGCGCAGTTGGCCGTGCTCGCGGAGGAAAGCGGTGCCGATTTCCTGCAACGCCTTCGGGATAATCTGACACAGCTGGGCGAAGCGTCCGTCCCCGATGAGTTGCCCTTTGCCGGTGGCCTGATCGGTTACCTGAGCTACGACTTCGGCCGTCATCTGGAAAACCTGCCGAGCCAGGCCCGGGACGACCTGCACTTGCCGGATGCGCGTTTCGGTTTGTATGGCTGGGCGTTGATCAGCGATCACCAGCGGATGAGCAGTCAGTTGGTGTTCCACCCGACGCTGGCCGATGACGAACGGCAACGCTTGATCACGCTGTTCTCTCAGATTGAGGTTGACCCGGTGCCGCCGTTCAAACTGAACAGCCCAATGCATGCCGACCTCAGCGCCGACCAATATCGCCAGGCCCTTGAGCGGATCCAGCAGTACATCCAGGCTGGTGACTGCTATCAGGTCAACTTCGCCCAACGCTTTCGCGCGCCATGCGAGGGTGATCCATGGGCCGCCTATTGCGCGCTGCGTGCGGCTTGCCCGACGCCATTTTCCGGGTTCCAGAGCCTGCCCGATGGTGGCGCGGTGCTGAGCCTGTCGCCGGAACGCTTCGTCAAAGTCAGCCAGCGTCAGGTGGAAACCCGCCCGATCAAAGGCACGCGCCCTCGTGGCCTGACCCCGGCCGAAGACGCTGCGAATGCCGCCGAACTGCTGGCCAGTCCCAAGGATCGCGCGGAAAACCTGATGATCGTCGACCTGCTGCGCAACGACCTCGGTCGTACCTGCCGCATCGGTTCGGTGCGGGTGCCGGAGTTGTTCAGCCTGGAAAGTTATCCGAACGTGCATCACCTGGTGAGCAGCGTCACCGGGGAATTGGCGGACGATAAGGACGCGCTGGACCTGATCGCCGGCAGCTTCCCGGGCGGCTCGATTACCGGTGCGCCGAAGATCCGCGCGATGCAGATCATTGATGAACTGGAACCGACCCGTCGTGGCTTGTACTGCGGCTCGTTGGTGTACCTGGACGTGCGCGGCGAGATGGACAGCTCCATCGCGATTCGCAGTCTGCTGGTCAAGGATGGGCAGGTGTGTTGCTGGGGCGGCGGTGGGATTGTCGCGGACTCGGAATGGCAGGCCGAGTATCAGGAGTCTATTACCAAGGTGAAGGTGTTGCTGGATACGTTGCAAGGCCTTTAAGAGCTTCGCGGGCAAGCCTCGCTCCTACAGGGTTATGTTTATCGCGCCATCATGGTTCGACACAAAACCTGTAGGAGCGAGGCTTGCCCGCGAAGGCGCCTTCGAAAACGCCTACAAACTCAAAGCCCGATTCGAAGCCTTGATAAATTCCTGCTTCAAATCCGCAAAGCTGTGCACCGCCGGGAACTGCGGGAATTCGCGAATCACATTGTCCGGCGCATGGAACAGAATCCCCGCGTCCGCCTCGCCCAGCATCGTCGTGTCGTTGTAGGAATCCCCCGCCGCAATCACCCGGTAGTAGAGGCTCTTGAAGGCCAAAACCGACTGACGTTTGGGATCTTTCTGACGCAATTGATAGCTGGTCACCCGCCCGGCATCGTCGGTAATCAGGCGATGGCACAGCAAGGTCGGGAAGCCGAGTTGACGCATCAGCGGCTGGGAAAACTCATAGAACGTGTCCGACAGGATCACCACCTGGAAGCGCTCGCGCAGCCAGTTGACGAACTCGATGGCGCCGTCCAGCGGTTGCAGCGTGGCGATCACTTCCTGAATGTCCGAGAGCTTCAAGCCATGCTCATCAAGGATCCGCAGGCGCTGCTTCATCAGCACGTCGTAGTCGGGAATGTCCCGGGTGGTGGCCCTGAGGGATTCGATCCCGGTTTTTTCGGCGAAGGCGATCCAGATTTCCGGGACCAGCACACCTTCAAGATCCAGACAGGCAATTTCCACAAGACACTCCCATTTGTATTGATTATTGAGTCGAGCGAGCAAAAGGACTGCCGAACTCTAGCGACTCGGGCGAGCCTGCGCAACGCAGAGGGCGCGCCAGCAGCCGTGGGATTTTGTTACCATCGGCCCCATATAGAGCGCCCAGCGCCACCGACCTGTAGGAAGCCGCCCTGATGAGCCCATCGTTCGATGTCGTGGAACTCGCCACGACCTATGCCAACAAATCCGCCCAGGACATCCTGAAACTCGCGTTCGCCGAGTTTGGCGATGACCTGTGGATATCTTTCAGCGGCGCCGAGGACGTGGTGCTGGTGGACATGGCCTGGAAGCTGAACAAGAACGTCAAGGTGTTCAGCCTCGACACCGGCCGCTTGCACCCTGAGACCTACCGTTTCATCGATCAGGTTCGCGAGCACTACAAGATCGACATCGAACTGGTGTCGCCGGACTACACGAAACTTGAACCGTTCGTGAAGGAAAAAGGCCTGTTCAGTTTCTACAAGGACGGCCATGGCGAATGCTGTGGCATCCGCAAGATCGAGCCACTGCGGCGCAAACTGTCCGGCGTCACCGCCTGGGCCACCGGCCAGCGCCGGGACCAGAGCCCGGGCACCCGCAGCGCCGTCGCCGTGCTGGAAATCGACACCGCGTTCTCGACCCCGGAGCGCACGCTGTACAAGTTCAACCCGCTGGCGCAGATGACCAGCGAAGAGATCTGGGGTTACATCCGCATGCTGGAGCTGCCTTATAACAGCCTGCATGAACGTGGCTTCATCAGCATCGGCTGCGAGCCGTGCACCCGTCCTGTGCTGCCGAACCAACATGAGCGTGAAGGCCGCTGGTGGTGGGAAGAAGCGACGCAGAAAGAATGCGGGCTGCATGCGGGCAATATCATCAGCAAATCCAAGGCATAACCTCCCTCCTTGTGAAAATCCCTTGTGGGAGCGAGCTTGCTCGCGATTGCGGACTGACATCCAGTATCCATGTCGACTGATACACCGCTATCGCGAGCGAGCTCGCTCCCACAGGAGCACATCGCCAACTTCATAAATGTGTACACACGAATGTCACCATAAGTGCCATTTATGTGTGCACTTTTTGTTTCATCGCCCCAAAAAGTTACATCCCCCTTTCCTGACTTCCTCAGTCGACGTTTCCCACATACACCACTGAAAAATAAATACCTGTTCAATCGGTCAATTTATAGCGTTTTATTTTCAGTTACTTAACGCTCACCAATAACAAAACGAAATTAATGCCGAATTACATAGATCCAGAGATGGCATAGATCTGGCTTAAGTGCATATATGTTTTGTATACAATCCTATTCAAAACATACACACACTTTCGATCCGCAAGCCTGAAGCGCCCTATCCCGTACAGGCTGCAGATGCCCCGTAACCAGTGATTCTCGCCACCCCGCGACGAAGATTTGTCGAGCCAATGCTCATGCACAGTCATCGCGCCGTCCGAGGATCAGGAGCCTGCCGGAATGCGTACTAGCCTATCCAATAACAACATCGCGCTGGATCTGCCCTCCTCTCAACCTGCCCTCAATGTTCACGATCAGCCCCTTCAAACGCCGGTGGTACTCAGCTCGCGCCTGCACAACAAAGACCTGGCGCCGACCAAGGCTGAAGGCCGACGCTGGGGGCGCTACAGCATCTTTGCCCTGTGGACCAACGACGTTCACAACATCGCCAACTACTCGTTCGCCATCGGCCTGTATGCCTTGGGCCTCGGTGGTTGGCAGATTTTGTTGTCGCTGGGAATCGGCGCGGCGCTGGTGTATTGCTTCATGAACCTCTCCGGCTACATGGGTCAGAAAACCGGGGTGCCGTTCCCGGTGATCAGCCGGATCAGTTTCGGCATTCACGGGGCGCAAATTCCTGCACTGATCCGCGCGGTTATCGCCATCGCCTGGTTCGGAATTCAGACATATCTGGCTTCGGTGGTCTTTCGCGTACTGCTGACGGCGGTGCACCCCGGCTTCGCCGATTACGACCACAACTCGATCCTCGGCCTGTCGACCTTGGGCTGGATCTGTTTCGTGGTGATCTGGTTCGTGCAGCTGGCGATCCTCGCGTATGGCATGGAGATGGTGCGGCGCTACGAGGCATTTGCCGGGCCGGTGATCCTGCTGACCGTCGCCTCCCTCGCCGGATGGATGTACTTCCAGGCCGATGCGACCATCGCCTGGTCGATCCGCGAACCGCTGACCGGTGGTGAGATGTGGCGCAATATCTTTGCCGGCGGCGCGCTGTGGCTGTCGATCTACGGCACGCTGATCCTCAACTTCTGCGACTTCGCCCGTTCCTCGCCGTGCCGCAAGACCATCAAGGTCGGCAATTTCTGGGGCCTGCCGGTGAATATTCTGGTGTTCGCCAGCATCACCGTCCTGCTTTGCGGTGCGCAATTTCAGATCAATGGCCGGATCATCGAAAGCCCGACCGAAATCATCGCCTCGATCCCCAACACCTTCTTCCTGGTGCTCGGTTGCCTGGCCTTCCTGATCGTCACCGTCGCGGTGAACATCATGGCCAACTTCGTCGCCCCGGCCTTCGTGCTCAGCAACCTGGCGCCGAAATATCTGACCTTCCGCCGCGCCGGATTGATCAGCGCGGCCATCGCCGTACTGATCCTGCCGTGGAACCTCTACAACAGCCCGTTGGTGATCGTGTATTTCCTGTCCGGCCTCGGCGCCCTGCTCGGCCCGTTGTACGGAGTGATCATGGTCGACTATTGGCTTGTACGAAAAGGTCAGATCAACGTGCCGCAGTTGTACAGCGAAGACCCCAACGGCGCTTATTACTACAGCCGTGGCGTCAATCTCCGCGCCGTGGCGGCGTTCATTCCTGCAGCCTTGATCGCCATCGTCCTGGCGCTGATGCCGGGTTTCCATCTTGTATCGCCGTTCTCCTGGCTGATTGGCGCCGGGATTGCAGGGATGCTCTACCTGATCATCGCCAAACGGCAGCCGCATTACGACGATGTCAGCGGCGAATGCATCGCGGTCGATAACGTCAGCCATTAATCCCCTGGCGGCCCGGCAGCGTCGGGCCGCAGAACCACCCCGCTATAAGGACTTCCCATGCGAATTCTCGTGGTCAACGTCAACACCACCGAATCCATCACCCAGGCCATCGCCCGCCAGGCCCAGTCCGTGGCTGCGCCCGGCACTGAAATCGTCGGCCTGACGCCGTATTTTGGTGCCGATTCCATCGAAGGCAATTTCGAAAGTTACTTGGCGGCCATCGCGGTGATGGACCGGGTCATGTCCTACGACCAGCCATTCGACGCGGTGATCCAGGCCGGTTATGGCGAACACGGTCGCGAAGGTTTGCAGGAATTGCTCAACGTGCCCGTGGTGGATATCACCGATGCCGGCGCCAGCACCGCGATGTTCCTCGGCCATGCCTACTCGGTCGTCACCACTCTGGACCGCACCGTGCCGCTGATCGAGGATCGCCTCAAGTTGTCGGGGTTGTGGGATCGTTGTGCGTCAGTGCGCGCCAGTGGTTTAGCGGTGCTGGAGTTGGAGTCCGATCCGCAGCGCGCGCTGGAGGCGATTGTTCGCCAGGCGGAATTGGCAGTGCTGGAAGATAAAGCCGAGGTGATTTGCCTGGGTTGCGGCGGCATGGCCGGGCTCGATGAGCAGATCCGCCAACGCACCGGTGTGCCAGTGGTGGATGGCGTGACGGCGGCGGTGACCATTGCTGAATCGCTGGTGCGGTTGGGGTTGTCGACGTCGAAGGTGCGGACTTATGCGACACCGCGGCCGAAGACGATTATTGGGTGGCCGGGGCGGTTTGGCCGGTAGACCGCGTCATCGTTCTTCGCGGGCAAGCCTCGCTCCTACAGGGATTTGCGCAGGTCCTGTAGGAGCGAGGCTCGCCCGCGAAGGCCTCACCTCGGTCCCAAACCGAACTCAAATCGCACTAAACCGCTCCCCCAACCCCCGCTCCGCAAACTGCTCAATAATGAAATCCACAAATGCCCGGGTCTTGCCCGGCAACAATTTGTGCTCCGCGTAATAGATCGAAATGTTGCCATCGTCGACGTACCAGTCCGGCAACACCCGTAGCAACGTCCCGGCCTCCAGATAACCCACAGCAAACGGCATGCTCACCAGCGCGATCCCCAAACCCTGAGCCGCCGTGGCACACGCCGCCTCCGAATCACTCATGGTCATCCGCGCCTTGAGCACCAACGGGCTGTGTTGCTGAGTGCGACTGGTCAGTTGCCAGGAGCGCACGCGACCGGTCTGCGGTGAGCGGATCAGAATCCCGTCGCACGATTTGAGGTCGTCAGGTTCGACGATCGCCTCTCTCCCTGCCAGATAGTCGGCCGACGCCACCAGCACCCGATGCGCTGGCGTCAACTTGCGCGCCACCACGCCCTGAGGCAGTTCGAATCCGCCGCCAATCGCCGCATCAAAACCCTGTGCAATCAGATCGACCTGGCGATTATCGAAATGCCAGTCCGGGTTGATCGCCGGAAAGCGTTTTAGAAACTCCCCCAGTAACGGCACGACATATAACCGCCCGAACACCGTGCCCATGCTGACTTTCAGCGTGCCTGCCGGGCGCCCTTCGGCACTTGCGAGGTTGGCCACGGCGTTTTGAATGGTGTGCAGGCTGGCGCTGACTTCGCTCAAAAACAACTGACCGGCTTCGGTTAACGTCAGGCTGCGGGTGCTGCGTTGAAACAACCGCACACCCAGTCTTGCTTCCAGTTTGGCGACGCTCTTGCCCACGGCGGCTGGGGTCAGGCTCAGGCGCCGCGCGGCTTCGGCGAAGCTGCCAACTTCGGCGCTGCGCACGAAGCATTCGATACTGCTGAAGGTTTCCATGATCGCCACTATAAACTTTTGGTTTACACAGACTATCGCAATTACCCTCTACACAGCAGGTAATCCGGAATCGATACTAGGCTCCATCAACCGAGACATCTCGCCTCGGGACTTTGGAGATCGATATGACTACTCAGAACCTCAGCGGCAAAGTGGCTTTGATTCAAGGCGGGTCCCGCGGTATCGGCGCAGCCATTGTCAAACGTCTGGCTGCTGAAGGCGCCGCGGTTGCCTTCACCTACGTCAGCTCCACCGCCAAAGCTGAAGAATTGCAGAACAGCATCACCGGCAACGGCGGCAAAGCCCTCGCCATCAAGGCCGACAGCGCCGATGCAGACGCCATTCGCAACGCGGTGACCGCCACCGTAGAAGCCTTCGGTCGCCTGGATATCCTCGTCAACAACGCCGGCGTACTGGCCGTCGCGCCACTGGAAGATTTCAAACTCGAAGACTTCGACCAGACCCTGGCTATCAACGTGCGCAGCGTGTTCATCGCCACCCAGGCCGCGGCCAAACACATGACCGAAGGCGGTCGCATCATCAACATCGGCAGCACCAACGCCGACCGCATGCCCTTCGCCG
The DNA here is from genome assembly GCF_044744265.1 of Pseudomonas sp. NPDC087342. Taxonomy (NCBI): domain Bacteria; kingdom Pseudomonadati; phylum Pseudomonadota; class Gammaproteobacteria; order Pseudomonadales; family Pseudomonadaceae; genus Pseudomonas; species Pseudomonas sp. NPDC087342. The sequence goes on from NZ_JBIUXZ010000008.1 coordinate 88,267, forward strand.
GTGGCGGCCCATACGCCATGAGCAAAGCGGCGCTGGTCGGCCTGACCAAAGGCCTGTCCCGCGACCTCGGTCCGCGCGGCATCACCATCAACAACGTGCAACCGGGCCCGGTCGACACTGACATGAACCCGGCCAGCGGTGACTTCGCCGAGAGCCTGATCCCGTTGATGGCGGTAGGTCGTTATGGCAAAGCAGAAGAAATCGCCAGCTTCGTCGCTTACCTGGTCGGCCCGGAAGCGGGTTACATCACCGGTGCGAGCCTGACGATCGATGGTGGTTTCGGCGCCTGATACAGGTCTGCCAACGCCAATCAAATGTGGGAGCGGGCTTGCTCGCGAAAGCGGACTAACAGTCAACATTGTTGTTGAATGTTAAGCCCTCTTCGCGAGCAGGCTCGCTCCCACATTTTCTACATTACGCCCATTCAAGTGCCGGCAAGCCGCATTCACTCGGCGTGAACGCCTTCAACGTACGAAGAATCCCATCCGCGTGAGCGTATTTTTCGTCCGCCATCGCTACATCCGGAATCGCAATCGCGGTCATCCCCGCCGCTTTCGCTGCCGTGACGCCAAACGGCGAATCTTCGAATACCAGGCAATCCTCAGGCGCGACACCCAGGCGCCGCGCAGCGGTCAGGAAGATATCCGGCGCCGGTTTGGCTGCGCCCACTTCCGGATCATCCGCAGTAACAACAAAATCAAACAGCGCAAACCAGTCACGGTGCAACGTGGTTTTCTGGCCGAACGATTGGCGGGAGGAGCTGGTGCCCACCGCAATCGGAATGTTGTTGGCCTTCAAGTGCCGAACCAGCTCCTCGGCCCCCGGCATCGCCAGTGCCTTGGGAAAACGCTCGCGCATCAGCGGCTCGCGGATCACCAGGAACTCTTCGGCGGTGATCGGTAATTCCAGCGCCTCGACCACATAACGCGCCAGGTCGCCCGCGCCACGGCCGATGATGTTCTGTTTGATGCTCCAGTCGAAGGTCCGGCCATAACGTTCGACAATCATCGACGTGACCTCGGTGTAAATGCCTTCGGTGTCCAACAGCAAGCCATCCATGTCGAAAATCACGGCCTTGATCGGGCCGAACGCTTTCAGTGGTGCATTCATCGCATCTGATCCGTTCTTAAAGACATCCCAGGCGGCTCAGGTACGGCCAGTACTCGGATCGATTAAAGGGTTCAGCAGCATAACGAGCGCGGCTGGCTGAGGGCAACGTGCAATGACCGACGGGTGAAAAAACCTGTATTCCTGTGCTGTCGCTGATTTAGCGACTATCCCTACAGCAAACACCTCCTTTCCTGACTTCTTTCCTCGACGATCCCCCGCAAAGTCTCGCGTCCTTTATTGAAGCGCGCGAGTGACTGCGAATGTTCGACCCCAATGGACTCCTGGCCCTGAACAACACCATCGGCCTGATGGTGGTCGCCGCCATGAACCCGGAGCAACCCGATGTCGAAGCGGTACTCGGTGAGTTTCGCCTCTGTCTGAACGACTACGAGCGTTGGGCAGAAAACTTCTGGAGCGGTTGGGCACTGGATGTCGAGCAGGTGTTCAAGGTCGGCAACGATGTTCGCCTTCGCGCTCCGCTGAATACCAGCACGCCAGTCAGCTCCGTGATAACCCAATGCCCCGCCGAAGGCCCGTTGACCCTGGTGCATATGTTCGAGGCGGCGCGTTTCGTGCCGATCGGCAACACACCGGTGACACTCGAACCGGTGATCGCGGATCACAACGGTGAGCTGACATTCGGTGAACCCGTCCACAAGACCATCGGCCCCAGCGGCATTCTCGAAGTTTCCGACTGCAGTCGGGGCCAGCGTTATCGCATCACCTTCTTTCCCGATGTTTCAGCCGAGCACGTCAAGGTGCTCTACGCCTCGTATCAAGGCCTGATCGGCGAACTCGAGGGCTGGCTGCGCGCGGAATGGACCAACGAGTTCGAGCCGCTGTGGACAGAATTCGCCAGCGCCGGCTTTCGTGAGCGCTACGGCCTGCTGCAAGAAGCGGACTGGCTGGGTGTCAGAAATTCGTTGCAGGGTGTTTGGGATGACGTGAAACAGGTCTACGCCCTGCTCGCCGACCTGCAAGCCAATAGCGAAAAGTTGCTGGAGTACCTGACCCAGGCCGAGCTGGAAGCGCTGCTCGCGGCCTCCGCTGATGCCATCGCCAATGGCTTGTTGCTGCTGAGTGATGAGCCGCTGCTATTTATTCACCTCGCCGCGTTTACCAGTTGGCTGAGGATGCTGCCGCCGCAATTCGTCGCCGAGGTGGTGGCGGAAATTCGTACAGAACTGCTGATCGCTTTCCTACTGATGGCGGTGACCCGCGGACAAGGCGTGAAGATCGCTTTAAGTGCCAAGGTGCTGGGTAAAGTCAAATCACCACGGGCACGGCAATGGCTGGCGGCCGCCACATTACGCCTGAGCGAGTTGACCGCCGAATCCAGGCTGACTACCCACGCAGATGCGTTCAAACCGCTGGCGGTCAATGCGCGCCATGCGCCGGTGAGGCCAGCGCCAACAGTGCCATTGGAGATTCGTAACGGCGAGTCACCGGTTCTGGTGGTGAAGAACCCGGTGCCCATCGCTCGGGACAAAACCGACGCACAAACGCGATTGGTCCCACACGAACCTCAGCATGACGCACCGGACCAGGCGACAAATCCTAACGGCGACAGCGCTGATTGCGGGCCATTGACCTGCACCAATGGCTGCCCGGTATCGATGGTCACTGGCGAAGAGCTGTTGACCCTGACCGACGGTTCACTGGACGGAATCCTGCCGTTCGAGTTCACCCGGCTGTATCGCACCAGCGCCGTGGAACTCGACTGTGGCTTGGGCTGGGGCTGGACTCATTCCCTCGCCCACCGTCTGGAGCGGGATGGTCAGCGTGTCATCTGGATCGACCATGAAAACCGCCGTACGACGTTTCCGCTGCCTAGCGTCGAGCGCCCGGCGATTCATAACAGCCTGTCGCGGTCGGCGATTTACTTAGGGGATGAGCCGCAGGAACTGATTGTTGCGTTGGCGGGCGAGACGCCGAGGTTCTACCACTTCCGCAACGGGAAGTTGACGGCGATCAGCGATGCCTATGGCAACCGGCTACATATCACCCGCGATCGCGAGGATCGCATTCAGCGCCTCGACAACGGGGCCGGGCGTTCGCTGCTGTTGTGTTACGAGCGCCGACACCTCATCGCTATCGAGTATCAGACGTTTCATCCTGCCGACTCCCTGAGTGACGCCTGGCGTACAGAACAGACGCTGGTTTCCTACCGCTACGACGCCCGTCATCACCTGATCGAAGCGACCAATGCCGCGGGCGAAAGCGAACGGTACGACTACGACGATCAGCACGTGATCCTGCAGCGGCAACTGGCCGGTGGGGCAAGTTTCTTCTGGGAGTGGGAAAAGTCCGGCAAGGCTGCGCGATGCATCCGCCACCGGGCGAGTTTTTCGCAGATGGACACCGCTTACACCTGGGATGACCAGGGCGGGGTTGTGGTTAAGAACGTCGATGGCAGCGAAGAAGCTTACGTCCATGACGATAAGGCGCGCTTGGTACGCCGGGTTGAACCGAATGGCGGTGAGCATCGCAAGGGCTATGACAACAAGGGCCGATTGATTGCCGAGCAGGACCCGCTCGGGGCGGTGACGGAATACCGCTATGACGAAGTCGGACGTCTCGTGGCGCAAATTCCACCAGAAGGCGAGCCGACTTCCTACGAGTATCGCAACGGTTTCCTGCATGCCCGGCGTCGCGGCAAAGCGGTCTGGATGTATCGGCGTGACGCTCGGGGGGATGTCACCGAATCTATCGACCCGGAAGGACAGGTCACTCATTACCACTACGGCGCGCAGGGGCAGTTGCTGTCGATCCGTTATCCCGACACCAGTCGGCACATGTTCGTCAGGAACGGTCTGGGGCAATTGGTCGAAGAGACGTTGCCAGACGGCGGGCAACGGCGGTTTTCCTACGATGCACTGGGGCGACGGATCACCCGCCAGGACGAACACGGTGCCGTCACCCATTACCAATGGGATGCCGTCGGCCGACTGGTCCAGACGACTTTACCGACAGGCGCCACCCGCGCTTTCAGCTACAACGCCTACGGCAAGATCACCGCCGAGCAGGACGAACTGGGCCGCGTCACTCGCTACGAATATGCCGACGACCTGCATCTGGCCAGTCGCCGCATCAACCCTGACGGCACTCAGCTGAAGTATCGCTACGACAATGCGCAGCTGCTTCTGACCGAGATCGAAAACGAATCCGGCGAAAAATATCAGCTGGACTACACGCCCAATGGATTGATCCGACAGGAAACCGGATTCGACGGGCAGCGCACGGCGTATGCCTACGACCTCAATGGGCAACTGCTGGAGAAAACCGAGTTCGGCGATGACGGTTCGACGCTCATCACCGGTTACCAGCGGGACTCGGCCGGGCGCTTGCTGGTCAAGACGCTGCCCGACGGCATCAAGGTCGAATATCGCTATGACAGCCTCGGGCGCCTGGTCAGCGTTGATGATGGTCACGACCATCCATTGGAATTTGCCTACGACCTGCAAGACCGTCTCATCACCGAACACCAAGGCTGGGGCACCTTGCGTTATAGCTACAACGCCTGCGGCCAGCTCAATCACATTCGCCTGCCGGACAACAGCAAACTCGATTACCACCATGCCAAAGGCGGCGCACTGACGGCCATCGACCTTAATGGCGCGCGACTGACGTCCCACACTTTCGCCACGGGTCGCGAACAGCACCGCCAGCAAGGCTTGTTGCTCAGCGATTACCAGTACGACGACCAAGGTCGCCTGAAAGCCCACTCCGTCAGCCAACAGCGACGACCTCTGTACCGCCGCGATTATGCCTATAGCGCCAACGGCAATCTCGACAGCATCGCCGACACCCGACACGGTCAGCGCAGCTATGTTTACGACGCTCTGAATCGCCTGATCCGCGCCCGCCATTCCCGCGATCACCTGCCGGAAAGCTTCGCCCACGACCCGGCGGGCAATTTGCTGATGCAGGATCGTCCCGGTTTGGCGAGCGTTGAGGGCAATCGCCTGTTGATGCAGGGTGATCGTCATTACGACTACGACGCCTTCGGCAACCTCATCCGCGAACGCCGCGGCACGGCGCAAAAACTCGTCACCGAATATCGCTACGACTGCCAGCACCGGTTAATTAGCGTCACGTTACCGAATGGAAGTTGTGCGAATTATCGCTACGACGCCTTCGGCCGCCGCATCGCCAAAACCGTCGATAACAAGACCACCGAGTTCTTCTGGCAAGGCGATCAAGTTGTCGCCGAAAGCAGCTCCGAGCATTACCGCAGCTACATCTACGAACCCGGCACCTTCCGCCCACTGGCGATGCTCGACGGCAAAGGCCCGCTACAGGCCTGCCCGTTCTACTACCAACTCGACCACCTAGGCACACCGCAGGAACTGACCGACTACAGCGGCGAAATTGTCTGGGCCGCGCAATACACCGCCTACGGCCGACTGACCCGCCTGAACCGCGATACACATCAAGTATTGGACCAGCCGTTGCGGTTTCAAGGGCAGTACTTCGATGCGGAGACGGGACTGCACTACAACCGGCACCGGTATTACAACCCGGATGTTGGACGGTACCTGACGCCGGATCCGGTTAAGTTGGCGGGTGGGTTGAACCCGTACCAGTACACGCCAAATCCGACGGGGTGGGTTGATCCGTTGGGGTTGAACGCCAACTGCCCGCCGAAGGTTCAGGAGTCAGCCGGTTGTTTAAATCCAAGTGAGCCAGAAGTACCAGATGTTTCACGACGAGGAGCTTTCAGACAAGCTAAGAGCGACGCCGGAATTCCTAGAAGCCAGCAACCTGACGCGCTACACGACGAAGCGAGTGGAAGATCCACTCAGTTCATTTATGTCAAAATGACTGACATAAACGAGAAAAATATACTTAACATTTCTGGGTTACCGATAAGGACTAGGCAGTACCAGTTCACTCGAGAAGACGGCTCTATAATTCTTCTTCAAGATCACTCTGCGGGCCATAAATTCGGCGAAGTGAAAACCAAGGGTGATCAGGGAGCTCATTTTAATATCAGACCTCTTGACGACCCTAGAAATGGAAAAGTCGAAAACACCAAAGAACACTACCCTTTTAAGAGATAACATATGAAACATTGGAACGATCTTGACGGCAGCATTTTTTTTAACATGGTATTCAGCAAGCCCATATCAATCAAAAGTATAAAATTATTCACACTTAAAATAGACAACAACCAACCGTCATTAACCATGGGCTTCGACATACAGGATATCCCGGACAAACCACCAAAAAAATGGGCAAACTCAACGTTCAACGCGTGTCGTATCGGATTAGATTGCAGCGAATTGAGCGATTTGATTATAAAAAACATTCCAACTCGTGAAATATTAAATATCACAATAACTAGACACGATGACGTATTTAAAATATGTGCGCGATCAGAGAATTCCCTAATAGAGTTCTCGACTAAATTCCCCCGTCTTTGCGGTCCTTCTGTCTATCTTACTGAAACCGCTATGTGATTTATTTTATTGAAGCTACAGATCACTTAAATCGAAAAACCCAACAACTTTGCTGGGTTTTAATCTCAAAACTTCTCAACTCGGCTCCCCCGACCCATCCTCACCGGCAATATCCGGATCATCGGGACTCGCCTCCACATCCCCTCGCTTCACATCACCCTCCGGAACATGCTCCACACCTGCGTCATCCTCATCATCAGGCGGACGCTGGTCACGGCTCAGTGAATCTGTGGGTGAAGGCAGCGGATATTCAGGGGTTTCGTCGACGTCAGCGACTTTCGGATCAGCGTTCATAAGCACCTCTCGAAGGACCTGAAGGGCAGGCCCTGACATTTCGAGGATGGGGCTATGCAGGCGTTCGATCCGAGGGACGATCGGTCAGTCCTCGTCCGAGTCTTCCTCTTCATACTCGGTGTTGCCCACATCCCCTGCATCATCAGAGTCGTTGAGCGGGACGGTTGCATCGTCCATTAACGAACCTGGATCTTCATTTCCAGGATCGTTCAAATACGGCACGCCGCTGGAGTCCTCTTGCTTATCTTTGTCTTCGGTTTCAAGGGTCATGGCGCGCCTCACAGTTTCAGCGAGTTGATGAAGTTCGGGGCGTCTTACAACCAAGCATTGCAGAGCCCTACTCACAGAAGTGCTGTCGCTAGACAGTCAAACTAGCGATGTTTGTTTCTGTGTTTGTTCTTGTGCTTGTGGCCGCCACCAGAATGGGAGCTGCCGCTGTCGCTACCCAGGTTGTTGCCGACAGCGCCACCCGCCGCGCCACCCAAGCCTGCGCCAATGGTCGAACCGGTGGAGCCGCCCAGACTATGGCCGACCACCGAGCCGCCCGCCGCCCCGATACCGCCGCCGACGGCCGCTTCTGTGCGGCTGCCTTTGCGCGCGCCGACCGCGCTGCCTGCGGCGCCGCCCACACCCGCGCCGATCGCTGCGCCGGTGCTGCCGCCCATTTGCTGGCCGACCACATTACCCAGCGCACCGCCAAGACCACCGCCAACCGCTGCGGTACCATCGCCGGCCGCCATGGCGCCCTGAGCGACCAAAAGACCAAGAACCAACGTGGACAATGTCAAACGCATGATATGAACCTCAATTCCGTATTGGAGGAGCGCAAGTGTCTCAACCTGCTCCCACAGTACTCTGCTAGTCGAGAGGGTTGTAAGAGTTTGGAGGCTCGCTGGAAAAAAACGTTCAGAAACGAAAAAGCCCGGCATTACGCCGGGCTTCTTGAGCTGACCTTCAGGATCAGTGGCGCTTGTGGCCTTTCGACAGGTTGGTACCTACCGCGCCGCCAGCAGCACCGCCCAGGCCGGCGCCGATGGTTGCACCGGTCTTGCCGCCCAGGCTGTGGCCAATCACCGAACCGCCCGCCGCGCCGACACCGCCGCCGATAGCCGCTTTGGTACGACTGCCTTTCGGAGCGGCAATCGCACTGCCTGCCGCGCCCGCTACGCCAGCACCGATCGCTGCGCCGGTGCTGCCGCCCATGTTCTGGCCGACGACATTACCCAGCGCGCCACCCAGACCACCACCGAGCGCGGCAGTGCCTTGACCGGCAGCCATCGCACCTTGAGTAACCAAAAGGCCCAGAACCAGAGCAGGCAGTGTTAAACGCATGACGAAAACCTCAAAAAAGGGGGAAACGAAAAGGCGGAGATTGAATGCTTTAGTGACGGCAAAGTCCAGACACAAACCGGCTCAACCTCGCTATAGGCGACGGTTGGACAGCGTTTATGGAAAAGGTTTTATGACAGGCAAAAAAAAGCCCGCTGGGGAGACGGGCTGGAGTACTGCTTTCTAACGGATGAGCTGAGACTACGTAGGTCCTTGTGAAAAGTTTGTGAAAGAAAACCAGCAAATGTCTGCTGGGAAACTCTCGAGTACTCCGCACACCACAAATGAAAAACCCCGCTCAATGGCGGGGTCGTTTTTGCTGACGATTATTTCCTGGAAGGTGCTGCAACCTTGGGCAGAAATTTTGACTTCGGCCCTCGAGGCGCCATCGATTTGATCTTGCCAGTCTTGACCTGATCCTCGCCAAAGCCAGCCACATATTCAGTCTGGCCGCACTGCACGCAATTGTTGATTGGAAACTCAGCCCCGTCGTCTTCGATATACGGATCAGCCATCTCTTCGCCCCTTTCAAAAATGGGCCGATACCGGCAAGCCTGTTTTGCCTGAAAAATATCGACCACCAAGGCTTTTGAGACTAGCCGGTCATTACTGGACTTGTGATTCAGATCACCCTGTGCCCGACGAATGGCCGATGCCCGCGTCCTACAAATCGATCACGTAACAAACAGAAACATGTCGTACGTCCGTTCCGCCCTCAAGATTTCCAGCGACAAGCCGTTGCCCTTATTCCTACGCAAAAAACTCAGGGAGAGAACATGGAAATCAAGGGAATGCCGTCACTGATCAACACCACGCCTATCACGCTCACCCCCGAGCAGATCGCGGCGGGTAAAGCAGGTGGCGAAAAAATAAAGGAGATGATCGACTCCGGCGCGATCGACATGAAAAACCCGACGGGCACGCAGCTGACCCCGGGCGTCATCTATCACCCGAGCAATCCGTCGCCCTCCCAGCCGTCCGACCCGGGAACGCCCATGGTCGCCATCGATGTCTACGTTGGCCGCACCGAGCCCACCAAAGATTTTCCCGCCGCTCATGACCGCTTGATGGCAGCCCATGAATACCTCAAGACTTCGTACATGCAGTTTCTGGACGATTTGAAAAACATCGACCCGACACTTGAGGAAAAAGACTTCGGCTTTACCGTCGATCCGCAAGGGCAACTCAAGGCCACATCCCCTACCGGCTCGGTCAGCGCCGAAGACCTCGCTCGTCTTACCGAGTACATGAATCAATCCGACGCCTTGAAAGACGCCGCCAACGAATATGCGAGCAGCTCGTTCGAGTATGTGAAGGAAGATCGGGAATACCTGGGCACCGGCGGTTTTATTCTGAACAAGGACAACTTCGAAAAAACCATCGACCTTGGCCAATTGTTTACGTATCAAAAGTCGGGCAACACCAAAATGAGCAACTATTTTTTCATGCAGGTCTTCACCAAGGGCGAACGCGCTACGCTCACCGCCTGATCAACCTGACGACGCCCGTGCGCTGACCGCCACGGGCCGCCTCATCTCAACTTGACCGCCGTCCCGGTCACAAACACCACCACCATTCCGCCCTTGCCGGCCGGCATGCTGATCTCGAAATCAAGTCCCACCACCGCATCCGCCTGCAACGCCCGCGCCCGCTCCTTGATCTCGTCCGTCGCCTGAATGCGCGCCTCCTTCAGCGCTCGCTCGAGCGTCTGCGAACGCCCACCAAAAAAATCCCGCATCCCTGCAAACATGTCGCGAATCACGTTAACGCCCTGCACCGACTCGGCGCTGACAATGTCCAGGTAGGCTGTGATTTGCCGGCCTTCGATGGTGTGGGTTGTGGTGGTGATCATGGGGGTTCCGTGTTTGTCCTGGCGCACGTTAGCGTCAGGTAACTGGTAAATAAAAAAACAGTACGTGGCTGGGCTTGGGGATTGAAGAGACGCCCCAGCCTTCGATACTAAACCTTCATACACTCCTCGACGGGCTGGTGGTTTCCAGACTATTGAGGAAGCGCGAAGCGCCGTAGAGGCTGGTACCGGAAGGACCAAGGTTGAGGATTAGAGAAACTTGATCAAAACCGCCGTAACCGTCGCCACCGACCCTATGAGCCCCGTCGCAACCGCCACCGGATACCAAAAAGTCTCACGGGTCATCTTCCCCGCTTCAGCATTCAGCTTGCGCTGCTCCGCCATCAGCTTGACGATTTCCACGTGAATCTTTTCCAGTTCGGCTTGTTCCATGGTGAGTTCCTGCATAGCGCGCGTCTTTCCATCCGTCCGGGTAGAGGGGCAATCCGTGTGCGTTGCCGCTTCATTCATTCTGTACCCGATCGGTGCAAAACGAACAGCCTCACCCGCAGACAGCTAATTTAAGGTGCCGACCTCATCAAAGCCCCGCAGCAGCTGGCTTTCGAATACCACGTCCTACGCCACCTACGTTTTTCCTACACCAGTTTCAGAAGCGTCTTTAAGCGCCCTACCCAAAACCCAGACGCCAGAAACCACAAAACCCCTGATTTCTCTCGAAATCAGGGGTTCTGGTTACATCGAATTTGGCGGTGAAGGAGAGATTCGAACTCTCGATACAATTTCTTGTATACACACTTTCCAGGCGTGCTCCTTAAGCCACTCGGACACTTCACCGTATCTCTTCAAACATGTTCTGTCTGTCGAGGCGCGCTAATGTAGTCGAAAGCTTTTCCGATGGCAAATATTTTTTTCAGAATTTTCATGCGCTTAGCGATTCAGGCGCTGCGGCGGGTTCGCGACCATGGCAAACCGGCCAATCTCCGGCTTCGTCCCCTCTTCTATATAGAGGGGAATGCACGGCTGGTGCGGCCGGCTACGCTTGCCGGACCGGTAAAGCATGACCGGCGGGTCAGTCACGGCGCTTTACCTGGCCTGCGGCGGTGGGTAACGTCTGCCCCAACTTTCATACAAGGAATAGCGTCATGAGTGAGTTGATTTCCTACCACCTCGAAGACGGTATCGCGACCCTGACGTTGAGCAATGGCAAGGTCAACGCCATTTCGCCGGATGTGATTGCGGCGTTTAATGCTGCGCTGGATCAGGCGGTGACTGATCGTGCGGTGGTGATCATTACCGGTCAGCCGGGGATTCTGTCCGGTGGTTATGACTTGAAGGTGATGACGGCCGGTCCAAAGGAAGCAGTTGCGCTGGTGACCGCGGGTTCGACGCTGGCTCGCCGTCTGTTGTCGCACCCGTTCCCGGTGATCGTTGCGTGCCCTGGGCATGCCGTGGCCAAGGGGGCGTTCCTGTTGTTGTCGGCGGATTACCGCATTGGTGTCGATGGCCCGTTCAGCATTGGCCTGAATGAAGTGCAGATCGGCATGACCATGCACCACGCCGGGATCGAGCTGGCCCGGGATCGCCTGAGCAACTCGGCGCTGCACCGTTCGGTGATCAATGGTGAGATGTTCAACCCGCAAAGCGCAATCGCGGCCGGCTTCCTGGATGTGGTGGTGTCGGCCGAGGAGCTGCAAGGTGCAGCGCTGGCAGCGGCGCGTCAGTTGAAGAAGATCAACATGACCGCGCACAAGGCGACCAAGCTGAAAGTGCGCAAGGCGCTGCTGGAGACGCTGGACAACGCGATCATCCAGGATCAGGAGCACTTGGGTTAAGCCCACGCCTGCTGCAACGAAAAGCCCGACCGTCGTGTCGGGCTTTTTCGTACGTGCCCTGTTGAAAATCCTGCAACCGCTCTAGGCCGCGTCTGACCCACAAGTCGGAAACATGCGCTTAAACATCGTCTATCTCCCACCTCTATAGCGGCAATTGCCGAAAACAGTGCACATCCGTACACTGCGCCACCTTTTGTCCCGGTGGGGCCTGTAAATGCTCTTCGTGTTTCGTATGTTATTGATGGGCCTGCACTTTATTCTGGCCGGTGTGCTGGGGGTGATGCTGGGTCTGTGCCGGCCGTTCAACCCGGACAACAGCCGTTTATGCGCCCGCCTGTATGCCTGGCCGGCGATGTGTATTTTGCGTTTGCGGGTGAAGACCGAGGTCGGTCCATTGATGGACAAACCAGAGAGCTGCGTGATCATTGCCAACCATCAGTCCAACTACGATCTGTTTGTGTTTGGCAACGTGGTGCCGCGCCGCACCGTGTGCATTGGCAAGAAGAGCCTGAAGTGGGTGCCGCTGTTCGGCCAGTTGTTCTGGCTGGCCGGCAATGTGTTGATCGATCGGGGCAACGCGCACAAGGCGCGCCAGTCGATGCTCACCACCACCCACACCTTGCAGCATGAAGACACGTCGATCTGGGTGTTCCCGGAAGGCACGCGCAACCTCGGCGAAGACCTGCTGCCGTTCAAGAAAGGCGCGTTCCAGATGGCCATCGCTGCCGGTGTGCCGATCGTCCCGGTGTGTGTCAGCAGTTACGTCAAACACATGCGATTGAACCGCTGGCGCAGTGGGAAAATTCTGATTCGTTCGCTGCCGGCAATTCCTACCGCCGGATTGAGCATGGACGACATGCCCCTGCTGATCGCCCAGTGCCGCGAGCAGATGCGCGAGTGCATCGCTTCGATGGATCGGCAACTGCAAGCCGCCTGAACCAATTTACGCAAACACGCTCCCTGTAGCAGCTGCCGAGCCTGCGAGGCTGCGTTCGGCTGCGAAGCAGTCGTAAAAACAGCCAGCGCGGTGTTACAGGAAGACCGAATGCTCAGGTTTGACGACTGCTTCGCAGCCGAACGCAGCCTCGCAGGCTCGGCAGCTGCTACAGGGACTGACACAATTGCGCCCTGTCGGTGAACTCTGCAGATTTCACTGAATCTCTACAAGCAGAAGGCTAAGCTGGTCACTGCCTTGCCACTGCCAATAAGAAGCGAACCACCATCATGGGTAGAGTTGTTGCTGCTGCGGTTTACAGCGCCGGTAAAAAAATCACCAATATCACCCTCGATGAAGGCGCAGCCTGGGCGGCCAAGACCGGCCACTTTGTGTGGATCGGCCTCGAAGAGCCCAACGCCCAGGAGCTGACCAACCTGCAACGCCAGTTCAACCTGCACGAACTGGCCATCGAAGACGCCCTGGAAAAACACAGCCGACCGAAGCTGGAAACCTTCGGCGATGCGCTGTTTATCGTCACGTACTCGCCAATCCGCCACGAAGGCAAACTGGAGTTCATCGAGACTCACATTTTTGCCGGCAAGGGCTACATCATCACCGCGCGCAACGGTCACTCGGCGTCCTACGCCCATGTCCGCCAACGCTGTGAGGCGCGTCCGTTGTTATTGGAGCACGGGGAAGATTTCGTACTCTATGCCATCCTCGATTTCGTGATCGAAAACTACCAGCCAGTGGGCGAAGCGATCCACGCCGAGATCGATGAACTGGAACGCAACGTGCTGTGCAGCGCGTTGAATGAACGCGACATTCAGAACCTCCACAGCCTGCGCCGAGACGTGCTGCGCTTGCGTCGCTACGCCGCGCCGATGGTGGAGATCGGTGAAGAACTGCAGAAGCTGAGCTTCCCGTTTATCGACAAGAACATGCGCCCGTACTTCCGTGATGTGCAGATCCACGTGACGCGGCAGATGGAAGACCTGACGACCCTGGCGGACATTGCCAGCCAGACCATCGAGGTCGGGGTGTTGCTGGAGGCTTCACGCCAAAGCGTGGTGCAGCGCAAGTTTGCTGCGTGGGCGGCGATTCTGGCGTTCCCGACGGCGGTGGCCGGGATTTACGGGATGAACTTCCAGAACATGCCGGAGTTGAGTTGGCACTACGGGTATTTCGCGGTGCTGGGGTTTATAGCGGTGGGGTGTGTGGGGTTGTGGGCGAGTTTCAAGCGGTCTGGGTGGTTGTAGAAAATCATTGTGGCGAGGGGGCTTGCCCCCGTTGGGTTGCGTAGCGGCCCCCGACATTTTCGGCGGACCACATCGACGACTGCTGCGCAGCCGAACGGGGGCAAGCTCCCTCGCCACAGGTTTGTGTCAGACCGCCGCTGGCTTATGCGCCACAAACCGCATCATCCACTCCGCAACCGTAGCGCCGTGATGCTCATGCTCAAGGCTGGCCACGCCTTTTGAATAAACCTGTTCGCCCAACGCTTCCTGACGAATGTCCAGCAGCGCCCGTGAGTAGTCGTGAATGAATTCCGGGTGCCCCTGGAAGCACAGCACCTGGTCGTTGATGTGGTACGCGGCGAACGGGCAGAAATCGCTCGAAGCGATCACAGTGGCGTTTTCCGGCAGTGCGGTCACTTGGTCCTGGTGACTGATCAACAACGTCAGCTCTTCCCGCACCGGGCTCATCCACGGCGCTTTGGCGGCGAGTTTGTAGTTGTGGATGCCCACGCCCCAGCCCTGGGTCGCCCGCTCGCTCTTGCCGCCCAGCAGCAGCGCCAGCAGTTGGTGACCGAAGCACACGCCCAACAGCTTATCGCCGCGTTCGTAGCGGTTCAGCAGGTAGGCTCTGAGGGTTTCGATCCAGGGGTCGGTGCCGAAGGAATCGGCTTTGCTGCCGGTGATCAGGTAAGCGTCGAACGTCAGCTCATCGCTGGGATATTCGCCCTGCATCACGTTGTAGACGGTGAACTCGGCAGCGATGGGTTGCTGCGAAAACAGACGCTGGAACATCTGCCCGTAACCCTGATATTGATCGACCAGTTCCGGACGCAGGATGTCGGTTTCCAGAATGCAGATGCGTAACGACATAAAAAATACCTGACACGTGATGGGAATAATGCACACCCCAGAGCCTGCCTTGAAACACGGTGGCAAGGCAAGCCCCGAAATGCGTCATCGGTCCCTTAGAACGCCTGCCCTTTTGCGGCTTTTTCCAACAGCAACGCAGGCGGAGTGAAGCGCTCGCCGTACTGCTCGGCCAGGTACTGGGCGCGGGCGACAAAGTCTTTCACGCCATATTGGTTGATGAATTGAAGCGCGCCGCCGGTCCAGGCCGCGAAGCCGATGCCGAAGATCGAGCCGACGTTGGCGTCCGCTGTCGAGGTCAGCACACCCTCCTCCACGCAGCGTACAGTTTCGATGGCTTGCACGAACAACAGGCGATCACGCACGTCCTTCGGCGAAATCTGCCCGTCAGCCTTTTCGAAACGGGTTTTCAGCTTTGGCCATAGATGTTTCTGCCCTCCGGCCGGGTAATCGTAAAAACCACCGCCAGCAGCCTTGCCCGGACGCTTGTATTCGTTGAGCAGCAAGTCAATCACGGCGAACGCCGGGTGTTCTATCAGCGGTTTCCCTTCCGCTTGCAGGTCTTTGGCCGTTTGTTGACGGATATGGCTCATCAGGCTGAGGGAAACTTCGTCGGAGATCGCCAGAGGCCCGACGGGCATGCCGGCCTTACGCGCTTCGGTCTCAATCATCGGCGCGCTCACGCCTTCGCCGAGCATGGCGATGCCTTCATTGGTGAAGGTGCCGAACACGCGCGAGGTAAAGAAGCCGCGACTGTCGTTGACCACAATCGGGGTTTTCTTGATTTGCAGGACGAAATCGAAACCACGGGCCAGGGTTTCGTCGCTGGTGTTCGTGCCTTTGATGATTTCCACCAACGGCATTTTCTCCACTGGACTGAAGAAATGCAGGCCGATGAACTTGCTCTGGTCCGGCACGGCAGTCGCCAGGCCGCTGATCGGCAGGGTCGAAGTGTTGGAAGCGATCACCGCGTCCGCGCCGACGACTTTCTGCGCCGCCGCCGAGACTTTGGCTTTCAGATCGCGATCTTCGAACACCGCTTCAATGATCAGATCGCAACCGGCCAGGTCCGCATCGTTTTCGGTGGTGTGAATCCGCGCCAGCACGGCATCGCGCTGCTCGACGCTCAATTGCCCACGGGAGACTTTCTTGTCCAGCAGCGCCGCCGAATGCGCCTTGCCCTTCTCAGCCGCAGCTATATTGATGTCCTTGAGCACGACATCGATGCCCGCCGAGGCGCTGACGAAAGCGATCCCGGCGCCCATCATCCCCGCTCCCAACACACCGACTTTTTTCGTGACGTAAGGCGCAAAACCCTGCGGTCGCGAACCGCCAGCATTGATTTCGTTGAGCTGGAACCAGAACGTACCGATCAGGTTTTTCGAGACCTGGCCGGTGGTCAATTCAGTGAAGTATCGGGTCTCGATCAGGTGCGCCGTGTCGAAATCCACCTGGGCGCCTTCCACCGCCGCGCAGAGGATTTTCTCTGGCGCCGGCAGCGTGCCCTGGGTTTTTGTGCGCAGGATCGATGGCGCGATAGCCAACATCTGCGCGACTTTCGGGTTCGATGGCGTGCCGCCCGGGATCTGATAACCCTTCACGTCCCAACGCTGCACAGCCGCAGGATTGGCGAGAATCCACGCCCGCGACTTGGCCAACAGTTCATCGTGATCCGCCGCCAGTTCATCGATCAAACCAGCCTGCAACGCCTGTTGCGGCCGGACCTTCTTGCCTTCGAGCAAGTATGGCAAGGCTTTCTCAATCCCCAACATGCGCACCATGCGCACCACTCCACCGCCGCCCGGCAACAGGCCGAGGGTCACTTCCGGCAGGCCGAGTTGCACCGACGAACTGTCCAGCGCCACGCGGTGATGGCAGGCCAGACAGATTTCCCAACCGCCGCCCAATGCCGCGCCGTTGATTGCGGCGACCACCGGTTTGCCGAGAGTTTCCAGGGTGCGCAGTTGCGCCTTCAGCGTCAGTACCATGTCGTAGAAGACTTTGGCTTCAGGCTTGCCGACCTTGATCAGTTCATTGAGGTCACCGCCGGCAAAAAAGGTCTTCTTGGCCGAGGTGATGATGACGCCGGCGATGCTGTCCTTTTCCGCGACCAATTGAGTGACGCGGGCGGCCATGGCCTCGCGGTACACCGCGTTCATGGTGTTGGCGCTCTGGCCCGGCATGTCGATGGTCAGGACGACGATCTGGTCCTGGCCCTTTTCGTAACGAATCGCTTCAGTCATGTCACAGTTCCTTGAAATCGGGGCTCAGAGGCGTTCGATGATGGTGGCAATGCCCATGCCGCCGCCGACACACAGGGTCGCGAGGCCATAGCGCAGGCGCCGGGTTTCCAATTCATCGAGCAAGGTGCCGAGGATCGCGCAACCGGTGGCGCCCAGCGGGTGGCCCATGGCGATCGAGCCGCCGTTGACGTTGACCTTGTCCGGGTCGATGGCCATGTCCTTGATGAATTTCAACACCACCGAGGCGAACGCTTCGTTGACCTCGAACAGATCGATGTCTTCAACCCGCAACCCGGCCTTGGCCAAAGCCTTGCGGGTAGCCGGCGCGGGGCCGGTGAGCATGATGGTCGGGTCGGTGCTGGTGACCGCCGTCGCCACGATGCGCGCCCGCGGCTGCAAGCCCAGCGCCCGGCCCTTGGCTTCGGAGCCGATCAGCATCAGTGCCGCGCCATCGACGATCCCGGAACTGTTGCCCGGCGTGTGTACGTGATTGATCCGCTCGATGTGGCTGTAGACCCGCAACGCTGTGGCGTCGAAACCCATTTGCCCCATCATTTCGAAACTCGGCTTGAGCTTGCCCAAGCCTTCCAGGGTCGATTCGGCGCGGATGAATTCATCGTGATCGAGCAGGATGATGCCGTTCTGGTCCTGCACCGGCACCAGGGATTTGTTGAACGAACCGTCCGCCCGAGCCCGCGCAGCCTTTTGCTGGGAATGCAGCGCGTAGGCATCGACGTCCTGGCGGCTGAAGCCTTCAATCGTGGCGATCAGGTCAGCGCCCACGCCTTGTGGGGTGAAGTGGCTGTGCAGGTTGGTTTCCGGGTCCAGTGCCCAGGCGCCACCGTCGCTGCCCATGGGTACGCGAGACATGGACTCGACGCCGCCCACAACGACGAGGTCTTCGAAACCGGAACGGACTTTCATCGCGCCAAGGTTTACCGCCTCCAGCCCCGAGGCGCAGAAGCGGTTGATCTGCAGGCCGGCCACGCTGACATCCCAATCCGCGACCTGCGCCGCCGTCTTGGCGATGTCGGAGCCTTGATCGCCGATGGGCGTGACGCAACCGAGCACCACATCATCGACCTGGCTGGTGTCCAGGGACGTGCGTTGTTGCAACGCCGTCAGCAACCCGGCCACCAGGTTCACCGGTTTGACGCTGTGCAGCGCGCCATCGGCCTTGCCTTTGCCGCGTGGCGTGCGCAGCGCGTCGAAAATCAGAGCTTCGGTCATGTGGTCCTCGAACCTGTGCGGGGAATAAATGCTGAGTTCTCACCTTAAGCCGAGCAGCGCCGGATTCAATGACCGCAATGCTCACGGACGTTGACGGTCACGCTCAGACGGACGGTAGTCAGCTATCGGATTAACCGATTCAGGTGACGAAGCTGTCTAGCAAACGGGCGCCCAAGAAGCTGGCAATAGGCCTCATGCCTTTTTAAGAGCTTTTAACGTCAGGACCATACTAAATGGATCTAAACCAAGTGTGACGCGGGCTCTAAGGTGAAGATGTACGAAGTTGTCGTCGGGTTTTGCCGAGGCACTCGTCCTACAGGAAGTGCAGCGCTTTGCCGTCATGGAGATATGCAGGCAGGCATCAGGAAATAACAAAAAAGGCGGTCAGCCATGTTCAAACATTCGAAAGTACGTCAAGCCGGACTCATCCTATTCGCCACTACGCTGTTGTTGATTTTGCCGAACCTGACCAAGGTGATCGGCTAGTCGCTGGTAAAAAAACAGCGTCAGGATTTGCTATCGCCTCATAAAAATGTGATTGGCTCGCTACCCGGGCCAGCGTGGCTGTGCCAACCTTCACGGCACTTCCACGACATGGACGGCGATCACTTGAAAGCACTTTTTCTATTGGGGGCCATGCTGGTCGGCTCGCCCCTGTATGCCGCACAGCTGAACCTGGAGCTGGGCGCGAGCAGTCGCACCTGGCAGACCGAGGAATTGCTCAAGCATCCTCAGGCCCAGACCATCAGCATCAGCAACGACGTTTCCTACAAGCGCGACATGAGTTATCGCGCCGTGCCGTTGGCCGCGTTGTTGACCGGCATCAAGCCTGACGACCACTTGCAAGCCGTGGCGCTGGACGGTTTTGCCGCTGAACTGGCGGCGGCGCCGTTGCTCAATACGAAAGGCGCGCAGGCCTGGCTGGCGATTGAAGACCCGGCCAGGCCGTGGCCGCCACTCTCCGAAGGCAAACACAGCGCCGGACCGTTTTATCTGGTCTGGACCAATCCGCAGGCCGGCAATATCAGCCCGGAGCAATGGCCGTTTGAAGTCGCCAGCATCAAGCGCATAGCGCCAGTGGCCCAACGCTTTCCTGCCCTGCTGCCTGATCCTGCGTTGAAGGCGGACGATCCGGTGAATCAAGGCTTTGCCTTGTTCCAGAAGAATTGCCTGGCCTGCCATCGACTCAACGGTGCGGGCGATGCGCAATTCGGGCCGGACTTGAATATTCCGTTCAACCCCACCGAGTACTTCGGCGCGGATTTCCTCAAGCGCTACATTCGTGATCCGCAGAGTTTGAGGCAGTGGCCGCAAGCAAAGATGCCGGCGTTTTCAGAGCAGGTATTGCCGGCGGGGGATCTGGATTTGTTGGTGGGGTATTTGAAGCATATGGCGGGGCGTAAGGTTAAGCCTTAGCTTTTCGTTGCTCGGGCTGGCCTCTTCGCGGGCAAGCCTCGCTCCTACAGGGGATTTGTGCGGTTCACAGATCCCCTGTAGGAGCGAAGCTTGCTCGCGAAGCGGTATCCCCGATTACTGCTGCTGGACGGAGATCACCGGCGCGAAAACCGGCGTCGGCGACACAAACACTTTCGCATGCATCTGCTCGCAGCCACCGCCCCGGCGCATCCCGCGTACCGGGCAGGCATCCAGGTAATCCAGGCCCACCGCCAGTTTCAGATGGCGCTCCGGTCGGGCCAACTGGTTAGTCACGTCGAAGCTGTACCACGCGTCATCCAGCCAGGCTTCGGCCCAGGCGTGACTGGCCAGGTGTTCGCTGTTTTCGCTGTACAAATACCCCGACACATAACGCGCCGGAATCCCCAGGCTGCGGGCACAGGCGAGGAACGCATGGGTGTGGTCCTGGCAAACACCGGAACGCCCGGCGAAGGCCTGGGCAGCACTGGTGTCGACTTCGGTGGAGCCCGGCGTGTAGGTCATGTGCTGGTTCAGGCCCTGCATCAAGTCGATCAGCGCGGTGCGATCCCGACGCTTCTTGCATTCCTTTTCCGCGAACGCCCGCAAGGCTTCGTCGGCTTCGGTCAATCGAGTGAAACGCAAGAACGGCAGCGCCGATTGGCTCTCGTGTTCGGCTTCGCGCAGTTCATCGATATCGACCTGGCCGCGAGCGCCAATGATGATCGCCTCGTGGGGCTCGTCCATGGTCAGCACGTGCAGGATGTTGCCGAACGGATCGAGCTGCGCGCGCACCGGGCGTGGCAGGTCGAGTTGCCAGCTGAGTACGTGCTGGCGCTCGCTGTCGTGGGGTGTCAGCCGCAGGTACTGGATGCTCGCCCGCACCTGATCTTCGTAGTGATAGGTGGTTTCGTGGCTAATGGAAAGTCTCATGCAGCCTCCAGGTAGGAACTGTGAATGGCGTTGCCCAACTGGCGCACCAGCGGGATGAACTCGGTCAGCCAGGCGTGCAGGCCTTCGTCGAGAATTTCGGAGATGCCGGTGTAGCGCAGCCGCGCGTCCATTTCCGCCGCCAGACGTTGCGCGGGACGGCCGTTGGCCCCCGGCAACTGGGCGAGGATCTGGTCGATTTCTTCGGTGCAGGCGCGCAAGGAACGCGGGACGTCGGCGCGCAGCAACAGCAATTCGGCGACATGCCGGGCGCCCGGTGCATCGCGGTAGATCTCGGTGTAGGCCTCGAACGAGGACAGCGCCCGCAGCAACGCACTCCACTGGTAATAGGCGTGTGCCGTGCCGTCGCTGACCGCTTCGGCCTGATCACCGGCCATTTCGTAACGCGCGTCGAGCAGACGCAGCGTGTTGTCGGCCCTTTCGATAAACGTGCCCAGACGAATAAAGCGAAATGCATCGTTACGCATGATCGTGCCGTAGGACGCGCCGCGAAACAGGTGCGAACGTTCCTTGATCCACTCGCAGAAACGGCTCATGCCGTAGCGACTCAAGCCCTGCTCCGCGATCCCGCGAATTTCCAGCCAGGTGGCGTTGATGTTTTCCCACATGTCGGCGGTGATTCGCCCACGCACCGCATGGGCACTGGCCCGCGCCGAACCGAGGCAGCTATAGATGCTCGCTGGGTTGGCCGCGTCCAGGGCGAAGAAATGCAGCAGCCGTTCGGCATGCAGCTCGCCGTGGCGCTCCAGGTAATCGTCCAGCGTGCCGGTGATCAGCAGCGGCATGGCGAGTTCGTGCAGACCGTCACCGCGGCCGTCCTGCGGCATCAGCGACAGCGAATAACTGATGTCGAGCATCCGTGCGAGGTTTTCCGCCCGCTCCAGGTAACGCGACATCCAATACAAATCCGAGGCAGTTCTACTTAACATGGCAAGCTTCCTTCAATCCTCGACCACCCAGGTGTCCTTGGTTCCGCCGCCCTGGGAGGAATTCACCACCAGGGAGCCTTCACGCAGGGCAACACGGGTCAAACCGCCGGGTACGACCCGGGTTTCGCGGCCAGACAATACAAACGGACGCAGGTCGATGTGGCGTGGCGCGATGCCGTTTTCGACAAAGGTCGGACAGGTCGACAGGGACAACGTCGGTTGCGCGATGTACGCGTGGGGCTTGGCTTTGATCCGTGCGCGGAACGACTCGATTTCCGCCGCCGTTGCCGCCGGCCCCACCAGCATTCCGTAACCGCCGGAGCCTTGGGTTTCCTTGACCACCAGGTCGGGAAGATTGGCCAGGACGTGGGACAGTTCTGAAGGGTTGCGGCATTGGAACGTCGGCACGTTCTTCAGGATCGGTTCTTCATCCAGGTAGAAACGGATCATGTCGGTCACGAACGGATACACCGACTTGTCATCCGCCACCCCGGTGCCGATGGCATTCGCCAGCACCACGTTGCCGGAGCGATAAGACGACAGCAGCCCCGGCACGCCGAGCATCGAATCCGGGTTGAACGCCAGTGGATCGAGGAACGCATCGTCGAGACGACGATAGATCACGTCGACGGCTTTCGGTCCGTCCGTGGTGCGCATGAACACCTTGTCGTCACGCACGAACAGGTCCGCGCCTTCCACCAGTTCCACACCCATTTCCCGCGCCAGAAAGGCGTGTTCGAAAAACGCGCTGTTGAAGCGCCCAGGAGTCAGCACTACCACGCTCGGATTATCGATCGGGCTGGAGCTTTTCAGGGTGTCGAGCAACAGGTTCGGGTAGTGGTCGATGGGAGCAATGCGCTGCGCCGCGAACAACTCGGGGAACAGGCGCATCATCATCTTGCGGTCTTCGAGCATGTAGCTCACGCCGCTCGGTGTACGCAGGTTGTCTTCGAGCACGTAGTACGTGCCGTCGCCATCGCGCACCAGATCGACGCCGGAAATGTGGGAATAGATATCCCGGTGCAAATCCAGGCCTTGCATCGCCAACTGGTATTGCTCGTTGGCCAGCACTTGCTCGGCCGGGATGATGCCGGCCTTGATGATGCGCTGCTCGTGATAGAGGTCGGCGAGGAACATGTTCAACGCCTTGACCCGCTGGATGCAGCCGCGCTCGACGATCCGCCATTCGCTGGCGGGGATACTGCGAGGAATGGTGTCGAAGGGAATCAGGCGCTCTGTCCCCTGCTCATCACCGTAGAGCGTGAAGGTTATGCCGGCACGATGAAACAACAGATCGGCCTCGCGTCGCCGTTGTGCCAGAAGCTCGTCAGGCGTCTCGGCCAGCCAACGGGCAAACTCTCGATAATGCGGGCGGACCAGGCCGCCGGCATCGTACATCTCATCAAAATAGGTGCGGATCATGCCGTACTCCTTGTCACCCGGACATCTAGGCTTCGCAAGGCCCGTGCCATCGGCATAAACGCTTTGATTTCAATCAGTTGGATAATCGCCCCAAAAGCACCGCACCAATCCTGTGCGGCAAACGCCCCAACCTGATCGCCCCCGCTTCATTGCGAAGCAATGTTGTCGCCTATCACCAGCATAGTCAGAGTTGATTTCACTGCCCGGGAGTTGGTGCGGATAATCGGCGCATTCGTTTCAAAACCTCTCGAACTTCCCTTTTGGCCGCCTGTTCAGGCGGCTTTTTTTTGGGCTTTTGAAATGTTGAGGATTAAAAGATCGCAGCCTCGTTTCACTCTGTAGCAGCTGTCGAGTGAAACGAGGCTGCGTTCTTTTGATCTTCCAATCCGACAAACAAAAACGGCCAACCCGAAGGTCAGCCGTTGCTGGATGTTGTCGCTGTTCATAGTGTTATGCGAGTAGCCCTCGTACCTCTTGCTTGACGCCCCATCCTTCGATGATCCCGCCCAGAGGTTCAACCACGGCCTCGAAGTCCTGCTCAAAGTCGCCGATGCCATCGTAGGTGGCGTACATCACTTTGCTCAGTTCCAGATGCCACGCGCCGTCGTCGCGCACGCTGATCTGGGCATTCAAGGATTCACCACAAAAATGACCTGCCGCCCTGCGTGCCCGCTCCTCGTCCGGGAAAATCGCGTAGAACTCGATGGGATGGAATCTTGAAAAATCGAACCCGCCTTCCTTCATGCGGCGCAGTACGCTGGTACTGATGTCTTCTTGATAGGCTGTGCTCATGAATCGTCCTCCTAAAACCATATGGATAGACTTTCCGTACTCCCGACGCCCGCAACCGATTGGTGGAGACGATACGGCAACCAGGTTGCCGCCGGGGTTTAAGCATGTAGCTGACAAGACCAGACCTTAGCGATCCGTTCGCTGATCTCGCTTGCAGAGTAGCCCCAAGTCGGAGCCGCTGCCAAGGTCTGGATGTGAATGAGACAGGTGAGGTTCAGACAGGAGTAATGCCGAGGATTTGAATGCTGTTCTGGGTCTTGAGACTTTTTACGCTGGCGTCAGCGGTTCGCCCTTCCAGATCGTTCAGATCCAGTTCGGCAGCGACGGGAAGGAGCCGGGCCTTGATGAGTTTGGCCGCGTGCTCGTTATCCGGGCACTCGTCGCACTCAAAGACTTCATCGACAGTTTCGCCGTGATCATCCACGAAAGTGATTTTCCACTTTTGCATCAGTGCCTCCTCGATCAAACCCGCAAATGGGCTTACAACTATCTGGACTTTTGGCCTGACTGATCGTTCAAACGAATTGCGCTGCACAATCATGAAAAACCCACCGCCCCCTGTAGGAGCGAAGCTTGCTCGCGAAGACGGCGTATCAGTCGACATGTGTATTGACTGATACACCGCTTTCGCGAGCAAGCTTCGCTCCTACAGGAGTTATGCGTGCAGGGGGTTATGCACAGTTCTTAATCGTTACTTGGCTTGTTGATCGCGTTCAGCACGTATTGCGGCATGGCGAAGGCGCCGATGTGGATTTCCGGGTTGTAGTAGCGGGTGATGATGCCGCTGCCGGCGAAGCGCTGTTGCAGGGTTTCGCGGGACAGTTTGCGATACGCGGTGTTGGTCGCGCCCCAGGCGAAGGTCATCGCGCCGCCGATGTAGGTCGGCACGGCGGCCTGGTAGAAGTGCCAGTCCGGGAACAGGCTGCGCAGGCGGCCAGCGGTGGTCTGCACTTCGCCCAGTTGCATGAACGGCGTGCCGTTCTGGGTCACCAGGATGCCGCCTTCGTTCAGGCAGCGGTGGCAAGCCTGGTAGAAGTTTTCCGAGAACAGCACTTCACCCGGACCGATCGGGTCGGTGGAGTCGGAAATGATCACGTCGAATTTTTCGGTGGTGGTGGCGACGAAACGCATGCCGTCGTCGATCACCAGGTTCAGCCGTGGGTCGTCGTACGCGCCCTTGGAGTGGTTCGGCAGGAACTCTTTGCACATGTCGACCACAGTGCCGTCGATCTCGACCATGGTGATGTGCTCGACGCTGCCGTGCTTGGCCACTTCACGCAACATGCCGCCGTCGCCACCGCCGATGATCAGCACGCGCTTGGCGGAGCCATGGGCGAGGATCGGCACGTGGGTGAGCATTTCGTGGTAGATGAATTCGTCGGCTTCGGTGGTCTGGATCACACCGTCCAGCGCCATGACCCGGCCCATGCGCGGGTTTTCGAAGATCACCAGGTGCTGGTGTTCGGTGCGCACTTCGTGCAGCAGTTTTTCCATGCGAAAACGCTGGCCGTAGCCTTCGTACAGGGTTTCCAGGTATTCGCTGGTCTTGATGGTGCTCATGGGAAGTGCTCCGATGAATGCGGCGGCAACGGACGGTTACCCGCCCATGATGGCCAATCGAAAGGCTCGATTGCCCGGGAAAGGCGCGCATTCTACGTTGCGGAACATGACAGGTCGAACCTTCTGACGCACAGGCCTTTGTAGGAGCGAGGCTTGCCCGCGAAGGCGGCGTGTCAGTCAACGTGGATGTTGAATGTGCTGACGCCTTCGCGGGCAAGCCTCGCTCCTACAGGGGACCGTGTTGCCTTTCAGATGCGCACGTTACCCCGTGGCCCGGCGATGGCCCAGATGATCAGGCCCAGTACCGGCAGCAGCAGGATCAGCAGCACCCAGATGATTTTCATCCCGGTTTCGGCGCCACTTTTCAGCACGTTGATGATGGCCCAGATGTCCAGGGCAAGAATGATCAGGCCAACCAGACCGTTGAACGTGGAACCCATGGTGTCGCTCCCAAGATAGTGGCATGCAGTCTTAGGATAGTCGGCCCTTGCAAGGGTTCCGTTTTATTCCATTAAACGTGGATCGCCACTTTCAGGGCTTCCAGGGAAGGCGCGGCGGCGATGCCGACCTGTGCGCACAGTTCGAGCACACGCGGTACGTCGTTACCGTAGACCAGCACTACTTGCAGTTCATCGTCGAGCAACTGGCTGAAGTTCATCAGCGTGTAACCGCCGTTGTCCTTGTTCATGCTGCCCATCTGCACCTGGATGCGGTTGAGCGCGGTCAGGGCTTCGGTCTTCGCCAGTTGCTTGGGCTTGATGTTGAAGTCGACGCCGGGGCCGAACGAGGCAACGATTTGCGCGAACAGGTCCACGTAGGTGTCGGCCTGGAACAGCACGGTTTCCGGCAGGCTGCCCACCACGACCCATTCGCCCAACGGCATCGGGAAGGTGTCGTCGTAGTTGATGTCCGGATTGGCTGTCAGAAAAGCCTGCGGATCGGCGTAGGCCTGGGCCGCTTCGTCAGCGATCTTCAGGATTTCGTCATCGCCCATGCACCCGGAGCTGATTTTGCTGATGAGTTCGACGAGTGCGGCTTTCATGGGGATGGATCCTGTAGCGAGGGAAATTTTAGGGCGCGAAGGATAGCGCATTCCGGTTGAAATGCGGACCTGTGGTGACGGGGCTTGCCTTGATGCACCACAAAACCTGTGGCGAGGGGGCTTGCCCCCGTTGGGGTGCGAAGCGGCCCTGAAATCAGACAATGCGATCTTTCAGGTAAACCGTATTCGCCGGGTTTACGACTGCTACGCAGCCGAGCGGGGGCAAGCCCCCTCGCCACAAGAGCCCCGCAGCCACGGGGGAACACGTCGGATCAGCCGAGCAGTTTCTCAAGCTGCGCAGTGGTATCCACCGCGCCCATGGTCTTCGCCGCGTCCAGCGCGGTCACGCCATTGGCGTCTTTGGCTTTCGGGTCGGCGCCTTTGCTGATCAGGTAGTCGACGATTTCGACGCGGTTGAACATCGCCGCCATCATCAGGGCGGTGCGACCGTCGAACGACGAACCTTCCACTTGCGCCCCGCCGTCTACCAACGCCTTGACCACCGCCAGGTCGCCCTTGAACGCGGCGCCGGCAATCGGGCTCTGACCGTTGTCATTGCGGATTTCCGGATCGGCCTTGTGTTCCAGCAGCACTTTCACGGTTTCCACGTGGCCGTGGTACGCGGCGAGCATCAGCAAGGTGTCGCCCTTGTGGTTGCGCAGGTTCGGCGGCAGGCCTTTGCTCAGCAGTGCAGCCATCATGGCGGCATCGCCTTCGCGCGCTTTGTTAAACACCTGCTCGGCAAATTCGGCAGCTTCTTCGGGCGTCATCTGGCGGCTTTGGTCTGACATGAGGAACTCTCTATTCGGTCAATCGGAAAGCCGACAGTTTCCCGAGCGCTCCTGCGCCTGTCACTCCTTTTTTCTCATGACCCGCCATAGCCAGATTCAATAGCGGTACTTGCCCGCGTGAATATCCGCCAGTACTTGCCCGGTGACTTGCACGTAGGTCTGGGAGCCCGGCAGCCAGGCGTAGATCGGGTCATCGCCGGTCTTGCCGGGGTCGAAAGCTTCGTCCTTGAGTCGGGTCTTCTGGTATTTGAAGGTCCCGGTGGTCTCCATTTTCACCTTCACCCGCAGGAATAAAGGCACCGCGTAGGCTGGCATTTGCTGGCGGGCAAAACTCAGCAATTCGCTGAAATCCAGGGTCGCCAGGGACTCGGCAGGCGTAATCGCTGCCATCCCGGCGCGGCCATTGGTGTTGCGGATTTCCACGCCGTAAGCCACTGCCTCGCAAATATTCGGGTGCTTCAACAGGATGTTCTCGACCTCGGTGGTCGAGACGTTCTCGCCCTTCCAGCGATAGGTGTCGCCCAAGCGATCAACAAACTGCGCATGACCGAAACCGATATTGCGCAGCAGGTCACCGGTATTGAAGTAGCAGTCGCCCTTGGCGAACACGTCGTGGAGCACGACTTTCGCGGTTTTCTGCGGATCGGTGTAGCCGTCCAGCGGCGCCTTGTCGTCGATTTTCGCCAGCAACAAGCCCTGCCCGCCCTTGGCGACTTTGCTCATCAAACCCTTGGCGTTGCGTATCGGCGCGCCGCTGTCGTGGTCATACGCCACCAGTTCCCAGGACATCAGGGAGAAACCGATGGTGTTGTCGAAGTTGAGGATATTGGTGAACCCGATATTGCCGTCGCTGGCCGCGTACAGCTCGCAGATGTGACTCACCCCGAAGCGCGTCTTGAACTCGCGCCAGGCGCCGGGACGCAAGCCGTTGCCGATCATCTTGGTCACGCCGTGTTTGTCGTCGTCGGCTCTGACCGGTTGATCGACCAGATAGCGGCACAGTTCGCCGACATAACCGAGGGTGGTCGCCTGGTACTTGCGCACGTCGTTCCAGAATTGACTGGCGCTGAATTTACGGCGGATGGCGAACCCCGAGGCGCCGCTGATGGCCGAGCCCCAGCACACGCAAAGCCCGGTGGCGTGGTAGAGCGGCAAGGTGCAATAGACGACGTCTTGCGGCTGCATATCCAGGGCGATCATGCCGAAACTGGCAGCGCTGCGCATCCAGCGCCCATGTTTGAACACGCCGGCCTTGGGCAACCCGGTGGTGCCGGAGGTGTAGATATAGAAGCAGGTGTCGTCGAAAAACACCTGCTGGCTGCTGGCCGGGTTGTCGTCGGGGGCGTCGGCGCAGGCCATCATCAGGTTGACGAAACGATCGGGCGAAATGCCCGGATAGCTGAAGGTATCGCGATCAGCCACGAACCAGGTGCGCGCCGCCGGGATGGATACCCGCTCGCGAACCGCCGAAAACGCCGGCACCAGCTCTTCGCCGACAATGATCGCCACCGGCGCCACCAGATTCAGGCTGTGGGCCAGGGTGTCGCGGGTTTGCGAGGTATTGAGCAAGGCGCTGATCGCACCGACCTTGGCCACCGCGAGGATAGTGACCAGTAATTCGGGGCGATTCTCGATGAACACCGCCACCACATCGCCCTTGCCGATGCCTTGGCTGATCAGGTGATGGGCGATGCGATTGGCCCACTGATTGACCTGTGTATAAGTCAGCAGCATCTCATCTTGCAGCAAGGCAAAGCCATCGGGATTGCGCAGGGTCGCCTGCTCGAAGCTCCAGCCGAGGCCACACGGTTGGGTCGGGTCCTTGACGTTGGCGACCTTCATGCCCTTCACCACCCGGGGAATGGCTTTGGCAATGGTCGGCAATTTGCGGAGCATCATGCCCCAGGTAATCGTGTCGCTCATGGTGGCTCCCGTTGATTTTCTTATTGTCGGGCGGCGTTGATTGAGCCCGAAAATACGTCAGCGGTTCTGGAGCTGTACACGCGGTTTTTGCAATGTTTTGTATCCGCAGTGGATACCTGTGAAAACGCGAACCCTGGCCGTGTGATTCGTTCCATCGAATTGCGCGCGACCACGCAAAATGCAGGATGCACGATGGCCATTCATGCAGTTTGCACGAAAGTAAAAAATCGACATATAAATAACTTATTGATTTACAACGACTTTTAAAAATTCAGGTGCTGGCACAATCGCTGCAACTACCTCTCCATGCTTGCTAATTAAGCGCTAACGGAGCTGATAGACATGAGCCTGATCCAAGAAAAATTTACCTCGCTGTTCTCCAACTTCGATGTGACCACCCAGGCACGACCTGACGGCGGCATCCTGCTGACACTGCGCAGCACCGAAGGCAAAGTCTTCAAGCGTTCGATTTCCTACCAGCAATTGCATGCTGGCGACCAACTGTCGTGGGTGATCAGCGCGATCCGCCGTGACCTGGCTGAACAAGCCAGTGAATTGCCGCAGATCTCGATGCTGCAAAGCCAGCAACGGTTTGCACTGCCGACTTATCATTCGGCGTAAATCGTCAGACGCTGTAAACACACAGGCCGTGAGAGCTTTCGCTTCACGGCCTGAGTTGTTTCTGGACTCACACAAATTCCTGAAACCACACAATCCCTGTAGGAGCGAAGCTTGCTCGCGAAGGCGGTGTACCAGGCGACATTAACGTTTACTGACCCGACGCCTTCGCGAGCAAGCTTCGCTCCTACAGGTTATGTGGGTTATGCGGGTTACGCCGGTTATGTGGGTTATGCGGGTTACAGGGTGGCGGGGTCAATCCGCGCAAAGCTGTCGACCGTCACATGCCCCGCCAACTCACCACCCTCTCGCGCCAACCCGCAAGTCGCCATGCCCGCCGTGCGCGCCGCATCCAGCTCTTCGACGATGTCGGACAGGAACAGAATCTTTGAAGCCTCGAACCCAATCGCCTGAGTAATGCGTTCGTAAGACTGCGCCTCACGCTTCGGCCCCGAGGTCGTGTCGAAGTAACCGCTGAACAGCGACGACAGATCCCCCGCCTCCGAGCAGCCGAAGATCAGTTTCTGCGCCTGGATCGAGCCCGAGGAATACACAAACAGTTGATAGCCGTCCTGATGCCAGCGCTTGAGCGCTTCGACGGCGTCGGGATAAACGTGGCCTTTCAACTGCCCCGCCTGATAGCCCTGCTCCCAGACCATGCCTTGCAACGCCTTGAGCGGCGTGGCTTTGCGGTCTTCGGCGATCCAGCCCAGCAGGATTTCGATCACCCGCTCGACATTGGCCTCGGGTTCATTGCTGTCCCGGCGCACGACGTCCAGCTGCTCGGCAACGTCCGACCGTGCGGCGTGCTGGCGTACAAAATCCGGCAGGTGTTTGGCCGCATACGGGAACAACACGTCGAACACAAAACTCACCGCGCTGGTGGTGCCTTCGATGTCGGTGAGAATCGCTTTGATCGGCATCGGCTCAGTCCTCCAGGCGCGGGAAGCGGCTGGCGATGTCTTCGCCGGTGAACTTGGCGACCCAGCCTTCCGGGTTGTTGAACAGGCGGATCGCGACGAAATGCGGATGCTCGCCCATGTCGAACCAGTGCGGCGTGCCGGCCGGGACCGAGATCAGGTCGTTTTTCTCGCAGAGCACGGCGTAGACGTAATCGTCGATGTGCAGGGTAAACAACCCACGGCCGGCGACGAAAAATCGTACTTCGTCTTCGCCATGCCGATGCTCATCGAGGAACTTGGCGCGCAGTTCGGCTTTTTGCGGATGATCGCTGTTCAGGCTGATGACATCGACGGTGACGTAGCCACGCTCGGTCATCAGCTTGTCGATTTGTTCCTGGTAAGCGGCAATCACTTCTTCCTGGCTGGCGCCGGGCTGGATTTTCGCGGTGGCTTGCCAGCGGTCGAAGCGCACACCCTGTTCGGCCAAGGTCGAGGCGATGTCTTCGAAATGGGTCAAGACCTTGTTCGGGATTTCCGGGCTTGAGATGTGATAAACGGACAGGCTGCTCATGGGGCAATTCCTCGGTATCGGCCGCGCCTTCCGGTTCTTTCAGACCGGTCAGGCCAGGCGCTTCATCAGGCAAATGGGCTACTTCTGGTGAAGTCAGCCTTGGCGGTTCATGACGCTGCGGGTCTTCAACTCGCACTCGAACAAAAATTCAAAGGCCTCGATCTGGCGTAGCGCGTCGCTCATGCGCGCGCCCCAGGTGTAGAGGCCGTGGCCGCGAATCAGGTAGCCGACACAATCGGGATGGGCGTCCAGCCAAGGCTGCACCTTGGCGGCCAGGCGCGCAATGTCCTGGTCATTGTCGAAAATCGGCACCCGCACGCGGGACTCGTGGGTGGATACGCCACTGAAGGCTTTTTGCAGTTCGTAGTCTTCGAACTCGATGAAGTCTTGCGGGGTCAGGCGCGACAGCACCGTGGCGTTCACCGAATGAGTGTGCAACACCGCGCCGATCTCCGGGCGCCAGCTATACAGCTGGGTGTGCAGCAGGGTTTCGGCGGACGGCTTTTTGCCCGGCTCCAGGCTGTTGCCCGACAGGTCGGTGGCCAGCACATCGTCGAGGCCCAGCTGGCCTTTGTGCTTGCCAGAGACCGTCAGCAGCGCTTCGGTCGGCGACAGGCGCGTCGAATAGTTGCTGCTGGTGGCCGGCGACCAGCCGCGACCATACAAAAAACGCCCGGCGTCGATGATTTCCTGGGCGAGGTGTTCTCGGGTAAGGCTCATGGCCGGTCCTCTTGCATACGTGTGGCAATGATAACGGCAGCCGCGAAGGCCGCGAGGCTGGCGATACTAAAGGTCAATGTGGCGCCCAGTGCATTCCAGCTGTAGCCGGAATACAACGCGCCGAGTGCGCCGCCGGTGCCGGCGAGTGCCGCGTACAACGCCTGGCCCTGACCTTGCTGGCGCGCGCCGAAACTACGTTGCACGAACTGGATGGCAGCCGCGTGAAAGCTGCCGAAAGTGGCCGCGTGCAATACCTGCGCAAACAACAGCACCGACAAAAATTCAGCGAATGAACCTAGCAGCAACCAGCGCAGGGCCGCCAGCAGAAAACTCGCCAGCAACACCCGGCGTACCGAGAAGCGTGCAAGGATCCGGCTCATGGCCAGGAACATCAGGACTTCAGCCACCACACCCACGGCCCAGAGCATGCCGATCACGCCACGGCTGTAACCGAGACGTTCAAGGTGCAAGGTCAGGAAGGTGTAATACGGGCCATGACTCATCTGCATCAGCGCCACACAACCGTAAAACGCCAACACGCCGGGGCTGCGCAGTTGCTTGAGGAAGCCCTCCCCGGTCACTCGTTCGCTCTGCACCGGTTGCGCGTTCGGCACCCACAGGCTGCTGACGACAATCCCGGCCATGATCAACACCAGCGCGACGGGATAGACGTCCAGGCTCAGCCATTCGAAGACCCGCCCGAGCGCGACCACGGTAATGATGAAGCCGATGGAACCCCACAAACGGATCTGGCTGTAACGGGAGGTCTGGCCCTTCAGGTGCGCCAACGTGATGACTTCGAACTGCGGCAGCACCGCGTGCCAGAAGAATGCATGCAGGGCCATGACCATCGCCAGCCAGGCGTAGGTTTTGCTGACGAAGATCAGCGAGAACGTCAGCAGCGTGCAGACCGCGCCAAAGCGCACGATCGCGAGGCGCCGGCCGGTGTAGTCGCCGAGCCAGCCCCAGATGTTCGGCGCCACGCAGCGCATCAGCATCGGGATCGCCACCAGTTCGCCGATGCGCGCGCTGGAAAAGCCCAGGTGATCGAAGTACAGCGCCAGGAATGGCGCTGTCGATCCGAGCAAGGCGAAATAAAACAGATAAAAACTGGAAAGCCGCCAGTACGGGAGCGCCGCCAACGTCGTCAGACCCCGGCGGCTTTAAAGTCAGCCATTAAAGCTGACCCAACACCGGAGTGCTCACGCGCACATCGGCGTTCTGCCCACGGTGACGCAGCAGGTGATCCATCAAAACGATAGCCATCATCGCCTCGGCAATCGGCGTGGCACGGATGCCGACGCATGGGTCATGACGACCCTTGGTGATCACATCCACCGGGTTGCCATGGATGTCGATGGAACGGCCCGGCGTGGTGATGCTCGATGTCGGCTTCAACGCCAGATGCGCGACGATCGGCTGACCCGACGAGATCCCGCCAAGAATGCCGCCGGCATTGTTGCTGAGGAAACCTTCCGGGGTCATTTCATCGCGGTGTTCGGTGCCGCGCTGGGCGACGCTGGCGAAACCGGCGCCGATTTCCACGCCTTTCACCGCGTTGATGCTCATCAGCGCGTGGGCCAGTTCGGCGTCGAGACGGTCGAAGATCGGCTCGCCGAGGCCCGGCATCACGCCTTCAGCGACCACGGTGATTTTCGCGCCGACCGAATCCTGGTCACGACGCAACTGGTCCATATAGGCTTCCAGTTCCGGCACCTTGTCCGGGTCGGGGCTGAAGAATGCGTTTTCTTCCACCGAGTCCCAGGTCTTGAACGGGATTTCAATCGGGCCGAGCTGGCTCATGTAGCCACGAATGACGATGCCCTGGCTGGCCAGATACTTCTTGGCAATCGCACCCGCCGCCACGCGCATCGCGGTTTCCCGCGCCGAGCTGCGACCGCCGCCGCGGTAATCGCGCTCGCCGTATTTGTGGTGGTAGGTGTAGTCGGCGTGCGCCGGACGGAACAGATCCTTGATCGCCGAGTAGTCTTTGGACTTCTGGTCGGTGTTGCGGATCAACAGGCCAATGGCGCAACCGGTGGTGCGGCCTTCGAACACGCCGCTGAGGATTTCGACTTCGTCGGCTTCCTGGCGCTGGGTGGTGTGGCGGCTGGTGCCGGGCTTGCGGCGGTCAAGGTCACGCTGCAGATCCTCCAGGGAAATCTCCAGACCCGGCGGGCAGCCGTCGACAATGGCGACCAACGCCGGACCATGGCTTTCGCCAGCGGTGGTGACAGTGAACAGCTTGCCGTAGGTATTGCCGGACATGCGGGACGCTCCGTGAAATCGAACCTGAATACGTAATGCGCGCCAGTATACGCAGGCTATCCAAGTAGTTCATCCTCGAACCTTATGGGTGCCCGCGAGTCCAACCGGCACCTTATTGATGATGGCGTGATGATGCTGCGAGTTCTAGCCTTGAGCCTTACCCTGTTTACCGGCTTCGTTCAGGCAACTGTCCTACAACGACCGATCAGTTTGGATACCGGCACCGGAGAACTTTTCGGCTCCTTGTTGCTGCCCAAATCCGACGCGCCAGTGCCGGTTGTCCTGATCATTTCCGGCTCCGGTCCTACGGATCGCGACGGAAACAACCCCGACGGCGGACGCAACGACAGCCTCAAGCGCCTGGCCTGGGTGTTGGCCAAACACAACATCGCCAGCGTGCGCTACGACAAGCGCGGCGTGGCGGCGAGCCTGGCGGCGACCCCGGACGAGCGCAATCTGTCGGTGGAAGCCTACGTCGCCGACGCCGAAGCCTGGAGCCAGAAACTCAAGGCCGATCCGCGTTTCGGCAAACTGATTCTGCTGGGCCACAGTGAAGGCGCGCTGATTGCCACGCTGGCGGCGCCGAGTGTCGATGCAGCGGCGGTGATTTCCATGTCCGGCAGCGCCCGGCCGGTCGATCAAGTGCTGCGCCAGCAACTGAGCAATCGCCTGCCACCGCCGTTGATGCTGCGCAGCAATGAACTGCTCGACAGCCTCAAGGCCGGCCACACCGATGACAACGTGCCGCCGCAGTTGCAGGTGATTTTCCGCCCGAGCGTGCAGCCGTACCTGATTTCGCTGTTCCGCCAGGATCCGGCGGCCGCTTTCGCCAAATTGAAGATGCCGGCGCTGATCATCCAGGGCACCAGCGATATCCAGGTCGGCGTCGGCGACGCCAAGCTGCTGAAAGCCGCCAAACCCGACGCCGAACTGGCGGTGATCGAAGGCATGAACCACGTTATGCGCATCGTGCCCAACGATGTGAAGCGGCAATTGGCCTCTTACAAAGATCCGAATTTGCCGCTGGCCGCCGAACTTGGCACGCGGATCCTCGGGTTTATTGACGGACTTCGCTCCAGTTAAGCGCTGTTTAAGCGCTGTTTGCCCTCCAGTCTTGAAAAAAACGGCCGATAAGCCTTTGTCGCCAGCGCTATGACTGGCGGCAAGCAGCGCTTGGACAGGACCTCGCCGTTATGACTGATACCCCGACTTCACCCGACACCACCGCTGAAAAAGACACACCGCCAGCGGTCGAGCTGCCGTGGGCGGACGTCCACGTCG
This sequence comes from Pseudomonas sp. NPDC087342, assembly GCF_044744265.1. NCBI lineage: Bacteria > Pseudomonadati > Pseudomonadota > Gammaproteobacteria > Pseudomonadales > Pseudomonadaceae > Pseudomonas > Pseudomonas sp. NPDC087342. The sequence continues at coordinate 123,802 of NZ_JBIUXZ010000008.1, forward strand.
AGCACCACAAGATGCTCCGTCTGGCGCCGCTGCAGACCGACCGCAACACCGGCGGACGGCCATTGCGCTTTGTCGAGTTCGGTTACGCCGAGCGCAACGACAAGCAACGCAGCCTGATGCGCATGACCATTTCGCTGCCCGGCCAGCGGGTGCGCAAGGAACAGAATCATCTGGACGTCTGGGTCGATCACGAAACCCGACGCGTGCATTTCGGCCCAGCCAGCGGTTTGCAGATTGAACCGATGAACCGTGGCATTGGGCGCTTCCTGGCCGCTCAAGGTATTACCTGGGCGAAAAAGCGCTGGCCCGCGTACACCGTCGACGGCAGCGACCTGAACAACAAGGATGCGCTGAACGAAGACACACGCCTGCGTCGCGATCACTTTTTGCGCATGCATGGTTTTGATGTGGTGTACGCCGACGCCCAGCATTTGAAGGGCAGCGTCAAAGAGGTGCAGGTCGGCGACCTGTTGGCGGACTGGAATCGCGAAAAACTGCAACAGGTGGAAATTCTCGAAGCCGCGCAGATGTTGCAGCAGGCCGAGCAGAACCTGGCCGAGCAGGAAGTGAAGCTCAAGAAGCACGAAGAAAAGGTCAGCAAGTACAAGCGTGAAGACGCTGGGCTGCGCTTTACGATTACGTGTCTGGTGGCGTTTGCGGTGTTTCAGGCGGGGTTGTTGATCTGGATTGCTACACACCGGTAACCGCAATTTGTGGCGAGGGGGCTTGCCCCCGTTCGGCTGCGCAGCAGTCGTAAACCCGTTGCATGCGGTTTAACTCTGCAATGCTGGGGCCGCTTCGCGACCCAACGGGGGCAAGCCCCCTCGCCACATAGATCGCGGTCAGACGCGGGAAGCGAACAGCGCCTGATGATCGCGGCACTGTTCCGCCGTCAACATGAACACCCCATGCCCACCGCGCTCGAAATCGAGCCAGGCGAAGTCGACTTCCGGGTACAGCGACTCAACGTGAACCTGGCTGTTGCCCACTTCGACAATCAGCAAACCCTTCTCGGTCAGGTGATTCGCCGCTTCGGCGAGCATCCGGCGCACCAGGTTCAAACCATCGTCACCGCAGGCCAGGCCCAGTTCCGGTTCGTGCTGGTATTCGTCCGGCATGTCGGCGAAATCTTCTGCATCGACGTAGGGCGGGTTCGACACGATCAAGTCGAAACGTTGACCCGGCAAGCCGTCAAAGCCATCGCCCTGAACCGTGTACACCCGCTCATCGACGCCGTGGCGCTCGATGTTCTGGTTGGCCACTTCCAGCGCTTCGAACGACAGATCGGCCAGCACCACTTCGGCGTTCTGGAACTCATAGGCACAGGCGATGCCGATGCAGCCGGAACCGGTGCACAGGTCAAGAATCCGCGCAGGATCGTTGCCCAGCCACGGCGCAAAGCGCTTTTCGATCAACTCGCCAATCGGCGAACGCGGGATCAGCACGCGCTCGTCGACAATGAACGACATGCCGCAGAACCACGCCTCGCCCAACAGGTAAGCGGTAGGAATGCGTTCCTCGATGCGCCGCTTGAGCAGGCGTTGCAGATTGACCAGCTCATCCTCTTCCAGATTGCAGTCCAGATAGCTGTCGGCAATTTCCCACGGCAAATGCAGTGCACCCAACACCAGTTGACGGGCTTCATCCCAGGCATTGTCGGTCCCATGGCCGAAAAACAGATCCTCCCCATGGAAACGGCTGACGGCCCAACGGATATGGTCACGCAGGGTACGAAGGCGGGAAGTGATCACAGCGGCGACTCCAAATAAAACGACGGGCAGAAAAAACGACTGGCAATTCTAACAGCCAAAACGCGCCACGACGACGCAGGAAAAACACCGGATCAGATGTAGGACTTATCCATTTTTCTGTCTGGCTATTGAACAGAATGAGCATCTTGACAAGGCTGCAAGCCAACAACGACGGTGCCTGCGATGGTAGCGATTCACAGAACCGCTCAGCCAGAGGACAATGTCGCAAAAGCCCCACTCCAAGGAGCCCCAGAATGTCCGTTCCAAAAACGATGTTTCAACTCAGCGGTCGCGGTTACGCGGCGGCCAATCTGAGCCATGCGACCGTGGTCATCATCGATGCCCAGAAAGAATACCTCAGCGGCCCGCTGGCCCTGAGTGGCATGGATGCCGCCGTCGCGAACATCAAGCAAGTGGTGGCCGCTGCCCGTGCAGCCGGTCGGCCGATTGTGCATGTGCGTCACCTCGGCACCGTCGGCGGGCTGTTCGATCCACAGGGCGAGCGCGGGGAGTTCATCCCGGGCCTGGAGCCACAGGGCGACGAAACCATTATCGGCAAGCTGCTGCCCAGCGCGTTCCACGGCACCACGCTGTACGATCGCTTGCAGGAACTCGGCTCCCTGGACCTGATCGTCTGCGGTTTCATGAGTCACTCCAGCGTCAGCACCACCGTGCGCGCCGCGAAGAACCTGGGCTTTCGTTGCACCCTGGTGGAAGATGCCTGTGCGACCCGCGACCTGCCTTACAAGGGCGGAGTGCTCAGCGCCGAGCACGTTCAGCAGACCGAAATGGCGATCATGGCGGACAACTTCGCTACCCTCGCCCTGACCCACGATCTGATCTGATCGACTTCAGATGAGCGGTTGATGCCGCCGCTCATCCGCAAAAGCCTATCATTTGCTGCAATTGCCTTAGCCTCAGGAACATCCCGGTCAACTCCCGGTCGAAGGGCCGATACCCATTGAGGAAGGTCGGAATGAAGTTATCCGATGGTTTTGATGCACGCCGCTTGCGGCCCAAAGGCCAAAGCAACTGGCGTTTTCGAATCGGCGCAGCCATTGCCGCCCTGCTGGCGATGCTCGGCGTATTGATGACGCTGGCCGGCGTCGGCAGCCTGCTCGGCCACGCGCCCGCCATGGGCGAGCTGAATACCAACAAGGTGGGTTCGGCAGTGATTCTGGTGATTGGCCTGTTCGTTCTGTACATCGGTGTGTGGCTGTGGCGTCGCTGCCGTCGCCGTTCGCGTCAATCGCAAGCGCTGAACATGGCCCCGCATTTGATGAAAAAACACGACTGAATCCAGGGCCCGGCGTTGCGCCGGGCGCCAATTGTTATGGATAGCGTCGCGACTTGGGTAAACTGGCCGCCCTTCGCGGAGGCTGACATGCAAGACGACGATTTTTCCCTGTTCAAAAGTGCGATCCAAGGCGTCAAGCCGATCAAGCACGATCGCGCCGAAACCGGCAAACCCAAGGCTGACCGCGCGCAGATCGCCAAGCTGCGTCAAGCCGCCACCGTGCGCACCGATGCCACCACCGTTGACGGCTTGTCCGATCAGTTTGTGATCGATGTCGGCCCGGAAGACGAATTGATGTGGGCCCGCGACGGGGTTCAGGAAAGCCAGATCCGCAAACTCAAGATTGGCCAGATCCCGTTCGAAGGCAGCCTCGACCTGCACGGCATGAACGTGGAAAAGGCTCGGGAAACCCTTTGGGCATTTCTCGCCGAAGCGACCAAATTCGAAATCCGCTGCGTGCGCGTCACTCACGGCAAGGCAGTACGCCTGGACGGCAAGCGGCCGATGATCAAAAGTCACGTCAACACCTGGCTACGCCAACATTCACAGGTGCTCGGTTTTACCTCCTGCCAACCGAAACACGGCGGCGCCGGAGCGGTTTATGTGATGCTCAAACGCACCATGATGGAAGGTCGCGACGACTGAAGGCGGGGGGCTAAAGCTTATAGCCCCGTGTTCACTGCGCAAAAATACCAGTCCGCGCCACTGATATAAAAATATAAAACCGGCATTTATTTATAAGACCGGCTCTCATTTAAAACTAATGCACTAGACTAAAGTTGCAAACACCCCCACCAACTTGCTAAATCAATTAGCAAGCTTCACAAGTTATCGACCCGCCGCCCATTAGTCCACCCTCATTTATTTTTAGATTTATATTAAAAACCCGAAAATACATTAATCATATATTTCATACGGTTACACCCTGCCCGGACAATCATGACACCCGAAACATTTATATTTTAAATTAGTTTATGTTCTTTTCACATTTGCGAAGCTACTGTGATATCAAAGTAGCGGCACGCAACCTATTCTAATAAAAATGATGTTCTCCGGCCGAGGCAGATATGAAAACAAGAAATATTACTATCGCAACCCGGGCCAAATTGAGCTTTGGCGTTATTTGCCTGCTTCTCATAGCCCTGAGCATTACGGTTTCATACAAACTTAATGACCTGCACACATCAGCCTCGGACCTGCGGAACAAAAGGCTGCCCAGTATCAAGCAAGCCAGCAGAATTGAAGTAGCGGCTTCACTCTACCGCCTGGATGTCAGGCGGTTTGTCATGGACACTCAGCCACAAAGTGCAGAATCGCTTAATCAAATTGATCGATTCAAGAACTCACTGAAAGATGCAACCAAAGCCTATTTACCACTGATATCCAGTCAGGAAGAGAAATCAATCTACGAACGTGTCGCAGTTAACGTTACGGACTATCAGGAAAGGGTGGAAGAACTCCTTGCCCTGAGCAAGACCAAAACAACTCAGGAACTGGCGCTTTTCATCGTCGAAAAAACCAAGCCTCAAGCCGTCGTACTCCAGTCAACGATCGAAGAGTTGATTGCGCTCAACGAGGCCGGTGCTACCGAATCAGGCAAAGTCGCGGAAGCCAGTTTCAATAGCGGCATCCAGATCTCCATTGCCCTGAGTATCGTCGCCCTCTTGATCACGGTATTCGTGGCCATTGTTTTCACCAGAAGTATCACCCAGCCTGTCCTGGCCCTCTTGGGGGTGACGCGCAAAATTGCAGAAGGCGACTTGCGCACCCAGGTAGAAGTCAACGGTGCGGACGAGATTACCGATCTGCAAAACGCAACATCGACCATGCTCGCGAGCCTGAAAGACACGATCAAACATATTTCCAGTTCATCAGGGCAGCTCGCTTCGGCGGCTGAAGAGATGAGTGCGATCACCAAGGAATCCAACAACGGCATTCAGCGCCAGACCATGGAAACCGAACAGGCAGCCACTGCCGTCAACGAGATGACCGCCGCCGTCGAGGAGGTTGCGCGCAATGCCGTGTCGGCATCTCAATCCACACAAGCATCCGAACATTCCGCCCAGACCGGTAAAGAGCGCGTCGGCCAGGCCATTGCCTCGCTTGAAAAACTCAGCGCTACCGTGGGGCAAACCGGCATTGAGGTCGAGGGGTTGGCCAACCAGGCGCAAAGCATCGCCACTGTCCTGGACGTGATTCATTCGATTGCCGACCAAACCAACCTGCTGGCTCTGAATGCTGCCATCGAGGCGGCACGCGCAGGCGAACAGGGCCGGGGATTCGCCGTGGTCGCCGATGAAGTCCGGGCGCTGGCACAGCGTACCCAGCAATCGACCCAGGAAATCGAGCAGATGATTCAGGACATCCAGAAAGGCTCGTCGAAAGCCGTTCGGTCAATGAAACAGAGCAGTGAAGAGGCAGCGTCCACCTTATTGATCGCTCACGAGGCAGGCGTCGCCATTCAGCAAATAACCGCCGCTATTTCCGATATAAACGAACGCAACCTAATGATTGCGACTGCATCGGAGCAACAGGCTCAAGTTGCCAGGTCCGTAGACGAAAACCTGGTAAGTATTCGCGACCTCTCGGTGCAAAGTTCTACGGCCGCGCATCAAACGTCCGAAGCCAGTCACGAGTTGTCGAAACTTGCGGTGGACCTGAACAAACTGGTGGCTCGGTTTTCAGTATAAAGCGCGCAGGGACCGGCGATTCTGATCTGTAGAATCAGCTTAATAAGAAGCGGTGATTATCATGCTGAAACAAATCGCGATATCTGAATTGCGTTTGGGCATGTACATCCATGAGTTTTGTGGCTCGGGCATCCATCATTCACTTTGGAAAAATGGCTTCTTGCTGCAAAGCGAGCAAGACCTGCAACGTATTTACGATGCCGAAGTTATAGAACTCTGGATAAATATTCGCAGGGGAATCGATATGGACACGTGTGCAGTTAATACTCAGCCGGTCTCGATACCCGACTCACAGGCAACGACTGTCGCCACCATGGCAGAGGAGATTTCACACGCCGTCACACTGTGCATGCAGTCCAAAGCGGCTATAAAAAGAATGTTCGCCGACTTGCGTATGGGGCGAGTGATCGAAACCGGACAAGTGACTGAACTGGTCACCCGGATTTCCGAATCACTCCAGCGTCACCCCGATGCTTTTATCAGCCTGGCGCGATTGAAGGCTTCGGATGAATATACCTACATGCATTCCGTTGCCGTTTGTGCACTGATGATTGCGCTCGCTCGAGGCATGAAGTTACCCCCGCAATTGATTCAGGACGCCGGCGTTGCCGGTCTTATGCACGATGTCGGCAAGGCCGCCATACCGGTCGCCATTCTCAACAAACCGGGCAAGCTCTGCGATGACGAATTTGAAACCATGCGCGGCCACCCTGAGGCAGGTGCGCATATGCTGCACGGAAATCCACTGTTCAGCGCCCGCGTGCTGGATGTGTGCCTGCACCATCATGAGAAGTTTGACGGCAGCGGATATCCCCACAAGTTGTCTGGCTCGCAAATAACCCTGTTTGCACGAATGGGCGCTATCTGTGATGTCTACGATGCGGTGACATCAGATCGCCCCTATAAAAGTGCCTGGGGACCGGCAGAAGCCATCCACCGCATGGCGGCATGGAAAGGGCATTTCGACGAAAAAATATTCCAGGCATTTGTCAAATGCGTAGGCATCTATCCGGTAGGTGCGCTGGTACGCCTTGAGAGCGGGCGCATAGGGGTCGTCTGTGAGCAACATGAAAAATCCCTCTTGACGCCCAAGGTCATGGTTTTTTACTCCGCCATTACCGAGCAGACTATCCCTCTGTGTGTGGTGAACCTGGCCATGGCGCTACCGCCAGACCGCATCATCAGCCGCGAATGCCCTGCCCGCTGGGGATTCAGGGACATCGATCATCTGTGGTCCGGCTTGTCCGCGGGCAAGTCTCACTTCGACTGATCAACCATTAACGATCGCGAAGCCCGGTCTTTTTACGCCCGATAACCGGATTCATGAAATGGCGATTCGCGGGCGCCAGCCATACAACTGCCGTCACACATACGCTACCATGTGCCCAATCGCGGGGATGGACCCCGCATTTATTGCCGTTCCGTCTGGTCATAACGTTCAAATAGAGCGATCGACCGACCTCCGATGGATCAACTCCAGCCCCGACCGGGCCGAGTTCGGAAAGCTTGAGATAGCTGGCACGACACACAACTGGTACAGACAGAATCAAGTACCCCTCTGAAACCCTTATGGAATCAGCCCCTGTGACACTGGAACAGAATTACACCGCGATTCTCGGCCAATTGGGCGAGGACGTCTCCCGCGAGGGCCTGCTCGACACGCCGAAGCGTGCCGCCAAAGCCATGCAGTACCTCTGCCGCGGTTATGAACAGACTCTGGAAGAAGTCACCAACGGTGCCTTGTTCAGCTCCGACAACAGCGAAATGGTGCTGGTCAAGGACATCGAGCTCTACTCGTTGTGCGAACACCACCTGCTGCCGTTCATCGGCAAGGCCCACGTCGCCTATATCCCGAGCGGCAAGGTATTGGGGCTGTCGAAAGTCGCGCGGATCGTCGATATGTACGCCCGCCGCCTGCAGATCCAGGAAAACCTCAGCCGCCAGATCGCTGATGCGGTCCAGCAAGTCACCGGCGCCCTGGGCGTTGCGGTGGTGATCGAGGCCAAGCACATGTGCATGATGATGCGCGGTGTCGAGAAGCAGAATTCGTCGATGATCACTTCAGTGATGCTCGGTGAGTTCCGCGAAAACGCAGCGACTCGCAGCGAGTTTCTCAGCCTGATCAAGTAATTCGCGGCACGAAGAAAACCGGCATTCATCGCCGGTTTTTTTTCGCCTGTGAAAAATCAGGTAAGCTGCGCGCCTTTCACAATTCCCACCGTGAGGCTTTCAACGTGTTCGTAAAAGCGCTTCGTGTCGGCCTTGGCCAACTGATCATCTTCATCGACTTCATCACCCGTCCGGGCAAAAAACAGCGCCCGGCCGAGGCTCAGGCTCAGGTCAACTCCGCCGCCAAGGACCTGACCCTGTATCAGTTCCACGCCTGCCCGTTCTGTGTGAAAACCCGCCGGACCCTGCGCCGCTTGAACGTGCCGGTGGCGTTGCGCGATGCGAAGAACAACGAACAGGATCGCCAGACCCTGCTGGACCAGGGCGGCAAGATCAAAGTGCCGTGCCTGCGGATTGAAGAAAATGGCCAGACCACGTGGATGTATGAGTCCAAGGTGATTATTGATTATCTGGATAAGCGGTTTGCGGCGGTCTGATGGGTTTGCGGTGTGATTGATGGCCTCTTCGCGGGCAAGCCTCGCTCCTACAAGGATTGGCGGCGTTCGCGAATAATCGTGGTCAACTCGCCCCCGTAGGAGCGAGGCTTGCCCGCGAAGGCGTCAGCTCAACCACCACAAAATCCAGACAAAAATAAACCGGCCCCTGAGCCGGTTTATTCATTTCTACCCTCCCCTCAAGCCGCTTGCGCCACCAGCGCCTCTCTCACCACCGCCGCCAACCGCTTCAACCCTTCATCCAGCCGCGCCGGATCGATGTGACTGAAATTCAGCCGCAGATGCCCAGGATGATTGTCCGGGTCCGGAAAGAATGGCTCCCCAGGCATAAACGCTACATCCGCCGCCAGCGCAGCCTTGAGCAAGGTCCGGGTGTCCAGCGGTTGCTTGAGCGTCAGCCAGAAAAACAGCCCGCCTTGCGGCACGTTCCAGTCCGCCAGATCGGAGAAATGCGTTTCCAGCGCTGACTGGAATGCATCCCGACGCACCCGATAGAAGTCCCGCAATTCGCTGAGGTGCTGCTGGAATTTCTCGGTGCCGATCCATTGCAGCGCCTGCCACTGCCCCACACGATTGGTGTGCAGATCCGCCGATTGCTTGAGTTTCAACAAGTGTGGGAACAGGTCCGGGCTGGCGATCAGGTAACCGACCCGCAGCCCCGGCAACAGGGTTTTGGACACGGTGCCGGTGTAGATCCAACTGGCCTTTTTCAGGCGACTGACAATCGGCGTGGCGCTGCCGCCGTCGAAGGTCAGCTCACGGTACGGTTCGTCTTCGATCAGCGTGACGCCGAACTCGTCCAGCAACGCCGCCACCGCATCGCGCTTGGCTTCGCTATAGCGCACCGCCGACGGGTTCTGGAAGGTCGGGATCAGGTAGATGAAAGCGGGTTTGTGCTGTTCCAGGCGCGCACGCAACTGAACCAGGTTCGGGCCGTCGGCTTCCTGCGGGACCGTGATGCAGTCAGCGCCAAACAGCTGGAAAATCTGCAACGCCGCCAGATAGGTCGGCGCTTCGAGCAGGATCTCGGTGCCTTTGTCGATGTAGAGCTTGGCCGCCAGATCGAGGGTTTGCTGGGAGCCGCTGACCACCAGCACCTGACTCGCCTCGCACGGCACACCTAACGCTCGCGCCTCTGCGGCCAGGGCTTCGCGCAACGCAGGCTCGCCTTCGCTCATGCCGTATTGACCCATGGACAGCGGCATGTCGGCCCATTCGACTTTCGGCAGCATGGCTTCGGCCGGCAAGCCGCCAGCGAACGACATCACCTCCGGGCGCTGGGCTGCGGCGAGGATTTCACGGATCAAAGAACTTTTAAGGCGCGAGACACGTTCGGAAAAAGCCATGGGGTCACCGGTAGCGAGGCCTGAGGAAAATGAGTCAAACTGGTTGACCGAAATTACGACAGCTTGAGCGGATACGTCAATATGCTTGACCTTAAAAACCCAACGACCCAGCAACACGCCATGGAAGCGTTTTTCTTCGGCTACCAGGCGTTCACCGCCAAGGCTGACGAAATGCTTGAACGTCGAGGCTTGAGTCGGGTGCATCAACGCATCGTGTTTTTTATCGCCCGTTATCCAAATCTGAGCGTGAAGGAATTGCTCGCGCTGCTCGGCGTGACCAAGCAGGCGCTGAACATGCCGTTGCGGCAATTGGTGGAAATGCATCTGGTGGAGAGCGTGGCGTCCGAGGCCGATAAGCGTAAGCGGTTGCTGGAGCTGACCGAGGATGGCGCGCGGTTCGAGCAGTCATTGCGGCGCGAGCAGGTGAAATTGTTGGAGCGGGTGTTTGCCGAGTCTGGGGAGGCGGCGGTGGATGGGTGGTTGGCGGTGAATCTGGCGTTGGGAAACAACCAGCAGGCGATGTGACCTTGAGTCAGTCTTCGCGGGCAAGCCTCGCTCCTACAGGTTCGTGCGTATATCTGTAGGAGCGAGGCTTGCCCGCGAAGGCGTCCCTCCAGGCGATATATCCCTATCGCCAAACTTTTCGTCGACAAAATCAAAAACATTATTTGCTTTATTTGTATACAAAAGCATAATCCACTTCGTGCGAGTTCCTGACCAAGAGGTCAACAAATTCGCAAGTGCCTCAAAGGGCCGCTGCCACCCTCATGGGTCCGGCCCTGGAAATAAAAATAAAACTCTTGAGGAGTACTCGCTGTGGAAAGCCGCAAATCCGAAGCCCCGTCGCTGGATCTCTCGCCGCCGTTACGCAATGGCTGGCTGGAGCGCATCTTCAAACTCTCCTTGCACGGCACCACGGTGAAGACCGAGCTGATTGCCGGTCTGACAACCTTCATCACCATGGCTTACATCATCTTCGTCAACCCGAACATCATGGCCGACGCCGGCATTGATCACGGCGCCGCGTTCGTCGCCACGTGCATCGCCGCCGCGCTGGGTTGCCTGTTGATGGGCCTGTACGCCAACTGGCCGGTCGGCCTGGCGCCGGGCATGGGCCTCAACGCCTTCTTCACCTACACCGTGGTCGGCACCATGGGCTACAACTGGGAAACCGCCCTCGGCGCGGTGTTTGTCTCCGGCGTTTTGTTCATGATCCTGACCTTCTCCAAGATCCGCGAATGGCTGCTCAACAGCATTCCGGTCAGCCTGCGCTACGCCATGGGCGCGGGTGTCGGATTGTTCCTGGGGATCATCGGCCTGAAAACCGCCGGCATCGTCGTCGATAGCCCGGCGACCCTGATCAAGCTCGGCTCCCTGCGCGAACCCGGCCCGCTGCTGGCCGCCATCTGCTTCCTGATGATTGCGGTGCTCAGCTACCACAAAGTCTTCGGTGCGATTCTCATCAGCATCATCACCGTAACCCTCGCCGGTTGGGGCCTGGGCCTGGTGCACTACGAGGGCATCATGTCCGCCCCGCCAAGCCTGGCGCCGACCTGGATGGCCATGAACGTTGCCGGCGTATTCAACGTCAGCATGATCAGCGTGGTCCTCGCGTTCCTTTTCGTGCACATGTTCGATACTGCCGGCACCTTGATGGGCGTCGCTCAGCGCGCCAATTTGGTGAACGCCGACGGCCGCATCGAAAACCTGTCCCGCGCCATGAAAGCCGACAGCGCGTCCAGCGTTTTCGGGGCGATGGTCGGTGTTCCGCCAGTAACAAGCTATGTAGAAAGTGCCGCGGGTGTAGCCGCTGGTGGTCGGACTGGTCTTACCGCAGTGACCGTAGGTGTGCTATTTATTGCCGCGATGTTCTTCGCACCGCTGGCTGGCATGATTCCCGCTTACGCAACCGCCGGTGCGCTGATTTATGTGGCAATGCTGATGATGAGCGGCATGGCGCACATCGAGTGGGATGAAGCGACCGACAGCATTCCGGCGATCGTCACCGCGATCATGATGCCGTTGACCTTCTCGGTCGCCGACGGTATCGCGCTCGGCTTCATCACTTATGTGGTGCTGAAGGCCGGCACCGGTAAGTACAAGGAAATTTCCGTCAGCTTGTGGGTGCTCTGCGCGATCTTCATCGCCAAGTTCGTTTTCTTGTAAGCGGTCATAGCTTCAAACAGCCTCACCCCGTCGGGTGGGGCTTTTGCATATTTGGAGGAAAGTGATGAGTCTGGAAACCTGGCTGCTGTTCAGCGGCGCTGCGCTGGTGGTGATCCTGATCCCGGGGCCATTGTCTTTGCTGATGATCAGCAACAGTTTGAACTACGGCTTGCGCCGTTCTTACCCGGCGTTTCTCGGCGGGGTGATTGCCTCGATCTGCCTGCTCAGTGCTTCGGCATTGGGCCTGGGCGCCCTGCTGCTGGCCTCGGAACAGCTGTTCAGCGCGCTGAAGATCGTCGGTGCGCTGTACCTGTTTTATCTCGCCTGGCAGAGCTGGCAGCAATCGCGTCTGCCATCAGTCGGTGCCGAAGTGCCCCAGGCTGCGCCAGTGCCGCGTTTTCGTGCGCTGTTTGGTCGCGCGTTCGTGCTGGGTGCGAGCAATCCGAAAGACATCCTGTTCTTCGCCGCTTTCCTGCCGCAATTCTTGAGCGCCGAGCAACCGTTCCTGCCGCAGTTGCTGGTGATGATTGCCACCTGGACCGTGCTCGATCTGCTGTGCAAGTTGGCCTATGGGCTGGGTGCCCATGGCGCGGCGCGGTATCTGCGTACGGGCAAGGGGCAGAGTTGGTTTAACCGGATCAGTGCAGGGTTGTTCAGTGGTGCAGGTGCGGCGTCGTTGTTGAGCCGTTAAGCGCTTCGCGGGCAAGCCTCGCTCCTACAGGTTTCACCGACCGTAGGAGCAAGGCTTGCCCGCGAAGGCGCCCTCCGCAACAGCACATTCCTCAAGGCAAAAAAAAGCCCGCAGTGTGGGCGGGCAAAAGACCAAAGAAGCTTTATGCGCAGATTCTTGGGGGAGTCTAGCTTCCTCTGTAGGTCGAATAGCTATAGGGCGAAATCAGCAACGGCACATGGTAGTGATCCTGCTCGGCAGAGATGCCGAATCGCAGCACCACCACATCCAGGAACGCCGGCTCCGGCAGCTGAACGCCACGGGCGCGGTAGTAATCGCCCGCATGAAACTGAACCTGATAGACCCCGGAACGGTAGTCATCGCCTTGCAGCAACGGTGCATCGACACGGCCATCGCTGTTGGTGATCGCACTGGCGACCAATTCCAGTTGCGAGCCTTCAACGCGGTACAACTCGACCTTGATCGAGCTGCCCGGGCAACCGTGTGCAGCGTCCAAAACGTGTGTAGTCAAACGTCCCATTGATTCTGCGCGCCTGCCTGCATACAGCAGTCAGGCCTCGCGCCTCCCGAAGTCAGTTGAAAGGAGACCGCACCGTTTCGGAGCACGAAAAGCTGCGGCGAGCGACTGATTAAGACACTTTTCAAAAAAATTGTACACAATAAAAACGACATTTTTATCCCGACCACCGCCATTTCGCGAATCACGGCGAATCTGACCACAAACCATGCCTGCAGCGGACCTTCTATCCATTAGCTGACCAGTCAGGCAGGTTTCTTGCAGTAGCATCCTTTCATGACAGTCAATGAAAAATGCAAAAATTCAGGCTTACAAAGTGGATATAAAGTTGTATACAATCAGCCCATCGCTGTGACGCCAGCCTGTCATCTGATCGCCAGGCCGCCACACAAACCTGTCAACGAATAAGAAGGAAGACTGCAGTGAGCGCTGACTACCCACGCGACCTGGTCGGTTACGGCAGTAACCCTCCGCACCCACACTGGCCGGGCAATGCCCGCATCGCCCTGTCCTTCGTGCTCAATTACGAGGAAGGTGGCGAGCGCAATATCCTGCACGGCGATAAAGAATCCGAAGCCTTCCTCTCGGAAATGGTCTCGGCGCAGCCGCTGCAAGGCGCGCGCAACATGAGCATGGAATCCCTTTACGAGTATGGCAGCCGCGCCGGCGTGTGGCGGGTGCTGAAGCTGTTCAAGGAATTCGACATTCCGCTGACCATCTTCGCCGTCGCGATGGCCGCCCAGCGCCACCCGGACGTGATCCGCGCGATGGTCGAGGCCGGCCACGAGATCTGCAGCCACGGCTACCGCTGGATCGACTATCAGTACATGGACGAAGCGCAGGAACGCGAGCACATGCTCGAAGCGATCCGCATCCTCACCGAACTCACCGGCGAACGCCCATTGGGCTGGTACACCGGCCGCACTGGCCCGAACACCCGTCGGCTGGTGATGGAAGAAGGTGGTTTCCTCTACGATTGCGACACCTACGACGACGACCTGCCCTACTGGGAACCGAACAACCCCACCGGCAAGCCGCACCTGGTGATCCCGTACACCCTGGACACCAACGACATGCGCTTCACCCAGGTCCAGGGTTTCAACAAGGGCGACGATTTCTTCGAATACCTGAAAGACGCGTTCGACGTGCTGTACGCCGAAGGTGCCGAGGCGCCGAAAATGCTCTCGATCGGCCTGCACTGCCGCTTGATCGGCCGTCCGGCGCGTCTGGCCTCGCTCAAGCGCTTTATCGAATACGCTAAAAGTCATGAACAGGTGTGGTTCAGCCGTCGCGTCGACATCGCTCGCCACTGGCACGAAACCCACCCGTACCAAGGGGCTGCCAAATGAGCACCTTTCAAACCCTGAAACCGTCGAGCCTGAGCCGCGATGCATTCGTCGCTGCGTTCGCCGACATCTACGAACATTCGCCATGGGTGGCCGAGAAGGCCTTCGACCTGGGCCAGGACGCTTCGATCGACCAGATCGAAACCCTGCACCAGCGCATGAGCGACATCCTGTTGAGCGCTGATCACGCAAGCCAACTGGCCCTGATCAACGCTCACCCGGACCTGGCCGGCAAAGCCGCCGTACAGGGCCAACTGACCGAAGCCAGCACCAATGAACAAGCGGGCGCCGGTATTCACCAATGCACGGCCGAAGAGTTCCAGCGCTTCACCGAGCTGAACGACGCCTACAAGGCCAAGTTCAAGTTTCCCTTCATCATGGCGGTAAAAGGCAGCAACCGGCATCAGATCCTCGCGGCGTTCGAAACGCGCATTCACAACTCGGCAGATACCGAATTCAAATGCGCGCTGGCAGAGATCAACAAGATCGCCCTGCTCCGTTTACTGACCCTATAGCGAGCCTGGCCCGAGAAACCTCATGAACGCTTGCGTTTCCCAGGGCCCTGCAAGCATCCCAAGCCAACTTATTAAAGGCAGACAAGAAGAATGAAAGCTTACGCCGTACCTTTCGAGAAGTTCGTCAACCTGGCCGACGCCCGCCTGGGCACCAAAATCATCTCGGTCACCGATGACTGGTTCGCTGATGCCAACCGCCTGTTCCAGCCAACCCCGGCGGTGTGGAAAGAAGGCGTGTTCGATGACAACGGCAAGTGGATGGACGGCTGGGAATCGCGCCGCAAGCGCTTCGAAGGCTATGACAGCGCCGTGATTCGCCTGGGTGTAGCAGGCTCGATCAAAGGCGTGGACATCGACACTTCATTCTTCACCGGCAACTACCCGCCGTCGGCCTCCCTGGAAGCCTGTTTCCTGGCTGAAGGCGAACCGACCGAAAACACCCAGTGGGTTGAAGTGCTGTCGGCCGTCGAGCTGCAAGGCAACAGCCACCACTACCACGAAATCAATAACGACCAGGCGTTCAGCCACCTGCGCTTCAACATCTACCCGGATGGTGGCGTAGCGCGTCTGCGTGTGTACGGTGTGCCGCACCGCGACTGGTCGGCCGTTGGTGACAACGAGCAGATCGACCTGGCCGCAGCCCTGAACGGTGGCCGCGCCCTCGCCTGCTCCGACGAACACTTCGGTCGCATGAGCAACATCCTCAACCCGGGCCGTGGCATCAACATGGGCGACGGCTGGGAAACCGCCCGTCGTCGCACGCCGGGCAATGACTGGGTAATCGTTGCGCTGGGTCATGCTGGCGAAGTCGAGAAAGTCATCGTCGACACCCTGCACTTCAAGGGCAACTACCCGGACACGTGCTCGATCCAGGGCGCCTTCGTGAAGGGCGGCACCGACAGCCAGATCGAAACCCAATCGCTGTTCTGGCGCGAATTGCTGCCGGCGCAGAAACTGGAAATGCACGCCGAACACACCTTCGCCGAGCAGATCAAGGCCCTGGGCCCGATCACCCACATCCGCCTGAACGTGTTCCCGGATGGTGGTGTGAGTCGCTTGCGCGTATTGGGCAAGGTCGCTAAGTAAGCGGCGCGGCCATTCGCGGGCAAGCCTCGCTCCTACAGGTATCACTGCCCGCGAAGGCGCCAGATCAAACAACACAGAACTCAACGAAAAGAAGACCAGCATGCGCACACTGACGATTGAACCGCTGACCAAAGAAGCCTTCGCCCCTTTCGGTGACGTGATCGAAACCGACGGCAGCGATCACTTCATGATCAACAACGGTTCGACCATGCGCTTTCACAAACTGGCGACGGTGCAAACCGCCACGCCAGAGGACAACGCGATCATCAGCATCTTCCGCGCCGACGCGCAGGACATGCCGCTGACCGTCAGCATGCTGGAGCGTCACCCGCTGGGCAGCCAGGCTTTCATTCCGCTGCTCGGCAACCCCTTTCTGATCGTGGTCGCGCCACTTGGCGATGAACCTGTATCAGGCTTGGTCCGCGCCTTCGTTACCAACGGCAGGCAGGGCATTAATTACAATCGCGGCGTATGGCACCATCAGGTG
>NZ_JBIUXZ010000008.1:140327-218902 GCF_044744265.1 Pseudomonas sp. NPDC087342
CGATCGAAAAGCGGGATGACTTCCTGGTGGTTGATCGCAGTGGCACAGGCAATAACTGCGATGAGCATTTTTTCAAAGAGGATGAGCGTTTGATCCTCGCCCCCCACCAATAAGAGAAGGTCTGATCACTCGACAACAGAGTGACAGGCGAGAGGTAAAGACTGTGGAAGCACATCTGTTGGAATGGCTGAACCTGAGCGTGCGCTGGGTTCACATGATTACTGGCGTGGCCTGGATCGGTGCGTCGTTCTATTTCGTCTGGCTGGAAAACAACCTCAATCGGGTCAACCCGAAAAGTGGTCTGGCGGGCGATCTGTGGGCGATCCATGGCGGCGGTATCTATCACCTGGAAAAATACAAACTGGCTCCACCGACCATGCCGGACAACCTGCACTGGTTCAAATGGGAAGCCTACTTCACCTGGATGTCGGGGATCGCGCTGCTGTGCGTGGTGTTCTACTCCAATCCGACGCTGTATCTGCTGGCACCGGGCAGCACCCTGAGCGGTCCTGAAGGTGTGGCCATCGGTATCGGCTCGCTGTTCATCGGCTGGTTCATCTACTCCTTCCTGTGCGACTCGGCCTTGGGCAAACGCCCTGCCCTGCTGGGTTTCATCCTGTTCGTGCTGATCATTGGCGCCGCTTACGGCTTCAGCAAAGTGTTCAGCGGTCGGGGTGCGTACCTGCACGTCGGCGCGATCATCGGCACCATCATGGTCGGCAACGTGTTCCGCATCATCATGCCGGCGCAACGCGCCCTGGTCGCGGCGATTGCCGAGAACCGCACACCGGATCCGGCGCTGCCGGCCAAAGGTTTGCTGCGTTCGCGACACAACAACTACTTCACCTTGCCGGTGCTGTTCATCATGATCAGCAACCACTTCCCGAGCACCTACGGCAGCCAATACAACTGGCTGATCCTGGCCGGGATCGCGGTGCTGGCGGTGTTGGTGCGTCACTACTTCAACACCCGTCACGACAGCCACAAGTTTGCCTGGACCCTGCCGGTCGCCGCTGTCGGCATGATCAGCCTGGCCTACGTGACTGGCCCGGCGCAGATGCCGAGCGCACCGGAAGTGGCCAAGGCGTCTGGCACCATCGAGTACCAGCCGTTGCCGGAAACCGCCCTCGGCGGTGGCGCCAAACCTGCTGAAGCCAAGCCTGCCGCGCCTGCCGCTGCACCGGCCCAGGCGTCGAATCAGGGCCCGGCGTTCGACAAGGTGCACAGCGTGATTCAGGAACGCTGCGCCGTGTGTCACTCGGCCAAACCGACCAGCCCGCTGTTCAGTGCAGCCCCGGCCGGCGTGATGTTCGACACCCCGCAACAAATCCAGCAATTGGCCCCGCGGATCCAGGCGCAAGCCGTCGCCAGCCAGATCATGCCACTGGGTAACATCACACAGATGACCCAGCAAGAGCGTGACCTGATTGGTGCCTGGATCAATCAGGGAGCCCAGACCAATTAAGTAAAAAGCCATTGTGGCAGTAGGGCTTGTGTGGCGAGGGGGCTTGCCCCCGTTCGAGCGCGAAGCGGTCGTAAACCCTGCGGATGCGGTCCCACAGACGGAACGCAACTGCTGAGTTTGGGGCTGCTTCGCGGCCCAACGGGGGCGAGCCCCCTCGCCACAGGCCCGCTCCCACAGGTTTGCCTGTTGCACAAAATCACAAGAATAAAAAAGATCCGAGGTGTTGCATGTCCGAGCTATCCGAAGCGCGCATCCCCGACGCACCCGCCATTCAGCGTTTGCCCCTTTTGCAACTGATCCTGGTCGGTCTGCAACATGTTCTGCTGATGTACGGCGGTGCCATCGCGGTGCCGTTGATCATCGGACAGGCCGCTGGCCTGAATCGTGAAGAAATCGCCTTCCTGATCAACGCCGACCTGCTCGTCGCCGGCATCGCCACCATCGTGCAATCCTTGGGCATCGGCCCGATGGGCATTCGCATGCCAGTGATGATGGGCGCGAGTTTCGCCGCGGTCGGCAGCATGGTGGCCATGGCTGGCATGCCGGGTATCGGTTTGCAGGGGATCTTCGGCGCAACCATCGCCGCCGGATTCTTCGGCATGCTGATCGCGCCGTTCATGTCCAAAGTCGTGCGTTTCTTCCCGCCACTCGTGACCGGCACGGTCATCACCTCGATCGGTTTATCGCTGTTCCCCGTCGCCGTGAATTGGGCCGGCGGCGGTGCTGGCGCGACGCAATTCGGTTCCCCGATTTACCTGGCCATCGCCGCGCTGGTGCTGGCGACCATTCTGTTGGTCCATCGCTTCATGCGCGGTTTCTGGGTCAACATTTCCGTGCTGATCGGCATGTGCCTGGGCTACGTCGTCTGCGGTCTGATCGGCATGGTCGACCTCAGCGGCATGGCGCAGGCGCCGTGGCTGCAGATCGTCACCCCGCTGCACTTCGGCATGCCGAAGTTTGAACTCGCACCGATTCTTTCCATGTGCCTGGTGGTGGTGATCATCTTCGTCGAGTCCACCGGGATGTTCCTCGCCCTCGGCAAAATCACCGACCGCGAAGTCTGCCCACGCATGCTGCGTCGTGGTCTGCTGTGTGATGCCGCCGCCTCGTTCTTCGCCGGTTTCTTCAACACCTTCACCCACTCCTCCTTCGCGCAAAACATCGGCCTGGTGCAGATGACCGGCGTGCGCTGCCGCTCGGTGACCATCGTCGCCGGTGGCTTGCTGGTGGTGTTGAGCCTGTTGCCGAAAGCGGCGTTCCTGGTGGCGTCGATTCCGCCGGCGGTACTCGGTGGTGCGGCGATTGCGATGTTCGGCATGGTTGCCGCCACCGGCATCAAGATCCTGCAAGAAGCCGACATCGGTGATCGTCGTAATCAGTTGCTGGTGGCGGTGAGCATCGGCATGGGCCTGATCCCGGTGGTGCGTCCGGAGTTCTTCGCGCACCTGCCGATGTGGATGAGCCCGATCACCCACAGCGGCATCGCCATGGCGACCTTGAGTGCGCTGGCGTTGAACCTGCTGTTCAACATTCTCGGTGGACGTGACCGCGCCGCGATAAACGACTGCGCCGCCCACACGCACTAACTGGAAAAACACAAACCCCCTGTGGGAGCGGGCTTGCTCGCGAAAGCGGTGTGTCAGAAACACATGAGTCGACTGATCCGACGCTTTCGCGAGCAAGCCCGCTCCCACAGGGTCAGCACTGCCTGCGCCTCAACAATAAAAACAAGAGGAAGCAACAGATGATTTCTATCCTCTCAAGCCTGTCGTTCAACGACGCCAGGCCCACTACCGCCAACCGTGCCCCAAACCTGTCGTCGGTGCGCTGTTGCGGGGCACTTGAGACCTGGCCAAGGAGTCAGTATTCTCCGCGGCCGCCCGAATCTGGTCTAAAAAAAAGCCCGGATTTAATTCCTGACCAAAAAGCCAACTTATCCCGGCTCTGGCCAGTACCAAGGCACCCCCGAATCGCTCTCAATCGACTGTTTTCGAACAGCCGAACGGGAGTTTTTTTGCTTTTCGAAAGCCTTGGCTCAGCTCTTGCTAACAGCATCAAAGCTGACCGATTGGATGAATTTTTACAGCAGCAACAAAAGGCGCCACACCAGAGCGCCGACCTAAGAAAAAAAACGTGGAACCACCTACTTTTTGGGAGCAACCGAATGAAACGTACGTGCACCAGCCTGATGCTTGCGGGATCTTTGCTGGCCGGGGGCCAGGCAATGGCCGGCGACCTGCTGCAATGGCAAAACAACAGCCTGACCTACCTGTATGGCAAGGACTTCAAGGTCAACCCGCACATTCAGCAGACCGTCACCTTCGAGCACGCCGATGGCTGGAAGTACGGGGATAACTTCTTCTTCGTCGACAAGATCTTCTACAACGGCGACAAGGATTTCAACGTCGGCCCGAACACCTATTACGGTGAGTTCAGCCCACGTATTTCCCTGGGCAAAGTCCTCGACCAGAAGATCGAGTTCGGCCCGATCAAAGACGTCCTGCTGGCGATGACTTACGAGTTCGGTGAAGGCGATACCGAGTCTTACCTGATCGGTCCAGGCTTCGACCTGGCGATTCCAGGCTTCGACTACTTCCAGCTGAACTTCTACCAGCGTCACACCGAAGGCCCGCGTGCGGGTGACAACGTCTGGCAGATCACTCCGGTCTGGTCCTACACCATTCCAGTGGGCGACTCGAACATCCTGATCGACGGTTTCATGGACTGGGTGGTCGACAACGATTCGAATTCCCACGGCGACTACCACGCCAACCTGCACTTCAACCCACAGGTCAAATACGACTTGGGCAAGGCGCTGAATTTCGGCGAGAAGCAGTTGTACGTCGGTGTGGAATACGACTACTGGAAAGACAAGTACGGGATCGACGACACCCGTGCGTTCACCACCAATCAGAACACCACGAGCTTCCTGGTGAAGTTCCACTTCTGATCTTAAAAGCTTCGCGGGCAAGCCTCGCTCCTACAGGATTGTGTCGTTCGCTGATGATGTGAACGACACAAACCCTGTAGGAGCGAGGCTTGCCCGCGAAGGCTACACCGCTAATCTCAAGCCGGAATCACAGGCTCCGCCAACCCGAGAAACCGACACAACTCATCCCGCTTGGCCAACGCATCTCGTCGCCCGAGATCAATCAACTCGCTGCAATACCCCGCCTCGAACAGCAGATAACTCAACACCCCCGCCCCACTCGTCTTCGTCGCCCCCGGTCCGCGCAGGAACAGGCGCAGCGCCGCCGGTAATTCCTGGCGATGTCGCGCGGCGATTTCGTCGATCGGCTGGCTCGGTGAAATCACCAGCACCTCTACCGGCGCCACGCCCAACGCACGGGTCGGCGTACCGTCCGGCATCAAGTGGCTGAACTGGTTGAGTCGTTGCAGCAGCTCGATATCGCTTTCCAGGCTGTCAATGAACGTGCTGTTGAGCATGTGCCCGCCGATCTGCGCCAGGGTCGGCTGCTGGCCGGTATAGGCCCGTTGCAGCGGTTGTTCCGGATCGACCCCGCGCGGGTTGCCGCTGACGCCCACCACCAGCACCCTGCTCGCGCCCAGGTGTAGGGCCGGACTGATCGGTGCCGACTGACGCACCGCGCCATCGCCGAAAAACTCCTCGCCGATTTTCACCGGGGCGAACAACAGCGGAATCGCCGAGCTGGCGAGCAAGTGGTCAACGGTCAATTGGGTCGGCACACCGATCCGGCGATGGCGTAACCAGGCGTCGATGGTGCCGCCGCCCTGATAGAAGGTGACGGCCTGGCCGGACTCGTAACCGAACGCAGTCACCGCCACCGCCTGCAACTGCTTCTGCGCGATGGCCTCGGCGATGCCGTGCATTTGCAGTTTGTCATTGAGCAGGTCACGCAGCGGCGAACTGTTGAGCAACGCCACCGGCACCTGGGCGCCGATGCCGAGCAAACTGTGGCTGACGAAGCGGCTGGCCTGATGGATCACTCCCGGCCAGTCGCTACGCAGCACCAGATGACTGCGAAAGCCTTGCCAGAACGCGGTCAGGCGTTCGATAGCACTGCGGAAGTCCAGCGCGCCACTCGCGAGGCTGACCGCGTTGATCGCCCCGGCCGAGGTGCCGACGATCACCGGAAATGGATTGTCCGCGCCCACCGGCAGCAATTCGGCAATCGCCGCCAGCACCCCCACCTGATACGCCGCCCGAGCCCCGCCGCCGGAAAGAATCAACCCTGTAACCGGTTCAGCTGGGCTCATCGCAACACTCCATGGTGCCTAAAGGGATCGCTGGTTCAACCGCGTTTTGCGTACAACTTGGGCTCGCCCGGCGGACGGCTCTTGAAGCGGCGATGAGCCCAGAGGTATTGCTCCGGGCATTCGCGCAAGGCGCCTTCGACCCACTGGTTGATGCGAATGCAATCCGACTCGTCGGTCTCGCCGGGGAAGTTATCCAGTGGCGCGTGAATCACCAGCCGATAACCGCTGCCGTCCGCCAATCGTTCCTGGGTGAACGGCACCACCAGCGCCTTGCCCAAACGGGCGAATTTGCTGGTAGCGGTGACTGTCGCGGCCTGAATCCCGAACAACGGCACGAAGATACTTTGCTTGGCGCCGTAGTCCTGATCCGGTGCGTACCAGATTGCCCGACCGGCGCGCAGCAACTTGAGCATGCCGCGCACGTCGTCGCGCTCCACCGCCAGCGAGTCGAGGTTGTGCCGCTCACGGCCACGTCGCTGGACAAAGTCGAACAACGGATTTTTGTGTTCGCGGTACATGCCGTCAATCGTGTGCTGCTGCCCGAGCAGCGCCGCGCCGATTTCCAGGGTGGTGAAATGCAAGGCCATCAGAATCACGCCCTTGCCGTCACGCTGGGCTTTTTTCAGATGCTCCAGGCCTTCGACATGCGCCAATTTGGCCAGGCGCTTGCGCGACCACCACCAACTCATGGCCATTTCGAAGAAAGCGATGCCGGTGGAGGCGAAGTTTTCCTTGAGCAGACGCTTGCGCTCGGCAGCGGTTTTTTCAGGAAAACACAGTTCCAGATTGCGCTTGGCAATGCGCCGTCGGTCGCCGGCCACTCGATACATCAGCGAGCCCAAGACACGACCGATAAACAGCAATGCCGGATACGGCAACTGGACAATCAGCCACAACAGCCCCAGCCCGCACCACAGCGGCCAGAAACGCGGAGAAAGAAATGCTGTACGAAAACGCGGGCGATCCATTAAAGGTTCCGGAAAGACAATGGCCGCGCATTCTACATCGTTCGACCCGGCTTGCGGCTCGCGGGCGTTCTCGTTATAAGTCTCGGCACTTTTAGTGACAAGCCGTTGTATGCCGACCATGAGCCAAACCGAACCGCTAGACCAAGATCCCGTGTTCCAGTTGAAGGGCAGCATGCTCGCCATTACGGTGCTGGAGCTGGCCCGCAACGACCTCGAGACCCTCGATCGGCAATTGGCCGCCAAGGTCGCCCAGGCGCCGAATTTCTTCAGCAATGCGCCGCTGGTGCTGGCCCTGGACAAACTTCCGGCCAGTGAAGGCGCCGTTGATCTGCCGGGCCTGATGCGCGTTTGCCGTCAGCACGGCCTGCGCACCCTGGCGATCCGTGCCAGCCGCATCGAAGACATCGCCGCCGCCATCGCCGTCGACCTGCCGGTGCTGCCGCCGTCCGGCGCCCGTGAGCGTGCGCTGGACCCGAACGAAGGCGTGGTGGTGAAAAAACCGGAAAAACCACCGGAGCCAACCGTCAAACCGACGAAGATCATCACGTCGCCAGTACGTGGTGGCCAGCAGATCTATGCCCAGGGTGGCGATTTGGTAGTGATTTCCTCGGTCAGTCCGGGGGCGGAACTTCTCGCCGATGGGAACATCCATGTATACGGCCCGATGCGCGGTCGTGCACTGGCCGGGGTCAAAGGCGACTGGAAAGCCCGGATTTTCTGTCAGCAAATGAGCGCTGAACTGCTGTCCATCGCCGGCCATTACAAGGTTTCCGAGGACCTGCGACGCGATCCGTTGTGGGGCTCGGGCGTACAAGTCAGCCTGTCGGGCGACGTGTTGAACATCATTCGGCTTTAACGGATACTGCCGCATTTTCCAAGCATCTCTAAAACGTAGCGAAAACGGCTCAAACGAAGTAGGAAAAAGGCCGAAAGCAGTGTTTACCGAAGGTACGCGCCGCCCAGGACCGGATTCCAGCCAAGGCTGTCCGACTGCAGTAGTTTTTCAAGAGATGTTTTTCAGGGGCTAAAAGTCCTTTTTCCTTAGGGGTGAAACACCTTGGCCAAGATTCTCGTGGTTACATCCGGCAAGGGTGGTGTGGGTAAGACCACCACCAGCGCCGCTATCGGTACCGGCCTCGCACTGCGCGGTCACAAAACAGTTATCGTCGACTTCGACGTCGGTTTGCGGAACCTCGACCTGATCATGGGTTGCGAGCGCCGCGTGGTGTATGACTTCGTCAATGTGGTCAACGGCGAAGCCAACCTGCAACAAGCCCTGATCAAAGACAAGCGCCTGGAAAACCTCTACGTACTGGCCGCCAGTCAGACTCGCGATAAAGACGCGCTGACCGTCGAAGGCGTGGAAAAAGTCCTGATGGCGTTGAAAGAAGATTTCGACTTCGTGGTCTGCGACTCCCCGGCCGGCATCGAGAAAGGTGCTCACCTGGCCATGTACTTCGCTGATGAAGCGATTATCGTGACCAACCCGGAAGTGTCCTCGGTACGTGACTCGGACCGCATGCTGGGCCTGCTGGCCAGCAAGTCGCGTCGCGCCGAACGCGGTGAAGACCCGATCAAGGAACACCTGCTGTTGACCCGCTACAACCCGCAACGCGTCAGCGACGGCGAAATGCTCGGCGTTGAAGACGTGAAAGAGATTCTGGCCGTGACCCTGCTGGGCGTCATTCCGGAGTCCCAGGCGGTGCTGAAAGCCTCCAACTCGGGCGTGCCTGTGATTCTCGACGACCAGAGCGATGCCGGTCAGGCATACGGCGATGCGGTCGACCGCCTCCTTGGCAAAGAAAAGGAACATCGTTTCCTCGATGTGACGAAGAAGGGCTTCTTCGAGCGCCTGTTTGGAGGTAAATAATGAATCTTTTTGACTTCTTTCGTGCCAGTAAAAAGGTTAGTACCGCGTCGGTAGCGAAAGAGCGTCTACAGATCATCGTGGCGCATGAACGCGGCCAGCGCAGTACCCCGGACTACCTGCCAGCCTTGCAGAAGGAACTGGTGGAAGTGATCCGCAAGTACGTCAATATCGGGTCCGATGACGTGCACGTCGCCCTGGAAAACCAGGGTAGCTGCTCGATTCTGGAACTCAATATCACCCTGCCAGATCGCTAGTCGATCCAGCGGGAGCCACGGCGGCTCAGGCCTGCGCCCCGTGTAGGAGCGAAGCTTGCTCGCGAACCCAGGCAACTCGGTGTATTTGACACACCGAGTTGACGCGATTCGCGGGCAAGCCTCGCTCCTACAGGGGGCGCTGGGTTCTGAGCCGCCGTTGGCGTTTGTTACGAGGCTGTTTTAATGCCGTTGTCCAATGTCCACATCCTCCATCAAGACGACGCCGTCCTGGTGGTGAACAAACCGACCCTGTTGCTCTCCGTCCCTGGCCGGGCCGATGACAACAAGGACTGCCTGATTACCCGTCTGCAGGAAAACGGTTACCCGGAAGCGCGAATCGTCCATCGGCTGGACTGGGAAACCTCCGGCATCATCCTGTTGGCCCGTGACCCGGATACCCATCGCGAACTGTCTCGGCAATTTCACGACCGCGAAACCGAAAAGGCCTACACCGCCCTGTGCTGGGGTCAGCCGGAACTGGACAGCGGCAGCATTGACCTGCCCCTGCGCTACGATCCGCCGACCAAGCCACGCCATGTGGTGGACCACGAATTCGGCAAGAACGCCCTGACCTTCTGGCGCGTGCTGGAACGTTGCGGCGACTGGTGCCGCGTGGAACTGACGCCGATCACCGGCCGCTCCCACCAGTTACGCGTGCACATGTTGTCCATCGGTCACCCGCTGCTGGGCGACGGGCTGTACGCCCACGAACAAGCCCTGGCGGCCTGGCCACGCCTGTGCCTGCACGCCAGCATGTTAAGTTTCACCCATCCTCAAACCGGCGAACGCTTGCGCTTCGAATGTCCGGCCCCGTTTTAAGCGCTGCCTGAGCAGTTGCCCGCTTTAAAAGGATCCCCATCCGGATGAGTTTTAGCGATTTTCTGGAAACACCCGTCAAAAAAACCCGTCACCAACTGCTTTACCTGATCTACGGCGATCAGGATGTTTACCGGCGCGAAGCCAAGTTCAGCATCCTGACCGCACTGTCCCATGTGAAAAATGCGAAATTCCCGCGCATCCGGATTCTCACGGATCGCCCTCAAGACTATGCCGGCTGGCCGGTTGAAACCGTGTTCCTGAGCCAGGACATCTTGACCCGCTGGCAGGGCGAAAACGGCTACCACCATCGGCGCAAGGCCTGCGCCATTGCAGCCGGCCTGAAGCTCGCGGAAAAGACCCTGTTCGTCGATACCGACACGCTGTTCACCAGCGACCCGAACCGGGCCTTTCGCAAGATAAAGCCCGGCCAGTACCTGATGGATCGCTTCGAGTACGACTGGCAATACGTCTGCGAGCGCCCCGAATATCAGAAACTCGGTAAGTGCCTGGACGCCCACGGCGTCACCCCGGACAACGGCTTCAAGCTGTACAACAGCGGTTTGTGCGGCGTGACCCAGCGCGACGGCCCCCTCCTCGACGAATCCATCCGGTTGATCGACGAATGGACCCGGGACGGTTTCGATATCCACACCATCGAACAGATTGCTTTGTCGTTCGCCATGCACGGCAAACCCGTAGGGGAAGCGAAAAAGTACATTTATCACTACTTCGCGGAGAAGCGTTTCTTCCACGCGATGCTGGCTTATTTCTTCGATCGGCATGGCGAACAGTTCAACCTTGAACTGATCGAACTGTGCCGCGATGTGCCACGGATCAAACCGTTCCCATCGTCTTGGCAACGGTTAAAAATCAAATGGAAGTTGCGCAACCAGAGCGGCGCCCTGCGCAAGGTCGGTCGCGACCTGTTGTATGGCAGCGCCGCACCCGAGGGCCCGTACTATTCGGCCTGCCGCCATGAATGGTGGGAATGCGCCACACGGGAGATTCTGCGTTGGGACCAGAGCCGTCAGAAAAAGCTGCTGAGCACCCGCAGTCTCTGGCCGGAGCAACTGCCCAAACCGGAAAAACCCGAAGATGAACGGGTGATCATGCAGTACCTGAAAAAACGCGTCGCGGCCGCCGGTTGATACCGGCGGCACATGCCGTGCCCAAAGCCCCAGGCCAATACGTTAAACTGCCGCCCATTGCTGTCTGGAGTTTCTTATGCGCGAAGAGTTGAACCAAGGCCTGATCGACTTCCTCAAGGCCTCCCCTACCCCGTTTCATGCCACTGCCAGCCTTGTTCAGCGCCTGGAAGCGGCGGGTTTTTCGCGTCTCGACGAGCGCGAGCCGTGGACCATCGAAAGCAGCGGTCGTTACTACGTCACCCGTAACGATTCATCGATTGTCGCGTTCAAGATGGGCCGTCATTCGCCCCTGCACGGCGGTATCCGCCTGGTCGGCGCCCACACCGACAGCCCGTGCCTGCGGGTCAAGCCGCAACCGGAACTGCAACGCCAGGGTTTCTGGCAACTGGGTGTCGAAGTCTATGGCGGTGCGTTGCTGGCGCCGTGGTTCGACCGCGACTTGTCCCTGGCCGGCCGCGTAACCTTCCGCCGCGACGGCAAGGTCGAGAGCCAATTGATCGACTTCAAGGCGCCGATCGCCACCATTCCCAACCTGGCCATTCACCTCAACCGTGAAGCCAACATGGGTTGGGCGATCAACGCCCAGACCGAATTGCCGCCGATCCTCGCGCAATTTGCCGGTGACGAGCGCGTGGATTTCCGCGCCGTGCTCACCGACCAACTCGCCCGCGAACACGGCCTCAACGCCGACGTGGTGCTCGACTACGAGCTGAGCTTCTACGACACCCAAAGTGCGGCGGTCATCGGCTTGCATGGCGATTTCATCGCCGGCGCGCGCCTGGACAACCTGCTGTCGTGCTACGCCGGTCTGCAAGCGTTGCTGACCACCGAAACCGACGAAACCTGCGTGTTCGTGGCCAACGATCACGAAGAAGTCGGTTCCTGCTCGGCCTGCGGTGCTGACGGCCCGATGCTTGAACAGACGTTGCGTCGCGTGCTGCCTGAGGGTGATGAATTCGTACGCACCATTCAGAAATCCCTGCTGGTCTCGGCGGACAACGCTCACGGCGTGCACCCGAACTACGCGGAAAAGCACGACGCCAACCATGGTCCGAAACTCAACGCCGGCCCGGTGATCAAGGTCAACAGCAACCAGCGCTACGCCACCAACAGCGAAACCGCCGGGTTCTTCCGCCATCTGTGCATGGCCGAAGAAGTCCCGGTGCAAAGCTTCGTGGTGCGCAGCGACATGGGCTGCGGCTCGACCATCGGCCCGATCACCGCCAGTCACCTGGGCGTGCGCACCGTGGACATCGGCCTGCCGACCTTCGCCATGCACTCGATCCGCGAACTGTGCGGCAGCCACGACCTGGCACACCTGGTCAAAGTGCTGAGCGCGTTCTACGCCTGCCTCGAGTTGCCGTAACCCGGGAATTGTGAAGACCTATGTGGCGAGTGGGCTTGCCCACGTTGGGTCGCGAAGCGGCCCCAAAACCTGCAACCGAGGTGTATCAGGTACACCGAACTCAATGGTTTGACGACTGCTTCGCAGCCGAACGGGGGCAAGCCCCCTCGCCACAATGGGTTTACTGGGCAACTGACTCATTTCTGATACACCCCACCACCGGTCGCCAAAAAGCCACCTAGACTTAAATCATTCCTTACGACAAGGCTGTCGCCATGATCTCGATGTCTTCGTTCCACGCCATGCTGATCCCCATTCTCACCGGGATGATCATGCTGGCCATCGGCTTTAACTTCCGTGACAAGAATGCCGGCGTCTTCGCCATGTGGCTCGGCATGCTGTTGATCCTCGCCACGGTTGTTTACAAGATCCTGGCCAAACTCAACGAATAAATCCGCGCGCCCGCTCGCATTGATTTTGACGGGCTCGTACACTCGGCCGATCCGCTCTTCCCGAGGTTGACCGCCTAGTGTTCGCTCGTCTTTTCGCCCTGCCGTATTTCCTCCTTGTCTGCCTCATGACGCTGCTGCCGATGGCGCCTGCCCAAGCGGTCAGTTTGCCGGGGCTGCTGAATAACTCGGCGAAAACCCAGCCCGAAGCTCAGGAACCCCTGGGGCAATCCCTCGACGAAGTCATCAAGTCCCTGGAAAACGACCAGCAGCGCACCAAGTTACTGGCCGACCTGAAGAAGCTGCGCGACGTCACCAAAAAGGCTCAACCGGCCTCCGAAGAAGGCGTACTCGGCCTGATCGGGGGCACCTTGGCCAGTTTCGAAAAGCAGTTTTCCGGGGTCGACAGCCCAATCACGCGCTGGTCCGACGAGTTCGATCTGGCCAAGGAAGAACTCTCGGCACTGATGCTGCCGGCCAGTGAATGGCTGCCGATCATCTTTGCCTTCGCCATGATCCTGATGGTCTGGAGCCTGCTCGCCGCCGCGCTGATCTGGGTCAGCCATCGGGTGCGCATGCGTTTCGGCCTGACCGAAGAACTGCCGCAACACCCCAAGGCCCTCGACATGCTGCGCTTCGCCTTGCGCAAGCTCGGGCCGTGGCTGATTGCGCTGGTGATGACGGTCTACATGACCTACGCGCTGCCCTCGTCCCTGGGCAAAAGCCTGGCGATGGTGCTGGCCTATGCGCTGGTGGTCGGCACGTGTTTCTCGGCGATCTGTGTGATTGCGTTCTCTGTGCTCGACGGGCCGCACCGCCATCGCGCCTTGTACATCCTGCGCCACCAGGCCTTCCGGCCGCTGTGGCTGATCGGCAGCTTCGCCGCGTTCGGTGAAGCGCTGAGCGATCCGCGCCTGGTGGCCAGCCTCGGCAGTCACCTCGCGCACACCGCCGCAACCATCGCCAATGTGCTGGCAGCGCTGTCCACCGGGTTGTTCATCCTGCGTTTCCGCCGGCCGATTGCGCACTTGATCCGCAACCAGCCGTTGTCCCGGCGACTGACCCGCCGTGCCCTGAGCGACACCATCGATATCCTCGGCACCTTCTGGTACGTGCCGGCGCTGGTGCTGGTGTGCATTTCGCTGTTCGCCACCTTCATTTCGGCGGGCGACACCAGCACCGCGTTGCGCCAGTCGCTGATCTGCACGGTGCTGCTGGTGTTGTGCATGGTCATCAACGGATTGGTGCGCCGCCACTCGCTCAAACCCCAGCGTGGAGTGAAGCGCCACGCGTTGTATTCGGATCGCCTGAAAAGCTTCTGCTACACCCTCGCCCATCTGTTTGTGTGGCTGGTATTCATCGAGCTCGGCCTGAGGGTCTGGGGCATGTCGCTGATTGCCTTCACCGAAGGCGAAGGGCATGAAGTCAGCGTCAAGTTGTTCAGCCTCGCCGGCACGCTGATTTTCGCCTGGCTGATCTGGATCCTCAGCGACACCGCCGTGCACCACGCCCTCACCCGCTCGCGCAAAGGCCTGGCGAATGCCCGGGCGCAGACGATGATGCCGCTGATCCGCAACGTGCTGTTCGTGGCGATCTTCATCATTGCGCTGATCGTCGCGCTGGCAAACATGGGCATGAACGTCACGCCACTGCTGGCGGGTGCCGGTGTGATCGGTCTGGCCATCGGTTTCGGCGCGCAGTCGCTGGTTGCCGACTTGATCACTGGCCTGTTCATCATCATCGAAGACTCTTTGGCCATCGACGACTACGTGGACGTCGGCGGCCACCTCGGCACCGTCGAAGGTCTGACCATTCGTACCGTGCGCCTGCGGGACATCGACGGCATCGTCCACACCATTCCGTTCAGCGAAATCAAAAGCATCAAGAACTACTCGCGGGAATTCGGCTACGCGATCTTTCGGGTGGCGGTGCCCTACAACATGGAAATCGACGACGCGATCAAGTTGATGCGCGAAGTCGGTCAGAAGATGCGCACCGATCCGCTGCAACGGCGCAACATCTGGTCGCCGCTGGAGATTCAAGGTGTGGAAAGTTTCGAGTCCGGCAGCGCGATCCTGCGCGCCCGGTTCAAGACCGCGCCGATCAAGCAGTGGGAAGTTTCGCGGGCGTTCAACTTGTCGCTGAAACGGCATCTGGATGAGGCGGGGCTGGATCTGGCGACGCCTAGGATGAGTATTCAGGTGGTGACGGCGGGTGGTGGCCCACAAAAGGAACAGCCTTTGTAGGAGCGAGGCTTGCCCGCGAAGACGGTCTATCAGCCAACATCAATGTTGAATTGAAGTCCCTCTTCGCGGGCAAGCCTCGCTCCTACAGGGGATCAAATGCTCAGACGACGTCGACCCCCACATGAATCGCATCATGCCGCCAAAACTCCAGATCACAATCGATCAGCCGCTCATGCTGATCGTAGTTAACCCGGGCAATCCGCAACCCCGGGCTCCCCACCGACACCCGTAAAGCCGCCGCCGCATCCACCGACAACGACGTCGGCACGATCTCGAAGCGCACCCGCCCGTAGTGCAAATCGTAGTGCCGCGCATACAGCTCGGTAATCGACTGATTCAAATCAAAGTCCAGAATCCCCGGGAAAAACTGCGGGTTCAGATAGTGCTCCACGTACAACACCAATCGCCCATCGATGCGCCGGGCCCGGCATATCTGGATCACGCTCGACAACGCCGGCAACTGCAACCACGCACACACCGCCGCCGACGCCGGTTGCAGGCGCGCGGAAATCACTTCGGTGGATGGCACACGGCCCTGCGCACTGACCATCGCGTGGAAGTGGCTGCGCTGCATCAGGTTATAGGCCAGGCGCGGCGGCGAGACGAACCAGCCACGGCGCTCCTCGCGATAAATCTGGCCCTGTGCTTCCAACTGCAACAGCGCCTCACGCACGGTGATCCGCGTGGTACCGAACAACTCACTGAGCTTGCGCTCGGCCGGCAACTTGCTGCCTGCCGACAACAAGCCGTGGTCGAGCTGCTCTTGCAGCACCTGGCCAATCGCTGTCACCGCTTTTGTTGCCTCGTCGCGCATCAACGTTACCTATCTGGACTAGACCAGCACTGTTTCGGGGCAGAACCGCACGGTAAAACCCGCTTATCCAACATTCTGCAAGCCTAGGCAGTGCAGATGACTGAGAGATGACAGCTGCCAAACGGTCATCCCGAATCTGCCTGCAAACCTTGCAATACATCGGCCAAGTCCCTTGCCCTGCGGGCGTTTAACCATGGTCTACGCTTACCGGGCACCCGCCAATTCCGGGCAAATAAAAGTCCTGTTCGGCGACGATCGACATGAAAGTGTCATGCAGCCCCCTTAAATTGGCTCAGGTATTGCTGACCTAGACCAACACAACCGCAATCGCAGCGTTGAAAACGCCCAAAGGAGCTTCGGATGAAACAGCTTTTCCTGGCATCACTGTTAGGCTCGACCATTGCCATGTGCACCGCCGCCATGGCTGCTGATACGGATTTGAAAACCCTCGAAGCCGCTGCGAAAGCGGAAGGCGCAGTCAACAGCGTCGGTATGCCCGATGACTGGGCCAACTGGAAAGGCACCTGGGATGACCTGGCCAAGAACTACGGCCTGAAACACATCGACACCGACATGAGCTCGGCCCAGGAAATCGCCAAGTTCGCCGCTGAAAAAGACAACGCCAGCGCCGACATCGGCGACGTCGGTGCCGCCTTCGGCCCGATCGCGGTCAAGCAAGGCGTGGTGCAACCGTACAAGCCAAGCACCTGGGCACAAGTCCCGGACTGGGCCAAGGACAAGGACGGCAACTGGGCGCTGGCCTACACCGGCACCATCGCATTCATCGTCAACAAGAAGCTGTTGCACGGTTCCGAAGCACCGACCAAATGGGCCGACCTCAAGACCGGCAAATACAAGGTTTCCATCGGTGACGTGAGCACCGCCGCCCAGGCTGCCAACGGTGTACTGGCTGCAGCGCTGGCCAACGGTGGCGACGAGAAGAACCTGCAGCCTGCCCTGCTGCTGTTCGCAGACATCGCCAAGCAAGGTCGTCTGTCGATGGCCAACCCGACCATCGCCACCATGGAAAAAGGCGAGATCGAAGTCGGCGTGGTCTGGGACTTCAACGGCCTGAGCTACAAAGCCAAGATGGCCAACCCGGATGACTACATCGTGCTGATTCCGTCCGACGGTTCGGTGATTTCTGGCTACACCACCATCATCAACAAATACGCGAAGAACCCGAACGCCGCCAAGCTGACCCGCGAATACATCTTCAGCGACGCCGGCCAGATCAACCTGGCGCGCGGCAACGCCCGTCCGATCCGCGCCGAACACCTGCAACTGCCGGCCGAAGTCAAAGCCAAGCTGCTGCCGAACGAGCAGTACAAAGGCGTGACCCCGATCAAGGACGCGGATGCGTGGGAGAAGACTTCCAAAGCCCTGCCGCAGAAGTGGAACGAAGAAGTCATCGTCGAAATGAAGTAATGCTTCAGATCTTGTAGGAGCGAGGCTTGCCCGCGAAGAGGGACTGACATTCAGCATTGAAGTTGGCTGAAAGTCCGCCTTCGCGAGCAAGCTTCGCTCCTACAGGTTTCGCTGAAATCCATTGTTTTTCGGAGTCATCGCCCCTATGAAGCACAACGTCATCCTTGTCGTGCTCGACGGTCTCAACTACGAGGTCGCGCGCCACGCCATGGGGCACCTGCAGGCTTACGTTGGCGCAGGACGCGCGGCGCTCTACAAACTGGAATGCGAACTGCCGGCCCTGTCCCGACCGCTGTATGAATGCATCCTGACCGGTGTTGCGCCGATCGACAGTGGCATCGTCCACAACGGCGTCTCGCGCCTGTCCAACCAGCGCAGCATCTACCACTACGCCACCGACGCCGGCCTCACCACCGCCGCCGCGGCTTATCACTGGGTCAGCGAGTTGTACAACCGTTCGCCGTTCGTGGCGGCCCGGGATCGCCACACCAACGACCCGACATTGCCGATCCAGCACGGGCACTTCTACTGGAGCGATCACTACCCCGATTCGCACCTGTTCGCCGACGCGGAAAACCTGCGCCTGCGGCATGCACCAAACTTTCTGTTGATCCACCCCATGAACATCGACGACGCCGGGCACAAGCACGGCCTCGACACCCCGCAATACCGCAACAGCGCGCGCTTCGCCGACATCTACCTCGCGGATTACCTGCAAGGCTGGCTCGATGCCGGCTACCAGGTGCTGGTGACCGCCGACCACGGCATGAACAACGACCGCTCGCACAACGGCCTGTTGCCGGAAGAACGCGAAGTGCCGCTGTTCGTCCTCGGCGACGCCTTCAGTTTCAACGCCGGCGCCACGCCGACACAGACCGAAATCTGCGGCACCGTCTGCGAACTGCTGGGTGTGGCCCACGACAAACCTGTGTGCCGGGAGCTGCTCAAGTGAATTCCATCTCTCGCGGCAAATGGCTGGCAGCCTTATGCCTGGTGCCCTTCGCACTGTTCTTTATCGTGTTCGAAATCGCCCCGCTGGTCTGGGTGATGATCAACAGCCTGCAATCGGAAGAGTTCGGTTGGGGCGTCGAAAACTTCACCAAGATCTTCAGTTCGAAGTTCTACTTGCAGGCGATCCAGTACAGCCTCGAGATCAGTTTCTGGTCCAGCGTGTTCGGGATCATCATCGCAGTGCTCGGCGCCTATTCCCTACGCCGGGTCGACTCGAAACTGCGCAACTTCGTGAATGCCTTCGCCAACATGACCAGCAACTTTGCCGGCGTGCCATTGGCCTTCGCCTTCATCATTCTGCTGGGCTTCAACGGCAGTTTCACAATCATGCTGAAACAGGCCGGGATCATTCAGGATTTCAACCTGTACTCGAAAACCGGGCTGATCATTCTCTACACCTACTTCCAGATTCCTTTGGGCGTGTTGCTGCTCTACCCGGCCTTCGACGCATTGCGTGAAGACTGGCGTGAGTCCGCCGAACTGCTCGGCGCCAACGGCTGGCAGTTCTGGCGTCACATCGGTTTGCCGGTGTTGACCCCGGCGCTGCTGGGGACCTTCGTGATCCTGCTGGCCAACGCCCTCGGCGCCTACGCCACGGTCTACGCCCTGACCACCGGCAACTTCAACGTGCTGCCGATCCGCATCGCGGCAATGGTCTCCGGCGATATTTCCCTCGATCCGAACCTGGCCAGTGCCCTGGCCGTGGTGTTGGTGGCGTTGATGACCCTGGTGACCATCGTGCATCAGCTGCTGTTGAAGAGGAGCTACCATGTCTCGCGCTGAATTAGGGCCGGTCGGTGTCTACCACCGGGTCGTGGTGTATTTGCTGTTCGCCATTCTGTTGCTGCCGCTGGCCGGGACGCTGATCTACTCGATCGCCAGCAGTTGGTCGGCGACGATTCTGCCCAGCGGCTTTACCTTCAAATGGTACGTGCAACTCTGGAGCGATCCGCGCTTTCTGCATGCGTTCGGGCAGTCATTGCTGGTGTGTGTCGGCGCGCTGATTCTGTCGGTGGTACTGATTCTGCCGCTGCTGTTTGTGGTGCATTACCACTTCCCGAAACTCGATGCGCTGATGAACATTCTGATCCTCCTGCCCTTCGCGGTGCCGCCGGTGGTGTCGTCGGTGGGGCTGCTGCAACTCTACGGTTCCGGGCCGTTTGCGATGGTCGGCACGCCGTGGATCCTGATCGGTTGCTACTTCACCGTGGCACTGCCATTCATGTACCGGGCGATCACCAACAACCTGCAAGCGATCAATCTGCGCGACCTGATGGACGCCGCCCAATTGCTCGGTGCCAGCACCTTTCAAGCGGCGTTCCTGGTGGTGCTGCCGAACTTGCGCAAGGGCTTGATGGTGGCGTTGCTGCTGTCATTCTCGTTCCTGTTCGGCGAGTTCGTGTTCGCCAACATCCTGGTCGGCACGCGCTACGAAACCCTGCAGGTCTACCTCAACAACATGCGTAACAGCAGCGGCCATTTCACCAGTGCGCTGGTGATTTCCTACTTCTTCTTTGTGCTGGTTCTGACCTGGGCGGCCAATATCTTGAACAAGGACAAAAGCGAATGAGCTATGTCAGCGTCCAACACCTGCAAAAAAACTACGCAGGCACCACGGTGTTCAGCGACATCAACTGCGAAATCCAGAAGGGCGAATTCGTCACCCTCCTCGGCCCGTCCGGTTGCGGCAAGTCCACCCTGCTGCGGTGCATTGCCGGGCTGACTTCGGTGGATGGCGGCAAGATCCTGCTGGATGGCGTCGACATCGTGCCATTGAGCCCACAGAAACGCGGGATCGGCATGGTGTTCCAGAGCTACGCACTGTTCCCGAACATGACCGTGGAGCAGAACGTCGCCTTCGGCTTGCGCATGCAGAAGGTCAACGCCGACGACAGTCAGAAGCGCGTCGCCGAAGTGCTGAAACTGGTGGAGCTGAACGACTTCGCCGGCCGCTATCCGCATCAAATGTCCGGCGGTCAATGCCAGCGCGTGGCCCTGGCCCGCTCGCTGGTCACCCGTCCACGGCTGTTGCTGCTGGATGAACCGTTGTCGGCCCTGGACGCACGGATTCGCAAGCACCTGCGCGAACAGATCCGTGCGATCCAGCGCGAACTCGGCCTGACCACGATCTTCGTCACACACGATCAGGAAGAAGCCCTGACCATGTCTGATCGCATTTTCCTGATGAATCAGGGAAAGATCGTACAAAGCGGCGATGCCGAAACCCTCTACACCGCGCCGGTGGATGTGTTCGCTGCCGGTTTCATCGGCAACTACAACCTGCTGGACGCCGACGCCGCCTCGAAGCTGCTGCAACGGCCGATCAGCCACCGCATCGCGATTCGCCCGGAAGCCATCGAACTGAGCCTGAACGGCGAACTCGACGCACAGATCCGCAGCCACAGCCTGTTGGGCAACGTGATTCGCTACCGGGTCGAGGCCCGGGGCGTGGAATTGGTGGTGGATGTGCTCAACCGCTCGGCGGCCGATCTGCACCCCGATGGTCAGCGTCTGGCGCTTTCCATCGATCCGACGGCCCTGTGTGAAGTAGCTTGAAAGCAGCCGCAAGCTGCAAGCGACAAGCTTCAAGCTGTAGACTGCTGACCACCTAAATCCACTTCTTGCAGCTTGAAGCTTATAGCTTGAAGCTGTTCTCGGAGAGAACCAAACAGATGGCCCTGGCAATTTTTGATCTGGACGAAACCCTGATCCACGGCGACTGCGCCACCCTCTGGAGCGAACAGATGGGCCGGCTGGGTTGGGTCGATCCCGAGTCGTTCATGCGGCAGAACAACGAACTGATGGACGCCTACAGCCACGGCAAACTGCGGATGGAGGACTACATGACCTTCAGCCTGGAGCCGATGATCGGGCGCACGCCGGAAGAAGTCGATCACCTGGTCGGCCCGTGGGTGGAGGATTTCATCGAGCCGATAATCTTCAGCGACGCCACCAAAACCATCGCCGCCCATCGCAAGGCTGGGGATCGGATCCTGGTGATCTCGGCGTCGGGCACGCACCTGGTGCGGCCGATTGCCGATCGTCTGGGGATCGACGAGATCCTCGGCATCGAACTGGAAGTGGCGCATGGGGTTTATAGCGGGCACACGGTCGGCACGCTGACCTACCGCGAAGGCAAAATCACCCGGTTGCTGGAATGGCTGGATGCCGAAGAGGAAAACCTCGAAGGCGCGAGCTTCTATTCGGATTCACGCAACGACTTGCCGTTGTTGCTGAAAGTGGATTTCCCGCACGTGGTGAACCCGGATCCGGTGTTGCTGGAGCATGCCCAGAAGGCCGGCTGGCCGATCCACCTCTGGAAATAACCGAGAACCCGGGACGCTCCTCGCCCCTGTAGGAGCGAGGCTTGCCCGCGAAGAACGATGACGCGGTCTGACAGATACACCGTGTCGTCTCATTCGCGGGCAAGCCTCGCTCCTACGGGGATTATGTGGACCCAGGGAATCAGGTCAGACTTTCGTCAATCACCAACACCAACTTCCCCGCCACCGTATTGCTCGCCAATTCCGCAAACGCCGCTTCGGCATCCTTGATCTTGAACGTCTTGGCCAATTGCGGCTTCAACCGCCCTTCTGCAAACAACGGCCACACATGCTGGCTCAGATCACTGAACACATCTGCCTTGAACTGATCGTCACGGCTGCGCAACGTCGAGCCCAGCAGCTGCACACGCTTGCCCAGCACCTGCGCCAGATCCAGCTTCGCCTCGCGGCCGCCCATCAGACCGATCAGCACCCAGCGACCATCCAGCGCCGTCAACTTGAGATTCAGCGCAGCGTAATTGCCGCCCACCGGATCCAGGATCACATCGAACGGCCCCAGATCGCTCAAGCTCTCCAGATCCCCGGTGCGCACCACCCCGCCCTGGGCTCCCAGAGCTTCGCAGTAGGCCAAACGCTCGGCGGACCCGACGCTCACCCAGCACGGGTTGCCAAACGCCTTGCACAACTGAATGGCGGCTGAACCGATTCCACTTGCCCCGGCGTGCAGCAGAACTTTCTCACCGGGTTTGAGGCCGGCCAGATGAAATAAATTTAACCAAACAGTCGCATACACTTCGGGCAACGCTGCCGCCTCGGCCAACGACAAACCTTCGGGCACCGGCAGCACATGCCGTCCGTCGACAACCACTTCTTCGGCCATCCCGCCCCCGGCCAGCAAGGCGCAAACCCTGTCCCCCACCTGCCAGGACGAGCCCGCGCCGACCTCGCTGATCACCCCGGAACACTCTAGACCGAGCACCTGACTGGCTCCCGGCGGGGGCGGATAAAGGCCCGCCTTCTGTAACAAATCTGCGCGATTGAGACCCGCTGCCGCCACTCGAATGCGAACTTGTCCTACATCACAGGTAGGACTCGGCTCTTCAACCCACTCCACTTGACCGTCAACGCCTTGCAATGCTTTCACAGTGCCTCCATAGTGAGTCTGGACTGAGCCCGTAGCGGTAGCGCCGGGCTTTCTTGCATTATGTGACCGGCCCTTTGTGGAACCGGCGACTTCAAAGACGGCCTAATATGCGTGATCAATTGTCCCCGCGTCGAATCAGCATGAAGCAACTGTTTCCCAGCACCGCCCTAGCCCTATTTATTGGTATCGGCCTTTTGCCGATGTCGAGCAATTCGTTTGCAGCCAATAGCTGGGACAACCTTCAGCCTGATCGTGACGAAGTTATCGCCAGCCTGAACGTCGTCGAGCTGCTCAAGCGCCACCACTACAGCAAGCCGCCGCTCGATGATGCGCGCTCCGTGATCATCTACGACAGCTACCTCAAGCTGCTGGATCCATCGCGCAGCTACTTCATGGCCAGCGACATTGCCGAATTCGACAAGTGGAAAACCCAGTTTGACGACTTCCTCAAAAGCGGCGACCTGAACGCCGGGTTTACCATCTACAAGCGCTACCTGGACCGCGTCAAAGCGCGTCTGGACTTCGCCCTTGCAGAGCTGAACAAAGGCGTCGACAAGATCGACTTCACCGCCAAGGAAACCTTGCTGATCGATCGCAAGGATGCCCCGTGGCTCAAGTCCACCGCCGAACTCGACGACCTGTGGCGCAAACGCGTCAAGGACGAAGTCTTGCGGATGAAGATCGCCGGCAAGGATTCCAAGCAGATCCAGGAAACCCTGACCAAGCGCTACAAAAATCAGTTGTCGCGTCTGGACCAGACGCGTCCGGAAGATATCTTCCAGGCGTACATCAACACCTTCGCCATGTCCTACGACCCGCACACCAACTATCTGTCGCCGGATAACGCGGAAAACTTCGACATCAACATGAGCCTGTCCCTCGAGGGCATCGGCGCCGTGTTGCAGAGCGATAACGACCAGGTGAAAGTCGTGCGTCTGGTGCCTGCTGGCCCGGCCGACAAGACCAAAATGGTGGCCCCGGCCGACAAGATCATCGGTGTGGCCCAGGCCAACAAAGAGATGGTCGACGTGGTCGGCTGGCGCCTGGACGAAGTGGTCAAGCTGATCCGTGGGCCGAAAGGCACCGTGGTGCGCCTGGAAGTGATTCCGGCCAGCAATGCGCCAAACGACCAGACCAGCAAAATCGTGCCGATCACCCGTGAAGCGGTGAAGCTTGAAGATCAGGCTGTGAAGAAGTCGGTCCTCAACCTGAAACAGGACGGCAAGGACTACAAGCTCGGCGTCATCGAGATCCCGGCCTTCTACCTGGACTTCAAGGCATTCCGTGCTGGCGATCCGGACTACAAGAGCACCACTCGCGACGTCAAGAAACTGCTGACCGAGTTGCAGAAAGACAAAGTTGACGGCGTGGTCATCGACCTGCGTAACAACGGCGGCGGTTCTTTGCAGGAAGCCACCGAGCTGACCAGTCTGTTCATCGACAAAGGTCCGACCGTACTCGTGCGTAACGCCGACGGCCGGGTCGATGTGCTGGAAGATGAAAACCCGGGCGCGTTCTACAAAGGCCCGATGGCGTTGCTGGTCAACCGCTTGTCCGCCTCGGCTTCGGAGATTTTCGCCGGCGCCATGCAGGACTATCACCGTGCACTGATCATCGGCGGCCAGACCTTCGGTAAAGGCACCGTGCAGACCATTCAGCCGCTGAACCATGGCGAACTGAAACTGACCCTGGCCAAGTTCTACCGGGTTTCCGGCCAGAGCACCCAGCATCAGGGCGTACTGCCGGATGTGGATTTCCCGTCGATCATCGACACCAAGGAAATCGGCGAAAGCGCCCTGCCGGAAGCCATGCCGTGGGACACCATCAAGGCCTCGATCAAACCGGCGACCGACCCGTTCAAGCCATACATCGCCGAGCTCAAATCCGAGCACGACGTACGTTCGGCCAAAGACGCGGAGTTTGTGTTCATCCGCGACAAGCTGGCCCTGGCTCAGAAGCTGATGGAAGAAAAAACCGTCAGCCTCAACGAAGCCGATCGTCGCAAGCAACACGCCGACATCGAAGCCAAGCAACTGGTCATGGAAAACATCCGTCGCAAAGCCAAGGGCGAAGAACCGCTCAAAGAGCTGAAGAAAGAAGACGAAGATGCCATCGCGGCCGAGCCGGACAAAATCAAACCGGAAGACGATGCCTACCTGAGCGAAACCGGGCGGGTGCTGCTGGATTACCTAAAACTGAGTAACCAGGTAGCCAAGCACTAAGATGATGGCAATTTAATGCTGACGCTCTCCGGAGCGTCATCAAACAGTCATCATTCTGTCGTGAAATACAGGACTGGGAGCGCCTCTTGAATCAAGAGTCCGCTCCCAGTCCTTTTTTTATCGCCAGAGAACGCCATGACCACGACCGAACAGCTGAGTGCCTTGAGTTCAATACTGGCTCAAAGCGGTTTGCACAGTCTGTTCCAGCCGATCATCTCCCTCTCTGAACGACGAATCGTCGGCTACGAAGCCCTCAGCCGTGGCCCCTCCAACAGCCCACTGCACTCCCCCATCGCCCTGTTCGCCGTGGCCCGTCAGGCCGGGCGTCTCAGTGAGCTGGAAATCGCCTGTCGCCAAAGCGCCTGCCGCCGCTTCAACGAACAGCAACTGCCGGGCAAGTTGTTCCTCAACGTATCGCCGGAATCCCTGCTCGAAACCTCGCACCAACCGGGCCGCACCCTGCAACTGCTGCAGGACTTCGGCATCCCGCCGAGTCAGGTGGTGATCGAACTCACCGAACAAACCCCGACCGATGATTTCCAGCTGCTGCAAAACGCTTTGCATCACTACCGGGCGATGGGGTTTTCGATTGCACTGGACGACCTCGGCGCGGGTTATTCGAGTTTGCGGCTGTGGTCCGAGCTGCGGCCGGACTACGTCAAAATTGATCGGCACTTCATCGACGGTATCCACCAGGACGCGCTCAAACGCGAATTCGTCGGCTCGATCCTGCAAATCGCCAAGGCCTCCCGCGCGCTAGTGATCGCCGAAGGCATTGAGTTGCCGGAGGAACTCGCGATACTCACCGAAATGGGCGTCGACCTGGTGCAAGGCTATCTGCTCTGCCGCCCCCAGGAACATCCGCCACGGGATGCACGGGCGCTGATGCCCAAGCAGGAAAGCACCGTGGTGGCGCTGAACGACGAAGGCAGCGACCTCAGCGCCCTGCTCAACGACCAACCCGCCGTGGCCCGCGACACCCCGACCGCGACCGTACTCGAAGCCTTCCGCCGCCAAGCCAACCTGAACTCACTGGCGGTGCTCGACGAACAAGGCCAACCGTGCGGCATCGTCCACCGCCACTCGCTCTCCGACGCCCTGCTCAAGCCCTTCGCCACCGACCTCTTCGCCCGCAAACCCATCAGCCGCCTGATGAACGACGACTTCCTCGCCGTCGAAATGAGCCAATCCCTGCAACAAGTCAGCCGCCTCATCACCAGCCGCGCCCGACAACGCATCGAAGAAGACTTCATCATCACCCTCAACGGCAGCTACCTCGGGCTCGGCCGCGTCATCGACGTCCTCAAACTGATCACCGAACTCAAAATCCAACAAGCCCGCTACGCCAACCCGCTCACCCTGCTCCCCGGCAACGTACCCATCCAACAATGCCTGACCCGCCTGCTACAACAAGCGCGGGAATCGGTAATCTGCTACGTCGACATCGACAGCTTCAAACCCTTCAACGACATCTACGGATATGGCCGTGGGGACGAAGTCCTACTGTGTCTGGCGCAGTGTCTGAATGATCGCGTAGACCCTTCCCGCGACTTCGTAGGACATATCGGCGGGGATGACTTTTTGCTGGTGCTCGGGCCGGAGGATTGGCGCAAACGTTTGAACCAGCTACTGGATGATTTTCACAGCCAGTGTCGGCGGTTCTATCGCGCTGAGCATCTTGAGGCTGGGTGCCTCATCGCGCCGAATCGCCAAGGTGTAAGGCAGGAGTTTCCACTGCTGTCGCTGTCCATCGGCGTGGTGCACCTGCACCCCGAAGCCTGTGGACAACTCGATGCGAGTCAATTGGCAGAGATGGCGTCACAAGCCAA
Source organism: Pseudomonas sp. NPDC087342 (assembly GCF_044744265.1). NCBI lineage: Bacteria > Pseudomonadati > Pseudomonadota > Gammaproteobacteria > Pseudomonadales > Pseudomonadaceae > Pseudomonas > Pseudomonas sp. NPDC087342. The sequence goes on from NZ_JBIUXZ010000008.1 coordinate 166,863, forward strand.
ACACCACGCGAAGAACGTGCCGGGGTATAGCGTGCATGTGATTGATAGCCTTGCGGTGCCTGGACGAGAGGATGAACTGCTGATGGGACAGCGGTGATCGACCTGACGCGTTCGCGGGCAAGCCTAGCTCCTACGGGGTTTAGCGTAATGCCCAATTTTTGCAACCAACACAAAACCCTGTAGGAGCGAGGCTTGCCCGCGAAGACGCCAGATCAAACACCCGAGATCTGTAAAACTATTCCGCCGAAGGCATCGCCCGCAACCGCCGCCCCAACACACCCAACACATCACACCCATCCCGCAACGGAATGGCACACAGCAACGCAAAGTCACTGAGAATGAAGGACTCACACTCAATCGACCCACGCATAGACATGTTCTCCAGCACCTGAGTAACCGCACGAATTCGATAATTGGCAGCGTCATACAAAACATCAAGCGGCGCATGGGTATCCACGAACAAGGTCGGCATGTCGTCGCAATTGCTGGTGAGCGCCATGAAGCGGCTTTTGGGGTGGGGAGTTGGTTTTTCGTAAGGAGGATCGGGGTGCAGTGTTGTCATTTTTAAAACCTTAAAAGTGTGATGGAAACTGCCATCCACCCTCCTACAGGTTAGGGTGGCAGCTATGCGCGGGGTAGGAATATCGAGACTTTTAAGGCAAAACTCGACCACACCGAAGCGTGCCCGCACACAGCCGCCGCAACGAATCTTACGGACGCAATTCAACGGCCGCAATCAAGCATCGACGCCAATGTCACCTTACAAGTCTTGAAGGGTTCCTACGCCCTTGTCGCTGAATACACAGCGACCACCAAAGCCTACCGATCGAATCCACCGCGCACCAGTTCACCAAAACCGCCGCGACTTGAAGGAAACTTCCGAAGACCTTGCCCGGAATATTCGCTCAGTAACGGTGCGAACGACTTTGCTACAGCCCAGCCCTATTTTTCCATTATTTGGAGTGACCGCTTTCGGCCAAAAGCGGTCATCGGGTAAATGCATGGTGACCTCACAGCGGTTCTACTGCGTGAAGCTCGCAGCCAAATCGTACGCCAGTAAAATCGCCAGTTTGACAGGCTTCGGTTGCTGATCCCAACCCTGAGAAATGGCGAGCGTATCGAAGTTGCACCAATCCGTCGCAGAGCCACAGCTATCACATTTCATGTCGCAGAAAATTGAGCACCTGCGACAGACTCACGCGATACCGCAAAACTTTACCCAGCGGTGCGAGCGAATCGTCACAGAGCTTAGGAGTTAAGCGACTATAGCTATCGACCCAAAGCTAAAGATCGGCATCGGAAGCAGTGGGTCAACATTCATACCTTTACAGATAGCGCAAACTTAAGCCCGTTCTAAATACGGCGCTCTTCGCAGTTTCGACGCTTTCAGCAGATAGATAATCTGGAGCGCTTTGAACCGCGACCGCACTTGTGGCGTAAGAAGCGCGGTTGAGCCTGATTGCATTGTGGAGGTCCGTGAGGTATCTGGTCACAGTCTTAAAGCTGCAATACGCATTCGGATTGGATTCCCAATCCGACACGGCAGATGTATTGGATGTCTGAAAACGGTAACATACTGCTTTTTAGCCTCACATTGTGCAAGGAATAGCTATGGGTATGGTAGAAGTCCTTTTGCTGGCAGCAGTGAGGGAGATTTCGGGAGAGAGCGTGGATCTCGTTGCTGTCACTAGACGAACGCTTAATTCCCTACTCGATGAGAAATCATTATTTGAGAAGTTGCCAGAAAATATAAGCGTAAATTTTATACCCAAGAAGAACGGGCGCAATTCATTAGAAATAACAACCAATTCATTCAAAGAGTATTACGAGCATCGTGCGCTTATTCTATATGATGGTGTTGCGGCGGCAGCTTTGGGTAGATGGTCATATATTTACAAGTGTAAAGGCGTAAGAGTTTATTTGTTCGAGTCAGGGGATATTAGCGTACTCACCCCACACTGTAAGATTGATGAGTACGGTTTTTCGCTAGCCAACGAACTATGTGACGCGCCTTTTGAATTTCGGGTGTCAACCCTCTCGCAGGCTGGCCTAGTTAGTGACCTATTTGAAATGATATTCGATCGTGATCCAAATTTTCTACCGGAGCCTTATGTCGGGATGGGTCTGATCAAAATGGTCACTAACATCCGCAGCAAATTCATCAAAGATTACTATCTGGAATATGTATTGACGCCACCAGACGTTGATATCCTCTCTGACTTTTCCACGCAGGTCAGGCGCGAGCTTTGGGACGTGTGTTTCTCTCGCGATTTTGAGAGAAAAGTAGGCCCTAACCTTCATAGCCAAGCCATCGAGCTGCTTATGGGGGCAGGTATTAGTCCGGAACCAGAACAGATTCTATTTTATTTGCAAAGCGTCAGGAGGGATTCATCTCCTGAGATGTTGTTCCGCCGAATGGATGAGCTGGAAAGGGCAATTCACGGCCGCTTCAATCAGCTCTCGCAGGATTTAAAGAGTCCAGAGTTCTGGAACTCTCTTGGCGATAAACAAAAGCGGCAGATTTCTGAGGTTACACGATATTACCAGCGTCGTCCGAGCGCGAAGACAGCGGGTGACGTGGTACTTGAAATACTTAGGATATTTAAGATGCAGGTCGAGGACAGAGGGTTATGGAAAGAGCTCTGGGAGGGCGCGAAACCAAAGCATGAACGCAGTGTTCAGAATCTGTTCTTCAGCAGTGCGGTCAGTTTCTGTGAGGCTTACGATTTGGATATTTCGCCAGAATCCAATGGAGGCAACGGGCCTGTGGATTTTAAAGTGTCAGGCGGTTGGTATGACAAAGTAGTCGTTGAGTTTAAGCTGTCGACCAACTCCAGTGCAGTCCATGGATATGAAACTCAGCTGGAACTCTACAAAGAGTCGGAGGGGCTTGTGTACGGTATTTTCGTGTTGATTGATGTTGGGAGGCTGGGTGACAAGCTCACAAAAATACATGAAATTCAAGATGCTAATGGTGATACGGCTTCGGATGTCATCTATATCGACGCTCGACGAAAAGCTTCTGCGAGCAAAAGACGATAATACTTTAAACTCTGGTAGTCCTAAGGATTAAGAGCTGTTGTCTAGCAGGAAACCGACCCCGCCCCTCTGCCGCAAGCGCTAAGGATATCGCTCTGCCAATATCAGAGCTTGACCCTGGCTGGGTGCGCTCGATTGCCTCCTTTTGGCCGGAAGCGGGGCTTGCGAGCGTCCGCTAATGGCCGGTTGCAGCCTTTCGCAAAGGCTACATCGGCTCAAGGCGGTCGCCCCCAAACAAGCGAGCTAGCAAGCTGCTCAGGTATAGCAGCGGTGCCGGCAGCTACCTTAGTGCCCACCAACAATCCCTAGACGCCAGCAGTCAATAAAACTGTCCATTTAGCCGCGTGGCGACTGCGCCAGAAACTCATCAATCAACGAAATAACCTGCCCCTGAATCACCTCCCGCGCTCTCCCACCCTCCCCATCCCCACAAATAATCCCATCCCCAGGCACATCGCCTTCAAGCATCGCCACCGCCCCAGGCTTACACACCGCCATAAAACTAAAGTGACTAGCATCACTAATCTCAACATAACGCGTCGACGCTTGCGGCAAACGCTTAACCAAATCAGCAGACTCCAACTCAGCAGGAAGCTCTTCAGACGGCACACCCGCCGCAATCACCAACGTCGGAACCGGCAACTTCGCGAGACTTTCATCCGTCATCCCACGCGATAACCCCAAGTCCAATGAAACAACGGCAGTAACACGTTTATCGCGCAGGTCGGCAGCCAACCGAGCCTTCGATGCCGGAGTGCTTGCGGGGTTCATCGCTTGATAGGCGGTACAACTGGCCAACTTCGAATGGACGACGCAGTCCTTGGCAAACCGATCAGGATCAAACCGCGCCCCGGCGATTTCCATGACGGTCCACCCGCCAAGCGAATGCCCCACAGCCGCAATTCGATCCTTCGCGACCACACCAAATCTTTCCGGCTGAGCCGTGACTGCGTCGATAGCTCGACTGAGGTCAGCAGGTCGTTGCCATAGTTGTGCGGCGGCTTGGGGGTTGCGGTCTCGGCTGGTGGTGCCGGGATGGTTGACTGCCGCGACGATGTAACCCTTGTGGGCGAGTGCGCTGGCCAGCCATGTCTGGTTGATCCAACTACCGCCGTTACCGTGGGAGATCACCACTAATGGGTGTTCGCCGGCAGTCGGTGGTGCGTTGGGCACGGCGAGGGCGCCGACGAATACGGGGTTGTCGCCGAACAGTTGCGGGGTGGCGGCGCTTGCGGTGGGGTACCAGACGACCATTTCCACCGGCCGCTGGTTTTGCGGGTCTGGCAGCGTGGAGGCCTGGAAGCCGACGGAGTCAGCGAGTGCGCTGGTGGTCAGGCCTATCAATAACAGGGCGCAGAGAGCTGTTTTCAATGTTTTATCTTCCTTGATTGGATTTAACTCATTAACACCTGACATCCGCTGTCAGGTGCATCAATGACGCTGCGGGTTAAATGATGCCCAACGCCTTAAGAATCACCAGCGAATCCACGGCAAACGCTTCAGCCTGTTCGGTCAGTTCGGCAATATTTTCTTCAGCCGTGGTCAGCGCCTTACCATCCTTGAGCAGACCTTCGCCATGTTCGTTGATGACGTTCCAGGCCAGTTGCGCCCATTCCGCCGGGTGTTTTTTGCCTTGTTTGATCGATATCAGGAACAGCTGCTGGAAGCGGCTGATCGGCACACCGCCGCCCGTTACCGGGCTGGCCAGGACCTGGATTTTGTTGCTGAGCAGCGAGCGTTTGCAGAGCTGCAAGTTGAGGGTGCTGCAGCGTGCCTGTACCAGCTTCTCGGCCGCTTCGCTCTGGCACGGTGCCGCTGCGTTCATCCCTACCAGCACAGTGATGGCCTGCACCAGATCGTCGTAAGACATCGAGGGCACCGCCCCTGACAACTGGCGCAACGTCTTGGGCATATAGCCGCTGGCCGCCAGCGCTTCGAGTACGGGGCCATATACTTCTGCCTGTAGCGACGCTTCGCCTGCCGGCCCCTTGACGGTATCGGAGACACTGTCTGCCGCCTGCAGCAGGACAAAACGAGTATTGAACATACCTTGGCGCTGTTCCGAAGCGGACAGTCGGTTGGCACCGCGCACGTACACATCTCGGCGGAAATTCTGATTGACGAAGTAGTCACGCGCTTGTTCGCGCACGATCGGATGATCGATGCTCTCCAGAAAGTCCATGCCTTCTGCACTCAAGTTGAGCGGATCGACCGTATCCAGTGGCACGGCCGTCGTGGCGAAGTCGAGTTTGGCCGGGGCCAGGGCTTCGACCACGTCGGTGAAGTACATGCAGTTCCAGTCGCGGTTGAAGTATTCGTGGGCGACGTACTGCCGATCCTGGCCTTTGATGCTCTGCAGCTTGGCGTTCAGGTTCGGGGCCGAGGCGGCGTAGTTAGGGTTGGCCGCCAGCAGCGCTTCGGAGAATTGCAATGCGGCGTCTATGCGCTGGTCCGGGCTTTCGGAACGGTTTGTCCCGAAGCGGTCGTGCAGGCTGAACAGATGACGCAATGGCGCCAAAGGCGACCAGCCGGGGAAGCAGTTGTAGCTGATGTACAGCAGACCACCTGGCTTGAGGTGACGACGGGCGAATTCGACGATCAATTTTTGATTGTCGCGACTGACCCACGTCCAGATGCCGTGCAGGCTGATGCTGTCGAATTGCGGCAAATCATGACGGGCCAGCAGTTGCTCGAAGCTGTCGTCATACAGTTGCGCATCGCTGCCCCAGCCAGTCGCAAGCGCATTGGCATGAGCCGCCTGGCCCGGATGGAAGTCAGTGCCTACCCAGGCCCCTGGATTGGCTGCGGCATGGATATTGATCGAGACGCCCTGGCCAAAGCCCAATTCGCAGTGATTGCCCTCGGTTGTCTCCAGGCTGGCAAAACCGCGCAACAACAAGCAATAGCGCAGGAAGACTGGATTGATTTCACGGCTGTAGCTGTAGGTGTAGCCTTCGTCGGTGAAATACCCTTCATTCCAGGCATTGCTCATGCTCGTATCCTTTTACTTCGAGAGAGAAAGTTTGCCTTTATAAGGGGTAGTCATTGCGTGCGACAAGCGTAAAGACGCGGGCGGGTGTTTTTCGTGAACGATCGTAGGATTCACCCCGCCGCGTCTGCTTTTTGAACAATCGGCGGATCACTGCGAATCGCTATCGCTCGGCAACCCTTTCAATTTGATCTCCGCCAACGGATGTCCAGCCTTCAACGCAATCCGCCAAAACCGCGCCGCTTCCACCGGGTCCGGCGCTTTGCTCGGCGTGCCCGCCAAACTGATCACGCCAATCTGATACGCCGCTTTGCCATCCCCCGCCAACGCTGCCAGGCGCAGCAAGCGCAGGCCTTCCTCGCGGGCACCAAGGCCAACGCCGCGAAAGGTCAGGATGTGGCCGTAGAAGCTTTGCGCGCCGACGTCGCCGAGGTTGGCCATGCGGGCGAATTGGCCTTCGAGCCATTTCCAGCCTCGGGGCTGTCGCACGAACCATGACCAGTGAAACAGCCTACGGGCCAGTCGGTAACCGGCCCACGCCTTGAGTCGTAAAAACACTCAGGCCTCCGCGGATTCGGGGTACTCGTATTCGAACACCCGCACCACTTCCGAGGCGTGCCACGAAGCAGCGGCGACACCGTCGGATGGGCCGGAGAAGCGTCCCAGGCGTTCGACGCATTCGAAGAAGCCGGTGCGCGGCAGACGGCTGGCGCCCTGGCTGATCACCAGCGAGCTGCGCAGGGGCTGCTCGGCTTTGGCGTCGAGTGCGGCGAGGTGTTCAAGGGCAGCGGTGAGGGTTTGCATTGCCGGTGTGGGCAATTGCAAACGCTCGAGCAGTGCTCGGTAGGTCAGTAGATGACGCTGGCGGCGCGCCTGGTCCAACTCGCCCAATAACCCGTCCCAATGTTGACGACTGATGCGTACGCTCACGATTCATCCCTCCACCCTGGCACCGTCAATTCCCAGGCCAGGCTGCGGCGAATCGCAGCGTCGGGTAGACGCTCGCCACTTTCGATCAAGGCCAGATAAGACGGGCTGATGCCTACCGTGCGGGCGAGCGCCTCAATGGCGATGCCCTTCCCTTCGCGCAAACTGCGGAGTTGATCCAGACCCGGAAGAATCTGGTCTGGTGTTGCCGTCGGACGCTCTGGAGCGGCCCGCGGCGGTTGTGGATCGATGCCTGCTGCTTTCAGTAGAGCCTGATACTGAGCCCATGGCAAAACCGCATATTCGGGCTCGCCTTCGCGTGTGATTATCTGAATATCCATGACTTCCCCGTAGGACAACGACACTTAGCGAGTCGGCACTTTTCCCTTGAAGTGTAATCCTAACAGCGGCCAAGGTCGCGGGGGCATCAATCTATGGACGAAACTCAATCAATCCGGTCTTTTTTTGGCGCTTGGAGCTGAAGTTGTTCCGGGGTATCGGGCAGTCGTTCGACCACTGCGAGCTTCTCCGGCAACTGCCGATTGCGCCAGGCGCGGAAGGCGTTGAGCTCGTCGTCGAGGGTTTTCATCACCCAGGCGAGCACGGCGATGTCGTCGAGCATGCCGAACACGGGGATAAAATCCGGGATGGCGTCGAGTGGACTGAGGAAGTACATCAGGCCAGCCACGACGGTCAGGATCGATTTGCGGCTGATGGCCCGGTACTCGCCGCGCCAGTAGGCCAGGCACAGGGCCTGCAACAGGCGCAGGTCATCCTTGAGTTTGCCCAGGCGGCCACCTTCGCTGGCGCCTTTGCTGGCCACGGCGAACAGCAGGGTCGGCAGGCGACCTCGGGCGAGAAGGCGTCCGGCCAATGGCAGGAAGCGAGCGAAATTCCAGGGTGCTTTCATCTTTTCCTCCCGCTGAAATGTTATCCACACAAATTGTGGATAACCTTGTGAACAGAGCTGCATTTCACGGCTGAGAGCCCCGTTTTATAAGGGCTCAACTCAGATCGGGCGTTTTTTACTCACATAAAAAAACCCAAGATTTCATTGACTTGGCGGTCCGGTGCGGCTAGCCCAAGCGCTCACACTGGCTATGACTCCAGCCTACAGCATCCGTTCGCTTTCTTTGCGCTTTGCCAAATGCCAGATACAACAACGCCCCGCTGAATGCGAGGCGTTGTTTTTGTAGCAGACGTCGATTACTTGGCGGCGTCTTGTTTCGCTGGATCTTTGATTGCCAGCAGTTCCAGGTCGAATACCAGCACCGAGTTGGCCGGGATTGCCGGGCTTGGGCTTTGCGCGCCGTAAGCCAGGTCGCTAGGAATGTACAGCTTGTACTTCTCGCCGACGTGCATCAGTTGCAGGCCTTCGACCCAACCCGGGATCACACCGCTGACCGGCAGATCAATCGGGCTACCGCGATCAACCGAGCTGTCAAAGGTAGTGCCGTTGGTCAGCTTGCCGGTGTAATGAACAGTCACTACGTCGGTCGGCTTAGGCTGAGGGCCGTCGGCTTTTTTCACGACTTCATATTGCAGACCGGATGCAGTGGTCACTACACCGGCTTTCTTGGCGTTGTCTTCGAGGAATTTCTTGCCAGCGGCTGCCGACTCTTCGCTCATTTTCGCCATGCGTTCTTCTGCACGCTTTTGCAGTGCTGCGAAGGCCTCAACCAGTTCGTCGTCCTTCAGCTTTTGTTCTTTCTTGCCGACGGCATCTTCGATGCCTTGGGCTACGGCCTTGGAATCCAGATCATCCATGCCTTCCTGAGCCAGGCTCTTGCCCATGTTCAGGCCAATCCCGTAGGAAGCTTTTTGCGCCGGGGTTTTCAGCTCTACGCTGGTCTGCGAATCACAACCCGCAAGTACCAGGCTTACCAGGGCCACCGCCGCCGCCAACCGATGCTGTTTCATGCTATTTCCTTGTTCATGCGCCTAAAGGGCAATCGAATAAAGCCGCGAGCTTATCAGGCGGCCACGACCAATGGCTACCGGCATGAGAGCAGGATACTGCTGATAAGTTCAGGTCTTTTAAAGCATTTCGGGAATGAGCTGGATGAAGTTTCTGTCATCTTCTTCTTATAGACGTCGATGCCGGATCCCACAACATCTGGCGTAATGGCCACTTGCCGCCACCCATGGAGCTGAGGCATAAGAGAGCTAAAAATCGACAAGGATGTTTATCTTGCGCCTCTTATCCCGCTTGCTGGTTCTGACCGTTGTGCTGCTGGTGCTCGGGTTGGCCGTGGTTCTGTACTACGTGGCCAATCCGAAGCTGCCCGACTACTCCCCCGCGCAACAGGTGCATTACCTGGAGCAGTGGAGCGCGGCTGATCGTCAGACTTACTACTTCACCCCCCAGGGCACCCAGGTCAAAGGCCTGCGTTACGACTGGTTCGAGGCGCTGGAACTGCCGTTTTCGCAGCAGCGATTCGCCGCCCCTGAATACCTCGCGCGTTTCGGTTTTCTGATCGATCCCGCGCAGAAAGCCACGCCGAACAACCCGGGCAACTTGCCCGTGGGCTTTGCCCGACACCAGAATCCCGGCAGCCAGGAGCAATTCCTCGACATCACCTGCGCCGCTTGCCACACCGGCGAACTTCGCTTCAAAGGCCAAGCCGTGCGGATCGATGGCGGCACGGCGCAGCATGTGCTGCCGTCCAGTGTGCCGACCTTGCGCGGTGGCAGTTTCGGCCAGGCATTGGTCGCCAGTCTTGTGTCGACGTATTACAACCCCTGGAAATTCGAACGTTTCGCACGCAACGTGTTGGGCGCGGACTACGACGCCGGGCATCAAGCCCTACGCGAAAACTTCAAAGACTCACTCGATACCTTCGTGAAGGTCGCGTGGAACGACACCCATCGCGGACTCTATCCGACCGAAGAAGGCCCCGGCCGCGCCGATGCGTTCGGACGCATCGCCAACGCCACCTTCGGCGATGCGATTTCCCCCGCCAACTACCGCGTGGCCAATGCGCCAGTGGATTATCCACAGCTGTGGGATATCTGGACTTTCGACTGGGTGCAGTGGAACGGTTCGGCGCAGCAACCGATGGCGCGCAATATCGGCGAAGCACTGGGTGTCGGCGCGACATTGAATTTCTTCGACACCAACGGCCAGCCGCTGCAAGGCGATGCTCGCTACCCTTCGAGCGTGCGCGTGCGCGACCTGAATCTGATCGAAGAAACCCTGCAACGCCTCAAGCCGCCCGCTTGGCCAGAGGATGTGCTGGGCAGCGTCGATAAACCCTTGGCCGCTCAAGGTCGCGCGTTGTTCGCCGAGAACTGCGCCGGTTGCCATGTGCCGCGGGTGAAGCCCGTCGACGGACGCGACGTGCAACAACTCAAACTGATTCCGGTCGCCGCCATCGGCACCGACCCCACCGCTGCCGACAATATTGCCGACCACCGTTTCGACCTGACGTCGCTGCAATGGGACCCGGCGGAGCTAGGGCAACTGGACGTGCAATTGCACCCCAAACCCACCGAGCCGCTGGACTTGAGCAAGCTCTCAGTGGCCAAGGGGCTGGCCTACGTCACCGCGTTCGTCGAGAACCGGGCGTACCGCGAGGCCAATGTCACGCCAGCAGAGCGACCGAAACTGGATGGTTTCGGCTTGCCGATCGGTGTTCAGGAACTGCGCGCCTATAAAGCCAGACCATTGGCCGGCGTGTGGGCCACGGCGCCGTTCCTGCACAACGGTTCGGTGCCGAGCATTTATCAGTTGCTCTCGCCTCAGGACGAGCGCGCGACCACTTTCTATAAAGGCAGCTTCGAGTACGACCCTCGGCATCTTGGTTATCGCACCGAGGCCTTTAACAACGGCTTTGTGTTCGATACGCGCGTCACCGGCAATCACAACAGCGGCCACGAGTTCCGCGCCGGTGAGCGTGGCAACGGCGTCATCGGCCGCTTGCTGCAACCGCAGGAACGCTGGGCGCTGCTGGAATACCTGAAAGTCCTGGGTGGTCCGCTGGAGGCGCAATTGCCATGAACCCTGTCTCCGTCAAAAGGATTTGCTCATGCTGATTACGCTTTGGCTGCGCCTCGGCGCCTTCCTCGGAAAACTTCTGCTTTGGCTGCTGGGCCTGGGGCTATTGGGTTGGGCATTGGCCACTGCGTGGTTTGCCTGGCAGCACAGTGGCGCGGTGTCCGCCGACGAGCAGATCCCGGCCGGTGAAGCGGCGATGACTCAGGACATCATCCAGACCGCCGTGCGCATCGTCGATCAGCACCGTGAAAGCACCCGCTATCTGCGCGATGCCCATGCCAAGGCGCATGGCTGTGTGAAGGCAGAGGTTCAAGTGTTGCCGGATCTGGCGGCGGAACTGCGTCAAGGTGTGTTCAGCGAACCGGGCAAAACCTGGCAAGCCACCGTGCGCCTGTCGAATGGCAACGCCTATCCGCAGTTCGACAGCATGCGCGATGCCCGGGGCATGGCGATCAAGTTGCTCGATGTGCCCGGCAAATCGTTGCTGGCCGATCAGGTGAATCGTCACGAGCAGGACTTCGTGATGTTCAGTCATCCGAATTTCTTTGTCAGCGATGTCGCCGAGTACCGTCAGAATGTGGCCGCGCAGGCTGACGGCAAATCGGTGATGGCGTTCTTTCCGGGTTGGGATCCGCGCACGTGGCAGGTGCGTCATTTGTTTATTGCCTTGGCAACGCTCTCCCCTGCCCCGGACAGTCCGACGCAGACTACGTACTTTTCGGTTTCGCCCTACAAGTTCGGGGAAGCCAATGCCAAGTTCCGGGTGATGCCGGATCCGGGAAGTTGCCCGGTCTATAACCTGCCGAAGCAAAATCAGGACCTGCCGAACTTCCTGCGCAGTGCGCTGAATCAACAGTTATCCACAGACCGCGTGCCGGCGTGCTTCGTCCTGCAGATCCAGCGCCAGGATGCGAACAAGTACATGCCGATTGAGGACACGAGCATTGAATGGCGCGAGAGTGATGCGCCGTTCGAGACGGTCGCGAAGATCAACGTGCCGGCCCAGGATTTCGATACGCCGGCGTTGAATCTGCAATGCGATAACCAGTCGTTTAACCCGTGGTTCGGGCTGGAAGCGCATCGGCCGATTGGCGGGATTAATCGTCTGCGCAAAGCGGTGTATGAAGCGGTAAGCGATTACCGCCACAGCCGCAACGCCGAGCAATAACAGACACAGCGCCCCTGTAGCAGCTGGCGAAGCCTGCGTTCGGCTGCGCAGCAGTCGTAAGATCTGAGTGCGAGTTCTGCCTGGCACACCGCGGTGCCTGATTTCACGACTGCTTCGCAGCCGAACGCAGGCTTCGCGAGCTGCTACGGGGTCACCGTTTGGTTTGCCAAATCCCAGACGACAAAAAGCCCGCATTAAGCGGGCTTTCTGTGTGGTGACCTGGCGTTCAGCGTTCCAGGTTACCGAATATGGCGCAGCGGACGGGACTCGAACCCGCGACCCCCGGCGTGACAGGCCGGTATTCTAACCGACTGAACTACCGCTGCGCGTAGCGTGAAAGTGGTGGGTGATGACGGGATCGAACCGCCGACATTCTGCTTGTAAGGCAGACGCTCTCCCAGCTGAGCTAATCACCCTTTACCTTCGTTGCGGGGCGCATTGTGCCACAGATTTTCATAAAGTGTTGATTTAATTGAATATTTTTTCAAATAAATCTGAAAACCGGTGAAACGACACGACCTGCGGGAACAACGTACAAACTTGGGGCAGAAAAAAACCCGCGTGAGCGGGCTTTTCCGTGGTGACCTGGCGTTCAGCATTCCAGGTTACCGAATATGGCGCAGCGGACGGGACTCGAACCCGCGACCCCCGGCGTGACAGGCCGGTATTCTAACCGACTGAACTACCGCTGCGCGTAGCGTGAAAGTGGTGGGTGATGACGGGATCGAACCGCCGACATTCTGCTTGTAAGGCAGACGCTCTCCCAGCTGAGCTAATCACCCTTCGCTTCGGTGTGGCGCGCATTCTACGGAGCACCCCAACCTCTGGCAAGCACTTTTTTAATTAATTTTCTCAGGCCTTCCAAAGGCTTAGAGAAGGGTTGGCCTATGGCGCCGCGAAGAGAATAATGCCCCCCTTTGTATAAAGGAGAGACTCGCCCCATGTGGTTCAAAAACCTGCTTATCTATCGCCTGACCCAAGATCTGCCTTTTGATGCCGAGGCGTTGGAAACTGCACTGGCGACCAAACTGGCGCGTCCTTGTGCAAGCCAGGAGTTGACCACCTACGGTTTCGTCGCGCCATTCGGCAAGGGCGAAGATGCTCCGTTGGCCCACGTCAGCGGCGACTTCCTGCTGATCGCTGCCCGTAAAGAAGAACGCATTCTGCCGGGCAGCGTCGTGCGCGACGCGGTGAAGGAAAAGGTCGAAGAGATCGAAGCCACGCAAATGCGCAAGGTCTATAAGAAGGAGCGTGATCAGATCAAGGATGAAATCATCCTGGCTTTCCTGCCGCGCGCCTTTATCCGTCGCTCGTCGACTTTCGCCGCCATTGCGCCGAAACAAGGCCTGATCCTGGTCAACTCGGCCAGCCCGAAACGCGCCGAAGACCTGCTGTCGACCCTGCGTGAAGTAGTCGGCACGCTGCCGGTACGTCCGCTGACCGTGAAAATGGCCCCGACCGCCACCATGACTGACTGGGTCAAAACCCAGAAAGCCGCGGACGACTTCTTTGTACTGGACGAGTGCGAACTGCGCGACACCCACGAAGACGGCGGCATTGTGCGTTGCAAGCGTCAGGACCTGACCAGCGAAGAAATCCAGCTGCACCTGAGCACCGGTAAAGTGGTGACCCAGTTGTCCCTGGCCTGGCAGGACAAATTGTCGTTCATGCTCGACGACAAAATGACCGTCAAACGCCTGAAGTTCGAAGACTTGCTGCAGGATCAGGCGGAACAGGACGGCGGCGAAGAAGCCCTCGGCCAACTCGACGCCAGCTTCACCCTGATGATGCTGACCTTCGGCGATTTCCTGCCGGCGCTGGTTGAAGCGTTGGGTGGCGAAGAGACCCCACAAGGCATCTAAAGCCTTGTGATTACTAATGTGGGAGCGAGCTTGCTCGCGATAGCGGACTGTCAGCCGACACAGATGTTGACTGTTATATCGCCATCGCGAGCAAGCTCGCTCCCACAATGGTTTTTGGTGCAACTTAAATAATAAGGATCAGGCCATGCGCGCCCTCGCCGCTTTAAGCCGCTTCGTCGGCAACACCTTCGCCTACTGGGTGCTGATTTTCGCCGTCGTGGCGTTCTTGCAGCCTGCGTGGTTCATTGGCCTGAAAGGCGCCATCGTGCCGCTGCTGGGGCTGGTGATGTTCGGCATGGGCCTGACCCTCAAGCTCGAAGACTTCGCCGAAGTCGCTCGCCATCCGTGGCGTGTGGCTCTGGGCGTGGTCGCTCATTTCGTGATCATGCCGGGTATGGCGTGGTTACTTTGCCAGGTGTTTCACCTGCCGCCGGAAATCGCGGTCGGCGTGATTCTGGTCGGCTGCTGCCCAAGCGGCACCTCGTCGAATGTGATGACCTGGCTGGCGCGCGGGGATCTGGCGTTGTCGGTGGCCATTGCCGCCGTCACCACCCTCCTCGCCCCGTTGCTGACCCCGGCGCTGATCTGGCTGCTGGCTTCGGCGTGGTTGCCGGTGTCGTTCATGGAGTTGTTCTGGTCGATCCTGCAAGTGGTGCTGCTGCCGATCGTGCTCGGCGTAATTGCGCAACGGGTGCTCGGCGACAAGGTGCGTCACGCGGTAGAAGTGTTGCCGCTGGTGTCGGTGGTGAGCATCGTGATCATCGTCGCGGCGGTGGTGGCGGCCAGTCAGGCGAAGATTGCCGAATCCGGCCTGCTGATCATGGCGGTGGTGATGCTGCACAACAGCTTTGGCTACTTGCTGGGTTACTTCACCGGGCGCCTGTTCAAGCTGCCGCTGGCCCAGCGCAAGTCGTTGGCACTGGAAGTCGGCATGCAGAACTCCGGTTTGGGCGCCGCGCTGGCCAGCGCGCACTTCTCGCCGCTGGCGGCAGTGCCGAGCGCGTTGTTCAGTGTGTGGCACAACATTTCCGGGGCGCTGCTTTCGACGTATTTCCGTCGGATGAGCGAGAAAGAAGACCGGGAAATCGCCGCGCGAGAAGCAACGGAGTAAGCGCCAAACTTGATCCCCGGGTTAAGGATTGGCACTCTATGGCGCAACGCGAGGACGACCTCGCGGCTCGATCGAGTCATTAATCTGGGGACGACCCCGTCAATCGATGGAGGTCTTTCATGTCCTGGATCATTCTGTTTTTCGCCGGCCTGTTCGAAGTCGGCTGGGCCGTCGGCCTGAAATACACCGACGGCTTCAGCCGCCCGCTCCCCACCGCCCTCACCGTCGCCGCCATGGCCATCAGCCTGGGTTTGCTCGGCCTTGCCATGAAGGAATTGCCGCTGGGCACGGCCTATGCGATCTGGACGGGTGTGGGTGCGGTGGGCACGGTGATCGCCGGGATTATTCTGTTTGGGGAATCGATGGCGTTGTTTCGGTTGGCCAGTGTGGCGTTGATTATTGCCGGTTTGATTGGGCTTAAGGTTAGCGCCTGACCTTTAGATAGCCTTCGCGGGCAAGCCTCGCTCCTACAGGAAATCGCATTCCCCTGTAGGAGCGAGGCTTGCTCGCGAAGAGGCCCTCAATCACACCAACTACCTAACGGCCCCACGCAACTCCCCCACCATCGCCTGCAACTTCGCCGGCTCCGCCACTTCAACCGCCACCGCCGGCCCTGCCACGATGGTCACCCGCGACCACAACCGGCGGAACAAACCCTTGCCCGGATCGCGGCTGAAGAAACTCCCCCACAACCCTTGCAACGCCAGCGGAATCACCGGCACCGGTGTCTCTTCGAGAATCCGCGTCAGCCCGCCCCGGAACTCATTGATCTCACCGTCAGCGGTCAATTTTCCTTCAGGGAAGATGCACACCAACTCGCCATCCTTCAGATACTGAGCAATCCGCTTGAAGGCCTTTTCGTAGATCTGGATGTCTTCCTGACGTCCCGCGATCGGAATCGTCCCTGCCGTGCGGAAGATAAAGTTCAGCACTGGCAGGTTGTAGATTTTGTAGTACATCACAAAGCGAATCGGCCGACGCACCGCGCCGCCAATCAGCAAGGCATCGACAAACGAAACGTGGTTGCACACCAGCAACGCCGCGCCTTCGTCGGGAATCAGGTCGAGGTTGCGATGCTCCACGCGGTACATGGAATGGCTGAGCAGCCAGATCATGAAACGCATGCTGAACTCGGGAACGATGCTGAAGATGTAGGCGTTGACGCCGATGTTCAGCAGCGACACCACCAGGAACAATTGCGGGATCGACAGTTTCACCATGCTCAGCAACACGATCGAGACAATCGCCGACACCACCATAAACAATGCGTTGAGAATGTTGTTGGCCGCGATCACCCGCGCCCGCTCGTTCTCGGCCGTGCGCGATTGAATCAGGGCATACAGCGGCACGATGTAGAAACCACCGAAAATCCCCAGCCCGAGGATGTCGATCAACACCAGCCAGGTGTGGCCGAAACCAAGGACTTCGATCCAGCCATGGCCGGTCACGCTGTCGGGAATTCCACCGGAATGCCACCACAGCAGCAAGCCAAACACCGTCAGGCCAAACGAGCCGAACGGCACCAGGCCGATCTCGACTTTGCGCCCGGAGAGTTTCTCGCAGAGCATCGAACCGAGGGCGATACCCACCGAGAACACGGTCAGGATCAGCGTCACCACGGTTTCGTCGCCGTGCATCCATTCCTTGGCGTAGGCCGGGATCTGCGTCAGATAAATCGCCCCGACAAACCAGAACCACGAGTTGCCGACAATCGAACGCGACACCGCTGGCGTCTGCCCCAGGCCCAGCTTCAAGGTGGCCCAGGACTGAGTGAAAATATTCCAGTTCAGGCGCATCTCGGGGGATGCGGCCGCCGCGCGGGGAATGCTGCGGCTGGCCAGGTAACCGAGCACCGCCACACCGACAATCGCCGTGGAGACGATGGGCGCGTAGTGACCGGACGACATCATGATCCCGGCACCAATGGTCCCGGCGAGGATCGCCAGGAACGTGCCCATTTCCACCAGGCCGTTGCCGCCCACCAGTTCCTCTTCACGCAAGGCTTGCGGCAGGATCGAATACTTCACCGGCCCGAACAGCGCCGAGTGGGTGCCCATGGCGAACAACGCCACCAGCATCAGCGACAGGTGATCGAACATAAAGCCGACCGCGCCGACCGCCATGATCGCGATTTCGCCAAGCTTGATCAGACGAATCAGCGCGTCCTTGGCGAATTTTTCCCCGAACTGCCCGGCCAGCGCCGAGAACAGGAAAAACGGCAGGATGAACAACAACGCGCACAGGTTGACCCAGATCGAGCGGTCACCGTCGATGGTCAACTTGTACAGAATGGCGAGGATCAACGACTGCTTGAAGATGTTGTCGTTGAAGGCCCCGAGGGACTGTGTGACGAAAAACGGCAGGAAACGCCGGGTGCGGAGCAAGGTGAACTGTGAGGGGTGACTCATCTTCCGTGTTTCCCTGATGTTGGGTAGCTGATGTTAGGTAGAGAGCGGCGTGGATGTTGTTATTCGAATATCGAACGCCGATCCAGGCCACACATTACCTAATCTTTGCAGGTTATTTCTTTAATCCTGCAATGCACGGCGAGACAAACAGCTCGCCACGCCACGCGCCCTGCACGGTGCGCTTGCCGACAATCAGCCACATCACCGCCAGCAACGCCACCAGCACACAGCCGAAGACACTGAAAAAGGTGAGGTTCAAGGTGCTGGCCAGTTTCAACGTTGCCAGAGAATAGACGCCCAGCGGGAAAGTGAAACCCCACCAGCCAAGGTTGAACGGGATGCCGGCGCGCAGGTAGCGCACGGTAATCAGCACCGCGATCAGCATCCACCATAGCCCGAAGCCCCACAGCGTGATCCCGGCCACCAGCCCAAGCCCGTCGGCGATTTCACCCATGCCCGGCAAGCCATTGGCGGCGAAGATTGCCGGGGCATCGGCGCCCAGCAGCAACATGCCCAGCGCGCCGGTGCCGATTGGGCCGAGCGCCAGCCAGCTCGAGGCGGCCATGTTTTCGTGAGGCAGTTTATGCAGCGCCATGCGCAGCAACAGAATTGTCAGAATGCTGAACGCCACCGGTAGGGAAAATGCCCACAGCACGTAGCTGGTCACCAGCACCACCAGTTGCGCATGGGCCTCGGCCAGGTGCGGCGCCAACAGGCCACCGCTGGCGGCCGCCACTTCTGCCGCGACCACGGGCAACAACCAGACAGCGGTCATTTGGTCGATGCTGTGTTCCTGGCGGGTGAACATCATGTACGGAATCAGCACCCCGCACGCCAGGGACATCGCCACATCCAGCCACCACAGCACTTCGGCCACATGAATCACCCCGTCACCCCAACGCGGCAAACCGAATACCAGGACGCCGTTGATGATGGTCGCCAGGCCCATGGGAATGGTGCCGAAAAACATCGAAACCGTTGAGTGACCGAAAATCCGCCGCGCTTCATCGAAGAACAACAGCCAGCGCGCGGCGTACAGCCCGGTGAACAACACAAACAGAAAGATGTTGAACAGCCACAAGCCCTCGGCCAGCGCATGCAGACCGGGGATCGCGACGGGCACTTGCGCCAGCGCCAACGCGAGTACGCCCGTGCCCATGGTCGCGGCGAACCAGTTCGGGGTGAATTGGCGAATGGCTTCCAGCGGACGCGGAAGAAGACTTAAAGGTTTGTAACCGGGCTTGGCAGCATTGGGGCAGATCATGGCGAACTCCTGTCCTCTGATGAGGTAGAGCCCATGGTAGATCCGGATCGAATATCTATATAACGGGTAATATCTCTAACTGTTATCTGTTTTGCCGATATATGGTCAGACGCTGCCTTCTGACTCGATCACCAAAATCCGCGCCGCGCCGACGGGATGCGCCACATGCGCGGTGCCCACCGACGCATAAAAAATATCGCCGACCTCGAGCAAGGTTTGCCGCTCGACGCCCTCTTCGCGGTAATGCATTTGCACTTGTCCATCGAGCACGACAAACACTTCCTGACCATCATTGACGTGCCATTTGTACGGCTGGTCGGTCCAGTGCAAACGCGTGGTGATGCCGTTCATGTTGGCGATGTCCAGCGCGCCCCAGGCACGTTCGGCGGTGAAGGATTTGCTGCGGATGATCTTCATGGGGCGGTCCGTCGAATGAGTGGCGAGGCCAAGGCTAACTCAAACCGGCGAACAACTGCGCCAGCCAATCGATAAATACCCGCACCCGGTTGCTCAGGTGTCGGTTCGGCGGGTACAGCACATGAAACGGATAGCGCGGCGGGCGCCAGTCTTCAAGGATCGGCACCAGCTCGCCGCGCTCGATGTGTGCCTGCACGCCGTAGGTGAAGGTGTGGATGACCCCAAGTCCGGCCAGCCCTGCGGCCAGGTGCGCATTGCTTTCGTTGACACTGAATCGCCTCTGGCCGCGGATCTCCAGTTTTTCGCCATTGCGTTCGAACCGCGCCGGCATCACGCGCCCGGTGCGGGCCGAGTGGTAGGTGATTATGTGATGGTTTTTTTCCAGGTCGCGCGGGTCGGACGGCGTACCGAAACGTTCGAGATAGCCCGGCGTCGCACAGGTGACCCATGACGACGTCCCCAACGGACGCGCCGCCATGGAAAGCTCATCCAGCGGCCCGCCGCGAATCACGCAGTCGACATTTTCACTGATCAAGTCGACCTGCCGGTCACTGACGCCCATTTCAATCTGGATATTCGGATAACGCGCATAGAAATCCGGCAGCGCGGGAATGATCAGGAGCGTCGCCACCGAACCACCGACGTCCACGCGAACCTTGCCTCGGGATTGGCCCTGGGCGCAGGCGAAACTGTTGTCCAGGTCATCCAGCTCCACCATCAACTGCATGGCGCGCTCGTAATAAGACATGCCATCGGCCGTGACGGTAAGCCGGCGCGTGGTGCGCTGCAGCAGCCGCACGCCGAGATGTTCTTCCAACTCGGCGACCAATTTGCTGACCGAGGTTTTCGGCAAACTCAGGGAGTCAGCGGCTTTGGTAAACGACCCGGCCTGCACGACGCGGGCAAACACGCGCATGGCCAACAATTGATTCATGACGAACACCTCAGGTGAGAGGCCCTGAGTATTGTCCACAACCATGTACAAACAAACCCGATTCTGGCGATTTTTCTGCTGAATCTTGAGGCATACAGTGGGTTCAACGGCGCACAACCTGGCCGACCAATTCCTACATGACTCAGCGGAGATTCACACAATGAGCAGCACCCTCAACGGCAAAATCGCATTGATCACTGGCGGCACCACCGGCATCGGCCTGGCCTCGGCCCAAGCCTTTGTCGATCAGGGCGCGACCGTCTTCATCACCGGTCGCCGTCAGGCAGAACTGGATGCGGCGGTGGCCTCCATCGGCCACAACATCACCGGGATTCAGGGCGACGTGTCGAACCTGGCCGATCTTGACCGGATCTTTGCCGTGATCAAAGACCAGGCCGGCGCGCTGGATATCGTCTTCGCCAACGCCGGCGGCGGTGACATGCTGCCACTCGGTGCAATCACCGAAGAACACTTCGACCGGATCTTCGGCACCAACGTCAAAGGCCTGCTGTTTACCGTGCAGAAATCCGTGCCCCTGTTGAAGGACGGCGGCTCGGTGATCCTCACGGCGTCCACCACTGCCACCAAAGGCACGGAAAACTTCAGCGTCTACAGCGCCAGTAAAGCCGCGGTGCGCAACTTTGCCCGCTCTTGGTTGCTGGATTTGAAAGCACGCAAGATTCGCGTCAACGTCATCAGCCCCGGCCCGATTCATACGCCTGGCTTGACCGGAATTGCGCCGCCGGATCAGCAGCAAGGCTTACTGGACTTCCTGACCAGCCAGGTTCCGATCGGTCGTCTCGGCGAGCCGGGCGAAGTGGGGAAAGCGGCGGTATTCCTGGCGTCGGATGACAGCAGCTTCATCAACGGGATCGAGCTGTTTGTGGATGGCGGTTTCGCGCAGATTTGATCGGCGCAAAAAAACGCGGCGCCTTGATGGGCGCCGCGTTTTTTATGATTGGCAGACTTTCAACGATCGTTGGCGCAGCAATGTCGCCAGCGCACCCACGGCCAGGACGATCAACACCGCGCCATAACCATCGGTGGTCGCGATCAATCCAAAGGTGCGGGTCAGGTTTCCGGCCAGCAATGACGGCAAGCAGAACGCCAGATAGCTGAGCACGTAAAACGATGACATCAAACCGGCCCGTTCATGGGGCAAGGCCAGCGATACGAGGCTGCGCACGGCACCGAGGAAACCGGCGCCGAAGCCGCAGCCCGCCACCAGCGTACCGATGAAAAACAGCGGCAGGCTGGCGATGTGAACCGCCGTCAGGATCAGCACAATGCCAGCCGGCAACAGACTGGCGCCCAGGCGCAGGACCTTGTCCGCCGGCCGATTGCGCAGGGTGTAGATCATTAACGCACCGGTTACCGACAATGCGGCGACGGTCGAGCCGCCAATCAGGTTGGAGGTCGAGCCGGTGGCGGTGCGCACCAGCGACGGTGCCAAGGAGGCGAAGAAACCACCCAGCGCCCACACCGCCGTGTTGATCGGCAACACCGCCCACAATGTACGCCGCGCCTGCACCGGCACATGCAAGGTCGGGCGCAGCGAAGCCCAGACGCCAGGCTGCGGACTGACAGTTTCCGGCAGGCGCCAGACGTACAACGCCTGCATCGCAAACAGCGCAAGCAGCACCCAAAAGGTCAGCTGTAATGGCAGCGGCGCGAATTCGGCCAACAAGCCGCAACCCATCGCCCCGACGGCCATGCCCAACAATGGCGCAACACTGCTGATCAGCGGCCCGTGCTGGCGGTGAGTATCCAGCAACGCAGCGCTCAACACGGCGGTGGCCATGCCTGTCGCAAACCCCTGAAGGACCCGGGCGCTGATCAGCCAGGTGACGCTGTCGGCATTGATAAACAGCAACATCGCCAAAATGTTCAGCACTGTCGCGGTGAAGATCACCGGTTTTCGCCCAAGGAAATCCGAGAGTGAACCGACGGTCAGCAGCGCCACCAGCAAGCTGAGGGCATACACGCCGAAGATCAGGGTCAGGGTCGCGGCGGAAAACTGCAGTTGATCCTGATACAGGTGATACAACGGCGTCGGCGCCGTGGAAGCGGCGAGAAAACTGAGTAAAGTGATCGCCAGAAACCACAGGCTGGAACGATTTGATGCTGGATGAGACATGGGCA
This sequence comes from Pseudomonas sp. NPDC087342, assembly GCF_044744265.1. NCBI lineage: Bacteria > Pseudomonadati > Pseudomonadota > Gammaproteobacteria > Pseudomonadales > Pseudomonadaceae > Pseudomonas > Pseudomonas sp. NPDC087342. The sequence goes on from NZ_JBIUXZ010000008.1 coordinate 189,121, forward strand.
CACTCCGCAAAAGCTAAGTTTTTGCTTTTGCGGAGTGTGCTACTGACCAGCGCTTAAAGCAAATTCTTTGTGTTAAGGTCCGATCCATGGCTATTAAAGAAGGTTTACGCCCGGGCGGCAGAAGCGCCCGGGTGCAAGAGTCGATTCATTCGGCGGTCCGCGCGCTCCTCGAAGAGCAGGACCGCGCGAGCGTGACCGTGCCGCAAATCGCCGCGCGCGCGGGGGTGACGCCGTCGACAATTTATCGGCGTTGGGGTGATTTGTCGGTGTTGCTGGCCGACGTCGCCCTCGCCCGCATGCGCCCCGACAGTGAGCCGGCCAACACCGGCAGCCTGCGCGGTGATCTGCGTGCCTGGGGCGAGCAGTATCTGGATGAGATGAGTTCGGAACTGGGTCGCAACCTGTTGCGCGACATACAGTGCAGCTCTACGCCGGGCTTTTGCGTGGCGATCATCGGCGGGCAATTGCAGACTATTCTGGATCGCTATCCGGATCAGCCGCTGCCGAGCGTTGATCGCCTGATCAACCTGATCTCGGCACCAACGGTGTTTCGCGTGCTGTTTTCGGCGGCGCCGCTGGAGGTTGAGGAATTGCATCGGTTGATTGAGATTGCGTTGAGTAAGTACTGACGCCTTCGCGGGCAAGCCTCGCTCCTACGGATTTTTACCGTCTGTAGGAGCGAGGCTTGCCCGCGAAAGCGTCCGGTAGATCACCTGCGACACCCCGCCACGCCACGACCTTGGTCGACACTGACGAACCCGTGCCATCGTGCGAGACTGTCTGTCCGGGCCTGAACCCCGGTGTCTTTTGTCTGGAGTTTCCATGTCGCTGTCCAGCGGGCTGATCGCCGCCGTTGCCCTGGCCTATATGGCCATCATGTTCGCCATCGCCTTCTACGGTGACCGTCGCAGCGCGCCGTTGCCGCCGCGTGTGCGTGCCTGGGTCTACAGCCTCTCGCTGGCCGTCTATTGCACCAGTTGGACCTTCTTTGGTGCCGTGGGCCAGGCCGCCGAACAGCTCTGGTCATTCCTGCCGATCTACCTCGGGCCGATCCTGCTGCTGGTGTGCGCGCCGTGGGTTTTGCAAAAAATGGTGATGATCAGCAAGCAGGAGAACATCACCTCCATCGCTGACTTTATCGCCGCGCGCTACGGCAAATCGCAATCGCTGGCGGTGGTGGTGGCGCTGATCTGCCTGGTCGGCGTGTTGCCCTATATCGCTTTGCAGCTCAAAGGCATCGTGCTCGGCGTGAACCTGTTGATCGGCGCCGGGGCCGACGCCATGGGCACCCGCGCTCAAGACACGGCGTTGATTGTCTCGCTGGTATTGGCGCTGTTCACCATCGTGTTCGGCACGCGCAACCTCGACGCCACCGAACACCACCGGGGCATGGTGCTGGCGATTGCGTTCGAGTCGCTGGTCAAGCTGTTCGCTTTTCTCGCGGTCGGCGCGTTCGTGACCTACGGCTTGTACGACGGTTTCGACGATCTGTTCGACCAGGCCATGCTTGCCCCGCGCTTGGAGGAATACTGGAAAGAAACCATCAACTGGCCGTCGATGGTGGTGCAGACCGGCGTCGCGATGATGGCGATTATCTGCCTGCCCCGGCAGTTCCACGTCACAGTGGTGGAGAACATCGAGCCTCAGGATTTACGTCTGGCCAAGTGGGTGTTCCCGGCCTATCTGGCATTGGCGGCATTGTTTGTAGTCCCGATCGCTCTCGCCGGCCAGATGTTGCTGCCGAGTTCGGTACTGCCGGATTCTTTCGTGATCAGCCTGCCCCTCGCCCAGGCACACCCGGCGCTGGCATTGCTCGCATTTATCGGCGGAGCTTCGGCGGCCACCGGCATGGTGATCGTGGCCAGCGTGGCGCTGTCGACCATGGTCTCCAACGACATGTTGCTGCCGTGGTTGCTGCGCCGCAATAACGCCGAGCGGCCATTCGAAGTGTTCCGCCAGTGGATGCTTTCGGTACGCAGGGTCACCATCGTGGTGATTTTGCTGCTGGCGTACGTCAGCTATCGCCTGCTTGGCTCGACTGCGAGCCTGGCGACCATCGGCCAGATTGCCTTCGCCGCCGTGACTCAATTGGCCCCGGCCATGCTCGGTGCGCTGTACTGGAAACAGGCGAATCGTCGCGGTGTTTTTGCCGGCCTCGCCGCCGGGACATTCCTGTGGTTCTACACCTTGATCCTGCCAATTGCCGCCCACAGCCTCGGCTGGTCGCTGAACAGTTTCCCCGGCCTGGCGTGGCTGCACAGTAACCCGCTGAACCTGCCGATCACCCCGCTGACCCAAGGCGTAGTGTTGTCATTGGCGGGCAACTTCACACTGTTCGCCTGGGTCTCGGTGCTGTCGCGCACGCGGGTATCCGAGCATTGGCAGGCTGGGCGATTCATTGGTCAGGAAATCAGTGCCCGACCCAGCGCCCGCTCGATGCTGGCGGTGCAGATCGACGATTTGCTGCAACTCGCCGCGCGGTTCGTCGGTGAAGAACGTGCGCGCCAGAGCTTTATCCGCTTCGCCTATCGCCAAGGCAAAGGCTTCAACCCGAACCAGAACGCCGACGGTGAATGGATCGCTCATACCGAACGCTTGCTGGCCGGTGTCCTCGGCGCTTCTTCGACCCGCGCGGTGGTAAAAGCTGCCATCGAAGGTAGGGAAATGCAGCTGGAGGACGTAGTCCGCATCGCCGACGAGGCGTCGGAAGTGTTGCAGTTCAACCGCGCGCTGCTGCAAGGCGCGATCGAGAACATCACCCAAGGCATCAGCGTGGTCGACCAATCGCTGAAACTGGTGGCCTGGAACCGGCGTTATCTGGAGTTGTTCAACTACCCGGATGGCTTGATCAGCGTTGGCCGACCGATTGCCGACATCATTCGCTACAACGCCGAGCGTGGGCTGTGCGGCCCCGGCGAAGCGGAAGTGCATGTCGCCCGACGCCTGCACTGGATGCGTCAGGGTCGTGCCCACACCTCCGAGCGACTGTTCCCCAACGGCCGTGTGATCGAGCTGATCGGCAACCCGATGCCCGGCGGCGGTTTCGTCATGAGTTTCACCGACATCACCGCGTTCCGCGAGGCCGAGCAGGCGTTGACCGAGGCCAACGAAGGCCTGGAACAACGGGTGACCGCGCGGACTCACGAGCTCTCGCAACTCAACGTCGCCCTGACCGAAGCCAAAGGCACCGCCGAATCGGCCAACCAGTCGAAAACACGTTTCTTGGCGGCGGTCAGCCATGACTTGATGCAACCGTTGAACGCCGCACGATTGTTCTCCGCCGCCCTGACCCATCAGGACGACGGCTTGTCCAGCGAGGCGCAGAAACTGATCCATCACCTGGACAGTTCGCTACGCTCGGCCGAGGACTTGATCAGTGATTTGCTGGACATTTCCCGCCTGGAAAACGGCAAGATCAACCCCGATCCCAAGCCGTTCGTGCTCAATGAGTTGTTCGATATCCTCGGCGCCGAGTTCAAGGCGCAGGCGCAGGAACAAGGGCTTAAATTCCGCCTGCGCGGCAGTACCTTGCGCATCGACAGCGACATCAAGTTGCTGCGACGGATCCTGCAAAACTTCCTCACCAACGCCTTCCGTTATGCCAAAGGCCCGGTGCTGCTGGGCGTTCGCCGGCGCAAGGGCGAACTGAGCCTGGAAGTCTGGGACCGTGGGCCAGGAATTCCGGAAGACAAGCAGCAAGTGATTTTCGAAGAATTCAAACGCCTCGACAGCCACCAGACTCGCGCCGAGAAAGGCCTGGGTCTGGGCCTGGCGATTGCCGACGGCTTGTGTCGGGTGCTGGGCCACACCTTGCGCGTGCGCTCCTGGCCGGGACACGGCAGCGTATTCAGCGTCAGCGTGCCATTGGCCCGGGCGCAGACGAACGCGACGAGCAACGTGGTCGAACTCAATGGCAAATTGCCGAGCGGCGCGCAGGTGCTGTGCATCGATAACGAAGACAGCATTTTGATTGGCATGAACAGCCTGTTGACGCGCTGGGGTTGCCAGGTCTGGACTGCGCGCAATCGTGAGGAATGTGCTGCGTTGCTCCGTGACGGGATGCATCCGCAGTTGGCGTTGGTGGACTATCACCTGGACGACGGTGAGACCGGCACCGAGTTGATGGCGTGGCTGCGTACCCGTTTGGGCGAGCCGGTGCCGGGGGTGGTGATCAGTGCGGATGGGCGACCGGAGACGGTGGCGCAAGTGCATGCGGCGGGGCTGGATTATCTGGCGAAACCGGTGAAACCGGCGGCGTTAAGAGCGTTGTTGAGTCGGCATTTGCCGTTGTGATACGGCAGGCTTAAGCCCTGCTGTGGCTGATCTGACGCCTTCGCGAGCAGGCTCGCTCCCACAGTTGATCGCGTTCCATTGTGGGAGCGAGCCTGCTCGCGAAGCTTTTGGTTTTTAGCTTTTCGGTTACTCCGGCAACTCCGCCAACCCATCCACATCGGTCATCGCCCGTTCGAGCAAATCCGCCGGCAGGCTCTTGCTCGCTCGCGCGCCCAACAGCTTCAGTTGCTCGCTGCGGCTGACCAGGTTGCCGCGCCCTTCTGTCAGCTTGTTGCGCGCCGAGCTGTAGGCTTTATCCAGTTGCTGCAAGCGATTGCCGACTTCGTCCAGGTCCTGAATAAACAACACGAACTTGTCGTACAGCCACCCTGCCCGCTCGGCGATTTCCCGGGCGTTCTGGGTCTGGCGCTCCTGCTTCCACAGGCTGTCGATAACCCGCAACGTCGCGAGCAACGTAGTCGGGCTGACGATCACGATATTGCGGTCAAACGCTTCCTGGAACAGCGTCGGCTCAGCCTGCAACGCCGCGGAAAACGCCGCTTCGATCGGCACAAACAACAGAACGAAATCCAGGCTGTGCAGACCGTCGAGGCGCTTGTAATCCTTGCCGGACAGGCCTTTGACGTGATTGCGCAGGGACAGCACGTGCTGCTTGATCGCGATCTGGCCGATGGCATCGTCGTCGGCAGCGACGTATTGCTGATAAGCCGTGAGGCTGACCTTGGAGTCGACCACCACTTGCTTGTCGCCGGGCAGATAAATGATCACGTCCGGCTGGAAACGCTCGCCGTCCGGGCCCTTGAGGGTGACTTGAGTCTGGTACTCGCGGCCCTTCTCCAAGCCGGCGTGTTCAAGCACGCGCTCGAGAATCAGCTCGCCCCAGTTGCCCTGGGTTTTCTGTCCTTTCAAGGCACGGGTCAGGTTGGTGGCCTCATCGCTCAAGCGCAGGTTGAGCTGTTGCAGGCGCTCCAGTTCCTTGGCCAGGGAAAAGCGCTCACGGGCTTCGGCTTGATAGCTTTCTTCAACGCGTTTTTCGAACGACTGGATGCGCTCTTTCAGCGGATCAAGCAACTGTCCGAGGCGCTGCTGGCTGGTTTCGGCGAAACGCTGCTCGCGCTCATCGAAGATCTTGCCCGCCAGCTCGGCGAACTGCGCCCGCAATTCATCCCGTGAGCCCTGAAGGTCGTTGAGACGTTGCTGATGGCTTTCCTGTTGTTCGCGCAGCTCCGCGTTGAGGGAAGCGGTCTGCGCGTCCAGGCGACGCAACTCAGCCTCTTTGCCGGCACGTTCGATATTCCAGGCGTGGGCCGCGTCGCGAGCGTCATCGCGTTCGATTTGCAGCAGTTCGACTTCACGGCGCAGCGCGGCCAGATCAGCTTGCTTGGTGGAGTTTGCCTGGCTCAGGTCACCGATTTCGTCGCGGCACGCATCGAGTTGGGCATTCAGGCCGTCCTGGGCCAATTGGGCCATGGCCAGTCGCTCTTCCAGCAGCGCCATGCCGGCCTGCCCTGCACTCGCGCGGCGCTGGATGTGCCAGGCCAGCGCCAACAATGGCACTGCTGCGCCCGCCAGACCGAGCAAAATGCTGGTCAAGTCCATAGCCATAGCGACTCCTGCCGATGAGATAAAGCCTGAAGGTTAACCAAGGCGTCAGGTCTTGGACAGCTCAGTCTTCGATCAGCCCCAGTTCCTGCTGGGCGCGGCGGTCACCGGCGCGGGCGGCCTGACGCAGCAGGTCGTGGCCGATGCGCCGATCCCGGGCGTTGCCACATTCGCGGCACATCAACTGACCCAGACGACTCTGCGCGGCCACTACGCCTTCGCGAGCCGGTTGCTTGAGCAAACGTCCGGCGAAATGTTTGACCTTGTGGTTATCGCCCAGGCGCGGGCTGTCCAGTAGCCACTCGGCCACACGCATGGAAAAGCGCTTGGGTGGGGTAACAGTCGGGGGCGTTGCGGTAACAGCGGTTGATACTGAGCGAAACTTCATAAAGCACTGTAGGGCAGATCGGAAGGCGCGCCACTCTACTCTTTTTTTCTTACAGGTAAAGTCGAAAAAAACCCGGCACGCCCGTCCTAGAGCAAGCGCTTGGGACAATCCACAGAAGCTGTGGATAACTCAGTGGACAACCGCCCTTGAACTCTCGCAAAGCCCTGTGGAATGGGGCTCGCAGTCAAACTGACGATTTTTTCACCAGTAAAAAAAAGCGATGTTTTTCATTGACTTAAATTTTCATTACAGGCACCCACTGCGATTGAAGCCAAGGTGACAGTGGCGTGACAGGCTGCGCAACTTATGTGCACAAGTACCTTTGCGACGGTTATATCGATGCGCTTTTTCGGCGCGTTTTGCAGCCAAGGCCTGGGGATAAGCCTTGGCAGCGAGGCGACCGACGGCAAACGCCTGGGCCATTGCAGGGCAACGTCGTTGTTTTCAGCCTATAATCACGCCCCCGGAAGCGACTGACTGGCCGCACCAACAATCTTTTTTGCTAACACACTTCCTTTCTCAAATTCAATCCGTTAGTATCCGCGGCGTTAGTACCAAGCTGAAAGTCAATTCTGGTCGAACAAATCCCCCCGGTCAGCCTTCCCGTAGAGAGAAGCCTCCACCGACAAAGCGGGATCGACCACCTCGATGGTTTCCAGGTAAACCTTGCGTCGACACTGCCTTTGAAATGAATGCAAAGGGTGTTGCGAAGCTCACTTACTCTGACCGAACCAGCCTGCAAATTGATCAGGATCTTCACCCCGGGCCCCGAACCTTTGCCCTTGATGTGTTGCCTGCCCTCCTAAGTACCTACCTGCCAGCCCAAGCGCGCCAATTATCAGCGCTTCAAACTGGCTGCTTTGTTCCAGTCGGGTTCTTCGTTCGACCAATGGTGGTCGTCGTCACTGGAACGTTTTAATTTTGCACGGCTCTTATCCGTGTCGCTTGTAGGAACACCTAATAATGTCTACTCAAATCCACACTCAGGATGCCATTCGCACCCTAACTAACGCTTTTGCCCCAATGAACTGCCTGATCATGGCCGCTCGCAAAGGCTGCTTCAGCTTCACTCTGGTCAACGAACACGGCATCGCCCGTCACAGCGAACGCCTGTACCCCGATCAATACTCCAGCGCTGAACCGCTGCAGGCCGTGATCGATCGTACTCGCCAGGCACTGGTTGCCTGAGACGCCAGAAAGACTGAAAACCTCAAAAGCCCTGCTCAAAAAGCGGGGCTTTTTATTGCCTGATATTTCTCTTTCCTCGCTGTGCGCCTAAGCACTAACCGATATAACGGTTATAACTGGCTGCCGGAAATATTTTAAAAACAGTCCTTTACGGCGCGAATATGACACTACACTTCAACTCAAGCGGCTTGATCCGCTTCCGGCGAGCCTGATTCGATTCACTGCTGCCAAGCCCCTTCAGGTATCGCCGCCCATTTCATGTTTCGAGGGCTTTATGGGTATCGCTGCCAGCGAACTGTGCCGTTATGTGATCCGCCCGACCTTGATTTACCTCGGGCGCCATAGCGCAACTGCCGAATCCCTGTTGCTGGGCATCGCCGCCAGCCAGTCCGCCCTTGGCTCGGCCCTGCATGACCGCCGTGGACATGGCCTGTATCGAATTGCCGAGCCCCGTCACCGGGCGTTGTGGGATCACTACCTGGCCCTCGACCCTGAGCGAGCGAGCCTGGTGCGTGGCCTGGCCAGTCAGCATGCTTTTTTGAGCAGTCCGCACCTGGAATTGACCGTTAACCTGCGTTACGCCACCGCCATCGCCTGGCTCTTGGTAGAAGAGCAAAACACTCCCCTCCCCGATCCCGATGATTTGCTGGGCATGGCCCGAATCTGGCGCCAGACCTTCCAGCCTCAGGGACGCCTGCGCGATTTCACCTGCGCCTGGCAAACTTGTGTTTCATCGATGAATCAAGTCGCTTGCTGACCTCCCCGTTTCACAAGATCTCGCAACAGGACGCGAATCTGGTCTGATTGTCCTACAAAACCGCTCTAACTCAACCCATACAGGCTATAGCGCTGGGACGAAAATGTTGGTAATTTTCGCCCCGGTGATCACCAGGAGTTCTAATAATGAAAAAAGTCATGCTCAAAACCACCCTTAGCCTCGCCGTTACCTTGGCATCCACCCAGCTCTTCGCAAGTGGCTTCGCCATCAACGAACAAAGTATTAGCGGGATGGGTACAGGTTTTGCTGGGCGATCTTCCTCTGCCGATGACGCAAGCACCATTTTTGGCAACCCTGCCGGCATGTCCCGCATCAAGCGCGAACAAGTCACCGGCGGCGCTGCAATGCTCGACGCACACACCGATATCAGTAAAGCCAGTTCCAGCCCGAACAGCGGCAGCAACCACGGCGACATGGTGCCGTTCATCGCCGTGCCGATGGGCTACTACGTCAAGCCTATCGATGATCAATGGGCAGTCGGTGTAGGCGTATACGCACCGTTCGGCCTGGTGACCGACTACGAGCACGGCTTCGCCGGCCGTTACTTCGGCAGCACCAGCGACGTTAAAGTCGTGACCCTGCAACCCACCGTGAGCTACGCCTTCAACGACAAAGTGTCGATCGGTTTCGGCCCGACCATCAACCGTATCGACGGCAAGCTGGAGTCGAACATCTCGGCTACCCAGGCCGCTCCGGATGGCGAAGTCAAAATCAAGGGCGACGATACCGCGCTGGGCTACAACATCGGGATCCTGGCTCAGTTGACCGACAGCACCCGTGCCGGCCTGACCTACCACTCGAAAGTGAAGTACAAGCTCGAAGGCAACACCAAGGTCAACTACGGCGTACTGGGCCTGCTGGGCCAGAACCCGAGCCAGAAGTACGACGCTTCGCTGGACCTGACCACGCCTGAATCGGTGGATTTCTCGGTCACTCACCAGTTCGATGACAAGTGGACCCTGTACGCAGGCAGCACCTGGACTCGCTGGAGCCGCCTGAAAGAAATCACCGTGGAAAACAAAGGTGTTCCGACCATTCTGAACGGTCAATTCGGTTCCATCACCGAAGAACAGAACTGGCACGACACCTGGGCACACGCCATCGGCGCGTCCTACCAGCTGAACAAGCAATGGGTCCTGCGTACCGGTCTGTCCTTCGACCAGGCGCCGACCAACAACGTCGACCGCTCCCCACGCATTCCGACTGGCGATCGCAAGATTTTCAGCCTGGGCGCCGGCTGGAGCCCGACCGACGACCTGACCATCGACGTCGCGTATTCGTACCTGCGCGAAGAGGCGGTGACGGTCAACAACACCAACGACCGTGGCCAGAGCTACAACGCCAAGTATGAAAACTCGGCGAACGGTTTCGGTGTTGGCGCAACCTACCGCTTCTGATGACTCACAGCGAGGCTGAACCGCTCGCTGCCTGAATCGAAAAAGCCCCGCTCTCTGGTACAGAGACGGGGCTTTTTAGTGGGTGCCGATCAGGGTTTCGAGGCAAGGGCTTTCTCGACGGACTCGATGAATTCAGGGTTGTCGGGCTTGGTCAGGCTGGAGAAATTGGCGATCACCTTGCCTTGGCGATCGACCACGTATTTATAGAAATTCCACTTCGGTGCGCTGCTCTGTTTGGCGAGGCTCTTGAACAGATGGGTCGCATCGTCACCGCGGACTTTCTGCGGCTCGGTCATGGTGAACGTCACGCCGTAGTTCACGTAGCAGACCTTGGCGGTCTCGGCGCCGTCCTTGGACTCCTGTTTGAAGTCATTCGACGGAACGCCGATCACCTCGAGCCCTTGATCCTTGTAGCGCTGATACAGCGCCTCAAGGCCTTTGAACTGCGGAGCGAAACCGCAGAAGCTGGCGGTGTTGACCACCACCAGCGGCTTGCCAGCGAAGCGCTGGCACAGATCGATGGATTCCTTGGCCCGCAACTTGGGCAGCGAGCCCTGCAACAGCTCGGGACAGTCGGCCGCCTGGGCCAATCCGGTAAACGCCATCAGTAACGCGGGGACTGCAAGCCAGCGTTTCAGCATGTCGGTGGATCCTTGAAAAGTCGTCAGAAAACGAAGTTACTCGCCCTCCCATATGGCTAGCAAGCACCCATGCCCAACTGCATCAGCGCCAGCCCGCCCTGATGCCAGCCCCACCAGGCCAGGGCCAGCAGTAGGGCGCCGCCGGCAATGACAATGATGCGTGGCCAAAGACTGTTCATATCGCACTCATTTGGGTTTGCAGACGCGCCACCGGGCGCTCGCGCACCGGCCAGTTCAAGGCTGCCGCCAACAGGCTCAAAAGAATCGCCACTTGCCAGATCAAGTCGTAGCTCCCGGTCCGGTCATACACCACCCCGCCCAACCAGCCGCCGAGGAACGAACCGAGCTGGTGAAACAGGAAAACTATCCCACCGAGCATGGACAGGTTTCGTACACCGAACAAGGTCGCCACGGTGCCGTTGGTCAATGGCACGGTGGATAACCACAAAAAGCCCATCGCCATGCCAAACAGATACGCCGTGGTCGTGGTGACCGGCGCCCACAGGAACAGACCAATCACCACCGCTCGCAACAAGTACAAACCAGTCAGCAAACGCGGCTTCGACATCCGCCCGCCGAGCCAGCCGGCGGTGTAAGTGCCGAAGATATTGAACAGCCCGATCAGCGCCAGCACGGTTGTGCCAACGGAGGCCGGCAGATGTTGATCCACCAGATAGGCCGGCAAGTGCACGCCGATAAACACCACCTGAAAACCGCAGACAAAAAAGCCGAACGCCAGCAGCCAGAAACCGGAGTGGGAACAGGCTTCGCGCAGCGCTTCGGACAAGGTTTGTTCATGGCCGAGGGTCGGCAGTGGCTTGTCCTTGAGCATGCTCACCAGCGGCACGATCAGCGCCACCAGCAGGCCCAGCACCAGCAACGCGGCGGACCAGCCGAGCCAGCCGATCAGCCCCAGCGTGCCGGGCAACATGGCGAACTGGCCGAACGAACCGGCGGCGCTGGCAATGCCCATGCCCATGCTGCGTTTTTCCGGCGGCACCGCACGGCCGACCACGCCGAGGATCACCGAGAACGAGGTGCCCGACAGGCCGATGCCGATCAACAGACCGGCGCTCAGGGACAAGGTTACTCCCGAGTCGGCAAAGCCCATGCAGATCAGGCCCGCCGCATATAACACGCCGCCGACCAGCACCACTTTTGCCGCACCGAAGCGATCAGCCAAAGCGCCGGTGAACGGCTGCGCCAGGCCCCAGATCAGGTTTTGCAGGGCGATGGCAAACGCAAACGTCTCACGACCCCAGCCGAACTCGGCGCTCATCGGCGCCAGGAACAGACCGAAGCCGTGTCGCACGCCCAATGACAACGCCAGAATCAGCGCACTCCCCACTAAAACCCAACCGCACGTACGCCACATCGATGTCATTCTTATTCTCCGGTAGCGGGTATATACCCGCTTAAGGTCGGACTAACCGGCGTCAAGCCAGTTCGTCCAGCAATCTCAGTAAGGTTTCACGTTTTTCGGCGCCCAGACGGTCAATCAACCGCTGCTGCGCCGCTTCCCAGGCCGGCAAGGCGGCTGCCAGACGTTCTGCGCCAGCCTCGGTGAGCTTGACGATGCGGTTGCGCATGTCCTCGCCCTCGACCAGCATCACCAGCCCTTCGCCTTCCAGCACGCGCAAATTGCGCCCCAACGTGCTGCGGTCCAGGCCCATGGCTTCGGCCAGGGTGGAAATACTCGGTTGATCCAGACGCTGCAAGTTGCACAGCAAAGAATACTGGGCAACGTTGATCCCGAAGCCATCAAGAGCGCCGTCGTAATGCCTGCTGACGCCACGGGCGGCGCGACGCAGGTTGATGCATAAACATTTGGAATCGAGCATGGTGCGTGTATATACCCGCGGTTAAATGAAAGCAAATTTTTGATACATAACCCTGTAGGAGCGAGGCTTGCCCGCGAACAATACACCGCAGTACCGCAGACACACCGCGTTATCGTTCTTCGCGGGCAAGCCTCGCTCCTACAGGAATAATGCCAGCCCTACGAGCACAGCCATCTCCAGCAACTCCAGCAACGCCCCCGCCGTGTCGCCCGTGGTCCCGCCCAACCGCCGCACCATCACCTGCCGCAACCAGACAAACCCCACCGTCGCCAGCATGAGCGCAACCAGGCCTTTGAAAAGGCCCGCGATCAACACACAGGCCAGCGCACTGACTATCAGCACCTGCCACCCAGCCTTGCGCGGCAAATGATCCGCCAACGCCTGCCCCAACCCACCGGCCCGCACATACGGCGTGGTCAGGAACAATCCCAACAACGTCGCACGCCCGATCAACGGCACGATGATCAAGACAACGCCGTGCCCCTGCTCGATCAGCGCCAGCAACGCGGCGAATTTCAGCAGCAACACCAACACCAGCGTGACCACGGCAATCGGCCCGCTGCGCGGGTCTTTCATGATGCTCAGGGTGCGTTCACGGTCGCCAAACCCGCCGAGCCAGGCGTCGGCGCTGTCGGCCAAACCATCCAAGTGCAGAGCGCCGCTGAGCAACACCCACACCGTCAGCAGCAATGCGGCGTGCAGCAACAATGGCGCGCCCGATAACAGTCCGTTCAACGTCCACAACAGACCGCCGAACAGCAGCCCCACCAGCGGATAAAACAGCAGCGAGCGCCCCAATTCCTGAGGCGCCGGCATGCCCGGCAGACGAATCGGCAGACTGCTCAAGAATTGCAGGGCGATCCAGAACGGCAACATGATCAGGACGCTTCCCGCAACAACGGGCCGGCGCCGACCGACAGTGAATGCAACGACGCATGGGCGACTTCAACGTTGAGCAACTGCTCGCGAGGCAAGCCTCGGGCCTGGGCCAGCAGCAATTTCATGACCCCGCCGTGGGTGATCAGCAGCACTCGCTCGCCTGCATAGGTCCCGTGCAGCCGTTCGACCGCCGCCAACACACGCGCGGAAAAGTCTGCCACCGGCTCACCCTCGGGCGGCGTAAACGAATAAGGATCGGTCCAGAACAATCCCAACGCCTCTGCACTGGTTTCCATCAACGCCGCCGTGCTCTGCCCTTCCCAGGCGCCGAAATGCAGTTCTTGCAGGTCTTTTTCCAGTTGCACCGGCAAACCGAGTTGCCCACCGAGTTCTTCGGCAAACCGCGCGCAACGCTGCAACGGCGAGCTGACCAGGCGATCCCAAGGCCCCTGCCCGATCACCGCCGCACGCAGTTGCGCCCAGCCCTTCTCAGTCAGGGCATCGTCGAGACTGCCGCGCAAGCCGCCGCCAAGTTCGGTTTCGCCATGACGCAGCAGATCCAGGTGCAAAGTCATGCCGGACGATCCGCCACGGCTGCTTCAGCGAAGGTCGCCATCTGCCCGTGAAGATCGCAAGCCAGACGCAACAACGGCACCGCCAACGCCGCCCCGCTGCCCTCACCCAGGCGCAAGCCGAGATCGAGCAACGGCTCGGCGTTCAGGGTTTCCAGCACATGACGATGACCCGGCTCGGCGCCGCGATGACCGAACAGCAGCCACTGGCGGCACTCAGGATTCAAACGCACCGCGACCAACGCGGCGACGCTGCAAATAAAGCCGTCCACCAGCACCGCAACGCCTTCCTGGGCGCAGGCCAGATACGCACCAACCAACGCCGCGATTTCAAAACCGCCGAGGTTGAACAGGGTTTGCAACGCATCGCCACGCTGGGCGCTGTGCAGCGCGAGCGCGCGCTCGATCACTTGCGCTTTATGGCTGACACCCGCCGCGTTCAACCCCGTGCCCGGCCCGGTCAGATGCACCACCGGGCAATCCAGCAAGGCGCACGCCAACGCGCTGGCCGCCGTGGTGTTGCCGATGCCCATTTCGCCACCGATGAACAATTGCGCACCCACCGCGACGGCGCGCAAAACGCTGTCGCGACCAGCCTGCAATGCCAGTTCGCCCTGAGCTGCGGTCATCGCCGAGCCGTTCACAAAGTTCGCGGTGCCGAGGCCGACATTCAGATGACGCACGCCGGGCAGGTTCAGCGACGGCGTGACGGTGCCGAGATCGACTACTTCCAGGGATGCGCCCAACTGCCGCGCCAACACGCTGATCGCCGCGCCGCCGGTGACGAAGTTGTGCAACATCTGCCCGGTGACTTCCTGGGGAAACGCAGATACGCCTTCAGCGACCACGCCATGGTCACCCGCGAAGATCGCGATCCAGAGTTGATCAAGGCTTGGTTTGACCTGCCCCTGCAACCCGGCCAATTGCACTGCTACCGATTCCAGCCGACCGAGGGAACCGGCGGGTTTGGTCAGTTGCTGCTGCCGGGCTTCAGCCTGTTCGACGACGGCAGCATCGATCGATTTGCACGGGTTCAGCCACCAGATTTGAGTCATAACGCAGTACCTTTCAGAGTCAGGGGCAGGCCGGCGACAGTCAGGACGACACGCTGACAGCGCTCAGCCAGGGCTTGATGCAGCCAACCGGCTTCATCGACATAGCGGCGAGTCAATTCGCCCAGCGGCACGACACCCATTCCGGTCTCGTTGCTGACAAAAATGATTTCACCCGGCAGCGAAGCCAGGCAGTCCAGCAAGGCATCGCGCTCGGCGATCAGGCGCTCGGGGTTGTCGAGCATCAGCAGATTGGTCAGCCACAAGGTCAGGCAATCCACCAGCAGGCAACGTTCGGCGCTGGCGTTTTCGCGCAGGACGCGGGCCAGTTCCAGCGGTTCTTCGATCAGCGCCCATTCGGCGGGACGACGGGCGCGGTGATGGGCGACCCGTTCGTTCATCTCGCCGTCCAGGGGTTGGCTGGTGGCGATGTAGGTGACCTGAAGTTGACTGCCTGCCGCGAGTTTTTCCGCCAGGCGACTTTTGCCGGAGCGGGCGCCGCCGAGGATGAGTTGGAGCATGGTTTATTCCTTAACGTGTGCGGTGGGGTGACGGGCCTCTTCGCGGGCAAGCCTCGCTCCTACAGGTAACGCGGTGTTCGCAAATGGATGGCACGACGCTAACCCTGTAGGAGCGAGGCTTGCCCGCGAAGGCGTCCTCAAACCCACCTCAAAACCCACAAAGCTCACGCAGCAGCGCGGTATCCAAATGCTTCTCCACCAGATCCGCCAACCGCTCGATATCCCTCTCGCGCAAGGCGTGGTAATCCACCGTCTGCACGTTCTGCAAACCCGCCCAGCGCAACAACGCACTGCTCGCCGCCGGCGACTCAAACAACCCATGCAGATAAGTGCCGAAAATCTGCCCATCGAGGCTTTGCGCGCCATCGCAGCGACCATCGTCCAACTGCACCGCCGCGTTCTCCAGCGCCGGCCCAGTGGTTACGCCAGCATGGATTTCATAGCCACTGACCTCGGCATTTTCCAACGCCAGTCGCCCATGCACATTGCGCAATTGCTTCTCTTCTTCGAGCAACGTTTCGAACGCCAGCAAACCCAAGCCAGCGCTGGAACCCGGCGCGCCTTCAAGGCCCAGCGGGTCGTGAACCTGTTCACCCAGCATTTGCAGCCCACCGCAGATCCCCAACACTTTGCCGCCGTAGCGCAGGTGCCGAGAGATCGCCGTGTCCCAACTGTCGGCCCGCAGGTACGCGAGGTCATGGCGCACGCTTTTCGAGCCGGGAAGGATGATCAGGTCAGCCGCCGGAATCGCCTGGCCTGGACCGATGAATTGCAGGTCGACTTGCGGGTGCAGGCGCAGCGGATCGAAATCGGTGTGGTTGCTGATGCGCGGCAGCACCGGCACCACGACTTTGAGCACTTGATCAGCCTTGTCGGTCTGGCGCTGATCAATGCCGTCCTCGGCTTCCAGGTGCAGGTCCATCACATACGGCAGGACGCCGATCACCGGTTTGCCAGTGCGTTCTTCCAGCCAGTCGAGGCCCGGTTGCAGCAAGGCGATGTCACCGCGAAAACGGTTGATGATGAAGCCTTTGACCCGCGCCTGTTCGCTGGGCGACAGCAGCTCCAGCGTGCCGACCAGATGCGCAAAAACCCCGCCGCGATTGATGTCGGCGATCAGCACCACCGGGCAATCCACCGCTTCGGCAAACCCCATGTTGGCGATGTCGCCAGCACGCAGATTGATCTCCGCCGGCGAGCCCGCGCCTTCGACCATCACCACCGGATACGCCGCGCTCAGCCGTTCGTGGGAGGCGAGCACTGCTTGCATGGCGATGGCTTTGTAGTCGTGATAGGCGACCGCGTTCATGGTGGTGACGGCGCGACCATGAATGATCACTTGGGCGCCGGTGTCGCTATTGGGCTTGAGCAGCACCGGGTTCATGTCGGTGTGCGGCTCCAGATTCGCAGCCTGGGCCTGCACCGCTTGGGCGCGACCGATCTCGCCACCGTCGGCGGTCACCGCGCTGTTCAACGCCATGTTCTGCGGCTTGAACGGCACCACGCTGACGCCATGGCGCGCGACCCAACGACACAACGCCGTCACCAAAGTGCTTTTACCGGCGTCGGACGTGGTGCCCTGCACCATCAACGTAGTCATTGGATTTCCTTGGCGAAGGCTTGCAGGGCTTGTTCGAGACGGGCCTCTTCGGCGGCATCGGCGGGCAATCCGAAACGCAGGCTGCTGTTGTGGGTGAACAACCGCAGCAGGATGCCGCGCCGGGCCATGAACTCATGCAGTTCTTCGGCGCGCTCGGTGATCAGCCATTGAAACAAAGCGCAACCGCCCTGGGGCTTGAGATCGTAACGTTCCAGCAGTGCGGCCAAACGCTCGCTGGCCTCCTCACTGCGCAACCGTTGCCGAGAGTGGCCTGCGGTGTCCTGCAAACAGGCTTGGCCGAGTACCCGGGTCGGACCGCTGACCGCCCAAGGCCCGACTTGCTCGGCGAGCAATTTGAGCAACTTGCGCTCGGCCAGAACGAAGCCCAAACGCACGCCGGCAAGACCGAAAAATTTGCCGAACGAGCGCAACACGATCAACCCGACCTGATTGGCAAACGGTGCCACGCTCAGCTGCGGTGTGTTGTCCATGAACGCTTCATCGACCACCAGCCAGCCACCGCGTTGGGCCAGTCGCGAGTGCCAATCGAGCAGGCGACTCGGACTCAGGCTCAGGCCCGTGGGATTGTTCGGGTTGACCACCACCAGCACGTCGAGGCTGTCGAGAAAGAAGTCGACTTCTTGCTCCAGCACTTCGCGCACGATGTAGCCGTTACGCCGCCACGCTTCGGCATGTTCGGCATAACACGGCGAGAGCACGCCGACCTTGCCGGACCGACGCAAACGCGGCAGCAACTGGATCGCCATCTGCGAACCGGCCACCGGCAGCACTTGGGCTGCGCCGTAATAATCGCAAGCAGCCTGCTCCAGACCGTCATCGGTTTCCGGCAAACGTGCCCAGGCGCGCAGCGGAATCTCCGGGATCGGAAACGGCCAGGGTGCGAGTCCGCTGGACAGGTCGAGCCAATCGGCTTCGGCGATGCCGTAACTGAGCGCCGCCTTACGCAGCCGGCCACCGTGCTCAAGCATAGAATTCAGCTCCCACGCAGAGAATCAGCAGCCATAACCATACGCCGCGCTGGACCAATTGCCAGCCACGGTCGATGGAGTCGGCATCCGCCGCCGGGCCTTCGCCGAGCTGAGGACGCTGATGCAATTCACCGTGATAAATCGCCGCCCCGCCCAACTCGACGCCTAGCGCGCCGGCACCGGCCGCCATCACCGGCCCGGCGTTCGGGCTGTCCCAGGTCGGGCCTTGAGTGCGCCAGCATTTCAACGCGAGTCGGGTTTTACCCAGCAGCGCGTAGGTCAATGCCACCAAGCGTGCAGGAATGTAGTTGAGGACGTCGTCGATTTTCGCCGCCGCCCAGCCGAACCGTTCAAAGCGTTCGTTGCGATAACCCCACATGGCGTCGAGGGTGTTGCTCAGTCGATAGAGGACCACGCCCGGCGCACCGGCCACGGCAAACCAGAACAGTGCAGCGAATACCGCGTCGCTACCGTTTTCCAGCACCGATTCGGTGGCGGCGCGGGCGACTTCGGTTTTATCCAGTTCGCTGGTCTGGCGGCTGACCAGATAACCCACGCGTTTGCGCGCTTCATCCAGATCATCGCTGCGCAGGGCCTTCGCCACCGGCTCGACGTGCTCGCCAAGGCTGCGCATGCCGAGGGCGCAATACAGCGCCAGAATCTCGACCAGCCAGCCGACATAAGGCGCCCAAGACAATGCAGTGGCCAGCAAGGTCAGCGGAATCACCGCGATCACCCACGCGGTGACGCCATGACTGCGCCAGCCACGGCCACCGGAGTTGAATCGTTGCTCGATGCGATCGGCAAAACCACCGAACGCCACCAGCGGATGCCAGCGTTTGGGTTCACCCAGCAGCGCATCCAGCGCAACCGCGGCGACACTCAACAACGCCACACTCATTGACTCACTCCCCAAAAATTTTCATACAACATTTCACTGAGTGGACGCGCCTGCGCCCAACCTTCGAGTACCAGCATCGGCGCCGGATAGAATTCCTTGACCGGGCCGAGGCAAAGGATCGCCAACGGCTTGGCACCGGCGGGCAAACCCAGCAGGTCCGCCAGGGCTCGCGGTTCGAACAGCGAGACCCAGCCCATCC
Source organism: Pseudomonas sp. NPDC087342 (assembly GCF_044744265.1). NCBI lineage: Bacteria > Pseudomonadati > Pseudomonadota > Gammaproteobacteria > Pseudomonadales > Pseudomonadaceae > Pseudomonas > Pseudomonas sp. NPDC087342. Next base: position 207,962 of record NZ_JBIUXZ010000008.1, read on the forward strand.
CCAAGCCTTCAGCGCGAGACGCCAGCCACAGGTTCTGGATTGCGCAGGACAGCGACGCCATGTCCATTTCCGGCAAGGTGCGACGACCGAAGATGTGGCGTTCGCGATCATCCATCAGCGCGGCGACCAGCACTTCGGCGCAGTCATTGATGCCTTCGACCTTGAGCTTCATGAACTCATCGGTGCGTTCGCCGAGGGCTTCGGCGGTGCGGATGCGTTCTTCTTCAACCAGTTGCTGGATCTGGCCGCGCAGGGCTTTATCGCTGATGCGGATGAAGCGCCAGGGCTGCATCAGGCCGACGCTGGGGGCCTGGTGTGCGGCTTCGAGCAGACGGCGCAGCAATTCGGGCTCGACGGTGCCGCCGCTGAAATGGCGCATGTCGCGGCGTTCGGCGATGGCTCGGTAAACGGCCGCGCGTTCGTCCTCAGAGAAGGTGTTGTCGGTCATGGCCTCTTCGCGAGCAGGCTCGCTCCCACAGTGGACTGCGTTTCTTCAGGCATCCCACCCTCTAATGTGGGAGCGAGCCTGCTCGCGAAGGCGGTCTCAAGCTCAGGCGCAAACAGCGCGGCAATCGCCGACGGATTCGACGGAAAATAAAAGTGCACATAAGAAGCCGTCATCCGCCCCTCACGATAAACCGCCTCCGCCCCGCGTCCGCCGTTAGGGCTCAGGCCACGGGCAATCGGCTCCAGCTCAGTGCTGGTCAACGAATGGTGATAGGTGTGCCCGCGCAACAGGCCTTCCGGCAACTCGACCGCTTGCAACGCCAATGCCGCCAGACGCTTTTGCATCACCGCATCCCCGGCCAGTAAACCGACCAATTCAGCACGAGTGCCTTCGACATCCGTCAACGAATCGAGCAGGTACAACATGCCGCCACATTCGGCCAGCAACGGTTTACCCGCGGCGTGATGCGCGCGAATCGCGGTCAGCATCGAGGTGTTTTGCGACAGCGCCACATGGTGCAGCTCGGGGTAACCGCCGGGCAGATACAGGCTGTCAGCTTCGGGCAACTCGGTATCGCGAATCGGCGAGAAGAATGACAACTCGGCGCCCATCGCTCGCAGCAAATCGAGGCTAGCGCCGTAGGTGAAGGCGAACGCTTCGTCGCGCGCCACGGCAATACGCACGCCCGCCAGCAACGGCTCGGCTTCAAGCAGATCCGGGGCGGCGAACTCCACGGCCGGTGGCAGCGATACCTCGCAGCTGCTGGCCAACGCATCGGCTGCGGCGTCGAGGCGAACATCAAGGTCGTTCAACTCGCTGGCCTGGACCAGACCGAGATGCCGGCTCGGCAATTCGATTCCGGTTTCCCGGGACAACGCGCCGTACCAACGCAAACCTTCGGTCAGGCTGCCTTCGAGCAATTGCGCGTGACGCAAAGTGCCGACGCGGTTGGCCAGGACGCCGGCAAACGGCAAGTCCGGCTGATACTTCGCCAGCCCCAATGCCAACGCGCCAAAGGTCTGGGCCATGGCGGTGCCATCGATCACACCGAGTACCGGTACGCCGAAGTGCCGCGCCAGGTCAGCGCTGGACGGCGTGCCGTCGAACAGGCCCATGACGCCTTCGATCAGAATCAGATCCGCTTCACCCGCGGCTTCCCACAACAACCGACGACTTTCCTGCTCGCCAACCATCCACATGTCCAGTTGATAAACCGCCGCACCGCTGGCACGCTCGAGAATCATCGGGTCGAGGAAGTCCGGTCCGCATTTGAACACGCGCACCTTGCGCCCCTGATTGCGATGCAACCGGGCCAACGCGGCGGTGACGGTGGTCTTGCCCTGACCGGAGGCCGGCGCGGCAATCAGTACCGCCGGGCAATGACGTATGCTTTTCATAAAATAGTATTCACAGCTCGACGCCTTTTTGCGCTTTGATCCCAGCCTGGAAAGCGTGCTTGATCACGTTCATTTCGGTGACGGTGTCAGCCAGCTCAATCATTTCCGGCTTGGCGCCGCGACCGGTGACGACCACGTGTTGCATCGGCGGACGCGCTTGCAAGTCGCTGAGTACTTGATCGAGATCGAGGTAACCGTGCTTGAGGGCGATGTTCAGCTCATCCAGCACCACCAAGCCGATCGACGGATCGCGCAGCAGTTCGCGAGAAACGGCCCACGCTGCTTCCGCGGCGGCGATGTCACGCTGACGGTCCTGGGTTTCCCAGGTGAAGCCCTCGCCCATCACATGAAAACGCACCTGCTCCGGGAAGCGGCGGAAGAACAATTCCTCGCCAGTGCTGTTGCGGCCCTTGATGAACTGCACCACACCGCATTGCATGCCATGGCCCATGGACCGGGCGAGCATGCCGAAAGCCGAGCTGCTTTTGCCTTTGCCATTGCCGGTCAGCACCAGCAGCAGGCCGCATTCGTTCGGCGAATTGGCGATGCGCTCGTCAATCACGGCTTTTTTTCGCAGCATGCGCGCCAGGTGGCGTTCGTCACGATCGGGGGTATCAGTCATGGGGGAGCTCTCCGTTGAGGCTGGATAACGGCGGGCAGGCACAAGAATAGACGGCAAAAAGCCTGGCATCGCCCACCGTGATGCCGCTGGATGGATCAGGCCGGTCTCCGGGCTCATGAGCGGCGTTACGCCAGACTGCGCGCCTTCCCATGTCAGTCGACACAGTGGCTCAAGGCGCAGCTTTCACTCATTTACCGTTGCGGGGGCAGCGCCGGGATCGTGGTTGTTCATCAATGAACAACGTCACTCACCGGCTTCCCTGTTTCACTCTGTCGACCACGGCCACAGAGCACCTGAAACAAGCCGCGAAGGTTAGAGGGTTGGGGGTGGAGCGTCAATTAAAGCCGGGACGCCACCGGGCGAATTTCTGCCGTCGATCAATTATCCGACGTCATTCTTGTGCCACACTCTGAGCAGTGATATCAAAGAGCCACAATCTCACAACACAATAATAAGGGTGAGCCACATGCAAGGCATGATCATCAGCAATCCGAAGCTGGAATTCCTGCGCCCGCTGCTGGAACGCTGGTTTGACTGTATCGACCGCTATAACGCTGTGCGCGGCGATAATGATGCGCCGTACTGGTTCGACGAAAAAGCCAATCTCAGCCTGCTCTCGGCCGCGGCCTGGATGGCGGAAATGGTCACGCTGCAACAGACGCCGACCCGCAAACAGACCGAAGAAGGCGAACGCAATGCTCGCGCCGATCTACTGATCGCCGCCAGCGAACAACGCGCTTACCTTCAGGCCACCCAGCGCTGGCCCAAGGTCAACAGCCTGAACCTGACACAAGCCTTGGTCGATATCACCGGCGACGCCAAGCGCATCAGCTACGCCAGCGACCTGAAACTCGGCTGCCTGTTCGTGGCTCCGCAAAAGGCCCAGCAAAGCGCCACCCCCGAAGAACTCCAGGACATGGTCGACGACTTGCAGAAGGAACACACCTGCGCCGTGGCCTGGTATTTCCCGTACGCCTACCGCAAGTTGCGCAACGAATCCGGCCAGTATCACCCGGGCGTTGCAGTGCTGTTCAAAGAGGCCCGTGGCTGATCGGTTGAACCATCGCGGCTGTTTCCTTCTCTAGATTAGATCAGTGCATTCATAGGGAAGATCAGCATGCGCAAACCCCAGCTCGTTCTCGTTATCGCGCTCGCCGGAGGGCTTGTTGCCTGCGGCGAGACTTCAAGCCTGCAAGTCACGGACGGCACCGGCCCATCGCCCAAGCTGCCAGAACCGAACAAAACCCTGATCCCGACGGTGAATATCGCCCCGGCGATCGGCTGGCCGGCTGGCGCCAAACCGACCCCGGCGGCGGGAACCCAGGTGGCGGCATTTGCTGAAAACCTCGATCACCCGCGCTGGCTTTACGTGCTGCCTAACGGTGATGTGCTGGTGGCGGAAACCAATGCCCCGCCCAAGCCTGATGACTCCACCGGCATTCGCGGCTGGGTGATGAAGAAAGTCATGGGCCGCGCCGGTGCCGGTGTTCCAAGCCCGAACCGGATTACGCTGCTGCGGGACAAGGACCACGACGGTGTGGCCGAAACGCGCACGGTGTTCCTGGAAAATCTCAGCTCACCCTTCGGCATGGCACTGGTCGGCAACGATCTGTACGTGGCCGACTCCGACAAGTTGATCCGTTTTCCGTACAAGGACGGCGAAACCTCCATCACCGCGCCAGCCACCAAAGTTGTCGATCTACCGGGCGGCACGCTGAATCACCACTGGACCAAAAACGTCATCGCCAGCAAGGACGGCAGCAAGTTGTACGTGACGGTAGGCTCCAACAGCAACGTCGGTGAAAACGGCCTGGATAAAGAAGAAGGTCGCGCGGCGATCTGGGAAGTGGACCGCGCCACCGGCAATCACCGGATCTTCGCCTCAGGCTTGCGCAATCCTAACGGCATGGGCTGGGAACCGAGCAGCGGCGCGTTGTGGACATCGGTCAACGAGCGGGATGAGATTGGCAGCGACCTGGTGCCGGACTACATCACCTCAGTCAAAGACGGCGCGTTCTACGGCTGGCCGTTCAGCTATTACGGGCAGCACGTCGATGTGCGCGTCGAGCCGCAAAATCCGGAAATGGTCGCCAAGGCCATCGCCCCGGATTACGCCGTCGGCCCGCACACCGCTTCGCTGGGTTTCACCTTTGCCGAAGGCAGTAAATTGCCGGCACCGTTCACCAACGGCGCCTTCGTCGGCCAGCACGGTTCATGGAACCGCAAACCGCACAGCGGCTATAAAGTGATTTTCGTGCCGTTCACGGAGGGCAAGCCAACCGGGCAGCCGGTTGATGTGCTGACCGGGTTCCTGGATAAAGATGAAAACGCTCTGGGTCGGCCGGTGGGTGTGGTGATCGATCAGCAGGGAGGCTTGCTGGTGGCGGATGATGTGGGGAACAAGGTTTGGCGGGTTTCTGCGGCTAAATAAATCTGCCAACACATAACCAATTGTGGGAGCGAGCCTGCTCGCGAAAGCGGTGTGTCATTCAACAAACCTGTCGACTGACACACCCTATTCGCGAGCAGGCTCGCTCCCACATGTTTGATGAGTGTCAGCGCTTACCTTTTACGGCAAAGCGTTAATCCATCGCCAATCGGTAACAGCGACAAATCGACCCGCCCATCATCCTTCAATGCTCGATTGAGCTTTTGAATCGCTCGCGTGTCGACGCTCTCGGGATTGCTCTCCAGCACCCGCCCGCTCCACAACGTGTTGTCGAATATCGCCAGACCACCCACCCGCAGCAAACGCAGGGCGTGCTCCAGATAACTCGGGTAGTTAGCCTTGTCGGCATCGATAAAGATCAGATCAAACACGCCTGGTTGTTCCAACTGAGCGAGGGTTTCCAACGCCGGCGCCAGACGCAAATCGATACGCTCGGCGAGCCCCGCCTCCTCCCAATAACGCCGCGCAATCGCGTTGTAGTCGCCGGGTATATCGCAACAGATCAACGAGCCGTCCTCCGGCAACGCTGCCGCCATGCACAAGGCGCTGTAACCGGTGAAGGTGCCGATTTCCAACAGACGTTTGGCACCGGTGAGCTTGACCAGCAAGGCGAGGAACTGCCCTTGTTCCGGCGCCACTTGCCAACGGGCCATGGGCAGCGTCTGGGTTTCATCGCGCAGACGCTTGAGCAGCGGCGTTTCCCTGAGGGAAACGTCGAGCAGGTATTGATACAGGGAATCGTCGAGATTGAGCGTGCGATTGGTCATCACAACCTCTGCGTAAAACCTACGGATTACGCGCCAAATGCTCTGGTTGCAAGACGCGTTTGGCGCTCAGGTAGGCTTTCTGCCAATAGGCTTTGGACAGGCTGTCGAGCTTCACCGTGCCGCCGGTGGCAGGCGCGTGAACAAAGCGGCCTTCGCCGACGTAGATGCCGGCGTGGCTGACCTGGGAGCCGCCATTGGTGGCGAAGAAAATCAGGTCACCGGTTTGCAGGCCTTCCTTGCCTACATTGGCCGCTTGCATGCTGATCATTTCGCGGGTGGTGCGCGGCAGGGAAATGCCGGTGACGTCACGGTAGACGTAACCGATCAAGCCACTGCAATCGAATCCGGAATCTGGCGTATTGCCGCCCCAGCGATAGGGCGTGCCCACCAAGCCGAGGGCGCGAAACAACACGTCTTCCGCTTCAGGGGAGAATGCTTGGGCGGGGCCGAAAACAATCGGCGCTCGAACCACCGGCGCGGGCTGCGGCGGTGGCGTGCGGCTGGCGCAGGCGCTGAGCAGCGCTGCAAAGAGCATCAGGGTGAGGCGGGCCGACATCGTCATAAGCAGAGCATCCTGATCTGGCTGCGGCTTTTTTCTGCCGGGAAGACAGAAAAGAAAACCGCCTGCGCAGAGCACAGGCGGTTTGCCATCAATAATAGACAGGATTCTAGCGCTTATGCGCCAAACTTCAAGTAAGACTTTAAGTTCGCCCTACATAAAGTGTGCTTACTTGCGAGCGGTGACCACAGTCGGGGCCATCGCAAGTGCGCGCTTGGCTTCGATGAAGGTTTTGCTCCAGTAGCTGTCGCCCAGGCTATCGACTCGCACGCCACCGCTTTTGCGGCTGCTGGAGTGGATGAACTGGTCATCACCGAGGTAAATCCCGGCGTGACTCACACGACCGCGACGACCATTGGTGGCGAAGAACAGCAGATCACCCGGCTTGAGATTGTTGCGCGAAACCAACGGGGCGTCCACGTTGATCATTTCGCGAGTGGAGCGCGGCAGGTTCATGCCGGCCTCTTCGCGGAACAGGTAGCCGATGAAGCCGCTGCAGTCGAAACCGGCTTCAGAGGTACCGCCGAAACGGTAACGGGTACCGATCAGGGACATGCCGCGTTCGAGGATGCTGTCAGCAAGGACCGGAAGCTGGTAAGACTTGCCGTCGGCGAAGCTGGCCAGTTCTTTTTCGGTGGCCGTTTCTTCCTGGAAAAGAGTGTCCTGATACAGGACGGAAGATTGGGCGGTAACAGAGTTTTTAACCTGCTGTTGTTGCTCTTGCTGAGTCACTGGAGAGTGAGCAGCGCAACCGAACAACAGGGTGACGAGTGCGAGAGGCACGAGGGGTGCGAAGCGATTTAGCATGGGCACGACCGTGGCTGATAGTTGTAAAGAAGCCGAGACTATGCCCGCTATCAACCTCATTTGCAAATTCAATCGAACTTAATGTGACTTCCCGGTTTCTCGTTTACATCTAAGCGCTTAAACCCGTTCTGAATCTTTACGCAGCCTGCAGCCATGCAGGAAAGCGGATTTTCTGGCGCCTGGAATATGCCAAAAGCCGCTAAAGGCCTTGGTTTACCAGCCTAAAGTCTCTTTCAGAAACGGGATCGTCAGCTTGCGCTGAGCTTGCAGGGAAGCCTGATCGAGACGTTCAAGCAGCTCGAATAGCGCGCTCATGCTACGGGTGCCACGGGTCAAAATAAAATGCCCGACTTCGTCCGTCAGGTGCAATCCGCGACGGGAGGCGCGCAATTGCAGGGCGCGCAGTTTATCTTCGTCGGAGAGTGGGCGCATCTGGAAGATCAGCGCCAGGGTCAGGCGGGATTTGAGATCAGCCAGCTTCACCGGCAGTTCACGCGGCGAGGTCGAAGCGGCGATCAACAGGCGCCGACCGCTATCACGCAGACGATTGAACAGGTGGAACAACGCCTCTTCCCAATCCGCGCGCCCGGCGACAGCCTGCAAGTCGTCGAGGCAGACCAGTTCGTATTGTTCGAGGTTGTCGAGGATTTCGATGCCGCGATCCAGCAACTCGGCAAGCGGCAGGTACACCGCCGGTTCGCCCATCTGCTCGAACCGCAGGCAAGCGGCCTGCAACAAATGCGTGCGCCCTACCCCGTCCTTGCCCCAGAGGTAAATCAGGCTTTCGGTCCAGCCGGCGTCGGCTTCGCATAGCCGCTCGACATAGCCGAGTGCAGCGGCATTGGCGCCTGGGTAGTAATTGATAAAGGTAGCGTCATCACGCAGACGCACACCTAGGGGCAGCTGAATCGGTTTCATGCTGACTGAACAGTTCCAAAGGAACCGTTAGTGGCCTCTGTGTAAAGTTTGCGAAGTTTATACCCGTGGGGCAGCCCGCACAATGCGGCAGACCACAAGCAAAATCAAAGGTTTGCGTTAACGCACTGGTTTTGTGACAGATTCTTTGGCGGTGCATGTGACAGCCAATAGAAAGAAGCGGGCCAACCTGGCACGTAACCAGGCCGCCCGTTACGAGATATCAGACAGTTTTACAGCTCGGGCTCATCCACCCCACTGTACACATCTGAATCTTTATACAAATCATGCAGATGGCGCACCAGCACCATGATCACCGCCGCCACCGGCAAGGCCAGCAGCACACCGGTGAAACCGAACAACTCGCCACCGGCCAGAATGGCGAAAATCACCGCCACCGGGTGCAGGCCGATACGGTCCCCGACCAGCAATGGCGTCAGCACCATGCCTTCCAGCGCCTGACCGACCATGAACACCGCGACGATACCGAGCATGGGATACAGATCGCCATGGAACTGGAACAGACCGGCAATCAATGCCGCGCCAATCCCGATCACGAAACCCATGTACGGCACGATCGCCGCCAGACCGGCAATCAGGCCGATCAACAGCCCCAGTTCCAACCCGACCAGCATCAGGCCCGCGGCATAGATCACGCCCAGCGCCAGCATTACCAGCAATTGCCCGCGCACAAACGCCCCGAGCACTTCATGGCATTCACCGGCCAGCGACACCACACGCTCTTCGCGATCGCGGGGCAACAGGCTGCGGATCTTGGCCATCATCAGGTCCCAGTCCCGCAGCAAGTAGAAACTCACCACCGGGATCAGCACCAGGTTGGCCAGCCAGCCGATCAACGCCAGCCCGGAAGCCGTCGCCTGGCTCAGCACCACGCCGACGATGTCGGTGGTCTGGCCCATGTGTTCGCTGATGGCAGCCTTGAGCTTGTCGAATTTCCAGAAGTTATCCGACAGGCCAAATTTCGACTGCGCCCACGGCAGCGCCGTGTGCTGCAACCAGTCGAGCATCTGCGGCGCCAGTTCGTACAAGCGGAACAACTGCTTGGCGAGCATCGGCACCAGCACCAACAGCAAGGTCGTGAAGATCAGGGTAAACAGCGCAAACACCGCCACCACACCCCAGGTTCGCGACAGGCCGGCCTTCTCCAGGCGATCCACCAAAGGATCGAACAGATAGGCCAACAGCAGCGCCACCAGAAATGGCGTCAGGATCGGATGCAATAGCCAGACAAACGCGCAGAGCAGGACCACCCCACCCAACCAGAACCAACGCCGCGTATCGGCCATGTACAACTCCCTATGCTTCTATATAAAGAAAGAAAACCTTACCAACGGAATCGCAGCTGCGGCACGGGTGCCGGAGCGGGCGCTACAACCGGTGCCGAACCTTCGGCCGGCTGAACCGGTGCGACAGGCGCCGACGCTTCACCGGCCGGAACCTCCTGCAACTTCGCCAACGACAACTGCGAGCGCAATTGCTCGGCGCTGCCATTGACCCGATAAACAATACGGTCGCCATCGACGCTGACAAGACGCCCGCCAAACGGATCCAGCAAGCGCCCGAGCGCCGCGTAGCGCTCCAGATTCATGCCCTGCACTTCGAGCAACTGTTCGCTCGACGCACCAGCCTTGACCACAAAGCGCGGCGCCATGCGCTGAGCGACCGCCAGCATCACCGCATCGGCCACAGCGGCTTGATCCGCGCCCTGCACCGTGCCCGCCTCCTTCTGGTCGCCGAGCCACAAATGCCACTTGGCCTGCCATTGGCCACCCTCTTCCCGAGCATGCACCGCGAGCAGGGCGTCGGCGTTGTAACGTTCGGATGCACCACGCAATGGCGCCGCATCCGTCCCTTCAAGATTTGGCGCCGTAGCGACCAGTTGCTCACTCAAGTCTGCCAGCGGCAAGCGCAACGGCAAACCACGGTGTTGGGCCGCGCGACGCAATGGCGCAGCAGTGGCCTGACCGTCGCCAACCAGGCTTGAACCCTCGGCGGAGTCGTTCAGCCACCAACCCAGGATCGACGGCCGATTCGCACCCCACAATGACAGCCCGGCACGACGCAGCGCCTGCTCGGTGGTGGCCGGGTCGAAATCGACCTTCAGCACTTCCGGCGGCCCGGCGTCAAAGCCGTACTGACTGATGATTTGCTGCGGGTCCTTGCGGATCGCCGCCAGCCCCGGGTTCTGCGCAGCCTTGGGGTCGCCGGTCAGGCGCAACACCAGCGTATCCAGTGCCTCCTGGGTCGCTTGATCGCGCACCTCGGGGCTCTGACTGCTGACAGGCTGACGCACCTGATAAAGGCCTTTCACGGTTTCGGCATGACTTGCCAGGCTGAAAAGCGACAAACAACCCGCAACTAAATATTTGGAGAAAAAACGCATGGAAGATTCCTGACGACAAGAGCGGCTGGAACTGGCCGCGTGAACGTGTTGAGCAAGGCTGTGACCACCGCCCTGGGCAAAACATTCACCCGGCCCCGATAAGTTTTTGGCACTGCCCTAACGATAGACGGTTAATGGCGATACCTTATACAGGCATGAGGGAGGCGACCAACACGGGCAATAACGGTTTTTTTTCGGCCGATATGCCCCTGCCGTCGGCGCGAGGATGGCCGCTGCCTCTCAAGCCTGATAAAATCGCGCGCCTTCGCAGACCGGCAACAGCCGGGCAGTGTCGGAATAGCGCGCAAGGCTTTTGCCTACGCTGTTTCGGCGGCCCTAATGGACTCGGTCGTTACCCCTGAATCCCCCCTAAAGGCCTGGATCATGAGCAAGCAACCCTCCCTGAGCTACAAGGACGCCGGTGTAGACATCGACGCCGGTGAAGCATTGGTCGAACGCATCAAGAGCGTCGCCAAGCGCACTGGTCGACCTGAAGTGGTTGGACTCGGTGGGGGGGTGGGCGAGATATGCGAGATGCCGGGCGGGGGCGGGCCGCCGGTGGGGGTGTGGGGT
>NZ_JBIUXZ010000008.1:218912-234155 GCF_044744265.1 Pseudomonas sp. NPDC087342
ATGGGCGGCCTGGGCGGTTTCGGCGCCCTCTGCGAAATCCCGGCCGGCTACAAGCAGCCAGTGCTGGTTTCCGGTACTGACGGCGTCGGCACCAAGCTGCGCCTGGCGCTGAACCTGAACAAGCACGACAGCATCGGCATCGACCTGGTCGCCATGTGCGTCAACGACCTGGTGGTATGCGGCGCCGAGCCGCTGTTCTTCCTCGACTACTATGCCACCGGCAAACTCAACGTCGAAACCGCGACCCAGGTCGTGACCGGCATCGGTGCAGGCTGCGAACTGTCCGGCTGCTCCCTGGTCGGCGGCGAAACCGCTGAAATGCCTGGCATGTACGAAGGCGAAGACTACGACCTGGCCGGCTTCTGCGTTGGCGTCGTGGAAAAATCCGAAATCATCGACGGTTCCAAAGTCGCTGCCGGCGATGCCCTGCTCGCCCTGCCGTCCTCCGGTCCGCACTCCAACGGCTACTCGCTGATCCGCAAGATCATCGAAGTGTCGGGTGCCGACATTGAAAACATCCAGCTCGACGGCAAACCGCTGACCGACCTGCTGATGGCTCCGACCCGTATCTACGTGAAGCCGCTGCTCAAGCTGATCAAGGAAACCGGCGCTGTCAAAGCCATGGCCCACATCACCGGTGGTGGCCTGCTGGACAACATCCCGCGCGTTCTGCCAAAAGGCGCTCAAGCCGTGGTTGACGTCGCGAGCTGGACCCGCCCTGCGGTGTTCGACTGGCTGCAAGAAAAAGGCAACGTCGACGAAAACGAAATGCACCGCGTGCTGAACTGTGGCGTTGGCATGGTCATCTGCGTGGCTCAAGAGCACGTTGAAACCGCGCTGAATGTGTTGCGTGAAGCCGGCGAGCAGCCTTGGGTCATCGGCCAGATCTCCACCGCTGCCGAAGGCGCGGCTCAGGTCGAACTGAAGAACCTTAAGGCGCACTAATGTCCGCCACCTGTGATGTCGTGGTGCTGCTCTCCGGCACCGGCAGTAACTTGCAGGCCTTGATCGACAGCACGCGGACCGGCGACAGCCCGGTCCGCATCGCTGCGGTGATTTCCAACCGCGCCGACGCCTACGGCCTGCAACGCGCCAGGGAGGCGGGTATCGACACCCGCTCCCTGGATCACAAGGCTTTCGAAGGCCGCGAAGCCTTCGATGCCGCGCTGATCGAACTGATCGACGCCTTCAACCCCAAACTCGTGGTACTCGCCGGTTTCATGCGCATTCTCAGCGCAGGTTTCGTGCGTCACTACCAGGGTCGCCTGCTGAATATCCATCCCTCGCTGCTACCCAAATACAAAGGGTTACACACTCATCAGCGCGCTTTGGAGGCCGGCGACACCGAGCACGGCTGCTCCGTGCACTTCGTCACCGAGGAACTCGATGGCGGACCACTGGTCGTACAGGCAGTAATACCGGTAGAGTTGCACGATTCGCCGCAGAGTCTGGCGCAGCGGGTCCACGTTCAGGAACACCTGATCTACCCGATGGCCGTACGCTGGTTTGCCGAAGGTCGTCTGTCCCTCGGCGAACACGGTGCTTTACTGGATGACACGTTACTCGCGGCCAGCGGCCACTTGATTCGAACCTAGGAGATATTATGCGTCGCGCCTTGCTCTTCGCTTGCGCTCTGCTCGCCCTGCCCTTCGCACAGGCCGCAGACCTTCAACCTTTCTCCGCCAGCTACACCGCCGACTGGAAACAGCTGCCCATGAGCGGCACTGCCGAGCGCAGTCTGACCAAGGGCGCCAACGGCGTTTGGACACTCAGCTTCAAGGCGTCGATGATGATCGCCAGCCTGTCCGAACAAAGCACCCTGACCCTGGACAAAGACACCTTGCTGCCGCAGTCCTACCACTTCGAACGTGGCGGCCTGGGTAAAGCCAAGAAGGCTGACCTGGACTTCGACTGGTCCACTAAAATGGTCACCGGCACCGATCGTGGCGACGCAGTCAAGATCCCGCTCAATCGCGGCATGGTCGACAAATCCACTTATCAGCTGGCCCTGCAACACGATGTGGCCGCTGGCAAGAAAAGCATGAGCTACCAGGTCGTCGATGACGGCGAAGTCGATACCTATGACTTCCGCGTGCTGGGTTCGGAAAAAGTCGACACCAAGGCTGGCCAGATCGATGCGATCAAGGTCGAGCGCGTGCGCGACCCGACACAAAGCAAGCGCATCACCGTGATGTGGTTCGCCAAGGATTGGGATTACCTGCTGGTCCGTCTGCAACAAGTCGAAACCGACGGCAAGGAGTACAACATCATGCTCCTGGACGGTACGGTCAACGGCAAGGCTGTCAAAGGCAGCTGATCCGGCTCGACACGAAAAGCCCCGCGATTGCGGGGCTTTTTTTTGCCTTGGAAAAGGAAATATTGAGCCAGGTGCAAAACCTGTGGGAGCGAGCTTGCTCGCGATAGCGGACTGACAGACAACACATGTGCTGAGTATGAGACCGCTTTCGCGAGCAAGCCCGCTCCCACAGGGTTCAGTGGTGTTCTTTACTGACAAACTAGACCGAAAAGCGCGCCACCATGGAATTGAGGTCCACCGCCAACCGCGACAACTCCTGGCTCGCCGCACTCGTCTGGTTCGCCCCCGCCGAGGTCTGCAACGCCAGGTCGCGGATGTTCATCAGATTGCGATCCACCTCCCGCGCCACCGCTGCCTGTTCCTCCGAGGCACTGGCGATCACGATGTTGCGCTCGTTGATCAAGGTGAACGCCGAGGCAATCTCCTCCAGCGCCACGCCCGCGGCTTTCGCGACTTCCAGGGTCGAACGCGCCCGGCTATTGCTTTGCTGCATCGAGCTGACGGCAGAATCGGTACCTTGCTGGATGCCACTGATCATCTGCTCGATTTCCTGAGTCGATTGCTGTGTCCGGTGCGCCAGCGCGCGCACCTCATCCGCTACCACGGCAAAACCGCGCCCGGCATCCCCTGCACGCGCCGCTTCAATCGCCGCGTTCAGGGCCAGCAGATTGGTCTGCTCGGCAATCGAGCGAATCACATCCAGCACCTTGCTAATGCCGTAGACCTTCTGCGCCAAATCCTCAACCTGACTGGCATTGGCTGTCACATCGTCCGCCAGGGACTCAATGGACTGCACGGTCTGATGCACCTGCGCGCGACCGTGCTGGGCGATCCGGTCAGATTCCCGAGACGCTTCGGAAGTCGCCACCGCGTTGCTCGCCACTTCCTCCACCGCCGCCGTCATCTGATTCACCGCCGTGGCGGCCTGCTCGATTTCCAGGCTCTGCTGATGCAGCCCACGGGTCGCGTCTTCCGTGACGCAACTGAGCTCTTCCGAGGCCGAGGCCAATTGGCTGGACGAGTCTGAGATACGCCGAATGGTGTCGCGCAGGCTCTGCTGCATGCTCTTGAGCGCGTGCAACAGCCGCGCCGGTTCGTCCTTGCCGCTGATGCTGATGTCGCCGGTCAGATCACCGCCTGCCACCACTTCGGCCACCCGCAACGACTGGGACAACGGCAACACAATGCTGCGGGTCAGCAGCAACGCGAGGCCAATGGTCATCAACGCCGCCAGCGCGACCATCACCCCGACCCACACCCGTGAGTTGCTGAACACCAGACGCGCTGCCTCGGTGGCCAGGTTGGCGTTGCGTTTGTTCAGCTCGACCAGCGACTTGAGGGTGACCGCGATTTCGTCGGCCAACGGGCTCATCTCGCCATTGACGATAGTCGCCGCGTCTTCGATCCGGTCTTGGGCAGACAGGGTCATCACCTGCCCCTGAAATTGCAGGTACTTTTGCTCCGAGGCCTTGAAGCGATCGAACAGCGAACGCTCCTCGGGCAGCACGATCAACGCGTTGTAGCGCTGCTGCGCATCGCCGAGTACGCCTTTGAGCTCATTGAGTTTGCCGACGTTCTGCGCCAGCGCCGCGGGATCGCGGTTAATCAGCAGACGCATGGTCAGGGCACGCAGCCGCAGCATGTCCTGACTCATCTCCCCGACCGCCATCACGCTGGGCAGCCAGTTGTTATCGACCTGATCGGACTGGGCGCGCATGTTCGACATTTGCGCCAGGGCAAACGCGCCCAAGCCAAACACCATCAACGCCAACAGGCCAAAACCCAGGCTCGCGCGCGGGGCAATATTGAGACTGCGGATGCTCATCGCTTTGGTTCCTTCCAAAAATGCACTGCATATCCCTGCAGCGGGTTGCTTTAGAAGGTATCGGCCCGGAGAAAATTTGCGTAAGACCAAAACGTGATATCAAAACGCCTTGCTACTTCGATCACCCGGCGGGAACGATTCAGCGCGCAGCTTTCGGCAGCACGGCCAGAAAATTATCTCGCGCGACTTTTCTAGCAACAGCTTCCGGCAACGCATCGAGAAACGGGTCGAAGCTGCGCATTTCCTGACCCAACTTATCGAAACGTCCCACGACATCCGACCCCAGCATGAAACGTTCCGGAAAGCGCTCAACCAGTTTCAGCCATTCGTCCCGTGGCTTGCCCTGCTCATCCAACAGATAGGGCGTGAGCATGCTCCAGGACAGGTCGATGAACAGATTCGGGTACACCTCAAGCATCCGGGTCAACGTCGGCAACAGAAAATCCAGCTGCGTCTGGTGCCGATGGATTTCCACGCTGGTGCCGGCATGCGCCCAGATAAACCGCGTGTGCGGGTGATTACGCAACGGCTCTTCCATTTCCGCCAGGTACAGTGGATTTCTCTCACGCTTGGAGGTGATGTTCGAATGCAGCATCACCGGCAGGTCATTTTCGGCGGCGAGGTGATAGATCCGCGTCATCGCCTCGTTATTGGCCCGTGGCGTATCACCCGACGTCAGCGCCGTCAGGTCATCGTGCCGGGTGAAGACTTCGCCGATGCCCTGCCACAACCCCGGATTGAGATCGAGCATGCGCTGGATGTGCGCCTCGGAGTTTTTATCGTTGGGGTTGAAACCTGACAGGAACGGGTGAAAACGCTGACGCTGCTCCGGCGTGAGCTTGTTCACCGCAGCGGCGACAATCACGTCGGTCGCGCTGTACCAATAGGCATCGGCGTCGTCACCGGCGTAATAACGCGGGCGCTTGGGTTCGTCTTCGTGCCATTTCTTCGCTACCGGGATGCCGGAAATCATCACATGATCGATGGAGCTGTCAGCCATCGACTTGAGCAAAGCAGGCATTCCCGCAGTTTCCTGGAAGAAATCTACGTAATGCAGGTGCGCATCGCTGTAGGCATAGTCGCGGGCGTCCGCGTATGAACTGCAAAGCACCAACCACCAGGCGAGACTCAAGCGGATCCGGGGCACGGGCATTCTCCAATGACATGAGCCCCATAGACCTCGCCGCGCCAATCAGGGTTCAGCCCATAAGAAAGTGGAACGCATCACAGCACGAATGCTCTATACCTTCATGGTCCGTTTTTGCTCGAATGACTTTTCCTACTGCCGAAGAGGTTTCCCATGACTGTTACCGTCAATACCGTTTCCAGTGAAGGCTTTCGTCACACTGTCCAGATCGATGACCACGAACTGTTTGCCGATGTACCGAAGTCCGCCGGTGGCGAAGGCTCGGCGCCGGAACCCCATGATTACTTCGACGCCGCGCTCGGTGCCTGCAAGGCCTTGACGCTGAAAATGTATGCCAAGAAAAAAGACATCCCGCTGACCGGCGTGGGTGTCGAGGTCAAACGCGACAACAGCGAAGAGCAGAAAGGCAAATATGCCCTGCACGTGACCCTCACGCTCAAGGGCGTACTCACCGACGACCAGCGCGCGGAGTTATTACGCGTCGCTGACCGTTGCCCGATTCATAAACTGATGACCACCACCGACGTCACCATCGAAACCCATGCTCCACAGGGCTTCGACAGCCAGTAATTACGACGATGCCAGCGGCGGGTTATGCTCCACGCATCACCCGCCCAGCCTGGAATGCAGCATGAACACGCCCCTCGTGATACGCCCCCGCGCCGAAGATGTCGAAGGCCAGCCGATTCTTCGCCCGTTGCCGTCAGCCAAATGCCGCAGCGTCGGGCCTTTCGTGTTTTTCGACCACATGCTCGAAACCCGGTATCCGCCGGGCAAAGGCATGAACATCCGCCAACATCCGCACATCGGTCTGTCGACCCTGACCTATTTGTTCAAGGGGCAGATCCAGCACAAGGACAGCCTCGGTTCCGATCTGGTGGTGGACACCGGTGATGTCAGCTGGATGACGGCGGGCAGCGCAATTGCCCACGTTGAACGCACGCCTGAAGCGCTGAAAGACAGCGGCTTCACGATGCATGGCTTGCAGATATGGCTGGCCTCGCCCAAGGAGCATGAGCAAGGCCCGGGGCATTACAGCCATCATCCGGCGGCGACCTTGCCCGTCAGCGATAATCTCGGCGTGAAGATCCGCATGATCGCCGGGTCAGGTTTTTGCCTGGAATCGCCGGTGCCGGTGCTTTCTCCTACGTTGTACGCCGAACTGAACCTGCAAACCGCGACCACGTTGCTGATTCCCACCGAACATGAAGAACGGGCACTGTACGTGCTGGACGGCGAGGTGCAACTCGATGGCGAGCTGATAGAACCGCATTCGCTGGTGGTGTTGCCGGTCGGGGAAGAGATGACGTTGTTTGCCGAAAGCGACTGTCACGCCGTGCTGTTCGGCGGCGCGCCACTGGATGGGCCACGGCGGATCAACTGGAATTTTGTCGCGAGCGATCCGGCGGCCATCGATGAAGCGCGTCGACGCTGGGCGGCCGGGGATTGGCCGACGGTGCCGGGGGAAAGTGAGCGGATTGAATTGCCCTAGGATTTTTTGCGCCTGTGACACCGCTTTCGCGAGCAAGCCCGCTCCCACAGGGGAATGCATTCCAAATGTGGGAGCGAGCCTGCTCGCGAAGAGTCCAGCCCTGACACCACCAATGTCAGGGAACGATCATCAGTCGCTAAACACTTCATCCAGCAAGTTATGCATCGACACAAACGCCCGCCCTGCGGTTTTCGCGTCATACATCATCTTGCCCGGCACATTCGCATGCGGATCGGTAAACGAGTGCACCGCCCCGCCGTAGCTCAGCAATTGCCAATCCACGCCCGCTGCGTTCATTTCTTCTTCAAACGCCGGCAGTTGCTCTTTCGGCACCAATGGATCGGACGCACCGTGCAGCACCAGCACCGAGCCCTTGATGTTTTTCGCATCATTCACATTCGGCGTATCCAGCGAGCCATGGAACGACACCGCCGCTTTCACCGGCGCACCGCTGCGAGCCAGTTCCAGCGAGCAGCAACCACCAAAACAGAAACCGAAGGTCGCCAGTTTCGAGGTATCGACCGCAACGTCGCCCTGCCCTTGCAGTTGCTCGAAAGCCGCGTGCATACGCTGGCGCAGCAAACCGCGATCATTCTTCAACGGCATCATCGCTGCACCTGCTTCGTCGCCGTTCTGCGGACGTACCGATTGACCGTAAAGGTCCGCGATCAGGACTACATAGCCTTTGGACGCCACTGACTTGGCGATCTCTTCGGCACCGGCGCTGATGCCCATCCAGTTCGGCGCCATCAGCAAGCCCGGGCGCAGGCCTTTATGGCCGGCATCGAAAGCCAGACGGCTTTCATAGGACTGGCCATCTAGCTGATAGACCACGGAACGCACAGTGACTTGGCTCATATCAAACTCCTAAGACTCAAGAATAAAAAAACCCGCCGAAGCGGGTTTTTGTACAACTCAGTTAAACCGACAGTTCAACCAACAATTTGTTGAGACGGCGCACATAAGCTGCCGGGTCTTTCAAGCTGTCGCCGGCTGCCAAGGCTGCCTGATCGAACAGGATGTGCGACAGGTCGCCGAAGCGTTCGTCGCTCTGCTCGTTGTCGAGTTTCTCGATCAGCGGGTGAGCCGGGTTGAATTCGAAAATCGGCTTCGAATCCGGAACCTTCTGCCCGCTGGCTTCGAGGATCTGACGCATCTGCAAGCCCAGGTCCTGCTCACCGATGGCCAGGATCGCCGGAGAATCGGTCAGACGGTGGGAAACTCGTACTTCAGCGACGGAATCGCCCAGTGCGGTTTTCAGACGCTCAACCAGACCTTCTTTGGACTTGGCGACTTCTTCCGCAGCTTTCTTGTCCTCTTCCGAGTCCAGGTTGCCGAGGTCCAGGTCACCGCGCGCCACGTCGACAAAGCTCTTGCCGTCGAAGTCGCTGAGGTAGCTCATCAGCCACTCGTCGATGCGGTCGGTCAGCAGCAGCACTTCGATGCCTTTCTTGCGGAAGACTTCCAGGTGCGGGCTGTTTTTGACTTGGGCGTAAGTTTCGCCGGTCAGGTAGTAAATCTTGTCCTGACCTTCCTTGGCGCGAGCCAGGTAATCAGCCAGACCCACAACCTGCTCGCCTTCTTCGCCCTGAGTGGACGCGAAACGCAGCAGGCCAGCGATTTTCTCTTTGTTGGCGAAATCTTCAGCCGGGCCTTCTTTCATCACCTGGCCGAAGTTTTTCCAGAAGCCCTTGTATTGCTCAGGCTCGTTCTTCGCCAGTTTTTCCAGCATGTCGAGGACGCGTTTGGTCAGCGCCGACTTCATGGAATCGATGATCGGGTCTTTCTGCAGGATTTCCCGCGACACGTTCAGCGACAGGTCGTTGGAATCGACAACACCTTTGATGAAGCGCAGGTACAGCGGCAGGAACGACTCGGCCTGATCCATCACGAATACGCGCTGCACATACAGCTTCAGGCCTTTCGGCGCTTCACGCTGGTACAGGTCGAACGGAGCACGGGTCGGTACATAAAGCAGCGAGCTGTATTCCAGCTTGCCTTCGACCTTGTTGTGGCTCCAGCTCAGCGGGTTTTCGAAGTCATGCGCGATGTGCTTGTAGAACTCCTGGTATTCCTCGTCCTTGATCTCGGTGCGAGGACGGGTCCACAGGGCGCTGGCGCGGTTGACGGTTTCCCACTCAACGGCTGGCTTCTCTTCGCCTTCGACGGCTGCCACTTCTTTCGGCAACTCGATCGGCAAAGCGATGTGATCGGAGTATTTCTTGATGATGTTGCGCAGACGGTAGCCATCGGCGAACTCGTCTTCACCGGACTTCAAGTGCAGGACGATACGGGTGCCGCGCTCGGCTTTGTCGACGGTGGCAACTTCAAAATCGCCTTCGCCCTTGGACGACCAGTGCACGCCTTCGCTGGCGGCAGCGCCGGCACGACGGCTGAACACGTCGACTTTGTCAGCGACGATGAATGCCGAGTAGAAGCCCACACCGAACTGACCGATCAGGTGCGAATCTTTCTTCTGATCGCCGGACAGGTGTTTCATGAAATCAGCGGTGCCGGACTTGGCGATCGTGCCCAGGTGGGTGATCGCGTCTTCGCGGCTCATACCGATACCGTTGTCTTCGAGGGTGACGGTTTTCGCGTCTTTGTCGAAGCTCACACGGATTTTCAGTTCGGCGCCACCTTCCAGCAACTCAGGCTTGGACAGGGCTTCGAAACGTAATTTGTCGACAGCGTCAGAGGCGTTCGAGATCAACTCGCGAAGGAAATTTTCATTGTTTGAATACAGCGAATGGATCATGAGGTGCAGCAGTTGCTTCACCTCGGTCTGGAAGCCCAGGGTTTCCTTTTGAGTTTCCACACTCATGGTCATCAAACTCCAATCAGATGGCAGTGGCCGCGACCTTCAGGGTCGACGGCGGGTTGTCATCAGAGTTTGGGGCTGAGTTCAGGATTTCAAGGGCTCTTCGATTTTGAAATGGCCTCGGGCCGTGGCAATCGGCTCGGATTCGGTGCTTTGCCAGGCCGTCACCGCCACGTTGGCCACCCGCCGGCCCTGCCGACACACCTGGCAGCGAGCCCAGGTATCGCGAAATTGCCCGGTGCGCAGGTAATCGAGGGAGAAGTCGATGATCTTCGGCACACCCGGTGAGCCGGTGAAAATCAACAGGTGCAACGCCGCAGACAGCTCCATGAACCCGGCAATCACGCCGCCATGAATCGCCGGCAATAAAGGGTTACCAATGTTGTCCTTGTTGGCCGGCAGGCGAAACAGCAGCTCATCACCGACCCGTGAACATTCGACGCCGATCAACTTGGCGTAGGGAATCAGGTGCAGCAGCGAGGCGTAGTCCCCTTGCGCGTGGGCCTGCTGAAGTTGTTCCTTGAAGGAGTCAGTCATTTCGCACCTCCGGTGATGGCGCCACCAAAGCCTTTGGTGCCCTTGATGCCCTTGCCCATGCGCATAAAGGTGCCGACGACATGGGCGATGGGTTGTTCCGGGTCGTCCTGATACGCGAAGCCCCGGGCGAAGATCACGTCGGTGGTGACCCGGTAGCACTGAGCAAAACCGTAGACGTCCTTGTGGGGTTCGGCGGCGTGCATGTAGTCGATGCGCAAATCGAGGGTCGGGCAGACTTCGAACTCCGGCAACACGCACAGGGTGGACATGCCGCACGCGGTGTCCATCAACGACGTCAGGGCGCCGCCGTGAATGACACCGGTTTGCGGGTTACCGACGATTTGCGGGCTGTAAGGCAGGACGACCGTTAGTCCGTCAGTACTCGCGCTGTGAACGCGCAAGCCCAGCACCTGGCAATGCCGCAACGCCGACAGGAATCGTGTTGCGCGCTCAAAAACGGGGTTTTCGGCCATTTGATAAATCCCTTCTTAGTATCCCGACAAAGCCTCAGATGAATCAGGCAAAAGTTCCATCGCGTTTAAAACTTATATATTTGTATGAAATGAGGAACTTATCGATGACGGCTGTGCTCGAAAGGCCAGTAGATATATTCCATAAGGAGAAACACCCCATGCGTAAGACTTTAGCTATTGCCTTGATGTTGACCGCTTCCCTCGGTCTCGCTGCCTGCGATAAAAAATCCGAGGACAAAGCTCAAGATGCCAACCAACATGCTGAGCAAGCTCAGCAAGACATGAACAAAGCTCAGGATAAAGTGAACGACGCTGCGAAAGAAAACGCCGAAGCTGCCAAAGCTCAGGCTGAATCGAACAAAGCCGCTGTTCAAGAGTCGGCTCCAGCCGCTCCTGCTGAAGCACCTAAAAACTAAAACAGTTTTTAGCGTGACAAAAGAAAACCCGCCATGTGCGGGTTTTCTTTTGCCTGTTAGTTGGTGATTTAGAGCAACACGGTTCTAAAAGTCGGACTAATCATCAGCAATAATGAGCAGACTAATCCGATCAACCACACCAGGCTGCGCTGCCAGGCAAGATCAGCCCAATAACACACTAAATAGAGGATGCGCGTGATCACAAAGATGATCGCCAGCGAATCGATCAGCCACCCTGCCGTCTGCGTGGTGTGCGCCATCAACACCCCCACCGCAAATAATATGAACGCTTCAAAACAATTCTGATGGGCCGCCACGGCGCGGGCGCCGAAGCCGGTCAGTTGCGCTTGTTGCTGGCGCGGCAAGTGGTTGTTGTAGCCGCCCTGCTCTTTCATGGCCCTGGCCACGGGCATGCGGGCCACGTAGATCAGCAATGCACTGATAAACACACACCAGAACGGAATACTCATCAAGCGGCCTCTTTGTTGGCTTCGGGCAATGGCGCCTCTGTAGGGGTATAGACCATCACGTCGAGAACGTCGGAATGAAACTCCCGGCGATACAACACCAGCACGACGCCGGCGCTCATCAACATGAACAACCAGGGGCTGACGAACCACGCGAGCATGGTCATGCCGAAGTAGTAGGAGCGCAGGCCGAAGTTGAACTGGTTGGCCGCCATCGAAATCACCCGCGCCGCCCTTGCCGCAAAGGCTTTGCGCTCCTGCTCGGAAACGTGTCGCTCACCGATCATCGGTGCCGAACCGACCAGGATTGCCGCGAAGTTGTACTGACGCATGCACCAACTGAAGGTGAAGAACGCGTAGACAAACACCAGCGCCAGGCACAGCAACTTGATCTCCGACATGCCCTGGGACGCCTGCTGAACCATGGGAATATCCGCCAGCAACGACACCGCCCGTTCAGATGCGCCGAGCACCGTGAGAATGCCTGCCAGGATAATCAGCGTGCTGGAGGCGAAGAACGAGGCGTTACGCTCCAGGTTGCCGATCACGCTGGCGTCGGCGATGCGGTTGTCCCGTAGCAGCATGCGGCGCATCCAGTCTTCGCGGTACAGGTGCAGCACGCTGGCCAGGCACGCGGTGTCGCGGCCCTTCCACGTCGCATAACGGGTGTAACCGCCCCAGCAGATGGCGAACCAGAGCGCGGCGATGAAGTGGATCAGGTTGGCGTGGATGAACGACATGCAGGTCCTTGTGAGACGTTGGTGGAGTCTGTAGGAGCGAGGCTTGCCCGCGAAGGCGGTATCACATGCGATGTATCCGTCGACTGACACACCGCCTTCGCGGGCAAGCCTCGCTCCTACAAGGTAGTGATTCGACGTTAGCTCGCGGAAAAAGACACTGCCTCATCCCCATAAAAAATGCCCCGTATCGATTGATACGGGGCATTTCTGTATAACCGACTGCCCGCTTGTGACGGGCGATCAGGTTTACGCCAAGGCTTCGTCGCGCTTGCCCAGCATACGGTCGCACGCGGCGGCGACGACCAGGGTCATCACCGACGGCACCAACCACGCCAGGCCTTGCTCGCTCAGCGGCAGGTGCGACAGCTGCGTCGGCATCCAGTCCGCCAGGCCGGCGCCTTTGAGCGCGTCGATCAGGCCGAAGATGAACGACACCAGCATCACCGGACCAACAATGCGGCTCTGCTCACGCCAGAAGTCCTTGCAGAAGCTCAGGGCGACCAGAGCGATGCACGGCGGGTAGATCGCGGTCAGCACCGGGATCGAGAACGCTATCAGCTTGGTCAGGCCCAGGTTGGACACAAACAGCGAGAACACGGCCAGGATGATCACCAGTGTCTTGTAGGACAGTGGCAACACGCGGCTGAAGTATTCGGCGCAGGCGCAGGTCAGGCCGACCGCCGTCACCAGGCAGGCCAACGAGATCAGCACCGCGAGGAAACCGCTGCCCAGCGAACCGAAGGTGTGTTGCACGTAGGCATGCAGGACGGCCGCGCCGTTTGCAGCGCCGGCGGCCACTTCATGGCTGCCCGAACCGAGACGGAACAGGCTGACATACACCAGCGCCAGACCCACGCCGGCAATCATCCCGGCAATGATCGCGTAACGGGTGATCAGCGCAGGCGATTCGACGCCACGGGAGCGGATCGCGTTAACGATAACGATGCCGAACACCAGCGCGCCCAGGGTATCCATGGTCAGGTAACCATTGATGAAGCCTTGGGAGAACGGGGCCGCCACGTATTCCGGCGTGGCCACGCCGATATCACCGGCCGGCAAGGCAAACGCAGCGATGCCGAGCACGGCCAGGGCGATGATCTTCAGTGGTGCGAGGAAACGTCCTACGGTATCCAGCAGACGGCCCGGATACAGCGAGATGAAGAACACCAGCAGGAAGTACACCGAGCTGTAGAGGAACAGTGCCAGCGGGCTCTCGCCGGTCAGCGGCGCCAGGCCCACTTCGAAGGACACGGTGGCAGTGCGCGGCGTGGCGAACAACGGGCCGACCGCCAGGTAGCACGCAGCAGCCAGCAGGCCACCGGCGACTTTACCGATCGGGCTGCTCAAGGCATCCATGGCACCGCCGACCTTGGCCAGCGCGACCACGGTGATCACTGGCAAACCGACTGCTGTGATCAGGAAACCCAACGCCGCCATCCAGACATGGGGCCCGGACTGCAAACCGACGATAGGCGGGAAGATGATGTTGCCAGCCCCGACAAACAGGGCGAATGTCATAAAACCAAGTGCCAGGATGTCCTGGCCTTTCAACACTTTCATTAAGGAAATACCACACTACTGAATCGGAATTTAGAGAGGGATTTCCCTGTTGGGTGAGGGAAATGCTGTCGATCCGTATAGGACCAACCCGTTTAGCGCGTAGCGGCCTTGTGGGCTGCGGACGCAAAAATGGCTGCTAGCCTAACGAATTTGCCCGACGAACGCACTGTTAGAGGGCGAACTATCCGATACGCGACATTTCCGTGTCGCGTTTTTGCATGTAAATGGGTGTCGTCTGTAAATAAGCCTTCGCGGGCAAGCCTCGCTCCTACAGGTTGGCGTCGTATTTGTGAACGAAGAGAAACCTGTGGATCGTTCCCACGCTCTGCGTGGGAACGCATCCCGCGACGCTCCGCGTCGCACCCAATCGCGGAACGCGGAGCGTCCCCGGCGGCATTCCCACGCAGAGCGTGGGAACGATCACCCCGGAAACAACAAAGGCCACCCGAAGGTGGCCTTTGTCTGGTGAAGCGTCAGCTAAGCGCGAGGCTTATTTGATCGCCCAACCGGTCAGCTCGGACAAAGCCTTGCCGATGTCTGCCAGCGAACGCACGGTTTTAACGCCTGCGTCTTCCAGGGCAGCAAACTTCTCGTCTGCAGTGCCTTTGCCGCCAGAGATGATTGCGCCAGCATGGCCCATGCGCTTGCCCGCAGGGGCAGTCACACCAGCGATGTAGGAAACAACCGGCTTGGTCACGTGTGCCTTGATGTAGGCAGCCGCTTCTTCTTCAGCCGAACCGCCGATCTCGCCGATCATAACGATCGCTTCGGTCTTCGGGTCTTCCTGGAACAGCTTCAGGATGTCGATGAAGTTCGAACCCGGTATCGGGTCACCGCCGATGCCGACGCAAGTCGACTGACCGAAACCGGCGTCAGTAGTTTGCTTCACAGCTTCGTAGGTCAGGGTGCCGGAACGGGAAACGATACCGACCTTGCCTGGCAAGTGAATGTGACCTGGCATGATGCCGATCTTGCATTCGCCTGGAGTGATCACGCCTGGGCAGTTAGGACCGATCAGGACTACGCCCAGTTCGTCGCACTTGACCTTGGCATCCAGCATATCCAGGGTAGGAATGCCTTCAGTGATGCAAACGATCAGCTTGATGCCGCCGAATGCTGCTTCCAGGATGGAGTCTTTGCAGAAAGGAGCTGGAACGTAGATAACGCTGGCGGTGGCGCCAGTGGCAGCTACAGCATCTTTCACGGTGTTGAACACTGGCAGACCCAGGTGTTCGGTGCCGCCTTTACCAGGAGTAACGCCACCAACCATCTTGGTGCCGTATTCGATGGCTTGCTGGGTGTGGAAACTACCTTGCGAACCGGTAATACCCTGGCAGATAACTTTGGTGTCTTTATTGATCAGGACGCTCATTATTTGCCCTCCGCAGCTTTGACAACTTGTTGAGCAGCGTCGGTCAGGCTGGCGAACATCCCCGGCAGCAACTTGC
>NZ_JBIUXZ010000009.1:0-204482 GCF_044744265.1 Pseudomonas sp. NPDC087342
ACCGGACGACTTGAGCCGCTTGACTGATGAATGCCCTGAAGAGTCGCAGCCCCAGGCCCTCGACTGGCAGCAAGTGCGCGCGCTGGAAGCCGGCGCGGCAAAATGGTGCAGCACCATGTTCAGCACAACGCAATCGGCGGTTAGGCTCACACCGTTCAGTGCATCGGCCAATTGCAGGCTGACATTAGTCAACGTTTCACGTTCGCAGACCTGGCGCGCCAGTTCGAGCATCGCCGGGCTGTTGTCCAGCGCCGTGACCTGGGTGAAGCGGCGCGCCAGTTCCGGCAGAAAACCACCGTCGCCGGGGCCGACTTCAATCGCCGTGGCGCCCACACTGAAACTCAGCTTGTCGAGCAGCGCCACCACGCTTTCGCGGTACTGCGGCAGGCCGGCGATCAAGTCTTGCTGGGCGCGAAATTTCTCCGCTACCCGTGAGAAAAAGTCCTGGCTGGCCGCTGCCCGTTGCCCATGGACCTGACCGATCCGCGACTGCACATCCGCAGGCAGGGTCAGGTTATCCACTTCTTCGAGCAAGGCCGCGTGCAGCTTGCCGCCCAGCAGGTCGGTGTGGGGCAGGGCGCGACGGTAGAAAATCGCGTTGCCTTCACGGCGGGTCGCCACCAGGTCGGCCTGGGCCAGGACCTTGAGGTGATGACTCATGCCCGACTGGCCGATGCCGAAGATCTGCGCCAGTTCCAGCACGCCGAACGAATCGTTGGCCAGCGCGCGCAATACATTCAGCCGCAGAGGATCACCGCCGGCCTTGCACAGGGCCGCCAGCTCATCGCAATCGTCATGTTGAATGGAAGGCACGCGTAAATTCATAAGGCCAGCAGTCTAGTGATGGTCAGAAAACCCCGCAAGAGCAATATCAAAAAGTTTTGATATTGCTCGATAGATGGCACTTCTCGACGTTAGGTTCAGTCAACAAACGAACTGCGGAAAGGTTTCATCAGTCGAAACCTCCGTTATCCATTGGAAAAACGTCTCCAGATGCTTATCTGTCATTGCCCCGAGGCGGGTCGGTGAGGGAAAATGCTCGCCTTTTTTCCGATTCGTTTTATTCACTCTCGATACAGAACCCGTAGGAGAACAGCGATGCCAAGCCGTCGTGAGCGTGCCAACGCCATTCGTGCCCTCAGCATGGATGCCGTGCAAAAGGCCAACAGCGGCCATCCCGGTGCCCCCATGGGTATGGCGGATATCGCCGAAGTACTGTGGCGTGACTACCTGAAGCACAACCCGAGCAATCCATCGTTCGCCGACCGTGACCGCTTCGTGCTGTCCAACGGCCACGGCTCGATGCTGATCTACTCGCTGCTGCACCTGACCGGCTACGACCTGTCGATCGAAGACCTGAAAAACTTCCGCCAGCTGCACAGCCGCACCCCGGGTCACCCGGAATTCGGCTACACCCCGGGCGTTGAAACCACCACCGGTCCACTGGGCCAAGGCCTGGCCAACGCCGTCGGTTTTGCCCTGGCAGAAAAAGTCCTGGCGGCGCAGTTCAACCGTCCTGGCCACAACATCGTTGACCACCACACCTACGTGTTCCTGGGTGATGGCTGCATGATGGAAGGCATTTCCCACGAAGTCGGCTCCCTGGCCGGCACCTTGGGCCTGGGCAAACTGATCGCCTTCTACGATGACAACGGCATCTCCATCGATGGCGAAGTTGAAGGCTGGTTCACTGACGACACGCCGAAGCGTTTCGAAGCCTACAACTGGCAAGTGATCCGCAACGTCGACGGTCACGACCCGGAAGAAATCAAGACCGCGATCGAGACTGCACGCAAAAGCGAGCTGCCGACGCTGATCTGCTGCAAGACCACCATCGGTTTCGGTTCGCCGAACAAGCAAGGCAAGGAAGATTGCCACGGCGCCCCGTTGGGTGACGCGGAAATCGCCCTGACCCGCAAGGCGCTGAACTGGAATCACGGCCCGTTTGAAATCCCGGCCGACATCTATGCCGAGTGGGATGCCAAGGAAAAAGGACGCGCTGCTGAAGCCGAGTGGGATCAGCGTTTCGCTGCTTACTCCGCGGCGTTCCCGACCGAAGCCAACGAACTGGTGCGTCGCCTGAGCGGTGAATTGCCAGCCGACTTCGCGGAAAAAGCCTCGGCTTATATTGCTGAAGTTGCGGCCAAGGGCGAAACCATCGCCAGCCGTAAAGCCAGCCAGAACGCATTGAATGCCTACGGCCCGCTGTTGCCTGAACTGCTGGGCGGCTCCGCTGACCTGGCCGGTTCCAACCTGACCCTGTGGAAAGGTTGCAAAGGTGTCTCGGCTGAAGACGCCAGCGGCAACTACATGTACTACGGCGTTCGCGAGTTCGGCATGAGCGCGATCATGAACGGCGTGTCCCTGCACGGCGGCCTGGTGCCTTACGGCGCGACTTTCCTGATGTTCATGGAATACGCGCGCAACGCAGTACGCATGGCGTCGCTGATGAAGAAACGCGTGGTGTTCGTCTACACCCACGACTCTATCGGTCTGGGCGAAGACGGCCCGACGCACCAGCCGGTCGAGCAACTGACCAGCCTGCGCAGTACGCCGAACCTCAACACCTGGCGTCCAGCCGATGCGGTTGAATCGGCGGTGTGCTGGAAACTGGCGATCGAGCGTAAGGACGGCCCTTCGGCGCTGATCTTCTCGCGTCAGAACCTGCAACATCAGGAACGTGATGCCGGCCAGATCGCCGACATCGCCCGTGGCGGTTATGTGTTGAAGGATTGCGCTGGCGAGCCTGAGCTGATCCTGATCTCCACCGGTTCGGAAGTTGGCCTGGCGGTTCAGGCTTACGACAAGCTGACCGAGCAAGGTCGCAAGGTTCGCGTCGTTTCGATGCCGTGCACCAGCGTGTTCGACGCGCAAGACGCAGGCTACAAGCAAGACGTCCTGCCACTGCAAGTCGGCGCGCGTATCGCGATCGAAGCTGCTCACGCGGACTACTGGTACAAATACGTGGGCCTGGAAGGCCGCGTGATCGGCATGACCACCTACGGCGAGTCGGCGCCTGCGCCAGCCTTGTTCGAAGAGTTCGGCTTCACCCTGGAAAACATCCTGGGTCAGGCTGAAGAGCTGCTGGAAGACTGATCCAGAAGTTGCGTTATCGGGGCTGACGTCTTCGCGGGCAAGCCTCGCTCCTACAAGGGATTGCGTTGTTTTGGAGGATTGGGATTACCCCGATTCCCCAAACAACCGAAGACCTGTAGGAGCGAGGCTTGCCCGCGAAGGCGGCAGACCTGGCGACTACATTCCCAAGCTGCATCGAGAACCCCATGCCTCAACCGCGTCCCTACAAAGTTGCACTCAACGGCTACGGCCGGATTGGTCGTTGCGTCTTGCGTGCGTTGTTTGAACGAGGCGAGAAGGCCGGGTTTGAAATTGTCGCGATCAACGATCTGGCGGACATGGCCAGCATCGAATACCTGACACGCTTCGACTCCACTCACGGGCGTTTTCCCGGCGAAGTGCGGGTTGAGGACGATTGTCTGCATATTAATGGCGACTGCGTGAAGGTCCTGCGCAGTGCCACCCCTGAAGGCATCGATTGGGCGTCCCTGGGCGTCGATCTGGTGCTTGAATGCTCCGGCGCTTATCACACTCGTGCAGATGGCCAGCGCTTTCTCGATGCTGGCGCGCCGCGTGTGCTGTTTTCCCAGCCGATGGCCAGCGAGGCGGATGTCGACGCCACCATCGTCTACGGCGTGAACCAGGATTGCCTGACCGGCGACGAGCTGCTGGTGTCCAACGCATCCTGCACCACCAACTGCGGCGTGCCGCTGTTGCGCCTGCTGGATCAGGCCATTGGTCTGGAATACGTGTCGATCACCACCATCCACTCGGCGATGAACGATCAGCCGGTGATCGACGCCTATCACCACGAAGACCTGCGCCGCACCCGTTCGGCGTTCCAGTCGGTGATCCCGGTGTCCACTGGTCTGGCGCGCGGCATCGAACGCCTGCTGCCGGAACTTGCCGGGCGAATTCAGGCCAAAGCCGTACGGGTGCCAACGGTGAACGTGTCGTGCCTCGACATTACGATGCAAACCGTCAGCGACACCGACGCCACCGAGGTCAACCGGATCCTGCGCGAGGCCGCCACCAGCGGTCCGCTCAAAGGCCTGCTGGCCTACACTGAATTGCCTCACGCCAGTTGTGATTTCAACCACGACCCACATTCGGCCATCGTCGATGCCAGTCAGACCCGCGTTTCCGGCCCACGGCTGGTGAACATCCTGGCCTGGTTCGACAACGAATGGGGGTTTGCCAACCGAATGCTGGACGTTGCAGAGCACTACCTGCAAATAGCCGCTCCACTTTCTGTCTCTAAAAAACAGTAACTCAGGAATTGCGACCCATGACCGTGTTGAAGATGACCGACCTCGATCTGCAAGGTAAGCGCGTACTGATCCGCGAAGACCTCAACGTCCCAGTCAAGGACGGTGTTGTCACCAGCGATGCGCGTATCCTGGCTTCGCTGCCGACCATCAAGCTGGCCCTGGAAAAAGGCGCGGCCGTGATGGTCTGCTCGCACCTTGGCCGTCCGACCGAAGGCGAGTTCTCGGCCGAGAACAGCCTCAAGCCAGTCGCTGACTACCTGAGCAAGGCCCTGGGCCGTGAAGTGCCGCTGGTAGCCGATTACCTGAGCGGCGTCGACGTCAAGGCCGGCGACATCGTGCTGTTCGAAAACGTACGCTTCAACAAAGGCGAGAAAAAGAACGCTGACGAACTGGCCCAGCAATACGCTGCCCTGTGCGACGTATTCGTGATGGACGCCTTCGGCACCGCTCACCGTGCCGAGGGTTCGACCCACGGCGTGGCCAAGTTCGCCAAAGTCGCTGCCGCTGGTCCGTTGCTGGCCGCTGAACTGGACGCACTGGGCAAAGCCCTCGGCGCTCCGGCCCAGCCAATGGCTGCGATCGTTGCCGGCTCCAAGGTGTCGACCAAACTCGACGTGCTCAACAGCCTGAGCCAGATCTGCAACCAGTTGATCGTTGGTGGCGGTATCGCCAACACGTTCCTGGCCGCTGCCGGTCACCCGGTCGGCAAGTCGCTGTACGAACCGGACCTGCTGGACACCGCCCGCGCCATCGCTGCCAAAGTCAGCGTGCCGCTGCCAGTCGACGTAGTGGTTGCCAAGGAATTCGCTGAAAGCGCTACCGCTACCGTCAAACTGATCGCCGACGTGGCCGACGATGACATGATCCTGGACATCGGCCCACAGACTGCGGCGAATTTCGCCGAGCTGCTGAAGTCGTCCAAGACCATTCTGTGGAACGGCCCGGTGGGCGTGTTCGAATTCGACCAGTTCGGCAACGGCACCAAAGTGCTGGCCCAGGCTATCGCTGAAAGCTCGGCGTTCTCGATTGCTGGCGGTGGCGACACCCTGGCGGCCATCGATAAATATGGCGTTGCAGACCAGATCTCCTACATTTCCACCGGTGGTGGCGCATTCCTTGAGTTCGTCGAAGGCAAGGTGCTGCCGGCCGTTGAGGTCCTGGAAAGCCGGGCCAAGGCCTGAGGCGACCCATTTGACCAGGCAAAGGAGTGTTCACATGGTCAGGACGATAGCGCTGTTGATCGTCGCGGCTTCGCTGGCGGCTTGCGGGAGTAACCCGAAAGCCAAACCGGAACCCGCGCCGTCTGCGCCGGCGGATAAAGGCTGTTACCAGGCCGACTGGCAGGCCGAAACCAACCCGGTGCTCAACAAGCGTTCCGGGCCGGATGGCCTGGACAAATACGAGACACAGACCCCGGCCAAGGAACATGGCTGCCCTTGACGGGTCTGACTCTTTACTCAAGGCCGGCAGCGTGCGCCGTCGGTCGAGGAACACGGATGAAAGGTTTTATCGCCGTCATGGCGCTGGCACTGCTGGCAGGTTGTTCGAATTTCAACCTGTTCGACTCGTCGGCACCGGCGGACAACTGGACCACCTGGACCTGCGACAGCCAGGCGAAAGTGCTCTGGCGCTACACCGACGACAGCCGCAAGGAAGTCGACGTGCGCCTCGGCGGGGCCGATCAGGTCTACCGCTTGAAGCTTGAACCGGGCGCCGAAGGTTCGCTGTACAGCAACGACATGCTGGCGTTTCACGTAAAAGGTGAGGAAGGCCTGGTGTACTGGGTCGCCACCAATGATTTGATTGGCCGCGGTTGTAAAGCGCAGTAATCGAAGGCTTGCGCCTAACCCGTAGGAGCGAAGCTTGCTCGCGAAGAGGCCAGCACATGCAACACATGTGTTGGCGGTTAAACCGCTTTCGCGAGCAAGCTTCGCTCCTACAGGGAATCGAGAGTTCTCAAGATTTTTGTAATACCGAATGAGCGGACCGGACCAACCCCCGATCTGCAATAACTTGAATAGCCGCCGCCGCTACGGCAGGCTGGCACGATTAACGACCCAAACCGGGAGAGACACACACAATGGCACTTATCAGCATGCGCCAGATGTTGGACCACGCAGCCGAATTCGGCTACGGCGTTCAGCCTTCAACGTCAACAACCTTGAGCAGATGCGCGCCATCATGGAAGCCGCTGACAAGACTGACTCCCCGGTGATCGTCCAGGCTTCGGCCGGTGCTCGCAAATACGCAGGCGCCCCGTTCCTGCGTCACCTGATCCTCGCGGCAATCGAAGAATTCCCGCACATCCCGGTGTGCATGCACCAGGACCACGGCACCAGCCCTGACGTCTGCCAGCGCTCCATCCAACTGGGTTTCAGCTCGGTAATGATGGACGGCTCCCTGGGCGAAGACGGCAAGACCCCGACCGACTACGACTACAACATCCGCGTTACCCAACAAACCGTGGCCATGGCTCACGCCTGCGGCGTTTCGGTAGAAGGCGAGCTGGGCTGCCTGGGTTCGCTGGAAACCGGCATGGCCGGTGAAGAAGACGGCATCGGCGCCGAAGGCGTTCTGGATCACAGCCAAATGCTGACCGACCCGGAAGAAGCCGCTGACTTCGTCAAACGCACCCAAGTTGATGCCCTGGCCATCGCCATCGGCACCAGCCACGGCGCGTACAAGTTCACCAAGCCACCTACCGGCGACGTGCTTGCAATCGACCGCATCAAAGAAATCCACAAACGCATCCCGAACACCCACCTGGTGATGCACGGTTCGTCTTCGGTGCCACAAGACTGGCTGGCGATCATCAACCAGTACGGCGGCGACATCAAAGAAACCTACGGCGTACCGGTTGAAGAAATCGTCGAAGGCATCAAGCACGGCGTGCGCAAGGTCAACATCGACACCGACCTGCGCCTGGCATCCACCGGCGCGATGCGTCGCCTGATGGCCACCAACCCGAGCGAATTCGACCCGCGTAAATTCTTCGGCGCCACCGTGACCGCCATGCGTGACGTGTGTATCGCTCGCTACGAAGCATTCGGTACTGCTGGCAATGCGTCGAAGATCAAACCGATCTCGTTGGAAGCGATGTATCAGCGTTACCTGAAAGGTGAGTTGAACGCCAAGGTTAACTAAGCCTGAGCGTTACACAGCACTGATGAAAAACCCGCCGAGAGGCGGGTTTTTTTGTGGGCGTCATTTGCATCATCAGGCCGGGGCGACATAAGGTGCTTGAAATGTCACCTATAGTGAACATAATCAGGTTTGAAGCTTTATAAGTACCATATAGGTGACATTTATGCTGCTGCACAATCCATCAGTGTTCGCCGAGCGTGTCCGCGAACTGCGGCGTGCCAAAGGCTATAGCCAACTGCAACTGGCGCACAGGGCAAAATGCAGCCGCAAAACCGTCATCGATCTGGAGGCTGGTGAGAACGTATCGCTGTACACGGTATTCAGGGTTCTTTCCGCGCTGGGCATGGCGCTTGAAATTGTCGATAACCGCATCGACCTCAAGTCCCTCGCCGAACTGGTAGAACACGATGAGTAGAGTGAGACAGCTCAACGTCATCACACCACAAGGTCTTTCCGGAGAGCTCTCCAAAGGTTCGCAGTTTTCGTTTGCGTATGACGCTGCGGATGCGCCAAAGGAAGTTTCGCTGGTCATGCCCTATGACCCGACACCTGCGGTCAGCAACGTCCTGCACCCGATATTCGATATGAATGTGCCGGAGGGTTTTCTGGCTGATCAGATCAAGCGTCGGATGGCCAAGCACATGCAGGTGGATGAAATGCGCCTGTTGTCGGTGATTGGTGGCAATCAGATTGGACGGCTTACGTATCAGAATCCGGTCGAGGCTTCCGTTTCCGTGCGTGCTCAAGTCGGTTTGCAAGAAATCCTGTCGGCCGATACTTCGCAAGGAGTCTTCGATTTCCTGGTGGATACTTACTTTGAGTCAGGTATCTCCGGCGTACAACCCAAGGTGCTGGTGCCCGACCTGGACAAGCTGACCGGCAGCCGAAAAACCATGCTCAGTTCCGATCTGATTGTGAAGTCAGGCGCTGACGAATATGCCCACTTGGCTCAGAACGAGTTTCTGTGCCTTGAAGCGGCTCGCCTTGCAGGATTGGAAACGCCACCCTTCTGGCTTTCTGAAAGCGGCGATCTGTTTGTCATGGAGCGGTTTGACCTGAGTGAGTCCGGTCGACTCGGCTTTGAAGACATGGCCGTGCTTCTGGGGCTCAACAAGGATCCCCATGACAACTATAAGTACTCTCAGAGTTACGAGACGCTGGCGGCTGTGATTGGCCAGGTTTGTGTGCATGGCGACCCGTTGCGAGAGCTTGAACGATTTTTTTCATCGGTCTGTCTTTCGGTCATGGTTCGCAATGGTGATGCTCACCTGAAGAATTTCGGCGTGATCTACACGCATCCAGATGCGCGCGAAACTGTGCAGTTGGCGCCCGTTTTCGATGTCACAACTACGACGGTGTATGACAACTACAATCCGAAATCCGGGCGTTCACTGGTTGATCGAACGCTGGCCATCAAAATGAACAAAGTCAAAACCTACCCTGATCGCCAGCAGTTAATCGAGTTTGGTCGCAAGCACTGCGCGGTAGATAAGCCGTCGCTGATTATTGAGCGAATTGCCGAGGCAATGACTGAGGCACTGGCTGTTAATCAGGGGCGTGTTGATGGCGAGTTGTTATCGGCAATGCAGGTGGAATGGGATGCTGGAAGAGTGGTGGCGCTGCATGACTCGGTTAAATCTGGTCTTAAGCGAAAACCTGTTTTGAAAAAATAAGTGATTACGGGTTAAGCCTGCATCACGGCTGGATGGCTTGCGATCATCAACCAGTACGGCGATATCAAAGAAACCGATACTACAGGTCCGGTGGTGATCGCCTTTAGTATGGAAAATAAGAAAATTACTTATTTCTGGGTAATTGAATAATTGCTTCGTTTGATTTGTTTTTTGTTGCTAGATACCGATTGTTAATTGCAAAAAGATATAAATACCTGTCAGATATTACAGGTGTGCTGGCGCTGGCAGAAGCCTATTCTTTGAATTCACTCACTTGCTGGACGAAAAGAATGGAAACTAAAAATAGCGTTAGTGGCAATGTTTCTGGTGAGCTGGACGTCATATTCAAACATCCAGACTATGGTGATCACGCGTTGAAGTTTGCGGGGCAGGGCCTCTTTTCTAGTGGGGACGGCTTCTTTCATATTACTCCAAAGTATAGGGAGATAGACGGGCACCGTTATTATATGGGAATTAAGTTTAGAACCGACCTTGAGGTTGGAAAGACCTACACGCTAGACCGAAATGATGAGCCCGTTGCAGCGCATTTGGAGATTGATAATATTGAAGGTGATAAATATGCCAGTGGTACGTTTCGTTTGTCAAAGGGTGGGAATTATCCCGAGGGGGAATTCAAACTTTTTGAGGAAGGGGTCTTTTCAGTAGAGGGAACATTTATATCGTTAGGGTAGGTCTGAGTAGTTGATGCTGGTCTGACGTCACAAAGGAAAAGTGAACAGATTTATTTAATAGGTCCCCTCTTCACAACTATCGTAATGGTCTATTTCGTTGGCCGTCCCGTGCTATTTCTGTTATTCGAAATTCACGCTTTCAAAACAGTCGGGATTAAAAAAGCGCGATAATAAAAACCCGCCGTCGTGCGGGTTTTTATTGGATAAAGATTAGTGCGATGGTTAAGGCGTATCAAATCCACGCTTCTCAATCACCCTGAATACGTCACTGACATCCCGGAGCAGGATCAAGGCGATGTTGGTGACGGTGTTGATGTCATTTTCGGCGTAGTCCGGCAGGCTGGTGCAGGCCATGAGGTTGAGGTATTTGAGGACGGCGTTGAGGCGTTCGCTGACGCAGTTGTGCAATTCGCGGATCGGGGCGTCGCTGTCGATGAGCAGGACGGGGTAGTCGGTGGCGAATTGGGACATGGGGGTGAAGCGGCGCGGCGGTTGCTGATCTGTCATGGGAAATCCTTAACTCAAGAAAAAATTCACCACCGTTTGCTGCGAAACAAATTGGGAGACAGCTGTGCGCGGGTTCGCAGACCGAGGAGTTAAGACCCGGCAGACTCGAAGGTCTCCCACGCACAGCCGCCATATAAAAGCCGAGCATAGGCATACCTCGCCTAAGTGGTTTTCGGAGCGGAAGATCAAAAGATCGCAGCCTTTGGCAACGCTTACGCGTCTGTGGTCGCTGCCGGCTTTGCGATATATATCAACGAATTTTTATCGCGAGAATGTATTAAGAACTGTCAATTATTACAGGTGTTTTTTTGAAAAATATTACATATGTTTATAGCCTGATGCATGAAGTCGCTGAGCGGGTTTAATAAAATTATCCTCTTTTAATTGTTCAGGAATTGATGATGAAATCCCATAAGATGATTTTGACTACGGCGGGTATTTTCGAGCAGAAGTTATTGGACGGTAGTGTGACGGGGGAGTTGCATAAAGAAGGCCCTGCAGGCAAACCGCATTATAGCTCTACGCACATTAGCGGGCTTTACGATCATAAGCCGGGGGAGCCTTTTCGGCTCTATGTATCCTCCGAAAACAGGGAGAAAAGCGACGTTGAGGCAATAGATTTTGATTTTAAAGAATTTCTTTCAATCGGTAGGCATGAAATATCGGATACGACAAAAATAGGAATAGTAGTAGCGCTTCGTACGGGCGGTTTATGGCTAGCAAAGTCTGGTTTTGTTTTTCTTGAAAGTATCACTCCTTCAGACTATCGCGGTCGTTTTGAAGTTTTTCAAGAACACAATCAAAAAGGTGATTCAGTTAAAGATGGACGCTTTATATTTATCTTCGGGGATTCCTGAAATCGTAAAAAGCAGGATTGATTTATTTGGTCATTGAGTGGATTTAATCGATCAGCATTCCCACGCGGAGCGTGGGAACGATCAAACAAACGATTTATTTATCGTGATCAATATCCAGCTTGCTGAACGTCACTTTCCCGCCTTCGCTGGTGTACCCGGTGTGGTCCTGCACATACACACCTGCCTTGAAATACAGCGGTTTGTCGCGCCACGTCGCGCTGATGTTCGAGTCCCACTGATAACCCGCGGCACTGATGCCTAATGCACCGCCGGGGCTCAGGTGAAGGAGGTAGGAAAACTCCTGATCCAGCTTCACGCCTGTCGCGATGGTAATCACCCGGCCTTCGCCGTCATCGGGGTGCATGCGCACTTTGGCGACGATGTTGCCCGTCTGGGTGCCGGTCTTGAATTGGTACTCAAGCTTGATCAGGGGTTTCTGGCTTTCATAGGCGTGGATCTGGCCGATGACGATCTTGCCCGAGCTCGGCACCTGATTGACCGCCAGGGTCGCGCGCAGGGAATTGTCGGCGTCCGGGTAGAGCCAGTTGCGCAGGGTACCGTTGCTGTAGGTTTCGCGAAGTTCGGTGCGGGGGTATTTGGCGTTTGCGGTTTTGGAGCCAGTGACCGGGGACCAGAAGAACAGGGTGCCGGTGTCAGAGTGGAAGTATTGGTCCTTGAAACCGTTCACCAGTTTGGCTGTATCAACGGTGTACGGCGGATTGCCGACAGGAACGCTTAGGTTCCATGTTGCGAGATCGATCATAGACAAAGCTTCCACTAATTCATGCTGCACGCCCGTGCCAGAAGCTCTAACACGGGCCTTGGAGGGCAGTCTTTATAAGCGTAGCGGGCGTCTTTGTTAATGCCCGCCTGGCAGATGATTGACGTCAACATCCTGTCAAAAAGCCATCTTCCCCGGTTTTCGGGGGCTGTAGAGCCGACCGTTAGTCGGCTTATGGACGCTTTGGTTAAATGATGGCGTGATGACACCTACTGCTTTTGCGGATCCGGGTCTAGAGTGAAGGCGTAGAATTTGTCCGGTTTTCACGAGAAACCGGCCTGTCGCCCCGAACAAGAGAAGCAGCATGGAATGCGCGCAACCCACGCCAGGTGAAGGCAACTCTGTCCTTTTAGTCGTTGATGATTACCCTGAAAACCTGATCAGCATGCGCGCCTTGTTACAGCGCCAGGACTGGCAGGTCATGACCGCCGCCTCGGGCTTCGAGGCCCTCAGTTTGCTCCTGGAACACGAAATCGACCTGGTGCTGCTGGATGTGCAGATGCCCGGCATGGACGGCTTCGAAGTCGCGCGGTTGATGCGCGGCAGTCAACGCACCCGCCTGACCCCAATCATATTCCTCACCGCCAACGAACAGTCCCAGGACGCCGTGATCAAGGGCTACGCCAGTGGCGCGGTGGATTACCTGTTCAAACCCTTCGATCCGCAGATTCTCAAGCCCAAAGTCCAGGCGTTGCTTGAGCATCAACGCAATCGTCGGGCCTTGCAGCGCCTGAGCCACGATCTGGAGGTTGCCAGGGCTTTCAATGCCTCGGTACTCGACAACGCTGCCGAAGGCATCCTGGTGGTGGGGGAGGACGGCCTGATCCGTTTCGCCAACCCGGCGATGTCGCGGCTGCTCAATGCCACAGTCAAGGATTTGCAGGGCAAGGAGTTTCTGGATTTCCTGCAAAAACCACACATTCCGGTCTGGGCCGATTCCGATCTGTATAACGGCTACAAGCGCGGCGAGACCTCGCGTCTGCACGATGCGCTGTTGCGCACAGCGCCGGGCCAGCAAGTGCCGGTGGCGTTGTCCTGTGCGCCATTGCCGTCCGAGCAGCACGCGATGGTGGTGACGGTGCTGGACATGTCGGTGGTGCGCCATCTGCATCAGCAACTGGAGTTCCAGGCAGTCACAGATCCGCTGACCGGGCTGCTCAACCGGCGCGGTTTTCACCAGACCGTGGAAAACCTGCTGCTGCGCGGCGAACGTACCGACAGCTCCTGGGTGCTGATGTATCTCGATCTGGATGGCTTCAAACGGGTCAATGATTCCCTTGGTCACGATGCCGGCGACCGGGTGCTGCGCTGGGTCTCCGAGCAGTTGAAGGCTTGCTTGCGGCCCTTCGACATTCTGGCGCGGATGGGCGGCGACGAATTCACGGCGCTGCTGGACCTGGAATTCCCCGAGCAGGCGGCGAAGATTGCCGAGAAACTGATTGAGCGGGTGTCGATCTGTCAGCAGATCGAAGGCCTGGACATTGCCCTCGGCGCCAGCATCGGCATTGCCACTTACCCGGATTGCGGCTCCAACCTTGACGGTTTACTGCGCGCGTCCGACATCGCGATGTACGAAGCCAAGCGCGCCGGGCGTCAGCAATATCGCTTTTACGATCACGAAATGAACGGTCGGGCGCGCTCGCGGCTGATGCTCGAAGAGAGCGTGCGCACGGCCATCGAGAACCGCGATTTCAATCTGGTCTATCAACCACAAGTCGCAATCGATGGAGGACAGATTCGCGGTTTCGAAGCGTTGCTGCGCTGGCAGCACCCGAGTGTCGGCGATGTGCCGCCGGGGCTGTTTTTACCGTTGCTGGAGGAGGCTCGGTTGATCAGTCGCCTGGGCAGCTGGATTTACCATCGCAGCGCCAAGCAGCGTAAAGCCTGGGAAACCCTGTTTGCAGAGGATCTGGTGCTGGGAGTGAGTCTGAGCAGCACCCAGTTCGGCATGCCCAATCTGGTCACCGAGTTACGCCAGGTGCTGGAGCGCCATGAATTGAAGCCGAGCCAGATCGAAGTCGAGGTCACCGAAGAAGCGCTGATGATTAACCCCGAGGAAACCCGCAAGCAGCTGCGCTTGCTGCACAACCTGGGAGTGAGGGTGGCGCTGGATGACTTCGGCTCCGGCTCGTGTTCGCTGGCGCATCTGCGGGATCTGGAGCTGGATACCCTGAAACTCGATCGGCATCTGATCGCGCGGCTGCCCGAGTCGTCGCGGGACGCGGCGTTGGTGCGCACGGTGATCGATCTGTGCAAGCAATACGGTTTGCTGGTGATTGCCGAAGGGGTGGAAACGCCGGCGCAGTATGAGTGGCTGCAGGCCAACGGCTGCGAGTATGTGCAGGGCTTCCTGGTCGCTCGGCCGATGATGGCTGAGGATGCCGGCGCCTTTGTGCAGCCCTTCGACTGGAGCGCGCTACCCCGCTGAATTCGCTACACTGGCGACCTTTTCATGCTGCATGTTGCCCGCCCAATGACCGCGTTGAAATACCTCCAGGCCTATCCCGCTGCATTGCAGGACCAGGTGCGCCAGCTGATCGCCGACGGTCGGCTGGGCGATTACCTGAGCCAGCGTTACCCGCAAAAACACGACGTGCAAAGCGACAAGGCGTTGTACACCTACGCCTTGGACCTGAAGCAGGAATACCTGCGCAACGCCCCGTCCATCGACAAAGTGTTGTTCGACAACCGCCTGGACCTGACCCATCGCGCCCTCGGCCTGCACACCACGATTTCCCGGGTGCAGGGCGGCAAGCTCAAGGCCAAGAAAGAAATCCGCGTGGCCTCGCTGTTCAAGGAAGCGCCGTCGGAATTTCTGAAAATGATCGTGGTGCATGAGTTGGCGCACTTCAAAGAGTCGGATCACAACAAGGCGTTCTACAAGCTGTGCGAACACATGTTGCCGGGGTATCACCAGGTGGAGTTTGATCTGCGGGTATATCTGACTTGGCGGGATATGCAATAAGGAGCGTTTGATGGACGTCAGCAAGACCAAAAGCAGCTTCTACCGCCGGTTGTACGTGGCGTACCTGATCGACAGCGGGCTGGCCAGCAGCGTCCCGACCCTGACCGACGTCACCGGAATGCCCCGGCGCACGGCCCAAGACACCATCGCGGCGTTGGCGGATCTGGATATCGTGTGTGAATTCGAGCAGGAAGACGGCGCGCGTAACCATGCCGGGCACTATCGGATTCGGGATTGGGGCGCGATTGACCGAGGGTGGATCGAGCGCAATTTGCGGCAGATAAAAGCGGTGCTTGAGTACCCTTGAAGTTTGTGGCGCCTGTACTGGCGCCTTCGCGGGCAAGCCTCGCTCCTACAGGATTTGGGTTGTCCGCATCATTTGTGGACACCGCGAATAATTGTAGGAGCGAGGCTTGCCCGCGAAGAGGCCCTCAAGAACGCCGCATTCCGATATGCGGAATGCCATCCTCGACATACTCTTCACCCGCCACCACAAACCCGTATCGCCCGTAATACCCCTGCAAATGCGCCTGGGCCGACAGGTAAATCGGCATGTCAGGCCAGCGTTTCTCAGCCTGTTTCAACGCCTGTTCCATCATTGCATGCCCCAATCCCTGGCCACGACCTTCAGGCGCGGTCACCACCCGGCCGATCACCACGTCGCCGCCCTGCAGTTCCGGGTCGAGCAAACGCAGGTACGCGACCAGACGCTCGCCATCCCAGCCCATCAAATGGCTGGTGTCACCTTCCAGATCCTGGCCATCGATATCCTGGTAGACACATTGCTGCTCGACGACAAACACCTCGGCGCGCAGTTTTAAAATGGCATACAGCTGCTCTTTGCCCAGATCGCTGTGATGCTTGCAGACCCAATCGATTGTCATCTTCACATTCCTTGACCAACGTCCTCCCGATACTAAGCGTCCCGGCGAAAGATGTCTCGATGGCTGATAAATCTGTGACATAGGCCAAAATGCCATCATTCATTTCGCGCGGCGTTGTCTTCTTTGTGTAATCTGCAATCAAGCGCTGTGCAGTGGCTTCAATGAGCTAAGGTTTAGTACCGGCAGGCCGGTACTCGAGTCTTGGAGTTTTGGCTGAAAAACACGCCGGGCAGCCCGCCCGCTAAGGATTTTCTAGCATGCCGCGATTGCATCGAGCGTTTGCTTTGATTGGATTGCTGTTGCTGACACAGAACGCGGCGGCGGAAAAGCTGCGTCTGGTGGCCGATGCCTGGCCGCCCTTTACCGACGCCACGCTGGTCAACGGTGGCTTGGCCACCGACATTGTCAGCACCGCGCTGGCCCGGGCCGGCTATGCCAGCGATTTCGAACAGGTGCCTTGGGCGCGCGCCTTGCTCGGCGTTGGCGAGGGCCGCTACGACGTGCTGGTCAACGCCTGGTACAACGACGAGCGCACCAAGCTCGGGCAATTCTCCAGCGAATACCTGCTCAACCGCGTGCGCTTCATCAAGCGCAAAGACGCTCCCATCGAATACAACAATTTGCAGCAACTGCACACCTACCCGATCGCTGTGGTGCGCGGTTACGCCTACTCGCCGGAATTCGATGAGGATGCGGCGCTACAGAAAATCCCGGTGCATAACTTCGCCATGGCCGTACGCATGCTGGCGGCTGATCGGGTCCAACTGACCCTGGAAGATGAGTACGTCGCTCGTTACTACCTGGCCCGGGAATCGGCCAAGGTGCGCAATTCAGTCGAATTCCTGCCCAAGCCGCTGAGTGAAAACAGCCTGCACATTCTGGTGAGCCTGAAGAACCCGCAGCATGAGCAGATTGTGGCGGGGTTTGATCGGGAGATTGCGGCGATGAAGGCGGATGGGAGTTATGAGCGGTTGATGAAGCAGCATGGGATGTGAGGTTTTGCTGATCCGGATTTAGCGGTGGGGCGGATGGCCTCTTCGCGGGCAAGCCTCGCTCCTACAGGTTTTGTGTTGTAGCGAAAATCGCCCCTGTAGGAGCGAGGCTTGCCCGCGAAGGCTTCAACCCGGTCACCACAAGGCTCAATCCTCGCTCGTATCCTTGATCAAATGCGCCGCCAACGTCCGCAACGGCCCCAACTGTCGGCAGATCAACGCCAATTGCGTCTGCACCAGTCGCTGCCCTTCATCGATCTCATCCGGCATTTGCTCCAGCTCATTGGCCAGCGCCTCTTCCGCATCGCTCTGAATCGCAATCGGCAGTTTGCTCGCCAAACCCTGGGCGATCTCATCGATGCTCGCCGCCAGGCTCACCCCGGCACCGTCGATCAAATGCTCGCGCACATCCTGCGGCAACTGCGTTTCACGGTGCGCGCCGAGGCCTGACAA
The DNA here is from genome assembly GCF_044744265.1 of Pseudomonas sp. NPDC087342. Lineage (NCBI taxonomy): Bacteria > Pseudomonadati > Pseudomonadota > Gammaproteobacteria > Pseudomonadales > Pseudomonadaceae > Pseudomonas > Pseudomonas sp. NPDC087342. Next base: position 17,295 of record NZ_JBIUXZ010000009.1, read on the forward strand.
GTAGCTCAGCAACGTGTGGGACAACACCAGGAAACGGAAACCGACATCCGCTTCTTTCCGGAAATGCCCCGGCTCCATCAGCATGTTCGCCAGCGTGGTCGACAGCGCCGCATCGGCGTTGTGCGCGTTGCGTCGGGCCAGGCGATAAGCCAAATCATCGCTTTTGCCGGCGGCGTATTGCTGCATGATCTGGCGCAGGTAAATGCTGTTGCAGGTCAGGGTATTGGCCAGCACTTTGTTCAGGCGACGGCCCTGCCAGTCCGGCAGGAAGAGGAATACCGCCAGTCCGGCGATCAGGCTGCCAAGCAAGGTATCGAACAGGCGTGGCAGGAACAGCCCGTAACCGTCGCCGACCTGGTTGAAGCAGAACAACACCATCAAGGTAATTGCCGCTGTCGCCAGGGTGTAGCGCGTGGTGCGGTTGATAAAGAACACCACCCCGGCGGCAATGGCGAAACCCGACTGGACCAACGGGTTCGGGAACAGGTCGAACAGCGCCCAGGCCAGGGTCAGGCCAATGGCGGTGCCGATGATCCGCTGCCCGAGTTTGCGCCGGGTTGCGCCGTAGTTAGGTTGGCAGACAAACAGCGTGGTGAGGATGATCCAGTAACCCTGGGACGGGTGGATCATATGCACCATGCCGTAGCCGATGCTCAACGCCAGGGGCAACCGCAGGGCGTGGCGGAACAGCAGCGAGGTCGGCGTCAGTTGCGTGCGCAAGCGCAGCCACACATCCTTGAGGTTGCGTGGCGAACGGTCGAGCAGGCTGCTGTCGGTGGCGTCGGCGAGGGCGTCGGGGTTGCTCGCGTCGCTGAGCAAACGGTCGAGGGTGCCAAGGTTGGCCGCCAGTGCACGCAAGGAACGCAGCAGTCCGCGCCAGGCCGGGTTGCTCTGGATGCGCAGGTGTTCGAGGGAAGCGTGCAGGTCGCCCAGGGCTTCGGCGAAGCTGGCGTCATAGACGAAGGGTTGGCGCATCTGGATCGATTCGGCCAGGGCCCGACAGGCTTTGCCTTGCTGGCGCAGCAGGCGCTGGCAGCGGAACATTACGTCGCTGTGGAAGAACGCGTCGGCCAGGGCGTTGTAAGGGTAGTGCGAGGAACTGGCGCGCTCGTGGATGTCCTGGGCGAGGAAGTACAGCTTGAGGTAACGGCTGACTTTCGAACCGGGCCGGCCATTGCCGACCCGGTGCAGAATGATTTCCTTGGCGACGTTCAGCGCCGCCACCACCCGGCCGTTTTGCTGGGCCAATTCCAGGCGTCGCGCTTCCACGTCCATCTGCCGGATCGGTTCGAACAGCGACGATTTGAGCTTCAGGTACAAACCCAGTTCACGGAACAACCGCGCCAGGCTCTGCTGCACCGGCTGGTTGGAAAACATCGCTTGCCACAGCACCGAGAGCAATCCGTACCAGGCTGCACCGGCCACCAGCAGCACCGGTTCGTGCCAGAAATCGGTCACTGCGCCGCCGCGCTGGTCCACGCCGATCATGGTGTAGACCGACAGGATCAGCGTCGCCGAGGCAATCGCGCCATAGCGTTCGCCGAGGGCGCCGAGCATGGTCAGGCCGAAGGCGGCCAACGCCAGGGCGACGATAAAGATGATGGGGTAGGGGAAGAGCAATTCGACCGAGAACGCGGCAACGCTGAAACACACCAGCGTCACGGCCAGCGCGTTGAGGCGGCCCTGCCAACTGTCGTCGGTCTCGGCCAGGGCGCTGGCGATAATGCCCAGGAACAACGGGATCAACAGCCCCATTTCATCCTGATACCAACAAACGGCCATGCTGCCGGTCAGGGCGATGAACACCCGCACGCTGTAGCTGAATTTATCCAGCGCCCAGAGGCGACGCAGAGACTGACTAAAAGGGGTCGATGACATGAAGTGCGAGGGCCTTCCGAGGCGATGACGCTAAATTGAGCCAGTAATGACGCCGACGCAATGGCGCCGATCACATCTGACAGCAAAATCTGTTCCGTGATGGTTCTGTGTTGTCTGTTCGGACGCTTTCGCGGGCAAGCCTCGCTCCTACGGATTTGCATCGTTCCCGACATTGCGCATGACACAAACCTGTAGGAGCGAGGCTTGCCCGCGAAGAGGCCGGTACATTCAACATTGATGTTGTCTGACAGCATTCGCGAGCAGGCTCGCTCCCACAGTTGTTTTGCGTTTCGTCAGGCGTATTGCGCAGCCGCGTAACCCGAGGCCCATGCCCACTGGAAGTTGAAGCCGCCCAGATGCCCGGTGACGTCGAGCACTTCGCCGATGAAATACAGGCCAGGGCTTTTCAGGGATTCCATGGTTTTGGACGACACTTCATGGGTGTCGACGCCGCCCAGGGTCACTTCGGCGGTGCGGTAGCCTTCGGTGCCGGCCGGCACGACTTTCCAGCTCGCGAGTTTTTCGGCGATGTCGGCAATTTCCGCGTGGGTGTATTGCTTCATCGGTTTGGACACGAACCAGTTGTCTGCCAGCAGGTTGGCCATCTTCTTGGTGAAGATTTCCCCCAGCAAGGTTTTCAATTCGCTGTTCGGACGTTCGGCTTGCTGCTGTTGCAGCCAGGTCGGCACGTCGTGGTCCGGCATCAGGTTGATTTCCACCGTGTCGCCGGACTCCCAGAACGAAGAAATCTGCAAAATCGCCGGGCCGCTAAGGCCTCGGTGAGTGAACAGGATGTTCTCGCGGAAACTCTGCTCGTTGCAGCTCACCAGGCAATCCACCGACGTGCCGGACAGCTCGGTGCAGAGTTCTTTTAGCTGATCGGTGATGGTGAACGGCACCAGGCCGGCGCGGGTTGGCAACAAATCGTGGCCGAATTGCTTGGCCACTTGGTAACCGAAGCCGGTGGCGCCCAGGGTCGGGATCGACAAACCGCCGGTGGCGATCACCAGCGATTGGCAGGTCAACTGACCGAGTGTGGTGTCCAGCAGGTAACCGCTTTCGAGTTTCTCGATGGTCTGGATCGAAGTGTCCAGGTGCAGGCTGACGCCGACCTGATCGCACTCGTTGAGCAGCATTTCGAGGATGTCGCTGGATTTGTTATCGCAGAACAACTGGCCGAGTTTCTTCTCGTGGTACGGCACACCGTGTTTGGCGACCATGCCGATGAAATCCCACTGGGTGTAGCGCGCCAACGCGGATTTGCAGAAGTGTTCGTTCTGCGAGAGGAAATTGCCCGGTTCGGTGTACATATTGGTGAAATTGCAGCGGCCACCGCCCGACATCAGGATTTTCTTGCCGGCCTTATTGGCGTGGTCGAGCAACATCACCTTGCGCCCGCGCCCGGCGGCGGTCAGCGCACACATCAACCCTGCGGCGCCAGCGCCAATGATCACGACTTCGGTAGAGCGCAAAACGGTGTCCTCACACAGATCTCAAAACTGACCGGGATCCTGTAGGAGCGAGGCTTGCCCGCGAAGCTTTTGGCGGCCTCGCGGACCCCTTCGCGGGCAAGCCTCGCTCCTACAGGGGGCGGTGGTGTTCTTACAGAATACGCACGCGCAACGAACGGCCTTTGATCTTGCCGTCGTTCAGACGCTGCAGCGCCTGCTTGGCAATCCCGCGTTCCACGGCCACATACGCCTGGAAGTCGAAGATCGCGATCTTGCCGACCTGGGCGCCCGGAATACCGGCATCACCGGTCAGTGCACCCAGAATGTCGCCCGGGCGAACCTTGTCTTTACGGCCAGCGCCGATGCACAGGGTGCTCATCACCGGCAGCAGCGGTGCGCCGCCCTGGGAGGTGAGGTTGTCGATTTGATCCCAGCTCAACGGCGACTGTTGCAGCTTCTCGATGGCCTGGGCGCGGTGCGCTTCGGACGGGGCGACGAGGCTGATCGCGATGCCTTTCTCACCGGCGCGACCGGTACGGCCAACACGGTGAATGTGGATTTCCGAGTCACGGGCCAGTTCGACGTTGATCACCATGTCCAGCGCATCGATATCGAGACCGCGCGCGGCGACGTCGGTGGCAACCAGTACCGAAGTACTGCGGTTGGAGAACATCGCCAGCACCTGGTCGCGGTCACGCTGTTCCAGATCGCCGTGCAGGCCGACGGCGGAAATGCCTTTGGAGGTCAGGTGATCAACGGTTTCCTGGACTTGCTGCTTGGTGAAGCAGAACGCCACGGTGGAGGCCGGGCGGAAGTGGCCGAGGACCTTGGTCACGGCGCTCATGCGTTCTTCCGGGGAAATTTCGTAGAAGCGCTGCTCGATCTGCGTGTCGTCGTGGAACGCTTCGGCCTTGACGATCTGCGGGTTGCGCATGAACTTCGCGGCCAGTTGCTTGATGCCCGTCGGGTAAGTGGCGGAGAACAGCAGGGTCTGGCGGCGCTCAGGGGTCTGGGCAATGATTTCTTCAATGGAATCGTAGAAACCCATGTCGAGCATGCGGTCGGCTTCGTCGAGGATCAGCGTGTTCAGGCCATGCAGCACCAGCGAACCTTTGCGCAAATGCTGCTGGATGCGACCCGGGGTGCCGACGATGATGTGCGCGCCGTGCTCCAGCGAGCCGATCTGCGGGCCGAAGGACACACCGCCACACAGGGTCAGGACCTTGATGTTGTCTTCGGCACGGGCCAGGCGACGGATTTCCTTGGCAACCTGATCCGCGAGCTCACGCGTCGGGCAGATGACCAGCGCCTGGCAACCGAAGAAGCGCGGATTGATCGGGTTCAGCAGGCCGATGCCGAAGGCAGCCGTCTTGCCGCTGCCGGTCTTGGCTTGCGCGATCAGGTCCATCCCCTTGAGGATCACCGGCAAGCTTTGCGCCTGGATCGGCGTCATCTGGGCATAACCGAGGGAGTCGAGGTTAGCCAGCATGGCGGCGGACAGCGGCAAAGTATTAAAAGCGGTGGCGATGGTGGTCACGGGACTGGCCTGCAAAACAAAATGTCGCGCAGTGTATCAGTCCTGCGCGTTGCACCTGCAAATTCTGGACGAGAAGCATGTAGCAACTGCCGAGGGTGGCCCCGCAAGAGCGCAACTCCGCCTCGTATTTGTAGCAGCTGCCGAGGCACGAGGCTGCGTCGGGCTGCGAAGCGGCCCCCGAGGGCGGTCCTGCGGACGCGCAACGCAGCCTCGTGCCTCGACAGCTGCTACATCAGTGCTCTATGTCGTGTTCGCGACTGACCACCCGTCGACCATCATTGGGTGAAAGCTGCGAGAAGATCGTCGCGGCCAGCATCGCCATGATGCCGACGGTCACAAAGGTCAGTTGGAACGCGCCCAGCACCGTTTCCACACCATCGTTGCCGATTTCTGCCGTAAACCCGCCGAGCAGCGCACCGGCGCACGCTACACCGAGACTCAAGGACAATTGCGCCACCACCGACAGCAAACTGTTGCCGCTGCTGGCGCTGGCGTCGTCGAGGTCGATCAGGGTCACGGTGTTCATCGCGGTGAACTGCAAGGAGTTGATCGCGCCGGCAATCGCCAGCATCACCAACAGCAGCCAGTACGGCGTTTGCTCGCTGACCAGGCCCATGGCGGCCAGCATGATGCCCAGCGCCAGGGTGTTGCCGGTCAGCACGATACGATAACCCAGGCGTTCGATCAGCGGCCGCGCCACGGACTTGGCGAACATCGCGGCCGCAGCCAGCGGCAACATGCTCATCCCGGCCTGGGACGGCGAATAACCCAGCGCCACTTGCAGCAGCAACGGCACGAGGAACGGCAGGGCGCCGCTGCCCAGGCGGGCGAACAGGTTGCCGAGGATACCGACGGCGAACGTCCGGGTCTTGAACAGCGACGGCGCGAACAGCGGATTGTCGATGTGCCCGGCCCGCAGCCAATACGCCGCCAGGCACGCCATGCCGCCGAACAGCAGCAACATCACGCGAAGGTGTGGCAGGTGCAATTCGCCGAGGCCTTCCATGGCGATAGTGATCAGCACCATCGCCGCGCCGAACAGCACAAAGCCAAGCCCATCGAACCGCGTGCGTTCGCTGCCGCGCAGGTCGGGGATGAATTTCCACACGGCGTAGCAACCGATCACGCCGACCGGCAGGTTGATCAAAAAGATCCAGTGCCACGACAGGTATTGCACCATCCAGCCGCCAGTTGTTGGTCCGAGCAGCGGGCCGAGCAATCCGGGAATGGTGATGAAGCCCATGATCCGCACCAGCTCCGAACGCGGGTAGGCGCGCAGCACCACCAGCCTGCCGACCGGCAACATCAAGGCACCGCCCAGGCCTTGAATGATCCGGGCACCGATCAGCATGGTCAGGGTGCTCGACAGCGCGCAGAGCAATGAGCCGATGCTGAACAACAGGATCGCGCCGAAGAAGATCTTCTTGGTGCCGAAACGGTCGGCGATCCAGCCCGAGGCGGGGATCAGCAAGGCGACGGTGAGCATGTAGGCAATGATCACCCCCTGCATGCGCAGCGGGTTTTCCGCCAGGTCCAGGGCCATGGCCGGTAGGGCGGTGTTGAGGATGGTCCCGTCGAGGGATTGCATGAAGAAGGCAATGGCGACGACCCACGGCAACCAGCGGGCGGTGACAGGGTCGAGGGGTGGGCGGTTGGGCATGGGACCTCTAGTGAGTGTGAGTCAGTTAGTCCGTGGTGGATTCTTCGCGGGCAAGCCTCGCTCCTACAGGTCTGGCGTTGTCCGCAAACCTGCGGCAAACCCCGATCCCGTAGAAGCGAGGCTTGCCCGCGAAGCTTTTACAGGGTCAAGGTCAATCGGCTGACGAGCGCCCCCGGCAACAACGCCGACGCCGTCGCTCGCTGGCTATAGGTACTCGCCGACAGCAGCAACTCGCGCTCCTGGGTCAACGCTTCCAGTTGCGAACCGAGCAAACTGTAGGCGCTGTCATCAAAGCGCATGGTGCTGACCGGCGCCTGAATCTCGCCATTCTCGACCCAGAACGTCGCAAACCGCGTCATGCCAGTCAGGCGCGCCGCCGGTTGGTCCGAGTAGTTCAGGTACCAGAGGTTGCTGATGTACAGCCCCGTGCCCAGTTGCTTGAGAATCTCCGCTTCCGGTAACGTGCCGGCCGCCATGTTCAGTGCGCTCGGCATTTCACCACCGCCGGCACCGTTGGCCGTCAGGCCATACTCGGCGGCACTGCGTGAGCTGACCATTTGCGCGCCGGCCTTGCCTTCGACAATCAAGCCCAGATCGCTGCGCGGATACCCTTCGCCGGAAAACGCCGGGCTCAGGGAGCCGCTGACTTTTTCATCGACAGACACCAACGGGCTGAACGACTGATCCCCGGCGTAGAGCTTCTGCAATGGACTGTTCTTGCTGGCAATCGACTGCGCCGAAAAACCGCCCCAGCCCAGCATGTCCATGATTTCTTCCATGGCGGCCGGCGCGAGGTAAGCGCGGTACTGCCCCGGTGCCAAGGTGCGCAACGGTCGGCCGAGAAACGCCAGTTGTTCGCGCGCCAAGGCAAAGCGCTTGGCAAAACCTTCGCTGTTCCAGTCGTGCCCGGCGTAACTGGCTTTCACCGCTTGGCCGTTGTCATGGAACAGGCTGAAATCGAAGTTGAAGCTGTTGGCCTGATGCCAGCCGAACGCGCCCGAGGAACTGGCGAAGCCGCGACTGATCGGCCCGGCGGCGTAGAACCCCACCAGGTCCAGCCCTTCGGCAGCCTGGGTGATTTCGGCGACGACCTGCTCGGTGTCGGGCAGTGGGTGATCCTGCAGGTTCTTGCTCTGCCAGCCATTGTGATTGAGCAGCAGGTACGGGTCCGCTGGCAGCAGTGGCAAGGTTTCGCGCAGTTGTTGCAGACCTTCGGCCAGACGCTGGGTATCGGTTTCAGCATCGCCGGAGAGGGTGATGTTCAGGTCGGCGTGACGACCTTCGTCGATCAGTTTGAAACCGACGCTTGCCTGCTGCACCTGCCCGGCCTGACGGACCTTGGCGTGGTTGAAGCGCACGAAGGCCGAGGATTCAGCGGCGTAGCTGAGGGTGAATTGTTCTGGCTCGCGAATCGCTTCCCGCAGCCATTGGACCAAAGCTTTGAAAGCGTCGGCCTGATTTTTCGACGTAGTCATCAGGCGTCTCCCCCAAACACATCAACGTTACTGAACACGCAGGCCGGCGACGCATGGCCGACGCGGATCACCTGGTTCGGTTCGCCCTTGCCGCAGTTTGGCGTGCCCAGGACCTTGAAGGTGTTGGCATCGCCGACGGCGCTGAGGCTTTTCCAGAAGTGTGCGGAAATCGCCCGGTAGTTGGGGTTTTTCACCACGCCTTTGAGTTCGCCGTTTTCAATCAACTGGCCCCATTCGCAGCCGAACTGGAACTTGTTGCGCGCATCGTCGATGGACCAGGAACGGTTGGTGCTCATCAGGATGCCGTTCTCGATTCCACCGATCAGTTGTTCCAGCGGCTGATCGCCGGGCTCGATGTTCAGGTTGGCCATGCGATCGATCGGTGGACGGTTCCAGCCGCAGGCGCGGCTGTTGGCCACGCCGTCCATGCCGGCACGAAATTGCGACAGCGCACCGCCGAGTGGCCGCAGCAGCACACCTTCCTTGATCAGGAATTGCTTGCTCGCGGCGGTGCCGTCGTCGTCATGCCCGTAGCTGGCGAGCTGTTCGGGAATGTCCGGGTCGAAGGTCACGTTGAGCAGTTTGGAGCCGTATTGCAGGCTGCCGAAGTCTTCAGCCTTGACGAAACTGGTGCCGGCGTAATTGCGCTCATCACCGAGGATGCGGTCGAGTTCCAGCGGGTGACCGATGGATTCGTGGATCTGCAGCATCATCTGGTCCGGCATCAACAGCAGGTCGCGCGGGCCTTGCGGGGTGTTCGGTGCCAGCAGCAATTGCAGCGCCTGATCGGCGATTTTCGGGCCGGCGCCGACCAGGCCGCAGCGGCTGATCACATCGAAGCCGCCCTGTTGGCCGAAGTTCTCGCGGCCCAGGGTGCGGGTCTGGCTGTCGTTGCCGTCGTAGGCGGTGACTTCCAGGCTCGGGTAGACGAAACGCTGGGCCTGGCGCAGTTCCGCGCCGGCGCTGCTGAGGTAGATCTGTTCGACGTTGGTGATGCCGATGCTTACTTGCCAGTTCACTAGGCGCTCGTCCTTGGGCACGGCGGCGGATTCGGCGCCGAGCAGTTGGTAGCAGTCGCTCAGGGACGGGAAGGGCTGGTCGAAGTTCGGTGACAAGTAGTCGGCGCGGTCGCTGGAAACACCCTGCGCGCTCAGGTCGAGCAAGGCGTGAGGCTTGAGGCGGCGAGCTTGTTGCTCGGCTTTTTCCAGTGCGGCTTGCAGGCCTTGTTGCGACAGGTCATTGGTCGCGGCATAGGCTTCGACGCCGTTGACCCGAACGGTCAGCATCGCGCCCTCGTCACGGCTCAGGCTCGGCGGTTCGGCGACGTTCTTGCGTACAGACAGGTATTGGCCGGACTCGCGTACATATCGCAGCGAAAAGAATTCAGCGCCCGTGCGCAAGGCAGCAAAACGCTGCTTGAGCTGGGGGTGGAAATCGAACATTCGAAAACCTCCTTGGAATGGAGAAGCGGCGTATCGGTACGGCGAGGGGGGTGAAACGTTTGCGTGGCGCTAGATTAGGCCTGCGCGGGGGGTAGGATCAAGGGCGAAGCGGTGTAGGAAGGGATTACCGGGGTGTGTCAGAGGGTTGTGCAGTGTTTGTGAGGGCCTCTTCGCGGGCAAGCCGCGCTCCTACAGGGGGAATGCGATTCCTTGTAGGAGCGAGGCGTGCCCGCGAAGGCCGCGCCTCGGTATTACGCCTTACTGAGCAGTAGGGCTCACATCGCGCATCGGCTTGCCACGCACCGGTGCATCACCGGCCACGAAGTAGGCAGCCTTGCTGCGCGGCAATGGCTGACGACCACGGATCTTGTCGGCGATTTTCTCGGCGATCATGATCGTTGGCGCGTTCAGGTTGCCGGTGGTGATGATCGGCATGATCGAGGCATCGACCACTCGCAGGCTCTGCATGCCATGCACGCGACCTTCAGCGTCGACCACAGCCATCTCGTCGGTGCCCATTTTGCAGGAGCAGGACGGGTGGAACGCAGTTTCGGCGTGTTCGCGGATGAACTGATCGAGCTGCTCATCGGTTTGCACGTCGATGCCCGGGCTGATTTCGCGGCCACGGAAGGCGTCCAGTGCAGGCTGTTGCATGATTTCACGGGTCAGGCGGATGCCGTCACGGAATTCCTGCCAGTCTTGCTCGGTGGCCATGTAGTTGAACAGGATGCTCGGGTACTCGCGCGGATCCTTCGATTTGGCCTGGATACGACCACGGCTTGGCGAACGCATGGAACCCATGTGCGCCTGGAAGCCGTGTTCTTTCACGCCGTTGCTGCCGTTGTAGTTAATCGCGACCGGCAGGAAGTGGTACTGGATGTTCGGCCAATCGAATTCTTCGCGGGTGCGGATGAAACCGCCGGCTTCGAACTGGTTGCTGGCGCCGATGCCGGTGCCGTTGAACAGCCACTCGGCGCCGATGGCCGGTTGGTTGTACCAGAGCAGCGACGGGTACAGCGACACTGGTTGGGTGCAGGCGTATTGCAGGTACAACTCAAGGTGATCCTGCAGGTTTTCGCCGACGCCTGGCAGGTCGTGGACCATCGGGATATCGAGTTTCTTCAGCAGTTCGGCCGGGCCGACGCCGGAGCGTTGCAGGATCTGCGGCGAAGCGATGGCGCCGGAGCACAGCAGCACTTCTTTGCGTGCCTTGGCTTCAACGCGCTCTTCAGCGGCGCCGATCAGGTAACGCACGCCGACCGCACGCTTGCCTTCGAACAGGATCTTGTCGGTCAGGGCGTGGGTGACGATGGTCAGGGTCGAGCGCTTCTTGGCGATGTCCAGGTAACCGCGAGCGGTGCTGGCGCGACGGCCATTCGGCGTCACGGTACGGTCCATCGGGCCGAAACCTTCCTGCTGGTAACCGTTCAGGTCTTCGGTGCGCGGGTAACCGGCTTGTACGCCTGCTTCAACCATCGCGTGGAACAGCGGGTTGTTGCCGGCTTTTGGCGTGGTCACGCTGACCGGACCGTCGCCACCGTGGTAGTCGTTCGGGCCGATGTCGCGGGTTTCAGCCTTGCGGAAATACGGCAGGCAGTCGAGGTAGGTCCAGTTTTCCAGACCTGGCAGTTTCGACCAGTTGTCGTAGTCCATCGCGTTGCCGCGGATGTAGCACATGCCGTTGATCAGCGAAGAACCGCCGAGGCCTTTGCCGCGACCGCATTCCATCCGGCGACCGTCCATGTGTGGCTCTGGATCGGTTTCGTAGGCCCAGTTGTAGCGACGGCCTTGCAGCGGGAACGCCAGGGCGGCCGGCATTTGCGTGCGGAAGTCGAGACGGTAATCCGGGCCGCCGGCTTCGAGCAGCAGGACGGTGACGCCTTCGTCTTCAGTCAGACGGGTCGCCAGGGTGTTACCGGCCGAGCCGGCACCGATGATGATGTAATCGTATTCTTGGGACATTAAATGCACCCTCTTTGAAGTTGGTCAGGTCGCGGGTCGCCTGGACGCCGCGCAGCCTGTGGCGAGGGGGCTTGCCCCCGTTCGGCTGCGCAGCAGTCGTAAAGTCAGCGACCGCGTGCTATCTGAAGACTTGCGGCGTCTGGAATGGGGCCGCTTCGCAGCCCAGCGGGGGCAAGCCCCCTCGCCACAATGGCGTTCACTCCAGGCTTCGCGTGATCAGAAAACCGAGGCGTAATCGCCCAGTTCGACCTGTACCGATTTGATGCGTGTGAAGTTGTTCAGCGAAGTGATGCCGTTCTCACGGCCCACGCCCGACTGCTTGTAGCCGCCGACCGGCATTTTCGCGTCGGACTCGCCCCAGGCGTTGATCCAGCAGATACCGGCTTCCAGTTGATGAATCACGCGGTGAGCGCGGTTCAGGTCCTTGGTGACGATACCGGCGGCCAGGCCGAACTCGGTGTCGTTGGCGCGACGGATCACTTCTTCTTCGGTGTCGTAGGTCAGGATCGCCATGACCGGGCCGAAGATTTCTTCGCGAACGATGGTCATTTCGTCGGTGCAGTCGGTGAACACGGTCGGTGCCACGAATGCGCCTTTGGCCAGGTCGCCTTCGGTCAGGCGGGAGCCGCCGCACAGTACGCGAGCGCCTTCTTCCTTACCTTTGGCGATGTAGCCGAGCACGCTTTCCATGTGGGCGAAGCTGACCAGCGGGCCGAAGTTGGTGTTCTCGTCTTCCGGGTTGCCGATGCGGATGCGTGCAACGCGCTCGGCGATCTTGGCTTCGAAAGCGGCTTTCAGGTGCGTCGGTACGAACACGCGAGTGCCGTTGGTGCAGACCTGACCGGAGCTGTAGAAGTTGGCCATCATCGCGGTGTCGGCGGCGCGATCGAGGTCGGCGTCGTCGAAAATGATCAGCGGGGATTTGCCGCCCAGTTCCATGGTGACTTCTTTGAGCGAAGAGCTCGAAGCGCTGGCCATGACCTTCTTGCCGGTGTCGGTGCCGCCGGTGAAGGAGATTTTTTCGATGCGTGGGTGCTCGGTCAGCCAGGTGCCGACTTCACGGCCGCTGCCGGTCAGCACGTTGAACACGCCCGCCGGAACGCCGGCTTCGGTGTAGATCTCGGCCAATTTCAGGGTGGTCAGCGAGGTGACTTCGCTTGGCTTGAAGATCATCGCGTTACCGGCCGCAAGGGCTGGTGCGGATTTCCACAGGGCGATCTGGATCGGGTAGTTCCACGCGCCGATACCGGCCACGACGCCCAGCGGCTCGCGACGGGTGTAGACGAAGGAAGTGGTGCGCAGCGGGATTTGCTCGCCTTCGATGGCGGGCACCAGGCCTGCGTAGTATTCCAGTACGTCAGCACCGGTCACGATGTCGACGTATTTGGTTTCGGAGAACGACTTGCCGGTGTCCAGGGTTTCCAGGGCGGCCAGTTCATCGTTGCGCTCGCGCAGGATGTCCACGGCGCGACGCAGGATGCGCGAACGCTCCATGGCGGTCATGGCGGCCCAGATTTTCTGGCCCTTTTCAGCGCTGACCACAGCGCGTTCGACGTCTTCTTTCGTCGCACGCTGTACTTTTGCGAGGACTTCACCGTTAGCCGGGTTGATGGCTTCGAAGGTGGCGTCGCTGCTGGCGTCGGAGTAGCCGCCATCGATGTAGAGTTTTTGCAGTTCGAAACGGGCCATAGTGTCCTCGCAAGTGCATAAGTGGTTGGCGTTGGTCACTGGGCGTGCCGTGTCGCATTGGCGACGCTGATCAGTGACGGTTCAGGGGCTGAGCGGTTATGTGTGCTCTAGCTCACCTGCTTGGCCAATTGGAAATCCATGTATTCGTAAGCGATGCGGTGCGCCTGCTCAGTGTCGAAAGCATCTCCCGACAGGGCGCCGCGCAACCACAAACCGTCGATGAGGGCTGCCAGGCCTCGAGCTGCACTGCGCGCATCATCGAGCGGCAATACACGGCGGAACTGGCAGCACAGGTTGGAATACAGGCGGTGATCGTTGATCCGCTGCAACCTGTGCAAAGACGGGTGGTGCATGCTGGTGGCCCAGAAGGCCAGCCAGGTTTTCATTGCCGGGCCATTGACCTGGCTGGCGTCGAAGTTGCCTTCGATGATCACTTGGAGGTGCGCCCGCGGGCTGCTGTCCTCCAGCGCCTGACGGCGCGCAGTGACGTTCTCGCTGAGGACACTCATCAGATACTGCGCCGTGGCAGCTATCAGGCCGTTCTTGTCCTGAAAATAGTGACTGATGATGCCATTCGAGACACCGGCCAAACGGGCGATCAGCGCAATGCTGGCGTCCCCCATTCCGACCTGATCGACAGCCTGCAATGTGGCTTCGATCAATTGCTGGCGGCGGATGGGTTGCATACCGACCTTGGGCATCTTGCACATCTCCTTAGGCCTTCCGACGGACGAAAAACGTCTATCGGATTGAGGGCCAGTCTATTTTGTTTTGATTGAACGTTCAATCAACAAAGAATAAGATCTGCGACAATTCGTCGCTGCCTACAGGTTTTTCCTACGTGTAGTCGGCGGAAAAACGACATCTGAAACCGCTCGAAACCCCCGCGCACTGGCGCTCAAAGGCTTCGGGCTTTTTTCGGGCTGTCTTTATATCACCCGCCGGTCGGCTGCCAACTAACCGATTGGTCGGGTAACGCGTTGCCTTGTGTTCTTCTCCCGCACTGCCCGGAGCATCTGTGCCATGAGTTCTGCCTCTCTTATAAAGACCCCACCCGAGAAGGTGACGGTCAACGGTTGGGTGTTCTACACCTCTACCGCGTTGATCCTGTTGTTGACCGCCATTCTGATCATCGCCCCGCAAGAGGCGGGCAGATTGCTCGGCATCGCTCAGGCCTGGTTGTCCCGCAGCTTCGGCTGGTACTACATGGTGGTGATCGCCGCCTATCTGGTATTCGTCGTCGGCCTGGCGTTCTCGTCGTACGGCAAACTCAAACTGGGCAGCAAGGACGACACCCCGGACTTCAGCTACGGCGCCTGGGCGGGGATGCTGTTCTCGTCGGGTATCAGCATCTCGCTGCTGTATTTCGGCGCTTCCGAGCCACTGGACCACTACTTCAATCCGCCGGAAGGCGTGGCCGCCAGCAACATGGCCGCGCGTCAGGCTGTGCAATTGACGTTCCTGCATTGGGGCCTGCATGGCTGGGCGATCTACGCACTGGTAGGCCTGGCCGTGGCGTACTTTGCTTACCGCCATAACCAGCCGCTGGCGCTGCGTTCGGCGCTGTATCCGCTGGTGGGCGAGCGTTGGGTCAAAGGCGCGGCCGGGCATGCGGTGGACGGCTTCGGCATGTTCGTGACCCTGCTGGGGCTGGTGACGAACCTGGGGATTGGTTCGCTGCAAGTGTCGTCGGGCCTGGAAAACCTGTTTGGCATGGAGCACAGCAACACCAACCTGCTGATCGTGATCATCGTGATGAGCACCGTGGCGACCATCGCCGCTGTGTCGGGCGTGGAAAACGGTATCCGCCGTCTGTCCAACCTGAACATCGTGCTGTTCAGCGGTCTGCTGATTTTCGTGCTGCTGTTCGGCCCGACCCTGCACCTGCTCAACGGCTTCGTGCAGAACATCGGTGACTACCTGAACGGCGTGGTGCTGAAGACTTTCGACCTGTACGTGTACGAAGGCGACAGTGAGAACTCCGACCGCTGGTTGGGCCTGTGGACCCTGTTCTACTGGGCGTGGTGGATTTCCTGGGCCCCATTCGTGGGCATGTTCATCGCGCGTATTTCCCGTGGTCGTACCGTGCGTGAACTGGTGGCCGGCGTGCTGCTGATCCCGCTGGGTTTCACCCTGGCGTGGCTGTCGATCTTCGGTAACTCGGCCCTGGACCTGGTGATGAACCATGGGGCAGTGGAACTCGGGAAGACGGCGCTGGAACAGCCGTCCATGGCGATCTATCAACTGCTTGAGCATTACCCGGCGTCGAAGATTGTGATCGGCGTGTCGATCTTTGTCGGTTTCGTGCTGTTCCTGACCCCGGCGGATTCCGGCGCGGTGATGATGGCCAACCTTTCCTGCAAGGGCGGCAACGTTGACGAAGACGCGCCGCACTGGCTGCGGATCTTCTGGTCGGCGGTGATTACTCTGGTGACCATCGGCCTGCTGTTCGCCGGTAACTTCGAAGCCATGCAAACCATGGTGGTGCTGGCCGGTCTGCCGTTCTCGGTGGTGCTGGTGTTCTTCATGTTCGGCTTGCACAAGGCGATGCGCCAGGACGTGCAGATCGAACAGGAGCAAGCGGAGCTGGCAGCGCGCGGTCGTCGCGGTTTCAGCGAGCGTCTGACCCAACTGGACCTGCAACCGAACCAGTCGATCGTGCAGCGCTTCATGGACAAGCAAGTCAGCCCGGCGCTGGAAGATGCAGCGGTGCAATTGCGCGCTCAGGGCCTGGACGTGCAAACGTTGCTGGGCAAATCCAAGCGTTGCATGGGCGTACGGATCGAGATGGAAGAGGGCAACCCTTTTGTCTACGAAGTGAGCCTGGATGGTTATCTGGCAGCGGCGAGCGAGACGGTGTCGGCTGAGAGTGCCGATGAGCCGCGTGCGCGCTACTACCGCGCCGAGGTGTACCTGCACAACGGCAGCCAGGACTATGACTTGATGGGCTTCACTCAGGATCAGATCACCCGTGACGTGCTCGATCAGTTTGAAAGCCATCGGCAGCTCCTTGGCCGTGTCTATAGCTAAATGTTGAGGACGCGGTGCATCAGATGCACCGCGTTGCATTCTTCGCGGGCAAGCCTCGCTCCTACAGGTTTCGCGTTGTCCTTGTAGGAGCGAGGCTTGCCCGCGAAGGGGCCATCAGCCACAACACTGCATGACCCGATATCCGCGTAAACAAAAACGCCGCGATCCTCTCGCGGCGTTTTTGTGTGTGTTGCCTTAGCCCAGGTTCTTGCCGAGCAGCGCGTGATACAGCTCGCTGTCGCCGAGAATCCCGACCACTTTGTTGTTGTCGTGCAGCACCAGTTTGTTGCCGGTCTGGTAACGAATCTGCAGCGCATCGCGCATGCCGATGTTGGAGTCCACCAGCGTTGGCCGGCGACCCAAACCTTCAACCGCTTGCCCAGGCACCCAGTTCTGCAGGTCGAGGGCCGCGCCGTTCTGGCGTGCACCTTTGATGGTGTTGCCTTCGGCCAGGTCCAGCCACGAATCGCCGCCCGGGTCCAGGCACACCGAACCGTTGATGCGTTTGCAGTTGTCGAGGGTGCGCATCAGGCTGCGGCCGCACAGCACGTTCAGCGGGTTGGTGTGGGCCACGAAGGTCCGCACGTAATCGTCCGCCGGGTTCAGCACGATCTCTTCCGGCACGCTGTACTGCACGATGCGCCCGTCTTTCATGATCGCGATGCGGCTGCCGAGTTTCAGCGCTTCATCAAGGTCATGGCTCACGAAAACGATGGTCTTGTTCAGCTTGCTTTGCAGTTCCAGCAGTTCGTCTTGCAGGCCTTGGCGAATCAACGGGTCGAGGGCCGAGAACGGTTCATCCATCAGCAGGATGTCAGCGTCCATTGCCAGCGCACGGGCCAGGCCCACACGTTGCTGCATACCGCCGGAGAGTTCGTCAGGCTTCTTGTTGCGCCACTGGGTCAGGCCCACCAGCTCCAGCTTGTCGTCCACCAGTTTGCGCCGTTCTTTCTCGGGGCGACCCTGCATTTCCAGACCGAAACTGATGTTCTCGCGCACCGTCAGCCAAGGCATCAGGGCGAACTTCTGGAACACCATCGCAATGCGCTTGGTGCGCATCATTTTCAGCTCTGCCGGGGTGCAGGACGCGATATCGATCTGCTTGCCTTCGTGCTCGACGAACAACTTGCCACGGCTGACGGTGTTGAGGCCGTTGATACAGCGCAGCAGGCTGGATTTGCCGGAACCGGACAGACCCATCAATACGCAGATTTCACCTTTCTCGATGTCCAGGCTGGCTTTTTCAACGCCGACGATCTGCCCGGTTTTTTTCAGGATCTGGTCGCGGGTCATGCCCTGGTCGAGGAGTTTGAGCGCCTCACGTGGATCTTTGGAGAAGATCACGTCGACGTCTTCGAAGCGAATAATGCTCATGCGTCACCCCCTACTTTAGCGTCGGGTTGTTTGCAGATACGGTCGAGCATGATCGCCAGCAGTACGATTGCCAACCCGGCTTCGAAGCCCAGGGCGATATCGGCGGTGTTCAGTGCGTTGACCACGGGTTTGCCCAGGCCGTCGGCGCCCACCAGTGCGGCAATCACCACCATCGACAACGACAGCATGATGCACTGGGTGATACCGGCCGCGATGCTTGGCATGGCGTGGGGCAGTTCAATACGCGAGAGCAGTTGGCGGCGCGAGCAGCCGAAGGCTTTGCCGGCGTCCATCAATTCTGCGGGAACATCACGGATGCCCAGGTAAGTCAGGCGGATCGGCGCGGCAATCGCGAACACCACCGTCGAAATCAGGCCCGGGACCACACCCAGCCCGAAGAGGGTCAGGGTAGGAATGAGGTACACGAAGGTCGGCACGGTCTGCATCAGATCGAGCACCGGACGCATCAGTGTGTAGAACATCGGTTTGTGCGCGGCGACGATGCCCAACGGCACGCCGATAATCACGCAGACGAAGGTGGCAAACAGCACCTGGGCAAGGGTTTCCATGGTTTCCTGCCAGTACCCCAGATTGAGGATCAGCAGGAAGGAGGCGATGACGAAAACGGTCAGCCCCCACTTTCGTTGAATGAAGTGTGCCAGTAGCGCGATGAGGCCGATCAATGCCAGCGGGTTGAACCAGGTCAGCGCGAACGTCACGCCGTGGATCATCGTTTCCAGTGTCACGGCGATTGCGTCGAAGGTGTTGGCGCCGTGTTGCGTCAACCATTCAACGAAGCCCGCGATGTACTGGCCTAGGGGGATTTTCTGATCAATCAGCATGGTAGTGAACGTCCGCATGCAAGGAAATAAACAGCCCGGACGGCCGAAGCCGTCCGGCGTAAGCGATTACTGTGCGAGCTTGGCTTTCACGGCCTCCAGGCCTGGTTTACCGTCAATGGTGGTCACGCCAGCGAGCCAGGTATCGAGCACCTGTGGATTCTTTTTCAGCCAGGCCTTGGCTGCTGCGTCAGGCTTCATCTTGTCGTCCAGGATGTTGCCCATCAGCGCGCTTTCCATGTCTACGGTGAATTCCAGGTTTTTCAGCAGAGTGCCGACGTTGCTGCATTCCTGGACGTAGCCTTTGCGGGTGTTGGTGGCTACCGTGGCCGCACCGAAGTCCGGGCCAAAGAAGTCATCACCACCGGTCAGGTATTGAATCTTGAAGCGCTTGTTCATCGGGTGCGGTGCCCAGCCGAGGAAGACCACGGCGGTATCGCGTTTCTGCGCGCGGTCGACCTGGGACAGCATCCCCGCTTCGCTGGACTCGACGACTTTGAAGCCAGCGTCTTTGAGGCCGAAGGCGTTCTTCTCGATCATGCTCTGGATCAGGCGGTTGCCGTCGTTGCCTGGCTCGATGCCGTAGATCTTGCCGTCGAGTTCTTTCTTGAATTTGGCGATGTCGGCGAAGTCATGCAGCCCTTTGTCGTACAGCGCTTGCGGCACGGCGAGGGTGTACTTGGCGCCAGTGAGGTTGGTGCGCACGACGTCAACGGTGCCCGCATCGCGGTAGGCCTTGATGTCGTTTTCCATGGTCGGCATCCAGTTACCGAGGAACACGTCCATGTTCTTGCCGTCGGCCAGGGACTTGTAGGTCACGGGCACGGAAATCATGGTGGTCTTGGTTTTGTAGCCGAGAGCGTCGAGGACAACGCTGGTGGTCGCGGTAGTCGCGGTGATGTCGGTCCAGCCGACATCAGAGAAGTTTACGGTGCTGCACTGAGCGGGTTCTGCGGCTTGAGCCAGTAACGGCAGACTCAGCATGGCGGCCAACAACAACGACGGGGAACCTTTCATGGATGGACTCCTTGGTGTTTTTTTTGGCAGTGTTCCGACTGGACCACCGCACTTATAGGTTGCGGTTGGATGGCGTTTTGGAGACAGCTCTACCACGGCGCCTTGCAATCGAGTCGATACGATCATGTACCAGTGAAAATCTGACGCCTACAGGGTGCGTCGTAACCAGTACAGGGATGGTCGCATCCAGTGTCGGTGACGTCGTTTACAGATTTTTTCAGCCCCTTTTGTCCCTCTGATCCGCTAAAAAACGGCGAAAACGCAGCGTCAAAGACCCGCGGCGTTGGTGGACATGAGTGCGTCGGTGTGAGACGTCGAACGACACCACAAAAGCCTGATGATGCAGCCAATCTGGCGGATTGCAGCTTGAGCGTAGCAGCTCCGTCACTGGGCGCTTTTGCGTCTGGAGTAGGCACATCCAGGAGTTCGGCAGTAATGGCTATCAGCGTTTTCGACCTGTTCAAAATCGGCATTGGCCCTTCCAGTTCGCACACGGTCGGCCCTATGCGGGCCGCGGCGCTGTTCGTGCAAGGTTTGCGTGAGCAGGGTCTTTTGGAACAAGTAAGACGGGTCGAAGTTCAGCTCTACGGGTCGTTATCGGCCACCGGCATCGGACACGGCAGCGACAACGCCGTGATCATGGGGCTGATGGGCGAGTGGCCGGACGCGATTGATCCGTCGCAAATCGGCCTGCATATCGCCACCCTGCG
This sequence comes from Pseudomonas sp. NPDC087342, assembly GCF_044744265.1. NCBI lineage: Bacteria > Pseudomonadati > Pseudomonadota > Gammaproteobacteria > Pseudomonadales > Pseudomonadaceae > Pseudomonas > Pseudomonas sp. NPDC087342. The sequence goes on from NZ_JBIUXZ010000009.1 coordinate 37,359, forward strand.
TGAAACCGACACCTTGTTGCTCGACGGTCGTTTATCGGTGCCATTCATCTGGGCTCGCGACATGCGCCTGATCGACGAGAACCTGCCATTCCACCCGAACGCCATGACATTAATTGTAGAAGGCGATCACGGTGAGCTGCACCGCGACACCTACTATTCGATTGGCGGCGGTTTTGTGGTGGATGAGGCGCAAGCGTCCAGCGGCGTGGTGGATCTGGATCGCACCGTGTTGCCTTACGACTTCTCCAGTGCGGTGGAACTGCTTGAGCTGTGCCAGAAGCACAACCTGCGCGTGGCCGAGTTGATGATGGCCAACGAAAAGGTCTGGCGCAGCGAAGATGACATCCGCGCCGGCCTGATGAAGCTCTGGCGTGCCATGCAGGATTGCGTCGATCAGGGCCTCAAGCACGAAGGCATCCTGCCCGGCGGACTCAACGTGCGTCGGCGTGCGGCCAAGTTGCATCGCAGCCTGCAAGAGCTGGGCAAGCCCAACGTGATTGGCTCGACTTTGAGCGCGATGGAGTGGGTCAACTTGTTCGCCCTGGCGGTCAACGAAGAAAACGCCGCTGGCGGGCGCATGGTCACGGCACCGACCAACGGCGCGGCGGGGATCATCCCGGCGGTTCTGCATTACTTCATGAAATTCAGCGAAGCAGTGACCGACGCCAATGTGGTCGACTATTTCCTCAGCGCTGCGGCGGTGGGGATTCTGTGCAAGAAGAACGCGTCGATATCCGGTGCCGAAGTCGGCTGTCAGGGTGAAGTCGGTTCGGCCTGCGCCATGGCGGCGGCGGGGTTGGCTGAGATTCTCGGCGCGACGCCGGAGCAGCTGTGCAACGCGGCGGAAATTGGCCTGGAACATAACCTGGGCCTGACCTGCGACCCGGTGGGCGGCCTGGTGCAAGTGCCGTGCATCGAGCGCAACGCGATTGCCGCCGTGAAAGCGATCAACGCGGCGCAGATGGCGTTGCGTGGCGATGGTCAGCACTTTATCTCGCTGGATCGGGTGATCCGCACCATGCGCGATACCGGCGCCGATATGCATGACAAATATAAAGAGACATCGCGGGGTGGGTTGGCGGTTAGCGCGGTGGAGTGCTGAGACCGAGTCGCCTTCATTCGCGGGCAAGCCTCGCTCCTACAAGGACAATACAAAACCTGTAGGAGCGAGGCTTGCCCGCGAAGAGGCCAGACCAGTCAAAACTGCGCGCTAAGTGAACACCGCCACAAAAACACGCCACCTTTTAGCGCGTCGTAATCAGACAAGCGCACTTCCCGAGATCCGGGATCCAGTCTGGCCATTACCGCCTGTCACCTGTGCTTGTGGTGACACTCTTCTCCAGCAGCTCGCAGCCCCTGTTCCCACAAGTGCTACCGATTTGCTCACACCCTGCAACACAGAGCATTTGCTCGTCCTGATGGCACTTATAACCCCCACTCTGCGCACGGCTTATATAGACACGCCGCGACGTCGTTTTCAGGAGTTATTGAATGACCATTCAACTTTAGGCATGGCAATTGCTCTGTCATTACAAAGCCCGTCTCCCACGCGAGAACGATGGCAATAACAAGAGCCTCCGCCTGAGGCCATCACCCGCTTTGTGTGAGGAGATACCGCGATGACGACGTTCAACTCCGGGGCTCAACCCCAGAACCGTGCGCCTCAATCCATCGGCTTTCTGCTGCTGGACAATTTCACGCTAATTTCTCTGGCCTCCGCAGTGGAACCCCTGCGCATGGCCAACCAATTGTCCGGCCGCGAGCTGTATCGCTGGACCACCCTCACCGTTGACGGTGGCCAGGTCTGGGCCAGTGACGGTCTGCAAATCACCCCCGACGCCTCCATGCACAAAGCGCCGTCCATGGACACCATCATTGTCTGCGGCGGTATCGGCATTCAGCGCACCGTGACCCGTGAACACGTGTCATGGCTGCAAAGCCAGGCGCGTCAATCCAAGCGTCTGGGCGCGGTCTGCACTGGTAGCTGGGCCCTGGCCTGCGCCGGCCTGCTGGACGGTTTCGATTGCAGCGTGCACTGGGAATGCCTGGCCGCGATGCAGGAAGCGTTTCCGCGCGTGGCCATGAGCACCCGGTTGTTCACCCTCGACCGTAACCGCTTCACCAGCTCCGGTGGCACCGCGCCGCTGGACATGATGCTGCACCTGATCAGCCGCGATCATGGTCGTGAGCTGTCGGCTGCGATCTCGGAAATGTTCGTCTACGAACGCATCCGCAACGAGCAGGATCACCAGCGCGTGCCGCTCAAGCACATGCTTGGCACCAACCAGCCGAAGTTGCAGGAAATCGTCGCGCTGATGGAAGCCAATCTCGAAGAGCCGATCGACCTCGACGAACTGGCGGTGTACGTCGCTGTGTCGCGTCGTCAGCTGGAGCGGCTGTTCCAGAAATACCTGCACTGCTCGCCGTCGCGCTACTACCTCAAGTTGCGCCTGATCCGTGCCCGGCAGTTGCTCAAGCAAACGCCGATGTCGATCATCGAAGTGGCGTCGGTGTGCGGTTTCGTGTCCACGCCGCACTTCTCCAAGTGCTACCGCGAATACTTCGGCATTCCGCCGCGTGACGAGCGCGTAGGGTCGAACACCACGCAACAGGTAGCGATGATGCCGTTGCCGCAAGCGTTGGTGCTGTCGCCGTTGTCCGGGCCGTTGTCGGCGTTGAGTCAGGCGCGTAATGAGTCGACGTTTGCTAGCGTAAGGCTCTAGATCGAGGGGCCTTCATTCGCGGGCAAGCCTCGCTCCTACGGGTTTTGTGTCGATCGCGATTCTTCGATACGACGCCAACCCTGTAGGAGCGAGGCTTGCCCGCGAAGGCGTCCGCTTAGGCGCTACGACTCTGCTGATACTCCGCCAGCGCCGGCAACAATTGCCTGTCGATCGCCTGGCGCACCGCCGGCAGGATGGTCGCGCTGCTGGTGTACATCTGCTTGACCATCGTGCGCAGCACTATCGCCCGCTCATCGTTCAAACCCCGCACGGCACACTCGCAAGCCTGCTCGGCCGTGGCACCGGTCGGTATTGGAAAGCCCAATGATTTCAGCTGGCCCAACAGGTCTTCCTGGTCAATCAAATCGGCGTACATCATGACGCAATCCTTCTTCAGGGAACGGTGTCGTGGATCGATTCTCGTAGGGGTACGGGATGGCGGCAAGGACGATTTGTCGCAATGGCCGCGATACCTATGAACAGGTCGCTTTCGGCTAACTTGCCAAGCAGGGGAGTGGGCACACTGGATTCAGCTGGCTACACGATGGTTTGGTCACCCTCGCGCAACGGCTCCTCAACAGTACCTTGTGCCTCGATCCTGTCACGGCTTGATCGGGGCTTTTTTTTGTCTGGGGATCAGGGAGGAATGTGTTGGCTGGGCTGACGCCTTCGCGGGCAAGTCGGGTCGCCGCATCGCTCGCTCCTACAGGGGTTCGCATACCTCTGTAGGAGCGAGGCTTGCCCGCGAAGAACGATGACGCGGTTTACCGTTGCAACACCAAAATCCGCGACAACAACTCATCCCGATCTACATAACACCCCTGGAAATGCCGGGCGCCAGTGGCCGGATCAAACGCATTACGCGCATGCAAGGTGCGGCGGTTATCGAAGCACCACAACTCCCCCGGATTAAGCCGCGTCATCAACCGAAACCGCGCTTCGCGGGTCATGGCAATAAACCGTCGATACGCCCGATAGAGCTTGGGCATATCCTCGATCGACGCATCAAACGGACCCCGCAGAAAGTTCGCCATGCGGATCTCCGACACCTGCCCCAGCACATCCAGGGCGATGATCGGCGCCAGGCAGCGGTAGTCGCTGTGGCGGTCCTTGTTGCGGAATTCCACGGGGATTTCGCACAAGGCCTGGAACGACTCCGGACTTTCCACCCGCAGCGCCTCGGCAATGGCAAACCCGTCGACGAAAATACTCTCGCCACCCTCAGCGTCATTGACCAGGCAATGCAGGAATTGCAGCCCCGGTTGCAACTCTCGGGTCGGCAAATCGCTGTGCAACGGCAAGTTGAAGGCGGTGTAGGCGTTGCTGTCGGCGTCAGCCTTGGATTGCACGTTGAACAGCACGCCAAAATTGCTCTCGCGGATAAAGGAAATCCGCTGGGCGATCAGCTTCAACGAGCCGGGTTCGGTGGGCACGCCGCGAACCTGGGTCAGGCCGATATCCCGCACCGCGAGCAACCATTGCAGCAAGGCGTGGTTGTCGTTCATCAGGGCTTGATAGTCGAACACAGGCAACTTCAGATCACTGTTCCAAAGCAGGGATTTCGGTTTGGCCGCACGCCGTTCGGCGCGGGATTCGTCGTCGTAGGCATGCGCTCGCAACCAGCCCGGATCGAAGCGGCTGAGGTGGCCATCCTGCCAGTCAATATGCAGGCAGCCGTCGGCGTCGAGAAGCGCGGCGCTGGGTGTCAGGTCTTCAGCGACATCGACGATTTCCAGCACTTGTTCGCGGGTGACGCTGTAGACACACAACGGGCACGGGCAGTTGTCCCGCAGCCATTGGTGATGAAAGGGGCTGACGCGACCATCGGCCCACGTCACTTGAACTTGATCCGCCAGGGTTTGCACGGCGGTTAACGCGCTGATCAACGGATAGGTGCGGAAGTCGGCAAAAGCGGCGGCGGTGTTCATGGCGATCTCCTTATTATTTTTTTGGGGGCAGTGCGATCACTCGGCCAACGTAGTCGGGGGTAGGCAGGTCGGTTTGTTCGGCGACGATGGCTTGCAGCTTGCTCAAGGTGTCTTCGCTGAACGGCGCTGAGCGCGGCCCGGCGAGGTCGACGTGCAGCAGCATTTGCTCGTTGCCGGCCAACTCTTTGTCACCGCCCACCAGGTGCAGGCTGTGGTAGAGGTGCAGGCGTTTGCTGTCGTGGGCGATGATCTGCGTATGCACTTCGACGTCGGCGTCGAGCTTCACTTCGTGCAGGTAGTTGAGGTGCAGTTCGAGGGTGAACAGCGAGTTGCCGCTTGCTTCGCGGTTGTTGCTGTCCATGCCGAGGCGATCCATCAGGGCGTCAGTGGCGTAGCTGAAAATCAACAGGTAGAAGGCATCGCGCAGGTGGCCGTTGTAATCGACCCAGTCGGGGATGATTTTGGTTTGGTAGGTGGTGATGGTGGGCATGTCGTCACATCCGAAAATGGTTGAGACCCTGTAGGAGCGAGGCTTGCCCGCGAAGGCGGTATTCCTGCCGTAGAGATCCGTCGGATGTACCGGCCTCTTCGCGGGCAAGCCTCGCTCCTACAGGGGTTAGCAGCGCTTAGTCGGCAAACGCCATCCCATGCTTCTCTTTGGTGGTTTTCACCGCTTCCAGCACCGCCAGCAGGCAATCATCACGATAGCGCTCCAGCGCCGAGATGCTATGCGTGCCCAACTGATCACTGGTGCCATCCACCACATCATCGATCAACTTGTCAGTCAGTTCCGGCGCTGGCAAATAGGTCCAAGGCAACTGCAATGCTGGCCCGAATTGCGCCATGAAGTGCCGCATACCCGCGTCGCCACCGGCCAGGGTGTAGGTCAGGAAAGTGCCCATGAACGACCAACGCAGCCCCGCGCCAAAGCGAATCGCATCGTCGATTTCACCGGTGGTCGCCACACCATCGTTGACCAGGTGCAGCGCTTCACGCCACAGCGCTTCGAGCAAACGGTCGGCGATAAACCCCGGCACTTCCTTGCGCACGTGCAACGGACGCATGCCCAAGGATTCGTAGACTTTTATCGCCGCTTGAATGGCTTCCGGCGCGGTGTTCTTGCCGCCGACCACTTCCACCAATGGCAGCAAGTAAACCGGGTTGAACGGGTGCCCGACCACGCAGCGTTCCGGGTGGGTCGACCCTTCGTAGAACTCGCTCGGCAACAGCCCCGAGGTGCTGGAGCCGATCAGGGCATTGGGCTTGGCCGCCGCGCTGATTTTGCCGTGCAGTTCGAGTTTCAGTTCGAGGCGTTCCGGGGCGCTTTCCTGGATGAAATCCGCATCGCGCACGCATTCTTCGATGGTCGCGACAAAGCGCAGGCGATCTTGCGAAGCGCCGGGCGCCAGGCCTTGTTTCTCCAGCGCGCCCCAGGCATTCGCGACCCGCTTGCGCAGCGCCGCTTCGGCACCGGGCGCCGGGTCCCAGGCCACCACGTCGAGGCCATGGGCGAGGGCGCGGGAGACCCAACCACTGCCGATGACACCGCTGCCCAGCGCGGCGAAGGTTTTGATTTCGGTGATAAAGCTCATGGCGACTTCCTGAATAATTTTGGTGATCCCTTGTGGGCCGAACCTTTGTGGCGAGGGGGCTTGCCCCCGTTGGGTCGCGCAGCGGCCCCAAATCCTGCAATTTCGGTGTGCCTGGCACACTGCATGCGATGATTTACGACTGCTTCGCAGCCGAACGGGGGCAAGCCCCCTCGCCACACAAGCCTCGCTCCTACAGAGTTTTACGTGTGGGTTAACCGCGCTTGGTCAGGCCCATTTTTGCCCGGCCTTCGGCTGGGGTCAGAACGCGCGCACCGAGGCGGCTGAGGATTTCGCTGGCGCGTTCGACCAGTTGGCCGTTGGTCGCCAGTACGCCTTTGTCCAGCCACAGGTTGTCTTCCAGACCGACCCGCACGTTGCCGCCGAGCAGCACCGCTTGCGCGGCCATCGGCATTTGCATGCGGCCGATACCGAACCCGGCCCAGACCGCGTCGGCTGGCAGGTTGTCGACCATGGCTTTCATGGTGGTGGTATCGGCCGGCGCGCCCCACGGGATGCCCAGGCACAGTTGGAAAAGCGGGTTATCGAGCAAGCCTTCCTTGATCATCTGCTTGGCGAACCACAGGTGACCGGTGTCGAAGATTTCCAGCTCGGCCTTCACACCTAGCTCTTGAATGCGTTTGGCGCCAGCGCGCAGCTGGGCCGGGGTGGACACGTAAATCGTGTCGCCATCGCCGAAGTTCAGGGTGCCGCAATCCAGGGTGCAGATTTCCGGCAGCAATTCTTCAACGTGGGCCAGACGGGTCAGCGGGCCGACCAAGTCGGTGTTCGGGCCGAACTCCATCGGGTTCTCGCCAGCGCCGATTTCCAGGTCGCCGCCCATGCCAGCGGTGAGGTTGACGATGATGTCCACGTCCGCCTCGCGGATACGCTCCATCACTTCGCGGTACAGCGCGACGTCACGGCTGAACTTACCGGTTTCGGGATCGCGAACGTGGCAGTGGACCACGGTGGCGCCAGCCTTGGCGGCTTCCACGGCGGCGGCTGCGATTTGTTTCGGGGTGACCGGCACATGTGGGCTTCTGGCGGTCGTGTCGCCAGCACCGGTGAGTGCGCAGGTGATGATGACGTCGTGGTTCATTTGGCGGTTCCTTGCAGGCGTGATTTAGCCGTCCGCAGCCCATACAGGGCTGCGAGTCGGTGGTTTATTTCGGGTTTATTTACTGGTCAATTGCAGGTTTTCAGCCGCTGGTTTGCCATCGAATGTGGTCACACCTTCGAGCCAGCGTTGCTTGTCTTGCGGGTGATCCTTGAGCCATTGCTTGGCGGATTCGAAGGCGTCCTTGTGATCCAGCAGCGGCTGCATCATCCGGCTCTCGTCTTCGGCGGTGTAGGTCAGGTTGCTGAGCAAGCGGCTGACGTTCGGGCATTGCTGTGCGTAGTTCGGCGCGGTGACGGTCCAGACCGTGGCCATGCCTTCATTCGGGCCCAGGGCGTCTTCGCTGCCGGTGAGGTAGGTCATTTTCACGTTGACGTTCATCGGGTGCGGCGCCCAGCCGAAGAACACGATCGCTTCGTTGCGCTTGGTGGCGCGAGTGACGGCCGAAAGCATCCCGGCTTCACTGGACTCGACCAACTGGAATTTGCCGAGGCCAAACTGGTTCTTGGCGATCATGTCCTTGATTTGGGTATTGGCGCCCGAGCCAGGCTCGATGCCGTAGATCTTGCCGCCCAGTTCTTTCTCGAACTTGGCGATGTCGGCGAAGGTTTTCAGGCCCTTGTCGGCGAGGTAAGTCGGCACGGCGAGGGTGGCGCGGGCGTCTTTCAGGCTTGGCGCTTCAAGCACTTTGACCTGCTTGCCATCGACGAACGGGGTGATGGTCTGGGTCATCAGCGGGTTCCAGTAACCGAGGAACATGTCCAGGCGCTGGTCGCGGATCCCGGCGAAGATGATTTGCTGGGACGCGCTGGTTTGTTTGGTGTTGTAGCCGAGGCCGTCGAGCAATACCTGAGTCATGGCGCTGGTGGCGATCACATCGGTCCAGTTCACTACACCCATGCGCACGTTCTGGCACGCGGCGGGGTCGGCGGCCATGACATTGGCGCTCAACAAAGCGGTACCGCTGAGTGCAAGAACACAGCTGCTGATCAGTCGTTTCATGGTGGGGTCCTCGGCAGGTCGTTATTGTGGGTTCCGGTGTCTTCGTGCGCCGGTGATGACCAAGTTACGCACCAATGCCCCCGTTAAAGCGCACTGCGGCGACCAGCTCTTGCACTGCAGCGACCTGCCCCCTTGAATGCCATCGACAAGTGGCGTATCAACGTCCACACGCTACCCGCCCTCACGTTCCCCGCCAGTCGAGTGCGCTCCATGTCCCAGGATTTCTACTTCATGTTGATGCCGGGTTTCTCGGCCATCGGTTTTATCTCGGCCATCGAGCCGCTGCGGGTCGCCAATCGCTTTCGCGGCGAGCTGTATCGCTGGCATGTGCTGAGCGCCGATGGCGGCGCGGTGTTGGCCAGCAACGGCATGTCGGTCAACGCCGACGCGGCACTGGAACCGTTAAAGAAAGGTGCGACGCTGTTGGTGGTCGCCGGTTTCGAACCGCTGAAATTCGCCACCCCGGCGCTGGAACACTGGCTGCGTCGGCTGGACAACGAAGGCGTGACCCTTGGAGCCATCGACACCGGCAGCTTCGTTCTTGCCGAAGCCGGCCTGCTCGACGGCCATCGCCTGACCCTGCACTGGGAAGCCATCGACGCGTTCAAGGAATCCTATCCACAGCTCAGCGTCACCCAAGAGCTGTTCGAGATCGACCGCCGCCGCATCACCTCGGCGGGCGGCACCGCCTCCATCGACCTGATGCTCGACCTGATCGGCCAGGCCCACGGCCCGGAACTGGCGATCCAGGTCAGCGAACAATTCGTACTCGGCCGCATCCGCCCGCGCAAAGACCACCAACGCATGGAAGTCGCCACGCGCTATGGCATCAGCAACAAGAAGCTGGTGCACGTGATTGGGGAGATGGAACAGCACAGCGAACCGCCGTTGAGTACGCTGGAACTGGCGGAGTCGATCAAAGTCACCCGACGGCAGTTGGAGCGTTTGTTTCGGTTGCACCTGAACGATACACCGAGCAATTTCTACCTGCGATTACGCCTGGAGAAAGCGCGGCAATTGCTGCGTCAGACCGACATGAGCGTGCTGGAAGTGAGCATCGCGTGCGGGTTTGAATCACCGTCGTATTTCACCCGCAGCTATCGGGCGCGGTTTGAGCGGTGTCCGCGAGAAGACCGCCGACAAAGCCAAAAGGTACACCCGTAGGAGCGAGGCTTGCCCGCGAAGAGGCCGGCACATTCAACATCACCGTCGCCTGACACGCCGTCTTCGCGGGCAAGCCTCGCTCCTACAAGTGGTATGACGTTATTTCTTCACCAGGGCAGAACACGCCGCTTTATAAGCCTCATGCTGATACTTGTTCAGCGTCCCCGGTAGTTCAAAATTGTGCTTTTTGGCCTGGGCATTGATCGTCTGCGGCGACAACAGCGTCACCTCGCAATTCTCCAGCAACTGAAAAATCCCCTCGATCTTGAACGTCGTCGGCCCACCGGCGAACTCACCCTTCTTGCTGCGCTTCTTGATCGCAATCCGGTCAATGGAATTCTCACGCACAAACGATGCAACCTGAGCGGCGAAGACCTTGACGTTGGCAGCCTCGTCGTCATCGTCCAGGGCGATTTTCTTGGTGGCCAGGGCGACGTGGCTAAGCGCCTGACCGTCAAGCGAGGCCACGGCGATGATCGCTTCGTTGCCTTTGATTTCGATGCCGCAGATGTTCATTGGATATTCCTTAACGAGCTGATGGCGGAGAGCTTACAACTCAAGCTGATCGGCGTTGATGCCAAATACTGCTGCAATCTTCTCGCGGGTTTGCTTGCGGGGCTTCGAAACGCTTTCTAGCTCGGCAAAGGCCGATTGCGAAACGCCCATGCGTTCGGCAACTTCATCCTGAGTAAGATTCAGGTATTCACGCCAGGCCTGAACCGGGAGCGCGCCGTTGACGATACGGATGACTACTTCGTGGGGGATCATATTGTTTTCCATTACAGCCTCACTCCTGCGAAATCGACTCCAAAAACTCCGACCGCTCATCACTCATCCGCGCCACACAATCATTCTGCGCAATGGTGAACGCCTTGCTACCGCTCGTCGCCGGGAAGGCCTCCACCGCGCAATCCGCATCCCGGGTCTTCAGCCACTGCTGCTGGGCAACCTTGAGTTTTTCGGTGATGTCGCTCAATTGCGCCTTGTTTTTGCCGTAAACCGACTGCAGGCGCTCGTTCAGGCCCTGGTAGTTTTCTTTAAGCAGATCTTCGGCGGTGGTTCTGCTGTAGGCCGAGCATTCCAGGGTCTGGACGTCGTTTTCGACGGCATCGCAGGGGTTGTTGTCGGACTCTTCAGCCGCCTGTACGCCGGTCGCTATCAGTGCCAAAGCCAGGAAGATCGATTTCATTGAGTCGCCCTAAATCCAGTAAGCATCCATTGATGCGCCGAATTCTGGCGCATGCGCAGGCCCTTGAACAGGTGCGTGATCGGTCGCGGCGACGACCCTTTGTCGCGGATTGACGCTTTCGGCAAACCCCCTGTCGTTTTTGCACCCGGCTGCCCCGGTCCTCAGGCATATGCTGGCCCCAAAGCGCCGGCACACGATTCGGCGCATGAATCGCTAATAGGGGACAGCCTGATGAGCCCAGCCGAATTGCACGCCGACAGCATCGTTATCGACGGGCTGATTATCGCCAAGTGGAACCGCGAGCTGTTTGAAGACATGCGCAAGGGCGGTCTGACCGCGGCCAACTGCACCGTGTCGGTGTGGGAGGGTTTCCAGGCCACCGTCAACAACATTGCTGCCAGCCAGAAGCTGATCCGCGAGAACAGCGACCTGGTGATTCCGGTGCGGACCACCGCCGATATCCGCAAGGCGAAGGAGCAGGGCAAGACCGGCATCCTCTTCGGCTTCCAGAATGCCCACGCGTTTGAAGACCAGATCGGCTATGTCGAGGTGTTCAAGCAGCTCGGCGTCGGTATTGTGCAGATGTGCTACAACACCCAAAACCTGGTCGGCACCGGTTGCTATGAGCGCGACGGCGGCCTGTCGGGCTTCGGTCGTGAAATCGTCGCCGAGATGAACCGCGTTGGCGTCATGTGCGACTTGTCCCACGTGGGTTCGAAAACTTCCGAGGAAGTCATCCTCGAATCCAAGAAACCAGTGTGCTACTCCCACTGCCTGCCGTCGGGCCTGAAAATTCACCCGCGCAACAAATCCGATGAAGAACTGAAGTTCATCGCCGATCACGGCGGTTTCGTTGGCGTGACCATGTTCGCGCCGTTCCTGGCCAAGGGCATCGATTCGACCATCGACGACTACGCCGAAGCCATCGAATACACCATGAACATCGTCGGCGAAGATGCCATCGGCATCGGCACCGACTTCACCCAGGGCCATGGCCAGGACTTCTTCGAATACCTGACCCATGACAAGGGCTACGCCCGCCGCCTGACCAGCTTCGGCAAGATCATCAACCCGCTGGGCATCCGCACCGTCGGCGAGTTCCCGAACCTGACCGAAACCCTGCTCAAGCGCGGCCACTCCGAGCGAGTCGTGCGCAAGATCATGGGCGAGAACTGGGTCAATGTCCTCAAGGACGTCTGGGGCGAATAAATAACGATCCCTTGTAGCAGCTGCCGAGGCACGAGGCTGCGTTGCGGTCCGCAGGACCGCCCTCGGGGGCCGCTTCGCAGCCCAACGCAGCCTCGCAGGCTCGGCAGCTGCTACGGATGCTACGGCACACCAACATAACGAATTTTCTGGAGTTAAGTTTCCATGGCCAAGATCGCCCCGCAATTGCCAATCGAAGTCGACAGCGAAACCGGTGTCTGGACCTCCGACGCCCTGCCGATGCTGTATGTACCGCGTCACTTCTTCGTCAACAACCACATGGGCATCGAGGAAGTGCTGGGCGCCGAAGCCTACGCCGAGATCCTCTACAAGGCCGGCTACAAATCCGCCTGGCACTGGTGTGAAAAAGAAGCTGAATGCCACGGCCTGGAAGGCATTGCGGTGTTCGAACACTACATGAAGCGCCTGTCGCAGCGCGGCTGGGGCCTGTTCAAGATCCAGGACATCGACCTAGATAAAGGCACCGCCAGCGTCAAGCTCGAACACTCGGCGTTCGTCTACGTGTACGGCAAGGTCGGGCGCAAGGTCGACTACATGTTTACCGGTTGGTTTGCCGGCGCCATGGACCAGATTCTTGAGGCTCGCGGCAGCAAGATTCGCACCGTTGCCGAGCAAGTCTACGGTGGCTCCGAAGAAGGCCACGACGACGGCCTGTTCACCGTCAAGCCGTTGTAAGTCGAGGAACCCGCCATGGCTTTCGAAGCAATGTTCCAGCCGATCCAGATCGGCAAACTGACCATCCGCAACCGCGTGCTCAGCACCGCGCACGCCGAGGTGTATGCCACCGACGGCGGCATGACCACCGACCGGTACGTCAAGTATTACGAAGAGAAAGCCAAGGGCGGGATCGGCCTGGCGATTTGCGGCGGTTCCTCCAGCGTGGCCATCGACAGCCCGCAAGGCTGGTGGAAGTCGGTCAACCTGGCCGATGACCGGATCATTCCGCACTTCCAGAACCTGGCCGACGCCATGCACAAGCATGGCGCCAAGATCATGATCCAGATTACCCACATGGGCCGACGCTCGCGTTGGGACGGCGAGCATTGGCCAACCCTGCTGTCGCCATCGGGCATCCGTGAACCGGTGCACCGCGCGACCTGCAAAACCATCGAGCCGGAAGAAATCTGGCGGGTGATCGGCAACTACGCCAGCGCCGCTGCGCGCGCCAAGGCCGGTGGCCTCGATGGCGTTGAACTGTCGGCAGTGCACCAGCACATGATCGATCAGTTCTGGAGCCCGCGAGTCAACAAACGTACCGACGAATGGGGCGGCAGCTTCGAGAACCGCATGCGATTCGGCCTGGAAGTATTGAAGGCTGTGCGGGCGGAAGTCGGCCCGGATTTCTGCGTTGGCATCCGTCTGTGCGGTGACGAGTTCCACCCGGACGGCTTGTCCCACGAAGACATGAAGCAGATCGCCAAGTACTACGACGACACCGGCATGATCGACTTCATCGGCGTGGTCGGCTCGGGTTGCGACACCCACAACACCCTGGCCAACGTTATCCCGAACATGAGTTATCCACCGGAGCCATTCCTGCACTTGGCCGCCGGTATCAAGGAAGTGGTCAAGGCTCCGGTGCTGCACGCACAGAACATCAAGGACCCGAACCAGGCGACCCGCATCCTGGAAGGCGGCTACGTGGACATGGTCGGCATGACCCGCGCCCATATCGCCGACCCGCACCTGATCGCCAAGATCAAAATGGGCCAGGTTGACCAGATCAAACAATGCGTCGGCGCTAACTACTGCATCGACCGTCAGTACCAAGGCCTGGACGTGCTGTGCATCCAGAACGCCGCCACCTCTCGTGAATACATGGGTGTGCCGCACATCATCGAGAAGTCGACCGGTGTGAAACGCAAAGTCGTGGTGGTCGGTGCCGGTCCTGCGGGGATGGAAGCGGCTCGCGTGTCTGCCGAGCGTGGCCACGACGTGACCCTGTTCGAGAAGAAAGAATTTATCGGCGGGCAGATCACTACCGCCTCGAAAGCCCCGCAACGGGACCAGATCGCCGGTATCACCCGCTGGTTCCAACTGGAGCTGGCGCGTCTGAAAGTCGACCTGCGCCTAGGCGTGGCGGCCGATGCGGCGACCATTCTCGACCTGCGTCCGGATGTGGTGGTGCTCGCGGTTGGCGGTCATCCATTCCTGGAGCAGAACGAGCACTGGGGCGCGGCTGAAGGTCTGGTGGTCAGCAGCTGGGACATCCTTGACGGCAAGGTTGCGCCGGGCAAGAACGTGCTGGTCTACGACACCATTTGCGAATTCACCGGGATGTCCACCGCGGACTTCCTCGCCGACAAGGGCAGCCAGGTCGAGATCGTCACCGACGACATCAAGCCGGGCGTAGCCATCGGTGGTACGTCGTTCCCGACCTACTACCGCAGCATGTACCCGAAAGAAGTGATCATGACCGGCGACATGATGCTGGAGAAGGTCTACCGCGAAGGCGACAAGTTGGTGGCGGTGCTGGAAAACGAATACACCGGCGCCAAAGAGGAGCGGGTGGTGGACCAGGTCGTCGTCGAAAACGGCGTGCGTCCGGACGAAGAAATCTATTACGCGCTGAAGGAAGCGTCGCGCAACAAGGGCCAGATGGACATCGAAGCCTTGTTCGCGATCAAGCCGCAGCCATCGCTGAGCCAGGCGGGTGACGGCTACTTGCTGTTCCGCATCGGCGACTGCGTGGCCCAGCGCAACACCCACGCGGCGATCTATGACGCGCTGCGGTTGTGCAAGGATTTCTAAGAGCTTGTGGATAACCCTGTAGGAGCGAGGCTTGCCCGCGAAGGCGTCCTGACATTCAACATTGATGTCGGCTGATCCATCGCCTTCGCGGGCAAGCCTCGCTCCTACAGGGGATCGAGCAAGGCATCCAGGTAGTTTGGCCTGCAAGACCCCGAGGTCTTTGGGAGCTCCACCATGTTGAACACCCTTCTTCCAATCCTGTTGTTCGCTGCCCTGGGCCTCGCTGTCCTCGGCGCGTTGCGGCGGGTGGCTATGTGGCGCCGGGGCCGTGCCTCGAAGGTCGACCTGATCGGCGGCCTGTTCGCCATGCCCAAGCGCTACATGGTCGATTTGCACCATGTGGTGGCGCGGGACAAATACATCGCCAACACCCACGTCGCCACGGCTGGCGGTGCGGTGGCGTCTATCGTGCTGGCGATACTGGTGCACGGTTTTGGCCTGCACAGTCGAATTCTCGGCTTTGCGCTGTTGATTGCTTCGGCGGTGATGTTCGTCGGTGCGATTTTCATGTTCCTGCGTCGTCGCAATCCCCCGGCTCGCCTCTCCAAAGGGCCGTGGATGCGTCTGCCGAAAAGCCTTTTGGCGTTCTCGGCGAGCTTCTTCCTGTTGACCCTGCCGGTCGCCGGCATCCTTCCGGAAAACTTCGGCGGTTGGGTAGTGGCTGCGATCCTCGGCGTCGGTGTGCTGTGGGGCGTTAGCGAATTGTTCTTCGGCATGACCTGGGGCGGGCCGATGAAGCACGCCTTCGCCGGTGCTTTGCACCTGGCCTGGCACCGTCGCGCCGAACGTTTTGGCGGTGGTCGTTCCACCGGTTTGAAACCTCTCGACCTCAACGATCCAACCGCGCCATTGGGTGTGGAAAAACCCAAGGATTTCACTTGGAACCAACTGCTCGGCTTCGACGCCTGCGTGCAGTGCGGTAAATGCGAAGCCGCCTGCCCGGCCTTCGCCGCCGGCCAGCCGCTGAACCCGAAAAAACTGATTCAAGACATGGTGGTCGGCCTCGCTGGCGGCACCGACGCCAAGTTCGCCGGCAGTCCGTACCCAGGAAAGGCAATTGGCGAACACGCCGGTAATCCGCATCAACCGATCGTCAACGGTCTGGTCGACGCTGAAACCCTGTGGTCCTGCACCACTTGCCGCGCCTGCGTCGAGGAATGCCCGATGATGATCGAGCACGTCGATGCCATCGTCGACATGCGCCGTCACCTGACCTTGGAAAAAGGCGCGACCCCGAACAAGGGCGCCGAAGTCCTGGAAAACCTGATCGCCACCGACAACCCGGGCGGCTTTGCGCCGGGCGGGCGGATGAACTGGGCGGCGGACCTGAACCTCACGTTGATGAGCGAGAAGAAGTCCGTCGACGTGCTGTTCTGGGTTGGCGACGGTGCTTTCGACATGCGCAACCAGCGCACCCTGCGCGCCTTCGTCAAAGTGCTGAAAGCGGCCAAAGTCGACTTTGCGGTGCTCGGTCTTGAAGAACGCGACAGCGGTGACGTGGCCCGACGCCTGGGCGATGAAGCAACGTTCCAGCTGTTGGCCAAGCGCAACATCCAGACCCTGGCCAAGTACAGCTTCAACCGCATCGTTACCTGCGACCCGCACAGCTTCCATGTGCTGAAAAACGAGTATGGGTCCTTCGACGGCAACTACCTCGTGCAGCACCACAGCACCTACATGGCGGAAATCATCGGCGCTGGCGCCCTGAATCTTGGCCAGCACAAAGGCAGTAGCGTGACGTATCACGATCCGTGCTACCTCGGTCGCTACAACGGTGAATACGAGGCACCGCGCGAGGTACTGCGGGCCCTCGGGATAGAAGTGAAGGAAATGCAACGCTCCGGTTTCCGCTCGCGCTGCTGCGGCGGTGGTGGCGGGGCGCCGATCACCGACATTCCGGGCAAGCAGCGGATCCCCGACATGCGCATGGACGACATTCGCGAAACCGGTGCTGAACTGGTGGCCGTGGGTTGCCCGCAATGCACCGCGATGCTCGAAGGCGTGATCGAACCCCGTCCGCTGATCAAGGACATCGCCGAACTGGTGGCCGACGCTTTGCTCGAAGACGCTGCACCGAGCAAGCCAAACACCCCGGCCAAACGTGAACCTGCGGAGGCCCACTGATGAGCGACATTATCCGCCGCGACCCCCGCGCCGAATGGATTGCCCGTAACCGCTTGCACCCGCTGCACGCGGCGATGCAACCGGCGCAACACAGCTGGATGGGGCCGAACGGCGTCATCCGCAAAAACCTGCATGGCATCGGATTTATCGGCCCCAATGGCATCAAGCGGATCGACCGCAGTGGCGCGCAGCAGGGCGGGGCAACCAAACGCTCGGCCGCTGTTGAAGTGCAATTGCCGCTGCATCAAGTGGCCGCACCGGCGTTTTACATCAGCGTGGTGCCGGACATGGTCGGCGGCCGCTTGAGCAGCCATGACCGCGACTTGCTCGGCCTGGCGCATCAACTGGCCGGCAAGGACGGTGCGGTGTTGGCCGTGGTCTTCGGCGAACACAAGGAAAATGCC
The DNA here is from genome assembly GCF_044744265.1 of Pseudomonas sp. NPDC087342. Classification (NCBI taxonomy): domain Bacteria; kingdom Pseudomonadati; phylum Pseudomonadota; class Gammaproteobacteria; order Pseudomonadales; family Pseudomonadaceae; genus Pseudomonas; species Pseudomonas sp. NPDC087342. Next base: position 54,580 of record NZ_JBIUXZ010000009.1, read on the forward strand.
TTCGCCACCGCCGGTGTCGATCGCTTGCTGGTACTGGAGGGCGATCAATTCAACGGTTATGCACCGGAACAACGGGTCCAGGGCCTGCGGGCTGTGGATAACCAGTTCAACCCGCGTCACTGGTTGCTGCCGGACAGTCGCAGCGGTGGCGGTGAACTCGGTCGGCGCTTTGCCGCGGCACTGGGCGAACGCCCGGCCACACGGGTCTGGCAGGTCAAGGATCAGGAATGCATCGGCCGTGCCGGCGCTGGCTTGCAAGACCTTGCCCGCCCGGTTGCACGTTTGATCCTGGCCGCCGTCGAGTGTGCCGAGCCGGTCAGCGAAACCCGCCACGAAGCCTTGCCCGTGGAGTTATCCACAGCCGTGGTGCGCAGCCTGTCGCGCATCGAGGATTTGGGCGCGGTGGCGGTGGACCCGGCGGCGATTCCGATGGCCGAAGCGGAATTCATCTTCTCCGGCGGCAACGGGGTCAAGGACTGGGGACTTTTCCACAGGACCGCCGAAGCGTTGGGCGCGACCGAAGGTGCATCGCGGGTGGCGGTGGACGATGGTTTCATGGCTCGCGACCGTCAGGTCGGCGCGTCTGGCACCTGGGTCACCGCACGGGTCTACGTGGCCGTGGGGATTTCCGGGGCGATCCAGCACCTGCAAGGCATCGGTGCCTGCGACAAGGTGGTGGCGATCAACCTCGATCCTGGCTGCGACATGATCAAACGGGCCGACCTGTCGGTGATCGGCGAGAGTGCCGAGATTCTTCAAGCCTTGATCGATGCGATGGCGGCTTATCGCAACGACGCCAAGCGCGATGCGGCTTAAGGGAAGGAAAAGCTCATGAGTACGAACGTCATCAGCCTGGTGTCCATCGGCGCCCACCCGACCTCCGGCCGGCCACGCCGCGCCGAGCAGGACGCGCGCGCCGTGGAACTGGGCCTGCAACTGGCTGGGGATAACCTGCAAGTGCTGCATGCCGGCGACGTTGCGGAACCGGCGCTGCGTGCCTATCTGGGCATGGGCCTGGAACAACTGCATGTGCTGGAACAACCGGAAGGCGCCGACGCATTGCCGGCGTTGACCGCTTATTTGCGCGACGCCGGGGCTCAAGTGGTGCTCACTGGTAGCCAGGCGGAAACCGGCGAAGGCTCGGGCATGTTGCCGTTCCTGTTGGCGGAAAGCCTCGGCTGGCCGCTGGTGGTGGGGTTGGCTCAGGTCGAATCCATCGACGGTAATTCGGCCCTGGTGTTGCAAGCCTTGCCTCGTGGTCAGCGGCGTCGCTTGAAGGTCCGGTTGCCGTTCTTGGCGACTGTGGATAACGCAGCGCCGAAGCCTCGGCAAAGTGCTTATGGCCCGGCTCGGCGTGGAGTGTTGCAGGCGGATGAAGTCGAAGTCATCGACGATGAATTGCTGGCGGTCGCGACCCTGCAACCGGCCAAGCCTCGGCCTAAGCGCCTGAAAGTGATCAAGGCCAAAAGCGGCGCCGATCGCATGAAAGCCGCGACGGCCAAGGCCAGTGGCGGCGGTGGGCAAGTGCTCAAAGGCGTGACGGCGCAGGCGGGGGCTGAGGCGATTCTCAAGTTGCTGATTGAAGAAGGCGTCGTCCGCTAATCAAAAAAATGTGGGAGCGGGCTTGCTCGCGAAAGCGGTGTGTCAGCTGACATCAATGTTGAATGTCAGTCCGCCTTCGCGAGCAGGCTCGCTCCCACAGGGGGAAAACAATGGCTGTGGAATTTCGTTCGGCCCTGCGCTCGGATGCGTGGGAGATTGCTCGCTTGTTTCAGATTTCATCAGAAGGCGCGGCGGATTACATCTGGAGTCAACTGGCCCAGCCTGGCCAGGATCTGTTGGATGTCGGCGCCAGTCGCTACGCCCGTGACGATGTGGATTTCTCTTATCAGAACTGCCTGATCGCTGAGGCCGAGGGCAACGTGGTCGGCATGCTGCACAGCTACGTCATGCGCCATGATCCCGAGGCGGCTCCCGTGACCGATCCGGTGCTGGCGCCGTACGCCACGATGGAAATCCCCGACACCCTATATATCTCGAGCCTGGCCCTGCATGAAGGCTGGCGCAATCAGGGCCTGGGCCAGCAATTCCTCGCCTACGCCTACGACCGCGCCAATCAGCTGGGGCTCAATGGCCTGAGCCTGATCGACTACGCCGCCAACACCGGTGCGCGGCGGTTCTATGAGCGGCATGGGTTCCGGGTTGTGGATACCTGCCAGATCACGCCGCTTCCGATGATTCGGGTGACGGGGGAGGCGTATCTGATGTATCGCCCGTAAAGCCGAACCAAACCCCCTGTAGGAGCAAAGCTTGCTCGCGAAGAGGCCGTCACGTTCAACATCGATGTCGCCCGACCTACCGCTATCGCGAGCAAGCTCGCTCCCACAATGGACAGGCGGTGTGCACACCATTTGTTATCGACATAGAACTCCTGTGGGAGCGAGCTTGCTCGCGATGACGGACAGACATTCAACATCATTGTTGCCTGATATACCGCTTTCGCGAGCAAGCTTCGCTCCTACAGAGGCTTTTACGATTTATACACAATCCCTGTTATCACTTCTGTGGATAACATGTTCACCCCTCGCTACACCCCATACAAACCAAGCCCTGCAAGCCTTCGTACAAAAAACAACCAGCCTAACCCACGGTTTTTTCGAGCTTTTTCCCGAGGATAAGTTTAATAGTTGCCCCCAATCTCTGTTGGCGCTTCTGTGGATAAGATGTTCGCTGTCCGCTACAGGCCATACAAACCGGGCTTATCAAGCGGCTGATCAAAAAACACTCAATTCACCGTTTTACACCAACAAACCCCTCGAAAACCCCGACTTATCAAGCCTTCCCACGGTTTTCCACAGTTACACCAAAGTTGCCCCCAAAGTCTGTTGGCGCTTCTGTGGATAAACTGTTCGCCATCCTCTACAGCCCATACAAACCGTGCCTCACAAGCATCTGATCAAAAAACACCCAATCACCCTCGCAAACCCTGCTTCTGGATAAGTCACGGTTTTTCTTGATTATTTATCATCAACTTTTCGTAAAAACCCATAGTTGTCCCCATTAGCTGTGGGTGGAGGTGTGGATAACTTGTTCGCTAAACGCTGCAAGCCACGCCGTTTATAGCGCCGAACGCGATAGATCAGATTTCATACAGTTCTAAGGCGCTTCCTTGACTTCAAACTGCCGCATGTCTTCACTAACCAGTTACCAAGGACAGCCGCAACTTATCCACATCTGGTTCAGGGAGAACGTGTGATGGATAGCCAGACACACCGCTCGCACCCCATTCCCTGCACGACCTGCGTCCCGGCCGCCGCGACTTCGCTGCGCAAGCGAATCCATCGCCGTGCCGCCAATCAGCGTGCGCGTCTATAGCGCCTGACTCTTTTCGATAACACCGCTGGCTGCCGCCGAATCCGTTCGGTGGCCAGGTACTCGTTCGTCCGTTGAAAGCAGGCAACCGCAGAGTTGCCCCATCTGCCTGATAGAGGGAAAGACCCATGACCCGGATAGCTACGCCCATCAGCGACATCAAGGAACATTACGACGTGATCGTCATCGGCTCCGGCTATGGCGGCGGGATCGCGGCTTCGCGCCTGTCCCGGGCCGGCAAGCGAGTTTGCCTGCTGGAGCGTGGCCGCGAGATGCAGCCCGGCGAGTACCCGAACACCATGATCGCGGCCACCGAGGAATTGCAGGTGCATGACCCGGATGGCCACATCGGTTCGCGCACGGGATTGTTCGACTTGCACGTCAACGCCCAGCAAAACGTGGTGGTCGGGTGCGGCCTCGGGGGCACGTCGCTGATCAACGCCAACGTCGCCCTGGAACCGGAACCCGGTGTGTTCGACGACCCGCGCTGGCCGCTGGCGGTGCGTGAACATCGCGACACCTTGCTCAAGGACGGTTACGCCCGGGCCCGGGAAATGCTCAAGCCCAATCCGTACCCGAACACGTCGCCGGTATTGCCGAAACTCGAAGCCAACAAGAAGTCTGCGGAGTACCTCAAGCAAGGCGCGCATTTCTATCGACCGCCGATCAACGTGACCTTCGACAAACTGCCGAACAACCTCAACCACGTCGGCGTCGAGCAACTGCCGTGCAACCACTGCGGCGACTGCGTTTCTGGCTGTAACAACAAGGCCAAGAACACCACGCTGATGAACTACCTGCCGGACGCCTGGAACCACGGCGCGGAGATTTTCTGCCAGGCCGAAGTGCGGCATCTGGAGCGCGACGGCGATGGCTGGATCGTGCACTTCCAATACCTGGACAGCGGCCGCGAGAAGTTCTCGGCGCCGACGCTGTTCGTCAAAGCCGACATTGTGGTGGTGTCCGCCGGCACCTTGGGCTCCACCGAAATCCTCCTGCGCTCGCGGGACAAAGGCTTGTCGACGTCCAACCAGCTCGGCGAGAACATGAGCGGCAACGGTGACATCCTCGGCTTCGGTCATAACTGCGAACAGCCCATCAACGGCATCGGTTTCGGCGCGCACCCGGCCAAGGAGTTGCAGCCGGTCGGCCCGTGCATCACCTCGATCATCGACATGCGCACCGAAGGCGACTGGCGCAGCCGCATGGTCATCGAAGAAGGCTCGATCCCCGGCGCCCTTGGCCGGCCCATGGTACCGAGCATGGCCGGGTTCGCTGAACTGATCGGCAAAGCCACTGACGACAGCTTCACCGGCCAGTTGAAGTACAAGGAACGCGAAGCCGAAAGCTTCCTGCGGGGGCCGTATTACGGTGCGCTGCACAACATGCAGACGTACCTGATCATGAGCCACGACGACGGCAAGGGTCGCATGGTGCTAGACAGCAAGGATCAGCTGCGCATCGATTGGCCGGGCGTCGGCGAGCAGGAAAACGTCAAACTTGGTAACGAACGTTTGCACCTGAGCACCAAGGCGTTGGGCGGGATTTGGGTCGAGAATCCTATCTGGACCAAATTGCTCAAGCACAGCATCGTTTCTGTCCATCCGTTGGGCGGTTGCGTGATGGGCGAGGACGCGGGGCAGGGCGTGGTCAACCACAAGGGCCAGGTGTTCAGCGGTGCGAGTGGCACTGACGTGTACGCCGGTTTGTACGTGACCGACGGCGCGGTGATCCCGACGTCCCTGGCGGTCAATCCGCTGCTGACTATCTCGGCGGTGAGCGAGCGCAACATGGGCCTGCTGGCGGCTGATCGCGGCTGGACAATTGATTACACGCTGCCCTCGGCACCGCGCAAACAAGTGGCGCCGCCGACTCTTGGCGTGCAGTTCACCGAAACCATGAAGGGCTACTTCTCCAAGGATTTCACCCAGCCCCAAGGCACCGATCTCCCACTGTATGAGACAGCGGCCAAACGCGGCGAATCGGAAAACTCGCCGATCGAATTCACCCTGACCATCACCGCCAACGACCTCAACCGCATGATCAAGGAACCGGCCCACGCCGCGACCCTGGTCGGCACGCTGAACGCGCCGGGCCTGTCGCCACAGCCGCTGACCGCCAGCAACGGTGTGTTCAATCTGTTCGAGCAGTACGAAGAACAGGTCGGCGTGCGCCACATGAAATACGACATGAAACTGACCGCCGAGGATGGTCACGACTATTTCTTCAGCGCCTTTAAAACCGTGCCTGAAGACAACGGCGTGCTGAATATCTGGCACGACACCAGCACCCTCTACGTCACGTTGTATAACGGTCCGGACAAGACCGGCGCGGTGATCGGTTCCGGGGTGATGCACATCCACCCGACCGACTTCGCCAAGCAAATGACTACCATGAAAGTGCTCAATGCGCGCAACGAGCGCGAGCGCATCGAAGGGCTGGCGCGCTTCGGAAAGTTCTTCGCTGGCATCCTGTGGGAAAGCTATGGCGGAGTGTTCGCGGGCGATATCTACTTCAACCCGGATGCGCCCCCACGGCTGAAACGGCCGCTGGATGCGCCACCACCGAGCGTGCATTTCTTCCAGACCGAGGACAATGTCGAACTGCGCCTGACCCGATATCAGGGCGGCATTAAAGGCCCGGTGATGCTGGTGCATGGCTTGGGCGTGGGCTCGAACATTTTCTCCACCGACACCATCCAGACCAACCTGTTGGAATTCCTGTGCAAGCACGAGTTCGACGTGTGGCTGCTGGATTTGCGGGTGAGCATCCTGCTGCCGGCGAGCAAGAAGGAATGGAATGGCGACCAGATCGCCCAGTACGACTTCAAGGCCGCCATCGCGCAGATCCAGCAGGCGACCCAGGCGAAAGACGTGCAATGCGTGGTGCATTGCTACGGGGCGACGACATTCTTCATGTCGCTGCTGGCCGGCTTGCAAGGTGTGCGCTCGGTGGTCTGTTCGCAGATTGCAGCGGATACCGTCGTGGCCACTGCGACAGGTCTGAAGGCCGGTTTGCACCTGCCGGGGATGCTCGATGCGATCGGTGTGAAATCCCTCACGGCCTACGCCGACAACAAGGAAAACTGGTTCAACAAACTCTACGACAAAGCCCTCAACGGCTATGCGCGGATCGAGGCCCAGGGCTACTGCACCAACCCGGTGTGCCACCGCATCACCTTCATGTACGCGTCGCTGTACCGCCACGACACCCTCAACGAAACCCTGCACGACAACCTGCATGAATTGTTCGGCGAATCGAACATGCAGACCTTTGAACACCTGGCGCTGATCGTGCGCAAAGGGCATCTGGTGAACTTCAAGGGTGAGGACGTCTACATGTCGCACTTCGATCGGCTGAGCATGCCGATCTGCTTTATCAGCGGCGCGGACAACCAGTGCTACCTGCCAGAAAGCACGCTCAAGACCTATGAGCGGGTGTGCAAGGTCCACGGGCCGGAAAACTACAGCCGGCAAGTGGTGCCGGGCTATGGCCACATCGACTGCATGTTCGGCAAGGACGCGGTGGTCGATGTGTACCCGATCATCCTGCAACACCTGGAGAAAACCGCTATCGGCTAGGTGGTAGACCGAGGCGAACCCTTCGCGGGCAAGCCTCGCTCCTACAAAAGCGACGCAAAACCTGTAGGAGCGAGGCTTGCCCGCGAAGGCGATCTACAAGGCGCTACACCTCGCGGGTCATGCACAAGGAAATGGATGATATGGACAGTTACATCCGCTGGTTCCAACGCTTCATCTGGCTAGGCATCGTGATGAATATGTTCTTCGCGCTGCCGGCCCTGTTCGCCCCGGCGCTGCTGACGTCGATGCTCGGCCTGCCACCGCAACTCTCCGATCCGTGGCTGGAAAACGCCGGCATGTTGCTGGTCGGCATCAGCGTGTTCTACATGCCGTCAGGCTTCAACGCGCCACGCTTCGTGGTGCATTCGTGGTTGTGCGTGCTGTCGCGGTTGATCGCCGTGGCGTTCTGGATTTACCTGATCAACACCAGCAACCAGGCCACGGTGTTCGTGCCGATGTTTCTCGGTGATTTGAGCATGTTCCTGATCCTCGGGATCCTGCTGTACCTCGGCACCACGCCGGCCACGCGGCCCTTGGCGTTGCTCTGCGACGGCTGGCGGGAATGGCGCGCAGGTTGGGCGTTGCGCTGGCAAAGCCACGGCTTCAAGGTCGGTACGCTGATCGTGGTGCTGCTGGTCGGATTCATCGGTTACGAAACCTGGTACCAGATGCTGCGGGTGGTGCCGGCGGAGAAGTACGCATCCGACGAAGACCACTACAAATACGCCGCCATCGGCCTCGGCATCGAAGCGCGGATCCCGTATTACTTGTTCGCCGTACTGCCGCAGATGTGCCCGGAAAAGCTGCCGAAACCCGGCGGCTACGAGGTCTTCGGCTTCCTGTTCGAAAACGGCAAGGACCTGCCGATCGGCATGGCCAAGCGGCAGATCGGCTACCCGACCGTCGAGCCGAACTGCGCCCTGTGTCACACCGGTTCCTACCGCGCGAATGCTGGCGAAGTCGCGACGCCGGTGGCCACCGCGCCGGCCAATACCCTGCAACTGCAAGCCTTCCAGTGGTTCGCCTACGATTGCGCCAGCGACCCGAAATTCACCACCGACGCGGTGATGACGGCGATCAACGGCAAGTTCCAGCTCGGGTTTTTCGAGCGCTTGTACAACCGCTACCTGATCATCCCGATGGCCAAGAGCGCGTTGCTCGCACAGAAACAGGCCTACGCCTGGCAGAAGCTGCGTCCACCTCAAGGACCGGGACGCACCGACACGTTCAACCCGACCAAAATGGTGGTGTTCGGCTTCCCGGATGACTCGACCATCGGCACTGTGGACCTGCCGCAAGTCTGGAACCAGAAACCCCGGGAATCGCTGTACCTGCACTGGGACGGCAACAATAACGACATTCACGAACGCAACTACGCAGCGGCGATGGCCGTAGGTGCGACGCCGGAATCGGTACTGCCGGAAAGCTTCAATCGCGTCACCAACTGGCTGCTCGGCACCAAGCCACCGGCGTGGCCGTGGGGACTGGATCAGGCCAAGGTCGCTCAGGGCAAACCAATCTGGGACAAAAACTGCGCCGGTTGCCATGAGTTCGGCCGCACCGACACCGGCCAGGTCACCACCAACATCGAAGAACTGGGCACCGATCCCCATCGGCTGGACTCGTTCACCACCGGTCTGGTGACCGCGTTCCACGGCTTCAAGAAACCGCCGTTCGACTTCAACGCCTACCGCAAGACCCAGAGTTACAGCAACACCCCCACCGACGGCATCTGGATGCGCGCGCCGTACCTGCACAACGGTTCGGTGCCGACGCTGTGGGATTTGCTGCAACCACCGGAACAGCGGCCACAGGTGTTCTTCACCGGCTCCGACGTCTACGACCAGGAGAAAGTCGGCTTCGTCACCAGCGGCGCCCAGGCCAAGGCTTCGGCGGATTTCAAATACGACACGCGATTGGAAGGCAACCACAACAGCGGCCATCTGTATGGCACGCAGCTGTCGGACATCGATAAACGGGCGCTCATCGAATTCATGAAAACCCTGTGATCCCACTACGGATGGAGGAATGCCAACATGTCACTGGTCAGTCATTGGGAACATGAGTACGACAAAGTCAAAGTGCGCCTGCACGGGCTGTACACGCGACTGGAAATGTCATGGAAAAAACTCATCAGCGAGCTGGAGCCCGAGGAGTTCCAGGCCATTGTCGCGCTGCTGCAACGCGGTCACGACCAGGCGCAATATGTGCTCAAGCACGGCGACTTGCCGGACGATGAACCGAGCGTGCCGTGGGAGTTGTCCCACGGCTTGTCGATCCTGCACATCGGCAATGCCACGCCGTTGCCGCAATCCACCGACGACCTGCAAACCCGGGTGCTCAAGGACGGCAGTCTGCTCGGTTGTCGCAAATGGGAACTGCTGGATTTGCTGTGGAGCGAGGCGCTGCTCAAGTGGATCGAAAACCTGCGGCATCACGCGACGTTTGCGACCACTCCGGCGCTGATGAAAATGGACAGCGACGTGACCCTGGCCATCGCTGGCGACTGGGGCACCGGGCCGTTCGACAGCCATGCTCCAGCGGTGGCGGTGGCGAATCAGATGCAACTGGCCCAGGCGGATTTCACCGTTCACTTGGGGGACGTGTATTACGCGGGCACCCACTCCCAGGAAGACGTCGACATGGTCGGCTGGCCGATGGGCAAGCACGGCTCGTTCACGCTCAATTCCAACCACGAGATGTACAGCGGCGCCCACGGTTACTTCAAGGAACTGGCCAAGCGTTTCCCGACGCAGCAGGGCACCAGTTATTTCGCGTTGTACAACGATGATTGGGTGGTGATCGGACTCGACAGCGCCTACGCCTCGGACGCGATCAACCTGTACATGGACGGCACGCTGAACCAGGAACAGATCGCCTGGATGAAAGAACTGCCCCAGCGCAAGAAGATCATGGTGCTCAGTCATCATCAGGGTTTCGATATCTCCGGGCACAACACCACGCCGTTGTTCAAAACGGTGTGTGATGCCTTGGGGCGTGAGCCGGATTATTGGTATTGGGGGCATTTGCACAACGGCATCTGCTACGCCGCGCAGGGGCGGTTGCATGCGCGGTGCGCCGGGCACGGGGCGATTCCGTATGGCAATGCCAGTGAGCTGGATGGGCATTCGCGGGTGTTGTGGTCGGAGACGCAGAATGCGGGGGATGAGGCGTATCCGCTGCGGGTGTTGAATGGTTATGTGAAGGTGCGGTTGGTGGGGGAGAACATCGAGGAGACGTTTATCGGGGAGGATGGGTCGGTGCGATGGTCTTCATCAGCCCAATGATCTTGAGTGAATGAAAGATCGCTTTCGCGGGCAAGCCTCGCTCCTACAGGAGATCGTATTTCCCCTGTAGGAGCGAGGCTTGCCCGCGAAGCTTTTGCTATTAGCCCTGAACCGGAACGCCTTTGAGGTAAGGCGCAGGCTCAGCCCCCAAATTGCTCAGCAACCGCTCGCTGTACCAATCCACAAAGTTCACCACGCCAAACTCATAGGTCTTGGAGTAAGGCCCAGGCTGGTAAGCGGTGGAGTTGATCCCGCGCTGGTTCTCTTCAGCCAGGCGACGGTCCTGATCGTTGGTCGCATCCCACACCTGACGCATGCGGTCCACGTCGTAGTCCACGCCTTCAACCGCATCCTTGTGCACGATCCACTTGGTGGTGACCATGGTTTCCTGGGCGCTGATCGGCCACACGGTGAACACGATGATGTGGTCGCCCATGCAGTGGTTCCACGAGTGCGGCAGGTGCAGGATGCGCATCGAACCGAGGTCCGGGTTCTTGATCCGGCCCATGAGTTTGGCGCAGCCCTGTTTGCCGTCGAGGGTCATCGACACGGTGCCCTTGAGCAGCGGCATGCGCACGATGCGGTTACGCAGGCCGAAACTGGCGTGGGCGTAAGGAATCTTCTCAGCTTCCCAGGCAGCGGCAGAGGCGGCGACGTGGTCCTTGAACGCCTGGTCGGCGCGCGGGTCGGTGACGTCGTCCCATTCCAGCAGGGTTTTCAACAGTTCCGGGTGCGACGCGTTGCAGTGGTAGCACTCGCGGTTGTTTTCCAGCACCAGTTTCCAGTTGGCCTTTTCCATCAAGGTGGTGGTAATCGCCACCTTGGTGTTCTCCATGTCGTACGGTTCCATGTAATGGTTCAGCGTCGACAGGAAGTCATCAATGGCCGGCGGGTTCTCCGACAGGCTGATGAAGATGTAGCCGCCAGCGGTCTTCACGTTCACGGGCTTGAGGCCGTATTGCTTCATGTCGAAGTCGGCGCCCATTTCGGTGCCGGCGAACAGCAGGCGACCGTCCAGCTCATACGTCCACTGGTGGTAATGGCAGACCAGTTTGGCGACTTTGCCTTTTTCACTGGTGCACAGGCGCGAGCCACGGTGACGGCAAACGTTGTGGAACGCATGGATCACGCCTTCGGCGCCGCGAATCACGATGATCGGGTTCTTGCCGACTTGCAGGGTCAGGTAGTTGCCCTTGGTCGGGATTTCGCAGGCCATGCCGGCGATCAACCACTCTTTCTGGAAGATCTCCTGCATATCGATATCAAACAGCCGCTCGTCAGAGTAAAACGGCTGCGGCAGCGAGAAAGTGCGCTCGCGTTCTTGCAGCATCTGCGCGGTGGCCTTGCGTGCGGGTTCCAGCGGATCGCCCAGGCTGATTTTTGCGGTGACGTCCATCGATTTGATCCTCAAGGCCTTTCTGTGAGGCCGGCGAAAAGTGGCTAATCAGGTTTGCTACGCAAGGTGTAAAGAATCTGTCGTTGTATGGAGCGAGTGTGGGGCCGGCGCACGCCAGAACCTTATCCATGGGCGACATGGCCCAATCTGTTCCCGACGCGCAACCCCCGGTAGTTGGGGGCTGGTCGCGATAAGTATGTGAATGTCGCAGATAGGTAAATGGGTGGCTCGCGCTATACGCAGAATCGCCAACATAAGGCCGACCATCGGCGGTGGAGAACAGCATGTCCAACAGCTTCCTGAATCCGGTAACTACCCAGACCTGGGCCAATGGTCGACACATCGTCCGTTGCGTCAAAGTCATCCAGGAAACCTGGGACGTGCGCACCTTCTGCTTTATGGCCGATCAGCCGATCCTGTTCTTCTTCAAGCCCGGGCAATTCGTGACCCTGGAGCTGGAAATCGAAGGCGTGCCGATCATGCGCTCCTACACCATTTCCAGCTCGCCGTCGGTGCCGTACAGCTTTTCGGTGACGATCAAGCGCGTGCCGGGCGGCAAGGTTTCCAACTGGCTGCACGACACCCTGCATGAAGGCCAGGAGCTGGCGGTGCACGGGCCGGTCGGGCTGTTCAACGCCATGGACTTCACCGCGCCGAAGGTCTTGTACCTCAGCGGCGGCGTCGGCATCACGCCGGTCATGTCGATGGCACGCTGGTTCTACGACACCAACGGCAACGTCGACATGGTGTTTATCCACAGCGCCCGCTCGCCGAAGGACATCATTTACCACCGCGAGCTGGAACACATGGCGTCGCGGATCGACAACTTCAGCCTGCACCTGATCTGCGAGAAGCACGGTCTGGGCGAACCGTGGGCCGGTTATCGCGGTTACCTGAACCACAAGATGCTCGAACTGATGTCCCCGGACTTCATGGAGCGCGAAGTGTTCTGCTGCGGCCCGACGCCGTACATGAACGCGGTCAAGCGCATGCTCGAAGCGGCCGGCTTCGACATGTCCCGCTATCACGAGGAATCCTTCGGCGCCACGCCACCCGAAGCCCGCGCCGATGCGGTGGAACAAGCGGAAATCGCGGCGGATGCGCCGGAAGTCGATCTGGCGGACCTGCATCAAGTCGAATTTATCTCGTCCGGCAAGAGCATTCGCGTGGCCCCGGGTGAAACCGTGCATGCGGCGGCGGCCAAGCTGGGTTTGCTGATTCCGAAGGCCTGCGGGATGGGGATTTGCGGGACGTGCAAGGTGTTGAAACTGGGCGGCGAAGTCGAGATGGACCACAACGGCGGGATTACCGAGGAAGACGAAGCCGAGGGTTATATCCTGTCGTGCTGCAGCGTGCCGAAGGGCGATGTGCGGATCGAGTTCTAAAACGCGCTGAATAAACCCTTTGTAGGAGCTGTCGAGTGAAACGAGGCTGCGATCTTTTGACTTTGATTTTTTAAAACAAGATCAAAAGATCGCAGCCTCGTTTCACTCGACAGCTCCTACACAGCTCCTACAGGGTGTTGTGGATATTCAGTCCACAAACAAGTCTGGCATCAGCTTGTCATCGGTGCCGGGCTCAAAGCGGTAGTGATCGAATTCGATCACGCCACGCTCCCGCAAAATCTCCTCATCAATCAACAACCGCCCGGTAATGCTGCGACCGCTACTGTCCAGAATGATGTGCGCGGCATCCGCCATGATTGCCGGCGTTCGCGCATGTTTAAAGGATTCCCGCGAGCCAAGCTGAAATTCGATGGCGGCCGTGGCGATCATCGTCTGCGGCCATAGCGAATTAACGCTGATGCCGTAATTGGCAAACTCCTCGTTCATCCCCAGCGTCAGCATGCTCATGCCGTACTTGGTCACGGTGTAGGGGCTGTATTGCGCGAACCATTTCGTCGCCAGGTTCAACGGCGGCGACAGGTTGAGAATATGACCATTGGATTTTTTCAGATAAGGCAGGGCCGCCTGGCTGCACAACAACACCGCACGGGTGTTGATCTGATGCATCAGGTCGAAACGCTTGAGCTCGACATGCTGAACACCGGTCAACTTGATCGCCCCGGCATTGTTGATCAGCGCATCAATCCCGCCGAAATGCTCATTGGCCCGGGCCAGCGCCTCCCGCACCGCGACTTCATCGCGCACATCCACCTGCAACGCCAGCGCCTTGCCGCCCGCGTCTTCGACTTCCTTGGCCACACTGAAAATCGTGCCCGGCAGCTTGGGATGCGCCTCGGCACTCTTGGCCGCAATCACAATATTGGCCCCGTCCCGCGCAGCCCGCAGCGCAATCTCGCGCCCAATGCCACGGCTGGCACCAGTGATGAACAGGGTTTTGCCTTGTAAAGACATGCGTGCGCTCCTGATTATTGTTATGTGAGCGGGAGGCTCGACAAACAATGTAGACCCGTAGGAGCTGACGAGTGAAACGAGGCTGCGATCTTTTGATGTTGTTTTTTAAGAGCAAGATCAAAAGATCGCAGCCTCGTTTCACTCGACAGCTCCTACGACTCCTACCGGTTCAGGGGCAGGTTGAGGGGGTGGCTTAGGCGCTCATGACTTCGCGGATATCCGCAGCCAGTTCCCGCACGCGCTCTTCTTCGGTGTCCCACGAGCACATGAAGCGCGCGCCGCCGTTGCCGATGAAGGTGTAGAAGCGCCAGCCCTTGGCGGTCAGGGCGGCGATGGCCGGTTCGGAGAGTTGCAGGAATACGCCGTTGGCTTGCACCGGGAACATCAGTTCCACGCCCTGGATGTCGCTGACCAGTTCGGCCAGCAGTTGCGCGCAGTGGTTGGCGTGTTTGGCGTATTTGAGCCAGGCGTGGTTTTCCAGGATGCCGACCCATGGGGCCGAGAGGAAGCGCATCTTCGAGGCCAGTTGCCCGGCCTGTTTGCAGCGGTAGTCGAAGTCTTCAGCCAGTTTGTGGTTGAAGAACAGGATCGCCTCGCCCACGGCCATGCCGTTTTTGGTGCCGCCGAAGCACAACACATCGACGCCAGCCTTCCAGGTCAGGTCAGCCGGAGTGCAGCCTAGGAACGCGCAGGCGTTGGAGAAACGCGCGCCGTCCATGTGCAGGTTCAGGCCCAGTTCCTTGCAGGTGATGCTGATGGCGCGGATTTCTTCCGGGGTGTAGACGCTGCCGACTTCAGTGGCCTGGGTCAGGGTCACGACGCGAGGTTTCGGGTAGTGGATGTCCTGGCGCTTGAGCGCGACTTCGCGGATCGATTCCGGGGTCAGCTTGCCATTTTCAGTGCGAGCGACCAGCAGTTTGGAGCCGTTGGAAAAGAATTCCGGCGCGCCGCATTCGTCGGTTTCGACGTGAGCGGTTTCGGAGCAGATCACGCTGTGGTAACTCTGGCACAGCGACGACAGGGCCAGCGAGTTGGCTGCGGTGCCGTTGAACGCGAAGAACACTTCGCAGTCGGTTTCAAATAGTTTGCGGAAATCGTCGGACGCGCGAGCGGTCCATTCATCGTCGCCGTAAGCGCGCTGGTGGCCGTGGTTGGCCTGTTCCATGGCTGCCCAGGCTTCAGGGCAGATACCGGAATAGTTGTCGCTGGCAAATTGTTGGCTCTTATCGGTCATGGCCTGATTCCGTGTTCAAAACCCCTATGGTGAGGAGTCTTGTGGTCAATGATGGTGCGCACTTTACCGAAGATCGTCCGGGGAGCACACGCGGTGATGCTGTCAGAAAAATACACAATTGACGGGCAATTATGCACATGACGCAAAGGGACGGCGCGCTGGATTTGCTCAAGTGGCTGGCGCTGCTGAGCATGCTGCTCGATCACCTGCGATATGTCGGTTACTCCTTCGATTTTCTGTATGTGCCGGGGCGGTTGGCGTTTCCGTGGTTCTGCCTGGCTATGGCGGCGAATCTGTCTCGGGCGCGCGCCGCACCGGCCGGTAATCAATGGCGTTATCTGGGTTGGTTGATGCTGTTTAGCGCTATCAGCGAAATTCCATACCGGTTGTTTATTCCTGATCCCGACACGTTAAACGTGATGCCTACGTTGGTGCTCGGGTTGCTGGTGGCGCGGGGCTGGCAACAGCCGACGCTTCAATCGCGACTGCTGGCGGTGGGGGCCGTGTTGCTCGCGGCGCTGTTCCCGGAGCGACTGATGTTCGGTTTCTTTGGGGTTTTGTTGCCGCTGGCGATGCTGCTGGTGATCCGCCGGCCCTGGTATTTCAGCCTGCTGCCGGGGCTGGTGTGTCTGGCGGCGAATCAGTGGAGTGTGTTGTATGCCGCTGCGCGGATGGGCAATGGCGCGGCGATTTTCGGGATTGCCGCTTGTCTGGTTGCGCCATTGGCGGGTGTGCTCCTGTTGCGACATGCCGGTCGCCTGAAGCCGCCGCCAATGCGGCGTTGGGCGTATGCGCTTTATCCTGCGCACTTCCTGCTACTGCTCGCAGTACGACAGGCAATCGCCTAACCCCCTGTGGGAGCGGGCTTGCTCGCGAAGGCGTCGTGTCAGTCAACGCATGTGTTGAATGTCAGTCCGCATTCGCGAGCAAGCCCGCTCCCACAGGGGATCTCTGTCTGTTCGGGGAAGCCATTTCAACCCATGTCGTAAACGCACCTTTGCGTGGCGTCCATAGGCATTTGACCTGTCTGCGCCGGTCATACCATCGCATCCAAAGGGCACTGCCGAAAGGTACGTGCCTCACCGAGACGAAAGGCGCACAAAGCCGCCGCTGGGAGAGACGCGATGTTCAGCAAGCAAGACCAGATCAAGGGCTACGACGATGCACTGCTGGCGGCGATGAATGCCGAGGAGCAACGCCAGGAAGATCACATCGAGCTGATCGCGTCAGAGAACTACACCAGCAAACGCGTCATGGAAGCGCAAGGCAGTGGCCTGACCAACAAGTACGCCGAAGGCTATCCGGGCAAGCGCTACTACGGTGGCTGCGAGCACGTGGACAAGGTCGAAGCCCTGGCCATCGAACGCGCCAAGCAGTTGTTCGGTGCTGATTACGCCAACGTGCAGCCGCACTCCGGCTCTTCCGCGAACAGCGCCGTTTACCTGGCCCTGATCCAGGCGGGCGACACCATTCTGGGCATGAGCCTGGCCCACGGTGGCCACCTGACCCACGGCGCGAAAGTGTCGTCCTCGGGCAAGCTGTACAACGCCGTGCAGTACGGCATCGACACCAAGACCGGTTTGATCGATTACGACGAAGTCGAGCGTCTGGCCGTCGAGTGCAAGCCGAAAATGATCGTCGCCGGCTTCTCGGCTTACTCCAAGACCCTCGACTTCCCGCGTTTCCGCCAGATTGCCGACAAGGTCGGTGCGCTGCTGTTCGTCGACATGGCCCACGTTGCCGGTCTGGTCGCCGCCGGTCTGTACCCGAACCCGCTGCCGTACGCCGACGTGGTCACCACCACCACCCACAAGACCCTGCGCGGTCCACGTGGCGGCCTGATCCTGTGCAAGGCCAACGAAGAGATCGAGAAAAAGCTCAACTCCGCCGTATTCCCCGGCGCACAGGGCGGCCCGCTGATGCACGTGATCGCTGGTAAAGCGGTGTGCTTCAAGGAAGCGTTGGAGCCTGGTTTCAAGGCTTACCAACAACAAGTGATCGACAACGCCCAGGCCATGGCCGGCGTGTTTATCAAACGCGGCTACGATGTAGTGTCCGGCGGTACTGACAATCACCTGTTCCTGGTCAGCCTGATCCGTCAGGGCCTCACCGGCAAAGACGCGGACGCCGCCCTCGGTCGCGCCCACATCACCGTGAACAAGAACGCTGTACCGAACGATCCACAGTCGCCGTTCGTGACTTCGGGCCTGCGCATCGGCACCCCGGCGGTGACCACTCGCGGCTTCAAGGTTTCCCAGTGCGTGACGCTGGCCGGCTGGATCTGCGACATCCTCGACAATCTCGGCGACGCCGATGTCGAGGCGAATGTCGCGCAGCAAGTGGCAGCCCTGTGCGCGGACTTCCCGGTTTATCGCTGAGCGCGGTTTTGGAGTAAATGACTATGCAACGCTATTCGGGCTTCGGCCTCTTCAAACACTCCCTCAGCCATCACGAAAACTGGCAGAAAATGTGGCGCACGCCGACCCCTAAAAAGGTCTATGACGTGGTCATCGTCGGCGGTGGCGGGCATGGTCTGGCGACCGCCTACTACCTGGCCAAGGAACACGGCATCACCAACGTGGCCGTGGTCGAGAAAGGCTGGCTGGGCGGCGGTAACACCGCGCGCAACACCACCATCGTTCGCTCCAACTACCTGTGGGACGAGTCGGCGCACCTGTACGAACACGCGATTAAACTGAGGGAAGGCCTGTCCCAGGACCTGAACTACAACGTGATGTTCTCCCAGCGCGGCGTCTACAACCTGTGCCACACGCTTCAAGACATCCGTGATTCCGAGCGTCGGGTCAGCGCCAACCGCCTCAACGGCGTGGACGGCGAACTGCTCGATGCCAAGCAAGTGGCCGACGAGATTCCGTACCTCGATTGCTCGAAGAACACCCGCTACCCGGTGATGGGCGCGACCGTCCAGCGCCGTGGCGGCGTGGCCCGTCACGATGCCGTGGCCTGGGGTTTTGCCCGTGCCGCCGACGCCTTGGGCGTGGACCTGATCCAGCAGACCGAAGTCATCGGTTTCCGCAAGGAAAACGGCGTGTGCATCGGTGTGGAAACCAACAAGGGCTTCATCGGCGCCAAGCGCGTCGGTGTGGTGACCGCCGGTAACTCCGGGCACATGGCCAAACTCGCCGGTTTCCGCCTGCCGATCGAATCCCACCCGCTGCAAGCGCTGGTGTCCGAACCGATCAAGCCGATTATCGACAGCGTGATCATGTCCAACGCCGTGCACGGTTACATCAGCCAGTCCGACAAGGGCGACCTGGTGATCGGCGCCGGTATCGACGGCTACAACGGCTACGGCCAGCGTGGTTCGTACCCGGTGATCGAGCACACCATCCAGGCCATCGTCGAGATGTTCCCGGTACTGTCCCGCGTACGCATGAACCGGCAGTGGGGCGGCATCGTCGACACCACGCCGGATGCGTGCCCGATCATCTCGAAAACTCCGGTACCGAACATGTTCTTCAACTGCGGTTGGGGCACCGGTGGCTTCAAGGCAACACCTGGCTCGGGCAACGTATTTGCCGCAAGCCTGGCCAAGGGTGAAATGCACCCATTGGCTGCACCTTTCTCCATCGACCGTTTCCACAACGGTGCGTTGATCGATGAACACGGCGCTGCTGCGGTTGCCCACTAACAGGAGAAATCCCCATGTTGCATATCTTCTGTCCTCACTGCGGCGAGCTGCGCTCCGAAGAGGAATTCCACGCATCCGGCCAGGCGCACATCCCGCGTCCACTGGATCCGACTTCTTGCACCGACGAGGAGTGGGGCGACTACATGTTCTTCCGCGATAACCCTCGCGGTCTGCACCACGAGTTGTGGATCCACGCCGCCGGTTGCCGTCAGTACTTCAACGCGACCCGCGACACCGTGACCTACGAGATTCTCGAAACCTACAAGATCGGCACCAAGCCACAATTCACCGACAAGACCGATAGCTCGAAAGCGGCTACGACGGCTCTGGGAGAGAAGGTATGAGCCAGATCAATCGCCTGTCCAACGGCGGACGGATCGACCGCAACAAAGTGCTGAGCTTCACCTTCAACGGCCAGGTCTACAAAGGCTTTGAGGGCGACTCGCTGGCCGCTGCCTTGCTGGCTAACGGTGTCGATATTATCGGTCGCAGCTTCAAGTATTCCCGCCCGCGTGGCATCTTCGCCGCCGGTGCCGAAGAGCCGAACGCAGTGCTGCAGATCGGCGCTACCGAAGCCACGCAAATCCCGAACGTGCGTGCCACGCAACAAGCGCTGTACCAAGGTCTGGTCGCCACCAGCACCAATGGCTGGCCGAGCGTGAACAACGACATGATGGGGATTCTCGGCAAGGTCGGCGGCAAGCTGATGCCGCCGGGCTTCTACTACAAAACCTTCATGTACCCGCAATCGTTCTGGATGACTTACGAGAAGTACATTCGTAAGGCCGCCGGTCTGGGCCGCTCGCCGACCGAGAACGATCCGGACACCTACGACTACATGAACCAGCACTGCGACGTGCTGATCGTCGGCGCCGGCCCTGCTGGCCTGGCCGCTGCATTGGCCGCTGCGCGCAGCGGTGCTCGCGTGATCCTGGCCGATGAGCAGGAAGAGTTCGGCGGCAGCCTGCTCGATTCCCGCGAAAGCCTCGACGGCAAACCGGCTACCGAATGGGTCGCCAGCGTCATCGCCGAACTCAAAGACACCCCGGACGTGCTGCTGTTGCCGCGCGCCACGGTCAACGGCTACCACGACCATAACTTCCTGACCATTCACGAGCGCCTGACCGATCATCTCGGCGACCGCGCGCCGATTGGCCAAGTCCGTCAGCGTATCCACCGGGTTCGCGCCAAGCGCGTGGTGCTGGCGACCGGCGCTTGCGAGCGTCCACTGGTCTACGGCAACAACGACGTGCCGGGCAACATGCTCGCTGGCGCTGTTTCCACCTACGTGCGCCGTTACGGCGTGGCACCGGGCAAGAAACTGGTGCTGTCGACCAACAACGATCACGCTTATCGCGTGGCGCTGGATTGGCTCGATGCCAGCCTGCAAGTCGTCGCCATCGCCGACGCCCGCAGCAACCCGCGCGGTGCGCTGGTGGAAGAAGCCCGCGCCAAAGGCATCCGCATCTTGACCGGCAGCGCCGTGATCGAGGCTCGCGGCACCAAGCGCGTGACTGCTGCGCGCATCGCGGCGATTGATGTCAAAGGCCACGCTGTCACCAGCCCTGGCGAATGGCTGGAGTGCGACCTGGTCGCGACGTCCGGCGGCTACAGCCCGGTGGTCCACTTGGCTTCGCACTTGGGCGGCAAGCCGACCTGGCGTGAAGACATCCTCGGTTTCGTACCGGGCGAAGCACCGCAGAAACGCGTGTGCGTCGGTGGCATCAACGGCGTCTATGGCCTCGGCGATTCGTTGGCCGATGGTTTTGAAGGCGGCGCTCGCGCAGCCAGCGAAGCCGGTTTCAGTGTGGTCGAAGGCACCTTGCCGAAAGCCCTGAGCCGTCTCGAAGAGCCGACCCTGGCGCTGTTCCAGGTGCCGCACGAAAAGAACACCGCACGGGCGCCGAAGCAATTCGTCGACCTGCAAAACGACGTCACCGCCGCCGCCATCGAACTGGCGACCCGCGAAGGCTTCGAGTCGGTCGAGCACGTCAAACGCTACACCGCGCTGGGCTTCGGCACCGACCAGGGCAAGCTCGGCAACGTCAACGGCCTGGCGATTGCCGCCCGTTCGCTGAACGTGACCATCCCGCAGATGGGCACCACCATGTTCCGTCCGAACTACACGCCGGTCACCTTCGGCGCCGTGGCCGGTCGTCACTGTGGGCACATCTTTGAACCGGTACGTTTCACCGCGCTGCATCACTGGCACGTGAAAAACGGTGCGGAATTCGAAGACGTCGGTCAGTGGAAACGTCCTTGGTACTTCCCGAAAAACGGTGAAGACCTGCACACCGCGGTAAAACGCGAATGCAAAGCCGTGCGCGACAGCGTTGGCCTGCTGGACGCCTCGACCCTCGGCAAGATCGACATTCAAGGCCCGGATGCGCGTGAGTTCCTCAACCGTATCTACACCAACGCCTGGACCAAGCTCGATGTGGGCAAGGCGCGTTATGGCCTGATGTGCAAAGAAGACGGCATGGTCTTCGACGACGGCGTAACCGCTTGTCTCGCCGACAACCATTTCGTGATGACCACCACCACTGGCGGCGCTGCACGCGTACTGCAATGGCTGGAAATCTACCAACAGACCGAATGGCCAGACCTGAAGGTGTACTTCACTTCCGTGACGGATCACTGGGCAACCATGACCCTGTCCGGGCCGAACAGCCGCAAGCTGCTCAGCGAAGTCACCGACATCGACCTGACCAACGAAGCGTTCCCGTTCATGACCTGGAAAGAAGGTCTGGTCGGCGGCGTACCGGCGCGGGTGTTCCGGATTTCGTTTACCGGTGAGCTGTCGTACGAAGTCAACGTGCAGGCCGACTATGCGATGGGCGTGCTCGAGAAAATCGTCGCCGCCGGCAAACAGTACAACCTGACTCCGTACGGCACCGAAACCATGCACGTACTGCGGGCCGAGAAGGGCTTCATCATCGTCGGTCAGGACACCGACGGTTCGATGACCCCGGACGACCTGAACATGGGCTGGTGTGTCGGTCGCACCAAACCGTTCTCGTGGATCGGCCAGCGCGGGATGAATCGCGAAGACTGTGTGCGTGATCAACGCAAACAACTGGTAGGCCTGAAGCCGATCGATCCGACCAAATGGCTGCCGGAAGGGGCGCAACTGGTGTTCAACACCAAGCAAACCATCCCGATGACCATGGTTGGCCACGTGACTTCCAGCTACGCGCACAACTCCCTCGGCTATTCGTTTGCCATGGGTGTGGTGAAGGGCGGCTTGAAGCGCATGGGCGAGCGGGTGTTCGCACCGCTGGCCGATGGCAGCGTGATCGAGGCGGAGATTGTTTCTTCGGTGTTCTTCGATCCGAAGGGTGATCGCCAGAACATTTAATTCGCTTCGGGTCCTGTGGGCGGGCGGCTATTCGCGAGCAGGCTCGCTCCCACAGGATTGAAGTCGCTAGGGAAGTTTGTGTCAGGCATCAATCCACTGTGGGAGCGAGCTTGCTCGCGATGGCGGCAGAACAGCCACCACAAGGTATTGAACCAACAGAATTCAGGAACAGGTGCTTTATGACCGCAGCCAATGTGTACCAACAACGCCCAACCACCGGGGCCAAGGCCGAGTCGTCGCTGCATCATGCCGACCTCGCCAGCCTGGTGGGCAAGGGCCGCAAAAACGCCGGCGTGATCGTGCGTGAGAAAAAACTCCTCGGCCACCTGACCATTCGTGGCGATGGCCATGACGCCGCGTTCAGCGCTGGCGTGCACAAGGCCCTCGGCATCGAATTGCCGGGCGCGTTGACCGTCATCGTCAAAGGCGAAACCAGCCTGCAATGGATGGGGCCGGATGAATGGCTGCTGATCGTGCCGAGCGGTGAAGAGTTCGCCGCCGAGCAGAAACTCCGTGAAGCGCTGGGCGACCTGCATATCCAGATCGTCAACGTCAGCGGCGGCCAGCAGATCCTCGAACTGAGCGGCCCGAACGTGCGCCAGGTGCTGATGAAATCCACCAGCTACGACGTGCATCCCAACAGCTTCCCGGTGGGCAAGGCTGTCGGCACGGTGTTCGCCAAGTCGCAACTGGTGATCCGCCACACCGCCGAAGACACCTGGGAACTGCTGATCCGCCGCAGCTTCTCGGATTACTGGTGGTTGTGGTTGCAGGATGCGGCGGCTGAGTACGGGCTTAGCGTCCAGGCTTGAGATTGCCTTCGCGGGCAAGCCTCGCTCCTACGGTTCGTGCGCGAATAATTCGTACGACGCGGACCTGTAGGAGCGAGGCTTGCCCGCGAACAACCGCGAAGCGGTTGCCCATCACAACAGGAGTCACCGCACTATGAGCCGCGCCCCAGACACATGGATTCTGACCGCCGATTGCCCAAGCGTCCTCGGCACCGTGGATGCGGTGACCCGCTTTTTGTTCGAGCAGGGCTGCTACGTCACCGAGCACCATTCCTTCGATGACCGGCTCTCGGGTCGTTTTTTCATTCGCGTGGAGTTCCGCCAGCCTGACGGCTTCGACGAACAGGCCTTTCGCGCCGGGCTCGAAGAACGCGGCGCGCATTTCGGGATGATCTTCGAACTGACCGCGCCGAACTACCGGCCAAAAGTGGTGATCATGGTCTCCAAGGCCGATCACTGCCTCAACGATTTGCTCTACCGCCAGCGCATCGGCCAGTTGTCGATGGACGTCGCCGCCGTGGTTTCCAACCACCCGGACCTCAAGCCGTTGGCGGACTGGCACCAGATTCCGTACTACCACTTCCCCCTGGACCCCAACGACAAACCGTCGCAAGAGCGCCAGGTGTTGCAGGTGATCGAAGAGTCCGGCGCCGAACTGGTGATCCTTGCCCGTTACATGCAAGTCCTGTCGCCGGAGCTGTGCCGCAAACTCGACGGCAAGGCGATCAATATCCATCACTCCCTGCTGCCGGGTTTCAAGGGCGCCAAGCCGTATCACCAGGCCTACAACAAGGGCGTGAAGCTGGTCGGCGCCACGGCGCACTACATCAACAACGACCTGGACGAAGGCCCGATCATCGCCCAGGGCGTGGAGGTGGTGGACCACAGTCATTACCCGGAAGATTTGATCGCCAAGGGGCGGGATATTGAAGGGCTGACGTTGGCTCGAGCCGTTGGTTATCACATTGAGCGACGGGTGTTTTTGAACGCCAATCGCACGGTCGTTCTTTAGATCGCCTTCGCGGGCAAGCCTCGCTCCTACAGGGGTGAGGCGAGCCCCAATAATGGGAACAACTTCAATCCTGTAGGAGCGAGGCTTGCCCGCGAAGAGGCTACAACAAACAACACAAGACAAAGACACAAGCACAACCCAGAGCAATCAACGTGCCGCCGATCCATGGCGACGCGACCGCTACATAAAAACAACAGCGAGGTGAAAGCATGTCTGGCAATCGTGGTGTGGTGTATCTCGGCGCTGGCAAGGTCGAAGTACAGAAAATCGACTATCCGAAAATGCAGGACCCGCGTGGCAGGAAGATCAATCACGCTGTGATCCTGCGCGTGGTGTCTACCAACATCTGTGGTTCCGATCAGCACATGGTGCGCGGTCGTACCACCGCTCAAACCGGCCTGGTCCTGGGCCACGAAATCACCGGTGAAGTGATCGAGAAGGGCAGCGACGTCGAGAACCTGCAAATCGGCGACCTGGTCTCTGTTCCGTTCAACGTGGCTTGCGGGCGCTGCCGTTCCTGCAAGGAAATGCACACTGGCGTCTGCCTGAGCGTTAACCCGGCCCGTCCTGGTGGCGCTTACGGTTACGTCGACATGGGCGACTGGACCGGCGGCCAGGCTGAATATGCGCTAGTGCCGTACGCGGACTTCAACCTGCTGAAACTGCCGGACCGTGATCGCGCGATGGAAAAAATCCGCGACCTGACCTGCCTCTCCGACATCCTGCCGACCGGCTACCACGGGGCAGTGACTGCCGGTGTTGGCCCGGGCAGCACCGTGTACATCGCGGGCGCCGGTCCGGTCGGTCTGGCCGCTGCCGCTTCCGCTCGCCTGCTGGGCGCGGCGGTGGTGATCATCGGTGACGTCAACCCAATTCGCCTGGCGCACGCCAAGGCTCAGGGTTTCGAAATTGCCGACCTGTCCCTCGACACACCGCTGCACGAGCAAATCGCCGCACTGCTGGGCGAGCCAGAAGTGGATTGCGCCGTCGACGCCGTAGGCTTCGAAGCGCGCGGCCACGGCCATGACGGCGTGAAACACGAAGCGCCAGCCACCGTGCTCAACTCCCTGATGGGCGTGGTTCGCGTGGCGGGCAAAATCGGGATTCCGGGCCTGTACGTGACGGAAGATCCGGGTGCGGTGGATGCTGCCGCGAAAATGGGCAGCCTGAGCATTCGCTTCGGTCTGGGCTGGGCTAAATCCCACAGCTTCCACACGGGCCAGACGCCCGTGATGAAGTACAACCGCCAGCTGATGCAGGCGATCATGTGGGACCGTATCCACATCGCTGACATCGTCGGCGTGGAAGTTATCAGCCTGGATGACGCGCCACGTGGCTACGGCGAGTTCGATGCCGGTGTGCCGAAGAAGTTTGTGATCGATCCGCACAAGTTGTTCAGCGCGGCGTAAGGCTTCACGCAATGCAAAACGGCGACCTTCGGGTCGCCGTTTTTGTTGGAGAGGACACAACCCCTGTGGCGAGGGGGTTTACCCCCGTTGGGGCGCGAAGCGGCCCTAAAACCATCCCGCGCGGTATATCAGAAAAACGAGGTGACTTGTTTCACGACGGCTGCGCCGCCGAACGGGGGCAAGCCCCCTCGCCACAAAGGTGAGCTACAGCGCCACCAACGCCCCTTGATACAAGACCGGCCCCGTCGGTTGCCCGGTTGGCGAGCCGCCCTTCGGCTCAAGACTCACCGCCAACGCAATCGGCTTGCCGATCAACGCCTTCTGCGCATCGCTCAATTCGACCTTGCCCTTGCCGCCACGCGGAATCACGCCGAGGGAAATCGGCTTGCCATCCGCCGGTATCGCCCACAGCTCCAGGCTTTGCTCCGGTGTGACGGCGGCCAATGTCAGCGGTTCAACGTTCAGGTAATTCTCATGCGCTTCAACTTTCAGCGCCGGCTGTGCATCGGCGCTCAGCAGGGTGGCGCTGTAGCGCGCATCATCCCGGTTGTAGAGCATGCTCAGGAACACGACCACCACCAGCGAGCACAACGCAACCGTCACCCGTATCCAGTTCCAAAATGAACGCTTCTCGGGCACATGCAGATGCTGCGGTTCGATCCGCGCAGTGATCGCTTCCCACACACGCTCCGGCACCGGCTGTTCGGGCAACGCTTCGGTCAGGCTGACGAGGCTGTCCTGCCAATGCGCCAGTTCTGCGCGTAACGCCGCGTCTTCCAGCAGCAACTGATCAAAACGTCGACGAGCGGCGGCAGGCATCAAGCCGATGGCGTAATCAGCAGCAAGGGCGCGGCGCAGGGACGGGGTTTGGTAGTTCATGATTCAAGGCACCTGCGCAGGCGCTCCATGCCACGGCGGATCCAGGATTTGACCGAACCCAGCGGCGCAGCCAGGTGTTCGGCGAGTTCAGAGCAGGACAGCCCTTGAAAGTAGGCGACGCTAATCGATTGGCGCTGCATGCCGTCGAGGCTTTCCAGGCAGCGGTTCAAGGCGCTGGCTTCGCGGGTCCGGTTCAGTAATTCGTGGGCCGAGGGGCTTTCATCCACCAGCGCCAGTTCTTCCAGATCGGTCAACGGCCGGTCGCGGTGTTTGCGCAACTGGTCAATGGCCTGGTTGCGGGTGATGTTGATCATCCACGTCAGCGGCGCCGACAGGTGTGATTCATAGCGCGAAGCGTTGTTCCAGATACGCACGAAGCTCTCCTGCAGCACCTCTTCGGCCAGGTCATGACGGCCCATGAAACGCAGGGCGACACCGTACAAGCGTGGGCCGACGCTGCGGTACAGCGTTTCGAACGCGCGGCGGTTCCCTAGTGAACACTGGGCGAGAAGCTGTCGGAGCTGATCGGTGTCGGCGGTGGCAATAACGGTTCTCCAGGCAATCAAAGGAGCGGCGGTGAGCTGCGAAGAGGTTAGTTCACGGCGCGCGGTTGTTCCTGTCCGTGTTTGATATACGTGCGTGGGGCTAGACTGGATGCAGCACGCAGGCATTCTTTTTTGATTGTGGCGAGGGGGCTTGCCCCCGTTGGGTCGTGAAGAGGCCCCGCTTTTTCGCAGACCGTATTGAACAGACTGACGACTGCTTCGCAGCCGAACGGGGGCAAGCCCCCTCGCCACAAAGCCCGCTCCCACAGGGGATTGGGAACAATCCTCCGGGTTGCCAGTCGAACGCACAGTTTTTCGCCGCCCATCGGTGGGTGGTTTATGCCTAAAGAGGTTGTCTCGATGAAGATTTCACGCGGTTTTGTACTGGCTTCGCTTATGACCCTGGCGGCCAGCCCGGTCTTCGCCGGGTTCAGCCTGGACGATGTGGCCAAAGCGGCTTCGAGCATGCAGGGCGGTAACGCCGCCACTGCCGCCGCCCCGACGCAGGAAACCGCTGGTCTGCTCGGCGCG
Source organism: Pseudomonas sp. NPDC087342 (assembly GCF_044744265.1). NCBI lineage: Bacteria > Pseudomonadati > Pseudomonadota > Gammaproteobacteria > Pseudomonadales > Pseudomonadaceae > Pseudomonas > Pseudomonas sp. NPDC087342. Next base: position 81,984 of record NZ_JBIUXZ010000009.1, read on the forward strand.
CTGACGTCGCAGTTGAATGTAAAACCCGAGCAAGCCGTCGGTGGCACCGCTGCGATGCTGGGATTGGCCAAGAACCAACTGAGCTCCACCGACTACTCGCAACTGGCCAAAAGCGTGCCGGGCCTGGACAAGCTCTCGGGCGGTGGTCAACTGGGCGCCCTGAGCGGATTGCTCGGCTCGTCCGGTAAATCCGCAGGCCTGGAAAATGCCTTGGGCAACGTAAAGAACACCAATGACCTGAACACTGCGTTCAGCGCGTTGGGCATGGACAGCGGGATGGTCGGCCAATTCGCCCCGGTGATCCTCCAATACCTCGGCGGCCAAGGCGTTGGCGGCCCGCTGCTGGAAAGCCTGGGCGGGATCTGGGGCGCCGGTTCCGGTAGCTGATTCAGCGGCGCTCGGCGCGCAACGCGTCGATGCGCCGGTCCTTCTCGATCCAGAGCTGGTTGACCCAGTTCTGGACCGTTTCACGAAACACCGGATCGTTTTCGTAATCCCCCTGCCACAACGCCGGGTCCAGTTCACGGGTCTGGATGTCGATGATGACCTTCGGCACATTGCCGCTGATCAAATCCCAGAACCCCGGAATCTTCTGCTGCGGATACACCACCGTCACATCGAGAATGGCGTCCAGCTGTTCGCCCATCGCCGCCAACACAAACGCCACGCCGCCAGCCTTGGGCTTGAGCAGGTGGGTGAACGGTGATTGCTGCTGAGAGCTTTTAGCTGCCGTGAAACGAGTGCCTTCCAGATAATTCACCACCGTCACGGGCTGGCGCTTATACAGTTCGCACGCCGCTTTGGTGATCTCCAGATCATGCCCGGCCAATTCAGGGTTTTTCGCCAGGAACGCCTTGGTGTAGCGCTTCATGAACGGGTAATCCAGCGCCCACCAGGCCAGGCCGAGGAACGGCACCCAGATCAGTTCTTTCTTGAGGAAGAATTTGAAGAACGGCGTGCGCCGGTTCAGGGTCTGGATCAGCGCCGGGATATCGACCCAGGATTGGTGGTTGCTGATCACCAGATACGAGGTGTCGCCGCGCAGGTCGGCGCCGCCGCGAATGTCCCATTGGGTGGGGATGCACAAGCGGAAGATCAGCTTGTCGATTTCGGCCCAGGTCTCGGCAATCCACATCACCGACCACGAGGCATAGTCGCGAAAGCGTCCGGGCAGGATCAGTTTGAGCAAGGCGAACACCATCAGCGGCCCAAACAGGACCAGGGTGTTGAACAACAACAGCAGGGTAACGAAACAGCCGGTGAGCAGGCGGCGCATAAGTAACTCTTGGAAGCTTTTGGGCGCGCCATGATAAGCAGCTTCGGGCGACAGGCCAAATCGGCGGTGACGAATGTTTCACCTTTGAACCGTTATGCTCCCTGCCTGATGGAGATCCTTGTGGCGAGGGAGCTTGCTCCCGCTGGGCTGCGAAGCGGCCCCAAATATTTTATGAGCGCTGCGCACTCGAGCGGGAGCAAGCTCCCTCGCCACAAAGGTTTGCGTTGGTCCAACTATCGTTGTTTTTTGCGGTCTAGAATTTGGCCTCTGCGCCCCTATTTCCCAAGGAAGCCCATTACGTGAAATCCCTCCTTGCACTGCTGACCCTCGTGGCCCTGCCGGTCATGGCCGCCGAGCCGACCCTGTACGGGCGCTACGAATACATCGCGCTGCCGGAAATCGGCGGTGAAGTCCTCAAGGCCAAAATGGACACCGGCGCCCTGACCGCGTCTCTGTCGGCCAAGGACATCGAAATGTTCACCCGTGACGGCGACGACTGGGTGCGTTTCCGCCTCGGCACCAAGGACGCGAGCAACAAGGTCTACGAGCACAAAATCTCGCGGATCAGCAAGATCAAGACCCGCTCCGAAGAAGACGAGGATGACAAGGACGAGGCCGCCCCCACCAAGCGTCCGGTCGTCGATCTGGAACTGTGCCTGGGCAACGTCAAGCGCACGGTCGAGGTCAACCTGACCGACCGCAGCAGCTTCAATTACCCGCTGCTGATCGGCGCCAAGGCCTTGCGCGAATTCGGTGCGGCCGTGAACCCGGCACGACGCTTTACCGCGGACAAACCCGACTGCTGATTGACGGGATGAGAGGCTTGGGCCACCGTTGCGCAACTTAACTGCCGTGCTCGGACACCATGCCTCATATCCTGATAGTCGAAGACGAAGCGGCCATTGCCGACACGTTGATATTTGCCTTGCAGGGCGAAGGCTTCACCACCACTTGGGTAAGCCTCGGCGCGGCCGCGCTTGAGCATCAGCGCCAGACCCCGGCCGACCTGATCATTCTCGACATCGGCCTGCCGGACATCAGCGGCTTCGAGACCTGCAAGCAGCTGCGCCGTTTCAGCGAGGTGCCGGTGATTTTCCTCAGCGCCCGGGACGGTGAAATCGACCGCGTTGTAGGCCTGGAAATCGGCGCCGACGACTACGTGGTCAAGCCGTTCAGCCCACGGGAAGTGGCGGCGCGGGTTCGGGCGATCCTCAAGCGCATGGCGCCCCGCGCGGCACCCGAGGTGACGTCAGCGCTGTTTCGCATCGACAGCGAACGGGTGCAGATCACCTATCGCGGCCAAACCCTGAGCCTGACCCGCCACGAATTCCGCCTGCTGCAATGCCTGCTCGAACAGCCCGAACGGGTGTTCAGCCGCGAGCAATTGCTCGACGCACTGGGTGTGGCCGCCGATGCCGGTTACGAACGCAGCATCGACAGCCACATCAAGAGCGTGCGCGCCAAACTGCGGTTGGTGCAGGCCGACGCCGAACCGATCCAGACCCATCGCGGCCTAGGCTACAGCTACAGCCCGGGGCATAGCTGATGGCGTTGGGCATCCGCATCTTCCTGGTCTACGTGCTGTTCATCGGCCTGACCGGTTACTTCGTGCTCAACACCGTGATGCAGGAAATCCGTCCCGGTGTGCGCCAGTCCACCGAAGAAACCCTGGTGGACACTGCCAACCTGATGGCGGAAATCCTGCGCGACGACTTCAAGGCCGGCACTCTCAACCAGAATCACTGGCCACAACTGCTCAAGGCCTACGGCGAGCGGCAACCGAAGGCGAGCATCTGGGGCTTGCCGAAGAATCAGGTCAGCCACCGCATCTACGTCACCGACGCCAAGGGCATCGTGGTGCTGGACTCCAGCGGCATGGCGGTGGGCCAGGATTATTCGCGCTGGAACGACGTCTACCTGACCCTGCGCGGCGAATACGGCGCGCGTTCGAGCCGCAGCGATCCCAACGATGCGAGCTCCTCGGTGATGCACGTTGGCGCGCCGATTCGCGACAACGGCCAGATCATAGGCGTGGTCACTGTGGCCAAACCCAACAGCTCATTACAGCCCTACGTCGATCGCACGGAACGTCGATTATTCGCTTACGGCGCCGGGTTGATCGGCCTCGGCCTGTTGTTTGGCGCACTGCTGTCGTGGTGGCTGAGCGCGGCGTTGCGGCGATTGACCGCTTATGCTCAAGCCGTCAGCGAAGGCCGCCGGGTCGAAGTGCCGCATTATCGCGGCGGCGAGCTGGAACAACTGGCGACGGCGGTGGAGCAGATGCGCACGCAACTGGAAGGCAAGGCCTACGTCGAGCGCTACGTGCACACCCTGACCCATGAATTGAAAAGCCCGTTGGCGGCGATTCGCGGCGCAGCGGAATTGCTGCAAGGCGAGATGCCGCTGGCCCAGCAGCAGCGTTTCGTCAGCAACATCGACAGCGAAAGTGCGCGGATGCAGCAGTTGATCGAGCGGTTGCTGAATTTGGCGCAGGTCGAGCAGCGACAGGGTCTGGAAGAGCGGGTTGAAGTGCCGTTGGCTGCGTTGGTGAACGAATTACTGGACGCTCAGGCAGCGCGAATCGAAGGCAAGCAGTTGCGGGTTGAACAGACGATTGCGGCGGATCTGGCCTTGGTCGGCGAGCCGTTTTTGTTGCGTCAGGCGTTGGGCAACTTGCTGGAAAATGCCTTGGATTTCACGCCTGCCCAAGGTGTTTTGCGATTTAGCGCAGAGCGGGTTGGCGAGTGGATTGAGTTCCGATTGTTCAATCAGGCAGAGGCGATTCCCGACTATGCGCTGCCGCGGTTGAGCGAGCGGTTCTACTCGCTGCCGCGACCGGACAGTGGGCGTAAAAGTACGGGGTTGGGGCTTAACTTCGTTGAAGAGGTGTTTAAGTTGCATGGGGGTGCGATGGAAATCGGTAATGTTGAGGGCGGGGTAGAAATGACGTTGCGCCTGCCTTATTAGAGCCACCCCTCACCCCAACCCTCTCCCCAGAGGGGAGAGGGGGAAAGGGAGCCGATCTCCATCGCTCTTAAGATCTGAGTTCGACTCGGACTTTCAGGTCGATGTAGCTCCAAGAGCACATCGGTCAGTCCCCTCGCCCCTTTGGGGAGAGGGTTAGGGTGAGGGGTGGATCTACCTGCCAAAACACTTTCCACAAAGTCTCCACATTCCCCCCACAAAACCCCCACACACCAAACCCAGACTCCCCCTCATTCGAACAGGGAGAGACCCACATGAACCGCAACCTGACCATCAAACTCGGGGCAATTGCCCTGCTGATTCTGTTATTGCTGATCCCGTTGCTGATGATCAACGGCGTGATCCAGGACCGTCAGCAACTGCGCGATGGCGTGCTTGAAGACATTGCCCGCAGCTCCAGCTACAGCCAGCAACTGAGCGGGCCGCTGATGGTGGTGCCGTACCGCAAGGTGGTGCGCAGCTGGAAGCTCAACGAAAAAACCAACGAGCGTTATCAGGAAGTCGGCGAAGAGCGGGGCCGTTTGTACTTTCTGCCGGAACGCTTTGAACTGGATGGCAACGTCCAGACCGAACTGCGTTCCCGGGGCATTTATGAAGCGCGGCTGTTCCACGCCGACAACCGCATCAGCGGGCATTTCTCGATCCCTGAACAACTGGGCATCAAGGAAGACTTCGCCGACTACCAGTTCGACCAGCCATTCCTGGCCGTCGGCATCAGCGATATTCGCGGCATCGAGAACGCGCTGAAACTGGAGCTCGATGGTCAGCGCCTGGACTTCGTTCCGGGTAGCCAGGTCGGGTTTTTGGGTGAAGGCGTGCATGTGATGTTGCCGGTGCTCGATGCAAAAAAAGCCACGGAATTGGCCTTCGGTTTCGACCTGCGTTTGCAGGGCACCGGTCAGTTGCAGGTGCTGCCAGTGGGCAAGACCAGCAAGGTATCGTTCGCCGCCAATTGGCCGCACCCAAGCTTCATCGGCAACTACCTGCCGACTCAGCGTGAAGTCAGTGATCAGGGCTTTAACGCCAATTGGCAGACCTCGTTTTTCTCCACCAACCTGCAAGAAGCGTTGAGCAGTTGCGCGGCCGGCGCGGGTTGTGACGCGTTCAACGCCCGCAGCTTCGGCGTGAGCTTCATCGACCCGGTGGACCAGTACCTGAAAAGTGATCGGGCGATCAAATATGCGCTGCTGTTTATCGTCCTGACGTTCGCCGGTTTCTTCCTATTCGAAGTGCTGAAAAGCCTGGCAGTGCACCCGGTGCAATACGCGCTGGTCGGCGTGGCCCTGGCGTTCTTCTACCTGTTGCTGCTGTCGTTGTCCGAACACATTGGCTTTGCCCTGGCGTATCTGTTGTCGGCGAGTGGTTGTGTGTTGCTGATCGGTTTCTATGTCTGCCACGTGCTGCGCAGCGTGCGCCACGGCTTGAGTTTTTCGGCGGGGTTGGCGGCGTTGTACGGTTTGCTTTATGGCTTGCTGAGTGCCGAGGATTACGCGCTGTTGATGGGCTCGCTGTTGCTGTTCGGGCTGCTGGGTGTGTTCATGGTGCTGACCCGCAAACTGGACTGGTACGGGATCGGGGCGAAGACGGCCAAGCCGTTGGAGTTTGATATGGGAGCGGTGGAATGAGCCGGTCGTTGGGGTTGCGCGAGGATCAGCGCTGGAGGGAAAACCTGGTGACACGGATTGTCGAGTTCTTGCCAGTTGAACCGCGTTGGTGCCATCGCGAGCAAGCTCGCTCCCACATTGGATTGCGTGAACACACAAAACCCCTGTGGGAGCGAGCTTGCTCGCGATGAGGCCGGGTAAGTCGGCGAAGCTCTAAACCTTAGGAATCGTCGCCAACATCGAAGCCCGCTGACTCACCTCAAAAAACCACTCGGCCAGTTTCGGATTCGCTGCGCGCCAGTCCAGATCAGGATGGCGCAAGTCGAGGTAACCCAGGGCACACGCCACGCTGATCGCCGCTACATCGAAATGGCTGGTCAGCTCGGCAATCGCATCCGCCTCGAGCAATGCCAGAGCACGGCGAATTTTGTCGCGCTGGCCGTCGAGCCACTGGTCCCAGTGTTTCTCCGGGGCGCGCAGGGCTTGTTCGTAGCGAATCATCACTGCGGCGTCCATGATCCCGTCGGCCAGGGAGGCCAGGGTCAGGCGGCGCCAGCGGGCCGGACCGTCGCGCGGGATCAGCGGATTGCCGACATGCTGGTGATCGAGGTAATCGAGGATCACCCGGCTGTCATGGATCACGTTGCCATCGGCCAGGCGCAGGGCCGGGATCTTGCCCAGCGGGTTGTCTTCGCAGAGTGCCAGGTCCGGGCTGACCGGCGTTAACTGGCTGAGTTGCAGAGCCACGCGGTCGGTCTGGCCGGTCTCGTGCAACAGCACCGTGACTTTGCGAACGAAGGGCGAAGCGGGGTTGTAGAACAGGGTCATGCTCGGGGCGGACATGGCAGCGTCTCGGTCGGTGGCAGTGCGGGGCAGCATAGCGCGTTGGTTCGATAGCTCAAGACTGGAAATGTGCGCCTATCCCTTGTGGGAGCGAGCTTGCTCGCGATAGCGGCGTGTCAGTCGACATCTATGTTGAATGATGAATCGCTATCGCGAGCAAGCTCGCTCCCACAGGGAGTGAGGTATTTCTGAGGATTAGCGGCGTTGCAGCAAACCGCGCAGGGCGAGGGCGGCTGGGATGCCCAGGCCCAGCCAACTCAAGGCATCCCAAATTCCATCCCCTAGTAATGCCGAGAACAACCCGGCGGCACTCAGCAGTGCAATCACCGTCGGTGTCGCAAAGACTTTCCAGAAGTTCGACTGCCTGGGCTTCATGCCGGGTGCTCCAATTTCGCCAGCGCAGGTTTCGCCGCTCTGCGCCGCACCACCCACAAATAAACCCCGCTGCCGAGCACGATGATGGTCAGTACATCCAACGTCGCCCAGAGGATTTTCATCGGCATGCCACCGTAATCACCAAAGTGCAGCGGTTGCGACATGCCCATCGCGTCCATGTACCACGGACGCTCCGCTACGGCGGTGACCTTCAGCGTGCTGGCGTCGATCAACACCGGAGTCAGCAAGTGCGACGTCAGGTGCGTGCTGCCTTTCATGAACACCGCGTAATGGTGTTCGCTGGAGAAGCGCGTGCCGGGGAAGGCGATGAAGTCTGGCTGCATGCCCGGCGCGACTTCCTTGGCGATGTCGAGCAAACGGGTGGCGGGGGCCAGTTGTGTCAGCGGCGGCGCATCGCGGTAGGGCGCGACCATCGCGCTCAGGCTGTCGTTGCGCCACGCGGCGATCAGCAGGTCGGCGCAAGCGCTGATCACGCCAGTCACACCGACCACCAGCGCCCAGGTCAGGGTCACCACGCCAATCAGGTTGTGCAGGTCGAGCCAGCGCAGGCGGGTGGATTTGTCCTGGCGCACGGTGGCGAATTTCAACCGACGCATGAATGGCAGGTACAGCACCGTGCCCGAGATGATCGCCAGCACGAACATGATCCCCATGAACGCCAGCAGCAACTTGCCCGGCAGCCCGGCGAACATGTCCACGTGCAATCGCAACATGACCATCATCAACCCGCCATTGGCCGACGGCATCTCCAGCGCTTCGCCGGTGCGGGCGTCGAGCATAAAGGTGTGGGACGAGTTTGGTTCGGTGCCGGCGGTTTTCGCCATGATCGCGATCATGCCGTTGGGGTCTTCATCGTCGTAGCCGAAATACTGCATGACTTCGCCGGGACGATGTTTTTCCGCGGCCGTCACCAATTGCTGCAAATTCAGCTGCGGCGTATCGGCCGGCATGACCTTCAACTCGGCGGCATCGCCCAGCAGATGGTCGATCTCGTGGTGGAAGATCAACGGCAGGCCGGTCAGTGCCAGCATCAGCAGAAACACCGTGCAGATCAGGCTGGTCCAGGTGTGGATGCAGGACCAGCGGCGAATTGTTTTACTTTTCATTTCGTAGCCTTCAGAAATACCAAAGCCGTCCACGAAGGACGGCTTGGTCATAGCGCGTGTCAGGTCAGGCGATTACCACTTGTAAGTGGCGCTGGCGACGACGCTGCGTTGGTCACCGTAGTAGCAGTAGAAACTGTCGCAAGTCGAGATGTAGTCCTTGTCGAACAGGTTGGTGGCATTCAGTGCCAACGATGCGCCTTTCAGGCTGTTATCCAGACGACCCAAGTCGTAATGCACCGCTGCGTCGAACACCGTGTAGGCGTCAGCCTTGCCCAGCCAGGTGTTGCCCTGGTCGCCATAAGTGTTGCCGGTGTAGCGCGCGCCCGCACCGATGCCGAAACCATCCAGCACGCCGTTGTGCCAGGTGTAATCGGCCCACAACGAGGCTTGCTGGTTAGGCATCAGTTGCAGGCGATTGCCTTTGAAATCGCCTTTTTGCACTTCGGACTTGGCCAGGGTGTAGGCGGCGATGACTTTCAGATTGTCCGTTACGTCGGAAACCGCTTCCAGTTCCAGGCCTTTAACCTTCACTTCGCCGGTCTGGCTGGTGATCGAGACGCTGTCCGAATTGGTCGTGGTGACGGAGACGTTTTTCTGGGTCAGGTCATACACCGCAGCGGTGAGCAGAGTATTGCTGCCCGGTGGCTGGTACTTGATGCCCAGTTCCCATTGCTTGCCTTCCGTCGGCTTGAACGAATCGGTCGGCGAGGACGTGGCTTTGCTGGTGGGCTGGAACGACTCGGCGTAGGACAGGTAGGGCACGAAGCCCGAGTCGAATACATAACTGATCGCCGCGTTGCCGCTGAATTTCTTGTCCCGCTCGGTGTTGGTTGCATCGCCCTTGTTGAAGAACTTGGTGCCGGTGTGGACCCAGTCCTCACGCCCGCCGAGGGTCAGGCGCCATTGGTCGAGGGCCATCTGGTCCTGGACGTACACGCCGGTCTGGTAGGTCTTCTGGTCGTAGTCGTAGAACGCCGTCGAACGTGCCGGGCGTTCGATGGGTTGGCCATAGATCGGGTTATTGACGTTGGTGGTCAGACCGTCGCCGAAGATCGAGGTGTAGTTGTTGTTGCTGCGCTGGTGATCGAGACCGATCAGCAGGGTGTGGCGGATGTCGCCGGTGGCGAAGTCGCCCTGCAAGTTGTTGTCCACGGCGAACTGGCTGATGTCTTCGTCGACACTGGTGCTCGAGCGACCCACGTTGCCCTGGGCGTCAACCTGGGTGAACGGGTACGCACCTGGCGTCAGTGCCTGGAACGACAGGTCCGACTTGGTGTAGCGCAGGTTCTGCTTGAACTGCCAGACATCGTTGAAACGATGTTCAAAGGCGTAGCCCAGTGCGTAGTAGGTGCGGTCGTAGTATTCCCAGTCCGGGTCGCCCAGGTTTTTGTGATGGGAGATATCGCCGAGCGGCGAACGGATCTTCGTACCTTGCACCGGCAGGAACTGGCTGGTGATGCCGGTATCGTCGCGGGTGAATTGCGTCAGCAGGGTGAGCTTGGTGTCCGGGTCGATGTTCCAGGTCAGGCTGGGGGCGATGTTGTAGCGCTTGTTGTCGACGTGATCGACCTGTGTGCCGCTGTCGCGCAGGACACCGCTCAGACCGTAGAGAAACCGGCCTTCGTCATCAATCTTGCCGGTGCTGGCAAAGCTGATCTGGCGATGGTTGTCGCTGCCGTATTGCAGCTGGATTTCATGGCTCGACTCGGCGCTGGGACGGCGGCTGACCATGTCCAGCAGGCCGCCCGGCGGGGTCTGGCCGTACACCGAGGAGGCCGGGCCGCGCAGCAGGGCCAGGCGATCAAGGTTCCAGGTTTCCTGTTTCGGGTTGGAGTAGACGCCCCGGGGCAGGGGCAGGCCATCGAGGAACTGGGTCGGCTCGAAACCGCGCACTCGCAGCCAGTCGTCCCGCGTGTCACTGCCGTAACTGCTGGCGGTGATGCCGGGCATGTAGCGCACGGCGTCATCGAGGTTTTGCACACCGCGATCTTCCATTTGCTGACGGGTAGCGACAGAGATCGAACGCGGTGCTTCGACCAGTGCGGTGTCGGTCTTGGTGCCGGCAGCAGTGCGCGTGGCGACGTAGCCTTCAACTGGACTCCACGCGGTTTCAGCGTTTTCCACACCAATGACCGCGGTTTCCGGCAGCGCCATCACGCCGTCGGGCACAGCCACCAGGCTGTAGGTGCCGGTGCTGCTTTGTTCCAGTTGCAAACCGGTACCGCGCAGGGCTTCACGCAAGGCGCCGGTGGCATCGAACTGGCCGTTGACCGGGGCCGAGGTCTTGCCCGCCGCCAGGGACGGATTCAGCGACAACGCGAGACCGGACTGGCTGGCAATCTGGTTCAGGGTGCTGGCCAACGGCGCGGCCGGCAGGTTGTAGGCGCGAACGCTGGACGCCTGTTCAGCGGCGATCAGTTGGCTGCTGGCCAGAGGGGCACAGAGGGCAATGGCGACCGCCAGCAAACTGGGGCGCAACAAGGTGTCGAGCGAACGGGACATACAGAGGCTCCTGAATGGAAATATTTCTCAATTGCCTAGGTGCCGAACGAGAATGCAAAAGTGATAGGGCTGGATGAAAATAATTTTGATTCGTGATTTGTGGTGTGGCTGCTGGCCTCTTCGCGGGCAAGCCTCGCTCCTACAGGGGGAACGTATTTCTAATGTAGGAGCGAGGCTTGCCCGCGAAGGCGTCCGACCAGACACCGCAAATCTCAGGGTTTGACGTCAGCCTTCGCCACCGTCACCCACCACGGCGTGTGCTGTTCGATCTGCACCGGCAAGGTCGGCAGCAGCGCGCTCAACGCCTTGTCGGTGTCGTGCAGCGGGAAGCTGCCAGTGATCCGCAAATCGGCAATCTCCGGCGCCACGCCCAGATGCCCACGGCGGTAACGGCCGAGTTCATGCACCAAGTCTTCCAGGCGCGCGTTGTCCACGACCAGCATGCCGCGGGTCCAGGCATCGGCGCCGAGGTTGAGGGCGACGATTGGCCCCAAACCGTTGCTGCGCATCAGCACTTGCTGGCCTTCGCGCAGGATCTGTTCTTCCGGGCTCGACTCCGGATGAGCCGCCACCGCCGATTTCAACACGCTCAGCCGCGTGCCTTCGTCTTCGCGCTTGACCAGGAACCGCGTCCCCAGTGCGCGCATGCTGCCTTCGCGGGTTTCGACGATAAACGGCCGGGCATCGCCATGACCGGTTTCGACGAGGATCTCGCCTTCCTGAAGGATGATCCGCCGCTGCTTCTCATCGAAGCGCACATCCACGGCACTGTGGGTGTTGAGATTGATCACGGTGCCGTCGGCCAGGCGCAGGGTGCGTTGTTCACCGGTGGCGGTGCGCTGATCGGCCAGCCAATAGTCGATGGGCAAGTAACGATCACCGGCGAACAACGCCAAACCGATCACCGCGACAACACTGGCCAAGCCACTGCCAAGCTTGCGCACTCGCCGGCGGATGCTTTCGCGTGATTGCAGCAACGCCGTGCGGGCCGGGCCGCTGGCGACGCTGAAGCGCTGGTCGAGCATGCCCAGTTGGCGCCAGGCGCGGGCGTGTTCTTCGTGGGCAGCGTGCCATTTGGCGAATTCTTCGCGCTCGATCGGGCTGCCGGAATCCAGCGACAATTGCCAGGCAATCGCGGCGTCCAGCACCTGTGCCGACACCGGTTTGGAACTGGCCGGACTCATACCGGCTCACCGTACAGGGCGATGTAACACTGACGAATGCCCTGGGCCAGGTACTGGCGCACTCGCGGCACCGAGACCCCGAGTTTCTCGGCGATTTCGCCGTGGCTCAGGCCGTCGAGACGGTTATACAGAAACGCCGCCCGGGCCTTGGACGAGAGTTTGCCGAGCAGACGGTCGATGGCTTTTAGGTCTTCGAGGATCATTTGCTGTTCTTCCACCGACGGTTGCTCGCCTTCGGGAATCAGCATCAGTTCGGTGAGGTAGGCTTGTTCCAGCGCGGCGCGGCGGAAATAGTCGAACAGCAGACCCTTGGCGATCGCCACCAGGAATGCCCGGGGTTCGCGCGGTTCCTTGAGTTCGTCACGACCGAGGAGGCGGACAAAGGTGTCCTGGCTCAGGTCCTCGGCCCGTTGCGGACAGGCCACATTGCGGCGCAGCCAAGCCAATAGCCAACCGCGATGGTCGCGATATAACGCGCCGACGAGCTCGCTGTGGGGGCCTTGGACTGACGACACGTAGCATCACCGATTGGGAAGTGTTAACTAACGAGAATTGTTCGCGATTGTGGCAGAGGCGAGGGAGGTAAGCAATTAACGCTGGTCGGGAGACCGCGTTATCGTTCTTCGCGGGCAAGCCTCGCTCCTACAAGGGCAGCGCATTTTTAATGTAGGAGCGAGGCTTGCCCGCGAAGGCGCCAGAACAGACACCGGAGATTCAGAACGAAGGCGCCCGCTGCCGCCGTTTCCACTGGCTGATCCGCTGCTGCAGATTCAGCGGGCTATGTATCTGCTGTTGCCGCGCACGGCTGAACAGAATCAATGCCAGCTCCGCCGTGGCCAACGCATCGGCGCTGGCGTTATGTCGCTCGAACACTTCAAGCTTGAACCAGTCAATCCATTCATCCAGCCCGGCCTCGCGAATGTTCGCCTGCGGGCAGAGCAGCGGCGCGATGTCCGCCACATCCAGAAACGGATGCTGCAACTTGTAGCCCAGATGATCTTTCAGCGCGCGCCCGAGCATGTGCTGATCAAACGGCGCATGAAACGCCAGCACTGGGCTGTCGCCGAGGAACTCCATGAACTCCAGCAGCGCCTCGGCTGGATCGCTGCCGGCGGCGATCGCGCTGGGCCCCAGGCCATGGATCAACATGCTCGGCGCCAGTTTCATATCGACGCATTGCAGGGTGCGTTCGAATTGTTGGCTGAAATCGATCGCGCCGTCCTCGATCACCACGGCGCCGATGGACAGCACCCGATCCTTGTTCAGGTTCAGCCCGGTGGTTTCCAGGTCCAGCACCACCCAACGCTGCTCGCGCAGGCTGCATTCGCTCAGCCCGGCGCCGACCGGCAATTGCTGCAGCCGCTGCTGCAGAGCCTCGGGTAGCAGCGGGGTCGCCGGGCGCAACCATGAAAACAGGCTCATAGCTGATACCGCAGGGCCAGGCTGCTTTGCAGGCGTTGGGCCTGGCGCAGGGATTCGCGCAGGATGCGCCGGTCCAGATGATTGAGGATGTCGGGATCGACGCGGTTGGAGTAGGGCAAATTCTCCCGGGTCTGTAGCTGATGTTGCTGCATGCGGGTTTGCTGAATGAAGTGATAGGCCTCTTCGTACGCAGCACCGTCGAGCGGATCGATGACTTCTTTCTCCACCAGTTGCCGAAAGCGTTCCTGAGTGTTGTTGGCTTCGATGCCATTCGCCAGCGCGAGCAATCGGGCGCCATCCACGAACGGCGTCAGGCCCTGGACTTTCAGGTCCAGCGTGGCTTTCTCGCCATTCTTGCGCGCCAATACGAACTCACGGAATCGTCCTACGGGTGGACGATTGCGCAACGCGTTCTCGGCCATCATCCGCTGGAACAAACGGTTGTCCGCCACCTGATCGAGAATCCCTCGACGCAGTTGTTCGCAGCCCTGCTCGTCGCCCCAGACCACGCGCAAGTCGAAATAAATGCTCGACCCCAACAGGTTCTCCGGCGTCGCCTCGCGGATAAACGCCGCGAACCGTCGTGCCCACTCGGCCCGGGACAAACACAGCTCGGGATTGCCGGCCATGATGTTGCCCTTGCACAGGGTGAAGCCGCAAAGCGCCAGGCTGTGGTTGATCTGTTGGGCGATGGGCAACAGCTTGCCGCGAAGCTCGGCGGCATGCGCCGCGTCCCGAGCTTCGAACAGAATCCCGTTGTCCTGATCGGTGTGCAGCGTTTGCTCGCGGCGGCCTTCGCTGCCGAAACACAGCCAACTGAACGGCACGCCGGGGTCGCCTTTCTCGGCGAGTGTCAGTTCGATCACCCGGCACACGGTGTGGTCGTTAAGCAGGGTGATGATGTGGGTGATCTGGGTCGAGGACGCGCCGTGGGCCAGCATGCGCTCTACCAATTGGCCGATTTCGCCGCGCAGTGCCACCAGGTTTTCGACTTTCTGCGCGCTGCGGATGGTCCGCGCCAGGTGCACCAGATCGACCCGTTGCAGGGAAAACAGATCGCGCTCGGACACCACGCCGCACAGTCGCTGGTCCTTGACCAGGCAGACGTGGGCGATGTGCCGTTCAGTCATGGCAATCGCCGCGTCGAAAGCACTGTGATCCGGCGTCAGGAAAAACGGTGCCCGGGTCATGTGGCGCTCGATGGCTTCGTTGAAGTCATTGATGCCTTGCGCCACCACATGGCGCAGGTCGCGCAGGGTGAAAATCCCCAGCGGAGCTTTCTGTTCGTCGACGATCACGATGCTGCCGACCTGCTGCTCGTGCATCAGGGTCACGGCTTCGCGCAGTGGGGTGATAGGGCTACAGGTCACCGGGTGCCGCATGGCCAGTTCGCCCAACCGGGTGTTCAAGGAATATTGCGTGCCGAGGGTTTCCACGGCTTTTTGCTGGACCTGCTGGTTGACCTGATCCAGCAGGCTGCTGACCCCGCGCAGGGCGAAGTCGCGAAAGGTATTGGAGAGGGCGAACAACTTGATGAAGGCCAGTTTGTTCAGTTGCAGGCAGAAAGTATCTTCGGCCGCCAGATGTTCAGTTCGGGTCGCACGTTCACCCAGCAGCGCGGCAAGGGGGAAGCATTCCCCCGTGGTGATTTCGAAGGTGGTTTCGGTGCCGCCCTTGGCCGTGTGCGGGCGTTCGCCGACGACTCGGCCTTGTTTGACGATGTAGAAATGCTCAACCGGGCCGTCGGCGGGCTTGATGATGCTGTCGCCGGGCGCATAGAAACGCAGCTGACATTGCTCCACCAGGTAGGCCAGGTGCGCATGTTCCATTTGATTGAAGGGCGGGAAACGCTGGAGGAATTGCAAGGTGCCCTGGATGTTTTGCAATACCGCGGTTTTCCCTGCCTGGGTGAAGGCGTCCGCTTTACTCATCACTATTACCGCAGTCTTTTTTGAATTGTTGTTGTCGGATTGTTCAGCCATGGTCGGCCCCTGTGCGCAGGGTGCCCATTGGACGTAAGTCTAGGTAGCCGGTGGATATGGCTATATTTCGGATATGCCCTACGCACATTGTGGGAAAACGTCTCATTTTTCCTCTAGGCAAAATATCCGACGAAGTGCACATTGAAGCTCTGCTTAGCGATGTCTGACCACTGTGCTAGGGGATTGAATAGAAAACGTAGAGAAAGCCATGTCCGACCACGATATTTTGAGTGACGCCGAGCGCGAGGCGCTCAGTGCGATCATGCTGGAGCCTGATCTTCCGCCGCAGCGGGTGCTGATTGTCGATGACGACAAAGATGCCCGGGAGCTGCTATCGGAGATTCTTGGTCTGGACGGTATTCGCTGCATGACCGCTGCCAGCGGTGAGACCGCACTCAAGATGCTGGACGAGAAACCCTCAATTGGACTGGTGATTACCGATCTGCGCATGGGGCATGTGGATGGCCTGGAATTGATTCGCCAGGTGCGCGAATCGGTCCGGGCGGCGATGCCGATCATCATTGTGTCTGGCGATGCCGACGTCGGAGACGCGATTGCCGCCATGCACCTGAGCGTGGTGGATTTCCTGCTCAAGCCGATCGATACCGGCAAGTTGCTGGCGTTGGTCAAGCATGAGTTGGGGATGGAGCCTTGACCCGAGTTATAGGTTGCCTATGCGATCGCCCTCGCGGGCAAGCCTCGCTCCTACAGGATCATCAACGCAAGTCCTGTAGGAGCGAGGCTTGCCCGCGAAAGCCGCACCGCCGATCTCACGTAAACGAAAAAGGCCCTGATCCGAAGATCAGGGCCTTTTTTTGTGCGGCATCAGCGCTCAGTTACAGGCCATTGGCAGCCTTGAACTCGCGACGACGACGGTGCAGCACCGGCTCGGTGTAGCCGTTCGGTTGCTTGGTGCCTTCGATCACCAATTCGACCGCCGCCTGGAAGGCGATGTTGCTGTCGAAGTTCGGTGCCAATGGACGGTACAGCGCGTCATTGGCGTTCTGGCGGTCAACCACCGGCGCCATGCGCTTGAGGCTTTCCAGAACCTGTTCTTCAGTGACGATGCCATGACGCAGCCAGTTGGCGATGTGCTGGCTGGAGATACGCAGCGTTGCACGGTCTTCCATCAGGCCGACATCATTGATGTCCGGCACTTTCGAACAACCCACGCCTTGGTCGATCCAGCGCACTACATAACCAAGAATGCCCTGGGCGTTGTTGTCCAGTTCGTTCTTGATCTGCTCTGCGGTCCAGCTCGGGTTCACGGCCAGCGGGATGGTGAGGATGTCGTCCACCGAGGCGCGCGCACGTTTGGCCAGTTCGGCCTGACGGGCGAACACGTCGACCTTGTGGTAATGCAGCGCGTGCAGCGCAGCGGCGGTCGGCGAGGGTACCCAAGCGGTGTTGGCGCCGGCCAATGGGTGAGCGATTTTCTGTTCGAGCATCGCGGCCATCAGGTCGGGCATGGCCCACATGCCTTTACCGATCTGAGCGCGACCTTGCAGGCCGGTGCTCAAGCCGATATCGACGTTCCAGTTTTCGTAGGCGCCGATCCACTTCTCAGCCTTCATGTCGGCCTTGCGCACCATCGGGCCGGCTTCCATGGAGGTGTGGATTTCGTCGCCGGTGCGGTCGAGGAAACCCGTGTTGATGAACACCACGCGCTCGCTGGCAGCCTTGATGCACGCCTTGAGGTTGACCGTGGTACGGCGTTCCTCGTCCATGATCCCGACTTTCAGGGTGTTGCGCGGCAGGTCGAGCACGTCTTCGATGCGCCCGAACAGCTCGTTGGTGAACGCGGCTTCTTCCGGGCCGTGCATCTTCGGCTTCACGATGTAGACCGAGCCGGTGCGGCTGTTCTTGCGCGAGCTGGTGCCGTTGAGGCTGTGGATCGCCGCGAGGCAGGTCACCAGACCGTCGAGAATGCCTTCCGGCACTTCGTTGCCATCTTTGTCGAGGATCGCGTCGATGGTCATCAAGTGGCCAACGTTGCGCACGAACAGCAGCGAACGACCGTGCAGGCTCAGTTCCTTGCCATCGATGCCGGTGTAGGTCCGGTCGGCGTTCATGGTGCGGGTAAAAGTCTGACCGCCCTTGGAGACTTCTTCCGACAGATCGCCCTTCATCAGGCCGAGCCAGTTGCGGTAGATCACCACTTTGTCATCGGCATCGACGGCGGCGACGGAGTCTTCGCAGTCCATGATGGTGGTCAGTGCGGCTTCCATCAGGATGTCTTTGATGCCGGCGGCGTCGGTCTGGCCAACCGGGGTGCTGGCATCGACCTGGATTTCGAAATGCAGGCCGTTGTTTTTCAGCAGGATCGCGGTCGGTGCAGCGGCGTCGCCGTGGAAACCGATCAACTGAGCGTCGTTGCGCAGGCCGGTGTTGCTGCCGCCTTTAAGGGCGACCACCAGTTTGCCGTCAACGATCTTGTAGCTGGTGGAATCGACGTGGGAGCCGGCGGCCAATGGCGCGGCTTCGTCGAGGAAGGCGCGGGCGAAGGCGATGACCTTGTCGCCGCGAACCTTGTTGTAGCCTTTGCCTTTTTCCGCGCCGTCAGCCTCGCTGATGGCGTCGGTGCCGTAGAGCGCGTCGTATAGCGAACCCCAGCGGGCGTTCGAGGCATTCAGCGCGAAACGCGCGTTCATCACCGGCACCACGAGTTGCGGGCCGGCCATGCGGGCGATTTCGTCATCGACGTTTTGCGTCGTTGCCTGGAAATCGGCCGCTTCTGGCAGCAGATAACCGATGTCTTGCAAGAAGGCTTTATAAGCCACGGCGTCGTGCGCCTGACCGGCACGCGCTTGGTGCCAGCCATCGATACGAGCCTGGAAATCATCGCGTTTGGCGAGTAGGGCTTTGTTCTTCGGCGCCAGGTCATGAATGACCTTATCGGCACCGGCCCAGAACTTATCGGCGGTGAGGCCGGTACCGGGAATGGCTTCGTTGTTCACGAAGTCGAACAGGACTTTGGCGACCTGCAGGCCACCGACTTGAACGTGTTCAGTCATTGCTTGCCTCACTCTGCTCAGCTATTTCGCTTTTCAGCTCTTCAATTTTGACAATGAAGCCTCTGGCCATTTAAACCACAAACCCGTCCGCCAGTACATGCCCTTGCGGGCGGCTGGGTTCGGTCCAATCAACGGCTTGGAGGCCTTGCTGACGGGGCTTTCAGGGTTGCGAGTGTGCCGGTGGCAGACATCGATCCAACGTTATGTAGTGCGCGCTGCGGCATACTACATGATGAATTGCGCTTGTGAAAATTAGACTAATTACGTCGTTCTGCGACCCCATGACGCATTGCAGTCATGTCGGGGAACAGGATGTTCTCAAAAAACTATTGGATTGTTCCAGTTAAATATAAAAACTTGTACACATAATCTTTGGTGCGCCGCAATGTGGCCCTGCATTTGTTGGCTGAATGCTGACCTTTTGTGGCGAGGGGGCTTGCCCCCGTTGGGGCGCGGAGCGGCCCTCCATGTTTTTCAGATCAACCTTATTAACCGCTTTTGCGACTGCTTCGCAGCCGAACGGGGGCAAGCCCCCTCGCCACAAACAACCCTTGCCTATACTTCTCTTTCTATAACAAAAGAGGGCTGCGCCATGGACCACCTCGTACTCACCGTATTCGCACCGGACAAGCCAGGGCAGGTCGAGCGCATTGCCCAATGCATTGCGGAGCACGGCGGCAACTGGCTGGAAAGCCGCATGTCGCGCATGGCCGGGCAGTTCGCCGGGATTCTTCGGGTCGGCGTGCCGGCCGAAGCCTACGACGAATTGGTCGATGCCCTACAAGCGTTGTCCACCCATGGTATTCGCGTGTTGATCGCTGAAAGCGGCATCGAACAATCCTGCACCTGGAAACCGATCGCCATGGAACTGGTGGGCAATGACCGGCCGGGGATTGTGCGCGACATCACGCGCTTGCTGAGTGAGCAGGGGGTGAATCTGGAACGTCTGGTCACCGAAGTGCGCCCGGCGCCGATGAGCAGCGAGCCGTTGTTCCACGCCGAGGCGATCCTCGCGGTGCCGCTGACCTTATCCCTGGATGTGCTGCAAACGCGCCTGGAAACCCTGGCCGATGACTTGATGGTGGAATTGGTGCTGCGCAGTGATCCCTGAACAGCTGTCCCAAATTGGGTTATCCAAGTTAAACGTGCACCTGCCTGTGGATAACCTGTAGAGACTCACCGCCAGGCCACGCCGGCCGGGGTTCTTCAGGATCTGATCAAAAAACCAACAGTTTCAACAAGTTGCGCACAAACGCCGGGGATCACGCTGTGGATAACCTTGGGAAGGATTGATGCAGGCCACGAACAACGTGGCCTGTAGAGGTTTGTACGTTTTCTGATCAGCTGCGCCGACGCATGCTGATCACCGCATCGACGCTGTAAATCGCCAGGCCAGCCCAGATAAAGATGAACGCCACCAGGGTGCTGGACGACAAGTGTTCGTCAAACAGCAGGACGGCTTGCAGCAGCACCAATGTCGGCGCCAGGTACTGGAGAAATCCGAGGGTGGTGTAGGGTAAATGCCGTGCGGCGGCGTTGAAACACACCAGCGGCACCAACGTCACCGGACCGGCTGCCACCAGCCACCAGGCTTCAGACGTGGTCCAGAACGCCGGTTGTGCACTGGCCGCCGACGGATTGAACAGCAACCACGCCACGGCAATCGGCACCAGCATCCAGGTTTCCACCACCAGCCCCGGCAATGCCTTGACCGGAGCTTGTTTGCGGATCAGCCCGTAGAAGCCAAAGGTCAGCGCCAGCACCAGCGACACCCACGGCAGACTACCGACCTGCCACACCTGTTGCGCCACGCCGACCGCCGCCAGACCCACCGCAATCCATTGCATGCGCCGCAGGCGTTCGCCGAGGATCAGCATCCCCAGCAGCACGTTCACCAGCGGGTTGATGTAGTAACCGAGGCTGGCTTCGAGCATTCGCCCGTTGTTCACCGACCACACGTAAGTCAGCCAGTTGGCCGCGATCAGCGTGCCGCTCAGGGCCAGGATCGCCAGGCGTTTCGGGTTGTCCCGCAACTCGCGCCACCAGCCCGGATGCTTCCAGACCATCAGCAGCAGCGCGCCGAACAGTGCCGACCAGAGCACCCGGTGGATGATGATTTCTACAGCCGGCACCGAGGCGATGGCTTTGAAGTAGATGGGGAAAAGTCCCCAGATGATGTAGGCAGTGAGGCCCAGGATGTACCCGCGACGCGGGTTGGCGGCTTGCATGCAGAATCCTTGCTTAGGCAGCTAACAAAGAGGGGATTGTATAGATGTGTTTCATTTTTTGTAGGAGCGAGGCTTGCCCGCGAAGGCGTCATCACAGTCGACATCATTGGTGAATGTCAGGCCTTCTTCGCGGGCAAGCCTCGCTCCTACAGGGGGTTGCGGTGTTAGAAGAGTTTCAGCGGTTCTTCATTGAGCGCGGACAACTGCTCGCGCAACGCCAACACCTGATCGCCCCAATACCGCTCGCTGCCGAACCACGGAAAACTATGCGGGAATGCCGGGTCATCCCAGCGCCGTGCGAGCCAGGCGCTGTAGTGCATCAGGCGCAGGGCGCGCAACGGCTCGATCAGCGCCAATTCTCGCGGGTCGAAGTCGTGAAACTCGTTGTAGCCGTCCATCAATTCCGACAACTGACCGAGACATTCCTGACGGTCACCGGCGAGCATCATCCAGATGTCCTGCACTGCCGGGCCCATGCGGCAGTCGTCGAGGTCGACGATGTGGAACATCTCGTCGCGGCACATCATGTTGCCGGGGTGGCAATCGCCGTGCATGCGGATGTTCTGGTGCGGCGTGGCCTTGTAGACCTCTTCCACACGCTTGAGCAGGTCGCGGGCGACGGACTCGTAGGCCGGCAGCAGGCTCTTCGGTACGAAATTGCCTTCGAGCAGGGTGTTCAGCGAATCGTGGCCGAAGTTTTTCACGCCCAGCGCTTCACGGTGCTCGAACGGCTTGGTCGCGCCGACGGCGTGCAGGCGTCCGAGCAATTGGCCCAGGCGATACAGCTGATCCAGATTGCCTGGCTCTGGCGCGCGGCCGCCACGGCGAGGAAACAGGGTGAAGCGGAACCCGGCGTGTTCATGCAGGCTGGCGCCGTTGTGAATCATCGGCGCGACCACCGGCACGTCGCATTCGGCGAGTTCGAAAGTGAACTGGTGCTCTTCGAGTATCGCTTCGTTGGTCCAGCGCTGCGGGCGGTAGAACTTGGCGATCAGCGGCTCGGAGTCTTCGATGCCGACTTGGTAGACGCGGTTTTCGTAGCTGTTGAGCGCCAGAATGCGCGCGTCGCTGAGAAAGCCGATGCTTTCGACGGCATCGAGCACGAGGTCTGGGGTGAGGGTTGCAAACGGGTGGGCCATGCTGACTCCTGCGCGCAGCAGGCTGCCGCGTCCGGCCAAGCATGGTAGCGCAGACGGGGGAAGATAGGTGGTGACTGTGCGGACGCCTTCGCGGGCAAGCCTCGCTCCTACAGGGTTATGCAGATTCCTTGTAGGAGCGAGGCTTGCCCGCGAAGAGGCCGGATCAGGCGCCGACGACCCCGCCGTCCTCGCGGGTAATCGCCATCACCGAAGACCGCGGCTTGCCGTTCGGCAGGTGCTCAGGGAACGTCGAACCACCGTTCTCCCCCGGATGCTGAATCCCGACAAACAGGGTTTTCTGATCCGGCGAGAAGCTGATCCCCGTCACCTCACAACCAATCGGCCCGACCATGAAGCGGCGAATTTCCCCGGTTACCGGGTCGGCGCAGAGCATCTGGTTATTGCCCATGCCCGCGAAATCCCCGGTATTGCTCGAATCGCCATCAGTCAGAATCCACAAGCGCCCGGCCTTGTCGAACCCCAAACCATCCGGGCTGTTGAACATGTTCTGCGGGGTGATATTCGTCGAACCGCCCTTCGGTGTGCCGGCATGCACGCCCGGATTGCCGGCGACCACGAACAAATCCCAGGCGAAGCTTTTCGAGCCGTGATCATCCCGGTCGGTGCGCCAGCGCAGGATCTGTCCGTAAACGTTTTTCTCCCGCGGGTTTGGCCCGCCGACCGGTTGGCCGTCTTCGCCGCGCTTGGCGTTGTTGGTCAGGGTGCAATAAACCTGGCCGTCCTTGGGGCTGACGACGATCCATTCCGGGCGGTCCATGCGCGTGGCGTTGACCACACTGGCGGCGAGGCGCGTGTGAATCAGCACTTCGGCTTGGTCAGCAAAACCGCTGCTGGCGTCGATGCCGTTCTTGCCGTGGGTCAGTTCGATCCACTCGCCCTGGCCTTTCGGATGATCGGTATTGCCGTCGCCCGCGTCGAAGCGCGCCACGTACAAGGTGCCGTGGTCCAACAGGTCTCGATTGGCCTTGGGGTTTTTGTGGTTGATCTTGTCGCGGCTGACGAATTTGTAGATGAATTCGCCGCGCTCATCGTCGCCCATGTAGACCACGGCGTGGCCGTCGTTGGTTTCGGCCAGGGCGGCGTTTTCATGTTTGAAACGGCCCAGGGCCGTGCGTTTGACCGGCGTCGACTTCGGGTCGAACGGGTCGATTTCCACCACCCAGCCGTGACGATTGAGTTCGTTAGGATTCTTCGCCAAGTCGAAACGCGGGTCGTGTTGATGCCAGTTGATTTCCTTGCTGGCGGCCACCGCGCCGTAGCGTTTTTGCGCAGCATCGAATTTTTGCTCGGCGTTGCTGCTGCCGAAGCAATCGGTGAAGTTCTCTTCGCAGGTCAGATAAGTGCCCCACGGCGTCTTGCCGTTGGCGCAGTTCTGGAAGGTGCCAAGGACTTGCTTGCCGTGCGGGTCGGCGCTGGTTTTCAACAGTTCGTGACCGGCCGCCGGGCCGCTAAAATGCAGCGGCGAGTTGCCGTGGATGCGCCGGTTGTAGCGCGAGCCCTGGACGAATTGCCACTGGCCGTTCTTGCGCTGCACTTCGATCACCGTCACGCCTTCACAGGCCAAAGCTTTGCGCACTTCTTCCGCCGATTGCGGCATGCCGCCGTGGGCGTAGAGGTAGCGGTAGTTGGTGTATTCGTTGTTGATCGCCATCAGCGCTCGGTCTTTTTCACCGGGAAACTCGAACAGGCTCATGCCGTCATTGTTGTCGCCGAACTGCAGTTCCTGATGCTCGGCGCTGCCGTTGCCGCTCGGATCGAACGCCGGGCCGTTCTTCTGCAACGGCTGACCCCAGCTGATCAACACCGAGGATTTGTAGCCCGGCGGCAAGGTAATGGCGTCGGTCGTGGCGGCGGCGATGCTGTCGAAACCCAGCAGTTTGCTCGAACCGGCGCTGACACTCGCGGCCAGCACGCTGCGGCTCAGCAGGTTGCCACCGAGGAACATCGCCGCACCGCAGAGGGCACCGGCGCTGATGAAACCGCGACGGCTGAGGCCGACCATTTTTTCCAGGTCGGTGGATTGGTGTTCTTCTAATAGGCTCACATCAGGCTCCCTGCGGGTTTTTGCAGTCACCTTAATGAGCGTTAGTGAAGGTTTTGTTTCAGAGCGGTGTACCGAGCAGGACGTTGGACGGCGCGAATTGCACCAGCACCGGTCGGTCGACGGCAAGGCCGGAGGTTCTTAAGTGTAGCGGCTCGGCCAGGGCGCACAGCGTCTGGCCATTGGGCAGGCCGATGCGTACTTCGCTGGGGCCGTCTTCAGCGTCGAGGATTTCCTCGATTGTGCCCGTCAGGCAATTGTTGCCAGGTGTTGCAGCTTGATCGACGGCCAACAATTCCAGCCATCCGGCCTTGATCAGGGCGACCACTTCGGTGCCGATTTGTAGTTCCAGGCGCAAGGTGCTGTCGTGGGTAATCTGCGCGTCGATGCTCAAGCCTTCGGCCAGTTCGAGACGAATGTTGTCGTTACGGCCCTGGGATTCGATCGCCGCGACTTTGCCGTGCAATTGATTGCGCGCGCTGGTGCGCAGCATCAGGCGGCCGAGCAAGTCGAGGTCGCTGGCGTCTTCGGCGGCTTCCAACACCTGTGCCTGCAACACCTGCAGCTTCTGATACAGGCGCAACACCCGTTGACCCTCTTCGGACAACTTGGCGCCACCGCCGCCCTTGCCGCCGACGCTGCGTTCCACCAGCGGCTTTTGCGCGAGGTTGTTCAGTTCATCGATAGCGTCCCATGCTGCCTTGTAACTCAGGCCCGCGCTTTTCGCGGCGCGGGTGATCGAGCCTTGTTCGGCGATGTGTTGCAGCAGGGCAATGCGCTGCGGACGGCGGACGATGTGCTGGGACAGTAATGTAGGCAGGGACATGGTGAGTGCTTTGGGCGGTGGCAATGGGGACGACGTTGGCGGCTTGGACGGCGGGAGTCAAGTCAGGTCGCAATCCCTGTGGGAGCGAGCTTGCTCGCGATGAGGCAATAACATTCAACATGGATGTCGACTGTACTGACGCCATCGCGAGCAAGCTCGCTCCCACAGGTTTTGTGTACTCAGGTTAAACCGTGTCGCCGGGCTTGGGCGTACGAGCCAGGCAGTAGACGTCTACTCGGGCGGCACCGGCGTCCATCAACAACCGCGCCAGGGTTTGCGCGGTCGCACCCGTGGTCAGCACGTCATCGATCAGGGCCAGATGACGGCCCGTGACTGACGCACCGGGTGCGAGGGCGAAGGCATTACGCAGGTTTCGCCGGCGGGCTTCGGCCTTCAGTTCCTGTTGCGCGCTGGTGTCCTGGATCCTCAGCAACAGCGTTTCGTCGCAAGCAATGTCCAAGTATTCACTGAGCCAACGCGCAAGCATCGCCGCTTGATTGAAACCCCGCTGACGCAGGCGTTTGGACGCCAGTGGCACCGGGATCAGCAGATCAGGTCGCTCCAGGTCTTCATCGAAGCGATGCTGCAGGAACTGCGCGAGAAGTTCGCCGAGAAGGCGGCCAAACGGCCACTTCGCGCTGTGCTTGAAACGGGTGATCAACGTGTCCACCGGAAAGCTGTAGGTCCAGGGCGCCGCAACTCGCTCAAAGGCAGGTGGCTGTTGAAGGCATTGGCCGCATGTCAGGCCGGACGCGGGCAGCGGCAGGGCGCAGGTCTGGCAGTGATCGCCGAGCCACGGCAGCTCGGTTTCGCAGGCTGTACAGATGGGCGTTTTGTCATCGGCGGGCTCTGAACAGAGCAAACAGGATTGTTTGTTTTTTAACCAGATGTAAACCAGTCCTTCGTATCGTGGTTGACAGCGCATCGCTCTTCCTTAAATATGCCGAACATCCGTGTCGCGCCTGTGGGTATTCCATTCCCCAGACGCTTGCCAAGCATAAATCAAGGAAACGCCCATGAGCGCCAGCACCTCTGCAACCCTGCGTCATGACTGGTCTTTGGCCGAAGTCAAAGCACTCTTCGTTCAGCCATTCAACGACCTGTTGTTCCAGGCGCAGACCGTGCACCGCGCGCATTTCGACGCCAACCGGGTCCAGGTTTCCACGCTGCTGTCGATCAAAACCGGCGCTTGCCCGGAAGATTGCAAATATTGTCCGCAGTCCGGTCACTACAACACCGGCCTGGAAAAAGAAAAACTGATGGAAGTGCAGAAGGTCCTCGAAGAGGCCGCTCGCGCCAAGGCCATCGGTTCGACCCGTTTCTGCATGGGCGCGGCGTGGAAACATCCGTCGGCCAAAGACATGCCGTACGTGCTGGAGATGGTCAAGGGCGTGAAAGCCATGGGCATGGAAACCTGCATGACCCTCGGTCGCCTCGACCAGGACCAGACCGTTGCGCTGGCCGACGCAGGCCTCGACTACTACAACCACAACCTCGACACCTCGCCGGAGTTCTACGGCAGCATCATCACCACCCGCACCTACAGCGAGCGCCTGCAAACGCTGGCGTATGTGCGTGAGTCGGGGATGAAGATCTGCTCCGGCGGCATCCTCGGCATGGGCGAGTCCCTCGACGACCGTGCCAACCTGCTGATCCAGCTGGCCAACCTGCCGGAGCATCCGGAGTCGGTGCCGATCAACATGCTGGTGAAAGTCGCCGGTACGCCGCTGGAAAACGCCGATGACATCGACCCGTTCGACTTCATCCGCATGCTCGCCGTCGCGCGCATCCTGATGCCGCAATCCCACGTGCGCCTGTCCGCCGGCCGCGAAGCGATGAACGAGCAGATGCAGGCCCTGGCCTTCTTCGCTGGCGCCAACTCGATTTTCTACGGCGACAAACTGCTGACCACCGCTAACCCGCAGGCTGACAAGGACATGCAACTGTTCTCGCGCCTGGGCATCCTGCCGGAAGCGCGCGAAGAGCATGCCGACGAAGTGCATCAAGCGGCTATCGAGCAGGCGTTGGTTGAGCAGAAGAGCAGCGAGCAGTTCTATAACGCGGCTGTCTGACTTCTCCCCGCCCTGTAGGAGCGAGGCTTGCCCGCGAATGAGACACTCAGGTCTGTCTGACTGACCGCGGTGATGCCTTCGCGGGCAAGCCTCGCTCCTACAGGAGATGTGTTTTTTCCTGAACCGTGAGGCCTGCATGTCTTTCGATCTCGCCGCACGCCTTGCTGCCCGTCGTGCCGACAATCTCTATCGCCAACGCCCGCTGCTCGAAAGCCCTCAAGGCCCGGAAGTGGTGGTCGATGGCCAGCCGTTGCTCGCTTTCTGCAACAACGACTACCTGGGCCTGGCCAATCACCCGCAAGTGATCGAAGCCTGGCGCGCTGGCGCAGCGCGTTGGGGCGTCGGCGGCGGGGCTTCGCACTTGGTCATCGGCCACAGCACCCCGCATCACGAGTTGGAAGAAGCGTTGGCCGATCTCACCGGTCGTCCGCGCGCGCTGCTGTTCACCACCGGTTACATGGCCAACCTCGGCGCAGTCACCGCGCTGGTCGGGCAGGGCGATACGGTGCTGGAAGACCGGCTCAATCATGCGTCGCTGCTGGATGCCGGGTTGTTGTCCGGTGCACGTTTCAATCGTTATCTGCACAACGACGCGGTCAGTCTGGCCAAGCGTCTGGAAAAGGCCACCGGCAATACGCTGGTGGTCACCGACGGCGTGTTCAGCATGGACGGCGATATCGCCGACCTGCCGGCGCTGGCGCGAGAAACCAAGGCAAAAGGCGCGTGGCTGATGGTCGATGACGCCCACGGCTTTGGTCCGCTGGGCGCCAACGGTGGCGGGATCGTCGAACATTTTGGCTTGAGTCAGGAGGACGTGCCGGTGTTGGTCGGCACCCTCGGCAAGGCGTTCGGCACGGCGGGGGCGTTTGTGGCGGGCAGCGAAGAGCTGATCGAGAGTCTGATCCAGTTCGCGCGTCCCTACATCTACACCACCAGCCAGCCACCAGCGCTGGCCTGCGCGACGCTGAAAAGTCTCGAATTACTGCGCAGCGAGCATTGGCGACGCGAGCACCTTAATGTGCTGATCCGTCAATTTCGTCGAGGTGCTGAGCAGATCGGCCTGGAACTCATGGACAGCTTCACTCCGATCCAGCCGATCATGATCGGCGATGCCGGCCGCGCGGTGCGACTCTCGCAGATGCTGCGCGAGCGCGGCCTGATGGTCACTGCGATCCGTCCGCCCACCGTGCCGGCCGGCAGTGCTCGCCTGCGGGTGACCTTGACCGCTGCCCACAGCGAAGCGCAGGTGCAGCTATTGTTAAATGGACTCGCCGATTGTTTTGCACAACTGGGACCGGAGCCAAGCTATGCGTAATCGACTGATTC
Source organism: Pseudomonas sp. NPDC087342 (assembly GCF_044744265.1). Taxonomy (NCBI): domain Bacteria; kingdom Pseudomonadati; phylum Pseudomonadota; class Gammaproteobacteria; order Pseudomonadales; family Pseudomonadaceae; genus Pseudomonas; species Pseudomonas sp. NPDC087342. The sequence continues at coordinate 109,951 of NZ_JBIUXZ010000009.1, forward strand.
TGCTGCCCGGTTGGGGCCTCGGGATTTCGCCGCTGGAGCCGTTGGCCGCAGCCTTGCAGGGTTTGGATGAACACCTGCGGGTCGAGATCGAGCCGTTGCCGGAACTGGAGTCGGGCGAGCTGCAAGAGTGGCTCGATGAACTGGATTCGACCGTACCTCAGGATACCTGGCTCGGTGGCTGGTCATTGGGCGGCATACTCGCGTCCGAGTTGGCGGCGCGTCGCGGTGATCGCTGCTGTGGCTTGTTGACCCTGGCGAGCAATCCTTCGTTTGTCGCCCATGAGCAATGGCCGAGCGCGATGCCCGGCGAGACCTTCGATGCGTTTCTGGCCGGTTGCAACGCCGATCCACGCATGACCTTGAAACGCTTTTCGCTGCTCTGTGCCCAGGGGGCCGAAGACCCACGTGGACTGTCGCGACTGTTGCTCGGCGGCGCGCCGCATGCATCGGCGCAAGTCTTGATGAGCGGCCTGGAAATCCTCGCGCAACTGGATACCCGGCAAGCGCTGCAGGCGTTTCGGGGGCCGCAACTGCATCTGTTCGCCGGCCTCGACGGCCTGGTCCCGGCCGAAGCGGCGGGGGACTTGCTGGCGTTGTTGCCGGATGTCGAAATCGGCCTGATCGAACAGGCCAGCCACGCGTTTCTTCTGGAAGACCCCCACGGTGTGGCGGGGGCGATCCAGGCCTTTTTGCATGAGTCCGGTGATGACTGATTTATCCCTTCCCAAGCTACCCGCAGGCTTGCCCGACAAGCGTCAGGTGGCAGCGTCCTTTTCCCGCGCGGCGGCCAGCTACGACAGCGTCGCTGAGTTGCAACGGGATGTTGGCAGCGAGTTGTTGCGGCGATTGCCCGATGAGTTTGTGCCGGGTCGCTGGCTGGACCTGGGTTGCGGCACCGGTTATTTCAGCCGTGCGCTGGGTGAGCGTTTTCTGGCGAGTCACGGTATTGCGCTGGATATCGCCGAAGGCATGCTCAATCACGCCCGGCCATTGGGTGGCGCCACACACTTTATCGCTGGCGATGCTGAGCGGTTGCCGTTGCAGGATTCAACCTGTGACCTGATCTTTTCCAGCCTCGCGGTGCAGTGGTGTTCGGACTTCGCCTCAGTGCTCAGTGAAGCGTATCGGGCATTAAAACCGGGCGGCGTTTTTGCGTTTGCTAGTCTGTGTGTCGGCACGCTGTACGAATTGCGTGACAGCTGGCGTCAGGTGGATGGCATGGTGCACGTCAACCGCTTCCGCGAGTTCGAGACTTATCAACAGTTGTGCGCAGCCAGTGGCTTGCAGGTCATCAGCCTGCAAACCTGTCCGCATGTGTTGCATTACCCGGATGTGCGCAGCCTGACCCATGAACTCAAGGCGTTGGGGGCGCATAACCTGAACCCTGGTCGGCCGGGCGGTTTGACTGGCAGGGCGCGGATCCTCGGCCTGGTCGAGGCGTATGAGCAGTTTCGTCAGGCACAGGGACTGCCGGCGACTTATCAAGTGGTTTATGCCGTGTTGGAGAAACCCTTATGAGCGCAGCCTATTTCATCACCGGTACTGACACTGATGTCGGCAAGACCACCGTTGCTGCAGGTTTGTTGCATGCCGCGCGGTCGGCAGGGTTGAGCACTGCGGCGGGTAAGCCCGTGGCTTCCGGCTGCGAGGTGACCCCTAAAGGCTTGCGCAACGCCGACGCGTTGGCGTTGTTGGCGGAGTGCTCTGTGCCGCTGACGTATGCACAGGTCAATCCAGTGGCGTTCGAACCGGCGATCGCTCCGCATTTGGCGGCGCGGGAGGCGGGCATCGCGTTGACGGTGCAATCCTTGTTGACGCCGATGCGCGAGATCCTGGAGATGAGCGCGGACTTCACGCTGATCGAAGGGGCGGGCGGTTGGCGCGTGCCGTTGGCGGATCAGGATAATTTGTCGGACCTGGCGATCGCGCTGGATCTGCCGGTGATTCTGGTGGTCGGCGTACGGCTGGGCTGCATCAACCATGCGCTACTCACGGCTGAAGCGATTGCTAACGATGGTCTGCAGTTGGCTGGATGGGTGGCCAACATCATCGAGCCGAAGACCTCGCGCCTGGAGGAGAACCTCGCCACGCTGGCCGAGCGGATACCCGCGCCGTGCCTGGGCCGGGTGCCGAAACTCAAGTCGGTGACGGCGGAGGCGGTGGCCGAGCATCTTCAACTGGATCTGCTCGATTAATGTTTTTGCCTATGACGCGGCACTGTGCCATTAGTGTTTTTGTCGGGTGTTTTGCTGGCGTGTCTGCTTCAATGGCCGCTGTTGTTCCTTTATCAGGACGAGTTCTCCCATGGAAATCTCAGGAAGCACCGCTTTTTATGCCGGTCTGAGCACTATTCAGACAGGGCAGAACCGTGTCGATCAGGCCGCCGGCCAGATTGCCAACACCACCATTGAGCGTTCGCAGACCAGCCAGTCTTCCGAATCTCAGGTCGATCGCCTGCGTTCGGTGGACCGTAGCCAGGAATCTGACCTGGCCAGCAACATGGTCGAGATGTCCCAAGGCAAGTTTCAGGTCGAGCTGGGCGCGAAAGTCGCCAAGGCTTCCGATGAAATGCTCGGGACGTTGATTGATACCTACGCTTGATCATTGATTGAGCGACAAACCAAATTCTTTACAACTTGCGATCACTGGCTTGTGACCATTGATCGCAATTTACGTGGCAAATAATTAGAGTCAGCGCCCCTGACGCCCCCACACTCTTGGGTAACGAGCGCCAACTGCGGACGTCCCGGAACTGCCCGAAATAACAACTCGCCCTTCTGGCTGTATCGTCACATCAGTGCAGTCACCGACACTGTGGCCGGCCGAGAACCTGTCTATTTCTCCTTTTTCGCTAACTCGCTCGTATAGCTCCATGGTTACGCCTGCCATGGTGCCTTTGCCAACGGCGACAATTTTTCCGTCTGGTTGAATTGCCAGGGAGTGGAAGGCCAGATCGTTTAATGAGCGGGAGATTAGTAGTGGTTTGCCTTGATTGAAGTCGTTATCGATATCACCGTCGCGTTCCAGTCTGGCAAGTAGCCCGTTTCTGAGACCGTCAGAGCCTTTTGCATAGCCGGCGATAATGATCTTGTCGTCATCCTGGACGGCAACCCGACTAACGATCTCGTCCATAAGCAGCGCGGTAATTTGCAATTTCTCTAATTGCTCCTCGGGAACGAAAATGTCGGCATAACCGGCCCGGCCAAAGGTGTTGTCCAGAACGCCCTCAACTGTGTAGCGAGCCACGGTCCGTGTTCGTTGCTGTTCGCCGTCATATCTCCAACTGCCCGCGACGATAATGCTGCCATTGCTTTGGATCTGGACATCGTTGGCATAGCTATCGCGGTCATGGAACGTGATATCGATAAACCCCTGGCCTTCACCAAAATTATTATCAGACTCTCCAGTGGCTTGCAGGCGGAACAGCCTGGCCAATGGACGTCCTGATTGAAGTGTGTAGGCGGTTGATAGCAGTATCTTTTGGTCTTTTTGCAGGCAGCCATCTACGAATTTGTAGCTGAATTGGTTGGGTGTTGCATCTTCTGGCCCTGTCTTGATGACTTTTCGACCAAATACCAAGTCAGGACTGCCGCTAGCGTTGAAGCGTGCGACGGCGGGTCTCAGCACTCCGGCTTTGAGTGATTCGCCGATGACCAGGATTTTTCCATCTTGTAGCAATAAGCGCATTGGCCTGGATTGGTCGCCATCTTCGAAGTTCCAGGTTGTTTCCACGAACCGTTCATCTTTAGCCCCGTCGACAAAGTAACGAGATAACCGGAAACGGTCGCCGATCTGCGACACAAGATACAAATTGCCATTCTGGTCAGAGGTGATTGCGTTTGCGGTGCCCCTTTCGCTGATCTCTATGCGGCCGTCGGTGGCGAAGGTGCGGTCGAGGTCACCTGGATTTCGAGGTTGACCATTGTCACTGGATTTCAATTCCATATCGTTTCTCCTGCGATAAGCACTCCTGCGGACCACCATGGCCTGTAGGCGCGGCAGCTATAGTCATTACATAGGTCGTGCAGAGAATCCGAACCTGTGAGAACTGACAGTTCGACATGCCTTAGAAGCCAAAAAACATGCTTAAACGGCCAAAAGAGGGCCCCTTCCATAAATCGAAAGCCATGCGCATGACGAATGGCAAAGGATGGATACTTGACAAGATTTGGGCGTAAACGTATGTTTCAAACAACTGTTTGACCGCCACAACAAATCAACGCGGTCGTTCATTCCCGGTTACATCAGCAGAGGTTTATCGCTATGCCTGACTACAAGGCCCCCTTGCGTGATATTCGCTTCGTTCGTGACGAGCTGCTCGGCTACGAAGCGCACTATCAGAGCCTTCCGGCTTGTGCAGACGCAACTCCGGACATGGTTGACGCCATTCTCGAAGAAGGCGCCAAGTTTTGTGAGCAGGTACTGGCTCCGCTGAACCGCGTGGGTGACACCGAAGGCTGCACCTGGAGCGAGTCCGGCGTTAAAACCCCGACTGGTTTCAAAGAAGCCTACAAACAATTCGTCGAAGGCGGCTGGCCAAGCCTGGCTCACGACGTAGAGCACGGTGGCCAAGGCCTGCCAGAGTCTCTGGGTCTGGCCGTCAGCGAAATGGTTGGCGAAGCCAACTGGTCGTGGGGCATGTACCCAGGCTTGTCCCATGGCGCGATGAACACCATTTCCGAGCACGGTACGCCTGAGCAGCAAGAGGCTTACCTGACCAAACTGGTTTCCGGCGAGTGGACCGGCACCATGTGCCTGACCGAACCGCACTGCGGCACCGACCTGGGCATGCTGCGCACCAAGGCCGAACCTCAGGCTGACGGTTCCTACAAAGTCTCCGGCACCAAGATCTTCATCTCGGCTGGCGAACACGACATGGCCGATAACATCGTCCACATCGTACTGGCTCGCCTGCCGGACGCACCGGCTGGCACCAAAGGCATCTCGCTGTTTATCGTTCCCAAGTTCATGCCGAACGCAGACGGTTCGATCGGTACTCGCAACGCTGTGACCTGCGGTTCCCTGGAACACAAAATGGGTATCCACGGTAACGCCACTTGCGTGATGAACTTCGACGGGGCCACCGGTTTCCTGATCGGCCCGGCGAACAAAGGCCTGAACTGCATGTTCACCTTTATGAACACCGCTCGCCTGGGCACCGCGCTGCAAGGTCTGGCTCACGCCGAAATCGGCTTCCAGGGCGGCCTGAAATACGCTCGCGATCGTCTGCAAATGCGCTCGCTGACTGGCCCGAAAGCGCCAGAAAAAGCCGCTGACCCAATCATCGTGCACCCAGACGTACGTCGCATGCTGTTGACCATGAAGGCGTTCGCCGAAGGCAACCGCGCGATGGTTTACTTCACCGCCAAGCAAGTCGACATCGTCAAATACGGCGTGGACGAAGAAGAGAAGAAGAAAGCCGACGCACTGCTGGCCTTCATGACTCCAATCGCCAAAGCCTTCATGACTGAAGTCGGCTTCGAATCCGCCAACCACGGCGTACAAATCTACGGCGGCCATGGCTTCATCGCCGAGTGGGGCATGGAGCAGAACGTTCGCGACAGCCGCATTTCGATGCTGTACGAAGGCACCACCGGTATCCAGGCACTCGACCTGCTGGGCCGTAAAGTGTTGATGACCCAAGGCGAGGCCCTGAAAGGCTTCACCAAGATCGTCCACAAGTTCTGCCAGACCAACGAAGGCAACGAAGCGGTCAAAGAGTTCGTCGAGCCATTGGCTGCGCTGAACAAAGAGTGGGGCGAACTGACCATGAAGGTCGGCATGGCCGCCATGAAAGATCGCGAAGAAGTCGGCGCGGCCTCCGTGGACTACCTGATGTACTCCGGTTACGCCTGCCTGGCCTACTTCTGGGCTGACATGGCGCGCCTGGCTGCCGAGAAACTGGCTGCCGGCACCACCGAAACGGCGTTCTACACCGCCAAGCTGCAGACTGCGCGCTTCTACTTCCAGCGCATCCTGCCGCGTACCCGCACTCACGTAGTGACCATGCTGTCGGGCGCCAACAACCTGATGGACATGAAAGAAGAAGACTTCGCACTGGGCTACTAAGCCTTAGCGCTGTCCTTCAAAGGCCGCTGTTCCTTCGGGAGCAGCGGCTTTTTTTTGCCTTGAATTCGAGCCCCCATTGTTGGGACCCAATCCCCGGTTTTAACGCCCAGGCATAAGCTTATTGGCCGGGTAAAGCCAGACAGGCCGGGCCTTCAGCGTACTGGCAGATTAATTGCAAAACCCCTGGAAACAATAAATCGACTCAACAATGTCGTCAGGGTGAAACACATGAACATCGTCCGAATGGTTGGTTTGGCCTGCCTGTTCGTGCTGCCCGTCCAGGGCATTTTGGCCGCGACAGTGCCAGAGATTGATGTTCCTGCCCCTGAGGTCCCCACCCTGCAATCACTGCGCGGCATGACGCCACCCGATCCATCGGGAACCGAAGGCGGACGCAAAGTCGACTTGATGACTGATTATGTCCTCAACCGCTCGGCAGCGATCCTGCTAGGCAAGGCGTTGTTCTGGGACATGGAGATCGGTAGCGATGGTTCAACTGCTTGTGCGTCCTGCCACTATCACGCCGGGGTCGATCACCGGATCACCAACCAGATCAACCCTGGCCAGGCGCACACCAATGCCAATGTGGCGTCGATCTTCAACAAACCGTTTGTAGCGTCTGACATCCCCGGCGACGTGGCTTCCTACGCCACCAAATCCGGAGGCAAGGGCGGCCCGAACTACACGCTGAAGAAAACCGACTTCCCGACCCACGTGCTGGCCGATCCGCTGGATCGCAATTCACCGATCATCTATTCCACCGACGACGTGATCGGCTCCCAAGGTGTATTCGACGCCAACTTCGTCAAGCCGCATCAACCGCGTTTCGACAAGTGCACGCAGCAACCGGACGGCATTTTTCAGGTCGGCGGTATCAACGTGCGTCGCAGTACCGGGCGCAATGCGCCGACGGTGATCAACGCCGCGTTCAACGTGAGAAATTTCTGGGATGGTCGTGCGAACAACGTGTTCAACGGCTTCTCGCCGTTCGGCAATCGCGATCCGGATGCAGGAATTTTCGTCACCAGTGATCGCAGCGGCGTAGCGACCAAAGTGCGGCTGGCACTCAAGGATGCTTCGGCGGCTTCGCAAGCCGTGGGGCCTCCGGGCAGTCCGGTGGAAATGTCCTGCGGCGGGCGGACCTTCGCAGATATCGGTCGACGTATGCTCGACACGCTGATGCTCAAGCAACAACGGATTTCCTCAAACGATTCGGTGCTGGCCCCGGTTTCCGGTGCGCGCCGGCCGACTTACCGTGAACTGATCAAGGCTGCATTCCAGCCACGGCTGTGGAATGCCACGCAACAAGTGTTGCTGGGTGACGCGCCGTACACCCAGATGGAGGCCAACTTCCCGCTGTTCTTCGGGCTGGCGATTCAGATGTATGAATCGACTTTGATCTCGGACCAAGCCCCGCTGGATGCTTATTTGCAGGGTAATCAGCAGGCAATGAATGCCCAGCAGGTCCAAGGCATGAACCTGTTCCTCGGCAAGGGCAAATGCATCGCCTGCCACGGCGGCGCGGAGCTGACTAACGCTGGCAGCCGTTTGCTGTTCCATCCGCGTGAGCGCATCGAGCGCATGTTGATGGCCGACAACCTCACCACGCTTTATGACAACGGCTTCTACAACACCGGTGTGCGTCCGACCTCGGAAGACCTGGCGCTCGGCGGCTCGGACGCGTGGGGCAATCCGTTGTCCTTCACCCGTGAGTACAACACCCTGTTGCAGGGCGGCAACGTGCCTGACCCGCTGGATGTCGACGTCTGCACCTTCGAAACACCGTTGAGTGCCGCATTGCCCTGCGACGCAACGCTCAAGCCCAATGTCGGTTTCCGTGATGCGGTCGATGGCGCCTTCAAGACGCCGACGCTGCGCAACATCGCGCTGACCGGGCCGTATTTCCACAACGGCAGCCGGGCGACGCTGAAACAGGTGATGGAGTTCTACAACCGTGGCGGCGACCGGCGCGGTGAGGATGCGAGCAACACCAGCGGCTTCGAACATCCGTCGGCGAATCAGCACAACGCCTCGAACCTTGATCCGGACATGACTTCGCTGAACTTGACCCCCGATGAGGTGGATGCGCTGGTGAAATTCATGGAAGTCGGGCTGACCGATCCACGCGTTGCCTGGGAGCAGGCGCCGTTCGATCACCCGTCACTGGTCATCCCGCAAGGCCATGTGGGTGACGAAAACGCGGTGACGGCGCGGCCCGTCAGTCCGAAGATTTCGACCCGGCAGGCGCTCGATGCCCCGATTTCCCTCAAACCGATCGGAGCAGAAGGTCGCAGCGTCAGCGAGGGGCCGTTGCAGGCGTTCTACAACGATCTTTGAGTGGGTGCACTGATGCTGCTGTAAGAATGTAATTCTGTGGCGAGGGGGCTCGCCCCCGTTCGGCTGCGAAGCAGTCGCAAGCCTACAAACACTGTGTAACTGAAAAAATGCGGGGAGCTCTTCGCTCCCCAGCGGGGGCAAGCTCCCTCGCCACAGGTTTCGCTGTCATTAAAAAACCTCCGTTACTCCCTCAGAAACTCAGCATTTCTGCCGTTAAAGAGACGTTCACGTGACCTGCGTCACATTTCGTGTGCTTAATCGTGCGCTTTGCAGGCACAATGCCATCAACTGCTATGCCGGGTCGGAGCTTTACCCTTGCCGCGTTCTTCCGCTGTACGTTTCAGCCACTTTTTGCCCTCATTACTGCTATTGCTCGCTGGGCTTTCGGCTGCGTACATCAAGGATCTCAACGTCTTCTTCACTTCGCTGTTCAACGTGCTGCCAACCCTGGTGCTGTTGCTCGGCGGCGCGTATTGCGCGGTATACCGACGCCAGCGCGAACTGTTTCTGATGGTCACCGTGTACATCGCCTACTTCCTGCTCGACACCCAGACCGACTATTACCGCGACAACGGCAAGGTTCGCGAAGACGCGGCAGTGGTATTCCACCTCTGCTGTCTGCTGCTACCGTTGCTGTTCGGCCTGTTCGCGGCGTGGCAGGAGCGTACCCATCTGTTCCAGGACATGGTCGCGCGCTTCGCCGTGTTGCTGGCGTTTGGCAGTGTGGCGCTGGGCGTTGAGCAAAGTTACCCACAGGCGCTGCTGATGTGGCTGTCGGAGATCCGCTGGCCTGCATTGCACGGCGCGTGGATGAGCCTGATTCAGTTGTCCTACCCGGTGTTTATCGCCTCGTTTGTATTGCTGGCCTGGCAATACTGGCGCAACCCGAGGCCCTTGCACGCCGCGCAACTGGTGGGTTTGCTGGGACTGTTCTGGATGTTGCCGAAGACCTTCATCCTGCCGTTTACCCTGAACATCATGTGCAGCCAGGTGATGCTGATGATTGCCGCGGCCGTTGCCCATGAAGCCTATCAAATGGCCTTCCGCGACGAACTCACCGGTCTGCCGGGCCGCCGCGCATTGAACGAACGCATGCAGCGACTCGGGCGCAATTACGTGCTGGCCATGAGCGACGTCGATCACTTCAAGAAATTCAACGACACCCACGGTCACGATGTCGGCGATCAGGTGCTGCGACTGGTCGCCAGCAAACTGTCGAAAATCAGCGGTGGCGGTAGGGCGTATCGCTATGGGGGTGAGGAATTCGCTCTGGTATTCGCGGGCAAGACGCTTGAGGAGTGCATGCCGCACCTGGAGGTCATCCGCGAATCGATTGCCTCCTACAACATTCAACTGCGCAACCCGGACCGCCCTCAGGACGATCAACAAGGTCGCCAACGTCGAGCCGGTTCCGCTGCCTCCAGCGTGTCGGTCACGGTCAGCATCGGTGTCGCCGAACGCCTGGAACAGCGCACGCCGGAACAAGTGCTCAAATCCGCAGACGAGGCGCTCTACAGCGCCAAGGGTGCCGGGCGTAACTGCGTGGTCGCGTTCGGTCAAAGCCGCCGTGGCGCGGTGCGCATGGACGGCGCTGCGGGTTGAGTGATGATGGCGCATTCAGCGTCTGGACTGTGATTGTGAGGCGTGGGACACGGCAGTAGGTTTGAACAATCTGCTGCCGGAGAAACGACCATGCCTGAGTACAAAGCTCCCCTGCGCGACATGCGCTTCCTGATCGACCACGTCTTCGACTTTCACGGCAACTACGCCGCGCTGGGCGCCACCGATGCCAGCCCGGACATGGTCAGTGCAATCCTCGAAGAAGGCGCGAAATTCTGTGAGAACGTTCTCTCACCGCTGAATCGCAGCGGCGACGAAGAGGGCTGCCATTTCGACAATGGCGTGGTGACAACGCCTACAGGCTTCAAGCAAGCCTTCGCACAATACGTGGAGGGCGGCTGGCACGGTTTGGCGGCTGATCCGGTGTATGGCGGCCAGGGTCTGCCTCTTTCGCTGGGACTGGTTATCAGCGAAATGATCGCTTCCAGCAACACGTCCTGGGGCATGTACCCCGGTTTGACCCACGGCGCGATGTCGGCGATTCACGCCCACGGCACCGAAGCGCAAAAACAGACCTACCTGAGCAAACTCACCGCAGGCCAATGGACCGGCACCATGTGCCTGACCGAAGCCCATTGCGGCACCGACCTGGGCATCATCAAAACCCGCGCCGTGCCCCAGGCCGACGGCAGCTACGCGATCTCCGGCAGCAAGATTTTCATCTCCGCCGGCGAACACGACATGAGCGACAACATCATTCATCTGGTGCTGGCCAAACTGCCGGATGCGCCGGCCGGGACCAAGGGCATTTCGCTGTTTATCGTGCCTAAATTCCTGCCCGATGCCGAAGGTGACGCGGGCGAGCGCAATGGCGTTTCCTGCGGCTCCATCGAACACAAAATGGGCATCAAGGCCTCGGCCACCTGCGTGCTCAACTTTGATGATGCCAAGGGCTTCCTGATCGGTGAGGCCAACAAAGGCCTGAACTGCATGTTCACCATGATGAACCATGCGCGCCTGGGCACCGGCATGCAGGGTTTGTGTCTGGGCGAGGCGAGCTTCCAGGGCGCGATCAAATACGCTAACGATCGTTTGCAAATGCGTTCGCTGACCGGACCTAAAGCCCCGGAAAAAGTCGCCGACCCGATCATCGTGCATCCGGATGTACGGCGGATGTTGCTGACCATGAAAGCTTTCAACGAAGGTAACCGCGCGCTGACCTATTTCACCGCGCAGTTGCTGGATGTTGCGCATTTGAGTGCAGATGCAACGGCGCGTCAGGATGCCGAGGACTTGCTGGCGTTCCTGACGCCGATCTGCAAAGCGTTCATGACCGATACCGGGCTGGAAGTGACCAACTATGGCATGCAGGTGTTTGGCGGCCACGGCTTCATCCGCGAGTGGGGCATGGAGCAGCTGGTACGTGACTGCCGGATTGCGCCGATCTACGAGGGCACCAACGGTATTCAGGCGCTGGATCTGCTGGGGCGCAAAGTGCTTGGCAGCCAAGGCAAACTGTTGCGTGGCTTTACCAAAATCGTTCACAAGTTCTGCGTCGCAAACGGCGAGCATCCGCAACTCGGCAGCTTCGTCGCTCAGCTCAATGGTTTGAATCAGCAGTGGGGCGAGGTGACTACCAAGATCGGCATGGCCGCGATGAAAAATCCGGATGAAGTCGGCGCGGCGTCGGTGGATTACCTGATGTACAGCGGCTACATCATCCTCGGATACCTGTGGCTGCGTATGGCGCTGGTGGCTCAGGCGCAACTCGACGACGGTAGCGGCGATGCCGATTATTGCCAGGGCAAATTGGCGACCTGCGAGTTTTATTTCAAGCGATTGCTGCCACGCACCGCCGCTCATCGGGCGGCGATCGAGGCGGGGAGTGATTGCTTGATGAAATTGCCGGCGGGGTTGTTTGCGCTTTAATCGTATTTAAGAGCTTCGCGGGCAAGCCTCGCTCCTACAGGTTCGGTGTTGTTCGCGATGTTTGCGCACGCCGAGGACCTGTAGGAGCGAGGCTTGCCCGCGAATGCGTTTACCAGATACACGCCAATGACTAAACATTACAAATCAGTCATGAGCTGACCCTATGTGTCGTAAAAGTTGTTGGGTTACACTCGAACCCAACGAAAACACCATTCCCACGAATCACCCGTTTAGATCCTGCGAGGTTTGCCATGGCTGACTACAAAGCGCCCCTGCGCGATATGCGCTTCGTCCTCAATGAAGTTTTCGAGGTCGCCAAACTCTGGGCCGAGTTGCCGGCGCTGGCGGATACCGTCGATGCCGAAACCGTCGAAGCCATTCTTGAAGAGGCCGGCAAGGTCACCAGCAAAAGCATCGCGCCTCTGAGCCGTGCGGCTGACGAAGAAGGTTGCCATTGGGCGGACGGTGCCGTCACCACGCCGGCAGGTTTCCCACAGGCTTATCAGACTTATGCTGAAGGCGGTTGGGTCGGCGTCGGTGGCGATCCGGCCTACGGCGGCATGGGCATGCCCAAGGCGGTTTCGGCCCAGGTCGAAGAAATGGTCAACTCCGCCAGCCTGTCGTTTGGCCTTTACCCGATGCTGACCGCCGGTGCCTGCCTGTCGATCAACGCACACGCGAGCGACGAGCTGAAAGCCGCGTACCTGCCGAACATGTACGCCGGTGTCTGGGCCGGCTCCATGTGCCTGACCGAGCCGCACGCCGGCACAGACTTGGGAATCATCCGCACCAAGGCCGAACCTCAGGCCGACGGTTCCTACAAAGTCAGCGGCACCAAGATCTTCATCACCGGCGAGCGCTCGTACCAGAACGCCGTCGAATACGCGCGCGATCGTCTGCAAAGCCGTTCGCCGACCGGCGCGCAAAACAAAGACAAAGTCGCTGACCCGATCATCGTCCACCCGGACGTGCGTCGCATGTTGCTGACCATGAAAGCCTCGAACGAAGGCGGCCGTGCCTTCTCGACGTACGTGGCGATGCAACTGGACACCGCCAAGTTCAGCGAAGACGCGACCACCCGCAAGCGTGCGGAAGATCTGGTTGCGCTGTTGACGCCAGTGGCCAAGGCATTCCTGACCGACCTGGGTCTGGAAACCACCGTCCACGGTCAGCAAGTGTTCGGCGGCCACGGTTACATTCGTGAGTGGGGCCAGGAACAACTGGTGCGTGACGTGCGCATCACCCAGATCTACGAAGGCACCAACGGCATTCAGGCGCTGGACCTTGTAGGACGCAAGATCGTTGGCAGCGGCGGGGCGTTCTACAACCTGTTCGCCGACGAGATTCGTCACTTCACGGCAACGGCCAGTGCTGACCTGGCGGAATTCACCAAGCCATTGAACGACGCGGTGACCACTCTCGATGAGCTGACTTCGTGGCTGCTGGACCGGGCGAAAAACAACCCGAATGAAATCGGCGCGGCTTCGGTCGAATATCTGCAAGTATTTGGATACGTTTCCTACGCCTACATGTGGGCATTGATGGCCAAGGCAGCCTTTGGCAAAGAAGCGCAGGACGATTTCTACGCGAGCAAACTCGGTACGGCGCGGTTCTATTTCGCCCGTCTGCTGCCGCGTATTCACTCGCTGAGCGCGTCGGTGAAGGCCGGTAGTGAGTCGCTGTTCCTGCTGGACGCATCGCAGTTCTGACCCATCAACGTCATGTAAGCATTCTCTTACATGACGTACTGCTGTTTTCCCATATGCGCGGATTGGATCCAGAGCTAATCTACTTCACATGGACGTCGCGCAGGAAGCGCAAAGCAACAACACGGACACGTAGGATTCTGCCAGGATGGCGGAGTGAAATGGATGTCAGGGAAACAGTCTGCAAAGCCCCGCTTCGGCGGGGTTTTCTTTTGCCCGCAGAAAAGTGCTCAAGGCATTGCTGCCGGGCCTTTCAAACGCTCGTCGGGTCCATTCAGCACTTCTTCCAGCAATGTCTGCAACAAGGCCAGCGACGCCTGTTGCCGCTGCACATCTCGACACACCAACCCGACTTTCAGCGGCACGCGCGGTTCGGTCAGCGGTTTCCACAGCAGTTCGTGGTTACCATGCGCCTGTTGCGAGCGCCCCGGCAGGACCGTAGCCAATCGGGTGTGAGGCAGACTGTCGAGAATCCCCGCCATATTGTTCAGTTCGGCCTGCACCTGCGGGCGTCGGCCCAGGCTGGCCAATTGCGCTTGCCAGATCTGCCGTAACTGAAACTCTTCGCCCAACAGCAGCATCGGCAACTCCGCCGCCTGACTCATGGAGACTTTCTTGAATTCCCGCAATGGATGATCCGCCGGGATGACAAGAGTCAGTTCATCTTCGTACAACATCACGCCATGCAGCCCCGGCTGGCGGGGTGGCAGGTAGCTGATGCCGATATCCAAGGAACCGTTGAGCAAGCGTCGCTCGATCTCCATACCGGTCAGCTCATAGATCTGCACCACCAGATGCGGCTGCGCCTTGCGCACCCGTTCGAGCATCTGCGGCACCAGGCTGGTGTGGACGGTTTGCAATACGCCAATGGCCAAGGTGCGCAGCGCCTGGCCCTTGAAGTTGCCCAATGCTTCCCGTGCCCGTTGCAATCCGTCGAGCAGGGGAAGTGCGTGGTTGTACAACGTGTGCGCCGCCAGCGTCGGCAGCAGGCGTTTGCTGCTGCGTTCGAACAGGCTCACCTCGAGGTTCTGTTCGAGGTGACGGATCTGCTGTGACAACGCCGGTTGGGAGATCGAAAGTCGCTCGGCGGCCCGGCCCACATGGCCTTCTTCGTAGACCGCGACGAAATAACGCAGTTGCTTGAAATCCATAAGTAATACTTATCGAAAATGCTGTGAAATCGAAATGGCTCAGCGCCGTGCCTGAGCCTAGTCTAACCGCATTCACAAGGCTTACAGGGCCGGAAAGCGCGATGAATACCGATTACCGTGTTGGTGTTTACATAGGAAAGACAAAAAACCTCAAGCGAGGTTTTCTGTGATGAATCTCTTCAGTTTGCGGCGTAATCCACCCAGTCTTGATGACTTGGTGATGGATGCTTCATTGCCGGCACGCAGTGACAATCTTTCCAGTGAGTGCCTGATGCCCAGCGTCGAGCGGCCCCAGCAGATTTTTGTCCGAGGCCAGGGCTCGTGGTTGTGGGACAGCGATGACCGCGCTTATCTGGATTTTTCACAGGGTGGCGGGGCCAATAGCCTGGGACACAGTCCATCGGTGCTGGTCGACGCGATCTCGGATCAGGCCCGGGCACTGATCAATCCTGGCTTCGGCCTGCATAACCGTGGCTTGCTCAACCTCGCTGAACGTCTCTGCGCCAGCACAGGCAGCGACCAGGCGTACCTGCTCAATAGTGGCAGTGAAGCCTGCGACACGGCGATCAAACTGGCTCGCAAATGGGGCCAACTGCATCGCGGCGGGGCTTCGCGGATCATCGTGGCCAACAAGGGTTGCCACGGACGTAGTCTCGGGACGATTTCGGCGTCGGACAGTTCGACGCTGATCAACCGATTCGAACCGCAGTTGCCGGGCTTCAGCCATGTACCATTCAATGACCTCCCCGCGCTGCACGCGGCTGTGGATGCCCAAACCGTCGCCATCATGCTGGAGCCGATCCAGAGCGAAGCCGGGGTGATCCCGGCTGACGAGCACTACCTCAAGGGCGTCGAGCGCTTGTGTCGCGAGCTGGGCATCCTGCTGATCCTCGATGAAGTCCAAACCGGGATCGGTCGCTGCGGCAGCTTGCTCGCGGAACAATCCTACGGCGTGCGCGCCGATATCGTTGTCCTCGGCAAAGGCCTGGGCGGTGGCGTGCCGCTGGCCGCATTGCTGGCCCGGGGCAAGGCGTGCTGCTTCGACACCGGCGAAATGACCGGCACCCATCACGGCAATGCACTGATGACCGCTGCTGGCCTGGCCGTTCTCGATAGCGTGCAGGACAAAGGCTTTTTCGAGCATGTGCAGCAAACCGGTCGGTACCTTGGCGAAGGCCTCGGGCGCCTGGCCCATCGCTATGATCACGGCGAACTGCGAGGACAAGGGCTGTTCTGGGGGCTGACGTTGTCCGACGATTCAGCAGAAGCGGTAGTCAAAGCCGCATTTCACGAAGGCTTACTGCTCAACGCCCCGCAACCCGACTGCCTGCGCTTCACCCCGGCCCTCACCGTCAGCAAAGCCAACATCGACGAAATGCTCCTGCGCCTGGCCCGAGCGTTTTCCCGTGTACGCACCGCGCAACTGCAATGCCGCAAAGGGATTGCCGTCTGATCAGAACCGTCCTACACGAATCCCCGAACCGTCTCGCGGTAATAACGCATCGCCCCATGCCTGATTCTTTTGGCGTGGGGCGTTTTTTTGTCTCTGCGTTTTGCCATAGGGCATTGGTGCTTGAGAGATGGCTGGATCGGTGGCTTTTTAGGCGGCGTCGGCAGGGAGTGCCGGTGTGGGAGAAGCTCTGTTATTGGGTAACAGGCTTTGAAATCTATACCACTGAGTGGTATGTTTTTGGAAGGGATACCGATGCTACCTAGGTTATTCAAAGCGAAACGCTTTGCGATACAGGCTGGTAAAGCCTGGATTAGTGATGAGGAGCTACGGGAGGCATTCAGTGAAGTGCTTATTGGTCAGGCGGACAATCTCGGCGGCGGGGTCTGGAAAAAGCGTTTGAATGCCAATCGCCATCGCTCGATTGTCCTGGCCAAAGGCAATCGTTACTGGGTCTATCAGTTTCTGTATGCCAAGAAGGACCAGAGCAATATAAGCCCGAGGCATTTAGCCGATTTGCGCGAGTTAGCCAAGACGTACGGAGGGCTGACTGAGATGGAGATCCAGCGCTTGCTGGATATGAAGGAATTTGTGGAGATATCTCATGAGTAAAAAATTCAAAAGCGAATTGTCTGAATCAATACACGAATCAGCCAGTGCCTTATTCGCCATTGGCGCGATCAGCAAAGCGACAATGCGCGAATTCGATGAGTCCTGCCTGGCAAAAGTGCCCGACGCAATCCCGGCGGAACAGATCAAGGCGCTTCGCGAAAGCAATAACGTCAGCCAGCCGGTATTTGCGCGTTATCTGAACACCAGCGCCTCGACGGTCAAGCAATGGGAAGCGGGGGATAAGCACCCGAGCGGTATGGCTCTGAAGTTGTTGAGCATCGTTCAGAAATACGGTCTTGAGATACTGGCCTGAAGAACTGCACTGAACCCTGACGAACGGCACAGGTCGATTGGTTGTGTGGCTCGTGCGAGCCATCTTCAATCAGGAGCTGACCCATGGACTTTATTCGAATCATCATTGCCATTCTGTTGCCGCCCCTGGGTGTGTTTCTGCAAGTCGGTTTCGCCGGAGCGTTCTGGCTGAATATTCTGCTGACGTTGTGCGGTTACATTCCGGGGATCGTGCATGCGGTGTACATCATTGCCAAGCGCTGAGGTTCGCGGCGACAGGTAGATCGCTTTCGCGGGCAAGCCTCACTCCTACAAGGGTTTTGCGTCCACCGCAGACCAATGTGGGAGCGGGCTTGCTCGCGAATGAGGCGCCGCAACTTCTGCTCTGATCGCAGTCTTCAGTCCGTCAATTCCATCACCCGCCGATAAAACAACCACTCCTGCTCCAGCGCATGCGCCTGGTTACTCGCCTTGCGAAACCCATGACGCTCGTCCGCGTAATAGTGGGCTTCAACCAGAATGCCGTTTTCCTCCAGCGCCGTGACCATGTCGCGGGTTTGCTGCGGCACTACCACTGCGTCCAGCTCGCCTTGAAAAAAAATCACCGGCACCGAGATATTTCTCGCGTGCAATAGCGGCGTGCGTTCGGCGTAACGCTCGGCATCCTGCTGCGGATCGCCGATCAACCAATCCAGATAGTCGCCTTCGAATTTGTGCGTGGCCCTGGCCAGTGCAACCGGATCACTGACGCCATACAGGCTGGCCCCGGCGCGGAAGACCTTGTGAAAGGCCAGTGCGCAAAGGGTCGTGTAGCCACCGGCGCTGCCGCCACGAATGAAGGCTTTATCGCCATCGATCAGGCCGCGTTCGGCGAGGTAAGTGACCACCGCGCAGGCGTCCTCCACATCTACGTCGCCCCAGCTCAAGTGCAGCGCCTGGCGATAATCACGGCCGTAGCCGCTGCTGCCGCGATAGTTGAGGTCGGCCACGGCAAAGCCCCGTTGCGCCCAATACTGGATGCGCGGGTCGAGCATCGGGTAACAGGCCGAGGTCGGGCCGCCGTGGATGAACACCACCAGCGGCGGTTTCGCCGCACCGGTCATCGCTGGGTAGAAGAAGCCGTGGGCCTCACCCGAACCACTGGGGTAGCGCAGGGTTTGCGGGAGGCTGATCTGTTCGGCGGGCAGCGGTGCGATACCACCGGCCAGGACCTTGACCTGCCGCGTATTGCGGTCGATGGCAATTACTGCTGAGGAGCTGATCGGCGAGCCTGCGATGCAGTAAATAAACTGATCATCCAGCGCGAGACTTCGGAAACGGCTGTAGTCCCCGGTGAAATCCTCAGGTGTGCCGCCGCAAAGGCCCAGTCGGCCAAAACCACCTTCGGTCCAGCTCGCCAGATAACGATCGTCGCCAAGTGGCAACCACGTGCTGCCACCGAGTTGCCACGGCGCAGGACCGTGATCGGCCGCAGCGCTGGCCAGTGGGCTCAAGCCTTCGGCGGATTCCACCCACGGCTGCCAAAAGCCACCGCGATCCGTCAGGCAATACAGGCGACCACGTTCATCGAAACGAGGTTGTTGCAGTGACTCTTGAACCCCATCACCCGCCACGCAGCGAGGCTTGCCGAAACTGCCCGAGACTTGGCGCTCGGCAACCATCAAACGGGTCGCGGTCCACGGCTGATCTGGCCGGCTCCACTCGATCCAGGCGAGGCGGCGAGCTTCCGGACTCAGGGTTGGCGCCGCGTAGAAATCTGCACCTTCCGCCAGCAAATGCCGGGTACCGTCCACCAGGTCAATAGCCACCAACCGATGCTGGTCATGGTTTTCTTCAACCGCCAATACCTGGCCATTCGCAAACTGCAGATCACCGTAACGGCAGTCACTCGACGTCAGCACTTCAGGCGTCTCGCCCTTCAGTGATTGCCGGTACAACTGCTGATCCACCTCGTTGACGAAAACTATCCCGTCATCCGTCAGACAAAACGCTCCACCGCCATATTCGTACACGCGGCTGCGCGCACTGAACCCCGGCGGCGTCAGGCATGCAGCCTGGCCGTCGCGCCAGTGCCAGATCCGGCAAGCGGCGTCCTCGGGACGGTATTCGTTCCAGAACAGGCCATGACGACCGACCAGCAGCTCGGCAAAGTCGATGCCGGCCGCGACGGCCTTGATGGCGCTGAAGGGTTCAGCTTTTGGCGATGAGGCGTGAGTTTCGTTCATTGCGAAAGGCCAATTGTTCGATGGTTTGGGTCGCGTGCTCGGCTTCTTCGCGGGCCTGGAGAATCACGCCGTGATGTTCCGATTTGCTGCACACCGGGTCGGCATTGCTGGCGTCGCCGGTGAGCATGAACGCCTGGCAGCGACAGCCACCGAAGTCCTTCTCTTTTTCATCGCAGGAGCGGCACGGCTCGGGCATCCAGTCGTAACCGCGAAAGCGGTTGAAGCCGAACGAGTCGTACCAGATATGCTGCATGCTGTGGTCGCGCACATTGGGAAACTGTACCGGCATCTGTCGGGCGCCGTGACAGGGCAGGGCGGTTCCGTCCGGCGTGACTGTCAGAAAAATACTGCCCCAGCCATTCATGCAGGCTTTCGGGCGTTCTTCGTAATAGTCCGGGGTGACGAAAATCAGCTTGCACGGATGCCCTTCGGCTTCCAGTTTGGCGCGGTATTCATTGGTCACACGTTCGGCGTTGACCAGTTGTTCCTTGGTCGGCAACAGGCCGACACGATTGAGCTGCGCCCAACCGTAAAACTGGCAAGTCGCGAGCTCGACGAAGTCCGCCTCAAGCGCGATGCACAGCTCGATAATCCGGTCGATCTTGTCGATGTTGTGCCGATGGGTCACGAAGTTCAGCACCATCGGATAACCGTGGGCCTTCACGGCGCGGGCCATTTCCAGCTTCTGTGCGAAGGCCTTTTTCGAGCCAGCCAGCAGGTTATTCACCTGTTCGTCGCTGGCCTGGAAACTGATCTGGATATGGTCCAGGCCAGCCTTCTTGAAATCGCTGATTTTCTGTTCGGTGAGGCCGATGCCGGAAGTGATCAGGTTGGTGTAGAAACCCAACTTGCGCGCCTCTGCAATCAGCTCGGCGAGGTCCTGACGCACCAGCGGTTCGCCGCCGGAGAAGCCCAACTGCGCCGCGCCCATCTCCCGCGCTTCGCGGAACACCTTGATCCACTGCTCGGTGCTGAGCTCTTTGCCCTGCTCGGCGAAATCCAGCGGGTTGGAACAGTAGGGGCATTGCAGCGGGCAGCGATAGGTCAGCTCGGCTAGCAGCCACAGCGGCAGGCCGATTTCGGGTTTTGGCGGTAACTTGTCCGACACGGAATCAGGCAAGTTCGATCCAGTGCTGAGCACGGGCGACCTCCATGAATTGCTCGATGTCTTCAGCGAGCTCGGGCACGCCCGGGAACTGCGCGTCGAGTGCGGCGATGATTGCCGTGACATCCCGCTCGCCGTCGATCAAACCGCCGATCAGCGCGGCGCTTTCATTGAGTTTGATCATGCCTTCCGGGTACAGCAGCACGTGGCCTTTTTGCGCCGGTTCGTATTGGAAGCGGTAGCCGGTACGCCAGGTTGGGGTCTTGCTGCGATCGAAACTCATAAGGTGATTCCTTTATGCCAGACCCGTTGTTCGGTCACGCTGTGATACGGCGGGCGATTCAGCTCGTAGGCCATGGTCATGGCATCGAGCATGCTCCAAAGAATGTCCAGTTTGAACTGGAGAATTTCCAGCATGCGCTCCTGGCCTTCCCGCGTCGTGTAGTGCTGCAAGGTGATCGCCAGACCGTGCTCGACATCGCGACGGGCCTGACCCAGACGCGTGCGGAAATACTCGTAGCCGGTCGGGTCGATCCACGGGTAATGCTGCGGCCAGCTGTCGAGGCGCGATTGGTGGATCTGCGGCGCGAACAGTTCGGTCAGCGAGCTGCTGGCGGCTTCCTGCCAACTGGCCCGGCGGGCGAAATTGACGTAGGCGTCCACGGCGAAACGCACGCCGGGCAGCACCAGTTCCTGGGAGCGCAGTTGATCCGGGTCGAGGCCGACGGCTTGGCCCAGGCGCAACCAGGCTTCGATGCCGCCGTCTTCGCCAGGGGCGCCGTCATGGTCCAGCAAACGCTGAATCCACTCGCGACGGATCTCGCGGTCCGGGCAGTTGGCGAGGATCGCGGCGTCCTTCAGGGGGATGTTCACCTGATAGTAGAAGCGGTTGGCGACCCAGCCCTGGATTTGCTCGCGGGTCGCCCGACCTTCGTACATCGCCACGTGGTACGGGTGGTAGATGTGGTAATAGGCGCCCTTGGCGCGCAGGGCGGCTTCGAACTCGGTGGGGGACATTGCGGTGTCAGTCATTTCGGTTCTCCGGGTACGACCGGTTAATTCGTTGGTGTCGGATCTGACGCCTTCGCGGGCAAGCCTTGCTCCTACAAGGGATAGCACTAACCCGTAGGAGCGAGGCTTGCCCGCGAAGAGGCCATTAGCTACAACACAATACCCATGCCGTCATACGCCACTTCCACATTGCGCCGAACCAGCTCCGCTCGTTCCGGCGAATTCTCATCGAGAATCGGGTTGGTGTTGTTGATGTGGATAAGTACTTTGCGCTGCTCGGGCAGTTGTTCCAGCACTTCCAGCATGCCGCCGGGGCCGTTCTGCGCCAGATGGCCCATCTCGCGACCGGTACGGGTGCCGACGCCACGGCGCTGCATTTCATCGTCATCCCACATAGTGCCGTCCACCAGCAGGCAATCGCTGCTGGCCATGATCTCCAGCAAAGGCGCGTCGACTTTGCCCAGGCCCGGTGCGTAAAACAGTTTACCGCCGGTGCTCAGGTCTTCGACGATCAGGCCGATGTTGTCGCCGGGGTGCGGGTCGAAGCGGTGCGGCGAGTAGGGCGGGGCAGCACTGCGCAGCGGTAGCGGAGTGAAACGCAGGTTCGGGCAGGCCGGGATGCTGAAACTCTGGTCGAGTTCGATGCGGTTCCAGTTCAGCCCGCCGTTCCAGTGGGTCAGCATGGTGAACAGCGGAAAACCGGTGCTCAGGTCTTCGTGGACCATGTCGGTGCACCAGACCTGATGCGGGCAACCTTCACGCAGGCTGAGCAGACCGGTGGTGTGGTCGATCTGGCTGTCCATCAGGATGATCGCGCTGATACCGGTGTCACGCAGGGCGCGGCCCGGTTGCATCGGGGTGAAGCTCTGGAGTTGGGCACGGATGTCCGGCGAAGCGTTGCACAGCACCCAGTTCACGCCGTCATCGGAAATCGCGATCGACGACTGGGTGCGCGCTTTGGCATTCAGGCTGCCGTCGCGAAAGCCTGCGCAGTTCACGCAGTTGCAATTCCACTGCGGGAAACCACCGCCGGCGGCGGAACCTAGAATCTGGACAAACATGGCCGCTCCATCATTTTGAACGCTAAAAATAAAAACGCCCCGGCAGACCGAGGCGCTGTGCTGCAAGACAAACTTAGCGGCTTGCGAAGTACATGGTGACTTCAAAGCCGATACGCAGGTCGGTGTAAGCAGGTTTGGACCAAGACATAAGAGTGCTCCTTTCAGGTGGATGAGACAGTTGAGACCTATACATATAGTCCACCTCCAGCCGGAGATGTTCAGATAGTTAGGTGGCTATGTTACTCAAAATTACAGAGCCGTTGCCCGTGAAACTTTGAGAAAGCTAATTGCAGCCTCGGTAATGATCATTTTGCCCCTTGCCAAGGCGCACCCGGACAAGCGTCGCTGGCCAGGCCGCGCCAGCCACCTTCGGCGTTGTTCAGCCGTTGCGCGGCGGCGAGCAGTGCTTGTCGGTCGATCTTTAAAATTGCTTCAGGAAGTTGCGTCAGGTAATCCGACGAGTGGCCTGCGAGCTTGGCTTGCCACAGCAGGTCGGCGGCCTGGACGTTGGGCAAGGCCTGGCTGTCGAATTGATCAGCGAGGGCTTGGCGCTGTGCGAGGTACGTCGCGTCTTCGATGCTCTGTATCAGATCGCTCAGTCCGTTCAGGAAGTGCTGGATGTGTTCCAGCAGATCCGCGGCGGCAACGCTCGGGGATTGCACGCCAAACAGCAAACCTGTCTGGCCGTTGATCTGGCGTAGTCCGCTGAACACCGCATAACCCAGTTGTAGCTCGACCCGCAGGCGCTGGTAGAACGGTGTCTGGATTAAATGAGCGAGCAGACGCCACTCAGCCTCGTCGGAGATTTCCTGGGTGGCGGTCGGACAGAACAGCAGCAGCGCGTATTCGCTGGAGCCGGTGTCGACGGTGTTCCACACATGCTGTGAGTTGATTGAGGGCGGCGGTGTCAGTTGATTCTCCGCAACACCGGGGATACGACTCAGCGCTACACCCATGGCCGCTTGGGTCTGGGCGGACAGGCCGATGGCCAGGCCATCCCAACGGGCATTCGACCAGAGTTGTGGCAGGTCGGCTGAAACGGCGGAGTTTTCAAGACAACGCTCAGGCAGCACTTTGAGTAACTGCCGAATCGGCATCAATGCCGGGCTTGTCGATTCTGTTTGTGGGAAATCAGCATCAAGTTTTGTCAGAGCGGTCAGCGCGTGTTCGAGAACGGTCGGCATCGGCTCTTGCAGGCCGGTCATCTTCAGCAGCCATTCATTGCCCACTGCGCTGAAGGAACAATCCACACCGGCCTGACGAGCATCTTCGCGCAATGGCTGGAGGTGGTTTTCCAGGTTCGATTGCAACCGGCTATCCGGTGCCGAATCCAGGCGCCAGCGCAGGTAAATCGCGCCTTCATCGGTGTTGCCCGGCAGCGCGGTGCTGAATTGCATCGACGAGCGTTCACGACGACCGCGAGAGCGATCCTGGGAAAACGTGCGCAGGCCGCGATGGGCGCTGGTCTGGCCACGAATCAATCCGGCATTGGCGGCGGGCGCCTCGGAACGCAAAAACGGGTTGGGTGCCGGCAGTTGCCATTCGCCGTTGAAGTTATCCACAGCGCCGATTTGTTTCAGGATGTCCTTGAGGGTGGCGACACCTTGTTCGGATAGCTCGGTTCCGAGTTGTTCAGTGTCTCGCTGAGCCAATTGCAAAGCGCCGCTGACTTGCTGCTGGCGTTGCAGCAGGGCTGTGTACTCGTCGCGTAACCTGCTCCAGTTTTGTTGGGCGGCAAAGAACCCCAGCCAATCCATCAATTGTTCACGAATGGCGGCTTGTGTTGCTTGGGCGAGCAATGTGAATTCGATATGCAGCAAGGCTTGCCCGGCGAACTGATACAGCGGCGCGGCTTTCAGGCTGCCTGCCAGTCCGCGTTTTTGCAGCGTATCCAACAAACCACCGGATTTCGCGATGTTCAACCAATGGCACAAGAATGCCAACGCTTCGGAAGACGACTCTGGGAGCTCTTCGAACGTGAACAGCAGATCCAGGCGCGATTCGCTGACCTGTTGATAACTATTGTCGGAAGAATCCATTAACGCTGTGGGCATTGCCTGAGGGGCTTTTTCAGCTATGGCAATAGTGGCGGAGAACGCCTCTGCCATCGTCCTGAGTTCATCAATGGTTTGCGGGCCCGCCAGGCTCAAGGTCATCTGCCCGGTCTGATAAAACCGCTGATAGAAGTCTTTCAACGCCTGCTGAAACTCAGGTTGCGGCACTGGCAGACTGTCGCGATTGCCGGCATGAAACGCCCGCAACGGGTGCGCCGCGGACAGCCCATTGAACAGAGCCAGTTGCTGTTGCGCTGCCGCATCCTGGGACCAGGCCACAAATTCGGCCTGCAAAACCTCCCGTTCCCGCAATTGATCGTCCAGATTCATACGCGGGTGAGCGAGCATGTCTGACAGTCGCTCCAACCCTCCGGCCAATGTCTGCGGCGGCAACTCAAAAAAGAAATCCGTGGTGCGCTCGCTGGTGCGTGCATTCACCTGCCCGCCGTGCCCCTGGACGTATGCCATCAGCCCTTGGCCGGAAGGAAAACGCTCGGTGCCGAGAAACAACAGATGCTCAAGAAAGTGCGCCAGCCCTGGCCACGCGAAAGGCACGTCATGACTGCCGGCAGCCACCCGCAACGCCGCAGCACTGCGCTTCAAATCGGGGGCATGACGCAGCGTCACCCGCAGGCCGTTGGCCAGGGTTTCAGTGTGGGGGCGGGGATGATTCAGCGCAGGCATGAGCACTTCCAGTACAGAGAAGCGCTAATGCTAGCGGATAACAGGGACTCAGCGCTTGTTCAGCGCGCCGTAAAGCTCAGGCCTGCGGTCAATCAGGTAGCGATTGGCTGCGCGCGAATCGACCATCAACTGCCGATCCAGCTCACCGACAATCAGCGCTTCATCCAGACCAGCCTGGGCGATGCGACTGCCATCCGGTGCGGCGATGCTGCTTTGGCCGCAATACTGGATCTCGCCTTCATGGCCGCAGTAGTTGGCGTAAGCCACATAGCACTGGTTTTCGAAGGCGCGGGCGCGGACGGTGACATCGGCGACGAAATCGAAGGGAATCATGTTCGCCGTCGGCACCAGGATCAGCTCGGCACCGGCCATGGCCAGGCGCCGAGCATTTTCCGGGAACTCCATGTCGTAGCAGATCAGGAAACCAAGCTTCCAGCCATTGAGCTCAACCAGCGGGAAATCATCCCCGCCGGCGCTGAACATCGAATGATCGAGGTCACCGAACAGATGCGTTTTACGGTAGTTGCACAGCCGTTCGCCATGCGCGTCGATCAACTGCACCGAGTTGTAGATCTGGCCGTCTTCGGTGCGCTCGGGGTAGCCATACAGAATGGCGATCCCGGCAGTCTTGGCAATGCGCGCAATCTGTTGCGCCGATTCACCGTTATGCACCTCGGCGAGGACGCTGACCGCATCGACGCCGATGTTGTAGCCGGTCAGGAACATCTCCGGCACCACCAGCAAATCGGCGCCTTTGGCTTCCAGCGCCAGTTGATGCAGGCGTTGCAGATTGCCGGCGACGTCCAGGGGCAGCGGTGGACATTGGTAAAGGGCTACGCGCATTTCGGATTCCTCTTACTCGGGCAGGGCGATCGGACCGATCTCGTTGAACACATCTCCTGGACCCGGGTTCTCGGCGTGAGTTTCACCGCCGAAGTGTTTCATGATGCCCCACACCGCGTTGAGCGAGGTCTGCACCGCGCCTTCAACCCAGGCAGGCGTCCACGAAACGTCGTCACCAGCGATGAAAATCCCGCGTTGCTCGGCCGGCATCTCGTCCTGCATGAAGTGCGCGTACATGCGCTGATTGTAGCGATAGTGGCCGGGCAGGGCGCCTTTGAAGGCACCGAGAAAATGCGGGTCGGCTTCCCAGGACACGGTAATCGGGTCGCCGATGATTCGCGCGGCGATATCGACTTTCGGGTAGATCTTCTTCAACGAATCCAGCGCCAGTTTCACGCGTTTTTCCACCGGGTGCGGCAGCATTTTCAACGCGTCGCTCATCCACGAATACGACAGGCAAATCACCCCCGGCTTGTCGTCGCCGTTGTCGAACAGGTAAGTGCCGCGAGTCAGGCGATCGGTGAGGGTCATGCTCATCAGGTCGCGGCCGGTTTCCGGATCCTTGTCCTTCCAGAACGGGCGGTCGACCATCACGAAGGTTTTCGACGACTGCATGTAGCGGGTGCGGTCGAGGGCCATCCACATCTTTTGCGAGAACAGGGTTTCGTCGCATTCGATCTGGGTGGTCAGCAGCCAGCTCTGGCAGGTAGTCAGTACGGCGGCGTATTCGCGGGTGTCGCCGTTGTTGTCGGTGACCGCAAAACGGCCGTCAGCGGCGTGGGCGATTTTTTTGACCCCGGAGCGCGGCGCGCCTCGGTGCAAAGACTTGAGACTGGTGCCTTCGGGCCAGTGCACGCAGCGTTCTGGCACATGGCGCCAGATGCCTTGCGGGACTTGTTCAACGCCGCCGACGACAAGGTGCTGGTGATCGTCGCAGTTGGTCATCACTACCCGGAAAATTTCCAGCATCGAGTTCGGGAAGTCCGAATCCCAGCCGCCGGTGCCGAAGCCGACCTGACCGAACACTTCGCGGTGATGGAACGAGAGTTTGGCGAAGGCTTTGGAGGTCGCGACGAAGTCGTAGAAGGTGCGGTCGTCCCACAGCGGAACCAGGGTGTTCCACAATTCTTTGAGACGCGGCACGTCACGGTCGCGGATCGCTTGCTGGATATCGGCGAACTGCGAACCGGCTTCCAGTGCATCCGCCCAGGCGTCAGCCACTTCCTGGAACAGTGCAGGAAGATCCGCCAGTTTCTGTGCGTAATGGGTTTTGCCTTCGATGTCGATCACCGTGCTGCCCGACGCGGGCGTCAGCGGGTTCGGAAAAGGCTTGGTCTGCAGGCCGAGCTTGTCGACGTAGTGATAGAACGCGGTAGACGACACCGGGAAGCGCATCCCGCCCAATTCGGCGACGATGCCATCGGTCCCGTTGAACGCCTGGGAGCGCAGACGACCGCCCATCTTCGAGGCTTCGTAGACGACGGGTTTGAGGCCCAGCTTCATCAACTCATAGGCCGCCACCAACCCAGCGATGCCTGCGCCGACGATCGCCACTTCGGCGCCGTGGTTATGCTCAGGAATGCTGCCCAGGCCGGCCGGGTGTTCGATCCAGTCGTCAAAGGCGAAAGGAAAGTCCGGGCCGAAAATGGTGACTGGTTTCTTACCGTCTGCAGGATGGCGATTGTTCTTGTTCATGGCTGACCTTGCTGGCGACCCGACGCGGGATGCGCGTCTGAGTATAGGAAAAGATGGCAGCCATTCTAGAGAGCGTAGAACACGTTAATAAGACGCAATGTGTCGTCGTTTTGCTATTTGATTGATCAATATGACGATCTGTTGCTGCACATTGCCCATTGAGGGAGAGGACAGTGTCTAAACCGGCTGCCCCCGATCAATCTTGCTACTCAGGATGATTGAAGTGGTGGTCTTCTCCACCCCATCCACGCTGCCGATCTGATCCAGCAACTGATCCAGCTGCTCCGGCGACTCAGTCCGCAACCACGCCACATAATCAAATTCGCCACTCACCGCACACAGTTGCTGAACCTGAGCCATCGCACTTAACCGGCGCAACACTTCCTTGCCCGAGCGTGGTTGCACCGTAATCCCGACATACGCCTGCAAACCGCCATCGACCACACGCTGTCCGAGGCGCACGCCGTAACCGGTGATCACCTTGGCTTTTTCCAGCCGCGACAATCGCGAAGTTACGGTGGTGCGCGCAATACCCAGTTGCCGGGCGAGCATGGCTACGCTTTCGCGGGCGTTGATTTGCAAAGCCGCGATCAATTGGCGGTCGATTTCGTCGAGCACGGGTGGACGGGTGTCAGGCAAGGGGCTTCTCCAGCGGCATGCATCAATGGGCAGCATGTTACAGACACATCCCACACAGCGCTCGTGGCGGTTATTTGCGCCTGGTTTTGTACCGTTCAGAACATTTTGCCTGCGACAAATTGCCATAAGTAACTAGGTAGTACATCATTTCGCCCTTGTCACAAATGGGGAAAACTTCCGACATGAATAATTCTGGGGCTGCCGCCGGCAGCAAATGGTTGCTGTTGGGGCTGGGTGTCCTGATCGCGTTGATCGGGCTCGGCCTGGCGGGTGGCGGTGCTTATCTGGTGACGTTGGGCGGGAGCTGGTACTTCCTGCTGATGGGCCTGGCGATGCTGATTTGCGGGCTGATGATTGCCCGGCGCAAGCCGCAAGGTGCCTGGCTGTATGGTCTGGCGCTGATCCTGACGGCGATCTGGGCGGTGTGGGACAGCGGTTTCGATTATTGGCCGCTGGTTTCGCGGGTGCTGACGTTCGCCGTGATCGGCCTGGTCGTCGCGCTGATTTATCCTACGCTGGTACGCGCTTCCGGCGCCACGGCGGGGCGTGGCGCTTACGGCTTGGCCGGTATTCTGGGTGTCGGTGTAGTCGCCACGCTGGCCTACATGTTTGTGCCGACCCATGTGGTCAAGGCCAGCAGTGAACCTGCGGTAACGCCGGTCGCGCCGGGTACCGAGCAGAAGGACTGGGCTCACTGGGGCAATACCACCGCCGGCAATCGCTTCGCCGCGCTGGACCAGATCAACAAAGGCAACATCGAAAAGTTGCAGGTGGCCTGGACCTTCCACACAGGCGATATCCCGCAAAGCACCGGCGCTGGCGCTGAAGACCAGAACACTCCGTTGCAAATTGGTGACACGGTCTACACCTGCACCGCCTACGGAAAAGTCTTCGCCCTGGACGCCGACACCGGCACCCAGCGCTGGAAGTTCGATCCCCAAGGCACTGCGCCGAACTGGCAACGCTGCCGTGGCCTGGGCTACTCCGAAACCCCTGTGTCTTCGGATAACCAGCCAACCGCCTGTGCGAAACGTCTGTTTCTGCCGACCGGCGATGCGCGCCTGATCGCCATCAATGCCGACACCGGCAAGCCCTGCGAAGAGTTTGGCGACAAAGGCACCGTCGACCTGAAAACCGACATGGGCGAAGTCAAACCGGGTTACTACCAGCAAACCTCGACCCCGCTGGTCGCCGGCAATGTGGTGATCGTCGGCGGTCGCGTGGCCGATAACTATTCCACCGGCGAGCCGCCAGGTGTGGTGCGTGCCTACGACGTGCGCAGCGGCGAACTGGTATGGGCGTGGGATCCGGGCAACCCGAACACCACCAAACGCCCGCCGGCTGGCGAAACCTACACCCGTGGTACGCCGAACGTGTGGTCGGCCATGTCCTACGACGCCAAGCTCGGTCTGGTCTACCTGCCCACCGGCAACGCCACCCCGGACTTCTTCGGCGGCCAACGTACGGCCTTCGATGACAAGTGGAATTCGTCCATCGTCGCCATTGACGTGAAGACAGGTCAGGTGCGCTGGCACTTCCAGACCACCCACCACGACCTCTGGGACTTCGACCTGCCGGCGCAACCGCTGCTCTACGATGTGCCGGACGACAAGGGCGGCACCCAGCCAGCCTTGGCGCAGGTCACCAAACAGGGCGAGATCTTCCTGCTCAACCGCGAAACCGGCGTGCCGATAGCTCGGGTCGAAGAACGCCCGGTGCCGCAAGGCAACGTGCCCGGCGAGCGCTACTCGCCGACCCAGCCGTTCTCGGTGGACATGCCGTCAATCGGCAACCAGACCCTGACCGAATCCGACATGTGGGGCGCCACGCCGTTCGATCAATTGATGTGCCGCATCCAGTTCAAAGGCATGCGCCACGAAGGCGTCTACACGCCGCCGGGCCTTGATCGCGCGCTGCAATTCCCGGGCTCCCTGGGCGGCATGAACTGGGGCAGCGTCTCGGTTGATCCGAACACCAACTACATGTTCGTCAACGACATGCGCCTGGGCCTGGCCAACTACATGATCCCGCGCAACAAGATCGCCGCCGGGGCCAGCGGCATCGAAATGGGTGTTGTACCGCAAGAGGGCACACCGTTCGGCGCCATGCGCGAACGCTTCCTCTCCGCCGCCGGCATCCCCTGCCAAAAACCACCGTTCGGCACCATGTCCGCCATCGACCTCAAGACCCACAAACTGATGTGGCAGGTTCCGGTCGGCACCGTGCAAGACACCGGACCGCTGGGGATTCGCATGCACTTGCAGATCCCGATCGGCATGCCGACCCTGGGCGCTTCGCTGGCGACCCAGTCGGGGTTGTTGTTCTTTGCGGGGACTCAGGATTTTTATCTGCGTGCTTTCGATACGGGCAATGGCAATGAGATCTGGAAGTCGCGGTTGCCGGTGGGCAGTCAGTCGGGGCCGATGACGTATGTCTCGCCGAAAACCGGTAAGCAGTACATTTTGCTCACGGTAGGCGGCGCACGACAGTCGTCGGATCGGGGGGACTATGTGATTGCGTACGCGTTGCCCTGAGTAAGGGGGGAATTACAGGTAAGAAAAAGCCGCGTTTATACGCGGCTTTTTTACGTGTCCAGGTTCATGCGCATGCTTTGTGCCATTCACCTTCAAACTCGAGATTCAGTTTGTAGAGTTCGTGGTCCAGTTTGTTGATGGTATTGATAGCCGACATCAGATCCGCTTCGCCAGTTTTAGCCTCAAGATAAAGTCCCCGCAAATACCGATCGTTCACCATCGGAATTTTGTCGGTTTTTTCCCAAATGGCTACGGCCTGACTCGTCAGACCAACGATTTCAGCGAGGCTTTCTTGAGATAGCCCAAGTTCCTTTCTCAAAAATCTAAACTCAGCGCCTGTCAGCACCGAAGGTTTCCCGGCTATAGCCTTGCATATTACATCATGTAGGCCTTTCACATCTGTGATGGCAACAGACTCGCCATAAGCGGTCTCTTTCACCACGAAGCCGTTGCTAAGCCATACGTTCGGCAGGCCGCTTTCCATGTATAGATACAAGAATCACCCCTTTTTAGCTCTCAACTTTAGTGCGTGGGAAAGTCGAAGTGAATGGGCTGTAAATAATTCAGAAGTTTCTGACAGAAAAAGCGCGTTGAGGGCCCGGTACGCCAGACACGAAAAAGCCGCGTAAATACGCGGCTTTTTTGTTTGGTGGGCCCAGTAGGACTCGAACCGTTATGTGGTATGTAAAGTGTGCGTTCGTGTACTGTCCGTCCGGTCATGTCCCCGGTCAACTGCCAGTGATTTCTAGTGATTGTTTCCGTTTGACGATCATGTAGCCACAGCTCTTTAAATACAACCCTAGTGTTGTATTTGGATGCGCCCACCTCTCGTGTGCTAGGAAACATCTAAATCACCGCGCAGCGTTCACCTGAGACGAGCTAATTGCGGAAAATCCCTGAAGCCTCACCGGATCTCGTAGTCGCCGGTCTGCTCAACGGTAATTTCGGGCGCAATTCGGCGATGAGCGACATGCGCTATCGCCTCATTGACGGCTGCAGGGTTTTCCAAATCGCACCGTAATTTCACTGAAATTGTCATTATTTGGGCGCACCTTTCTGCTCCTTTCCTTTTAATCTCAATGCTAAATGTTACCAACTAGGAGGGGGAAATCGGTGTACACCGCACCTACGTCGCAGACCAGCTACAAAGGGCGGCTAGACCAAGAAACGGCGACCCTCCTATGTCCGCGCTTTGTATTATCATTGCGCCAGCACCGAATCGCCGAATGGATAATTTATGAAAATTGACGCAATGATGCGGGATATACGCGTTATCTCCCTGGATCAAATTAAGCTCGACCAGGAGAACGTGCGATTCGGCAACGATGTCGCCCAGAATCAGCGTGAAGCGATCAAGCTGATGCTCTCCAATCCGGAGGAGGCCAAGAAAATTCTTCGCCTGGCCGAACATATTGTTGAGAACGGTCTCGACCCTACAGAGCTGCAGCTTGTAACACCGGACGAAGACGGCAACTTTATAGTCCTTGAAGGGAATCGCCGGCTCACAGCCCTCAAGCTCCTTCAGCGTCCCGACCTTTGTCCTGCAGATCGCGGCTATAAAGGCTTTCTGAAAGCCCATCATAATTTGACGGATGGGGTGCCTGAAAGCCTGCAATGCAGCGTAGTGCCTACCCGCGCTGACGGGGATGTATGGATTGAGCTAAAGCATACGGGTGAGAATCGGGGGGCAGGACGGGTTGGCTGGGACAGTGACATTCGAGACGAGCGCCGGGCACGCCAGACTGGCATTGAATCTATTGGCCGCCAGATCAGAAACCTGATCGTCGACAACCAGCACATCTTCACGAACAAGGCGGCTCTGGACGTCTTCGAGATCGACGTAACGACCCTTACGCGGATCTTCTCGTCTACGCTCGGGCAGAACACCTTCCGGTTAAAAGTCGAAAATAAGATACTGACACCACAGCTGCCACTCGATCAGATTGCGCCCGCGCTGGAGTTCATGCTCGATATGTTTGTATCCCATGGATATAACGTGAACGACGTGCGTAAGTATGAGAACCAAGTAGTTACCCTTGGGCATATTCCACCTGAAATACTGCCCGACAGTTTGGCTGAAGCCGCAAAGGTAAAGGTCAGACCGGCACAGCCGGACACGACGAATGGTGGGGGCACAGGGGGCGGTCACAGCGCTGGTGGCAACGGTGGCTCTGGCGATGAAAAAGGCACTAACGCGCAGCCAGGTGGTGGCAACGACACTCGACCAGGTGTAGCCAGTGGCCCTCAATCAGGCGGGACTCAGCCGGCCAAGCCGGACGGCACCGAAAATATAAAACCTGAGCCTCAAACTCCACCGGGGATTCGTGCAAAGCCGCAAGCACGCGCTAGAAAATACTTGACGCCTTGGTCGCTAAAGATCTCTAACTCGCGCATCAATGCCATATATAACGAACTTCGGGCGGTCTTGCGGGTAGATGAGTGCCCGAACGCAGTCGCAATAACTTTCCGTGTGTTTATTGAAACAACTTGCGATGAGTACGCGAGAATGCAGAAAGATGCAGGTAAAACTGTTTTGCGCTGGGACACCAACAATGAACTTCGCGGTGGAGCAAACGGTGACAAGTTGGTCATGAAGGTTCAGTCGGTAGTTAAATATCTGGAAGCCGAAAAGAAAATAGCGGCCCCAGCGGCAAAGGCCATTTTCAAGCGTGCCAGCTCCTACGATCAGCCAGGATCGGTAGATCACTTCAACCTGTTCGTGCACGGGACTCATAGCGCCCCGCTACCATCCGAGCTGAAGGACATTGCGGAAGAATACCAGCCTATGCTGGAAGCCATCTGGCGCTAAGCATTGGAAAATGCCCTAGCATGTGTTCTCATGTACAGCTTGACAAGCTTGGATTAAGATTCATGGGCGCTTCTAGGGTATTTTCAACACCGCTACGCTACCCTGGTGGTAAGGGAAAATTTGCTCACTTCATAAAGCAAGTGTTTGAAGTGAACGGCTTGCATGATGGTCATTATGCAGAACCTTACGCGGGCGGAGCTGGTGTCGCTCTGGAACTCATGTTCCACGAATACGCTTCAGTCATACATATCAATGACCTAGATCCGGCTATCTACGCGTTCTGGGATTCAGTAGTACATCATACAGATGATATCAGCAAGGCTATCATCGACACGCCTGTCACCATGGAAAACTGGCATAGGTTTAAGGCCGTGCTTGATAATCCTGATGATTGTTCAGTCGTGGATCTTGCCATGGCCACCTTCTTCCTCAACCGCACTAATCGTTCGGGAATTTTGAAGGCCGGCGTTATTGGCGGGAAAGAGCAAGCAGGTAAATGGAAGTTAGACGTTCGCTTCAATAAACCTGAACTTATTAAGCGCATAGATCTAATCGGCAAGTATAAGAATCGAATCAAGATTTACAATGAAGACGCTCTTGGCTTCATTAATAATATAATTCCAACTCTTCCAAAGAAATCCCTCACCTATCTCGATCCTCCCTATTACATCAAGGGATCTGGTCTCTACCGAAACTTCTACGTACACGACGATCACGTACAGATCGCTAACGCGCTCGGCTACATCGACAAGCCTTGGATCGTTTCGTACGACAACGTAAGCGAGATAAAAGAGATCTACACCAACTACCGGCAGGACGAGTATTTCTTGAGCTATACAGCTCAACTTAAGAAAAAAGGTTCGGAAGTAATGATCTATGGGCCGACTATTTTAGCGCCTGAGAGCGGCTTGAACCGGAAGGTATCGTAGACGAAGCCGACCATAATTCCGAAAAACCTCTGAGCACAGGCATCATATCTAATGCCCGCTTGGGCAACAAACTGGCTTCCGACTATTTGGGCGATGGTAAGTAAGCCAAGCAGCGCGACACGGGAATCCTCGACGTACGAGAGTCTGCCAAGATTTCATACCTCCTTGGATCGGACTTACAACACTCTTCCCACTTTAAGCAGCGAACTGCTCATACCACAAGCTCTGTCTATCCGTGCGTGCAGCGGTGGACATCGTCATTATTGGTCGCACTCCGTTGCTCAGCGTAATGTACCCAAATAGGGCCATTAAGCCTAAAGATGATGGTTAATGTGCCCGATTGGGGACATTAAAATTGTATCTCAGAGCAACGTACCGCCAGCGCTCGACTGTAGGACGGCAGTTGAAGCAATCTCCAAGGTGATCAGCTACTTTCGTGCATGCGCAGATAATGCCTTGCACATGTAGCAAGCCGCGCCAGGGCAAAGCCCCCTGAACTGTTCCGTCTGAGAAATCAGAGGTGGCGCTGAGCCTCGTTGATTTACTGCATAGCCCTGCTGCTCAAAAAAGTCTGACGCTGTTGTTGTCAGCAAATGAAATCGAGCTATTCCCTGCTCGGCGGCTTTCGCTTCGATGACCCGAAGCACCGTGACACCGACCCCTTTCGATCTTTGTGTCGGCACTACGACCAGGGAACGCAGCAACCCGTCCGTACCATGCGTCTCAAATCCTCCCCATGCGACCGTCTCACTGTCCAGTTTGAACTCAAAAAAGGTTCGGCCCGGAAGATCAATATCGTCTGCTGGAAGGTCAGCAAATTTCAGCGCATCGCGAAAGCGCTGCCTCTGTCCTCCGGCTATTTCCGTTGCCTGGATCATCATATCTCCCTCCATCCTCTCATCTCCGTTATGCCGACACGCATGGAACGTTAGGGCATATGCCGAAACAGTAGACATCATATTCGCTTTACCGAATATTCACCAAAGCGTATATTCGATTTTTCATATACATCGAGTTCCACCATGAGCCCTGCTATCAAAGTGCTTTTCGTGTGCGTTGCCAACTCAGCCCGCTCCCTGCTTGCAGAGGCTTTGCTGCGGCACATCGACCCGCGTTTCGAGGCCTTCAGCGCAGGATCTGAACCGTCTGAGGTTGATCTGCGCACGACTCAAGCATTGGAGGCGGTTGGAGTCGATGCAACGGGCCTGCGCAGCAAGTCCATCAGCGAGTTTCAAACTGATCGATTCGATTACGTAATCACTCTTTGTGATAAATCCGCAAGCGATTGCCTACCAATGCCCAGTGCAGGTGAAGTCATTGCCTGGGATTTTCCTGACCCAGTAACTAGCGATGATCCTGGCGCATTTCGCCACACGCTCCACGACATCCACGAGCGCATCAAGCTCTTCGTTTTGGTCAAGACCAAACACCTGGAGGATCTATGACAGAACCCATGAACCCCACCACCTTATTCAAGTGCCTGGCGGATGACACCCGAGCAAAAATTTCGCTGCTTGTCGTGAGTGAAGGTGAGCTGTGTGTATGCGAGCTAACGGCAGCACTCGACCTGAGTCAGCCGAAGATTTCTCGTCATTTGGCGCTGCTGCGCTCTGCCGGTTTGTTGTTGGATCGTCGCCAAGGCCAATGGGTGTACTACCGACTGAATCCTGATTTGCCCGCGTGGGTGACTGCAGTTTTGAAGGAAGTGGTAGACGCCAATCAGCAATGGCTGGAAACCGAGGCTAAGCGCCTCTGCGGCATGAACGACCGTCCGATCAACCAAGCCGTGTGTAGCTGATTCACGCCCAACCGGATTAATGAAATGCTGATTGCCGTATTGATCTTTATCGCCACCATCGTCCTTGTCATCTGGCAGCCCAAGGGGCTTGGGGTTGGCTGGAGTGCGATGTTCGGTGCCATCGTGGCGTTGCTGGCAGGTGTCGTTACCCTTGCCGACATACCAGAGGTTTGGCGCATTGTCTGGAATGCCACTGGGACTTTCATCGCGGTCATCATCATTAGTCTGCTGCTTGATGAGGCAGGTTTTTTCAAGTGGGCTGCGCTGCATGTGGCCCGATGGGGAGGCGGGAGCACTCGCAAGCTGTTCGCATTTATCGTCCTGCTGGGCGCAGCGGTGTCGGCCCTGTTCGCCAATGACGGAGCAGCATTGATCCTCACACCCATTGTGATCGCGATGTTGTTGGCGTTGCGTTTTTCTCCTGCGGCTACTTTGGCATTCGTCATGGCAGCCGGTTTTATTGCCGATACGGCGAGCTTACCGCTGGTGGTTTCCAATCTGGTAAACATCGTTTCTGCCGACTACTTCGATATCGGCTTCAACGAATATGCTTCGATCATGGTGCCGGTAAACATCGTCAGCGTGGCGGCGACATTAGCCATGTTGCTGTGGTTTTTCCGCAAAGATCTACCAAAGACCTATGACCTCAACCAACTGGACAATCCGGACGAGGCGATCCACGACCGGGCCACTTTTGTAGCTGGTTGGTGGGTGCTGGCACTACTGCTGATCGGCTTCTTTGTCATTGAGCCATTGGGGGTGCCAATCAGCGCCATTGCAGCGGTCTGTGCATTCATTCTTTACGTCATCGCGGCTCGTGGTCACGCCATCAACACAAGCAAGGTGCTCAAAGAGGCGCCATGGCAGGTGGTGATTTTTTCTTTGGGTATGTACCTAGTTGTTTATGGCCTGAAGAACGCCGGCCTGACCGACCACATCGCGCAGATCCTGAACGTGTTCGCCGGTTATGGCGTTTGGGGCGCGTCCCTTGGTACAGGGCTGCTAACAGCGTTGCTGTCATCGATCATGAACAACATGCCCACCGTTCTGGTAGGCGCCTTATCCATTCATGCCGCCGAAGTCGATGGTGTAGTCCAGCAAGCGATGGTTTACGCCAACATCATCGGCTGTGACCTGGGCCCGAAGATCACCCCAATTGGGAGCTTAGCCACTCTGCTGTGGCTGCACGTGCTAGCCCGGAAAAACATAACGATCAGCTGGGGTTACTACTTCAAGACCGGGATCGTGCTGACCGTGCCCATCCTCGTCGCCACATTGTCCGCCCTGGCACTGCGCCTCAGTTTCTGAATCAAGGAATCGTCTGATGAAAGTCTTGTTCATGTGCACCCACAACAGCTGCCGCAGCATTCTGTCCGAGGCGCTTTTCAACCACTTGGCGCCCAAGGGTGTAGAAGCCGTCAGTTCAGGAAGCTTTCCCAGTGGCCGGGTGAATCAACGGGCATTGCAAACGCTGGAGGCGACGGGTATTTCCACGGTGGGCTTGAGCAGCAAGGCTTCGGATGCTTTTGAGGGCTCGCCTCCAGACATCGTGATCACTGTCTGCGACCGCGCAGCGGGTGAAGCATGCCCAATCTTCTTTGGGCCAGCTTTGAAGGCGCATTGGGGGCTGGCCGACCCGTCTGAGGCTAGCGGGTCGGAAGCCGAGATCACCGCAGCGTTTGAAGCCACACTGGCCAAAATTCACGAACGCGTGAGTGCGTTTCTTGCACTGCCGCTCAAGACCATGAGCCCTGACCAACTGAAAGCTGAACTGAACCGCATCGGTTCGCTTTAAAGATCAACCGAGGCGGCGTCCTAGCCGGCGCCGTGGTAGGAGTTTATATGCAAGATACATTGCCGAACGTACACACCGACCTGATCGACATTCCGTCGTTGGAGCAACTGGAGCCGCGTACACCGTCACTCCATAAGCCTCGAATTCTGCTTTTGTACGGATCGACGCGAGAGCGCTCTTTCAGCCGGCTAGTCACGCATGAGGCGGCACGCCTGCTGAATGAGTTTGGTGCTGAAACCAAGATCTTTGACCCATCGGGTCTGCCGCTTCCGGATGACGCTCCCAATACACATCCCAAGGTCGCTGAGCTGCGCGAGCTGATGCAATGGTCTGAGGGACAGGTGTGGTGCTCCCCTGAGCGTCACGGCTCCATGAGTGCAGTATTCAAAGCCCAAATTGACTGGGTTCCGCTGGCGATTGGCGCTGTACGACCTACGCAAGGCAAAACCCTTGCTGTGATGCAGGTCTGCGGCGGCTCGCAATCTTTCAACGTGGTCAATCAGCTGCGCGTACTGGGTCGATGGATGCGGATGTTCACCATCCCAAACCAATCTTCGGTGGCAAAGGCGTTCACCGAGTTCGACGAGGCAGGTCGTATGAAACCGTCCTCGTATTACGACCGACTGGTGGACGTGATGGAGGAGTTGATGAAGTTCACGCTGCTCTTGCGGGATCGCCAGGATTATTTAGTTGATCGGTACTCCGAGCGTAAAGAGTCAGCCGAAGAGCTGTCCAAACGCGTCAACCAGCGCTCCATCTAACGTCAGCACGAGGAAGCGATATGAGCCAGATCACGATCTACCACAACCCCGAATGCGGCACCTCTCGCAACACCTTGGAGTTGATCCGCAACAGCGGAGAAGAGCCGGTTGTTATCGAGTACCTACAGACCCCACCTGACCGCACCACGCTTGTCAGATTGATCAAAGATATGGGTATCGAGGTGCGGGCCCTCGTTCGCATCAAAGGCACTCCTTACGAGGAGTTGGGACTCGGCGATACGTCACTGACTGATGACCAGCTCATCGATGCAATGATGGCTCATCCCATCTTGATCAATCGCCCCATCGTCGTTACGCCTTTGGGCACACGCTTGTGTCGTCCGTCAGAGGCAGTCCTCGACCTTCTGCCGCAGGAGCAGCGCGACAGCTTCGTCAAAGAAGACGGACAAGTCGTCATTGATGAGAATGGCCGCAGGGTTTAAACCGATGTAAAGCAGATGGGCCTGGAGAGATGCTGGTGAATCAAAACTCGAAATTTGATGTAGTGGTCATTGGCGGTGGCCAATCCGCGCTCACCGTAGCCTATTTTTTGAGGCGTACAGGCCTTTCCTACGTATTACTCGACGCCGAGTCGGCACCGGGAGGGGCCTGGCGGCATGGGTGGGATTCTCTGAGACTATTCTCGCCGTCTGCTTGGAGCTCAATTGCCGGCTGGCCCATGCCAGCAGTATCCGAGGGGACTCCTGGGCGGGACGATGTTGTCGACTATCTAACTCAGTACGAACGCCGATATGACTTCCCCATCATCCGTTCCACGCGGGTGACCCATGTCGAGAACATCGAAGGCGGGTTGCGCGTTTTTTCCGGGAATACCTTCTGGGATGCCAAAGCGGTCATTAGTGCAACAGGCACGTGGAGCAGTCCGGTTATTCCAACCTATCCACGAAAGGAGCTTTTCGAGGGGCAGCAGATCCATTCCGCTCATTACGTTGGGCCGAGTGAGTTCGAGGGAAAAACAGTGCTGGTCGTCGGCGGTGGTAACTCGGGTGCCCAGATTTACGCCGAAGTTTCGAAAGTGGCTCACGCAACTTGGGTGACTCAGCAAGCGCCAAAGTATCTTCCAGATGAGGTCGATGGCCGCGTCCTGTTCGAGCGGGCCACTGCTAGATTGAAGGCGCAACAAGAAGGGATGGAGCCTCAACAGCCCGTTGGAGGGCTGGGAGACATTGTGATGGTGCCACCGGTAAAGGAAGCTCGCGAACGCGGCGTGCTGAACACGGTGCGGCCATTTACGCATTTCACCTCAACAGGTGTTGTGTGGCCATCGGGGGCCGAGACGAAGATAGATGCCGTCATCTGGTGTACTGGATTTTCTCCAGCGCTCGACCACCTGAGCAACCTGGGTATCGTTGGCGATGACGGCAAAGTCGCCGTTAATGAAAACCGGAGTGTTGCTTCACCTAATCTGTGGCTGGTGGGCTACGGCGATTGGACGGGGCTAGCCTCCGCTACATTGATCGGAGTGACCCGTACCGCTCGAGATGTAGTCAACCAAGTCCAAAGCTATCTCACAAGCGAAGCCTGATCGCTCGCGACGCAATCGAGTGCGCCTACTGTGATACGACTTCAAGCTCGGGAAAGAGAATAGGCTCCAATGGAGGAGTTACTTGGCACAGCCCGAGCCGCCAGTAGCCGACGTCGTGCCATTTCCCAAGCTTGAAGCCAACCTCCGGATATGTGCCGATATGGACGAATCCCAGCGACTCGTGCAGCCCCACACTGCCTTCATTGGGCTGCGCGATTCCGGCATAAGCTGCGCGAAAGCACTGTTTTTCAAGGATCGGAAGCAAGGTCTCATAGAGTTCACGGCCAATACCCTGACGGCGAGCCGATTCGGCTATGTACACCGTTACGTCAACGGCCCATCGGTAGGCCGGACGTGCGCGGTGCTGGCTGGCATAGGCGTAGCCCTTGATCTCCCCACCTTCTTCGGCCACCAGGTAGGGATATGCCTGAAGTGTCGTCGCTATTCGCTGGGAGATTTCCTCAACGCTTGGCGGGGTTTCTTCGAATGAGATCGCCGTGTTCGAAACTATGGGGGCATAAATGCGCTGGATGGCTTCTGCATCTGCTACTGCCGCCGTACGGATTTTCAAAGCCATGTAGGTCGTCCCTGATTCGAAAGTTGAACATTACCCTTTTTGGATCAGCCTTGGACATGGTCGAAATATGAAGATGTTATGGGCGCTACCATTCGCCTTATTCGGTTAGCTAGAGCCTCTACATCGATTTAACCGATACCACTTCCACGTACTTGTACTTGTGCCTGGCAGCCCTCACAGCATCTTGCTCAGCAAGCAACGAACTCAGCGTGTCTGCCTCATGGATCAGCTCGTGCATCTTCCCCTCAAACTCGTTCCCAACCCGGAGCGTGACCCGCAGCCGGGGCGTAAACGCTTTCGCCGCTTTTTTCTTGGCTGCAGGAGTTGCTATCGGCTTGGTAAAAACAACCTCCGGCGCAGGCTCCTGCACCGGAGGAGCAGGAACCTGCGCTTCCTGCTGAGCCTCACCAAACAAGGCGCGACGCATTTCTTCTTCAGTTAAATCAGCGTTCATAAAACATCTCAATGTAGGAGCAATTAGCTCAACAAATTCTACAGGCGTGGCAACGCGAAGGTACGCCGTGGAGCATGATCAGAATTCAGATACCTAACTCTATTTCTAGACAGGAACCCCTCCAGGCTCGCGAAAGCTGCGCCTTCGGTAATAGAGTGATGAGCCTGTCCGCTAGGTCACTGGCGTGCCGGGAGTACAGCGTTACGGTGTCTGGAACCGGTGTCCGATCCGGAACGAATGCACCCACTCGCTCCTGGGCAATTTTCAGTATATTCAGGATTTCTTGACTCACCTGTTTGGTGGACAGGTATTCCACGACTGGCTTGGGCGGAGGAGCAACGTGACTCCACATTTCTATGACTACCTTGAGGAGCCCGCCTGAGCCAAAATGCTTGAGAGCCATTTCCCACAGCTGACCTTCCTGCACCATATCTAGGCGAGGCCTAGTCATAACGGAGTTCCAGCAACATGATGGTCTTTCTTGATTGCGAATTTACCGAGCTCTCGGCGGCAGCGAAGCTGATATCGCTGGCGCTAGTCGCTGAGGATGGGCACGAATTCTACGTGGAATTGCTCGATGCTTGGCAAGAAGAAGACTGCAGTGATTTCGTAAAGGAAACCGTGCTTCCACAGCTGTGGGGTGGTAGCTATGTACGACCCACCATTGAGGCAAGGTCAGCGCTTCTCGAGTTCCTAGCCTCGTTCGACGACGTCCTGGTGATCGTCACAGACGCTCCACAGTACGACTGGGAGCTTTTCTGCGAACTCGCATATGACGACGGAAAATGGCCGCAGAACGTTCGGAATTACCCCACTGACGCAACCACACTAGATGCCACAAGCGACGGGGTTCCGCTTCCGCATCACGCTCTCCTTGATGCTCGTATCATCGCTAGCATGTTCACCAAAAGCAATCCGTTGGACGGGCTACCCTGAGAAGGCGCATTGATCAGCAGTCTTTATTGGCCAATCGGGTCGAGCGGAGTAGGAAATAGAAGGCACGCACGTCGGAGCAAGTCGCGGTGTTGCTCTGTGGTGAGAACGCGAAAGGCCATTTTCACTATTCGCGAGGTGCTCAGCATGAACGGAATAGATAACGATTCGCCTCGCTCAACCGGCCTATAGGGAACAATCGCGCCCGAAGTGGCCTGAGCAATCCTCAGAATACTCAACACATCATCACGACCGAGGTTGCCGTCCAGATACCCTCTGTTTTACCACCGGTCGACCGGACATCCGTCCATGACGCGCCCACAACTTGATGGAGATCCGATGGGCCGAGGTGCTCTCCGCAATTCTCCACAGGAAGCCTTCCTATGACTCGGGATGTGCTAAAGGTCACTCGAAGTCAAGGTCGCTCGGGCGTGGATGTTTGTAGATATCTGCGCACAGTCGATCTCGACAGCTCCAGTCTCTCTGCGATTTCTGACACAGACACGCCC
This sequence comes from Pseudomonas sp. NPDC087342, assembly GCF_044744265.1. Taxonomy (NCBI): domain Bacteria; kingdom Pseudomonadati; phylum Pseudomonadota; class Gammaproteobacteria; order Pseudomonadales; family Pseudomonadaceae; genus Pseudomonas; species Pseudomonas sp. NPDC087342. The sequence continues at coordinate 153,018 of NZ_JBIUXZ010000009.1, forward strand.
GCGCTGCTCAAACGATTAGCTTCCGCTGCCTTTCGCGCCGCATCGGATCGGACGGGTCGACCAGGCGGTAGTTTTCCGGCTCGTGCCATTGACTCCATTTCCTGATCAACACTTTCTTTTCTAATTCTGTTCATCTGTTTGGAAACGCGTTTAAGGCCCTCCCCGAACGGCTCATTAGATTGCAGGGACGTAGCCATGAGAATGAGTGAGGCCGGCTCAACTTCCATTAGCGCTGCAAGACGAATGAGCACATCAATCGTGATGTTAACTTCACCACGCTCTATCCGGCCCCAGTAGGAACGGTCAATTGTGATCAGGTTTTCCTGCGCGAAACCCTTTCTTCTACGCAGTGCTCGTACTACTACAGCAAGGGCTTCTGCGGCCTCCATGACATTTCCCCAAGCAAATCGAGGATGAGGCCATATTGCGGCGAACCATAACACGGACTATCATCCGCATTATGGTGCGACCGGCACTTTCAGGCTGGCTTCCCGTGATCCGAATGACGTCTCCAAGCCAACGCAACTGGCGTGCGGAGCGACTCTTTGCGCGGGGCAAGCGCAAACAAGCGGGATTGAATTGTCAATTTCCGGGTTATTAATTGAGGTGAACCCTATGGCTAGCGTCCGAGAGCCCGATTTTATGAAAGGGCCAAGAACGCCCCTTGAAGGCCTGGAGGGTACTTCCGAAGCTCGAGCTTTAGCAGTCGAACGATTCCCTAAAAAGCCTTACTGCCTAGTTCGCGACTGGACAATATTTCGCATTGAAGTCACACGCGACGACCTCTTCAAGTGTCATGCAGCAGGCCAGCTCCCGATGATCCTGTTTGCTCACAACGTGGCCGAGGACAGCCAAGGTCGTTTCGAACGGGGTGATTGGGTTCGATCAAGCATGTGCACCGGTCTCCACGACAGTGTTGCGTTCGAGACCAGAAACTCTGTTTACGTATTGATTGGCCCTGGCCACGAACAACCCGCAAGCCTGAAAGACGTTTTATCCCTCTTCTAACTGCGCTCTGTATCGGAACCCATTCAGGCTAAGGACATACGATGTTTAGAACACACGACTCCGACATGCTCGGCCTGCCGGGCATGTTCGGTGAAGGTCAGTACCAATGGCATCAGGTATCCAAAGTGCTTCGTAATCACTGGTATCACGTAACTGTTCAGGCCAAAACCCAGGGTGGAATTTCAGAGGCGGTTCTGATGGTCGACAGCGAACCTCGACTTCAGCAACTCCTGATTTCCCAAGACGCTGAGACGATCATTACAGAGGTACAAGTAGTCACTCCCGGCCACATGAATGGCACGGGAGCTTGGCGCATGGAGACACTGACGAAGGTGACGCTTGGCGAAGACCAACACGAGTGTGTTGTCTGCCTGCTGGAGGTCGAGACAGGCTCCAAATATCACAGCTCCCACCAACCTGGCTTTAGTAGCGATGTACTGAACAACCTTCGTCCGATCTATCACGTGAACATGATTCGATCAGCCTAAGACATACCAGGATTCTTGCACGCTACCAGCGCGGATGGTTCCGTGTGGATTTCCTGGCAACGCCATACGGGCTGCGAAAGGAGCGCAATTATGCTGAACACTTTGGATGTGAATTTCCATGGAAAACGACATACAGATTTCGATCTCGCACGAATTCTAAGAGCACAAGCGCAAGGCTTCGACAAACCGATAACAGCCTATCTCTGCGGAGTATCCATAAAGGCTCGTGCTGGATTAGGCGTCGTGTTTGGTCACAACCGTAAAGACCAATATGGCCGGTTCGGCGACGGTCACCTGATCCGGACTTCTGACGTCATTAAGGCGGAGCGCGAGGGCCGATTTTGGGTACTAACCACTGTGAACTCCAGGTACGTCATCTCTACGTTCCAGAGAGGCAATGGGCGTAAGAGCCTGCGGGCATTTCTGCGCCTTTCACAGGGACATCACCATCCCACGCCACGGTCACTTCAGTGATGATCTTGTTCGCTTTTTGTCGCGAGCGAAGCCTCCTGAAAAACCTCAAGGTATTGTTATGATCGTGAAAGCCGGGGAAGTCATCTGTGTAGCATCAGGTGTGTTTGAACAGTTCGACCGCGCCGGGCCATTTGTTGCAACGCAGGACTTCGACTTGGATTTACTCGTCGAAAAACTGATGCCGCCGACGACGGAACGTGGTGGGATATCTAGGCTGATGAGGGATATGCCTAGCCTGCTTCTGGAGCAAGGCTTCATCACTAAAATGCCGTGTAAGAGGATTTACTTGGGCGCATGGGGCGAATTCGAAATTAGCGAAGAGATAGACGATATCTGACATTGCTCGTAATTTCACCGCGCTCATACGGGCGACACCTTCTACTCGTCACTTTGGCAAGATATGTGAACTTTAGTGATGCGCGAATTTCCATTGCTTGAGAGTGAAGCCGCCTAGCTTCCACCTCGGTAATCGGCTCTCGCAACCTCAAGCCAGGAAGTTGAACGTGAAGACCTTGACCCCCAAGACCTCGCTGCGCCGCGCCGTTACCGCCCCGATGCTTTTTCTATTCATTCTCGGCGATGTTCTCGGGGCGGGCGTTTATGCTCTTGCTGGGACAATTGCGGGCGAGGTAGGTGGCGCAATATGGGTGCCCCTGCTAATCGCTCTGTTTTTCGCGATGCTTACTGCCGGTTCCTACGCAGAGTTGGTGACAAAATATCCTCACGCGGGCGCCGCGTCGGTTTTCGCAGAGAAGGCGTTCCGGTCTCCGCTCATTTCTTTTCTCGTTGGCTTTTGCATGCTATCGGCAGCTGTCACAAGCGCGGCGGGGTTATCGCTGGCGTTTGCGGGAGATTACCTAGCGGCGTTCATCCATGTACCGCCTCACATCGCAGCATTAATATTCCTTCTCGTTATCGCGCTACTAAATGCGAGGGGAATTAAAGAGTCTTTGGGCGCCAACCTGGTGATGACAGTCATTGAGCTGTCAGGTCTTCTTGTGGTCGTCGTTGCCGCTGCATGGTATTTCCGTACAGGCGAAGCGGATTTGGGTCGCAGCCTGGAGTTCAAGCCGGGGATCAGCCCGATGTTAGCCGTTTTGGGCGCGGCATTGATCGCCTTCTATTCTTTTGTAGGATTCGAAACATCCGCCAATCTCGCTGAAGAGATTCGAGACGTACGAAATGTTTACCCGCGCGCATTATTTGCCGCATTGCTAACCGCCGGAGTCGTCTACATGGCTGTCGGCGTCGCGGCATCTTCCGTACTGCCCATGGAAAAACTGATTGCAACCTCGGCTCCTCTTCTTGAAGTGGTTCGGGCGTCAGGTTTAAACATTCCGCCTCGCGTCTTCGCCTTCATTGCATTGATCGCGGTGGCCAACGGCGCGCTGTTAACCATGATAATGGCGAGTCGCCTTACTTATGGCATGGCCTGTCTAGGGCTTTTGCCGAACGTCTTGAGCAAGGTACTGCCTCAGCGACGCACCCCCTGGGTCGCGGTCATCGCCACCACCCTCGTAGCAATCGCACTCACGCTGACGGGAACGCTAGCTACATTGGCCGAAACCGTCGTCCTGCTCCTGCTGTTTGTATTTCTCAGCACTAATTTGTCAGTGTTAATCCTGCGCCGTGACAAGGTTGCGGAAAATCACTTTCGGGTGCCGACGTGGGTTCCTGTACTTGCTATCGTTTCCTGCCTGGTACTGCTCAGTCAGCAAAGTCTGGAGACATGGATGCGAGGAGGAGGCTTGATCGTGATAGGCATGCTGCTTTTTGCCTGTGCAAGAGTGGCACTGCACACGCCAGTCGAGCCTAGCTAATCTTGTAAGCGCTTCCCCTGTCTATCGATCAATCGTCTGGCATGACTGCACGCGGGAACGTCTCCGCTGACAGGGGGAAGCATATAAATTCAAGGCGCTTGCCTATCGATGGCTCACGGACGGGAAGCTATCTCGTCAAGGTGCTTCAGCAGTGCAAGAGGATCCTCATAGACTCGGAGTGCACCTGCACGTTCAAGCTCTCCTGTGTCGTAACCACCTGAAAGCAGCCCTATACCGGTGGCCTTACAGCGTCGTGCGGCAAGCATGTCCCAGATGGCGTCGCCGATCACCAGGCAATCTTCGATGGGTACATTGAGTTTGCTTGCAGCGGCGAGGAAAAGGTCGGGATCGGGCTTGCCATACTTGACGTCATCACGGGTGATGAGATTGACCTCCGCTATATCCAAGCCCAATGCCTTCAGATTTATCGCCGCAGTGTCCATGCCACCGCTGGTCGCAATACACCACTTGAGCTGATCGTGGTTTAGAGTATCGAGAAGCTCTACAGCGCCAGGGAGAGCGGTAATCTGGCCCTGCAGATCTTTGTAGGCTTTATCATGTTTATCGCTCAACCTTTTTGCCTGGTCGGGTTTGATTTCCAGGCCGGTCTCACGGGCTAACATCTTGAGCATCAGCCCACCGCTCATACCTATCTTTCTGTGAATTCGCCACATGGCTAACGGTATGTCTTCTGAATCGAGCGCAGTTTTCCACGCGAAAACATTCTGGTAAACGCTATCAGTCAACGTGCCATCTAGATCAAAAATGAATGAGGTTTGCGGGCGCATACATGACACCTCCATTAAGCAAATTTCAGGTAGTAGATGTCGCGTATTGGAAATATTGGTCGCATCGAATACCAAGGGAGCTGAAGTTAATCCTTAAGTCTTTCCAAGTCGGCTGGGCCGGGTTCCGCACGTGGTTCGTCGCCAAGAAACTCATCTTCCCTAACGACGCGTTCGTCATCTGTTAAGCCTGTTTCTGACACCTCTGAGACGAGAGCAGAATCCTCCAGTGCTTTGCTTTTTTTTGATGAATCGGAGCTTTTTTCAGTCATGAGATTTCTCCTCGACCCTCTAAATTTGAAGCGCTCAATTTTTCGAAAGCACATGGTCTGAGTCGTTCCGTCTTTCGCAAATTTCGAAATGCAGCAGCCGCAGAGCATGAATGGCGCTGAGGTTCCTTTGCCTTGCTTCCGCTTTTCCGACGAGGTTTTAGCGCGAGCAGATTTTGGTTTAAGTACAAAAAGGGCACTTGAACGTCTTTTTATTACCCGGCAGAGCTTAGTGAATATTCACCTGGCGCCGAAGGTTAATCGGACTCATGGAGCGAGCTGAACCATTCAGCATAAGGGGAGTTAGTGACCCGGAATCTATTGAAATCAGGACTGCCATCAGCCCACCAAACAGGGCCCCGCTCACCAAGCGCTACTTTGGCCACTTGTACCTTTTCCCGTGCGCGCCTCATCTGCGATTCGTCTTCCGAATCCTTTGCTCTCTTCACCTCGCGTCGAGCTGCCATGAGCTCATCGACAAGACGCTGGCGCACGTCCTCTTCCAATGACGGGTTTGAACAGCGCCACAGCTGCCCTTTGACAACGAAGTAACGACCGTCAGGGGTCACAGGATGCATTTTCTCACCGCCGATCTTTCCAAGGGCGCTTCTCTAGGGAATTCACGGAGGACGACTACCTCAGCTTTCGAATAGGAAGGCGTTTGGCTTGTTTGACCCCAAACAGTATTCCCAGTAATAGCGCAGCGCCCGCCGCTAGGAGTATTGGATAGGGATGTTTACCTGACATCCGGACGCCCTCAACTCCGAGTTGATCGCTTGTTGAAGTAGGGCGATGTCCCGATGACGATGGATTCCGACTGATCGGAATGTCAGAGGGATCGATCTCTGCTTCGTAGGGCATTTCGTTTAAAGGTAAACGCGCACCGTCTGCGAGAATGAGGGTGAGGTCTTCGACCGTGCCGGCAAGTCGATTGGGAAAAACCGGCTCACCCGTGGGGTCAAGCTCATCGTAATAAAACTGCTGACCTTCCAGCCAACCTATGGCCGTCATCAATTCGGGGCCAAGATAATATTTCCCGTCAAGGAAGAAGCCTGGGAAATGTCGTGTGCGTTCAAGACTTTCTACAATGTAGCGCTCGCCCGCCTTCATACCGGTTGCTGGGTCTATCATGATGAAGCCCTCAGATTCGCTGGTGTTGCGATAGAGGATGCGACTTGGCGCAATGTTCCATCGAGATGACTGAATGGCAGGATGTCGATAACTGGTAAGCCGATAAATCGAACACTCGATTCAAATCCTCAAGCGGACGTAGAGCGACGTAGAGCATGGACTGAAGCGCCGCGAAATCCCCGTCACGATAAGTGCCGGCGTCTCTCGCGAACTACGGACTTCCTAACGAGCGTCAAACGGAAGGCCTACCGCAAGGCCTCCTTTCGTTTTGATCAGTTTTGTAAAACACTTCTTTCTGAAAATTTTTGAACCTAAATCGAGATCGGTTGCTCAACCGGGAAAGCATCGGGGGTGAGTGAAATGAATGCTTTCAAGAACCAACTGACGCCTGAGCAGGATTTGAGATTACAAGCCTTGGATGGTTGGCATTGTGCGTTGGAAAATAGAGAACTTCGCATGGACTGCCCAGACGCTTATCACGACGAGCTATTGCGCCTCTCTGATGAGATGGATCGCTTGGGTATGTTAACTCTGGCCGAATGGCGCGATTTACGAAGGGCTGCGGACGTGGCGTATCTGCGTGCGGTCGCTGGTGAGGACTATCACTGAGGTCATTCAGATTATGTCTATCGCCGCCGACACTGTTCAATACCTTCGCGACAATGATTTGGTGCTGACCACGGCGGAGTCGTGTACCGCCGGTAAAATTGTGACGCTGTTATCCGAGGTCGAAGGCAGCGGTAATTTCATCGAGTGTGGGTACGTGGTGTATTCGCCTCAGGCGAAACAGCGCCTATTACATGTCAACCCGCAGACCATTGAAACATTCAACCTAACCAGCGTGGAGGTTGCTCGGGAAATGGCGACAGGGGCATTGCGAGACAGCACCGCCCATGCAGCTATTGCTACGACCGGGATTCTGGGCCCGGACGACGTAGACGGTATCCCTGCTGGCACAATCTGCTTTGCCTGGGCCTTTCAAACAACTGATGAGTGTCACGTGTTCAGTCACCAGCACCGATTTTCAGGCGGACGCTGTGAAGTGCAGAAACAGGCCACCGAGTATGCTTTGCAGTGGTTGGCGCATTTCCATGAGCGTGTCCTGCAGGGTGAGAAAGGTGAACTCTGATGAGCGATGATCTCGACCATCCGGAATTGCGCAGCCGGAGTTATCCCGTAAGCGAAGACATGGCCTATCAGTTGAAGGTTTGGCGATTCGAGCGAGTTGGCTGGTACGTGTTGGTGTTAGTCGTGGTGCTTGGACTGATGGGGGTGTTCTCCAGAGGGTTGATCAGTTCAAGAGATGTGCGCAGTGACGATGGCAAGATCGAGGTGGAATATGAAATGTTCCATCGCAATGGATCTACCAACCCCATGAAAATCAGTGTGAACGCAACGCCCAACACGGCAGTGGAACTGGAGTTGGCAGGTCAGTTGCTGGAGGCATTCAGTATCGAGACCCTGCAACCTGAACCTCTGCGTTCAAGAAGCTCTTCACAGGGCATTAAGCTCTGGCTTCAGACCGACCTCGATGGTCAAGCGACGCTGTACATCACCTTGCGCGGGGATGGCCTTGGCTTCTTTCGAAGTCGAATTGCTTCACCGGGCACCAACGGCGTAAACCTTGAACAGTTCATTTTCCCTTAGGTGATTTATGGATTCGGTACTACGTGCGAGTGCCATGTATCTGGCGCTCATGGTGCTCTTCAAAATCGCTGGCCGGCGCTCATTGGCAGAGTTGACCACATTCGATTTCGTACTGTTGTTGATGATCGGTGAGGCAACTCAACAAGCCCTGCTGGGCGATGATTTTTCGCTCACCAATTCATTGATTGTCATCGTCAGCCTAGTCGCCATCGATGTTGGCTTATCTCTGCTCAAGCAGCGCTCGAGGTGGCTCTCACGGCTGATTGATGGCGAGCCGACAATCATCGTTGAGAACGGAAAACTTCTACACGAGCGTCTTCGCCGTGCGCGATTGTTAGAAGCGGATGTAATGGAGGCTGCGCGTTCCAGTCAAGGCATCGAGAAGCTGGAGGAGATCAAGTTCGCTATCCTTGAGCGCAACGGCAAAATCTCCGTTATTGCTCAGGAAGACTGACGCGCTGGATTCGATATGTGTTGGCGAAATTTACTTGAACATCCCTAAATGCGAGGGGCCTAAGCATTATCAGTCTGAGGAGGACGTAGTCATGTCGGAAGCTACCAGCTATTTCGCGATTGCCGTCGCGGTGATGATTTTGCTCGTTGATCTCTGGGCAATTGTCAGCGTGTTTCGCAGCGACAAAACGGTGGGAGTCAAAGCAGGTTGGGCTATCGGCCTCATAGTCTTCCCCGTGATTGGGTTGATCGTGTGGGGTGTTGCAGGGCCTCGTGGGATCAAAGAAGGGCCTTCGTCGCCTGAACACAGTAAAGGGTAACCAGCGTCCGTTGGTCGATAGCGCGAAAGTTTTTTGAAATTATCTTCAGCACATTTACTTCAGATAAATGTGGGTCATTCGGTCTCTCACCGAGTGGACTGTAGATCTGATTTGTCTGAGGAGAATGTCATGTTCCTACATAACAAACGACTTCAATACACCGTGCGCGTTGCTCAGCCCAATCCTGGGTTGGCCAATCTTCTACTGGAGCAATTCGGGGGAGCCCAAGGGGAACTTGCGGCAGCGTCACGCTACTTCACGCAAGCATTGGCAGAAGATGATCCTGGCAGGAAGGATCTCCTGATGGATATCGCCACCGAGGAGCTCAGTCACCTTGAGATCGTCGGCTCGATCATCGTGATGTTGAATAAGGGAGCCAAGGGTCGTATGGCTGAAGGTATCGAGGAAGAAGGTGAGCTGTATCGCGCCATTAATGGCGCTGGCAACGATTCCCATATCACAAGTCTGTTGTACGGCGCCGGCGCTCCCTTGACTAACTCCGCAGGCGTTCCCTGGTCGGCGGCTTACGTCGATACCATCGGCGAACCCACTGCAGACATGCGCTCCAATATTGCCGCCGAGGCCAGAGCAAAGATCGTCTACGAACGTTTGATGAATGTCACTGACGATCCGGGTGTGAAGGAGGCCCTGGGATTTCTGATGACGCGTGAAATCGCCCACCAATTATCTTTCGAAAAAGCATTGCACGCCATCCAGCCAAATTTCCCCCAGGGCAAACTGCCGGGTATGCCGGAGTTCACCAACGTCTACTTCAATATGTCACAGGGCGAAGGCAGCACTCGCGGCCCTTGGAACGAAGGGGACGATTGGGACTTCGTGGAAGAGCCGGCACCCGCTGTGGATGGTGGGGACGGCACCGCTTCTGTGCAATTGAGCGCTGAGGACGAGAAACTGCTCATGGATATGAAAGCCAGGACGATGTCTGACCCAGACAGCAACCCAATCACGGGTGCGGATTTGGGGGCTGGGGTACAAGGTGAACCACAACCTTGAGTAGTGACCGCACGCCATCTGGCGTGCGGTTTTTAATCTGATTCAAGGGGACTTAAACCATGGTTATCAAAAAATCGGCGCATCAAAATCTAACTCTTCCTGAGATGTTCTACTTCACCAGCGTCGCTTTTGAACGTGACGCCCAGCGTGTATCCAGGCAGTTCTTACGGTCGCTATCCGGATTCGCTGAGAAGACGAAGTCAAGAAAATAGGAGGTTGCCATGCCCGAGCCATTGACCTCATCAGGCGCGCCACTTCGCTCCTTATTTGCCCGGTTCTCGGACTCCGGGTGGGGTGGGCGAGCCTTTTGGTCAATTCTGATTGGCGTTACAGTCTTTCTGTTGATAAGCGGCTATGGCGCATTCGTCGGCACCAACAAGGCAAATCTCTACTTTGCTTTTTTGGGTGGCCTTTCGGGCTTTGCCGCCACAGCTTTTGGAGCTGTCGCGGCAATCGCGTTACGGAATATCACCGCTCGTACACTAGACATCATGCTTGGCTTCGCCGCCGGCATGATGCTGGCCGCCAGTTCCTTCTCACTCATTCTTCCTGGTATCGAAGCAGCTCAGGCGCTTTGCGGCAACCAGTTACTTGCAGCATGCGTAGTTGTTGCGGGATTGGGGTTGGGCGTAGCGCTGATGGTCGGTCTTGATCGTTTCGTCCCACACGAACATGAGAAAAGCGGACGCAGGGGGCCGGACGCGCAGCGCATCAATCGTGTTTGGTTATTCGTCCTGGCAATCACACTGCATAACTTGCCGGAAGGCATGGCCATTGGTGTGAGCTTCGCAAACGGCGACATGAAGGTTGGGCTCCCGCTAACTACAGCTATCGCTATTCAAGATATTCCCGAAGGCTTAGCTGTCGCACTGGCGTTACGTGTGACAGGCATCTCAGCGCTTCGTGCAGCGCTTATCGCGGTGGGTTCAGGATTGATGGAACCCATTGGCGCCGTTGTTGGATTAGGCATTTCCAGCAGCTTTGCATTGGGCTATCCCATTGCGCTCGGCTTGGCAGCAGGAGCCATGATTTTCGTGGTGTCTCATGAGGTCATTCCGGAGACTCATCGCAACGGTCATGAGACCCCGGCGACTTTAGGACTGATGCTCGGTTTTGGGGTGATGATGTTCCTGGATACCGCTTTGGGTTAGCGATGAGCCTTTTATCCGTCACCCTGAAAATTTTCGGAACACCTTTTAAATCAGGCTGGTCATTCTTCATGTACGGCAAATTTTGCATGCATGTCGATCCCATGCGGACGCTCACCAGGCGACGCCAATACTGACCAGAAGGAAGTTTAGAAATGGCTAGAAAAACTGTCGAAGACTTGTTTATCCATGAACTCTCTGATGTTTACAGTGCGGAAAAACAAATCACCAAAGCGTTGCCGCGCTTGGCGAAAGCAGCGACCAATCCACTGTTGGCAGAAGCGTTTACGGCGCACCTAGAGGAGACGCATGGGCAGATTGAGCGCATTGATCAACTGGTCGAGCTGACCGGTATCAAACTGAAGCGCATGAAGTGCGTGGCCATGGAAGGACTTGTCGAAGAATCGAAAGAGCTGCTGGAAGAGATCGATAAGGGAGCTGTCCTCGACGCAGCATTGATTGGTGCGGCGCAAAAGGTGGAGCACTACGAAATTGCTGCCTACGGCACCCTGATAGCAATGGCCAAGCATCTAAAGCTCGACGACCCGGCAGCCTTATTAGCAGCAACGCTTGCTGAAGAAAAAGGTGCGGACGAGAAACTGACCAAGATTGCGGAGCAAGGTGGTAATCAAGCATCGACCATGGATTCTAAATAAACGGTATCAGCAAAAGTGCTGGTCGACAAAGGCGAGATTTCGTCGACCAGCCTCGATAGAAATCATGATCAATTCAAGCTCGATTCAGTTCTGGCGAGCTTGATGCGCTGATCCATGGTGCCGAATTTTCCTAACTAGCTCCAGGATAGCCAAGCAGGAGAAAACGATGATTGATGAATCGGTAATTCGCGAAAGAGCGTATGCGCTCTGGGTAAAGGATGCTTGCCCAGGGGACGCTGACCTTTTTTATTGGTTTCTTGCTCGAGAGCAGCTTGAAACAGCGCTCAAGCGAACTTCCGTCGAGAGTGACGTGTGCGATGGAAACGATAATGTTTTTTATAAAATCGGCAAGAAAAAAAATGAAGTGAATTTACGTTCCAGGAAGCGAGAATCGGCGTGAGAACGATTTTCCCTATTTTTTGACCGCCAATTAGTCAGGAAGAGTCAACGGGCAATATTTTCGGACAAGTGCTACGCCTGTATCGACGCATCCATTTGGCTCTTCGCGCAGCTAAGCTACGAGCTTGCATTGCGAAAATTTCCGCAAATGCAGGCCAATCATTAGAGGGCTGTATGGATGCGATTGATTCGGCGCTTATGGCAGCGCGTGCCCAGTTCGCGATTGCCATAAGCTTTCACATCGTGCTGGCGGCTTTCACCATTGGCTTGGCGAATTTTCTCATGGTGCTGGAGGCACTGTGGCTGTGGCGCAGGCGAAGGATCTACTTGGATGTTTACCTTTACTGGCTAAAGGTATTTGCGTTCAACGTTGCGGTAGGCACAGCGTCGGGTCTGATTTTGGAGTACCAATTCGGATTGAATTGGGCACGCCTCTCGACCCAGGCGGGAGACATTCTTGGGCCGTTGATGTTCTACGAGGTACTGGCGGCATTTTTCTTGGAAGCGGGTTTTCTCGGCATCATGTTGTTCGGGTTGAAGAAGGTGGGCCCTAGGCTGCATTTCTTCGCCACCTGCGCTGTCGCACTTGGATCTTTGATCAGCGCGTTTTGGATCCTGTCAGCCAACTCCTGGATGCAAACACCAGCCGGCTATTCAATTGGAGCCGGTGGACGTTTTATTGCCGAAAACTGGTGGGAGATCATCTTCAATCCTTCGTTCCCTTACCGGCTTGTGCATATGACATTGGCCGCGATTATAGGCAGCGCCTCGCTGGTAGCCGGTGTTAGCGCTTGGCAGTTGTTGCGTGTGCCACAGAACCCGCGAGCCCGGCTTGCCTATTCCATGGCGTTGTGGGTGGTTGCGTTGCTGACGCCTGTGCAACTACTGGTGGGCGATCTGCATGGTGAGCACAGCCTTAAAGTTCAGCCGCAAAAGGTTGCCGCCATCGAAGCTTCCTGGACACGACCGGCGGAAGAAGAGGGTGAACCATTACGTTTATTCGCCATTCCAGATATGGCTGAGCGACGCAACCATTGGGAAGTAGCGATTCCGCGCGTAGCGTCGTTGTACTTGCGGCACGACCTGCGCGGCACTATTAAAGCGCTTGATGAATTCCCGCCTGAGGACATACCACCTGTGCCACCCGTGTTCTTCGCTTTCCGTGTCATGGTCGGATTGGGGCTGTTGATGCTGGGGCAGGGGTTAACCAGTCTGGTATTACGCTGGCGGCATCGCTTGTACTCTGCGCGTTGGATGCTCCGAGGGAGTGTGCTGATGGCGCCTGCTGGATTTCTGGCAATGCTAAGTGGTTGGGTTGTGACAGAGGTTGGCCGTCAGCCCTTTACTGTCTATGGATTGATGCGAACTGCTGACAGTCTGTCTTCGGTGTCTCGTCAGCAGGTGGTAGGAGCAACGTGGACAATTTTGGCGTTTTATCTGGTGATCTTCGGCGTGGGTTTCTGGGTACTGCTGCGACTTTTGCGGGAGCCACCTCACGAAGACGAGCCTGGGCCTCAACCCTCTTTGGCCGACGAGACGGGTGATCCTGAGGGCGAACATCGATGATGGACAATGACTGGACAACACTACTGTCAGCTGCGGCGCTGGGGTTTTCGGTATTGAACTACGTGCTGTTGGATGGCACTGATCTTGGTGTGGGGGTGCTGCTGGGCCTTACTCGTTGCAGCAAGCACCGACGTGCCATGGCGGTGACTATCCTTCCGATTTGGGACGCTAACGAAACGTGGCTAGTGCTCGGTGGTGGCGGTCTGCTGGCGTTGTTTCCGCTGGCTTATGCCGTCCTGCTGCCGGCGCTTTATTGGCCGTTTATCACTATGTTTCTGGCGTTGATTCTTCGCGCGGTCGCGCTGGAATTTCGCGATTACTCGAAAAGCTATCGTATGAAGCGCATGGTCGATGGGTTGCTGCTGATCGGTTCACTGCTAGCTGGGGCAACTCAGGGAATTGTGTTGGGAACGCTAGTTCAAGGCGTACCTAATCAAGACGGGCAGTACAGCGGTAACGGCTGGGAATGGTTGGGCTTGTTTCCGTTGTATTGTGGCGCGGTGCTTGTCGTGGGCTATACATGGTTAGGCGCGTGCTGGCTGTATTGGCGCACTGTAGAGGATCTGCAATATCGGTCAGGTCGGCAGGCAAAGGCGTTGGCCATCGTGACCATGATACTTTTGGCCGTGTTGGTGATCTGGACAGCGACGCTGGATGCTCAATATGTGCATCGGTTTTCAAATAGGCTTGTCTGGTCGCCAGCGGCAATATTGCTCGCTGCATTGCTGATCAGCTTCACCTTGAGCTTTCGAAGCCGCCGGCAATATCTGCCGCTATTCGCCGCGCTGGGGATTTTCATCTTTGCATTCGCATTGATGATCGCAGCACTCTTTCCATTGATTGTCCCGCCTAACCTGACCTTGCAAGAAGCAGCCTCAAGTCCCACCAGTCAGTTTTTTATGCTGGTCGGGTTCGCCGTGCTGATCCCGGTGACGCTCCTCTACAACACCTACGGCTTCAGAGTGTTCAGCGGAAAGGTTCGCGCCATTCGTGATTGACTGGAATATCTCAACCTTGGCCAGCCCAATACCGGTGTAGGGCGCCTTGCGAGCCTTGCACTGGATCCTGGTCGGGAAACAACAGCGTGTCGATGTTCGCCAGTTGTGCCTTAGTAGGGGGTTCGCGGCAGATATCTGCACGCTGGCCCGGCGGATAGGCACCGACGACTAGAAAATCTTCACTTGAATCTAAATTGCAATGGCCGGTGCCGGCAGGCAGTAGCAACACATCGCCTGCTGTGACTTCAAGTACATGACCACCCGGGCCGCCCAGCATCAGTCGAGCTCGACCGCTGGCGATGCCAAGCACTTCATGACCTTCGGTATGGTAGTGGTGGTAGCTGTAAATCCCATATCGCCATTGTGATGGCCAGCCATTGGCGATGAAGGTTTGCTCGAACAGCGCAGCCGGGTCATCGCCCTGAATTGCAATCGCGTTGGGGTAAATGAGTACCGGCAGGCGCGGGTTGTTGGGAACCCATTGGTTGCGTTCAAACATCAGGGTTTGCACGGTAGCTGTCTCAGCTCGCAGTTTGTTCATTCAAGGATCTCCGAAACCCTGATGTGGCAATGGAATTTCATACATCGATCTGCAACTCCAAATCAGCATTATCCAATGTGCGGGCGTGGGCCACCGTACCGTTCAAGCGTTCTCCCGAAGAGAGAGTCATGGTCAAGGAGTGAGCCTTGTGTAGATCATCAGGTACTGGGGATAGCACCTGCACCTGGAAGGCACCTGGCGTGATGGGAGTGATGAGTACGTCGCAATCAATAGTTTTGGCGATGGGGCCGAAAAGGGTGTCGTTTAAGTAATTCAAACGTGCGCGCTTGGTCATGGATATGTCCTCTGACGCCAAGTATTTCAAGCATCATTTTTGTGCTTCATTTGTGTGCTAGACGACACCCACGACAGATGAGTTCAACGCCATGGAGTGATGGTTCCTTGCTTGATGCCGTCTCTAAGGATGCGATTGCTGTCACGCAGGGGCCATTGAACCAGCGGAGTAGGGTTCAATCGATGGCGTTAGATTGGTAGAAATTCGTCAGGCGTCATGAAACAACATGAGACGGACTGATCGCGTGGAGGCGATGACTTTCACTTTAAACTAACCACAAACGCCAAGACGAGACCCCCGATGAAGTCCCGGAGAGTCTCATCCTTGATGCTCTATGAGCTCTAGTTAGTCATGGCGGTCGTGCTTGCATCGATCTCCGGTTCAACTACATGATTTGTTCCGGGAGTCAGAATCACCTTTCGGCAATCCTCCTCTTTTTTATCGAAAATCTTATATCCCTCGGCGGCCTGTTCCAGTGACATGCGATGGCTGATGATGACTTCCGGTGAGAGACGACCTGTCTCGATGTGATCGAGGAGCTCAGGTAGGAAGCGATGCACATGGGTTTGACCCATTTTGAAGGTCAGCCCCTTGTCGAAAGCGTCACCGAAAAGGAAGCCATGAATGAACCCAGAATAGACGCCTGGTACGCTTACAACGCCCCCGCGTCTGACTGCAGCGATACACTGGCGTAAAGCTTTACCGCTACTTCCCTCAAGCTTGAGTGTCGCGAGAACGGTTTCCGTCGTACTACCTTTTGCTTCAAACCCAACCGCATCCACTACGCCATCAACTCCCCGCATTCCTTTGGTTTGCCGAATGATCGTATCTGCAGGATCGTCGTCCTCATCGAAGTTGATCGGAATTACACCATATGTTTTCTGCGCGTAAGCCAAGCGGTAAGGATGGTGATCGACCATAAAAATTTGGTCGGCACCGAGCATCCTTGCACACGCCGCGCTCAACAATCCGACGGGGCCTGCACCGTAGATGGCGATGCTTGAACCGTTACCAATCCCTGCGTTCGTTACAGCCTGATAAGCAGTTGGAAGGATGTCTGAAAGGAAAAGAACCTTTTCATCCGACAGCGTCCCCGGCACTTTGAACGGCCCGGTGTTGGCTTTCGGTACGCGCACGTATTCGGCTTGCCCGCCAGGCACACCGCCGTACATATGACTGAAGCCGAACAGCGCGGCTCCTGGTGGTATCGCCTTTTTATTTATGATCGCTCCGCGCCCCGTATTTGTTGTTTCGCAGGCCGCAAACAGATCCATCGCGCAGAAGAAACAGCTGCCGCAGGCGATTACAAATGGAATTACCACGCGGTCGCCTGGTTGTACGGCGGTGACCGCAGATCCCGCCTCTTCGACGATCCCCATGAACTCATGCCCGAAGATATCGCCATGCTCGACAGTTGGAATCTTTCCTCGATAGAGATGGAGGTCGGATCCGCATATCGCCGTCGCGGTAACTCGAAGAATAATGTCATCACTTTCTTCGATAACCGGATCGGGAACCGTGTCGACTTTGACGCTGTGCGCGCCGTGATAGGTGAGTGCTCTCATAACGTCTTACCTACTTCAGCTGGATGGTAAGTGGGAGAGGAGGATCGAAGAAAGTAAGTTCAGAGTGAAATCGACGAAAATGACTAGCGGTCGCTTGTGTAGGCGAGCTCGTAATTTTTTAAACCTAATGGAGCGCAAGTAGGTCGACTGCAGGAGCCAGTAACTCAGGTAGTCGGAGGTGACGTTAATGATCGGTGTTGTAATACCTGCCCGCAATGAAGAGCACCACATCACTGCGTGCCTAACATCTGTTCTGTTCGCCGCTGAGCATCCTGCATTGACGGGCCAGCCAGTCTCCATAATCGTCGTTTTAGATGATTGCTCTGATCAGACCGAACAGATCGTTTCAGCACACAGTGTAGGACGGATCACGGTTTCTTTTCAGAACGTGGGTAAGGCGAGAGCAACCGGTGCAGAGCATCTCTTGGCCGCAGGCGCGAAGTGGCTTGCCTTCACCGATGCAGACACTGTCGTGCCCTACGATTGGTTGGCACGGCAGGTTGAGTTCAAGGCTGATGCAGTTTGTGGGACAGTCGAGGTGGATAGCTGGAGTAACCATGGGGATCTGGTTCGCTCAAAGTACATGGAGTGTTACCAGTTCATCGAGAATCACCGGCACATCCACGGCGCCAATCTTGGCCTGAGTGCCGAGGCCTACCGGAACGCTGGTGGGTTCCAGCATCTCACTGCGCATGAAGACGTCCATTTGGTTGCTGATCTGAAGAGGGTGGGTGCTCATATCGTTTGGACAGCAACGAATCCGGTCATCACCAGCGCCCGCAAGGATTACAAATGTCGTGGAGGATTTGGGGAGTATCTGGCGAGTCTGGGTGCGTCATTGGGATTGCCTGCGCTCGATCCACAGGTTAGCGCCGGCGTCTCTCTTTGAAAGTGCTGTGGGCCGGAGGTAGCAAGTTGGAGTACATCGATTACCTGCAATGGCCAGCCATGGTGGTGACGGTAGCTTCAGCCTGGTTCATCGGTTCGCAACGAGCGTATAGGCGCATGATCGCCTTTTGGGGATTTATCACCGGTAATGCGCTTTGGGTGATCTGGGGGCTTCACGCTGATGCCTACGCACTGATCCTCCTTGAGTGCATCCTTTTGGGGATGAATGCGCGCGGCTTTAAGAAGAATTTCGATGGTCAACGTCAGTCTTGAGAGTGCTCGTTTTCTTTACCCTTCGAATTTTTCTTGAGCCCTCGAAGGTTCATCAAGAATAGACAAACCTGTAATACGATCAATGCATACGCGCCTGCGTAGAATCCCCATATCACCCACAACACGTTGCTCACACTGAAGCATATAAACCCAATCATCCGCCGGCCTGGCCGCTGCGATCCGATTAGCCATGCGGCGAGAACGGTAACAACCATCGCTGGCCATTGAACCCAATCCAGATAAACCAAGTTATTTCCCCGGTACAGTTCAGCGAAGTGAATCGCTAAGTCGATGCCACCCTAATCAATCGGGCTTCTGATGGTTGGATGAGGTTTTCGATTTGCCGAGAATGTAGCAAGGATGAAGCTGACCATTTGGGTGGGTTGTGACGACCACAGATATCAATGACCAGCCTTCGCGAAGCTTAAGGTTTGCATCGTGGGCTGATAGCGATTCCATGACTTGGACTGTCTTGGATATGTGCATTTCGTCTATCTCAAATCCTAGGGGTCAAACATTAGGCGTCGCACAAGAGGAAGGGTTCCTTTATTGGTGCCTCGCTCAGTTGGATCATTCGCGCTAGCGCCGGGTCTACATTGAGACATTGCTTGAAGGGTGATCAAGTGAGCAAAATCATCAGCGCACATGACTTACAAATTGACCTTCAAAGTGCGAACGAACCCGGTTTGTTCAAATGGCTGATCGCCAGTTTCCTGATGGGCAAAAGAATCCAGGGGCCGATTGCCGCCAAGGCGTACCAGGTGATCGTCGTGAAACACCATCGGGATACGCCGCACGAGTTGGCGAGCTGCACTCACCGCCAGTTGGTCATGATGCTTGGTGAGGCTCACTACGTCCGTTACGACGAGACCACCGCGTCGCGGTTATTGGCGTTGGCTAACAAGATGAATGCTGAATATCACGGCAAGGTCAGCAACATCGTCGCGGCAAGCGCAGATCGTAACGCCTTCGAAAAGCGGCTATCGGAATTTGAAGGGATTGGGCCGAAAACCATTGAGATTTTTATGAGGGAAGCAGCTGCATTACTCTTCAGACCCTCCTGCTAACTCTCTCCTACAATGACTCCCGGTTGCGTGCAGCATGGAGAAATCATGACAAACCACAGGCTAACCACGCTGGGCTTGCAGTTGAACGTTTCGATCTGCGGTCAGGGCTCGCCGCTGCTTTTGCTCAATGGTCTGGGTGGCTTGATTCGTACCTTCGATCCGCTGCGCGATGAACTGGACGACTTCATGACCATCACGCTGGACGTGCCTGGGGTCGGCAAGTCGCAAATGCCCCGTTGGCCCATTCGCCTGCCACGCCATGCCGACGTGATTGCAGAGATGCTCCAGCAATTGGGAATCGACCAAGTCGATGTGTTCGGGGTGAGTTGGGGAGGTGCATTGGCTCAAGAGTTCGCTCTTCGTTACCCGAGCATGGTACGCAGGCTGATCCTCGCGGCAACCTCTCCCGGCCCAGTGCTGTTGATGAAGCCTGCTGACGTTATGGATTTTTTCCGTACGAGTAAAAACGCCAAAATGCGCGATCAAGATAGCTCCGGCAATTCAATTCACACGCTGCTGCGGTTCGGTGTGATGAAAGGCATGCTCTCTGTTAATCCGCGAACCTACTATTTCCAGCTCGCAGCCTTGATCGGATGGACAAGCCTGCTTCGGTTGTCCCGGCTGCCTCAACGCACGCTGGTTCTAACCGGCGACTGCGATCCGTTAATACAGGCATACAACGCCCATATCCTGCGCCGCACAATTCGACGTTCAGAACTTCGCATTCTGAAGGGCGAGGGGCACTTCTTTGTGGTGACCAGCGCTAGACGAACTGCCGTCTTGATCCGCGAATTTCTTTGCCGCCATTACGACGATGAAGAGAAGGCACCAAGGATCGCAAACCGAAACGCTAAGGCTAGCCTGGAGCGCACCTAGGTCAGTTGATCCGCTCGTTGGCGTCCTTGTGGAGGAGGGCCGCACACGCAGTCGAGGGCAGTATTAGTTTCTTCGCCAATCCTTTCAAACTCTCCAGATCGACAATGGTCAACCTTCTAGCTGTTGTTGATTAATCATGTCGAGGTGATCCATGGATAACTACCACATCACAAAAAAAGAAAGCGCTTGGGGGCTTGTCAAAGAGGGCGCGCAACGTGCTTCCAAAACGGCCCCTACGAAAGCGGAAATCACTGAAATAGCCAGCGAATTTCTGCAAGGTAAAACAGCCTCTCTGAAAATCCACAAAGAGGATGGGACGATTCAAGAGGAACGTACCTTTCCTCGTGCCGCCGACCCTAGGAAAACAAAAGGCTGATTCGAATCCAAATTAATGGGCGGCTGCGAAGTAGACTTTCGATCCTTATCAAAGAAGGCAGTTTTACCAGAAGTTCGCTTTCCGATCCCGCCTGCGCGTGTCTAACCACAGGGACTCTTCAATGGTAATTGCATGTCTAGGATGGGGATCCCTGATTTGGAAACCCGTAGCATTACCGCTCGCAAGCAAATGGTTTTTGGATGGGCCCGATTTGCCCATCGAATTTGCGCGAGTCGGTGATGGTGGAGAGCTCGCGACGGCGATCTGCGCGAATGCGCATCCTTGCACCGTTCTCTGGGCAGTGTTGCATGTAGAAAACCTTAAAGAGGCATGCGAGGCCTTGCGTGTCCGAGAGCAAATTCCAGAGGACAGGGAGGATGGAATCGGTGTTTTTACCACCAGTAGCTCCCCAGTGGGAGTAATCGCCGAATGGGCACTCCTTCACCAATTGGACGCAGTCATTTGGACTGCACTGCCGCCCAAGTTCGAAGACATTGAAGGTTTGATCCCAACTGTTGATGACGCCGTTTCATATCTTGCTGGTTTGAGTGCAGATGCGCAGGAGCACGCGCGGGACTACATTAGGCGGGTGCCCGCTCAGATCGATACGTCCTATCGAAGGGTGATCAATTCAAGGCTTGGGTGGCATCAATGAGTGCACAAAGCCAAGCTCAAATCGGCGCCATCTTTGATCAGCTGTTGGCTCTGCGAGAGAGCGTCAACCTTCTTCAGCAGATGGAGGATGAAAGAGTAGGTACGCTTCGTGGCCACCAGACCGTGGATGTGGACGGCGCTTTCCTGTTGGTTTTTCAGAAGCTTCAAGACAACATCGCCGATATGGAGGAGGCTTTGGCCACCATTGCGGAAGCCACAGGCGATGCACCGAAGTTCTAGCGGATGGTCATTGAGGCAAAATTACATGCCATAACGATCTTCCCTGACCAACCTAGCTTCATAAACCTATTGCGAGCTTAGCCAAATCTCCATTTTCTGCGGCCTACCTAACCCTGGAATGTTGGGTCTCCCAGATTAAGGATCGCGAGCAATCTCTATCTTTGTTCCAAGGGTGGCAACCACTCAGCTAGCTATAAATCCCGTAAGCGCGTGGCAGTGGTCGCCATGGCCATCTCGTTGAACGTACACGGACGCAGTGCCAGAGCTGCCCCATCTATCACCCTAGACGGAACCTGTGACTGGTTTTTCCGGCAGTGCTGACTCGCGAAAAGTCCAAAGGCTAGCCAGTCAGCTTGATGATTCAGTGCAGATGCTCATTGCCAGTCGGATCTTCGATTTGAAAGCCCTTTCCATTGCGCCAAGCATCAGCACCTGGATCTATAGGTGGGATAGGGATGGCGGCACGGGCGTTCTTTTTCCGAGAGCTATCGACGCCAAATCTTTTGTCCCGGTCGGTTACCAGTTGCTGGTTGATCTGGCCATCAGCTGTGAATCCCATCATCAGTTGCGGTACGCCTAGCGGTAACTCTTTGTTGAGGTCGGTGTGCCACGTATGCCAAGTCTTGCCATAGGTATGGATGAGCTTTTCCATAAGCGCATGTTCTGCAACGTCCGGAATGCCAGGAGCAATCAGTTGGCCCGACTTCACTTCATGAACATGGCTGTGCCAAAGCGCTTTTTCAGCGTTCGGCAATTTAGCAAATAGCTGCTCATCGATGATGTATTCCACCCCCATGAGCTTCGCATCCTTGCGATTTCCATCATAGATCACGCACTGGATCACCTGCTCATTGAGAATGGAGCAATAGTGATGAGCCTCCATTTGAGCCTCGGGATGGCCACTGTAAAAATGGAAACCATCCAGGTAGGCATTGAGTTCATCGATGGGCGGGCGCGATTGAAGTAGAGCGGCACCGGTATCCAGTGCGCGCGTAGTGGCTGTCTTTTCCTCACCCGGTGCAACGACATAGGACGGCGTAGTGTTAACGGCGCACGCAGTCAGCAAGCCGAGGCCGGTCAGAATCAAGGATGGTCTGAGGGCGGTGAAAAATTTTCGCTGGTTATTACCTCTAATCATTGCGCAGATCTTCCGTCCCTTTAGCTTCCAGGCGTCGATTACAAACGACCATTGCCTTGGTTACCGATGCCCATGTACCTAGATAGAAAGCGCTTAAGGGCTGGCGTTCAAATCAATTGTCACTGCGGCCTCTTTTGGCGTGAGCCTCGCCCTGCCTGATCCTAAAGAGAAGGGGTTGGTGTAGGTCTAGCTTCGACACCATGAGTCCTCAAGGGAAGCAATATGGAGACATCGACTACCGCACGTCGTGTAAGGGGAAACCCTCAATGCGTACGGGCATCCATTGTTCATATCACTGTGGAGATTTGATCATGAACGACGACCCGAAGGTGGAGGCCTTTTCCACTTGGCATGAGTTGCTTGTGAATCCGGAAGCCCGAATGGGGGCGCAGGATCAATACGACGAATTACTGCGCTTAGCTGACAATTTTCGAGAGAAGGGAATCATCGGTACGGAAGAGAGGAAAATTTTAATACAGGTGGCCACGTTGGCTTATACGCGCTCTGTGGAAGATCTGAGTCGTGGAGATTTGTCGCCGGCTTCGAGACAACCTTCGAAACGAATTTAGATTTATAAGTTTTATCCTCATCTCAAATCGCTATGAGCGTAAGGATTAATGTAGAGGGATTTCACATGCTTTCACACTTGGAACTAAGACACATTATTGAGACAGCATTCCTGCCTGCCAAATGCATTTGCTCCATATTCGCGGACAATCGCATGACTGTTCAGTTGCTCGACGCCAGTACGGAAAGGGAACAGCTTACGGTCGTCGGTTTAGATTCGACCAAGCTGGTCAACAGCCATGCAATCGCAACCTTGGTGGCCGAGTTGAAAGAAGAGGCAAGAATCAGGCGCACGGCCCACTGCAAAACGTACACGCGAGTCTAATTCAGGTTGTAAAGTAGCAGCGGTGTGTCGCGCAGGATTCAACTCGCAGCGCTGATCTGCGCGTTCACGGCATCCTATGATTCCGCAGCTATGCATTGGCGCGATGGTGTACCGCCCTTGGAGGCTACTGAATGACGTCCAAGGCTTGCATTTACGGCGCTTTCTTTGCTCAAAATATCCAGCGGTTGGACTCCACTGAAGAGTCCGTGATGGCGGATGTAGATCCGTTTGCCCATCGCTTCGATCAACGGTTTCGTTGTCCCCAGTACCAATGGAATTCACGTATCAGAAAATATTTCTCCTCTCATCTAGGGTCTGAAAGTGAGATAGCTCCCACGTGAAAATGGAGTTAGCATTCACGTATTCGGCTTCAACAGCCTGTTTCAGATCAGGGTCGCAATGTGGAAACGCTAAATCGCCTTCAAAGCGGAATCGAAGGACTGGATGCTCTGCTCAAGGGAGGTCTGGTCTCAGGCTCTTCCTATATTATTCAGGGTCGTCCGGGGTCTGGTAAAACCATCTTGGCCAATCAATTGGGGTTCCATCATGCCCGAAATGGTGGCCGAGTTTTGGTCGCTACATTGCTTGCCGAGTCCCATGATCGCCTTTTCCAATTTCTTTCGACATTGAGCTTTTTCGATGCGTCCATGGTGGGGGCTGAAATCCAGTTTGTCAGCGCCTTCGACACCCTGGAGAATGAGGGGCTCGATGAAGTAGTAAAGTTGCTGCGACGCGAGATCAGCCGCCAGAAAGCTACTGTGATGGTGGTGGATGGATTGCTCAATGCGCGCTCCAAGGCCGACTCCCCCATCGACACCAAGAAATTTATCTCCGAGCTTCAAGGCCATGCCGCTTTCGCCGGCTGTACTGTGTTGTTCCTGACCAGTTCCCGGCTAGATGACGGCAGCCCTGAGCACACAATGGTCGACGGCGTCATTGAAATGGGCGAAGAGCTGTATGGCACTCGCTCCGTGCGCCGCATCCAACTTCGCAAGACTCGCGGTAGCGGGGCCCTGACCGGGCTTCATGAGTGTGAGATCAACGACCACGGCTTGGTGGTCTATCCACGCTTGGAGACCCTTTACAGTCGCCCTTCGTCAAATGACAGCGCCGATATGACGCGCATCGCCAGTGGTGTTGCCTCATTGGACATCATTCTCGGCGGCGGATTGTACAGTTCCAGCGTTACGCTACTCATGGGGCCCTCCGGAATCGGTAAAACAACCTTGGGCCTTAAGTTTCTAAGCGAGTCGACCGTTGATGCCCCTGGACTTCATTTTGGCTTCTATGAAAGCCCAGAGCGTTTGCGCCTAAAGGGTCAATCGCTTGGGATCGACATCAAAGGAATGGAACGAAGCGGTGCGCTGAGTATTGCTTGGCAACCCACCACCGAAGGCCTGCTGGATGGCTTGGGCGCACGGCTGTTAAGTTTGGTTGAGGAAAAAGGAATCAAGCGTTTGTTCATCGATAGCCTGAGCGGCATGACGCGGGTTTCGACGAACCCTGCGCGAATCACAGACTTCTACAGTGCTTTGATGAACGAGTTGCGATCCAGGGGGGTAACTGTGTTGGCCTCATGGGAGATGCGAGATTTATTCGGCTCCGAGGTCAGCGCTCCGAACTCCGATCTGTCCAGCATCGTTGACAACCTCATACTCATGCGCTTCTTCGAGAATTACTCTGAACTAAGCAGAACAATTTCAATTCTTAAAGTACGAGATAGCTCTTATGACCCCTCGCGATTCGAGGTCGTCATCCGTGACCAAGACGTTGACCTGAAAAAGGCTTCAAGAAATGAACCGCCAGTTTCTAATCACTCAGCGCTGCCTGGTTCTACGTCCTAAGTCTTGGATTCGGGTTGAATTGACATGACCACCATCTTGGTCGTCGACGACGAGTATTTGATCGCAGATATTCTTGGCTATGCGCTGGAGGACGAGGGCTTCATGGTCGTGAAAGCCAGCAATGGGCAGAAAGGGCTTGAGGTACTGGAGCGCGAGCGACCATCACTGATCATTACGGACTTCATGATGCCCGTCATGGATGGTCTCGAGTTCGCCACAGCCGTGCGAGCCTTACCTTCCGTAAGTCACCTGCCGATTATCTTGATGAGCGGCGCACAAGCACACATCGGCATGCAGAGGTCTGACTTGTTCAATGCCGTACTGGCCAAGCCATTCAAGATTGATTTGATGATCGCTGAAGTCAGGAGCCTTTTGGCCCCTGCTTGATTATCAACTCTTAACGGTGTCGATAATCCGGGTTTTGACCAAAGCTATCGATAGACAGCAAAGCAAATAATATAGATTTCTCGTCGGGCACAATTCTGAGCGTTGGTCATCAGCCAACGGGCAATACGACGCGGAAAAGCGTTCCTTTCTCCAACGTCGATTCGACCTCGATGGTTCCTCCATGGCCTTCTACAATCTGAGCCGCGATGAACAGCCCCAAGCCGAGCCCTGAAGATACTCCTTTATCATTATTGGAATGTCGGGAATAGCGACCCTCCGGATCGAAAAGAGTGGATAGCACACTGGAGGGAATCGGTTCACCATAATTTTGCACGCTAAAAAACGTACTGGTGCTTTCAACGCCCAATGAGACATTGATAGGCTGCTGAGAATCGCCATGGCGCACGGCGTTACCAATGAGATTTGAGAAGGCTTGAGCAATGCGCTGGGGGTCGTAATGGCCCTTTAGTGGGCCTGGCTTGTTGAAAAGGATTTTCGCGTTGGGATGGGCAATTGAGAGTTCATCGACGACAGATTTACAAATGGACGCGAGATCGGCGTTTTCCGGTCGTACCGGGATGCCGGTGCCAAGGTTGCAGCGTGCCAGGTCGAGCAGGTCGTTCACCATCTGGTTGGCGTTTTGGGCACTGAGGGAAATCTGGGAAATTAATCTTTTCCCATGGCTACCCAATTCTTCACTCTGCCTCAGCAGATCGGCGCCCAGAGTCACAGCGCCTAATGGAGTGCGCAAGTCGTGGCCCAATACACCTAGGACTGTCTTTCGCGTTTTCTCTGCCGCTATACCATAAGCGGTGACTGCCTCTACAAGCGCTTGATCTACAGCCTCGTTGAATTGAATCATGTCCTCAACTTGATGGTCTTCACCCGCGTACCCTTGAGCCAGCCAAAGTCTAAGTACACTCGAACGGAGGGCGCGATATTCGGAGACCATCTGATCAAGCGTGAAACCCGCCATAAGGCGAGTCTGCGCGTGAACTTGGGCTGCGGTGACATCCTCAGGAGTGGCCTCCAGCTTTTGAGGTTCGACACCCTGTGGCAGCGGAGAATGCGTCCTCCGCATATCACTCGCTACATTCCTCAAAATGTACTCTGCATGATCCCTCAATCCACGCGAGTCCATCGGCGGCATCGGTGTATCTACGGATCTGGCAAATTGTTCCCAGGCTTGCAGAATAAGCTCAAGATTTTTGAGGATAAAATCTGAAAGTCGCATAGTGATCCTATGAGGAGCTTTTGTAATTCAAAGTAGCAGCCCGATAATATTGGCACACTGAATCAGATCAGCGGGTCTTCCTTGAGGTGATAACGCCGACCAGAGGGGCCGCTTTCTCTTAACCTGTAAGCTGGACGGCGCTAACCTGCGCCCCTGGTCATTGCATTCGGAAGAATACCGAGCGGGGATGCAGGGGGCAATAAAGGCAAAAAGCCGTAACGCCTTTGCAATTTTATTTATAAAGAATGATGTGTCATTTGAGGGTATAGGTTTGAACCTCTCGTAATGGTTTCTCAGGGAATACCAACCCCTCCAGGAATTTTTTTGTTCAGCTTTTGCTGCGCCGGCAGCGCTCCGAGCAGTAGCGAACCTCCTCCCAGCAGCGTGCCCATTTCTTTCTCCACGTAAAGGGAAGGCCGCAGGTAAGGCAGATTTTCACGGGAAGTTCACTCTTTTTCACAGCAGCCCCAAGCTGATCTGCACCGCTGGGTTAGCCGATACGTTGCCTGGCCGAGAAGTAACCGGCGGTACGTAATTGAAGGCTGTACCCATGTGTGCCGTCATAGACATGGAATCAAACGCCGTAGCGTTTGTTTCCTCCAGAAGTGATGCAGTACCTACCCCCCCTCGGCCCAATACAGACGTTTCCAGAAGAGCAAGGGCAAGATGATCCATAACTTGAAGCCGGCCTAGGGATCTGCTGAGGAGTCGGTCGCGCTGTACGGACTGGTTCCGGCTTGGAAGTTGCGTAGCAGCTCGCTCCGTCACAAAGGCTTTTGGACGATAGCCATTTGGCTGGCTGGCCGTCCATGCTGATGCGAACCCAGTCATTTTTCTTTTCGAATACTTGTACCCTGTCGCCGCGCTTCAGGGTCGAGATGACTTCCCCTCCCGGCTGGTTCCGCAGGTTCAGCTTCCCCGCGTTTACGAACTGATCGACTGGAGGGATTTGTGCTGGCGGGGCCGCTGGTAATGGAGCAGAAGCTAACGTGTTCGGCGTGTTCGGCGTGGTCTGTTGGCTAAGCGGTGCTGTAGTCGGGGGCATGTCTTTTTTCCCCATGGCCCAGAGGGCTGCGAACAGAATGAGGAGCGGGATAAACCATGACTGAGATTTTTTACGCATATCCGTTGCCCTCGTTCAGCTCGCCCCAGGGCGTCTGTTTTCCATAGTGCGGCAGTGTCGCTACTGCGAGCTTAGCCAAACCTCCAATTTGTGCAGCCTGCCAACCGTGAAGAGCTTGGGTTTTGCCGCGTCCAGTATCTCGAGTAGTCGTTGTTTCTCTGATGGGGATGGGAACCACTCATTAATCACAACATTGCAGTGCTCGGACTCGCTCAGTGTCCACTTCGCGATCATGTCGGCGGTGGCTCGATAGTGATCCGCCATGTAGAGCTGCCGACCTTCTACAGACCAGCCAAGCCTCGCCATATGCTCAGTGACGTCAACGATGCCTTCGTCGCTGAAAAAACTGGTAGTGTCAGGATAGTGAATGCCTGCGAGCGAAACCTTGGCTACGCCAGACTCTCGGTCGAAGTACGATAGGAAATGCCACCCACCTGTAGTGCTTCCTGGATGCGGGAAATTGATGGCGGCCTTTCCAGTGATGTAGTGCGGACGGGAAACGCGTTTGAGATCAAAATCAAATAGCGGCTGAGTCATGGGAGCCTGCTGAGACGCGCAAAGCCCTGTTTTATGTGGCCTGCGTTCTCGCCGATTGCCTCCAAGGCGCCCCGGACGTTATCTCCTACATCCGCATGACCGTGCGCTTCTACGTGGAGGGTCAACTCCATTATTGCTGCCTCCAAGGCGAGCTGGTTTTGATACATCCTTTCCAGAACGTCTGACAGGGAGTATTCACTCGGCATTTATGTGGGCTCCTTAAAAAATCAACATCGCGAGTCATGGGTGACGAGTAGACGCTTTCCTGACATTCCCTACAGCTCATCATCATTGAACTAATCATCAGACGCACGCCCCTAAAGTCGTGTTGGTAGCCACTCGACCAAGTCTGTATGGAACTCCCCTCTCACACACGAAGGTCTGATGAATCATGAAGAGCGAACAAGTAGAAGGTGTAGCAGAAAAGCTGGCCGGCAAGGCGCAGAGCGCAGTCGGGAAACTAATTGGTGATTCGAAGATGGAAGCTGAAGGTGCGGGCCATCAAGCAGCTGGTCAGATGACTAAAACCTACGGCGATACACTGGACAGCGTATCTACGTTCTTGAAGGAAAAACCGGTCGCCGCACTCGCGATAGGTGCTGCAGCGCTGATCCTGATAAATCGCATTTTTCGTCGTTGAATGTGTAGGAGGTGTTTCCAGCAAGGTGACACCTCTTGCTAATGTCACTCCCCGCACTCCCGCTACAGTTTTCTATCAGAAGGGCGTGGGGATGATAGGCGTAAAGCCGCTTTTGCCTCCTGCAACCGTTGCTCAGCGTACATAGCCGGATCATCCTCTGGCAGAGGATAGCCTGCAGCTGCGAGAGCTTCAGCGCGCTCTTCAATGAGCAGGCGCTCAGGATCACGAACCGCTTGGTAGGCTCTGCCTGATACGCCCCAAGCGGCGTCCATTCGTGGCTCCTCAGGGGCTGACCGGCTGACTCTCCAACCGGCTTCGTCGGGTTCTTTCGAAAGCAGGCACTCACCGCAGTTGGGCACGTGGTTTGCGATCTCGTACTTACGCCAGTCCACCATAGCATCGCCATCAATGCCGAGCGGTTTGCGCTCGATCAGCCACGCTACGGCATTGATAAGTTGCCCATGCGAAAACACTACGATGTCATGAGCAGGATGCTCTGCGAGTCGATCCAAGAAAGACTGAGCCCGAGATATAAAGTCCAGGAAAGACTCGGCACCTTCACCATCCGTGAATGCGGGGTCTGCTTTGGCCCAATATGCTTCCACCCAATCTCGCCTCTGAGCAACGGTCGTGTTGATACACCGTGCGGGCTCAAGGTAGGTGAACTCTTGGATAGGCCATATTTCAAACGGCACTGAAGGGAAAGCAGCCACTGTCTGCATCGCAGTTGCTTGAGCTCTGGAAAACGGAGAAGCAACAATCAGGTCTGGGGACTTGGTGAATGACCCGGCCACTAGGCGCGCTTGTTCTACACCTTTAGGCGTAAGAGGGATGCTCGCGTGATCCGAACTGGCTTCTCCAGCGTTCGCGGCGCTTTCCCCGTGGCGAATCAGTCTGACGTGCTTCATCGACCAAATACCCCCACTATTTCAGCCATCCGAAGCTGCTCTCTACGTTATGGCCAACACCACAAGTGCTTACCCTTGCCCAAGGATACACCGTAGCCACGAGCACAAAAGACATCACGTAAAGAAAGAGGGATCGCGATAGCCTGGAGGTTTATGTATTCCAATACTTCTGAACGGTAGTCCGAGCAATTCCGAGCTTTTCCGCGATTGTTTTCCTGTCGAAACCTTGCGCTTTCAAGGCTCGTATTGAGTCCGCATTGAGGGGCTGCTTAGGCTTTCCCTGGGAGCGCTTGATGAGCTTTCCATCACTGAATTGCTCCTCTACTAACTGCCACCCTCCAGAAATTTCGAATTCCCTGATTCGCAGGGCAGTACGTTGCAAAGCCTCGGAAGGAAGTTCGTCACCCTGCGCAGCAATGGCAAGAGTGACCATAGTCAAAAGATCGAGGCCTAGGTAGTCAGAGATCTCGTCCAGTTTCTCCAACGTCGCATTCGCTCGGGCCTGCTCAAGCTTCCCCACGTACGTTCTGTGCGTTGCCCCCGCCAACTCTTCGTAATCCAACCCCTGATGAGCACGAGCTCCACGCAACGCCCCTGCCAGTGCTTCTTTCAGATGCATGAGACGGATCCTCAAAAGCGAGGATAGAGCCACGCGGAGCATGTTCCGATAAACAGATCATAGTGATATTATCGTGTCATAAGGTTCATTAGGCGGTCTTCGACCAGGGCGTCACGGTGTCAGAAGAGTTGGTTTGATCAGGAGAGCGGGCTAGTGGGACATGGCTCGGTTGCCTTGAAGCGAGCCGCTCTATAAAGCGTGCATTGAAGCCGCCGCGTGCCCACCTGCAACCATGATCGAAGGCTTCCTGGCATGAGCCGAATGCGATTTTTTGACCGAAGGCAGGGATAGGTAGTAATGAAATTTGATTGCGTGAAGTTTTCTGGGACAGTCGATTACGTTCGGCATACGGATCGTATAAGTGGCGGTTATAAGGCTAATGTCAGTATTGATGGGGCAGTGATACCGAAATTACAGCTGACGAATAAGTTTTACGAAGAACTGGAAGCTGGCGAAAACGTGACGTTGTACGGCGTTTTTAAAAATAAAAGTAAAAAAGAAGAAAACGATGGCTTTATATATGGACTTCAGAAAGAGAGTGGCGAAAAAATGTTCGCGACTCACTACAGGTATCAAGTTTCTATTTTTATGGCATTTACGGCTGCCATAGCTTTTTGCCTGACGTTCGTTGCAGGCTGGTGTGCATCAATATTTCCAGTGCTGATGATCTTTGGCAAAGATGATCCGAATTACATGTATAACACTACTGTATTTGCGACAATTGAAGCGAGTATGGTCGCTGCTTTTTTCCTGTGGCGGGCTTGGATAATGTTCAGCGTTACGGCGGATCCAGAAAGCTGGGAAACCATTGAGCCAGCGACCCTTTCGAGCCGCTTTAGCAAGTTTCATAAGTAACACGCCTGTCGGGGGTGGGGTACGTGCAACGCTTGCTCCACTTGCTTCAGAGCGCGGCAAGATCCAGGTTCGCTGGGCAATGCCGCCTGACTAGCAGATGGAGTCGTGGGCAGTAGGAGAGCGAATTAGTGAACAGTGGTAGGGAGCTACCGGGGGAAGAGTGCGGAATCTGATAGCCTTAACGAGGAACAACCTGCATGAGCTCGAAGCAATCGAGCGCCTCGCCTCGACGCTTGGTGCCGACCGCTTCTGTGTTCTGGCATTGCAGATCGCTCACGAATACCCGATCAAGATCGAGGAGTCCTATCAATCTGTACGTAAACTGCAGCACAGCTCGGTCATTGGCATGAGCTCCGCCCCCTTTGAGGCGCTACGCTCTGTATGCGAAGTCATTATTGAGCGAGCTCCTGAGCTGCTGCGGATACTCTCATATCGCAATCGACATGAGAGTCGTACGACTATTCCCCATGGACTTTGGCTAGCTCTCCTAGACTGGGCTAATGGAGACATGTCTCAGATCGACGCTGTCTGATCGCATGGATTGATGGGCGCTGGGTTCGAAGATCTTTGCCACGTTCCACGATTGATCGCTGACAACAAGGTTGTTGGGAGCTTAGTCGCATACAGAAGGGAAGCACGCCCTCGCTGGCAGTATGCAAGGGGGAGGAACAGACTCAAGCCCATTGATCGCGGCAATTGTAGGTTTCAGTGCTCGGCAGACCAAATATGGCCTCTTTGTTTTTTCATCGTTGAGATACTGGCTGTCTAAGGTAAGGGATGACTATGGCCCGAGTCTAAGGATCTTGGCCTGTGGGCAAGCGGAGCGCGCAGGCGTGCTGGATGAAAGCCCGTAGGGCCGAGACGTGGCTCGCCACGGCTCGGTTCACGCCAGCCATCCGCCGGAGGCGGCACGCCAAAACCACCGCCCAGCCGTGTCAAAAGGAGGCTGAAATGACCTGCGATTTACTCCGCGAACGAGAGAGGACTAGGCGAAGGGTTCTGTGGGCGCTTGCCAGCTTCCATCCTGGTGATCCGAATGCCTCCGAACTCCTCACCATCCTTGATAGCCTCGACGTCCAAGAGCGAAACGATACCCTCTGTAGCGATAAGCCACTCGAACTCATTGAGGTTCGTAACTCTGTCTCGGTGATGCGTCATAACTCCGTAGTCGACATCATCTTGGAGCGTGATATCCCGCAGCCCTGGCGCGAACGCTTTCTGCAAGCGAGCATCGGATCAACCAGAGTCACTGATGGGCCCTACGCGACAGACTGGGATAAATTTCTGACTGAATGGGAGCGTGAGATGCAGCATCTGAAAAATCACCGAGCTGCACAGGCTCCTACCAGCTAGAGCGGCTGGTTCGAGCTATGGCGGCGCAAGCACACCAGTAGGTGATACCGCTGAAAATCGTAGCCTCAAACAGGAGCAGCAAGGTGGAACGACCTTCTTTTTTCATTGATTTTGAAGCTTCTGGAATAGCTCCTGACAGTTATCCGATTGAAGTTGCCGTCGTGTCGAGTGAGACCTCCTTCAGTTCGCTTATCAAGCCAGTCCGGTACTGGACGCACTGGTCGTTCGATGCGCAAGACATGCACGGTCTCACTCAGGATCATTTGCTTAAGGAAGGTGATAACCCAGATGCTGTAGCGAGAAATATGAATCAGCTGTTTTCAGGCCAGGTGCTTTGCAGTGATTCACCTCAGGACGGTTTTTGGCTAGATGTGCTCTACGAGGCAGCAGATCTGATACCTACCTTCGAGTTGAAGCCTTTAGAGGTGTTGGTGGGTAGGGAGGCGGCTAGTGACATTTATCGCCTACTGCCAACAACCAGGCAGCACCGAGCTTTGAATGACGCAACTGCTTTCATGAGCGCCTGCCGTGCTTTTTTTGAAGCTTGAGCTCTCGAAGGGGTAGAGCCCATTGGGCTTTGGATCTAGCTCAGCCTGAGTGTCCGCTCGAACCGAAGGCAGGTGTTCACGCGGCTAAATAGCACGGTAAGCGGAGCGCGCAGGCGTGTGGGATGGAAGCCCGAAGGGCCGAGAGGCCGGCGCTTGCGCCAAGGCTCGGTTTACGACATCCCCTCCCCGAAGGGGCGCGCACCAACGCCAGGCCGTATGAACTGGAGACGAAGAACATTCTGCGAGGATGTGCCGATGGGAATGAAGAACGATGACGACATAGTGTACTGCGACGTTCAAATGTCCTTAACTCAGGGTCGTGAGCTGTTGCAACTGGTGAGCACATTGAGAGACTCAAAGGCCCATCCGACTCTGGACAGGGTTTTTGAGCTCATGCAGTACGAGCTGAGCACATCAATAGACATCATCGAGGATCCCCCCACTTGGGGCCCATGGTGCAAGTAATCCTGATGCCCCTCCCTTACCACGAAACGTTCGAGATCAGACCATACCCACGCATGGCAGCATTTCAAAAGAGGGGCCGTCAATATCCCAATGTGTCCTTGGTCTGCTTGCAGGTTCCCAGACGACCACGAACCTGACCAGTCAACATATGTGTCTGCATGGACTGATAGGCTTTGGTCGAACCGTACTGCTTCTTCACGACATCGAGCTTGTTCTTCGCTTCGGTCATCTGAGTCACGCAGTCATTGATATCCCTCTTCGAGAGAGTCCGCGTGCCCGCCTGATTGGGCGTACCTTGGGGTCGATTCTCGTACAGCTTCTGTGCCTCATTTAAGCTTGCCAGTGCAGCCGCCTCATCCTCACTGCTCGCTGCCCATACCGCGCCACATATCACTATCGCGACCATTCCTGCGACACACTGCTTGATCAATGGAATCTCCCTTTTGTCATTGCTGGGCTCTGCCTTAGTGCTTGTGCAGTCAACAAGTGGCTAACGGCACACGGTGATTATCCTTCCCCAGGGATGCTTTGGGAATGTTGGTTTGTCAGACTCATGGAAGGCAACTCTACGGCTATCAGAGCTCCGCATTCCAGGCATCCATAGCCTCGCTCACAGTCGCGTACCACTGGAGATCACCGAGCTGTAGGGCATTCGCAATGTTCCTGTTGGTATTGCCGTCGACCCAAGTCGGGAGGCTCTCTGTAGCCCCTGTGAACATGCTGGCCGTCGCGACCGAGTATCCACCGGTACTCGTAGACTTGAGGCACACGTACCGCACCACAGCGCCACTCAGCAACCGACGCCAGGTCACCACCTCTATACAGTCCGTGGCGCTCACCGGAGCCTCTACGATGGGACTCACTAACGGTTCCACCTGGGCATCTTCCGCTGCTCTGAATGATCGGTTAGGCGCTTCTGGCCTGTGAACGAGATGCTTCAACTCCTCACGCGAGGCGACTATCTGGTCGCGCAGCTCTTCGGGGTCGATAGACATGCCGCCCCGGTCGGTGACCGAGAGGGTCTTCAGGCCGTTCGCTGCCAAGATGAACTGGCGTTCTCGCGCTTTCTCCCAATCAGGGCGACGGTCGGGGTTGATGAGGCTCCAAAGGCTTGTGAACAGCTTCAATAACATTCTCTTACCTTAAGGCGTTGGGCACGGATCCTTCGATCATACAAGGAGGGTAAGGCGCCTGAAGAGAAGCCCTGCCCAATATTGTCGGGCTAACGAGCAATTTGATATTCAAATCGAGAAACCAACACAGAGCGTGTCGCTTCGGTTTGGGCGAGTTACCCCCAGTTGCATGATGTCCTGGGTGCTTAGGATCAAGGCCAGCCGCTTAGATCGTGAGACGGCTGTGTACAACATGCTTCGTTCCACAAATTCGCTTTGACTCAGAGTGCAAAGGATCGACGTCTCGTACTCGCTGCCTTGCGCCTTATGAATGGATATGGCGTAGGCAAGCTTCATCCCCATGACGAACAAGTCCATCCTGGACAGGGTAACTTCGAACCCATTGAAGAAAAACACACCTGAAGTCTGGCCATCGATTGACGTAACGCCAGTCATGATCCCGGTGTTGCCGTTGAACAGATTATGCTCGTAGCTATTCTGGGTGACGATGACGGGGTCGTTAACTCGCAGCCAGTATTTGCCCATCCAGATGCCTTGCGTCTCGTCTGTATGCTGGAGGGCGCTTTGCAGATGTTTGTTTATCTTGTGCCCGGAATCCGGCATGCGATCAGACATGTGTGGCGTCAGGATCTGAGCGTCAGGGATGATCTGCTTGATCTTCGCGAGGTGTGTCAGCATGTCCTGCGTGTTTGTGCAGGGGATCAGATAAACCCCATCGCGCTCGCCATTCCAGAATGGCAAGGTATCCAGATGACCAGATCTAATATTCATGGCGATGTTCTGAAGGTGACTGTTGCCGATAGACCTGTGAACCTTGATCAGGTGGGTCGACGGTATTGCCTTCGATTTGGCCAGTGCATGGAAGAAGATTCCATAACCAACCGGTGATAGCTGACCGGTATCGCCTACTAGCAAGAG
Source organism: Pseudomonas sp. NPDC087342 (assembly GCF_044744265.1). Classification (NCBI taxonomy): domain Bacteria; kingdom Pseudomonadati; phylum Pseudomonadota; class Gammaproteobacteria; order Pseudomonadales; family Pseudomonadaceae; genus Pseudomonas; species Pseudomonas sp. NPDC087342. Next base: position 188,563 of record NZ_JBIUXZ010000009.1, read on the forward strand.
GGACAGTTCTTTCTTCGCGAAGGCATTCAGCAGTTTCAGCATCAAGGCGATGTCTACCATGCTGGATTCATCGATGATTACCAGAGGGTCGCCTCCAGTGCTGATCCCTGAGCTTGCGGTGCTGATTTTGATCAAGAAGCTGTGGATCGTGTAGGTGTCTCGGCCTATGGACTCCTTGGCGCGCTCCTTGGCTTTTCCGCTCAGTGCTAAGACATGCACAGGGCGGTTCTGAGAGGCTATATCAACGATGGCTTTCAGCACGGTTGTCTTGCCCGTACCGCCGAATCCAGTCAACGTGCTGATGCGATTAGTAAGCGCCATCAGCACTGCGTTTTTCTGGTCTCGGGTGAGTGAGTGTCCAAGCGCGCTCTCACTGTGTGCACAGTAATCTTCAATCGCTTGCTCCAGTTTCTGCGGAGAACCGTGAAGCAATGAGGCCTGAGCGGACAATAGACTCGCGACACGCTGCTCAAGTTTACTTTCGACAAGGGCCGCTCCCAGTGGCTGGATAAGCGTCGTCCCTTGATGCTTCTTAACGCATACAGCACGCCTTTGTAGGGCGCAGTCGATAGCTTGGTCTACCAGTCTGGCGGATGGAAGCTTCTGCATCAGGGCGGCTTTTAGCTCTTCTATTTCGTATGCGGTATGGCCCTGATCCAAGCGCACATAGAGCAAATTCTCCACAAGGCCGGCCAGCCTGCGTGGGTCATCACGAGGTATGCCTAGCTTGGCTGCTGCGGCGTCTACGATTTTCCACATGTTCGGGTGGATGCCTTGAAACGCAATGAGGCTGTACGGATTAAGCTTCAGGCGCTCTACCGTATCCGTCTGGCAAACCTTGAGAATGCTTCTGGCGAGCCCAGGGTCGAAGTCGTGCTCCATGAGAAACTCAATCGTTGAAATCTCATCCTGCAGTGTCCTCCAGGCATCCACGACCTTTTGGGCGAGATCGGGATTAATCAATTCCCCCAGGTGGCTGACCCTACCTGCACTCAATGCCTGAGCAAGATTTTCTGCGCCAAATGCCCTGACCAGTTTCGAGACTTTCGCTTTGCCGAATGACAGCCCGCGAAATGCAGGGTGCTTTACCAGCAATCGTTCCACATATGCCGCTATGGGCAGGTTTACGATGTGGCAGCTTTCGATCAGAACGAAATCCCTGTATTGATCCCGCCCTGTGATCGAACCTTTGAACCGCCAGCATTCACCGGGTTGAGGAATGCGGGTGATGACTTTATAGCTTGCTCTGCATGTGTGAATTTTGTTTTGGCCAATGATGCGCCCGGAAAAGACGGCACCGCCAAAACTGCCTGGCTTCACCGAGCTCACCTGGATTATGCTCGACAGATTGCTCATAGGATGAATGACCGCCCTGAGTCGATCATCAAGTCCTGCTGGCTACTGATTTCTTGCGCAGATGTCCGGAGTAACCGTAGCTCGGCAGAGAGTCGCTCAACTTGCCCGCGAAGCAGTTCGTTTTCCTTCGACTTTTGCTCAAGCATTACTCGCAACCGACTCGCTTCGCGACTTTTCGAATCTGCCACATCAACCGCCAGAGACTCAGGGTCTTTGGCCGCAAAAAACTCACTGCCTATGCGGTGAATGTCGTTCGCGATGACCTGTTCCAGGGTCTGGCCCTGGGAGCAAAAGACCTTCTTTGCGCTTTCAGAAAACCACTGCCTACGATTACCACATTCATCAGCGATTTTGCTGAAGTTGACGGCGCCAAACTGATTCACAGGGAATTTTTTTCCAGCCTGTTCAAGCTGCAGCACGTAGTCCCTGTAGCGGTCGTACGGAGAGCGCTTCTGATCACTTGTGTCCATGGCTTTTCTCTTTCGCTTTCAACCACAGAATGAACGGCTCAACCACCTCTGTTGGCACGAGTCCCTCCCTAGGTTCAAGGTCGTCAAAACTGCAGCAAATCTTTTTAGCCTGCATGTCAACCGTAAACATCCCATCACTTGCATCGAGCACCAACTTGAGGGCCCGGCAGGTTTTGTCAAACTTCGCCATGAATCCTTGATCCACATGCGTTGTGTCCGGCAGGGTTACTGGCTGAGCACCATGGCTACGGAGGGCTGAGCGCAGAGCTTCGACCTCCTTCCTCAGTTTCTCTGTCTCAGCTTGAAGTTGGTCTGCTCGCTGAACGGCCAGCTTTCCGACAAGCTTGTCCTTCTTGGACTCCATGTTTCCAGCAGCATCCCAGTGCTTGAAGAATATTGGCCCGAGCAGAGTCCAATAGTCAGTGCTCTGTACCAAGGTTCTGTAGCCAATCTTCTTTTCGTTTACGGGAAGCCCATCGTTGTAAAGTTCGGCGCAGAATCTTGAGTAAGGCGTAACCCCATCGAATGATGCTTTTCCTACGAAAGACTTCAGCTTAGGGATTACTTCGTCTTTAATTCGGGAAATTCTATAGTCGCGGTTCAGCTTTTGAGAGCCTGCAAAGCGGTTTTGGCCCTTTTTCGCACCTTTGCTCATGCAGGAACACCTCCTGGGCTCGAAATTAGCTTCAGGATTGCAGTAGGTCGCTCCAAGGCCATGGGCTTACTCATTGCATCATTCAAATCATGCAGTGAAAGACCCAGAACTTCACACGTAGACCGAATCAGGCCCCTAAATTCATCGATCAACGTGAATCCTGTAGGAGCTTCTTGCAGCATACGGTTAAAGTCCCCAGTGAATGCAAGGAGCTTGTTTCTTGCCACTTTAACCTGCTTGTCTAACTGTGGAGTGAAATACTCCGCATGCGACTTGGCTTCTGCAGTGCGAGCAATCAGGTTAGAAAGCGAGTCTTTCTTGAGCTCTAAGCGCTCCAGGTGCTCTGAGACGATTTCAGGTTTCTCTACCAGGAAGCTCTCACGCGTTTTGATTTCATTATGCATTTGCTCGAGGCAGTGAGCAGTAACGCTCCATGAAATGATCTCTGCGGCGAGGAATTTGCGACGATTGGCTTTTGGCACAAGGCTTTCAGGCGATGCTCCATTCCTTTTAGACTCAGCGATATAGGCCTCCAGCTCGCTACACTCGTCAGTTAGCACGCGAATGTGACCGTATATCCTTGGCAGGTGGTCGACAGTTTTGACCGAGTAATAGCAGCCCCCGCACGGCATACTTATCCCAGGAATGGCACCCAGGTCTTTAACGACGTCCGCTGGGCAGCGATTACCAAATGGGCAGATATGAGTGGGCATGAAGGCCAGCGAGTCGATGGGGCGCTGCCTTGTCTCCCTGACACCCGAAACCACATCATCCTTGGTCTCACGGTCAAATGAGATCGCACCGAAGTCAATCAGAGACTTATCCTTGTCTCGCCGGAAAGCCTGCTGAAGCTTCGATGCAACGTCTTCTGCTTTGATGTTAGACATTGCTGGGCGGTCAACTAGCCATCCATGCTCAATACTCAATTTTTGATACTGGGCAACCGATTTCAGGTATGCAGGGTCAACTTTTGCGTAATACATTACATGTTCATCACTGGCATGGCCGGTAATAAATGCGCCGATGATGTGTGGCGGCAAAATTGGGATGTATTCAGATACAACTGATACTCGGCAGGAGTGCGGGGTGTGTTCGATTAATTTGCAGGCCTGTCCCTCAAGTTTGATCACGGTGAGATAGTCGTGAGGATCATCAATAGATTCCAGATCCCCCACAGCCTCTGGCATTGCGTTCGTCGCCTCAATGCCCAGCTGAAACCTGCAGAACAAGTCGAAAGAATAAATTAGCCTTTTGAAATATTTCGCATAGGCCTCCGGAGTCAGCACGCCAGGACTTGTTCCCTTCGGAAATAGCGTGATGATTTTGCCATGCTCATTTTCTTCATGGTAGTCATACCAGGTTTCGACATCCATTGCGGGATCGTTAAACCAAGGGATCATGGATTTTTGACGATCCAGCAGTTCAATTACCGTCTTCGAAACAGTAGCGTCCCAGGGGCCGTTTACTTTGTCAGTGTTGATGCGTAACTTGCAAAGCGGAGGCAGGGGTCTTGAACGATCAATTCGCATATCATAGGTTCGCCTCTCTAGCCAACGTATGTGAATACTACGAACCCCTGTCTCCAGTGCGATGATATTATGTCTGATGTAATTGAGCTGAGGATAGAACACCCACTTCCCTTCGCGTTCAACCGAGTGTTCAATAATTGGCACGACGAACCTTGGAAGAAGTCGCAGCGCCTCATACTTCATGGGGCGATTATCTTCGGATTTAGGCTGCGAAGCGTCAAATGATGGGTTCCGGTAGAACACAATTGGAACGTACCCAAGTTTTTCAGTTTGAACGATTTTTTGGGTATTGTTCCAGTCCTTTGTTTCAATATCAGCCCTGAATTTTTTGTCGAATAGGTTTATTTGTTCGTGATATACCCTTTCGGCTAGGTGAGTTGTGAAAGACTCTATCGCGTAGCAGTATTGTAGAAGGTATGGGAAATGCTCAGAATGAAATGCAGGCTTATTAGAGCTATTCCTTCTTCGCACGATGGGAAAATCGAGCTCAAGTATGGGGCAAACAAAACCAGAAAGTTTCTCGTCGGCGCTCGAGTGAGCCGTCAAGTAGTTGAAGAAGCTGGTGACGTGGTACATGATCTGCTGGATCGTTGAGTTTGACCTGCCTCGGCGAAGAAAAGTGAGGAAGCCTATGTATCCATCGCCTTCCATGTGCGTCCGATTAAGCTCACTTGGGTGAGGAGGAAGCAATCCCGTGGCAGTAGGGTATTCGCCAAACAACCAGGTATTCAGAACTGAGAAGCTCTTGCTGTAAGCGTCGAAAGACTTAATTCCCCGAGACTTTTGTAAGCCGGTGTATTTGTCCTGATATTTCAACCACGACTCGACACTTTCCTTGTGCTCATCAGGATAGTCATATTCGCCAGAGGCCAGAGCTTTTCTACTGGCGTGCAAATCATTTTTAGGGCGGACGGCGGCCTGGCTACATCTGTCAGAATACAGCCTCTGAACATAGTTCCAAAACGCGGCTGGGGCGATGGGGTACTGGAACCAGTCAACGTCATTTCTTCGCGTTAAGACCAAGTGGTCGGCGAGGTCAGCGATGTCATCTGGATTGATGTCTTCGATTCTATGCCAGTCTGTGCAACGAATCATGCGCCATGCGTACCATCCAAAGTTTTTGACGGCACTAGGCTTCATTACGGAGGTAATGTCCGGAATGTCTTCGTAGGGAACATGCGAGACAAACGGTTTGCTCACAAATGCAAGCACCTCGGTATAGGATGCTGCAGCAAACTCATAGAAGTTGGTTCCTTCGTCCTGATTGTGAACCGTGGGCTTCCTTAGGTCAGCCGGGAGCAGGACAGCTCGCTCCTGCCAGAGAAAGTGAAGAATTAAGACGCAGTCTTTACTCAGCCTCTCCAAGGAAGACTTGTTGAGCCAGTCAATAGAGGCCTTCGGAACGACCTGCTTCGCAATTTCTATCGGTGCAGTTTTTTTCGTGCAAGCTAAAGCATTACGCACCCACACTTCATCATAAATAGGTGCATTCGACACGTTCAGGTGGTCATCAAACAGGCGCACGATGGACGCGTTGTAATATTCGTTACGAGCGCCGCTTGTTACCTTACTTGGAGAGATATAGTTCGTGCCAAACAGCTCTTTGCAGACGCAAGCCTTGGCTTTCGTGATCGCCTCTTTAATGGAGCTATCAAGAGGCGCTCCAGTTTTGATAATCTGAATATCCTTAGTCAGGTTAATCATGCTGCGTCCCTTGAATGCGATTCGCCTCGTCCTTCAATACTTCGAGCTGGCGCAGATAAAATTCCTCGCGAATTGTGGTAAAGGAGGCATCGCCTCTTTGCATGACGTACTGGTTAGCATGTTGAATGTATGCTTCGATGATGTCGGTGTCGTGCTTCGCGTACTTCATCGTGGATGTAACGCTGGCATGGCCCATCAGGATCTTCACGTAGGTAATGGGTAGGCCAGGAAGGGTTTGACCAGGAACCGGCATGTAATTAAGCGTGTAGGTTCCGTACATATGCCTCAGAGAGTGAGTGCTGATGCCTGTGACGTCCGGCAAGCCTGCCTTCAAGGAGTATTTCTTAAAGGTTTTGTCACGGCTGCTCCTGTCGCTTGCGAAGAAGGGCCTGCCGTCAGTGTTTTGGAATAAGAAATCATGTCCAACGCTAGAGTTGTATTCTAGGGTCAGGTACTTCTCAAGGTTCTCCCAGAATATTTTAGCGAATGGTTCAATCATGAAGGTCACCTCGGTCTCCCGACCTTTCCAGGAGAGAAGCTTATGCTCTTCTTCAGTAATACCAGGCGCTTTCCTCGCAAAGGGGTCGCGTAGGAACACTGCAAAATCGTCATCATCGATGTCAGACATTCGAACTTGTAGCGCCTCGCTTGTACGCGAACCTGTCGCGGCAAGTAGGGCGTATAGCGTCATATCCCTGTAAAATGTCGTGGACTTTGCAGGCTTGGCCTGTCTGAGAAAGTCGACGGATCGTTCTATAGGGAATGGGAGGATCTTGAACGGCTGCTTGTCGTTTTTCCTGTTCCTACGCCCTGCTTTAGCAAACAGCTTATCTTGCTTGCGTTTAGGCAAAACTGAGTTAAGCGAGCCACGAATGACTGCTGCCATCCACGAATTGGCCTTGTGGGCCGAAACCTCATAATGGCTTCGATATTCGGCCCGGCTCGAGTAGAACCGATTGAAAAGATGGTCAGGTGTTGTGATGTTTTTTGACTCGGCTACTTCAAGAAACCACCGGATAGATGATTCTATGGACTCTGCGATTGAGTTTTGACCTGTGAGCCGCGTCTTCCCCAGGCTATAAGCCAGCGTCTTCGCTATCGGGTTCGTGGCGTCTGTACCGAAGAGGAGATAAACCTGATAGCTGTAGATGACGGTCTCGATAGTGACCTCGACATCTGCAGGAAATTGGGTCTTCGTCGCCTCATACACGTAGTCGATGAAGCGGCCAACGTGCTCCGAGTAGAGCTTATCGGTGTTTACGGCATAGCCCCTACGTGCCAGCCAAGTTGTGTAGTCGGTGAACGGTTTGAACTCGCGTGCCTCGTCGGACATGCCAGGGTCGAGATGAAGCAGGATGTAGTTAGCCTCGCTCGTAACGGGCGCTTCGACCAAGATGAAGTTTTTCATGAGCTCTTATTCCAAATACCACACCCTATTAGCTTTGGGTGTCGCACTTGCCTTTGTCAAGGAAAAAGGCTCAAGTGGGTGAATCAGGCCAACGCAGAAAGCTCCGTCAGCATGGCCGTTGGCCGTCTGCGGAGTGCGCTAAGTGCTTGATTGTAAGGGGAGATGGGGCCACCGGCGGGAATCGAACCCGCGACCCACCGATTATGAGTCGGTTGCTCTAACCAATTGAGCTACAGTGGCGCTGAGAAGGTGCAAAGCTATCAAAAATCAGGTTCAAATGCCACACCAACATTCGTACCACATAAGAACCTACGACCAAGGGATTATGAGTCCCCTGCTCTAACCAACTGAGCTATAGGCCCTCAGTAGGCCGCGGATTATAGCGACGGTTTCTCGGCTGTGCTATCCGAAAAATCCGATACGGCTATACGAAGAAACGTCGCGGCGAATTCCTCGGGCGGTAATGGGAGGCTGACGATGTAGCCCTGGATCTGTTCGCAGCCTTCGGTGGCGAGGAATTCTTGCTGGGCCTGGGTTTCGACGCCCTCGGCGATGATGGTGAATTGCATGCTGCGGCCGAGGGCGATGATGGCTCGCACAATGGCCGCATCGTGGGGATCGTCCGGCAGGCCGCGGACGAAAGACTGGTCGATTTTGAGGATGTCCAGCGGCAGTCGTTTGAGGTAGCTCAGGGATGAATAGCCGGTGCCGAAGTCGTCGATCGCCAATTGCACGCCAAGGCGTTTGAGTTGGTGCAGCACGGCCAGCGCTTCTTCCGCCTGGCTCATGATGAAGTTTTCGGTAATTTCCAGTTGCAGAAAACCGGGTTTGAGACGGTTGTCCCTGAGCAGTTGTTCGATGCGACCAAGCAGGTTCGGTTGGCGCAGTTGCGCGCCGGCAAGGTTTACTGAAAGCGGGCCGAGGCTTGCGTAGAGCTGATTCCATTCGAACATCTGCCGGCACGCGGTCTCGAGGACCCAGTCGCCGATCTGCAGGATCATGCCGTTTTCTTCGGCCAGGGGAATGAAGTGCTCTGGCGGGACATCGCCGAAAGTCGGGTGCCGCCAGCGAATGAGCGCTTCGGCGCCGACCAGGCGATGATCGTCGAGGCTGATTTTCGGTTGGTAGAAGAGGTGCAATTCATTGCGCTCGATGGCGCGCCGCAGTTCGTGTTCCAGCGCCACGCGTTCGCTGGCCTGGGCGGTGAGGTCGCGGGTGTAGCTTTCGACCCGGTTGCGGCCCTTGGCCTTGGAACGGTACATCGCCGCGTCGGCGTTTTTGACCAAGGTTGCAACGTCGCAGCCGTCCTTGGGGTAAAGGCTGGAGCCGATGCTGGCGCTGATGAAAAACTCGTGCTCGCCGGCCTGGAACGGTGCTGCAAAGCAATTGAGCAGTTTGGTGGCGATGTGGTCGGCATCGGTGGCTTGCTGCAGGCCGGGTAGCAGGATGATGAATTCATCGCCGCCCAGGCGCGCCACGGTGTCGATGTCCCGCAGTTGCTCTTTCAGGCGCACGGCGATGCCCTTGAGCAACAGATCGCCGACCGGGTGACCAAGGCTGTCATTGATGTGTTTGAAGCGGTCCAGGTCGAGAAACAGCACCGCGCCCTGGCCACCGTTTTCCTGCTGGTTGTTGAGTGCAGTCAGCAGTCGGCTTTCGAACAGTGTGCGGTTCGGCAGGCCGGTGAGCGGATCGTGATGGGCCTGGTAATCGAGCTTGGCCTGGGCGTGCTTGAGGCTGGAGATATCGGCGAACACGGCGACAAAGTGGGTGATGAACTTGTCGCGATTGCGCACGGCGCTGATGGTCAACCAGCTCGGATAGAGCTCACCGTTTTTGCGCCGGTTGGAGATCTCGCCTTGCCAGTGTCCTTCATCGGTCAATTGATGCCACATGGCCGCATAGAACGCGCTGTCATGTAGGCCCGAGGCGAGCAGGCGAGGGGTGTGGCCCAAAGCTTCGCTCTCGCTGTAACCGGTGATTTCGGTAAATGCGCGGTTGACCGCGCTGATGTGCTGTTGGGTGTCGGTGATCAATACGCCTTCTGCGGTGCTCTCGAACACGGTGGCGGCCTGTTGCAGTTTTTCCTGCATCAAGTGCCGCTCGGTGATGTCCCGGGCGATGGTCAGCATGCAATCTTCTTCGCCAATCGGCAGCGGACGGCTCGACACCTCGCAGAGGCGGATTTGCCCGTCGTTGCGGCGAATGTGGCAGGTGAAGTCCCTTACGAAGCCGTCCCGGTGCAGCAAGTCGAGCATCTGTTTGCGTTCGTTCAGATTGACCCAGATGCCCAGGTCCAGCGCCGAGCGATCCACTGACATCGCGCTGTTGAAGCCCGTAATGCGGCTGAAGCCCTCGTTGACCTCCAGTAGCAGGCCATCGCTCTGCCGGGACAACAGCAAGCCGTCAGGCGATGCGTGGAAGGCCTTGGCGAACTTCTCCTCGGAAGTTTGCAGCTGTTGTTGGGTTTCCTTGAGCTGACTGATGTCGCGCACCACCACCACCAGCGCGGGCGTGGTGTCGAGATCGAAGGGCTCGGCGGAAATCAGGCCGGTAAACACCTGGCCGTTGTTGCGGCGAAAGGGCATTTCCAGATTGCGGATGCTGCCGGCCTGCAACCGCTGCAACAAACCTGGGCCGACCCCTGGAATTCCCCAGATATTCAGATCGGTGGCGGTCTGGCCGATGACGTCCACGGCTTTGAGCCCGATCTGTTCTTCAAACGCTTCGTTGACCTCCAGCAGGCAGCCATCGGAAAGCCGCGCAATCACCAGGATGTCCGGGCATTGCTGGAACACCGAGGCGAATTTCTGTTCCGACAGGCGCAATGCCTCTTCGGTGCGTTTGGCATCACTGATGTCGATCATCAGCCCGCGCAGCACCGGCTCATGGCCGTGCTCGATCAGGCTGACGATATCGCGCACCCACAGGCAGCGGCCGTCGGCGGTGATGACCCGGTAATCGACGCTGTGATCGCGACCGGCCAGCACTTCGTGATCGCAAAAGGTCTGGGCGCGGGTCAGGTCCGCCGGGTGGATGATGTTGCGCCAAAATCCCGGGATCAGCCAATGGGACAGGGGATAGCCGAGCAGGTCTTCGGCGTGGGGCGACACGTAGCTGTAGGTGAAATCGCTGATCCGCGCTTCCCAGGCAATGGCCGAGAGACTCTCCACCAGCCCGCGATAGTGGTATTCGCTGCTGCGCAGTTCCTGTTCAAGATCGATCCGCCGGGCAATTTCCGAACTTAGTCGGCGGTTGATCCGGATGACCATTGCCAGAACGATCATCAGCAACAGAAGGCCCGGCAAGCCGTAAACCAGCAAGTCGGACCAGAAAGTCCGATGATCGAGGACGTTACCTACCCAATGCTCTTGGATGGTGCTGATCTCACTCGAACTCATGTCCGCCAGGACTTTGTCGATGATGCCGACGAGCATTTTGTTTTTCGGCGGCACCGCCATCGCCAATTGATAGCGATAGGGCGTCTCACCGCTGACATAGAGCCCGTCGAGTTTGAGTTGACGCAGACTCCAGACGCTGGATGCCAAATCACCGACCACGGCATCCACTTCATCGGTGGCCAGCGCCTGCAACGCCGAGCTGACGTTGGGCATCGCCACCAGATTCAGGTCCGGGTGGTGGGTGCGCAACAGTTCATGGGGCGCGTAGTTTTCCACGACAGCTATTTTCAGGCCGTACAGGTCCTCGATTTTGCGCGGCTGGGCACCGCCGACATGGGCGAGGATAACAATCGGGAAATCCAGGTAGGGGCGGGTGAATGACAGGTAGGTCTGGCGTTCCGGCGTCGACATGATGCCCGGCAACAAGTCCAGCTTGCCCTGTTTGACCTGTTCCAGGACCACCGTCCAGCTCACCGGCTCGATGGGGGTGAGCTTGATGTCCAGGCGTTGGCGGATCACGTTTATATAATCCGCTGCCAGGCCTTGGTAGCGGTTCTGCTCGTCGCGGAACTCGAAGGGTGGCCAAGACGCATCGACGCCCAGACGCAAGTCCGGGTGAGCCGCCAGCCAGCTACGTTCTTCGTCGGTGAGAGTCAGCGCGCCAGCCGTTGCGGTCCAGGTCATCAGCGACAGCAAAAAAAGCACGGTCGACAATCTGGGCATAACGGTCTCGTTATGGCTCGGGGGGAATGTTTCGAGTGTAGACGGGCAATTCGGCGGGGGGGTATTGCGGGGGATTTTATCTGCAAAAAGCAAAACCCCCGGCCTGGGCCGGGGGTTCTGTGATCACTCGTCGAGGAAGGAGCGCAAATGCTCGCTTCTCGTCGGGTGGCGCAGCTTGCGCAGCGCCTTGGCTTCGATCTGACGAATCCGTTCACGGGTCACGTCGAACTGCTTACCAACCTCCTCGAGGGTGTGGTCGGTATTCATGTCGATACCGAAGCGCATGCGCAGAACCTTGGCTTCACGGGCAGTGAGGCCGGAGAGAACTTCGCGAGTCGCTTCTTTAAGGCTCTCAACGGTAGCAACATCGATTGGCGACTGCATGGTCGAGTCTTCGATGAAGTCACCCAAATGGGAGTCTTCGTCATCACCGATCGGGGTTTCCATGGAGATCGGCTCTTTAGCGATCTTCAATACCTTGCGGATCTTGTCCTCAGGCATTTCCATGCGTTCGCCCAGCTCTTCCGGGGTCGGTTCGCGACCCATTTCCTGCAACATCTGCCGGGAAATACGGTTGAGCTTGTTGATCGTCTCGATCATGTGCACCGGAATACGGATGGTGCGGGCCTGGTCGGCGATCGAGCGAGTGATCGCCTGACGGATCCACCAGGTGGCATAAGTCGAGAATTTGTAGCCGCGGCGGTATTCGAACTTGTCTACCGCTTTCATCAAACCGATGTTGCCTTCCTGGATCAGATCGAGGAATTGCAGACCACGGTTGGTGTACTTCTTGGCGATGGAGATCACCAGACGCAAGTTCGCTTCAACCATCTCTTTCTTCGCGCGGCGGGCCTTGGCCTCACCGATCGACATGCGACGGTTGATGTCCTTGATCTCGGCAATCGTCAAACCGGTTTCGGTTTGCAGCGCGATCAGCTTTTGCTGGCAACGAATGATGTCCGGTTGCAGGCGACCAATGGCTTCGGCGTATTTGCCTTTGCCTTTAGCCAGGCCGTCGGACCAGCTTTCGTCGACTTCATTGCCCGGGAACTGGCGCAGGAAATCGGCACGCGGCATGCGCGCATCACGAACACAGAGCTGCATGATCGCGCGCTCTTGCTGACGCAGACGATCCAGGGCACTGCGAACACGCTCGACCAGGCCTTCGAATTGCTTCGGCACCAGTTTGATCGGCATGAACAGCTCAGCCAGCAGCACCAGTTCGGCAATCGCCGCCTTGTTGCCACGACCGTGCTTCTTCAGCGCCTTGCGGGTGATTTCCATCTGATCGGAGACAGCGCCAAAACGCTGTGCTGCGATGACCGGATCCGGACCGCTTTCGGCTTCTTCTTCGTCGTCGGTGCTGGCTTCAGCTTCGTCGTCGTCGGTATCGTCATCCGCTTTCACGGCTTTCGGATCGACAGGCGGCGGCACTTCGGCTGCAGGCGGCGCAATGCCGTCGTCCGGGTCGATATAACCGCTCAGGACGTCGGACAGGCGGCCACCTTCGGTGGTGACGCGAGTGTATTCGGACAGAATGTGGTCAACCGTGCCAGGGAAGTGCGCAATTGCGCCCATCACTTCACGGATGCCCTCTTCAATACGCTTGGCGATTTCAATTTCGCCTTCACGAGTGAGGAGCTCTACCGTACCCATTTCACGCATGTACATGCGCACTGGGTCGGTGGTGCGACCAATGTCGGTCTCGACCGCTGCCAACGCTGCTGCTGCCTCTTCGGCCGCGGCTTCGTCGGTATCGGCGTCGGCCAGCATAAGGGAATCCTTATCTGGCGCAACCTCGAATACGTTGATCCCCATGTCGTTGATCATGCGGATGATGTCTTCCACCTGTTCCGGATCTGAAATATCCTCCGGCAGGTGGTCGTTGACCTCCGCGTAAGTCAGGTAACCCTGCTCACGACCAAGTGTGATCAACTCTTTGATACGAGACTGCTGTTGCGCTTTTCCGGACATAACACCCTATCCACTGAAGGTCTTGGCGGGCAAAAAACAAGCCGAGGATTATACCTGAGCTATGACCTCACGCGCCAGTTGAGGTCGGGGTTGATACAGCCATATTGCGTTTTAATAGGTCGCGCATCTGATTTGCGATCTGATTTGCTTCCTCCGCGGTCAGTCCTGGCTGCCTTGCTTTTCTGATTAGTTCTTCCAGGCTATCCGTGTGTTGAGAGGCGGATAACCTAGTAATGGTGTCTAAAAACTGTTGTTCAAGGTTGTCACCGTCAATCAGCCATTCCTTTTCCGCTAATGCCTTGAGCAAACGCCCCTGTTCGGTCCCGTGCCAACGGGCCATTAGCTGAATTGAGTTTAGCTTAGGATTTTTTTGCACCGCTCCGATCAGGGCCACCAGCAACTGAGCGTAGGTATTGCTCTCATTGGCGAAGTGGTCGGCGGTTTCTACCTTGCCGGCCAAGTCCGGGTGATGGATGAGCGTGCGCAATGCGATCAGCGTTGGTGCTTCGACGGCAATCGGCGTGCGCGGGGCACTCGGTTGATCACGATCGCCGCCACGCTTGCCATTCTTGTCCCAGGGTTTCTTATCCCATTTCTTGCCGCCGGCACCGGGTTTCTTTGGCGTCCATTCCTGCTGCGGCGCGTACATGTCTTGCGCTTGAGGCTGATGGTAGTCGCTGTAGTCCGGCACGGCGTCGTAATCCATGCCCGGATCGTAGGTTGGCGGCGCGTCCTGAGGAGCGCTGTGCACCAGCTGACTGACGGCTTCGCCAGTCAGGCCGGTAATTTCGGTCAATCGTTGACGCATCAGGATGCGCAGGTTGGCGCCCGGCACTTTATCGATCAGCGGTGCTGCGAGGGTGGCCATATGGGCCTTGCCTTCGAGCGAGCGCGGGTCTGATTCAGCGGTCAGTTGCTCAAAGAAATAATCCGCTAGCGGTTGCGCGTGCTGATTGATCCGCGCACGGAAGGCATCTGTGCCTTCGGAACGGACCAGCGTATCCGGGTCTTCGCCCTCGGGCAGGAACAGGAAACGCGCGCGCCGACCGTCTTGCAGGCACGGCAGCGCCGCTTCCAGTGCTCGCCATGCAGCGTTGCGGCCAGCCTGGTCGCCGTCGAAACAGAACAAAACGTTGGGCACGACGCGAAACAGTCGCTTCAAGTGCTCTTCGCTGGTCGCGGTGCCCAGGGTCGCGACGGCATTGCGCAGGCCTTGCTGGGCGAGGGCGATAACGTCCATGTAGCCTTCGACGACGATGATTTCGTCGAGGTTGCGGTTGTTCTTGCGTGCTTCATAGAGGCCGTAAAGCTCCTGGCCTTTATGGAATACCGGTGTTTCCGGTGAGTTCAGGTATTTCGGCTTGTCGTCGCCCAGTACGCGGCCACCGAAGGCAATGATGCGCCCGCGGCTATCGCGGATCGGGAACATCACGCGATCGCGGAAGCGGTCATAGCGTTTGCCGGTTTCGGCGTTCTCGATCAGCAGGCCGGCATCGACCATGGCTTTCTGTTGCAGGGTGTCGCTGCTCAGGTGCTTGAACAGATTGTCCCAGCCGGGCGGGGCGAAGCCGAGGCCGAAGTCCCGGGCGATTTCGCCGGTCAGGCCGCGACCTTTCAAATAATCCACGGCGGCTTTGCGCGATGGGTGGCTTTTCAGCGCCTGCCGGTAAAAGTCGGCGGCGGCGGTGAGTAGCGGGTACAGCGGAGAATCGGTCGGCTGCCGCGGTTTGTGCGGGCGGCCGCTTTCTTCGCGGGGGATTTCCATGCCGGCGGCTTTGGCCAGTTCTTCGACGGCCTGGACGAAATCCAGGTTGTCGTGGTCCATCATGAAGCCGAGGGCGTTACCGCCAGCGCCGCAACCGAAGCAATAGTAGAACTGTTTGTCGGGGCTGACGCTGAAGGATGGGGTTTTCTCTTTGTGGAACGGGCAGCAGGCCGTGTAGTTCTTGCCGGCTTTTTTCATTTGCAGGCGCGAGCTGACCACATCGACGATGTCGGTGCGGTTCAGAAGGTCGTCAATGAAGCTCTGGGGAATTAGCCCGGCCATGGCGTTCTCGTCATCTGCGCTGAAACGGATCCAAAACGAACGGCGAACGAACGCGGGTCGTTGCTTGAGGCACACGTATATGTGGCTCGACCGGTGTCGTCTGCGTAATCGCTGTCGGGAAGTGTATCTGCCGAAAATCCACTGACGTTAGTACCATTCAGTATTCGACTATTTGAAAGTGTTGCGCTGAAAATCCGCTACGGCCAATCGATGGCCTCGGATAGCTCAATAAGCGGGCACGCAAGCAGGTGCCTTGGGCTGATCGTCGTAAGAGGAATCAGTGGGTGTGCTCGTCAGTAGCCTTGGAAGGCTCGTCAGAAAAGACGTGCACCGCTGGCAAAAGAGCCAGGTCTGACGCTGTGAAGCAGGTTTGTCCGAGTCGCATCTGCGGCATAGACGGTGAAGCATCAAGCGTTTTACGCAAATGCCATAAGCCCGGCTGAGGGCCGGGCTTGGCAGAAGCTTGCTACGAACGTCTGTGTATTAGTACAGACGAACGGCGCGGCGCTGTTCGCGCTGTACTTTCTTGGCGTGACGCTTAACAGCGGCTGCTGCTTTGCGCTTACGCTCAGAAGTTGGCTTCTCGTAAAATTCGCGGCTACGAACTTCAGCCAGTACACCGGATTTTTCGCAGGAGCGCTTGAAACGACGCA
>NZ_JBIUXZ010000010.1:0-95836 GCF_044744265.1 Pseudomonas sp. NPDC087342
CCGGCAGCAGGAAGTTTTGCACGGAGAACATGGCTTTCTTCATTTCACCGGCGTAACGCATGCCGGCGATCAGCACTTTCTTCTGTGCGAAGTTGAGGATCACGCAACCGTCGGAGTTGGTGCCGTCACGCTCAGGCACGCATTCGAAGTTGGCTACGTTGAGTACTTGCCACTCATCACGGTCAGCCGGGTTGTACTTTTCCGGGTTGATGAACAGGCAACGACCGAACAGATTCTGCCAGGCAGTCTGGGTGGTCATCTTCACGGCCAGGTAGTGGTCTTCAGCCGCACCTACATGCACGTGGGAAACGAAATGCTCTTGCGCATTGTTGAACGCCTCGACGCGAGCCCACAGGGCATCGAACTTGTCGGCCGGGAACTTGCGGTTGATCGGGCCCCAGGCGATGGAAGCCGAAGTGGACGGCTCGTCAACGATGAACCGATCGACTGGCGAGCGGCCGGTGCGGTGACCGGTGCGAACAACCAGCGCGCCGGTATCGGCAAGCTCGCCTTCACCGCGATTCAAGGCTTCTTTTACCAGATCATCAACACTCAGATCGGTGTACACGGCGTTATTGGCTTGCGTCATGAGATTCCCCGTCGGCCAGTGGCCGAGTGTGCTCCAAACGTTTTGTAGTAGAAAGTCGTGCACTACTACCGCGACAAAAAGTGGGCCGGATTATGCCAGAAAAGCCCAAAAAGAGTAGGGCCCTCCCGTCGTAACGGCGTTATTCCGGCGCCAACCAGTGAATTTACCTGCGCTGAACCGTTTTAGTGCCGGGTATCTGACGGCGTATCGACACCCGCGCCAGCGAACAATTGAGTGATATCCGCTGCATCGAACAGGTAGCGCTGGTTGCAAAACTGGCAATCAATCTCGATGTGGCCGCCGTGTTCGATCACCAGCGACTGGGCATCTTCCAGACCCAAGCTGACCAGCGCATTGGCAGAACGTTCGCGCGAGCAACTGCAACGGAAGCGCAGTCTTTGCACATCGAACAGGCGAACCTGCTCTTCGTGGTAGAGGCGATGGAGCACGGTTTCATTGTCCAGGCTGAGCAATTCATCGGCGGTCAGGGTGCTGCCCAGCGCGGTGATGTGCTGCCAGCTGGCGGCGCGTTCTTCTTCGTCTTTCAGACGGTCGGCGGGCAATTGCTGCAGCAGCAGGCCACGGGCACGACGGCCATCGGCGTACAGCCAGAAGCGCGTGCCGACCTGCTGGGACATGACGAAATAGTTGGTGAAGCACTCGGACAGGGTTTCGCCGTCGAGGTCGACGATGCCCTGGTAACGCTGGCCCTGGGTCGGGTCGATGGTCAGCGCCAGCACGCCGTTGGGCATGAGGTCGGCGAGGGTCGCGTCGGGGGCGATCTGGTCGGCTTCGTAACGGGCCAGGCCACGGATTTCGCGCTCGCTGGAGCACTCGATCATCAGCAACGGGATCGGTCCATCGGAACGCGCTTGCAGGATTAGCAGTCCATCGAACTTAAGGGTGCCGACCAGCAACGCGGCGGCGGCCATCAGCTCGCCCAACAGTTGCGCGACCGGCTCTGGGTAGGGGTGTTTTGCCAGCACTTCGGCATAGCTACGTTCCAACGCCACCAGCTCGCCGCGGGTGTCGCTGTCATCGAAGATGAAGCGTTGGGTGAAGTCGGAATCCGGTAGATCGGTCATAGGTCTGGGTATCTGAAGTGATGACAATTTAGTTACAAGTAGTGACAATTACGTCTTTGCGGCACCGCTTTGGTGCGCAATGTTCAGCCATTGGAGGCATTTTATGAACAATCCGGGTTTGTTCCAAGCAAGGTGGAACCTGCGCCGGCTGGTTTTGTGCAATTTTGTGCCTTTGGCACTGTTGGCATTCTGGTTATGGCCTACGGGTCAGATGTTGTGCGTGATTTTCGACGAGTGGCTGTTTCACCTGCTCAATGCTCCATTGGCCAGCAACCCGATATGGCTCCACATCTGGGCAATTGCAAGTCTGCGTCCATTTGATGCGGTGGTTGGGGTGATCCTGCTGACGCTGCTGATCAAAGGCGATTGGGTGTTCGATGCCATCGATGTACGCCGGGCGTTTTTCGGCTTTCTGGCGATTCTGCTGTTGCTGCTGTTTATCCGCATGCTGTTCTCGAAATTCGCCGACTACATGGACTGGCAGCACAGCAGCCCGTCGATGATGATCAACGGCGCCGTGCACATGAGCGACTATTTCCCCGAGCTTGAGAGGACGTGGCAACTGAAGGACCGCTCGAGCCAGAGCTTCCCCGGTGATCACGCTTCCGTGCTGTTGATCTGGGCGATGTTCATGACGGTATTCAGCCGTGGCACCGGACAGACCCTGACGATCTGGGGCCTGGCGCTACTGTTCATGATGCCGCGCCTGGTGGCGGGTGCACATTGGGGCCAGGACGATTACATCGGCGGCGTGTTGCTGGCGGTGTGGGCGTTGGGCTGGGGTTACTACACGCCGTTTGCGTATCACGTTTCGGAGTTTTTCCTGAAAGTGACGGCACCGCTGTTTGGGTTGCTGGGGAAATTGCCGGTGGTTTCGCGGATGAGTGTGGTGCGTAGCGCCTGATACTCCGCGGCGGCCGGCGAGCAGGCTCGCTCCCACAGGTGATCACCGAACCTGTAGGAGCGAGGCTTGCCCGCGAAGGCGTCAGCCCAGCCGACACATAAACAACTGACTCACCATAAACAACTGACTCACTCGTCGTTGCTACTGCCGCGAAACTTGAACAAATCCCGCCGCTGTTTCTTGCTCGGTTTGCCATCGGTGCTCACACCCAGCGACCCGGCCTTGCGCATCGCCGCGGCCGCTTCGCGCTTGGCGACGCTCGCTTCGGTCTCCGCATACAACGTCTGCGCCTCGGGCGCGCCACGGCGCACGATCGACAGTGCCTGGACCACCACGGTCTTTTCCTCGAACCCTACGCGGATCTGAAACTCGTCGCCAATGCGCGGTTCCTTGCCCGGTTTGCAACGCTCGCCCCGACAGTGCACCTTGCCACTCTCGATCGCCGATTTGGCCAACGCACGGGTTTTGTAAAAACGCGCGGCCCACAACCATTTATCGAGACGGACCTTGTCGTCCTCTTCCTGTTTTTGTGCCATATGAATTCCTCTATCCGCCAGTAGTCGGAACTGTACTACCGTTTCTGTCGGGCGCAAGAACTCGGCCCTCCAGATAGAATGTGATCGTGGCCGGTTCACCGGCATGGAGTGATCGAGTGACTATATTCCCCTCTTCTTTGACCTCACCCAAAACCGGTTGCCAGGGCTGCCAGCAAAGCGAGGCGCTGGGCTTCGATTTTGCCTTCGCCTACCAACCGATCGTCGACCTGCGTGACCAATCGATTTTCGCCCACGAAGCGCTGGTCCGTGGGCTGGCGGGTGAAGGCGCGTTGTCCGTGTTAGATCAGGTTACAGAAGAGAACCGTTACCGCTTCGACCAGCTCTGCCGGACCCGCGCCATCGAAGGCGCGGCGAATCTAAATATGCAGACACACTTGTCGATCAACTTCATGCCCAACGCCGTCTATCGTCCAGAGCTATGCATTCGCAGCACCCTGGAGGCGGCGAAAAAACACAATTTCCCGATTGACCGACTGATTTTCGAAACACTGGAAAGCGAGCACGTAGATAACTATCGCCATTTGACCAATATTCTGCGTGAATACCGCGAATTCGGCTTCAAGACCGCCATCGATGATTTCGGTGCCGGTTATTCGGGGCTCAATCTGCTGGCTGATTTCCAACCGGACTTGATCAAACTCGACATGGCGCTGATCCGCGATGTCGATCGCGACCGTGTTCGTCAGGCTATCGTTCGGGGGATTGTCACAATCTGTGCGGAGTTGGACGTTACAGTCATTGCCGAAGGCATTGAGAGCGCTGGTGAACGGGATTTCCTGGCGGACTGTGGAATATTTCTGATGCAGGGTTACTGGTTCGCCAAACCTGCATTCAAAGCGTTGGCTCAGGTAACGCCTGAAGCCTGGACGCGTTAATCGCCGGTTTTTTCCTATTGAAGACATTTGACCATTTGACCGTTGTCGGTCTGCGCGAGTGGGTGGCGCTCCCGGATCTGGGAGTCGCGGGCCTTCGGGCGAAAATCGACACCGGCGCCAGCACCTCCAGCCTGCACGCCACCGACATCGAGACATTCGAGCGTGACGGGCAGGAGTGGGTGCGCTTCACCGCGCACCTGGGCACGGTGGTGCAATTGCGCCACCGCCGCTGCGAGGCGCCGCTGGTGACGATGAAAACCATTAAAAGCTCCAACGGCCACGCGCAGATGCGCTACGTGGTCAGCACCACCCTGGCCCTTGGTGATCGGGTCTGGCGGGTCGAATTCACGCTCGCCTGCCGCAAGTCCATGCGTTATCGCCTGTTACTCGGTTCCAAAGCCCTGATCGACGGCCAGTTGGTGGTCAATCCGGGGATTAAATATGTACAAGACAAGCCGGTGTTCCCGGTATCTACCTCCTCCACAGGTGTTGCATGAAGATCGCTGTGCTGTCGCGAAACCCGCGTCTGTATTCCACCCGTCGTCTGGTCGAAGCCGGTATCGAGCGTGGCCATGAAATGGTGGTGATCGACACCTTGCGCGCCTACATGAACATTGCCAGCCACAAGCCGCAGATCCACTACCGCGGCAAACCGCTGGAAGGTTTTGATGCGGTGATCCCCCGGATCGGTGCCTCGGTGACGTTTTATGGCTGCGCGGTGTTGCGTCAGTTTGAAATGATGGGGGTGTTCCCGCTTAACGAATCGGTGGCCATCGCCCGTTCGCGGGACAAACTGCGTTCGTTGCAATTGCTGTCGCGCCGGGGGATCGGTTTGCCGGTCACCGGGTTTGCCCACTCGCCGGACGACATTCCCGACCTGATCGACATGGTCAACGGCGCACCGCTGGTGATCAAGGTGCTGGAAGGCACCCAAGGCATCGGCGTGGTGCTGTGTGAAACAGCGACGGCGGCGGAGTCGGTGATCGAAGCGTTCATGGGCCTGAAGCAGAACATCATGGTCCAGGAATACATCAAGGAAGCCGGCGGTGCGGACATTCGCTGCTTCGTGGTCGGCGACAAGGTGATCGCGGCGATGAAGCGCCAGGCCAAGCCTGGGGAGTTCCGCTCCAACCTGCATCGCGGCGGCAGCGCGAGCCTGATCAAGATCACCCCGGAAGAACGCATGACGGCGTTGCGGGCAGCCAAGGTGATGGGGCTGGCGGTGGCGGGTGTGGATATCCTGCGTTCCAATCACGGACCGCTGGTGATGGAAGTGAACTCGTCGCCTGGGCTGGAAGGGATTGAAACCACCACCGGCAAGAACGTGGCGGGGATCATCATTGAGCATCTGGAGAAAAATGGCGGGCCGAATATGACGCGGACCAAAGGCAAGGGTTAAACCTCAAATTTATGGCGGCTGGAAGGCCGCCTTCGCGGGCAAGCCTCGCTCCTACACGAATTTGTGATCATCTGTAGGAGCGAGGCTTGCCCGCGAAGAGGCCCGAAGCCCCAACGATGATGCCAGTCTCTTAAACCGCATCCCGAGGCAACATCAACCCCAACGGCAACCGCACCCGCGCTTCCAGCCCGCCACCCGACCGGTTACGCAACTCAACATTCCCGCCATGCATCGAAGCAATCCGCTTCACGATCGCCAGGCCCAACCCGGTGCCCTTGCCGCCCCGCGCGCGATCCCCACGGGTAAACGGATTGAAGATCGCCTCCAGCTCTGACGGATCAATCCCCGCCCCACGGTCCATCACGCTCAGCACCACATACGGCGCGCTGGTGTCGCCGGACACATAGGCTGCCACCTCAACGCCACTGCCCGCATGGTGCAAGGCGTTGCCGATCAGGTTGTTCAGCAAGCGTTTCATCGACACCCGACGCAACGGAAACGGCTGGATCGGTTCCAGGCGCAAGCGCACTTTCTCTTCGTTCTGGTTGTACGGCGCGGCGACTTCGCGCACCAGGTCGCTCAGGTCCACCTCTTCCACCGACTCGTCACGACCGTCGCGAATAAACGCCAGGAACTGATCGAGAATCGCGTCCATGTCCTCGATATCGCGGACCATGTCGTCCGACAGATCGCTGTGATCGCCCATCAACTCCAGAGACAACCGCAAACGGGTCAGCGGCGTACGCAAATCGTGGGACACCCCGGCCAGCATCAACTCACGCTCGCGACCGGCCTGCTCGACGTCTTCGGCCATCTGGTTGAAGGCGCGGTAAACCTCGGCCATTTCACTCGGCGTGTCGCTGATCGGCAGGCGCACGCTGCGGCCCTGGCCGAGTTGCCTTGCGGCATAGACCAAACGCTTCAAAGGTTGATTGAGCTGGCTGACGAAAATCCACGCCGAGGCGGTGGACAGCAAGCCGATGGCGAGGAACCAGCCGAGTACGTTCCAGATTTTCTGACCACGTAGCGGATGCGGGTACAGCGGCACTTTCAACCAGCCATCGCCCAGGCTCGGCGCCCGGACCCACAGCGCCGGCGGGGAATGCATGCGTAACCGGACTTCGGTGTCGGCACCCAGCTCCGCCTGCATCTGCCGCTGATAAATCTCGCTGTACGGCCAGTGTTGTTCGCCTTCCGGCACACCGGCGCCGACCACCCGGATCAGGGTCGCGGCATCAGCAATTTTCGCGCGGTTTTCTTCATCGGCGGCCCAATAGGCGCGCAGCGTCAGGGCGACGCCGTGGCTGTATTGGCGGTCCACCAGCACGTCCTCGTTCATCAACAGATAAACCAGGGTCAGCGCCTTGGAGAACAGCACGACGATCAGCACCAGCCACAGGGTGCGGGAGAAGAAACTCTGGGGGAACCAAACGGGGGTTTTCATGGATAACCGCTACACACTTGCAGGAGCGAGCGATGCTCGCATATTGCGGATCGCGAGTCTGCGGACAAACTCGTCCGCAAGACCCGCTCCTACAAATCGCCGATCACTTTGTGGCGGCGCCATCCGGAACGAACACGTAGCCCACGCCCCAGACAGTCTGGATGTAGCGTGGTTTGGATGGATCAGGCTCGATCATCCGGCGCAGACGGGAAATCTGCACGTCGATGGAACGCTCCAGGGCATCCCACTCGCGGCCACGGGCCAGGTTCATCAGCTTGTCGCGCGTCAGTGGCTGACGAGCGTTCATGACCAGGGCCTTGAGCACCGCGAACTCACCGGTGGTGAGCATGTGCACTTCATCGCCGCGCTTCAGTTCGCGGGTGGCCAGGGACAGTTCGTAGTCACCGAAGGTCACGCTTTCGTCTTCGCTGCCCGGTGCACCCGGCACTGGCGCAGCCTGACGACGCAGGACCGCTTTGACCCGGGCCATCAGCTCGTCCGGGTTGAACGGCTTGGCCAGGTAATCGTCGGCACCCAGCTCCAGGCCCTTGATGCGGCTCAGCTCATCACCCTTGGCGGTGAGCATGATGATCGGAATCTGATTGTTCGCACCACGCAGACGGCGGCAGGCGGTCAAACCGTCTTCGCCCGGCAGCATCAGGTCGAGAACAACCAGGTTGAACACTTCACGCGCCAGCAAGCGATCCATTTGTTCGGTGTTCGGTACGGCGCGGGCACGGTAGCCCTTGCTGACGAAAAAGCGTTCCAGCAGGCTGCTCAGCCCTGGATCGTCATCAACAATAAGAATTTTTTCGCCTTCAGCATTGTTTGCAGTGCTGCTCATTAGATGCTCCTTTTAGCTCGGCGCGCATTATGGCGTAGCTGCCGTTATACGCACCGTGTGCATTGTTAGCAGATTTTTCCTTCACTGCCAGAAAACCGGCCTTTTTGCCTACAGAGCGCAATGCCCCCGAATGACAGAACGCTGGTTATAATGCGCGGCGTTTTGTGTCAGGCAACGTCTGATCGTTACTGTGGACGGCCCTTTTTATTTTCATGGCCAGCGCAGTAATTGTTCGATTTCACGGGTCAACGGGATGCCTGTTGACCCAGGTAGCGGCGCAGGCCAGGCCGCTCAACCAGTCTCGCCGAGCCTTTATCCCTGCGCCTGCGAGCCTGCTTTCACAATTTGTCAGGTGGTTTTATGGACAGCATCAACAGCCGCATCGCCGAGGAACTCGGTGTACGCCCACAACAGGTCGAAGCGGCCGTCGCGCTACTCGATGAAGGCTCTACCGTTCCCTTCATCGCCCGCTACCGGAAAGAAGTGACCGGCAGCCTCGATGACATCCAGTTGCGGCACCTGGAAGAGCGTCTGCGCTACCTGCGAGAACTCGACGAACGGCGCATCAGCATCCTGGCGAGCATCCAGGAACAAGGCAAGCTGACCCCGCAACTCGAACGCGACATCAACCTCGCCGATACCAAGACCCGCCTCGAAGACTTGTACCTGCCGTACAAGCAGAAGCGCCGCACCAAGGGTCAGATTGCCCTGGAAGCCGGCCTCGGCGACTTGGCCGACGGCCTGTTCAACGACCCGAGCCTGACCCCGGACGCCGAAGCCGCACGCTTCGTCGACGCCGAAAAAGGCGTGGCCGACGTGAAAGCCGCCCTCGAAGGCGCCAAATACATCCTGATGGAACGCTTCGCCGAAGACGCCGGCCTGCTGGACAAGCTGCGCAGCTACCTCAAGCAGGAAGCCACTCTCAGTGCCCGCGTGATCGCCGGCAAGGAAGAGGAAGGCGCCAAGTTCCGCGACTACTTCGAACACGATGAACCGCTGAAAAGCATGCCGTCGCACCGCGCGCTGGCGATTTTCCGTGGCCGCAACGAAGGCATTCTCAGCTCCGCGCTGAAAGTCGGCGACGAACTGCCCGGCACCATGCACCCGTGCGAAGGCATGATCGGCCAGCAATTCGGCATCCAGAACCAGAACCGCGCCGCCGACAAATGGCTGGGCGAAGTGGTGCGCTGGACCTGGAAGGTCAAGCTCTACACCCACCTGGAAACCGACCTGCTGGGCGAACTGCGCGACGGCGCGGAAACCGAAGCGATCAACGTGTTCGCGCACAACCTGCACGACTTGCTGCTATCGGCCCCGGCCGGTCCGCGCGCTACCCTGGGCCTCGACCCGGGTTTACGCACCGGTTGCAAGGTCGCCGTAGTCGATTCCACCGGCAAGCTGCTGGATCACGCCACGGTTTACCCGCACGTGCCGCACAACAAGTGGGACCAGACCATCGCGATTCTGGCCGCCCTGTGCGCCAAGCATGTGGTGGACCTGATCGCCATCGGCAACGGCACCGCCAGCCGTGAAACCGACAAGCTCGCCGCTGAGTTGATCAAAAAATACCCAGCGATGAAGATGACCAAGGTCATGGTCTCCGAGGCCGGTGCATCGGTTTACTCGGCGTCGGAACTGGCTTCCAAGGAATTCCCGGACCTCGACGTGTCGATCCGTGGCGCGGTGTCCATCGCCCGTCGCTTGCAGGATCCACTGGCCGAACTGGTGAAGATCGATCCGAAATCCATCGGCGTCGGCCAGTACCAGCACGACGTGTCACAGCTGAAACTGGCGCGCGGCCTGGACGCGGTGGTCGAGGACTGCGTAAACGCCGTGGGCGTGGACGTGAACACCGCTTCCGTGGCGCTGCTGGCGCGCATCTCCGGCCTCAACGCGACCCTGGCGCAGAACATCGTCAGCCACCGCGACGAGCACGGTGCATTCAAAACCCGTGCAGCGCTGAAGAAAGTCGCGCGTCTGGGCGAAAAAACCTTCGAACAGGCCGCCGGCTTCCTACGCGTCATGAACGGCGACAACCCACTGGATTCGTCGGCGGTTCACCCGGAAGCCTATCCGCTGGTGCAACGCATTGCCGCTGAAACCGACCGTGATATCCGTTCGCTGATCGGCGACGCGAGCTTCCTCAAGCGCCTCGATCCGAAGAAGTACACCGACGAGACTTTCGGTCTGCCAACGGTCACCGACATCCTGCAAGAGCTGGAAAAACCTGGCCGTGACCCGCGTCCCGAGTTCAAGACCGCCGAGTTCCAGGAAGGCGTCGAAGACCTCAAGGACCTGCAACTGGGCATGATCCTCGAAGGCGTGGTGACCAACGTGACCAACTTCGGCGCGTTCGTCGACATCGGCGTGCATCAGGACGGTTTGGTGCACATCTCCGCGCTTTCGGAGAAGTTCATCAAGGATCCGCGTGAAGCGGTGAAGGCCGGTGATGTGGTGAAAGTGAAAGTCATGGAAGTCGACATCCCGCGCAAACGCGTTGGCCTGTCGATGCGCATGAGCGACACGCCGGGCGAGAAAATCGACGGTGCCCGTGGTGCGCGTCCGGGTTCGGCCCCGCGCCAGTCCCAGAACAGCGCAGCGCGCAAGGAAACCACGGCAGCGGCCCCGGCCAACAACGCCATGGCTTCGCTGTTTGCCAACGCCAAGCAGTTGAAGAAACGCTGATGGAAATCCCTGCAGGGCTGACCGAAAGCGCTTTTTTCAAGTTGCTGGGGTGTCGCTTGCACAGCCTGGAAACCGGGGTGGCGCAAGTCGCCCTGGGGCTTGAGCCAGAGCTGCGCAATCGCGGCGGCAAGCTGCACGGCGGGGCGTTGTTCAGCCTGGTGGACATTGCCATGGGGCTGGCGTGTTCCAGCACCCACGGCTTTGACCAGCAGAGTGCGACCATCGAATGCAAGATCAACTACATTCGCGCGGTTTCCGAGGGCGAAGTGATGTGCACGGCGCGGGTGATCCACCCGGGCCGGCGTACGTTAGTAGTTGAGGCCGACGTGATGCAAGGCGACAAACTGGTCGCAAAAGCACAAGGCACGTTCGCTGTCCTGTAGCTAGACGTCATCGATTTGAGTTAATTTCAGCGCAATGCAACCTGTGGGAGCGAGCTTGCTCGCGATGGCGGTGTGTCAGACGACGTCAATGTTGACTGACATACCCTCATCGCGAGCAAGCTCGCTCCCACAGGGTTTGCGGTGATCGATTCTTAACTGACTGGCATGAGGTCTGTGCTGCTCAAAAACCAGGCGAAAACGCCAGTTTTAACTTCACCCTTGTAGACCGTCTTGCCCACCCCCATATTGGGGCGACTGACGCGTGAAGGAATCCAACTTGAGCGAACTTCTCAACCGCCGCCTGGCTCTGCTTGGCGAGCGCGCTAACCTCTCTCTGCTCGAACAGTGCCTTCACGGCATCGAACGTGAATGCCTGCGCGTGACCGGCGAAGGTCGCCTGGCGCAAACGCCGCACCCGGAAGAATTGGGTTCCGCGCTGACCAACGAACAAATCACCACCGATTATTCCGAATCGCTGCTGGAGTTCATCACGCCTGCCCTGCCCGATCCGGCAGACACCCTGGCGAGCCTCGACAGCATTCACCGTTTTGCCTACAGCAAGCTCGGTAGCGAGTTTCTGTGGAGTCCATCGATGCCGTGCCCGTTGCCGGCCGAGGAAGACATCCCGATCGCCTATTACGGCACGTCCAACATCGGTCAGCTCAAGTACGTCTACCGCAAGGGCCTGGCCCTGCGTTACGGCAAGACCATGCAGTGCATCGCCGGGATCCACTACAACTTTTCCCTGCCGGAAAAGCTCTGGCCGCTGCTCAAAGAGGCTGAAGGCTTTGTCGGCACCGACCGCGACTATCAGTCGTCGGCCTACATCGCGCTGATCCGCAACTTCCGTCGCTACAGCTGGCTGCTCATGTACCTGTTCGGTGCCTCCCCGGCCCTGGACGCCGGTTTCCTGCGCGGTCGTTCGCACCAGTTGGAACAACTGGACCCGGACACCTTGTACCTGCCCTACGCCACCAGCCTGCGCATGAGCGACCTCGGTTACCAGAGCAACGCCCAGGCCGGCCTGACGCCGTGCTACAACGATCTGGCGAGCTACACCGACAGCCTGCGCAAGGCAGTCGCCACGCCTTACGCGCCGTACGTTGAAGTCGGCACGCACAAGGACGGTGAGTGGGTTCAGCTCAACACCAACATCCTGCAGATCGAAAACGAGTACTACTCCAACATCCGCCCGAAACGCGTGACCTACACCGGCGAACGGCCGATCCAGGCGCTGGTGGCTCGCGGCATTCAGTACGTCGAAGTGCGCTGCCTGGACATCAACCCGTTCCTGCCGATGGGCATCGACCTGACCGAATCACGGTTCCTCGACGCGTTCCTGCTGTACTGCGCGCTGAACGACAGCCCGCTGCTGACCAATGGCAGCTGCGGTAACGCGACTTCGAACTTCCTCAGCGTGGTCAAGGAAGGTCGTCGTCCGGGCCTGCAATTGCAGCGCGACGGTCAGCCGGTGGACATGAAGGAATGGGCCACCGAACTGCTGGAGAAGATTGCTCCACTGGCGGCGCTGCTCGATCAGAGCCATGGCGGCGATGCGCACAGCAAGGCGCTGGACGTGCAGCTGGAGAAGGTCAAGGATTCGTCCCGAACCCCATCGGCCCAGGTGCTGGCGGCGATGGCCGAGCACAAGGAAAGCTTTGCCCAGTTCTCCCTGCGTCAGAGCCGGGTACATGCGGAGTACTTCCGCAGTGAGCCGCTGAGCATTGAAGACCAGGCAAAGTTTGAATCGCGAGCGCGTTCGTCGCTGGCCGAACAGGCCGAGCTGGAGCAGAACGAAGTCGGCGATTTCGACGTGTTTGTCGGGTCGTATCAGGCGAGCATTCTGGCGATCAGTAACTAACCTGCAAAGCAGGTTCCCTGTGGGAGCGGGCTTGCTCGCGAAGGCGGTGTGCCAGTCAACGTTAATGTCGGCTGACACGCCCTCTTCGCGGGCAAGCCTCGCTCCTACGGTTATGCATCACATCGCTGATTCTGAGACTACCCTCAATCTGTAGGAGCGAGGCTTGCCCGCGAAGGCCGCACCGCAGTCTTCCTTAGAATTTTCCGCTCATAAGCTCATTCGAAAAAGTTATTTATTTTCGGATTCTTATATCATTTAGTCTCCTTTTCACGCCGATCCTCGGTCGCCTGACAAGGAGCTTCTCCAATGAAACTGAATTTCCCTCTTCGCCTCCTGGCGGCCGCGTCTTTGGCTGCGGCGAGTTTGTTTGCCCAGGCGGCTGACGTCACCGTCGCCTACCAGACCACCGTGGACCCGGCCAAAGTCGCCCAGGCCGACGGCGCATACGAAAAAGCCACCAACGCCAAGATCGACTGGCGCAAATTCGACAACGGGGCCGACATCATTGCCGCCATCGCTTCCGGCGATGTGCAGATCGGTTACCTCGGTTCCAGCCCGCTGACCGCCGCGATCACCCGCAAAGTTCCGGTTGAAACCTTCCTCATCGCTACCCAGATCGGCGCCGCCGAGGCGCTGGTCGCCCGCGACGGTTCCGGAATCAAGACCCCGCAAGACCTGATCGGCAAGAAAATCGCCGTGCCGTTCGTGTCCACCGGCCACTACAGCCTGTTGGCCGCGCTGAAGCACTGGAACATCGACCCATCGAAAGTCACCATCCTCAACCTCGCACCGCCAGCCATCGTTGCTGCGTGGAAACGCGGTGACATCGACGCCACTTACGTCTGGGACCCAGCCCTCGGCGTGGCCAAGGAAAACGGCAAGGTGCTGATTACCTCCGGCGAACTGGCCAAGTTCGGCGCACCGACCTTCGATGCCTGGATCGTGCGTAAAGACTTCGCCGAGAAGCACCCGGAAATCGTCACCGCGTTCGCCAAAGTGACCCTCGACGCCTACGCCGAGTACCGCAAGGATCCGAAAACCTGGCTCGCCAACCAGAGCAACGTCGACAAACTGGTGAAGCTCTCCGGCGCCAAGGCTTCTGACATTCCATTGCTGCTGCAAGGCAACGTCTACCCGCTGGCGGCTGATCAAGTGATCACCCTCGGCGCACCGACCACCAAGGCCATCACCGACACCGCCGTGTTCCTGAAAGAACAAGGCAAAGTCGAGGCCGTGCTGCCGGACTACGCCCCGTATGTCAGCGCCAAATACATCACCAACTGATCGGAGTTAACTGCGATGGCTTTGCTACAGCTGGAGCGCATCAGCGCACAGTACCCCGGCAGTCCGGAACCGGTACTGACGGATATTTCCTTGAGCCTGGGGCCCCAGCAATTGCTGGTGGCCCTCGGCCCGTCCGGCAGTGGCAAGACTTCGCTGTTGAACCTGATTGCCGGTTTCGTCGAGCCCAGCGCCGGGCGCATTACCCTTGACGGCGCGCCGGTCAAAGGCCCGAGCGCCGAACGCGGCGTGGTGTTCCAGGACGACGCGCTGCTGCCTTGGCAGGACGTGTTGGCCAATGTAGGTTTCGGTCTGGAACTGGCCGGCATCGCCAAAGACAAACGCGAAATCCGCGCGAGAGAAATGCTCGCGCTGGTGGACCTTTCGGGTTTTGAAAATCGCCGCATCTGGCAGCTCTCGGGCGGCCAGAAGCAACGAGTGGGCCTGGCCCGAGCGCTCGCCGCCGACCCGCGCGTGTTGCTGATGGACGAACCCTTCGGCGCCCTCGACGCCTTCACCCGCGAACAGATGCAGGAGCTGCTGCTGCAAGTCTGGCAGCGCACCGCCAAACCGGTATTCCTGATTACCCACGACATCGAAGAAGCGGTGTTCCTCGCCACGGATCTGATTCTGCTGGCGCCGAACCCCGGGCAAATCGTCGAGCGTTTGAGCCTGGATTTCGGTCAGCGTTATTCCGCTGGCGAGTCGGCACGGGCGATCAAATCCGACCCGCGCTTTATCGAAACCCGCGAACACGTGCTCGCCAAAGTGTTCTCCCAACGCAGCGCCGCCACGCGGCAGGAGCGCGCATGAGCAGCTATGAAGTTCCGGCCGTGACGGTGAAACCCGGTTCAACGGTGATTCCGGTGCGTCGCAGTCTCAACACTCGCTGGATCAGCGTGCTGACGCTGTTCGCTTTGGTGTTTATCTGGTGGGCTGTCACGGCCACTGGAATGATCGAACCCCTGTTCCTGCCGCCGCCCTCCTCCGTGCTGCAAAAAGGTTGGTTGCTGGCGACCACGGGCTACATGGATTCAACCTTGTGGCAGCATTTGGGCGCGAGCCTGAGTCGCATTGGGCTGGGCCTTGGCTTCGCGGTACTGACCGCCGTGCCGGTCGGGATTGCCATCGGTCACAACCGCATCGCGCGCGGGATTCTCGATCCGCTGATCGAGTTCTACCGCCCGATTCCACCGCTGGCCTACCTGCCACTGATCGTAATCTGGTGCGGTATCGGTGAGTTGTCGAAAGTCTTGCTGATCTACCTGGCGATCTTCGCGCCGATTGCCATCGCCACCGCGACGGGCGTACGCACGGTCGATCCGGCCAAGTTGCGCGCCGCGCAGTCGTTAGGCGCGACCCGGGCGCAGCTGATTCGGCATGTGATTCTGCCGAGTGCGCTGCCGGATATTTTGACCGGCGTGCGGATTGGTCTGGGCGTGGGTTGGTCGACGCTGGTTGCCGCCGAGTTGATCGCCGCCACCAGCGGCCTGGGCTTTATGGTGCAGTCGGCTGCGCAGTTCCTGGTCACCGATGTGGTGGTGCTGGGGATTCTGGTGATCGCACTGATCGCCTTTGCCATGGAAATGGGCCTGCGCGCACTGCAACGCAAACTGGTGCCGTGGCACGGCCAGGCGCACTGAAGATTTGTCATTGACCATGCCAACAGCTTGGCACCCAAGATTGAAGAGAACCACCATGAGCAACTTGACCATCGTCCCTCTAAGCTCGGCCCTCGGTGCGCAAATCAGCGGCATCGACATCAGCCAGCCGCTGGACCAGGAACAGCGCGACGCCATCGAACAGGCGCTGCTCAAACACCAAGTACTGTTCTTTCGCGACCAGCCGATCACGCCGCAGCAACAAGCGCGATTCGCCGCGAATTTCGGCGACCTGCACATTCATCCGATCTACCCGAACGTGCCGGAACAACCGGAAGTGCTGATCCTCGACACCGCCGTCACCGACGTGCGCGACAACGCGATCTGGCACACCGACGTGACCTTCCTGCCAACCCCGGCCCTGGGCGCGGTACTCAGCGCCAAGTTGCTTCCGGAGTTCGGCGGCGACACCTTGTGGGCCAGCGGGATCGCGGCGTATGAGGCGTTGTCGGCGCCGATGAAAACCTTGCTCGAAGGCCTGACCGCGACTCACGATTTCACGCGCTCATTTCCGCTGGAACGCTATGGCAACACGCCTGAGGCATTGGCGCAGTGGGAAGAAGCCCGGCGCAAGAATCCGCCGCTGTCGCACCCGGTGATCCGTACGCACCCGGTGAGCGGGCGCCGTTCGCTGTTCGTCAATGAAGGGTTCACGTCGAAGATCAATGAATTGTCGGAGACCGAAAGCGAGGCGATTCTGAAGCTGCTGTTCGCCCACGCGACCCGGCCGGAATTCACCATTCGCTGGCGCTGGCAGAAGGACGACGTGGCGTTCTGGGATAACCGCGTGACCCAGCATTACGCGGTGGACGACTACCGCCCGGCGCGGCGGGTGATGCAGCGGGCGACGGTGTTGGGGGATGTGCCGTTTTTTCGGTGAGCATTGATTTCTTCATTGCCCGATCTGGCCCCATCGCGAGCAAGCTCGCTCCCACAGTGGATCTGCGTTGATGCAAAACCTGTGGGAGCGAGCTTGCTCGCGATGGCGATCCAAAAGGCGCCGGAAGATCCAGCGCCAAACACTTACTCAGCCGTCGAAGGCTTCTCCCAAAGATTGATCCCGCCTTCCTGGGCAAACCGATCGATCTCCGCCAACTCTTCCGCGCTAAAGCTCAGGTTCTTCAACGCACCGACGTTTTCGATAATCTGCTCCGGCCGGCTCGCACCGATCAGGGCCGAGGTCACGCGTGGGTCGCGCAGGGTCCAGGCCAACGCCAGTTGCGCCAGGCTCTGGCCGCGACGCTTGGCGATTTCGTTGAGCCCACGCACATGGGCGATGTTGGCTTCGGACAGATGCGATTCCTGCAACGAACCACCGCCCGGACGATTGACCCGCGCGTCCTTCGGAATGCCGTTGAGGTATTTGTCGGTCAACAGCCCCTGGGCCAACGGAGTGAAGGCAATCACGCCGGCGCCGAGTTCGTCGGTGACGTCCAGCAGATCCTTTTCCACCCAGCGATTGAGCAGGTTGTAGGCCGGTTGGTGAATCAGCAGCGGCACTTTCCACTCTTGCAACAGCGCGGCGATTTCGCGGGTTTTTACCCCGGAATACGACGAGATGCCGATGTACAACGCCTTGCCCTGCTGCACCGCAGTGGCCAATGCGCTGGCGGTTTCTTCCAGTGGGGTGTCCGGATCGAAGCGGTGGGAGTAGAAAATATCCACATAATCGAGGCCCAGGCGTTGCAGGCTCTGGTCGAGGCTGGCCAGCACGTATTTGCGCGAACCGCCCCCCTGGCCGTACGGGCCTGGCCACATGTCCCAACCGGCCTTGCTGGAGATGATCAGCTCGTCGCGGTACTGCTTGAAGTCTTCGCGCAGCAGGCGACCGAAGTTGATTTCGGCGCTGCCATACGGCGGGCCGTAGTTGTTGGCCAGGTCGAAGTGGTTGATGCCCAGGTCGAATGCGGTGCGCAGCAACGAGCGCTGGGTGTCGATCGGCGTGCTGTCGCCGAAGTTATGCCACAGGCCCAGGGACAGCGCCGGCAGCACCAGCCCGCTGCGGCCTACGCGGCGGTAAGGGATGGAGTCATAGCGGTTTTCGGCAGCGGTGTAAGTCATCGAATCCTCTCTTGTCTGTTTTGTCTGGAGTCTGTGGGAGCCAAGCTTGCTGGCGAAGGCGTATTCAAGATTGCCTTCGCGGGCAAGCCTCGCTCCTACAGGGTGTTACGTAAATCTATTGCCTGGCCTGGCGAGCCCAAGGTTCTGGCGCAAGGTCCGGCCTTCGTACTCTGTTCTGAACAAGCCTCGGCGTTGCAGTTCCGGAACCACGCCATTGGCAAAGTCTTCCAGCCCACCCGGCAGATGCGGCACCAACACGTTGAAGCCATCCGCCGCGCCCTGTTCGAACCATTCCTGCAAACGGTCGGCAATCTGTACCGGCGTGCCCACCAGGCTGTAATGCCCACGGCCACCGGCAATCTTGCGGCCCAGTTCAGCGAGGCTGAGGTTTTCCCGGCCTGCCAGTTCGGTCAGCAGTTTCTGACGGCTTTGCTGGCCGCTTTCGGTCAATGGTAATTCCGGCAGCGGTCCGTCCAACGGGTACTTCGACAAGTCGAAGTTGCCCAGCATACGCCCAAGTAATGCGACGCCAACCCCGGGTTCGACTAATTGCTGAAACGTTTCATATTTCTCCTGCGCTTCGCTTTCGGTCTGCCCGACGACCACAAAAACACCGGGCATGATTTTCAGCGAATCGTCACTGCGACCGTAGCGACTCAAGCGTCCTTTGAGGTCCGTATAAAACGCTTGGGCATTGGCCAGAGAAGTCTGCGCGGTGAACACCACTTCAGCAGTTTGCGCCGCCAGTTCACGACCGAGCTCGGAAGAACCGGCCTGCACAATCACCGGTTGTCCCTGGGGTGAGCGCGCCACGTTCAGCGGGCCTTTGACCCGGAAGTACTCACCGACATGATCCAGTACGTGTACTTTTTCCGGGTGGTAGTACGTACCGCTGGCTTTGTCGCGCACGAAGGCATCGTCCTGCCAACTGTCCCAGAGTCCGGTGACCACCTGATAAAACTCCCGGGCCCGGCAGTAGCGGTCGGCGTGACCGATATGCTCGTCACGACCGAAATTTTGCGCTTCGGCGGCATTGTCGGAAGTCACCAGATTCCACCCCGAGCGCCCCCCGGAAAGATGGTCCAGGGAAGCGAACTTTCGTGCTACGTGGTACGGCTGGTTATAGCTGGTTGTAGCGGTGGCAATCAGCCCGAGACGCTCAGTCACAGCGCTCAATGCAGCGAGCAAAGTCAGGGGTTCAAAGTGGTCTGAGCGCGCCATGTGGCTGGCAATCGCTCCGGTTGGAGCCGCCAGGCTGTCGGCGATGAACAACGCGTCAAACTTCGCCGCCTCGGCGATCTGCGCCAGGTGCTTGTAGTGGGCGAAGTCGAGTCCGGCGTCGGCCGGCACGTCGGGATGACGCCAGGCAGCGACGTGGTGCCCGGTGGCCATCAGGAACGCGCCAAGCTTGAGCTGTCGAGACATGGTCAGAAATCCTTGCGCAGTTGCACGCCGAAGTAGCGCTCATCGTCCCGTGGCACGGCGCGGTAGATGTAGCTGCCGCCGCTGGCCAGCAGTGGCGAGTAGGACTTGTCGGCGAGGTTCTTGCCCAGCAGCGCGACGCGCCAGCCGTTGCTGTAATCCGCCAGGGCCACGCTGGCGTTCCACAAACCGTAGGCGCCCTGCTTGGTGTCGACGTTCTGGCTGATGTCGTACTGCACTTCGCTCTGCCAGCTGTAGTCGGTGCCGAGTTCGATATCCAGGCCGTTATCCAGCGGGATGCTGTAGTCGGCACGCACATAGCTTTTCCAGTCAGGACTGAACGGCAGCGGCTTGCCATTGACGTTGCACGACGCCGCCGCACCAGCCGGGCAGGCGAACTCGTCGATGCGCGCGCGGGTGTAGGCCAGGGCGCCGGAGAACTTCAATTGCTGGGTGGCCTGCAAGGCGTAATCGAGCTCGACGCCTTCGGTGCTGACACTGCCGGCGTTGATCAAACGGGTCACCACTTGCCCGGCAACAGTGTCGAAGAAGTTCGCCTGATAGTTGTCGTAATCGCTGTGGAATACCGCCAGGTTGGTGGTCAGGCGATTGTTCCAGGAAGTGGCTTTGATCCCGGCCTCCCAAGTGTTTGAAGTCTCCGGTTTCAGCGCCTCGGTGTCCCGTGGCTGCATGTTGAAGAACACGTTGTAGGCCGGGCCTTTGTAGCCGCGCGAATAGGTCAGGTAAGTGGTGACCGTATCGCTCAAGTCGTACTGCACACCGAGCCGCCCGGACCAGCCGTCTTCGTCCACCGAACCCGAACTGCGGGTGCCCGGCTGAATGCCGCTGACGGTGGTGGCTGAGGTGGAAACCCGACGGTGATCGTATTCCAGATCGTCGTGTGTCCAGCGCAGACCGGCGATACCACGCAAGTTCGAGGTGAAGTTGAGGGTGCTTTCGCCGAACACCGCGTAGCTGTCGCTGGTGGTGCTGTAATCGGCGACGCCACGGTTGACGCTGGTCGGCGTGGTCAGCGTGCGCTGATAGGTTTCCTCGTCCTTGCCGTGCATGTAGAACAGGCCGCCAACGTATTCGAGGAATTTGCCTTTCGGCGACGCCAGACGCAGCTCCTGGGAATACTGATCGAACGCCAGATCGCCCTTGTCGGCGGTGCCAGGGAACGCAGCGGTCACGGTGCCGAGGCGATCGCCGTCCTGATACTGCGTGTTGTCCCAGCCGCGCCACGCAGTGATCGAGGTCAGGGTGTAATCGCCGAGGTTCCAGTCGAGCTGGCCGGACAGGCCCTTGTTGATGTCATCCACGTGACTGCGGGTGTCGGTGTTGATGTCGCGGTTGTCGCTGGATGCCCGCACCGGGTTCAAGGCATTGGCGAACGCCGGGGTCAGGGATTTGCTGACCACGCCGTTGGGCGCGTCGTCGTGGGACTGCATGTAGTCCGCAATCAGGGTGAATTTGAGGTCGTCGTTCGGGGTGAATTCCAGTTTGCCGCGCGCGCCTTTGTGGTTGTAGCCGTTGACCTCCTGACCGTTGTGTTCGTTGTCGACGTTGCCGTCGTAGCTGCCGAACAGCGTGGTGATCGAGCCTTTCAGCGTGTCCGGAATCAGGCTGCCGCCGATGCCGAAACGGGTACGGCTTTCGTTGCCGCTGTAGTACGACTGATCGATGAAACCGTGGGTCTCGGCGGTCGGCGCTTTGCTGGTGATGTTGAGCACGCCGGCCGAGGCGTTCTTGCCGAACAGCGTGCCCTGAGGGCCGCGCAGGACTTCAATGCGCTCCAAATCCAGCAGGTCGAGGGTCGCCTGCCCGGGACGGGCATAGACCACGCCGTCGATCACCGTGGCCACGGTCGGCTCTACGCCTGGCGACGTGGAAATCGTGCCCACACCGCGAACGAATAGCGAGGTGTCCTTGTTCGACGCACCGGTGCGGAAATTCAACGACGGCACTTGCTGGACGATGCTGGCCACGCCATTGCGGTTGTCGCGCTCAAGTTGCTCGCCATCCAGCACCGACACCGCCACCGGGACTTTCTGCAACGACTCTTCGCGCCGAGTAGCGGTGACCGTGACGGACTTGAGGGTGGGTTCCTGGTCTGCGCTGTCGGCGGCGAAAGCGCCGGGCACAGGCAGCGCGGTCAACCCGGCGAGCAGCCAGCCCAAATGCGGCCGGCGTGGTGTAGCGGCGCGAATCGATCGCGCCAGTTTGTGTGATTCCCCAGGAATGCTGTGCATGGTCTGCCCGCTCGAAAAATTGCCCTGAACCGCTGCCCTTCTGCGAAGACAGCGCCTGTGAATGTGTCTTGGGCATTCGCTCGAGCGAGTAGCAGACAGAACGCTTTGTTAGCGCTAACATCGCCAGTATCAGCAAGCCTGGCATAGACCGTCCAATACTGAAAAATTACTTTTATATGCGTTTTTGTTTTGAATAGGGATCACCCATTGAGTGAAGACAAGCCCCGCAAACGCCGTGGCGCCGGCCGTGTAACGCTCAATACCGTGGCGCGGCAGGCCGGGGTTTCGGCGATCACCGTCTCGCGTTATTTCAATCAGCCGGAACAGGTTTCACCGGAGCGGCGCGAGCGCATCGCGGCGGTGGTGGCGGAGTTGGGTTATGTGCCGAACCTGGTGGCCGGTGGGCTGGCATCGGCGCGCGGCAAGATTGTCGGCATGGTGATTCCGAACATCTCCGGGCCAATCTTCGCCAACACCATCCAGGGCTTCAGCGACACCCTCAGCCGCCACGGTTATCAGCTGTTGCTGGCGTCGAGCTACTTCAGCGCCGAGCAGGAAGAAAGCGCCGTGCGAGCGTTCCTCGGCTGGTCGCCGGCAGCGCTGGTGCTGACCAGTCACTTCCACAGCGCCGGCACCGAAAAGATGATCGCCGAAGCGGACATCCCGGTGATTGAAACCTGGGATTACCAACCCGAACGCGAGCCGCTGCAGATTGGTTTTTCGCATTTCGAAGTCGGTGTGACAGCTGCACGGTATCTGCACGGCAAAGGCTATCGGCGGATAGCCTTCGTGCAGAACAGCGCACCCGGGGATCTCAGTGCATTGGAGCGACGGGATGGCTACGCGGCCACCGTTCGCGAGTTGGGGCTGGAACCGTGGGTGTTCGCCCCGGATGCGGACCGCGCGCCGTTCGAGGCCGGCAAACAGGCGATGGAAGCCCTGATGAGCGCCTCACCGCGCCCCGACGCCATCATCTTCGCCAACGACAACCTCGCCGCCGGCGGCTTGCTGGCCGGGCAACGTGCTGGGCTGAAAATTCCTGAAGACTGCGCTGTCCTTGGGTTCGGCGATTACCCGTTCGCCGAAATGCTGCTGCCGAGTTTGAGCACCATCAAACCGCCCGCGCTGGAGATTGGCGTAATGGCGGCGACGCGGGTGCTGGAGAGCTTGGGGGTGTTGCCGGTGGAGGATGAGGTGCGGCGGCTGAACCTGCTGGAGTGCCACGTGATCGAGCGCGAAAGCGCCTGACGGAATTGCACAATACCTGTGGGAGCGGGCTTGCTCGCGAAGGCGGCGTATCAGACGACATCAATGTTGAATGCCAGAACGCTTTCGCGAGCAAGCCCGCTCCCACAGGTTTATTTGCCAGGCTTGGTAGCCTTGGCTACCGCGCCCCCGCAAACACTTCCCCCAACCAATCCACAAACACCCGGACCCGTGGCGACATGTGGCGGTTGTGTGGGTACAGCACTGAAACCGGCATCGGTGGTGGCGGTGTGTCGGTGAGGATTTCCTGCACCAGGCCTTGGGCTATCTGGGTTTCCATCCGGTAGTGCGGGCACTGGATGATGCCGAGCCCGGCAATCGCCGAGGCGGCGTAGATCTCGGCGCCGAATACCGACAGCGCGCCATCGATGGTCACTTCCTGCAGCTCGCCATCGACCATGAATTCAAACGGAAACTGCTTGGCGGTGGTGCGCGACACGTAGTTCACCGCGCGGTGATGTTTCAGGTCTTCGAGGCTTTTCGGTTCGCCGTATTTGCGCAGGTACGCGGGGCTGGCGCAGGTGATCTGGCGCAGGTTGGCCACGCGTTTGCCGATCAATGCCGAGTCACTCAGCGTGCCAGCGCGCAGCACACAATCGACGCCTTCAGCGATCAAGTCGACAAAACGGTCGGCCTCGCTGATCGAGAGCTCGATGTCCGGATAACGGGCCATGAATTGCGGTAACGCCGGGATCACAAAGTGCTTGGCCAAGGTGCCATGCAAATCCACGCGCAGCCGCCCTTTCGGCGCCACGCTGCGGAACGCCAGTTCGGCTTCTTCCAGCTCTGCCAACAACTGCACGCAACGCTGGTAATACGCCTCGCCATCCAGGGTCGGGCGCACTTTGCGCGTACTGCGTTCCAGAAGTCGCGTACCGAGCCAGGCTTCGAACTGGTTCAGCGTGTGGGTCAGCGTGGCCCGTGGCAGGTTCAGGTCATCGGCGGCCAGGGTGAAGCTGCTGCGCTCGTAGATCCGCACGAAAACCTTCATCGCTTTGACTTGATCCACGTTCGGCTCCTGGCCTTCGATTGTTGGCGATTATTGAACAGTCAAGGCAACTCTCGTGCATTTATCGCCCTGAGTAAACATGTGAAGTTGGCTCCACTCCAAGCCAACCACTTCACAGGAACCACCGCCATGACCACTCAAACTTCGAAAGTAGCCATCGTCACCGGTGCCTCCCGCGGCATCGGCGCGGTGATCGCCAGACAACTGGCCAACGAAGGATTTGCCGTCGCGATCAACTACGCCAGCAGCGCCACCGAAGCCTCGAAACTGGTAGTCGAGCTGCGGCAGGCTGGCCACCAGGCCATAGCGATCAAGGCCGACGTTTCCAGTGCCGACGACGTTCGCCGTTTGTTCGACGAGACCGAAACGCAACTGGGCAAGGTCGATGTGCTGGTCAACAACGCCGGGATCCTCAAGGTGTTGCCACTGGCGCAGCACAGCGACGAACTGTTCGACCAGAACTTCAACATCCACACCCGTGGCACGTTCAACGCTTTGCGTGAAGCCGCCACGCGCCTGAACAGTGGCGGCCGAATCATCAACTTCTCCAGCAGCACCGTCGGCCTGAACCTGCCGGGCTACGCGGTGTACATCGCCAGCAAAGCGGCGGTGGAATCCCTGACCCAAGTGTTCGCCAAGGAAATGCGCGGTCGCAACATCACGGTCAATGCAGTCGCGCCAGGCCCGGTCGCC
This sequence comes from Pseudomonas sp. NPDC087342, assembly GCF_044744265.1. Taxonomy (NCBI): domain Bacteria; kingdom Pseudomonadati; phylum Pseudomonadota; class Gammaproteobacteria; order Pseudomonadales; family Pseudomonadaceae; genus Pseudomonas; species Pseudomonas sp. NPDC087342. The sequence goes on from NZ_JBIUXZ010000010.1 coordinate 24,272, forward strand.
ACCGACCTGTTCCTGCACGGCAAGAGCGAAGAACAGATCCAGACCTTCGCCAAAATGGCGCCGCTGGAACGCCTGGCTCAGCCAGAAGATATCTCCCGCGTCGTGTCTTTCCTGGCAGGCCCGGATTCGGGCTGGGTCAACGGGCAGATCCTGCGGGTCAACGGTGGTCTGGTTTAAGCCAGCCGAATCAAGGAGAACCTTATGAAAAACGTCATCCTCATCACGGGCGCCGGTACCGGTATCGGCAAAGTCGCCGCTGAATCCCTCGCCCGGGCCGGGCACATCGTTTACGCCAGCATGCGTGACGTGAACGGGCGCAACGCCACGCGGGCCGACGCCATTCGCCAATGGGCGAAGGCGCAGAACGTCGAGTTGCATCCGCTGGAGCTGGACGTGTTGTCCCAGGATTCGGCGGACGCGGCGGTTGCCACCATCGTCAAGGAGCAAGGTCGCCTCGACGTGGTGATCCAGAACGCCGGGCACCTGGTGATCGGCCCGAGCGAAGCCTTCACCGCCGAAGAAATCATGAAGGTCTTCGACACCAACTTCTACGGCGCCCATCGGGTCAGCCGCGCGGTGTTGCCACAGATGCGCGCCCAGGCTTCGGGGTTGGTGTTGTGGATCAGCAGCTCCACAACCAAGGGCGGTTACCCACCGTTCATGGGGCCGTACGCCGCCGCGAAAGCAGCGATGGATTCCCTCGCGGTGAGCATGTCCTATGAACTGACCCGCTTCGGCATCGAAACCTCGATCGTGGTGCCCGGCGCGTTCACCCGTGGCACCGATCATTTCCCAAGCGCCGGCAAACCGGCCGACATCGCGCGCAACGCAGCCTATGCTCGATATGACGGGGTGATGGATAAAGTCGGCGAACGATTGAGCGCATTGACCCCGGACGATGCCGATCCGCAAGCAGTGGCCGATGACATCGTGCGCATTGTCGGACTGCCGCAAGGCTCGCGGCCGGCGCGCTCGGTGATCGATTTTGTCGGGGATGGCGCGGCGGTGGTGCTGGAAGTGTCGGAGCGGGTGCGGATCGAGTTTGCCAAGCGGATCGGGATTGATGATTTGCTTCGCGTGAGTCAGTAAGGACGCCTTCGCGGGCAAGCCTCGCTCCTACGGAACGCGCCCCCCCTTGTAGGAGCGAGGCTTGCCCGCGAAAGCGGCCTATCAGGCACCAAACATCTAAAGGACGGACCACACCATGCACACCACCATCATCATTTTCTTCGGCCTGGTCCTGCTGGCGCTGATGCTCTACATCGGCGAGCGAGTCGGCTTCAGCCGCCAGACGCTGACGTACAGTTTCGTCGTGCTGTGGCTGGCGTTGACGGTGATCAACGGCGCGGTGGGCGTGGTCACGGCCCGCCAGTCCGTAAGCTCGGAACTGGGGGTCGGCACGGTGGTGTTCAGCGTGCCGGTGGCGGCGCTGGTTCTGTTCATGGTGCTGAGCAAAACCTAGTCGCCACCGGCTCCCGATCAACGAACCAAATGCAGGAACTGCATGTGCCGTTCGTACTGGTCGAGGATGTCGTTGATGATCTGCTCCTTGGTGTAACCCACCAGATCGTAGTCCTGACTGCCCTCGCTCAAATGCACTTCGGCCCGGTAGTAGCGACGGTTGTTGAGTTGCTTGGAACCCATGCCGCCACGGGCGAAGGACGGCGTGAAGTAACCACGCATCTGCACCTGATAGATAAACGGATGCTGCTCGCCATGCCCGATTTCCAGGCTGACGCTGTCGTTCGCCGGATCCGGCTGAGCGACCACGTTCAAACCCTTCTCGACAAACACCGCCGTCACTTCTTCTATCGCCGGACGAACCGTGGTTTCGAGGAAGCGATAAACCTCATCCCGCGACGGGAAATGCACCGCCTGACTCAAGCGCTGACGCCAGCCGCCCCGCTTGGAACCGGAGACCGGTGCCAGGGAATGCATCTGCGCAATCTGCTTCTGGGACTCCAGGTAGAACGCCTTGTGCAGCCCCCACATCATCAGCAGCAGGATCATCGAGAACGGCAACGAGGTCAGCACGACGGCTGATTTCAACGCATCGATGCTGCCCGAGAACAGCAGCGCACTGGTCACCAAGGCCGTCATCGCACCCCAGAACACCCGCAGCCATTTCGGCCCGTCTTCATCCGGGTTGCCGCCCTTGGCAGAGAGCGTCGACAACACCACGGTGCCCGAGTCGGCGGACGTGACGAAGAACACGAAGCTGATAAACACCGTCACCGCGATCACGGTTTTGCTCCACGGGTAGGTTTCGAGCAGCAGGTACAAGGTCATCGACGGGTTATCGATGGCCGACATACCCAGCGCTGTCATGCCGTGGTTGAGGACTTGATCGATGGCACTGTTGCCGAAGATCGACATCCACGCCAGGGTGAACCCGAGCGGAATCAGCAACACGCCAAAGACGAATTCGCGGATGGTCCGGCCACGGGAAATCCGTGCGATGAACAGGCCCACGAACGGCGACCATGCAATCCACCAGGCCCAGTAGAACACCGTCCAGCCGCCCAGCCAGTCGCTGGGTTTGTCGTAGGCGTAGAGGTCGAAACTCTTCATCGGCAACGCGCCGAGGTAGTCGCCGATGTTCTGGATCAAGGTGTTGAGCAGGTGCTGCGTCGGGCCGGCAAACAACACGAACAGCAGCAGCGCACAGGCCAGCAGCATGTTGATGTCGGACATCACCCGCACGCCTTTATCGACGCCGGACACCGCGACAATGATCGCCGCGCCCATCATCAGGGTGATCAGGCCGACCTGAATCCAGTGGGTGTGGGCGATGCCGAACAGGTAGTCGAGCCCCGAGTTCAGGTGCAAGACCCCGAAGCCCATGTCCGCGCCGAGGCCGAACACCGTGGCGATGATGCCGAAGCCATCCACCGCGTAGCCGATCGGGCCGTTGATGCGTTTGCCAATCAGCGGGTACAGCGCCGAGCGCAGGGCCAGCGGCAGGTTATGCCGATAGGCGAAGTAGGCCAGCGCCATGCCGACGAAAGCGAACACGCCCCAGCCATGCAGGCCCCAGTGCAGAAACAGAATCTGCATCGCCTGCCGCGCCGCTTCCGGCGTACCGGCGGTGCCTTGGGGCGGCTGTGCCAGGTGTGTCAGCGGTTCGGACACGCAAAAGAAAAACAGCGTGATGCTGATCCCGGCGGCGAACAGCATGCCGGCCCAGGACAGATAACTGAATTCGGGCTCGTCGTGGTCGGCACCGAGCTTGATCTTGCCGTAGCCAGACAACGCGGTGACCACCACGAAGACCAGATACAGGGTCATCGCGAGCATGTAATACCAGCCGACCGTATTGGCCGCCCAGTTTTGCGCTTCCAGTAACCAGGCACCGGCCTGTTTAGGCATGGCCATGACGACGATGCCGAACAGCAGAATGAAACCCGCCGCAAAGTAGAACACCGGCGGATTCATGCGGACCTGGCCGCTGGGGGAGGTGGACGGTGCACTCATGAACAGTGCGCCTCAAGGGGGTGAAACAGGGCAATCAATAACGGACTCGGCAAGGGCAAGCCTCCTGTTGTGAGCGGGCAGCAAACCGGCGGTTTAACTTGAATGAGCGTTCAAGTTAAACATGAATAGCGTGCTAAGGACTAATCGCAGGGCTCGGCGGTCGCTTTCCTACGCTAGCTCAAGGAAGGGTATGACGCGGGGTTTGGAGGATTCGTTCACTGGAAAATTGGCGGAATGCCATTATCGCGGTTCGGCTTGAAACCATTCGCGGGCAAGCCTCGCTCCTACAGTTCGTGTGCCGATATGAAAATGGCGCACGACCTGTAGGAGCGAGGCTTGCCCGCGAAGAGGCCCGCTCAGTCAGCCAAGATTTCGAAACTTACTTCTGCGTCCCATCATCATGCTGCAAATTCGCCTGCGTCAGGTTGCACCCCGCCGGCACGCTGCGGGTCAACCACACGTTGCCGCCAATGGTCGAACCCTTGCCGATGGTGATCCGCCCGAGAATCGTCGCTCCGGCGTAGATCACCACATCGTCCTCAACGATCGGATGCCGCGGATGGCCCTTCTGCAACTGCCCGTCCTCGTCCGAAGGGAAACGCTTGGCGCCCAGGGTCACGGCCTGATAAATCCGCACCCGCTCGCCAATGATCGCCGTCTCGCCGATCACCACACCCGTCCCGTGATCGATAAAGAAGCTGCGGCCGATCTGCGCGCCCGGGTGGATATCGATACCGGTGGCGGAGTGAGCGATTTCCGCGCTGATCCGCGCCAGTAACGGCAACCCGGCGCGGTACAAATGGTGGGCGAGGCGATGGTGTATCACCGCCAGAATCCCCGGATAGCACAGCAACACTTCATCGACGCTGCGGGCCGCCGGGTCGCCGTGATAAGCCGCCAGCACGTCGGTGTCCAACAGACTGCGCAGCCCCGGCAATGCGAGGGCAAAGTCCTGGATGATCTGAATCGTCTTGGCCTCGACTTCGGTATCGGCCTGGTCGCTGTGGCGAGCGGCATAACGCAGCTCAAGCCGCGCCTGGGCCAGCAACGCATTCAGCGCGACATCAAGGGTGTGGCCGACGTAGAAGTCTTCACTCTCTTCACGTAAATCCACCGGCCCCAAGCGCATCGGGAACAACGCACCGCACAGGGCTTCGAGAATCTCCGCCATGGCCGCCCGGGACGGCAACTCGCGACCGCCCTGCTCGCCGCTGGCGCGGCCGTTTTGTGCACGCCATTGATCACGCGCGGTGCGCAGTTGGCTGACGATGGTCTGCAATTGCCAATGGCTGGAACGCTCGCTCACGGTAAAAAACTCCTCACGGGCGGCCGGACTGTCTGGCCGCGTTGACGGCGATTACTTTACGGCAAGGGCTCGAAGCCGAATTAAGAACCAATTGTGCTGTGACCAATACATTCGGATATAAGCGATTGGCGGTTGCCCGTACAAATGGGCGTGCCTATAGTCCTGACATCTCTTCCCGCCAGTACGGACCCATGATCAAACAATCGCTTGCCCGCTTTAACCGCCTCGACCTGCTCGGCCATCCCACCGCCCTGGAAAAACTTGAACGACTGTCGACCTGGTTGGGCCGCGATGTGTACGTCAAGCGCGATGACCTGACACCGCTGGCCATGGGCGGCAACAAGCTGCGCAAACTCGAATACCTGGCCGCCGATGCTTTGGCCCAGGGCGCCGACACGTTGATCACCGCGGGTGCTCTGCAATCCAACCACGTACGCCAGACTGCCGCCATCGCCGCCAAGCTTGGGCTGGGTTGCGTGGCGTTGCTGGAAAACCCGCTGGGTACCGACGATGCCAACTATGTCGGCAACGGCAATCGCCTGCTGCTGGACCTGTTCGACACCAAGGTCGAACTGGTGGAGAACCTCGACAACGCCGACGACCAACTGCAAGCCTTGGCCGATCGTCTGCGCAACAACGGCAAGACGCCGTATGTGGTGCCGATTGGTGGCTCGAATGCATTGGGCGCATTGGGTTACGTACGTGCAGGATTGGAATTGGCTGAACAGATCAAGGACACCGGCCTGCAATTCGCCGCCGTGGTCCTGGCATCGGGCAGTGCCGGCACCCACAGCGGTCTGGCGCTGGCCTTGAGCGAAGCACTCCCGGATTTGCCAGTGATTGGCGTGACGGTTTCCCGCAGCGAAGAAGATCAGCGGCCGAAAGTTCAGGGCCTGGCCGAACGCACGGCTGAGTTGCTGGGTGTGAGTTTGCCGGAGCATTTCAAGGTTGAACTGTGGGACGAATACTTCGGCCCGCGTTATGGCGAGCCGAATGCCGGGACGTTGTCGGCGGTGAAGTTGCTGGCGAGTCAGGAAGGTTTGCTGCTGGACCCGGTGTACACCGGCAAGGCCATGGCCGGGTTGCTCGATGGCATCGGGCGTGGGCGCTTTGATGACGGCCCGATCATCTTCCTGCACACCGGCGGGGCGCCGGCGTTGTTTGCCTATAAGGATTTTCTATAAGCCGTGACCTTGTGGCGAGGGGGCTTGCCCCCGTTGGGTCGCGCAGCGGCCCCTTTCGTCCATCAGTCATACCGAGTGAGCAGACTTTACGACTGCTTCGCAGCCGAACGGGGGCAAGCCCCCTCGCCACAAGGAACCGCGCCAGCCTCATATTCAATTAAGGCATAACAAACTGAATATTTAGTATTTTCCTATCTATACACACCATCATATAGTCGCGCCGAAGGCGAATTTGGCGCGAGACGCATAAGCTGCTTTAGGGCAGGATATCGCAATCGTTCAAATCCCGATTTTGCCAACATTCCTAATAGCGTCTTCCATAAGAAAACACAGGGGCTTGTCATGAATTTTTCCGCACTACGTCGAAACCTGCTGGTTGGTTCGCTGGGCCTGGCACTGAGCGCCGGCCTGTTGGGGCAAGCGGTTGCCGGTGAGCAGCTGCAAAAAATCAAGGACGCAGGCGTGATCAACGTCGGCCTGGAAGGCACTTATCCACCGTTCAGTTTCGTCGACGCCGACGGCAAACTGGCCGGCTTCGAAGTCGAGTTCTCCGAAGCCCTGGCCAAAGAGCTGGGCGTGAAGGTCAAACTGCAACCGACCAAATGGGACGGCATCCTCGCGGCGCTGGAATCCAAGCGTCTGGACGCCGTGATCAACCAAGTGACCATCTCGGACGAGCGCAAGAAGAAGTATGACTTCTCCGAGCCGTACACCGTTTCCGGGATTCAGGCGCTGGTGCTGACCAAGAAAGCTGCGGAGCTGAACATCAAGACCGCCGCCGACCTGGGTGGCAAGAAAGTCGGCGTAGGCCTGGGCACCAACTACGAGCAATGGGTCAAAGCCAACGTGCCGACCGCTGACGTGCGTACCTATGAAGATGATCCGAGCAAGTTCGCCGACCTGCGTAACGGCCGCACCGATGCCATTCTGATCGACCGCCTCGCTGCTCTCGAATACGCCAAGAAAGCCAAGGACACCTCCGCTGCCGGCGAAGCCTTCTCCCGCCAGGAAGCCGGTGTTGCCCTGCGCAAAGGCGAGCCTGAACTGCTGGCTGCCGTGAACAAGGCCATCGACAAGCTGCGCGCCGACGGTACGCTGAAAAAGCTTTCGGAAAAATACTTCAGCGCTGACGTCACTCAATAATGGAAGAAGCTTTCCAACTTGCGCTGGACTCCGCGCCCTTCCTGCTGAAGGGCGCGTATTACACGGTCATCCTGAGCCTGGGCGGAATGTTCTTCGGCCTGGTGATGGGCTTCGGCCTGGCGTTGATGCGCTTGTCGCGTTTCAAATCGGTCAGCTGGCTGGCCCGCATCTACGTGTCGTTCTTTCGCGGCACGCCGTTGCTGGTGCAGTTGTTCGTGATCTATTACGGCTTGCCGCAATTGGGCATCGAACTCGATCCACTGCCAGCCGCCCTGATCGGCTTCTCGCTGAACATGGCCGCCTACGCCTGTGAAATCCTGCGTGCCGCGATCAGCTCCATCGAACGTGGCCAGTGGGAAGCCGCCGCGAGTATCGGCATGACCCGCGCGCAGACCCTGCGCCGGGCCATCCTGCCGCAAGCGATGCGCACGGCCCTGCCGCCGCTGGGCAATAGCTTCATTTCGCTGGTCAAGGACACGGCGCTGGCCGCTACCATCCAGGTGCCGGAACTGTTCCGCCAGGCGCAATTGATCACCGCTCGTACTTTCGAAATCTTCACCATGTATCTGGCCGCCGCCCTGATCTACTGGATTCTGGCCACGGTGCTCTCGCACCTGCAGAACAAGTTGGAAGAGCGGGTCAATCGGCACGACCAGGAGTCCTGACCCAATGATTGTCGTGGAAAAACTGACAAAGCAGTTCAAGGGTCAAGTGGTGCTTAACGGCATCGATCTGGAAGTGAAGGAAGGCGAGGTCGTGGCGATTATCGGGCCGAGCGGCTCGGGCAAGACCACGTTCCTGCGTTGCCTGAATTTCCTCGAAGAACCTACCAGCGGCCGGATCAAGGTCGGCGACATCGAAATCGATGGCAGCCGCCCGCTGAATCAGCAGCAAGGCCTGGTGCGACGTCTGCGCCAGCACGTGGGCTTCGTGTTCCAGAACTTCAACCTGTTCCCGCATCGTACGGCGTTGGAAAACGTCATCGAAGGCCCGATCATCGTGAAGAAGATGCCCCACGCCCAAGCCGTTGCCCTGGGCAAGAAGCTGTTGGCCAGGGTTGGTCTGGCGGGCAAGGAAGACGCGTATCCGCGTCGTCTGTCCGGTGGTCAGCAACAGCGCGTGGCGATTGCCCGGGCGCTGGCGATGGAGCCGGAAGTGATTCTGTTCGATGAACCCACCTCGGCACTCGACCCGGAACTGGTCGGTGAAGTGCTGGCGACCATCCGCAGCCTGGCCGAAGAGAATCGCACCATGGTTATCGTCACCCACGAAATGGGCTTTGCCCGGGATGTGGCGAACCGCGTGGTGTTTTTCGACAAGGGTGTGATCGTCGAGCAAGGTGAGTCCAAAGCGTTGTTTGCGAACCCGAAAGAAGAGCGGACGAAGCAGTTTCTCAGCAAGTTCCTGAATAACGCACACCACTGAAACCCAGACTTGAAACTTGTCAACTTCCAGGGAAGGAAGTGACACTTACCCTCCGATACAAACACCTCATTATCGCCAAACCTTTATTCTCCCTCGCACCGAAGATATATAACTTCCTCTCTCCACATGCAGTACATATATATGTCCTGCAACAGAATCCTGCCGCCTAAAATCTAGCCAAAACCCACTCGCTTCGGCTCCTTACTTCAACGCAAGCAACGCACGAAATCTGGACAAAAACTGGGGAAAGTTCGACAGGAGGATGCCGCTAATTAACCCATCGTTGTGGGAAGTTTCTGAATCACACTAAATCCAACTCTCAACTAACAAACTCTATTGACACCTATTCCGGCGCACTCTTATCTAGTCCCCAGCAGGCGCCAATTACCCAACTCATTCGTTATCAACAATCATCCATAACTCGCTGTTTTGTTGCTCGGTGATTCACGCCTTTTGATCTTCCAGAAACGGACTTCGCTGCAAGGCTTCAAGGAGAAAACCCATGACAAGCATCTCGAACAAAACCGAACTTGCGGCACCGACCCTGGCGCAATCCCACAGGAGCGGCATCAACATCACTTCCGCCGCGCATTTGCTGATCGCGGTAGCGCCCTACCCCGGCATGGACGAAGGCGATCTGATCGAACTCTACTGGGACGACTGCTACGTGGCGTCAAAGGCCCTGATCGTCGACGACGTCAAACGACCCGTGCAACTGCGAGTACCCGAGAGCTTTGTCATCAATGGCACCTCACACGTCCACTACCGCGTCATGCAGGTCGGACACGACCCGGCGCTGTCGCCGACCACGCGGGTGCAGATCAAGCTCGATTGCCCGGGAGGCCAGGCGCCAGCCCTTTCCGGTGACGAAAACCAGAGCCTGGCCCCGGTGAACCTCCCCGAAACCATCCGCCGCCAAGGGGTCAACTCGAACCAGCTCAAACGCGGCGTACCGCTGACTATCGAGCCCTACCTGAACATGGCCATCGACGACGAGATCACCCTGCAATGGGGCGATGTGCGCATGGACCTGCCGAAGCTGACGGCCGGGGATATCGGCCAGCCGATCCAGGTCTGGGTGCCGCCGGCGATCATTCTCGAAGCGGGCGAAGACCTGCGTCTGGAAGTGACCTACTGCATCCTCGACCGGGTGGGCAATAACTCCCGCTGGGCACCGCCACGGATGTTGAAGATCGGCTGTGCCAATCCTTACCTGAAAGTGCCGCTCAAAGAAGAACTGAAAGCAGCAGAACCCCGCAAACCCTGAAATCCCGTAGCAGCTGACGAGCACCGCGAGGCAGCGTTCGGCGGCGCAGCCGTCGCAAAATCAGCTAACGCGGTGTTTCAGATAGACCGCGTGCTTAGGGTTGACGACGGCTTCGCCGCCGAACGCTGCCTCGCGTTGCTCGACAGCTGCTAAACAGCCCAACCCAAACGCCGACTGTTGCTCCACAAACAACTGTTGCCCTGCGGACAGACGCCCTTCTATGCATATTCCCAAAAGTTAGTTTATTAATTATTTATACACGCTTAGGGTATATGCACCGGACCACCGGACATTCTTGATATTCATTCGCCGCCACCATCGCGGCGTTTCCATGAGATGTGAGGTAGGTATGGTCCACAACACAATCACCCCAGTGCAGATCGCCAGGGCATTGCGTGCAGCCAAGGAGCGGCACTGATGTCCAGTCTGGCAGAAGCCACCATCCAGAGTGATCTGGATATCGCCCCCCTGTTGTTGCCCGCGCAGGTTTTGCGCAACGACGCACAAGCCATCAAGGCTGCCCATGAGCTGGCGCAAACCGCCCGCCTGCAAGCGGCCAAACGCGACCAACAGCGCAAGCTGCCGTGGTCGGAAATCGAACAGTTCACCCGCAGCGGCCTGGGCAGCATTGCCATCCCGCGCGAATACGGTGGCCCGCAGGTTTCCTTTGTGACCATCGCGGATGTCTTCGCGATCATTTCCGCGGCGGATCCGGCACTCGGACAAATCCCGCAGAACCAGTTCGGCATCCTGAATCTGGTGCTGGGCAGCGCCACGGAATCGCAGAAAAAACAGCTGTTCAAAAGCGTGCTCGAAGGCTGGCGCATCGGCAACGCCGGGCCAGAACGCGGCACCAAGAACACCCTCGAACTCAAGGCGCGCATTACCGCTGACGGTGACGGTTTCGTTATCAGCGGTCAGAAGTTTTACTCCACCGGCGCACTGTTCGCGCACTGGGTGGCGGTCAAGGCGCTGAACGATGACGGCAAGCAAGTGCTGGCCTTCGTCCGCCGTGGCACGCCAGGTTTGCGCATCGTCGATGACTGGTCCGGTTTCGGCCAGCGCACCACCGCCAGCGGCACCATTTTGCTCAACAACGTGCGGGTCGACGCCGAGCTGGTGGTGGATAACTGGAAGATCAACGACAGCCCGAACATCCAGGGCGCTGTGTCGCAATTGATTCAAGCGGCCATCGACGCCGGCATCGCGCGCGGCGCCATCGATGACGCTATCGAATTCGTCAAAACCCGCGCCCGGCCATGGATCGACGCCAAGGTCGAACGGGCCAGCGATGACCTGTACGTGATCGCCGACATCGGCAAACTGAAAATCGAACTGCACGCCGCCGAAGCGCTGCTGCGCAAGGCCGGGAAAGTGCTCGACCAGGTCAACGCCGCGCCGCTCACCGCCGAGTCCGCTGCCCGCGCTTCGATTGCCGTGGCCGAAGCCAAAGTGCTGACCACCGAGATCGCATTGCTCGCCAGCGAAAAACTCTTCGAGCTGGCCGGCAGCCGCGCCACCCTCGCCGAATTCAACCTCGATCGTCACTGGCGCAACGCCCGCGTGCACACCCTGCACGACCCCGTTCGCTGGAAGTATTACGCCGTCGGCACCTATCACCTCAACGGCACGCTACCTGCTCGCCACTCCTGGATTTGACCAGACCTCTGGAGAAACACATGACTCTTTCTCACCACGTCGCGGTCATAACCAGCGATGAGCAAGCCCTGATCGTCGCCAGTGACCTGGCCGAAGATTTCAAACGCGACAGCGCCCTGCGCGACCGCGAACGCCGTTTGCCGCACCCGGAACTGGAAGTGTTTTCCCGTTCGGGTCTCTGGGGCATCAGCGTGCCAAAAGAATACGGCGGCGCTGGCGTGTCCAACGTCACCCTGGCCAAAGTCATTGCCCTGATCGCCCAGGCCGACGGCTCCCTCGGACAGATCCCGCAGAACCATTTCTACGCCCTCGAAGTGCTGCGTGTGAACGGCAGCGACGCGCAGAAGAAACGCCTGTACGCCGAAGTCCTGGCCGGCCAGCGTTTCGGCAATGCCCTCGCCGAGCTCGGCACTAAAACCGCGCATGACCGCGTCACCAGCCTCGCCCGTAACGGCGACGGCTATCGGATCAATGGCCGCAAGTTCTACGCCACGGGCGCGATCTACGCCCAGCGCATTCCGACGTCAGTCGTGGATGAAAACGGCGTGCAGCAACTGGCCTTCGTGCCTCGCGACAGCCAAGGCCTGACGGTCATCGACGACTGGAGCGGTTTCGGCCAGCGCACCACCGGCAGCGGTTCGGTGGTGTTCGAAGACGTCTACGTTGCCGCCGAAGATGTGATCCCGTTTCAAAGCGCTTTCGAGCGCCCGACTACGGTTGGCCCGCTGGCACAGATTCTTCACGCCGCCATCGACACCGGCATTGCCCGCGCGGCTTACGAAGATGCCCTGCATTTCGTGCGCACCAAGACCCGGCCATGGATCGACGCGACCCACGAAAAAGCCATCGATGACCCGCTGACCATCAAGAGCTTCGGCCACCTGGCGATTCGCTTGCACGCCACCGAAGCGCTGCTGGAACGCTCCGGCGAATTCCTCGACAAAGCCCAGGCCAACATGAACGCCGAGACGGTGGCAGCCGCATCGATTGCCGTTGCCGAAGCCCGGGCCATCAGCACCGAAATCTCCCTCGCCGCCGGCACCACGCTGTTCGAACTGGCCGGCAGCCAGGCGACCCTGATCGAACACGGTCTGGATCGCCACTGGCGCAACGCCCGGGTACACACGCTGCACGACCCGGTGCGCTGGAAGTATCACGCGGTGGGCAATTACTACCTCAACGATGAAAACCCGCCACTGCGGGGGACCATCTGATGGCTGATGCGAAAAAGAAGATCTTGCTCAACGCGTTCAACATGAACTGCATCGGGCACATCAACCATGGCCTGTGGACGCATCCACGGGACACTTCGACCCAATACAAAACCATCGAATACTGGACCGAACTGGCGCAACTGCTGGAACGCGGACTGTTCGACGGTTTGTTTATCGCGGATATCGTCGGCGTGTACGACGTCTACCAGAACTCGGTGGACGTGCCGCTGAAAGAGTCTATCCAGCTGCCGGTCAACGACCCGTTGTTGCTGGTTTCGGCCATGGCTGCGGTGACGAAAAACCTGGGGTTCGGCCTCACCGCCAACCTGACCTATGAGCCGCCGTATCTGTTCGCCCGGCGCATGTCGACCCTCGACCATCTGAGTCGCGGTCGCGTGGGCTGGAACATCGTCACCGGCTACCTCGACAGCGCCGCCAAGGCCATGGGCCTCAGCGAACAGGTCGAGCATGACCGTCGCTATGACCAGGCCGACGAGTACCTGCAGGTGCTCTACAAACTCTGGGAAGGTAGCTGGGAAGACGGCGCGGTGCTCAACGATCCCAAGCAGCGCATCTACGCGCAACCGGAGAAAGTGCACAAGGTCGAGCACAAGGGCGAGTTCTATCAGGTCGAGGGTTATCACCTCTGCGAACCTTCACCGCAGCGCACACCGGTGCTGTTCCAGGCCGGCAGTTCGGATCGCGGTTTACTGTTCGCCGGGCGGCATGCCGAGTGCGTGTTTATCAGCGGCCAGAACAAACCGTCGACCAAGGTGCAAGTGGACAAAGTCCGCGCCAGCGCGGTCGAGGCCGGACGTAATCCCGAGGACATCAAGGTGTTCATGGGGCTGAACGTGATCGTCGGCGCCACCGAAGAACTGGCCTGGGCCAAGCACGCCGAGTACCTGAGCTACGCGAGTGCGGAGGCCGGCGTGGCGCATTTCTCGGCGTCCACCGCGATCGATTTTTCCCAGTACGAGATCGACGAACCGATCCAGTACGTGAAGAGCAACGCGATCCAGTCGGCGACCAAGAACCTGCAAAACAACGACTGGACCCGGCGCAAATTACTCGAACAACACGCCCTCGGTGGCCGCTACATCACCGTGGTCGGCTCGCCGGAACAAGTGGCTGATGAGCTGGAATCGTGGATCGCCGAAACCGGCCTCGACGGCTTCAACCTGACGCGGATCGTCACGCCGGAAAGCTATGTGGATTTCATCGATCTGGTGATCCCGGAGTTGCAGCGTCGTGGGTCGTACAAGACGGCTTATGACAGCGGCAGCCTGCGGGAGAAGCTGTTTCACGGTGAAGCGCATTTGCCTGAGCAACATACCGGCGCAGCGTTTCGCCGCTAGAAGCTTCGCGGTCAAGCCTCGCTCCTACAAGGGCACTGCAATCCCCTGTAGGAGCGAGGCTTGCCCGCGAAGAGGCCCGCCCAAACACCCCAAATTTTATGCACTGACTGGAATAACCATCATGACCAAGAAGCTCCTCTCCCACCCAGTCAAAGCACTGGCCCTGGCCCTCGGCCTCTTCAGCTCCGTCACCTTCGCCGCCGATGCACCGCTGAAAGTCGGCACCACCGCCGCATTCGCCGTTCCGCTGGAGGCCGCCGTCGAAGAGGCCTCCAAACAAGGCCTGAAAGTCGAGCTCGTGGAGTTCACCGACTGGATCGCCCCGAACGTCAGCCTCGCCGCTGGCGACATCGACGTGAATTACTTCCAGCACGTGCCGTTCCTGGAGAACGCCAAGGCTGCCGCCGGGTTTGACCTGGTGCCGTTCGCGCCGGGGATCATCAACAACGTCGGCCTCTACTCGAAGAAATACAAAAGCTTCGACGAGTTGCCAGAAGGCGCCAGCGTGGCCATCGCCAACGACCCGATCAACAGCGGTCGCGGCCTGCAACTGCTGGCCAAGGCCGGGCTGATCACGCTCAAGCCGGGTGTTGGCTACAAGGCCACCGAAGAAGACATCATCGCCAACCCGAAGAAGATCAAGATCCTCCAGGTCGAAGCCGTGCAACTGGTGCGCGCCTATGACGACGCCGATCTGGTCCAGGGCTACCCGGCCTACATTCGCCTGGCGAAGACCTTCGATGCCGGCTCGGCGCTGCTGTTCGACGGCCTCGATCACAAGGAATATGTGATCCAGTTCGTGATCCAGCCAAAAAGCAAAACCGATCCGCGCCTGATCAAATTCGTCGACATCTACCAGCACTCGCCAGCCGTACGTGCCGCGTTAGATAAGGCCCATGGCAAGCTGTATCAAGCCGGTTGGGAAAGCTGAAAATGACGGCCGCGATTCAACGGCGACTGGATATTCCAGAGCCCCATAAAGCCGCACAAGCCGAACTGCACCCGGACCTGAATCGCGCTCACGTGCGCTTCATTGGCCTGGGCAAAACCTACAACGGTCAGCAAGGTCCGGTGGCGGCGTTGCACGGCATCGATCTGGCGATCCAGCGCGGTGAAGTGTTCGGCATCATCGGCCGCAGCGGCGCCGGCAAGTCATCGTTGATCCGCACCATCAATCGCCTGGAGCAACCGAGCACCGGGCGCGTGCTGATCGATCAGATCGATATCGGCGAGTTCGATGAAGACCGTTTGGTCGCGCTGCGTCGGCGGATCGGCATGATCTTCCAGCACTTCAACCTGATGTCGGCCAAGACGGTTTGGCAGAACGTTGAGTTGCCGTTGAAAGTCGCCGGTGTGCCCAAGGAAAAACGCGAGCAGAAAGTCCGCGAACTGCTGGAACTGGTAGGCCTGCAAGAGAAGCACAAGGCCTACCCGGCGCAGCTTTCCGGCGGACAGAAACAACGCGTCGGCATCGCCCGCGCATTGGTGCACGACCCGGAAATTCTGCTGTGCGACGAAGCGACTTCGGCGCTGGATCCTGAGACAACGCAATCGATCCTCGGCTTGCTGCGCGAGATCAATCAGCGCCTGGGTTTGACCATCGTGCTGATCACTCACGAGATGGCAGTGATTCGCGACATCTGCGACCGCGTTGTAGTGCTCGAGCACGGGCGTGTCGTCGAGCAAGGGCCGGTGTGGGAAGTGTTTGGCAATCCGCAGCATGAGGTCAGCAAGACCTTGCTCGCGCCGCTGCAACACGCCTTGCCGGAGGAATTGCAGAGTCGCCTACAAGCTCAGCCTCAATCTTCTGCCGCAGCGGTTGTGCTGCGCTTGCAATTCACCGGCAGCGCCACGGACGAACCGGATCTGGCAGCGCTGTTTGCCGCCCTCAGTGGCCGCGTGCGCCTGCTGCAGGGCGGCGTAGAGCGGATTCAGGGGCACGCGCTAGGGCAATTGCTGTTGGCGGTGGCAGGTTCGTCCCTGGGCGCCGAGGAATTGCGTCAGCGCGCCGGCAACTGGGCGCAACAGGTGGAGGTGCTGGGTTATGTGGTTTGATCGCTTGCTTCAGGGCTTTATCGACACCTTCCTGATGGTTGGCGTGTCATCGCTGATCGCGCTGCTGGCGGGGATTCCAATGGCGGTGATCTTGGTCACCAGCGACAAGGGCGGCATCTACCAGGCACCCGCGTTGAACCGCGTGCTGGGCGCGTTCGTGAACCTGTTTCGCTCGATTCCGTTTTTGATTCTGATGGTGGCGCTGATTCCGTTTACGCGGTTGATCGTCGGCACCACTTACGGCGTGTGGGCTGCGGTTGTTCCGTTGACCATTGCCGCTACGCCGTTCTTTGCGCGGATTGCCGAAGTGAGCTTGCGCGAGGTCGATCACGGCTTGATCGAAGCGGCGCAAGCGATGGGTTGCCGGCGCTGGCATATCGTCTGGCATGTGCTGTTGCCTGAGGCGCTGCCGGGGATTGTCGGCGGTTTCACCATTACGCTGGTGACGATGATCAACTCCTCGGCCATGGCCGGGGCGATTGGTGCGGGCGGGCTCGGGGACATCGCGTATCGGTACGGGTATCAGCGCTTTGACAGCCAGATCATGTTGACGGTGATTGTGTTGCTGGTGGTGTTGGTGGCGATTATTCAACTCGGCGGGGATCGCCTCGCACGGGGGCTTAACAAACGCTGAGCGGGGAAGTCATTTGTCGTCAGTGATATCGCCTTCGCGGGCAAGCCTCGCTCCTACAGGGGAGTGCGCTCAACTGTAGGAGCGAGGCTTGCCCGCGAATGGCTGCGCAGCAGCCCCAAGGTTGATGGCGTATATTCGGCAAATCCCCATTGCCTGCGCAGCCGACCATGAAACAAACCCCCGACGACCTCCAGCAAATCACCGCCACCACCCTAGGCCATTACAACTCGGTGGCCGAAGGTTTTCGTGAAGGCACGCGTGATCACGATGTCAGCCAGAACATTGATGCGTTGCTGCGGCACATCCAGGGTGAGGCACCGTTCAGCATTCTCGATTTCGGCTGCGGGCCGGGGCGGGATTTGCAGATGTTTACGCGCATGGGCCATATCGCCGTTGGGCTTGATGGCTCGGAAAAGTTTGCGCAGATGGCGCGGGAGGACAGTGGGTGCGAGGTCTGGCAGCAGGACTTCCTGAAGCTGGATCTGCCGGTTGAGCGCTTCGACGGGATTTTCGCCAATGCGGTGCTGTTTCATATTCCGCGCCAGGAATTGCCTCGTGTGTTGCAGGAATTACGCGGGGCGTTGAAACCGGGTGGGGTGTTGTTCAGTTCCAATCCACGTGGTGAGAATCAGGAAGGCTGGAACGGACCGCGGTATGGGGCTTATCACGATTTGCAGGCGTGGCAGGAACTGCTGACCGAAGCCGGTTTTGTCGAGTTGGAGCATTACTACCGGCCGGCGGGGTTGCCTCGGGAGCAACAGCCTTGGTTGGCGAGTGTTTGGCGTAGATCAGCGTAGGCAGGGCCGCCGCTTTCGCGAGCAGGCTCGCTCCCACATTGGAATGCGTTCCACTGTGGGAGCGAGCCTGCTCGCGAATAGAGCGCGAAGCGCTCGCCTTACTGCGCTTCTTTCTTCGGCTCGCGGATTTTGTACCAGGCCACATACAGCGCCGGCAAAAACAGCAGCGTCAGCAGCGTCGCGATGATAATCCCGCCAATCATCGCGTAGGCCATCGGCCCCCAGAACACTTCCCTCGCAATCGGGATCATCCCCAGACTCGCCGCAGCCGCCGTCAGCAGGATCGGCCGGCGACGATGTTCCGTCGCTTGCGCTACCGCATCCCACGGTGCCAGGCCTTCCTTCTCCAGCGCATCGATCTGCGTCACCAGAATCACTGAGTTGCGAATGATGATGCCGATCAGCGCCAGGATCCCGAGGATCGCCACGAAGCCCATCGGCGTGCCGGTCGGGATCAGCGCCAGCACCACGCCGATCAAGCCGAGCGGCGCGACGCTGGCCACCAGGAACAGCTTCTGCACGCTGTGCAGCTGAATCATCAGGAACGTCGCCATCAAGAACAGCATCAGCGGCACCACCTTGGCAATCGGCCCCTGGGCCTTGCCGCTTTCCTCGACTGTGCCGCCAGTCGCGACCTTGTAACCCACCGGCAAACCGCTAGCGAATTTATCGATAGTCGGTTGCAGCTGTTTCACCAGGTCAGTCGGCTGAATCTCGTCGCGCACCGCCGCCTTAATGGTGATGGTCGGTTTGCGGTCGCGGCGCCACACCAGCGGTTGCTCAAGCTCATAACGCACCGTGGCGAAGGCCAGCAACGGAATCGAGGTGCCGCTCGGCGTCACAATCTGCAGGTTCTGCAAGGTTTCCGGCGTGCCACGCTCAGCATCCTCGGCGCGACCGACGACGTTGATCAGGTAAATATCATCGTCCACCTGAGTGATCGGCGAACCAACGACGATGCTGTTCATCAGGTTCGCCACGTCTTCCGACGACAGCCCCAGTTGCCGCGCCTTGTCCTGGGCGATGTCGATACGCAGGACTTTGCCCGGCTCGTTCCAGTCGTAAATGATCTCGCCGATGTGTGAGTTCTTGTCGAGTTCGGTGGCCAATTCGATCGCGTGTTTGCGCACTTGATCGATGTCCTTGCCGCTGACCCTGTACTGAATCGGCCGTCCCACTGGCGGGCCCATTTCCAGGGCCTGGACATAACTGCCGATGCCGACAAAGTCTTTGCGCAGGCGCTCATTCAAGCGCTGGCTGAGCGCGGCGCGCGATTCCAGTCCTTTGCTGACGATCACCAATTGCGCGTAATACGGGTTCTGCAATTGCTGGTCGAGAGGCAGGTAGAAACGAATCGCGCCCTCGCCGATGTAAGTACTCCAGCGCACGATGTCCGGGTCGTCCTTGAACGTCGCTTCGAGCTTGTCCACGGCTTTGCGGGTTTCGTCGATCGAGGCGTTTTGCGGCAGGTTGAGGTCGACGAGGATTTCCGGGCGATCCGAGGACGGGAAAAACTGGTTCTGCACGAACTGCATGGAAAACACCGACGCCACGAACAGCGCGATGGTGATGCCGATCGCCCACCAGCGATTGCGCATGGCCCATAACATCCCGCCATTGAACGCCCGACCGATGCGACCCGGCTCGGCGGAATGCGGTTTCACGTTGGTGCTGAGGATGTGCACCGCGATCACCGGAGCGAACAGCACCGCGACCACCCACGACACCAGCATCGCCACGGCGATTACCGCAAACAGCGTGAAGGTGTACTCACCGGCGGAGCTGGCGTTCAAGCCAATCGGCACAAACCCGGCCACGGTCACCAGCGTACCCGTGAGCATCGGGAACGCGGTCGATGTGTAGGCGAACGTCGCCGCCTGCTCCTTGGTTTCGCCCATTTCCAGGCGCGTGACCATCATCTCGACGGTGATCATCGCGTCGTCCACCAACAGGCCGAGGGCGATGATCAGCGCGCCGAGGGAAATCCGCTGCATGGTGATGCCGCTGTATTCCATGAACACGAAGACCATGGCCAGCACCAGCGGAATCGAGCACGCCACCACCAGGCCGGCGCGCACGCCGAGGCTGATGAAGCTGACGATCAGCACGATCACCACCGCTTCGAACAGCGCACTGGTGAAGCCGCCGACGGCTTTTTCCACCACATCGGCCTGGTCGGACACGTTGTGCACGCCGACGCCCACCGGCAGGTCGGCGGTCAGGTCGGTCATGCGCTGGTGCAGGGCCTTGCCGAATTCCTGGATGTTGCCGCCCTTCTTCATCGCAATCGCGAGGCCGATGGCCGAATGACCGTTGAAGCGGAATTCCGGGGTGGCCGGGTCGACGTAACCACGGCTAATTTCAGCGATATCGGCCAAGCGATAGAAGCGGTCGTTGAGCCGCAGGTTGACGTTGGCCAGGTCTTTCTCGGACGCGAACTGCCCCGAGGTGCGCACGGAAATCCGTTCCGGCCCGGCCTCGATCACACCCGCAGGGGTCACGGCGTTCTGCGATTGCAGGCTTTGCACTACCTGACGCTGATCGATGCCCAGCGCGGCGAGTTTGCGTGTGGAGAAGTTCAGGTAGAGGACTTCATCCTGCTCGCCGACCATCTCGACCTTGCCCAGCCCCGGTACGTCACGAATTGCGGCGCGCACCTGCTCCACGTAATCGCGCAACTGGCGCATCGACAAGCCGTCGGCGGTGAAGGCATACACCGAACCGAACACATCACCGAATTCGTCGTTGAACCCCGGCCCTTGCAGGCCTTGGGGGAAGTCGCCGCGAATGTCGTTGATCTTCTTGCGCACCTGGTACCAGATTTCCGGGATGTCCTTGGCACTGGTGGTGTCGCGCAGATAGACGAACACCGTGGATTCGCCGGGTCGCGTGTAGCTTTTCACGTAGTCGAGGGAGTCGAGTTCTTCGAGCTTTTTCTCGATGCGGTCCGTGACTTGCTTGAGGGTTTCTTCCTGGGTCGCACCCGGCCAGCGGGTCTGGATCACCATGGTTTTGATGGTGAACGAGGGGTCTTCCTCGCGGCCCAGGTTCATGTACGAGAACACGCCCATCAGCAGCGCGACGAACATCAAATACCAGACGAACGACTGATGTTTGAGGGCCCATTCGGATAAGTTGAAACTCCCTTTCATCGCGGGCTTTCCTCGTCGATTTTGACTTTTTGCCCGGGTTTCAGGCTGTTCACACCGGCGCTGACCACGCGCTCACCGGACTTCACGCCGTCGGCCAGCACCACCGTTGCATCGGTGCGGCTGATCAGGTTGACGTCCCGTGGGGAAACGGTCTGGTTTTGCGGATCGATCACCCAGATGCGGGTTTTGCCATCGACTTCTTGCAGGGCGCTGACCGGCAGTTCCAGACGCGGTTTGATCGCCGAACTGAGGGTCACGCTGATTGCCGTGCCGAGGCGAAAGCCCGGCGGTGTTTCGGTCAGGGTCAGGCGGGCGCGACGGGTGCGGGTTGCGCTTTGGGCCTGGGGTTCGATTTCGCGGATGATCGCGGTGCTGGTGATGCTCGGGTCCAGTTGCGAGGCGACCTGAAACACCACGTCCGTCGGCAGTTGATCGACCAAGGTGTCCGGCAGGTCGATCACCGCTTCCTTGATGTCCGGTTGCGCCAGGGTCACCACTTGCTGGCCGGCGGTAACGACTTGCCCGGCCTCGGCGTTCCACGCGGTGACGATGGCTTTGTGATCGGTGCGCAGTTGCACGTAGTTGAGTTGGTCCTTGGACTGATCGACCGCAGCCTTGGCCTGATCGAGGGACGCCTGGGTGGTTTTCAGGTCGGTCTGCGCGATGTCCAGTTGCGCCTGGGCGCCGACGCCACGATCAAACAGCGCTTGCTGCCGACGGGCGTTGGCCTGGGCGTTGATGAACTGCGCCTGGATACGCGCCAGATCGCCCTCGGCGGAGCGCAACTGGTTCTGCTGATCGGTGGGGTCGAGGGTCGCGAGCAACGCGCCCTTCTCGACTTCAGCGCCGACATCGACATTACGGCTGGCGATACGGCCCGGCACGCGGAAGCCGATATTGCTTTCGTAGCGCGCCTGGATGCTGCCGGCGAAGCGCCCAAGGTCTTCCTGATTCAGGGATTTGACCTCGATGGACAGCACCGGGCGCACCGGCTCCGGCGGTGGTTCTTCTTTGGAGCAGGCGGCCAGCAGCAGGCCGGCAGACAACAGCATCAGACGCTTCATTGGTCGGCTCCCGGTGCCAAATCCTTGTAGGTGTTTTCGGCGATTTCCACTTTCATTCCCGGGTGCAGTAACTGGCCGCCGGCGATGATGACTTTTTCACCACCGTCCAGGCCGCCGCTGATGATGACTTTGCCGGTCAGGTAACGGCCGACGGTGACGGTGTGCAGTTGCGCCTTGCCGTCGGCGTCCACCAGCCACACGGCCGGGTCGCTGAGGTTTTTGGTCAGGGCCGACCAAGGCAATTCCACCGCGGATTTGCCCGGCGTCTTCGCTGTGGCGCTGACCACCGAGCCGAGTTGCATACCATCGGGCAGGCCATGCAGGGTGACTTTGACTTGCACGGTGCCGGTCTGCGCGGACACCGCCGGGGTGATTTCCCGGACAGTGCCGGTGGTTTTGATCGCGGGGTTGTCGAGCAAGCTGACCACCAACGATTTGTCCGAGGGCGGTTCGGCCAGCAGTGATTCGTAGACGTTGAACACCGCGTCGCGCTCACCGTCCCGGGCCAGGCTGAAAATCGGCACCGTGGCTTGCACCACCTGGCCGACTTCAGCCTGGCGCGCGGTAATCACGCCGGGGGCTTCGGAGATCAGCGAGGTGTAGCTCAGTTGCTCGCGGGCATTGGCCAGTTGCGCCTGGGCGGCGGTCAGGGCGCTCTGGCTACTGCGCAACGCAGCCTGGGCCGCATCGTATTCGCTCTGGCTGGTGTAGCCCTTGGGCAGGAGTTTTTGCTGGCGCACGAACGCGGCGGCGGTTTGTTTGACCCGCGCCTGTTCGGCGACGACCTGGGCCTGGGCCGAATCGACGTTGGTCTGCAAATCCTTCGGATCGAGCTTGGCGAGCACCTGTTTGGCGGACACCCGGTCACCGACATCGACCATGCGCTGGATGATCTTGCCGCCAACGCGGAACGACAACTCGGTCTGCACCCGTGCCTGGACATCGCCGGTGAGGGTCACCGAAGCGGCGTAATCCGCGGGTTTGACCGCTTGCACGAAGACTCGCGGCAGGTCTTTTTCGACCGGTTTCTTATCGCCGCAAGCGGTCAGCAGCGCGAACACGCCCAGCCCCACCACAATTTTCAATCCGGTACCCGCCATGCAGACTCCTTTTCGTTGTACGAACGTGCAAGTGACGATACGACTGTGAGCTTAGAACAGGGTTCCACGCACGCACGGGTTTGCTGCAAACCCTGTGACCCAGCGAATAACCTGTGGCGAGGGGGCTTGCCCCCGTTCGACTGCGCAGCAGTCGCAATAGCTGCAGATGCGGTGTATCTGAGAAAACAGCGGGGCCGCTTCGCAGCCCAACGGGGGCAAGCCCCCTCGCCACAAAAGCCCGCTCCCACAAGGGATCTCCATGTGGCCGACAATAAGGCAAACTGGCCGCCTATGCAGTAGGAAGCTCTTATGCTTAAAACCCTCGCGGTGGCCAATTACCGCTCGATCAACAAATTGGTGATCCCGCTGGGCCGGCTGAACCTGATCACCGGCCCCAATGGCAGCGGCAAGTCCAACCTCTATCGCGCCTTGCGCCTGTTGGCGGAAACCGCCCAGGGTGGCGTGGTCAACGCGCTGGCCCGAGAGGGTGGGCTGGATTCGACGTTCTGGGCCGGGCCGGAAAACATCACTCGACGCATGCGCAACGGTGAAGTGCCGATCGAGTCCAGCGTGCGCCACGGTGTCAAACGTCTGCGCCTGGGATTTGCCGGGGAAGACTTCAGTTATTCGATTGCCCTGGGGTTGCCTGCGCCGACACAGTCCTATTTTTCCCTCGACCCGGAAATCAAAAAGGAATGCATCTGGGCCGGACCGCTCTATCGCCCGGCCAGTCTGCTGGTGGACCGTGAAGGCCCGATGATCCGCGCCCGTGAAGGGCGCAATTGGGACGTGCTGGCCCAGCACACGCCGAATTTCGACAGTTTGTTCGATCAGGTCGGCAGTTTTCGCACCTCGCCGGAAGTCATGCATTTGCGTGAATTCATCCGCCGCTGGCGTTTCTACGATCACTTTCGCAGCGACGCCGATGCCCCGGTGCGTCAGCCGCAACTGGGTACGCGCACGCCGGTGCTGCACCACGACGGTCGCGACCTGGCGGCGGCGTTGCAGACGATCAGTGAAATCGGCGATCCCGAAGCGTTGCAAGCGGCGATCAGCGATGCGTTTCCCGGCGCAAGGCTGAACATCGCGCCGTTGCAGGGTGGACGGTTTGCCATCGAGTTTTATCAGGAAGGATTGCTGCGGCCATTGTCGGCGGCGGAGTTGTCGGACGGCACGTTGCGTTACTTGCTGTTGGTCGCCGCACTGCTGACGCCGCGACCACCGTCATTGATGGTGCTGAACGAGCCGGAAACCAGCCTGCACCCGGACCTGTTGCCGGCGTTGGCGCGGTTGATTATCCGGGTGTCCGGGCAGTGTCAGGTGTGGGTGGTGTCCCATGCCCGGCGGTTGATCTCGGCGTTGCAGGAAGACCCGGAGTGCAATTGCATTGTGCTGGAGAAGACCCTGGGCCAGACCGGGATCGTCGGCCAGCGGATGCTGGATGAACCGGCGTGGCATTGGCCGGATTGAGCGGCGCCTGTTAGACCGCTTTCGCGAGCAGGCTCGCTCCCACAGGGATTACCTGACTCCTGTGGGAGCGAGCCTGCTCGCGAAGGCGGCCGCAAGGTCAACGAGGAATCACCCCTGCCACTTCCCACCCTCGACAATCACGCTCTCAGGCTTGGTGTCATCGCTCAGTTCTTTACGCACATATTGGTCGTACAGCTTGAGCAGATACTTCTCTTCACCCAACTTCGCCAACTCGACATTCACCCAGTCCCGCAGTTCGATGTTGCCCTTCTTCACTGCCGGCGCAATCGGCGCTTCGGCACCGAGGGTTTGTGCGAGCACGCGATAGCCCGGGTTCTGCTTGGCCCAGCTGAACAGCACCAGGTTGTCTTGCGCATAGGCGTCGCCGCGACCATTGGCCAGGGCTTGCAGGGACTCGGAGTTTTTCTCGAACTTCAGCAGTTTCCAGTCCGGGTGATTCTTGGTCAGCCAGATATCGGCGGTGGTGCCGGTGGTGACGATGGTGGTGCGGCTCGCCAGGTCATCGAGGTTTTTCACCGAGCTGCCCTGTGGGACAAGCGCTTGCACCGCGACCTTGAGGTTCGGGTTGGTGAATTCCACCGCTTCCTTGCGCTCTGGGGTCACGGTCATGTTGGCCAGGATCAGGTCGACCTTGTCGCTTTGCAGGAACGGAATCCGGCTGGCCGGTTCCACCGCGACGAACTCGACTTTGTTTTCATCGCCCAGCAGATCCTTGGCGAATTGACGGCCGATGTCGGTATCGAAGCCAACATAGCGCCCGGCCTCGTCGACGAAACCAAACGGCGGTTTGTCGGTAAACACGCCGACAATCAGCTTGTCCCGGGCTTTGATTTTGTCCAGGTAGCTGGCCGGTGCCGCGCTTTCGCTGGCGACTTTCGGCTTCGGCGTTTCTTCGGATTTGTTGCAGCCAGCCAGCAGCGCGAGGCCGAGCAGCGGCAGTAAAAAGAGTGAAGACTTGGCAGTTTTCATAGCGGTTCCAGTTCCTTTGTTTGAGTCTTTTTGGGCAGGGCTTCGACGTAGGAGAATTTCTCCAGGAACTGCTGCGCTCGTGCGGTTTGCGGGTTCGTAAAGAAAAGCTCGGGAGGGTTTTGTTCGAGGATGCGCCCGGCGTCCATGAACACGATGCGGTCGGCCACGGCGCGGGCGAAGGCCATTTCGTGGGTGACGATCAACAGGGTCATGCCTTCGCGGGCCAGGCCCTGAATCACTTCCAGCACTTCCTTGACCATTTCCGGGTCGAGGGCGGCGGTGACTTCATCGAACAACATGACCTTGGGGTTCATGCACAGCGAACGGACGATCGCGATGCGTTGCTGCTGCCCGCCAGAGAGCTGGCGCGGATAGGCATCGCGCTTGTCCAGCAGGCCCACGCGTTCGAGCAACGCTTCGGCCTGGGCACGGGCGTCGCGGCGATCACGTTTCTGCACTTTGACCGGGCCGAGCAGCAAGTTTTCGAGCACGTTCATGTGCGGGAACAGGTGATAACTCTGGAACACCATGCCGATCTGCTGGCGCACGTCGCGCCAGTCAGTGCCCTTGTCGAGCAACTCGCGGCCATTGAAGTTCAAACTGCCGCTGTGAGCGACTTCCAGGCCGTTGAGGCAGCGCAGCAAAGTGCTTTTACCGCAGCCACTGGGGCCAAGGATGACGATCACCTCGCCTGATTTCACGCTCAGGTCGATCTCTTTGAGCACCTGTTGCTCGCCGAAAAACTTGTTGAAACCCTTGAACTCGATCAATGCGCTCATGCTTGCGTCCAGCGCCGCTCCAGCACGCGCGAGGCGGCCGAAAGCGGGTAGCAGATGAAAAAGAAAAACAGGAAAAGAGCGCCGTAGATCAGCACCGATTCGTAGGTGCGCTCGATGATCTGCTGGCCGACCTTGATCACGTCCACCACGCCGATCAGCACCGCCAGGGAGCTGGTCTTGATGATCCGCGTGTAGACGTTGATGGTCGGCGGCGTCATGCGTTTCAGCGCCTGGGGCAGCAGCACGTAGCCGAACAGTTGCGGGCCATTCAGGCCAATCGACAACCCCGCCTCACGCTGGCCGCGCGGCAACGACAACAGCGCGCCACGCACCACTTCGCCGACCTCGCTCGCGCCCCATAGCGACAACACCAGCACCGCGCACCAGAAGCTCGGGATGCTCAGGCCAAAGAAAATCGGCAGGCCGAAGAACAGCAGGTACAGCCAGACCAGCACCGGGATCGCCCGGAACAGTTCCAGATAGACCCGCAGGATCGCGTTCAGCCATTTCGAATTCAGCGTGCGCAGCACACCGTAAAGCACGCCGCCAACGGTGCTGATGGCGATGCTCAGAAACGATATCGACAAAGTTTGCGCAGCGCCCTTGCCCAGTTGCGGCAACGACACCCACAGCAACTCAAGACCCGAACTGGCCATGCTGGAGCCTCCTTTCCAGACGGCTGAGCAGCAGCGACAGCGGCAAGAACAACAGCACGCAAATCAGCGTCAACACGGCGAGCATTTCGTAGGTTTTGTAATAGAGCGCGATGTAGCTTTTGGTGGTGTAGAGAATCTCCGGCACCGCCACCGCCGAGACCACGGTGGTTTCCTTGAGCAGGAAAATGAAATTGGCGAACAGCGACGGCAAGCTGAGGATGCCGGCTTGCGGCAGGATCACGTAGCGCAGCAATTGGCCGTGGGACAAGCCGATGGAGCGACCGGATTCAAGTTGCGCCTGGGGCACCGCGTCCACACCGGCCCGCAGCACTTCCGTGAGGTAAGCGCCGCCAAGAAAGGTCATGGTGATGATCGCTGCCGCAAAACCGGAAACGCTAATACCCAGCGCCGGCAGGGCGAAGTAGACGAAGAACAGCTGGATCAACAGCGGGGTGTTGCGCGCCAGCTCCACGTACAGCCCGACCAGGCGCTGCAGGTAAGGCGTGCGGAACACCAGGATCGTCGCGTTGATCAGCGCCACCAGCAGCGACGTGCCGATGGCGATGAAGCCGACCTGCAGCGTCACGCCCACGGCTTTGAGAAACGCCGGCAGGGTGCTGAGGATAAAAGCGTAATCGAAGGTCATTGAACATCCTGGACGCCGCTCGGTAAGCGACGGTGGTGCAGTCCATGGGCAGTGGATAACCACCCGGCAGGCACCGACTTTAAAGGTATAAAAAGAAGAATTTAAATACCGTTAAAGCATATTGATATCACGCAAAAAACTAACCCACGGATTTGCGGCGACAACGGAAGACGACTATTTTCCTTTGCGCTGTAGGAAGGATCTATTTTTCAAAAAGCCACTCCAAGGACGCACAGCTTTTGGCCAGACTCCCCCGGCCGAACCATCACAAGGAAGAGAAAATGGCTGACGCAAAAGTGCCGCAACCGCTGGACCCGCAGGACATCGTGAAATTGCTGGTGGCGTTGCGCCGGGCATTGAAGGCCGGGGTGGCCTAGACCTTAAAAAGCAAGAGATCGCAGCCTCGTTTCACTCGACAGCTCCTACAGGGATACGCATTCAATGTAGGAGCTGTCGAGTGAAACGAGGCTGCGATCTCTTGATCTTCGGGCCAATAAAAAACGCCAACGCTATATAAGCCGTCGGCGTTGAAACCTTGAAGGGGTTTAAAGCTGCGTCGAATCAGAACGCCGGCAATACCGCGCCGTTGTACTTCTTGGCGATGAACGCTTTCACTTCCGGGCTGGTCAGGGCCTTGGCCAGTTTCTGGATTGCGTCGCTGTCCTTGTTGTCCGGACGAGCCACCAGGAAGTTCACGTAAGGCGAATCTGCACCTTCAATTACCAGCGCATCTTTAGCCGGATTCAGGCCAGCTTCCAGCGCGTAGTTGGTGTTGATCATGTCCAGGTCGACCTGGTCCAGAACACGCGGCAGCATGGCCGATTCCAGTTCCTTGAACTTGAAGTTGTGCGGGTTCTTGGCGATGTCTTTCGGGGTAGCCAAAGCGTTTTTCGGGTCTTTCAACTCGATCAGGCCCGCCTTCTGCAGCAGGATCAGGGCACGGCCGCTGTTGCTGCCTTCGTTCGGGATAGCGATGGTTGCGCCATCTTTCAGCTCAGCCAGGGTTTTGACTTTCTTCGAGTAGCCGCCGAACGGTTCGACGTGCACGCCGATCACGGTGACAAGGTTGGTGCCTTTGCCCTCGTTGAAGCTCTTCAGGTACGGCAGGGTCTGGAAGTAGTTGGCGTCCAGACGCTTCTGATCGACCTGCACGTTCGGCTGAACGTAGTCGGTGAAGACTTTGATTTCCAGATCCACGCCTTCTTTGGCGAGGGTCGGTTTGATCAGTTCGAGAATCTCGGCGTGTGGAACCGGGGTCGCCGCAACCACCAGTTTCTCGCCAGCCTGGGCCAGGCCCGCAGTCAGGGCAGCCGCCAATGCGGTGAACAACAGAACCTTTTTCATGCAGTGTCCTTATCGAAAATCACGGTCGCTCAATGGCGACGGCTATTAGTACGTGTGCCAGTGAAGTGCTATCGCTGGCGTGAAGCGGACAATACCGGGATTTTTTATTCCCGAACAATATCTTTTATTCACTTTCATATTCCATTTTGTTCATACAGCTCTGGCCCGCACATTACCCCGTAGGAGCGAGGCTTGCCCGCGAAGGCGTCCTTCCTGATACACCGCGTTGCTTGGTTCGCGAGCAAGCTTTGCTCCTACAGGGAAAGCGTCCTTCCTGACACACCGCGTTGTCTG
This sequence comes from Pseudomonas sp. NPDC087342, assembly GCF_044744265.1. Taxonomy (NCBI): domain Bacteria; kingdom Pseudomonadati; phylum Pseudomonadota; class Gammaproteobacteria; order Pseudomonadales; family Pseudomonadaceae; genus Pseudomonas; species Pseudomonas sp. NPDC087342. Next base: position 53,283 of record NZ_JBIUXZ010000010.1, read on the forward strand.
GTTCGCGAGCAAGCTTCGCTCCTACAGGGAGAGGCGTCCTTCCTGAGACACCGCGTTGCTTGGTTCGCGAGCAAGCTTTGCTCCTACAGGAGTCCGGCGTTGTTGAGGAGTTGTTTCAGGGCTGTTTGCTCCGCAGCGGAACCACTGGCGAGGATCTGTTTGAGTTGCCGTTCAATCTGCGCCAACGACGGCAATGCTTCCGGCAGATTCAAATGCTCGGGCAAGATCTCATCCCCGGTGCTGACCAGTAGCGCAAAGTGGATGACATTCTCCAGCTCCCGGGTATTGCCCGGCCAACTGTGCGCCTCCAACACCTGTTGCGCGGCTTCGCTGATCAACGGCACCGGCAGGTCCAGGCGCTGGCTATAGATGCCCAGAAAGTATTCCGCGAGGGACAGGATGTCGCCCACCCGCTCACGCAGCGCCGGCAATTCGAGCTGGCCTTCGCTGAGGTAGTGATAAAGCCGTTCATGGAATTTCCCGGCCGCCACCGCTTGAGCCAGGTCGATGCTGGTAGCCGCGACCAGGCGCACGTCCACCGGGCTCGGCTGGTGCGCGCCGACGCGGGTGACTTCGTGGTTTTCCAGCGCCGAGAGCAGTTTGATCTGGATCGGCAGCGGCAAATCGCCGATCTCATCCAGGTACAGCGTCCCGCCATTGGCCGAGCCGAACCAACCGGCACGACTGCTGGCCGAACCGGTGTAACTGCCGGCGGCATAACCGAACAATTCGGCATCGGCATAGGTCGGGCTGATCGCGCCGCAATTGACCGAGACGAACAACCCGCCACGATCACTCGCTCGGTGGATGTGCCGCGCGAGCAACTCCTTGCCGCTGCCGGTTTCACCGCGAATCAATACGGAAATGGAGCGCGGGGCCAGTTGCTCCAGTTCCTGGCGCAACTGCCGCGAACGCGGATCGACGAATACCAGCGCCTTGGCGCGGATGCTCAGGGGACTTTTTTCGGCGTCGGGGAAGGTCAGCAATGGCTGACCGAAAGTTTCAAAACTCATGGCAGACTCCCGCCCAAAGCCGCCGGGAGACGGGGGCGTTAAAAATAAAATTTAAGCGCGGCGCAGGGCGTGATGCTCCATGCGGTTTTGCAGGCGATAGAGATAGGCAAAGCCCTGCTCCCAGCGCTGGTGACCGGACTTGACGTTGATGTGCCCGGCACCCGCCAGGATCCCCGCCTCGGCACCCCAATTACGGGCCAGCTCCATCGCACGCGGCGCGCTGACGGCGCTGTCGTTATCGGAGCTGACAACCTGGCTCGGGAACGGCAGCAACGTGGTCGGGATCGGTGCAAAGTTACGCAAGGCCGGTGCGCAGGCCGGACGCTCGACGTCTGCGGGCGCGACCAGCAAGGCACCGCGCACCTGACGCAGGAAATTCAGTGGCGCTGTGGCCGCCCAATGGGCAACGGTGATGCAACCCAGGCTGTGGGCGATCAGGATCACCGGCGTGCTGTCGGCGGCAATTGCCTCGGCCAGCGCCGCGACCCAGTCTTCACGGCGCGGCGTCAGCCAATCGGCCTGCTCCACTCGTGCACTGTTCGGCAGACTGTTCTGCCAATGTGTTTGCCAATGATCTTCTGGCGATCCTTGCCAGCCCGGCACAATCAGGTAGCGAATTGATTCGTTGCGCATGGGGAGCTCTCCTGCTGCTTGTCTGTTCCTGATCGAGTATAGGGATGAGAGTTATATTCGTTAAGGAATAAGAAGCTATTTATTAAGACCTATATCGAATATGAACAGTATTCCCCTGTGGGAGCGAGCTTGCTCGCGATGGGGCCCTGACATTCAACATTGATGCTGACTGAACTACTGCTATCGCGAGCAAGCTCGCTCCCACAGGGTCCGGTGGGGCGGCATCTATCGCGGAATAAAAAAAGGGCCGCACCCTGCCAAGGAGACGGCCCCGGAAAACTTGAAATCTGTTAGCGCGCGGTAATCACCGACAACTTGGTAATCCCCGCCCGCTCAATGGACGCCATCGCGCGCGCCACTTCGCCGTAATTCACCCCGTCATCGGCCTGCAATTGCACGCGCACTTCGGGGTCCTTGGCCTTCGCCGACTTGAGGTTGAATTCCAGCAAGTCCGGCTGGATTTCATCCTTGTTGATAAACAACTTGCCGGCACCATCGATGCTCACCACTAGCGGATCTTTCTGCTCCACCGGGGCCACGGCCTCGGTCTTGGGCAGGTTGATCGGGATCGCGTTGGTCAGCAGCGGCGCGGTGACGATAAACACCACCAGCAGCACCAGCATCACGTCCACCAGCGGCGTTACGTTGATCTCGCTCAGCACCTCATCACTGTCTTGCGTGGAGAAGGCCATATCAGGACGCCTCCTTCACTTTCTGCGCGCCGCCCTGAGCGACCACTTTGTGCGAGGTCGGGTGAATCAGCAGGCGGAACGAACTCTTCTGCGCCAGGCTGTAGAAGTCATGGGCGAAGTCATCCAGGTCCGCCGCCGTCAGTTTCAGGCGTCGCAAAAAGTAGTTGTAAACCAGCACCGCCGGCACCGCGACGGCGATCCCCACACCCGTGGCAACCAGTGCCGCGCCAATCGGCCCCGCGACTGTTTCCAGGCTCGCCGAACCCGCTGCGCTGATGCCTTTCAACGCTTCCATGATCCCCCACACCGTGCCGAACAAACCAATGAACGGCGAGGTGCTGCCAATACTTGCGACCACCGCCAGCCCGGTTTCCAGCGAACGGCGCTCGCGGACGATCTGCTGACGCAAGGCGCGCTCCAGGCGATCCTGATGATTGATCGCCTGGCTCAAGTCATTCGCCGGCGGCGCTTCACCGACCTGGATTGCCGCGTAACCCGCCTGGGCCACACGCGCCGCCGCACCCGGTTGGGTTTCGCTCAATTCGGCCGCCGAGTCGAGACTCGAAGCGGCCCAAAACTGTTTATGAAATTTTCGATCCTGGGCTTTCAGGCGACCGAACTGCACGCCCTTGAGCAACGCCAAACCCCAGGTGGCTACGGAAAAAACCACCAGCAGCCAAATCACCGCGCTTTCGATGGATTCAAGTGGAGAGGCCAGTAACGTCATGATGTATTCCCTCGTGTAAATTTTTCGCGCGAAATTGGTTTCGGTTTAATGAATCTTGAAATCGATGGGCACGCTGACCCAGCCATCCTGGGCAACATCACCTTGCTTGGCCGGGACGAAGCTCCAACGCTTCACCGCGTTCAACGCGGCCTCGTCGAGCTGATCGCGACCACTGCTTTTCTGAATCTGGATTTCACCGGGCTTGCCGTTGGCCAGCACATGCACCCGCAACATCACCGTGCCTTCCCAACCGCGACGCTGAGCCAGGGATGGGTATTCCGGCGCCGGGTTCTTCAGGTACGCCGCATTCGCCGAAGCCGGAGTAACCGGTGCCGGCGCTGGTGGCGCGGGCGGTGCCGGGGCCGCGACAGGCGCTGCGGGTTGTGGCGGCGCCGGTGGTTGCTCGACGGCTTTGGGAGCCGGTTTTGGCACAGGCTTGACCACAGGTTTTGGCTTGGGAATCGGTTTCGGTGGCGGCGGCTTCACGGCCAACTCGTCTTGCACCGGCGGCGGTGGCTCGACCACCGGTTGAGGCGGCGGTGGAGGTGGAGGCGGTGGAGGCGGCTCGACCACGGGCGGCGCCGGACGCGAAAACTCGATGGTCATCGGCGGAATTTCTGGCGGTACGATCGGCAGTTCTTTGATCGGCTGTTGATTGACCCAATAGATCACCGCGCCATGCACCAGCAACGCCAGCACGCCAAGCAGGATCGCTTCACGTCGGCTCAAAATACCCTTGGGCGCCCGCTGCAAACGCAACTGGCCCAACGGCACGCGATGCACCCGGCCGAGGTCGACCAACTCGCCACTCGGCGCCTGGCGCCAAAGCACCTCTTGTGCGCCGGCGGCGGTCTGGACATTGCCCATTGATTAACTCCCTGCGGTCTCTTTGCGAATAACCCCATACACCCGCTTATCCATCCCCCGCGCGGCGTATCGAGGGGCCAATCATTGGGCCAGACGCTTATCTCTTAAAGTAATCTTTAAAGTTATGGATAGATCCAGATCGAATATGAAAAGCAGTCAAATTCGCCAAAGCCACGTCGTACAAGGCTTGCAGCGAAGCACCGGAAAAACGATGCTTTCCGAGCATTGAAAGTATTCGTGGAAGGCATCGATTTGTGAGAAAAGTATTGAGGAGTTACAACTAACTACAGTGTTATCGCCCACAAACGAAAACAGGCTGATGCATGTTCAATGCATCAGCCTGTTGTTTGTTACAGCGCGGTTTACTGCTTGACGAACTCTCCAGCCAGACCCACTACTTCGCCATCAAAGTTGGTACGGGAACCCACCGCACGAACTTTTTTGTAATTGTGGTCAGGTGAAAACAACGACCATGCTTGAAAACCACTGCTGCCATTCAGCCCGGTGAACGTGATGGTGGTAGGTTGTCCGGTGCTGTTCTGGAAATGATAATGCCCATAGCTGACATCGTAGTTCACGCCGCCCTGGCTGAACGTACCGCTGAAGGTGCCGTTGGAATCGTTGCCATCGGTAATCACCAGTTTGGCGCCAGCGTTGTCGTTTACGTAAGTACCATTAATGCTCGACATGGTTCGACTTCCTTTATCTGTTAAATAAGTGTCTTCCGATGAGAGCAAGTTTCCTCCTGGAAACTCACGAAACAGAGCATGGTTCGACAATCGTTTATTGTCCACGCGGAAACAGACTTATTATTCGACGAAAATGCGATATCTACTATGCAGAGTCTTCATAAGTTATTCCGAAACAATCAAAGATTACTTCCTACAGTACTAAGCCAGTCAGAAATCATAGCGACCGGTTACCCCCAACGTCCGAGGCGTCCCGAGCAAGCCTTCATAACCACCATTCCCGCCGGTCCACAACGTCGTGTAATAGGTTTTATCGAAGGCGTTTTTCAGCCACAGCGAGACATCCCACTGCCCCTGGTTGAAGTCGCCACGCAGGCCTGTGGATAAGTTGACCACCGCATAACTCGGGATCTGTCCGTAATCGGAATCCTCCACCGTGCCCACGGCTTTGGAGCGGAAGGCGTAGCTGGCGGTGACGTACTCTTCGAAACCGTTGCTCAGGTTCCATTTGTATTCGCCGTTGGCGTTGCCGATCCATTTCGAGGCACCGACCACCTGATGGCCGCTCAGGTCGCAAGACGCCGGCGCGCCTGGGCGCAAGCTGACTTCCGGCGGGCACGGCGCATCTTTGTAGGAGAGGTAGCTGACGTCGTTGAAGGAGCCGTTGAGGTTCAGGGTCAGGCCGCGCCACGGGATGATCGTGCTTTCGACTTCCACGCCGCGAGAGCGCACGGAGCCGGCGTTGGTCAGGTATTGCACGCGGTTGACGTCGTCGTAGGCGTTGGTCTGGTAGGCGTTGACCTGGGTCCAGAACACGTTGGCGTTGAGTTGCAGGCGGCGGTCCCACAGGGTGCTTTTGAAGCCGAGTTCGGCGTTGTTGGCGCGCTCGGTGCCGATCAGCAACGAGTCGGCGCCTGCCGTCGGTGCGGAGCCGACCGCGAGGTTCACGCCGCCGGACTTCTCGCCGTGGGACAAGGTCGCGTAGCCGAGCAGGTCATCGGTAAAGCGATAACTTAGGTTCAACAGGCCGGAAGGGCTTGAGCTGTACTGATTCAGATCGCCGGAGTCGTAGGCACCCGTACGACCGCGTCGTGCCGTGGCCGCCGCCCCCGTCACCGCTGCGCCACCTACCGGAGCATCACGCGTCACCCAGGCGTTTTTCTCTTCATAGGTGCCACGAACGCCGGCGGTAAAGTCCAGACGCGGTGTGAGGTGCCAAGTCCCTTGGGCGAACAGCGCAAAACTGTTGGTTTCGATATGCCCATTGCCGACGCTGTCGACGTTGGCCAGTGCGCCCCGTGGCGTGCCGTTCCAGATGTCTGCTTGCGGGCCGTAATAGGAGAAGGATTTGTTGTCCAGGTCCGAACCAAAGTAATAGGCGCCGAGCACGTAATCGAAGAATTCACCCTTGGGCGAGGCGAGGCGGAATTCCTGGGAGTACTGCTTATCCTCCACCGAAACCCCGGCGTTGTAGCTCGCTGGCACGTTCAGGCCATCGTCGTTGCGCGGGGTGAAATTCCACCAGCGATAGGAACTGACCGACGTCAGGGTGAAGTCGTTTGGCAAGGTCCAGTTGGCCTCCAGCGACGTGCCGCCCTGATGCACCGTGACGTGCTGGTCGTTGTCCAGATTGACCTTGCGATGCGAGCCATTCACCAGCGTCGCGCCGGCCGCAGCGGCCCGTGCCGAGTAAAGGTTGACGCCGTTGATGGTCGGCCCGGTGCTGTACAACACGCGAGTGCCGGCGCTGGAATCCTCTTCGTTGTAATCGCCGATCCAGCGCAGATTGAACGACTCGTTGGGCTTGTACAGCAACTGCCCACGGAAGCCGTCGCGGGAACCGCCGTTCAAATCATGGCCGTTGAATTCATTCTTGATGTCGCCGTCGCTGCGGGTGCGATACGCGGAAAAACGCCCGGCGAGCTCATCGTTCAACGGGCCGGAAATCGTGCCCTTGGTCTGGAAGTAACCGTCCTCGCCCACTGAAGTTTCAATGCTGCGTTCCGGGGTAAATGTCGGCGCTCGGGTGCTGATGTTGATCACGCCGGCGGTGGTGTTCTTGCCGAACAGCGTGCCTTGCGGACCGCGCAGCACTTCGAGCTGTTCGATGTCCATCAGGTCGAACACCGCCATGCCCGGCCGCCCGAGGTAAACGTTATCGATGTAAAGCCCGACGCTGCCCTCCAGGCCATCGCTGGCCGGGTTGTTACCGAGGCCGCGAATCGACACGCTGGACTGGCGCGCATGCATGTAGGCGACATTGACGCTGGGCACCAGTTGTTGCAGATCCTGAATGCGATAGACCCGCTGGGTTTCCAGGGCCTGGCCGCTGACCACGCTCATTGGCGTCGGCACATCTTGCGAACTTTCTTCACGACGGCGGGTGGTGACGGTCACGGTTTCCAGTTGCGAACTGTCCGCTGTGGTCTTGCCAGCAGGCGCCGCTTCCGGAGTCGCGGTGTCGGCCGCGTAAGCCTGGGCGCTTCCCGCCAGCAACAGGGCCAGGGGCAGGCGTTTGAGCCGTCGGGGCGATAAGGGTGACGCAAGGTTCAACGGACTCATGGGGCGGCTCCTGGTCAAAAAACACGCAACGACTTTTTGCACTGCATATTCTTTAAAGTTATTTATTTATGTTTTTACAAAGATTTACTGCATAAGAGATTGCCTTTATAAGGAGTCGACCTAATGCATATCCAATGCATTTGCCCGATATTTTTTATGTGAAAAATGCATATCGATTTGCGCCAGCTCAGACACTTCATCGCCCTCGCCGACCAGCGCAGTTTCGTCGCGGGTGCGCAGGCCGTGAACCTCTCGCAATCCGCCTTCAGCCGCAGCATCCAGGCGCTGGAACACAGCGTCGGTTGTCAGTTGGTGGATCGCGGACGCAAGGACCTGGCGCCGACCAAACAAGGTCAGGTGCTGCTCGAACATGCGCGGCGGCTGGTCAGCGGCGCGCAGCAGATGGCCAACGAGATCAGCCAGTTCAATGGCCTGGAGGCCGGCGAGTTGCGCTTCGGTTGCGGCCCGGCGCCAGCGGCGGGATTGATTCCTCGCGCGATCGGCGCCTTCATCGGGCGCTATCCGAAAGCGCGGGTGCAGTTCCAGGTGGACGATTGGCAGAGCCTGAGCAAGCGACTGCTGAGTGAGGAGTTTGAATTTTTCGTCGCCGACACCCGCTATTTCGAAGCGGACCCGGACTACCTGACCCAACGCCTGCGCCCGCGCAAATGGCATTTCTGCTGCCGCGCCGGGCATCCACTGGCGGGACGTGAAAGTGTCAGCGCGGCGGAGTTGATGAGCTATCCGATGGCCGTCACCATCCGCCCGCCGAACCTGCGCAAGGTCATCGTCGACCTGAGCGGCCGCCCGGACTTCACGCCGAATGTGGAATGCGAAAACAGCTACAGCCTGTTGAGCGTGGTGATGCGTTCGGATGCGATCGGGATTGTCGGCGCGTACGCCGATGCGCTGCATCATGCCAAGGGTGAATTGGTGTGTTTGAAGATTGATGGGTTGGCGGATGACTTGGAGGAAATGTACACGCGGTACGGGATTGTCAGTCGTGCCGGGTATCGTTTGTCGCCGCTGGCCGAGGCGATGATTGCGCAGATCAAGGAGATTGATCAGCAGGATGAAGAGGTGTGTTCGCTGGAGAATCTGGCCGTCTGATCGGGCCTCTTCGCGGGCAAGCCTCGCTCCTACGGTTTTGTGGCGAGCCCGGACCTGATGCACCCACTGCATAAACCTCATTCCCCAAATGCACTTGCCTCAACCCCGCCCCACCAGCGAAAACCCTCGCCTGTCTTCTGATCGGTGAACCCTATGCCCCACACCCAAAAAACCGTGCGCAACGTGCTGTACATCATGTGCGATCAACTGCGTCGCGATTACCTGTCGTGCTACGGCCACCCGCACTTGCACACGCCCAATATCGATCGCCTGGCCGCTGCCGGCGTGCGTTTCAGCCGCGCCTACACCCAAGGCACGATCTGCGGCCCATCGCGGATGTCGGCCTACACCGGGCGCTATGTCAGCAGCCATCAAGTGGCATGGAACGCGGTGCCGTTACCCCTGGAAGAACTGACCATCGGCGACTATCTGCGCCCCCACGGCATCCGCACCGCGCTGGTGGGCAAGACCCACGCCACGCCCAATCTGGATGCCTTACAACGCCTTGCCATTGACCCGCTCAGTGAGCAGGCAGAGGTGTTGAACGAGGTCGGTTTCGAAGCCTTTTTCCGCCACGACGGTATCTTCCCCGACGACCCGCTATTCGACGATAAACGCGAGTCCGCGCCCTACACCCATTACCTGCGCGATCACGGCTTCGAGGGCCGCAACCCGTGGCACGACTGGGCCAACGCGGCCGAAGGCGAACGGGGCGAAATCCTCAGCGGCTGGAAAATGCGCAACGCTCATTTGCCGGCACGTGTCCCCGAACAGCATTCGGAAACGGTCTACACCACCGACCGCGCCATCGACTTTATTGGCGAGCAAGGCGAGCAGCCGTGGTGCCTGCACCTGTCGTACATCAAGCCGCACTGGCCCTACATCGCCCCGGCGCCGTATCACGCGTTGTACAGCGCCGATCAGGTGATTGATCCGGTGCGTGCAGCGGCTGGCGAGGCAAGCGATCACCCGGTGTACAACGCGTTTCGCCAGCATGAAGAGAGCCTGAATTTCTCCCGCGACGAGGTGCGCCTGAACGTGGTGCCGACCTACATGGGCCTGATCAAACAGGTCGATGATCAGCTCGGGCGGTTGTTTGATTTTCTGCAGAGCAATGGTCGTTGGGATGACACGCTGATTGTGTTCACCAGTGATCACGGCGACTTCCTGGGCGATCATTACCTGGGGGAAAAAGAGTTTTTGCTGGAGCCGGCGGTGGGGATTCCGCTGATCGTGCGCGATCCGCGTGTGGCGGCGGATGTTACCCGGGGATCGGTGGATGATCGGCTGGTGGAAACCATCGATGCGTTGCCTACATTTCTGGAAGCATTAGGATTGCCTAGCGCTGATCACCGACTCGAAGGGCGCTCGCTGATCCCGCTGTTGCACGGCAAGGAAACCGACTGGCGCCGCTATGCGATCAGCGAATACGACTACGCCTTCCAGGCCCCGGCGCGGGAGCGCCTGGCGCAACCGATCGACCGCTGCCGCATGACCATGGTGCGCAGTGAGCGCTGGAAATACCTGGCGTATGACGGCTTTCGGCCGCAGCTGTTTGATCTGCTGAATGATCCGCAGGAGTTGCAGGATTTGGGCGCGGATCCGGCGTATGCAGCGGTGCGCGAAGAGCATGCGGGGTATTTGTTCGAATGGGTGCGCGGGTTGAAGCGGCGCACGACCATCAGTCATCAAGAGATTGATTTACGTGGGCAGCGGTTTCGTTATGGCGAGCCCGAAACAGAGAAATTGGTCCAGATCGGGGTGTGGTGAAAGAGCTTCGCGGGCAAGCCTCGCTCCTACAGGTCATTCGCGATCCCCTGTAGGAGCGAGGCTTGCCCGCGAAGGCGTCAGATCAGACGCCGACGATTTCAGCCCCTTTAATGGTCTGACTCCGCTGCCCCGCCACGCCCACCGGCACTTCACCCTTCAACGTCACCCGGCGAACAATCCGGTCCTGGGTGCCGTAGTCATCCACCGCGTAATGCTGGGTCGAACGGTTATCCCAGATCGCCACATCGCCGGCCTTCCAGCGCCAGCGCACGGTGTTTTCCAAACGGGTGACATGGCTTTGCAACAAGCCGAACAGGTGCGCCGAATCCGCCTGGGAATAACCCTTGATGCGCTTCACGAAATGCCCCAGCAGTAAGCTCTTCTCACCGCTGATCGGGTGCACGCGCACCACTGGGTGTTCGGTCTCGTAAACCGTGGAGGTGAAGATCTTGCGGTAGCGCTCCAGCTTCTCCGCCGACACGTCGGGCTTGGCGCCGGCATAGTCGTATTCGTTGCTGTGCACAGCGGTAAGTTTGTCCGCCAGTTCGCGCAGTTCCGGCGCCAGTTCGTTGTAGGCCGTGGCGGTGTTGGCCCAGAAGGTGTCGCCGCCGAACGCCGGGGCCACCACCGAACGCAGGATCGAGGCTTTCGGGTAGGCGTCGACGAAGGTCACGTCGGTGTGCCAGGAGTTGGCGCGCTGGCCTTCAGCACCGTCGAGTTCCAGCAGGTAACGGGTACCGTCGCGCACCGGCACGGTCGGATGCGCCACAGGCTCGCCGAGCAAATGCGCGAAGGCTTCCTGGCTCTGGTCGTCGAGTTGGGTCTGCTCGCGGAAGAACACGACTTTGTACTGGACCAGCGCCTGCTGGATCGCTTCGACGGTATCGGCATCCAGTTCGCCGGAGAGTTGCACGCCACGGATCTCGGCACCGATCCGACCGGCCACCGGATGGATTTCAAGCGCGTGAACAGCGGGTTTTACAGCTAAAGCGGCATTGCTCATGGGTAGACCCTCGATCGGACTGCTGACGGTTGAGCGGCAGCGAAACATTGCTCTATCTATATTCAATTTAGGTCTAATAGATATTCACATGCTTCGTTGACGGAATAAGAGCTTGCATTTAAAACCTCAAGCAACCTTCGTCGCAAATGCCTTCGAGCTATTTTTAGGATGCCGCAAAAGCATATGGATCTTCGCCAGTTGCGCTACTTCATCGCCCTCAATGAGCACCGCAGTTTTGTCCGCGCGGCCGACGCCATGGGCATCACTCAACCGGCGTTCAGCCGCAGTATCCAAGGGCTGGAGCAAGAGTTCGGCTGCGTGCTGGTGGATCGTGGCAACAAGGATTTGCGCCCGACGCCCGAGGGCCAGGTGGTGCTGCAACATGCCTTAACCCTGGTGCAAGGCGCGGCGCTGCTCAGCGCCGAAGTGACGCAGATGACCAAGCTCGATGCCGGTGAATTGCGCTTCGGTTGCGGCCCGGCGCCCGCGGTGAAACTGGTACCGGACGCAGTGGCGCAATTCATCAACGCGCACCCGAAAGTGCGCACCTGTTTCCAGGTGGATAACTGGGAAAAACTCAGCCGCGCGCTAAGCCGTGAAGAGATCGAATTCTTCATCGCCGACATCCGCCATTTCGAAGCCGACCCGAACTTCCAGACCCAGGCCCTGACGCCCAAGCGCGGAGTGTTTTTCTGCCGGCCGGGGCATCCGCTGTTGGTGAAGGACAGCCTGTCAACCAACGACATGTTCGACTATCCGCTGGCGACCACGCTTATCCCGCCGGGCATTCGCAAACTGCTGGCGAACCTCAGTGGGCGGATGGATTTTTCACCGACCATCGAGACCGAGCATTTTCCGGCGCTGGTGAAAGTGGTGCTGCAATCGAATGCCATCGGCATCGGCACGGAAGAGGCGTTTGTCGAGGACATTGCCAAGGGTTCGCTGGTGCTGCTGCACTGGCGCAACTTGCCGCAGAACATCGAAAGCATGAACGCGCGGTGCGGGATCGTCAGCCGCACGGGGTTCCGGTTGTCGCCGGCGGCGCGGGCGATGATTGAGACGTTGGTGGCGGTGGATAAGCAGCAGATTTCCGTCGCGGTTTAGGGCCTCTTCGCGGGCAAGCCTCGCTCCTACAGGGGAACGCAAATGACCTGTAGGAGCGAGGCTTGCCCGCGAAGGCGTCCTTATGAGCGCTACAAATTTCAGAGCTTGGCAGCAGCCAACTCAGGCACCACCCAATCCGTCACCTTGAACGGCTTGCGAATCAACTTCTGCTGCGAAGCCAAATCCACCGCATCCTGCAATTTCCCCAGGAACACCGGGTCCAGGGTCGACGGGAACACTTCGCTCAACTTCTGATCCTTCAAGTCCTGCTGAAGAATCACCGCCGGGTAACTCGCCAGCCCCGACACCAACTGAATGTACGCATCCTTGTTGCTGTCCTGGGTCAGCCATTCCACCGCTTGCTGCTGCGCCTTCAGCAATTTCGCGACGACATCAGGATGCTCGTCGACAAACTTGCCGGTGCCGACCAACACCGCCTGTACACTGCCCGCGCCCCCCAGATCCTTGGTGTTCAACGGCAACTCGGCCAAACCTTTAGCCTGAAGCGCCGTCAGCCCGGAGCTGCCCCAGGACGCATCGATCTGCTTGGCCGCCAACGCCGCAACCGCTCCGTTAAAGTCCAGGTTGATCACCTTCACGTCTTTCTCGCTCAACCTCTGGCTGGCCAGCGCCGCATCGAAGGATAACTGCGTAGCGGTACCACGGAAGATCGCCACGCGTTTGCCTTTGAGGTCTTGCAGCGTCTTGATCCCCGACCCGGGCACCACGCCCAGATACTGTTTCACGCCCCGCGCGGAGGCGCTGAGCAGCCGGGTATCCAGCCCATTCGACTTGCCAATGATCGCCGCAAGATCTCCGAGGTAAGCCAGGTCCACCTGACCATTGGCGAACGCTTCGTTGATCACCGGACCGGCGCCCTTGAAGAAACTCCACTGAATCTTGATGCCCTGATCGGCGAAGGCTTTTTCGTAGATCTGCTGGTCGCGCAAGACATCCGCGATGCCGCCGCCACTGTGCTGGGTACCGGCGCTGAGGTCGGGCACGGCGATGCGGATTTCCTTGAGTTCATCGGCGTGGGCAGTGAACGCCAACAACCCCGCCAGTGCCGGAATGGCGAACAGACTGATGACACGTTTGAAAGGACGATTCATGGGTGCGGCTCCTGGTGGCAACGGCGTTGAGGAGCAGAACGTAGGCTGAATCGGAGCCAGCGCTTAAATACTATAAATTCACATTTTTATATCTTTTGGATCTATGCCAGTCAGGACGCGGCTCTTGGGCGGGTATGCATAAACAGCATCGAAAATATTCTTCGAATGCATTGGATGCGTGTGGGCTGTAGGCCTTAAATGGCTTGGCTTATCTCTCAATAGTATTGATTTGAATTTTTATAGATCGATTTCGCATACACCGCCCCCTGTAGGAGCGAGGCTTGCCCGCGAAGACGTCTGTCCATCCAACATTGATGGCGACTGACACTCCGTCTTCGCGGGCAAGCCTCGCTCCTACAAGGTCAAAAACGGAGGTCATCCATGGCCCGTGTTTCCCTTCTCAGCCTGCCGCTGCTCGCGCCGCCGCTCAACGGCCGCCGTCTTTGGCCGAGCCTGAGCCAACGACTGCTGCCTTGGTTGCTGCCCGTCAGCCTGTTCGCACTCTGGTGGCTGGCCAGCCGCAATCACTGGATGAGCGAGCAAATCCTGCCAGCGCCGTCGCTGGTCTGGAGCAGCGCCATCGAACTGTCCCAGGGCGAGTTATGGAGTCATCTGTGGATCAGCCTGCAACGCCTGTTCTGGGGTTTGCTGGCCGGGGTCAGTGCCGGTGCAGTGTTGGGCGCGTCACTGGGTTTCAGTCGGCGTCTGGAGCGTCTGGTGTTCCCGACCTTCGCCGGGTTGGCGCAAGTTCCGACCCTGGCCTGGATTCCGCTGTTCATGGTGTTTTTCGGCATCGGCGAAGTGTTGAAACTGGTGGTGCTGGTGAAGGCCATTGTGGTGCCGGTGACGCTGCACACGTTAGTCGGCGTGCGCGATGCGCAACCCAAACTGCGGGAAGCCGCCGCCGTGCTGCGGCTGCCCACCCGCTTGTTGATTCGTCGTCTGGTGTTGCCCGCCGCGTTGCCGGCGTTCATGGCCGGCGTGCGTTTGGCGCTCGCGGCCGGGTGGACGTCGTTGCTGGCAGTTGAACTGCTGGCCTCCAGCGAAGGCATCGGTTACCTGATGGTCTGGGCGCGGCAGTTGTTCATGCTCGACATTGTCTTTGTGGTCATCGTGGTTATTGGTGTGATCGGCGTGGCCATGGATCGCGGTATCGGTCTGCTGGACAAAAAACTGGTGCACTGGCCGCACCCGGCCACCGCCGAGATTCGCCGAGGCCCGCGTTATGAAGGCTGGCAACGCCTGCAACCCTGGCTGCTGCCTCTAGCGCTGCTGGCGCTGTGGCAAGTGACTACGGATCAGCAATGGATCGACGCGAATATTCTGGTAAGCCCACTGACGGTTTTGGAAACCACCTGGCACGGTTTGCTCGACGGCACCTTGATCGGCGGCATGGCCCTGAGTCTAGGCCGCACCCTCGGCGGTTTGTTGCTGGGCGGCGGCCTCGGGTTTGCGTTGGGCCTGCTGCTGGGTTTGTCGCGCACCAGTGAACGAGTGCTCGGCCCAACCCTCGCCGCCATCCGCCAGATCGCAATTTTCGCCTGGGTGCCGTTGCTCACCGCGTGGTTCGGCCTCGGGGAATTGGCCAAGTGGGTGTTCGTCGCCCTCGCCGCGTTTTTCCCGCTGTTTATCGCCACCCAACGCAGCGTCGCCAACCTCTCGCCACAACTCAACGAAGCCGCGCAAGTGCTGCGCCTTAACCTCGGTCAGCGCCTGCGTCGTTTGGTCTTGCCGGGCGCCGCGCCAGGGATTTTCGCCGGCCTGCGCCTGAGCCTGATCTACGCCTGGCTCGGCACCATCGGCGCCGAATATTTCATGCCGTCCAACGGCGGCATCGGCAGCCAGATGATCGGCGCCCAGCAACTGCTGCGCATGGACCTGATCATGGCCGGCATGCTCCTGGTGGGCCTGACCGGCGCCCTGCTCAACCTCATTGGCCAACGCCTGGAAATCCGCGCGACCCGCTGGAGACACGCATGAACGCACCGATTGTCAGCTTCAACCACGTGGGCAAATCCTTCGATGTCGACGGCTTCGAACTGGAAGCGATTCGCGAATTCAACCTGGACATTGCCGAGGGCGAATTCGTCGCCATCGTCGGCTCCAGCGGCTGTGGGAAGTCCACGTTGCTGCGGTTGTTGGTTGGCCTCGATACGCAGTTTCGCGGGCAGATTACCGTGGACGGCAAAGCGGTCACCGGCATCGGTGGCGAGCGCGGCATTGTGTTTCAGGAACACCGTTTGTTCCCGTGGCTGACGGTGGCCGACAACATTGGCCTGGGCCTGGTCAACGAAGCGCTGAGCGCCGAGCAAAAGCAAAAACGCGTGAATGATTTCATCGAACTGGTCGGCCTCAGCGACTTCACCCGCGCCTACCCGCACCAACTCTCCGGCGGCATGGCGCAGCGGGTCGCGATCGCTCGCGGCCTGGTCGCCAGCCCTCGAATTCTGCTGTTGGACGAACCCTTCGGCGCCCTCGATGCCCTGACCCGCCAGCAGATGCAGGACGAGCTACTGGCAATCCGCGCTCGGGCGAAAATCACCACGATCCTGGTCACCCACGATGTGGAAGAAGCAATCTTCCTTGCCGACCGCGTGGTGGTGATGGAGCCGCGTCCCGGCCGGATCAAGCAAGTGGTCGATATCGCCCTGCCCCATCCGCGCCAGCGCAGCAGTTTCGACTTCCACCAATTGCGCGAAGAACTGCTGCACGAACTCACGAGCGATGACCACTACCAACCCGCCGTGCCGGTGCAGATCCGCGACCTGCCGCTGTCCTTCATTGCCTGCTGAACAGGAGACTTTTGATGCCGCAACGTCCCAATTTTCTGGTGATCCTGGCCGATGACCTGGGCTTTTCCGATATCGGCGCATTCGGCGGCGAAATCGCCACGCCGAATCTGGATGCCCTGGCCAACAATGGCCTGCGCCTGACCGATTTTCACACCGCGCCGACCTGCTCGCCGACCCGTTCGATGCTGCTCACCGGCACCGATCACCACATCGCCGGTATCGGCACCATGGCCGAAGCGCTGACCCCGGAGCTGATCGGCAAACCGGGTTACGAGGGGCATCTCAACGACCGCGTGGTGGCGTTGCCCGAGTTGCTCCGCGAGGCCGGTTACCAGACATTGATGAGCGGTAAATGGCACTTGGGCCTGACCGCCGAACTGGCGCCGCATGCACGGGGTTTCGAGCGTTCGTTCTCGCTGCTGCCGGGGGCGGCCAACCACTATGGTTTCGAGCCGACTTACGACGAACAGACGCCAGGCCTGCTGAAATCCACCCCGGCGCTGTACATCGAAGACGACACTTTCGTTGATGAGCTGCCGAAGGATTTCTATTCCTCCGACGCCTTTGGCGACAAGCTGCTGCAATACCTCAAGGAGCGCGATCAGACTCGGCCATTCTTTGCCTATCTGCCGTTTTCCGCGCCGCACTGGCCGTTGCAGGCGCCGGCCGATGTGGTGGAAAAATATCGCGGGCGTTATGACGCCGGTCCCGAAGTGCTGCGGCTTGAGCGCCTGGAAAAACTCAAATCCCTTGGCTTGATCGATGCCGATGTCGAACCCCATCCGCTGATTCAACTGAACGCGCAATGGGACGCGTTGAG
Source organism: Pseudomonas sp. NPDC087342 (assembly GCF_044744265.1). NCBI lineage: Bacteria > Pseudomonadati > Pseudomonadota > Gammaproteobacteria > Pseudomonadales > Pseudomonadaceae > Pseudomonas > Pseudomonas sp. NPDC087342. Next base: position 70,177 of record NZ_JBIUXZ010000010.1, read on the forward strand.
CGACGAGCAACGGCAGGTGTCCGCGCGGGCCATGGAGGTTTACGCGGCGATGGTCGAGCGCATGGACTGGAACATCGGGCGTGTCGTTGATTACCTGCGCAAGCAGGGGCAGTTGGATAACACCTTCATCCTGTTCATGTCCGATAACGGCGCCGAAGGGGCGCTGCTTGAAGCCTTCCCGAAATTCGGCCCGGAGCTGCTGACTTATCTGAACCAGCATTACGACAACAGCCTGGACAACATCGGCCGCGCCAACTCCTACGTCTGGTACGGACCGAGCTGGGCCCAGGTCGCGACTGCGCCGTCACGGCTGTTCAAGGCGTTCACCACCGAAGGCGGGATTCGTGTGCCGGCGCTGGTGCATTACCCGCAGCTGTCTCTCAAAGGGCAGATCAGCCATGGGTTTGGCACGGTGATGGACATCACGCCGACGATTCTCGACCTGGCCGGCGTGCGGCATCCGGGCAAGCGTTGGCGGGGCAAGGACGTGGCGGAGTTGCGGGGTAAATCGTGGCTGGGGTTTCTGTCCGGCGAAACGGCGCAGGTGCACGATGAACACACGGTGACCGGGTGGGAGTTGTTTGGACGGCGGGCGATTCGGCAGGGTCAGTGGAAAGCGGTGTACATCCCCGGGCCGGTGGGGCCGGCGACCTGGCAGCTGTATGACTTGGGGAGTGATCCGGGGGAGATTCATGATTTGGCGTTAAGTCAGCCGGATAAACTCACCGCACTGATCGAGCATTGGCAGCGGTATGTGGATGAGACCGGGGTGATATTGAGTGAATCGCCGTTTCAGCCGGATTGAGGGTGCCTGAGCGGACGCTTTCGCGGGCAAGCCTCGCTCCTACAAGGTTCGCATACATCCTGTAGGAGCGAGGCTTGCCCGCGAAGAGGCAATCAGACCCGCACACCGTCTACCGGTCGCACCTGAACTTCCTCCTTGCGCACAAACCGATTCGCCCGCCCAAACGTCCCGAAATCATTAAACCTCACCCCCATCTCGCGCATGACCTTATGCGCCACCGGCACGGTCATCTGGCGGATGTAAAACGGTTCCTTCACCACAAAATGGTGAATCCCGTGGCTGCTGCCGAAGTTGAAGCAGAACGCCTGCATCGGCCACATCCACCATGGGTTCAGCACCTGGGTTTGCTGGATCACATTGCCCAGTTCAACGTCACCGTAGTAGTGCATGTTCGAGCTGACAAAGTGCAGGCAAAACGTGCGCAGTACGTTCGGCCCGATGATCACCACTGCCGCGATGTCGATCACTTGCATCACCGACAACGTGGTCGCTGACCACTCAATCGGCGCGCCCAGCAAAGACGCGATGCCATTCGCCGCGTGGAATCCGAGAAACACATACCACGCGCCCCAATGCACCAGTGCCAGCGGCGCATACACCTTCAACGTACGCTTGATGATGCTGAATTTGTGCGCCCAGGTTTTCGCCCGGAGCATGCGGATAAACGCCGACATCACGTTATCGCCGACCATCAGCAATCTTGCGATACCCCAGGGTTCACCGTTGGTGATCGCCCGTTCTTCCATGTCGGTTTCGGTGCCGGACACCTTGTGATGGTTGAGGTGCAAATGGCGACGAATCCACGGGTTGATCGTGCTCGGTCGCGCCAACCACACCAGGCCCATCATCAGGTTGTGCGGCAGCCGCTGTTTGCGGAAATACATGCTGTGGATCAGGTCGTGTTCCAGTTCGTGGGTCAACGAAGCGAAAAACGCGTTGAGCAACAGGCACACCCACCAGGCCATGTGCCCGGTGATGTAGAGCGCCGCCGAACCGATCATTCCGGCCAGCGCAAAGGCCAGAATGCCCGCGCCCAAGGCGTCCTGGTGGTTGAGAATCGGGTAGCGTTTTCGCAGTTCAACGCCTCTGGCCAGCACCACTTCGCGAATATGCGCTGATCGTTGGGCTGCATTCAGTCGCTGGGGACTTGCAGAAGTACCGTCCATGCTTCCATCCTCTGGTTATTGATGGTCACATCCTGCCTTGTGAGGCATTCCAGGGTAGTAGCCGTGAACGCCAACCTGTTGACCGGAAGCGCCAATCAGCATGACTGAACCGACCTCCCTCGCCAGCTGGACCCGCGCCCTGCGCAAGCAACTCGATGCGCTGGGCCTCGACAGCACCGCCCTGTGCCAACAGGCGGGGCTTGACCCGCAGTTGATGGACGACCCTAACGCCCGTTATCCGTTGTCCAACACCACGCGCCTGTGGGAAATCGCCGTGCAAGTCAGCGGCGACCCGGCGATAGGCTTGCGGGTCTCGCGTTTTGTCAGCCCGACCACGTTTCACGCGCTCGGTTATGCGCTGGTGGCCAGCGGCAGTCTGCGGGAAGTCTTCGAGCGGATTGTGCGGTATCACCAAGTGGTCAGCGATGCCCTGGAACTGGAATTGACTCGCGGCGAAGATCGCTACCGTTTTCGCCTGAAAGTTCCGCCCGGCAACCCGGCCCCAGCCTTCGAAGCCATCGACGCCTTTGCCGCGATCTACGTGCGCACCTGCCGCAATCGCCTGGGCCGCGAATACGCCCCACTGGCGGTGTACCTGCGCCGGCCGGAACCGGCGGACCCGCACCAGTGGCACAAAGTCTTCCGCTCGCCGGTGTACTTCGCCGCCGACGAAGACCGACTGGAATTCGCCCTGGTGGACTTCGACAGCCACCTCGACGACGCCAACCCGGAATTGGCCGAACACAACGAAACCGTGCTCAAACGCACCCTGGCCCAGCTCAAACCGCTGACCTGGGAACGTAAAGTGCGCGACGCCATTGAAGAACAACTGCCCGAAGGCGAACCCAGTGCCGAACGCATCGCCCAAGCCCTGCACCTGAGCTTGCGCAGCCTGCAACGACACTTGGCGGACGAGGGTTGTCGCTTCGATACGCTGCTCAACGAAAGCCGCGAAAACCTGGCGCTGCTGCACCTGCGCGACCCGCAGTGCTCGTTGAGTGAGATCAGTTATCTGCTGGGGTTTGCCGACACGAGCAGCTTCAGCCGCGCGTTCAAACGCTGGACCGGGATGACACCGGGGCAGTTTCGGGATGGGTTGCGCTGACGGATTTAGGAAATGGGTTGCCAGGACAGGCCTCTTCGCGGGCAAGCCTCGCTCCTACAGGGGTCATGCGATCCAATGTAGGAGCGAGGCTTGCCCGCGAAGGCGATTTCCCAGACGCCACAGAAATCTTTCAGCGCCCCCGATCCCGCCGCAATAACTTGCGTACCCGCGCCACGAGCTCACTCACGGCAAACGGTTTGAGCAGGTAGTCATCCTCATGCAGCTCCAATCCACGCAAGCGATCTTCGATGCCGTCCTTGGTGGTGAGGAACAGCACCGGGGTTTCGCCGAGCTTGCGGATTTGTTGCTGCAACTGCCAGCCGTTGAGGCCCGGGAGCATGACGTCGAGGATAATCAGGTCGTATTCGCCGGACTCGATGAAGCGGCGGCCGTCCATGCCGTTGAGCGCCACATCCACCGAATAGCTCGCTTCGCTCAGGCCGTTGGCCAGGCGTTTGGCGATTTCGGGTTCGTCTTCCACTAACAGGACACGCATGGCACACCTCGATTATTCAGGGGTACAGGCTAGGCGCGTTTGGGCTGGTTGCCCATCACAAACTTCGATGGATCCCAATACAAAACCTGTAGGAGCAGAGCTTGCTCGCGAAGAGGCCCTGTCAGTCGATAAATTTCTGTTGACTGGCCCGGCCTCTTCGCGAGCAAGCTCGGCTCCTACAGGGGTTTGGTGGTTGCGGTTAGATTGTGGCGAGTGCTCGTAACCGCTCGGCATCGAGGATTTCGATTTCGCCATAACCCAACCCGATAATCCCTTGGCCCTGCAACTCCTTGAGCATCTGGTTGGTGGTCTGGCGCGACAGCGACAGCATCGACGCCAGTTGCTCCTGGGGCAGTTGCAGCACTCGGCGCGGCGGGTCGATTTCGCCGTAGCCTTCGGCAATCATCAGCAGGCGATGGGCCAGGCGCGCCGGGGCTGGCATCAGGCTGAGCTGTTCGAGGTTGATGAAGGTCAGGCGCAGTTTGTGGCTCATCAGCAGGGCCAGTTGCCGCCAGTACAGCGGTTGTTCATCGAGCAGTTTCAGCAGCGCCGACTGCGGGATGTGCAACAGCGAGCACGGGCCGGCGCCAAACGCGTCGTGGGTTCGCGGCTGGCCGTCGAACAGGCAGATTTCGCCGAACCAGTGCGGCGGTTCCACCAGGCTCAACAACGCCTCCTTGCCCTGCTCGCTCACTGCGCCGATGCGCACAGTGCCTTCGAGCACCGCGTACAACCCGCACGGCGGATCGCCGCGTTTGAACAGGCGCTGACCCGGCGCCAAGCGCCGCACCCGGGCCAACGCCAGCAGACTATCCTGTAGGGAAACGGGTAAATGACTGAACCACTGCCCACTCATCAGGCGTGGACGCCAAACCTGCATATCCATTAACTCTCCTAGAGATTGTCGCCTGGCTGACAGAGCGAACACTGTACCCGGGGCATGATCAATCACCCTACAGGAGGAATAACAATGAAAAGCCTCGTTGACCATCTCAGTCAATATGCCGCCTACCACCGTGACCCGCGCAACATCGCCAGCCACTTTATCGGTATTCCGCTGATTGTGGTGGCGGTGGCGGTTTTACTGTCGCGGCCGCAATGGGCCGGCGGCTGGGTTTCGCCGGCGATGTTGGTGGCGTTGGCGTCTGCGTGGTTTTACCTGCGCCTGGAACTGCGCCTCGGGGTGCTGATGACGGTGTTGCTGGGCTTGTGCATTTGGGCAGGTCAACTGCTCGCGCAGCAAAGCACGATGGTCTGGCTGAGCAGCGGCGTGGGGATGTTTGTGATTGGCTGGGCGATCCAGTTTGTCGGCCATCACTACGAAGGGCGCAAACCGGCGTTTGTCGATGATGTGACGGGATTGATTGTCGGGCCGCTGTTTGTGGTGGCGGAGTTGGCGTTTTTGCTGGGGTTGCGGCGGGACCTCAAGGAGCAGATTGAGGCGCGGGCGGGTGGTGTTCGGGTTAATCCGAATCGCGCTGCTGTGTAGATCGCTTTCGCGGGCAAGCCTCGCTCCTACATTGGATTGCATGATCCTTGTAGGAGCGAGGCTTGCCCGCGAAGCTTTTGATCTCAGATGTTGGCGACTTTCTGCCAAACCTTGGGCTTGAAGAACAACGTCTCACCCTTGGCCAAGCCAACCAGGCTGTCGTGATCCTTCACCACTTCGGCCTCGATCAATTCGCTCTGCCCTTCCACCTTCAACGTCACCCGCGTGGTGGCGCCCAGCGGACGGATATCCCGCACTTCAGCCGCGTGGTGATCCTCCAGCTCATGCCGCGACAGCGACACTTCGTGCGGACGGAACAGCACGTGATTGTCGTCGCCCAAGTGCAGACGGTTCGAATCACCGAGGAAGTGATAAACGAAATCGCTGGCCGGGTTTTCGTAGACGTCGCCCGGTGAGCCAATCTGCTCGATCACACCCTTGTTCATCACCACGATGCGGTCCGCGACTTCCATCGCCTCTTCCTGGTCGTGAGTCACGAACACGGAAGTCAGGTTGATGTCTTCGTGCAGCCGCGCCAGCCAGCGACGCAGTTCCTTGCGAACCTTGGCATCCAGTGCGCCGAACGGTTCGTCCAGCAGCAAGACTTTCGGTTCCACCGCCAACGCGCGGGCCAAAGCAATCCGCTGACGCTGACCACCGGACAGTTGCTCCGGGTAGCGATCCGACAGCCAATCCAGTTGCACCATGTTCAGCAGTTCGTGGACTTTCACCGCGATCTGGCTTTCGCTCGGGCGCTGGTTTTTCGGCTTCATGCGCAGGCCGAACGCGACGTTGTCGAACACCGTCATGTGGCGGAACAAGGCGTAGTGCTGGAACACGAAGCCGACGTTGCGATCACGCACGTCATGGCCGGAAACGTCTTCACCGTGGAACACGATGTTGCCCTGGTCCGGGGTTTCCAGGCCGGCGATGATCCGCAGCAGCGTGGTCTTGCCGCAACCGGACGGGCCGAGCAGCGCCACGAGCTCGCCGCTGTGGATGTCCAGGCTGATGTCGTTCAGGGCCTTGAACGCGTTGAAATTCTTGCTGACGTTACGCACTTCGATCGACATGAGTTATTCCTCCGCGGCGCTGGCGCGCAGGCGGTTAATACGGTTTTCGCTCCACTGCTTCAGCAGCAGGATGAAGAGCGCCATGATCAGCAACAGGCTCGCCACAGCGAACGCGGCCACGTGGTTGTATTCGTTGTAGAGGATCTCGACGTGCAGCGGCAGGGTGTTGGTCACCCCGCGAATGTGCCCGGAAACCACCGACACCGCACCGAACTCACCCATCGCACGCGCAGTACACAACACCACGCCGTAGATCAGGCCCCATTTGATATTGGGAACGGTGACGTGCCAGAACATCTGCCAACCATTGGCGCCGAGCAGGCGCGCGGCTTCTTCTTCCTGGGTGCCTTGTTCCTGCATCAGCGGGATCAGCTCGCGCGCCACGAACGGCACGGTGACGAAAATCGTCGCCAGCACGATGCCCGGCAGGGCGAAGACGATCTGGATGTCGTGATCCTGCAACCACGGCCCGAACAGGCCCTGGGCGCCGAACATCAGCACGTAGACCAGACCGGCGATCACCGGCGACACCGAGAAAGGCAGGTCGATCAGCGTCACGAGCATGCTCTTGCCACGGAACGAGTATTTACTCACGCACCACGCCGCGCTGACGCCGAAGACCACGTTCAGCGGCACCGAAATCAGCACCGCGATCACCGTGAGTTTCAGCGCCGACAAGGCGTCCGGCTCAAAGATCGCGGTGAAGAACGCGCCCAGGCCGTTTTTCAGGCCTTGGGAGACCACGATAAACAGCGGCAATAGCAAAAACAGGGTGAAGACCAGCCAGCACAGGCCGATCAGGATGCGCCGCGAGGTGGCACTGCCACGGCGCGCAGCGTTGGCCGAAGAGGCGGCCGCAATAGACGATTGGGACATTATTCGCGCCTCCTTATGGGGTTTCGATGCGCCGCTGCAGCAAGTTGATCAGCAGCAACAGGACGAAGGAAACCACCAGCATCAACACGCCAATGGAGGTAGCACCGGTGTAATCGTATTGGTCGAGTTTGACCATGATCAGCAGCGGCAGGATTTCGGTTTTCATCGGCATGTTGCCGGCGATGAAAATCACCGAACCGTACTCACCGACGCCACGGGCAAACGCCAGGGCGAAACCGGTCAGCCAGGCCGGCAACAACGCGGGCACCAGGATGTAGCGGAACACTTGCAACGGCTTGGCGCCGAGGCAGGCAGCGGCTTCTTCGACTTCACGGGGGATGTCGGCCAACACCGGCTGCACCGTGCGCACCACGAACGGCAGCGTGACGAAGGTCAGCGCCAGGGTGATGCCAAGCGGGGTGTAGGCGATCTTGAAACCCATGTCCGCGGCGAACTGCCCGACCAGGCCGGTCGGCGTGTACAGCGCGGTCAGCGCGATACCGGCCACGGCGGTGGGCAAGGCGAACGGCAGGTCGATCATCGCGTCGATGATCTTGCGGCCGGGGAAGGTGTAGCGCACCAACACCCAGGCCAGCAACGTGCCGATAATGCCGTTGATGATCGCGGCGTACAGCGCGGTGCCGAAGCTCAACTTCAACGCCGCCAGCACCCGAGGCGCGGTGACGATGGCGTAGAACTGATCCCAGGTGAGCTGGGCGGCATGCACGAACATCGCCGCCAGTGGAATGAGCACAATCAGGCTGAGGTACACCAAGGTGTAGCCCAGCGTCAGCCCGAAGCCGGGTATGACGGGGGAGATACGACGCGACATAAAAGTCCTTGGTCAAAAAGCAGTCTGCTAAACGCATCAATGTGGGAGCGAGCCTGCTCGCGAAGAGGGAACATCAGTCAACAATTACGCCGTCTGACACACCGCTTTCGCGAGCAGGCTCGCTCCCACATGGTCCGTGCCTGAGCATCAGGCTCGTGTGTGGCTCAAATCAGGTTACTGCGCCTGGTAAATCTGGTCGAACACGCCACCGTCATTGAAGAATTTCGGTTGCGCAGTTTTCCAGCCGCCGAAGTCTTTGTCGATGGTCACCAGGTCCAGGGTCGGGAACTGCTTGGAATACTTCGCCGCTACGTCTTTGTCACGAGGACGGTAGAAGTTTTTCGCAGCGATTTCCTGACCCGCCGGGCTGTACAGGTGCTTGAGATAGGCTTCGGCGATTTGCTCGTTGCCCTTCTTCTCGGCGTTCTTGTCGACTACGGCCACCGGTGGTTCGGCGAGGATCGACAGCGAAGGCACGACGATTTCGAACTTGTCCGCGCCGCCGTCTTCTTTCAATGCCAGGAACGCTTCGTTTTCCCAGGCCAGCAACACGTCGCCCTGACCGTTGTTGACGAAGGTGATGGTCGAACCGCGAGCACCGGTGTCCAGCACGGGTACGTGCTTGAACAGGGTCTGGATATATTCTTTGGCCTTGGCCTCGTCACCGCCGTTGGCTTTCAGGCCATAGGCCCAGGCCGCGAGGAAGTTCCAGCGCGCACCGCCGGAGGTTTTCGGGTTAGGGGTGATGACCGACACGTCATTCTTGATCAGGTCGCCCCAATCCTTGATGCCTTTAGGGTTGCCCTTGCGCACCAGGAACACGATGGTCGAGGTGTAAGGAGTGCTCGCATCCGGCAGGCGTTTTTGCCAGTCAGCCGGTAGGGTCTTGCCGAGTTTGGCGATTTCGTCGATGTCACCGGCCAGGGCCAGGGTCACTACGTCAGCACGCAGGCCGTCGATTACCGCACGGCCTTGTTTGCCCGAACCGCCGTGGGATTGCTGGATTTTCACGTTGTCGCCAGCGTGGTCTTTCTTCCAGAAGTTGATGAATTCGGCGTTGTAATCCTGATACAGCTCACGAGTTGGGTCGTACGACACGTTGAGCAGCTCGTAATCCTTGGCAACCGCGGAACCCGCAAAAAGGGCGCTGGCCAGCGCGGCCAAAGCGAAATGACGAATCGACGACATGGTGAAAGCTCCTGGAATTCTGATGGTGTTGGCTTTTCTTATGGGTTTCTGGAATTGCGGTTGCCGGTTAACGATCACAGTCTTCGGCAGCTCCTGCCTGGGTCCCCCGCAGGAACTGTCGAAGGCTGTGATTTTTTTCGCTTCAGCTCGGCTTGTTGGCCGGGTTCTGCAAGCGGAATTTCTCTTTGCGTTCGATCTGGACCACCTGTGCGTTGTGCACAGTAATTTCCACTGCGCCGAAACGCAGGTCGCGCAATGCGCTCTGGATCTCACGCAAGATGGTTGCTTCGTCCTGGCCGTCAACGCTACGTAGGGATGCGCTCATGGTGCTGCTCCTTCGACTGAGAGGTTGCCTGGCAGTGGCGGCACTGCTTGCGGCGTGAGGGCAATAGTAGATAGGCGCGGATATTCTTAAAAAGACTATTTAAGAATGTTTATATAACCAGAAAGTATTATTTGATGGGACAAGGGGTTGCGAGGGATTTCGCTTTTTCGAAAGCCACACAAAACCCCTGTGGCGAGGGGGCTTGCCCCCGTTCGGCTGCGAAGCAGTCGTAAATTCTGCTAGCGCGGTGTATCAGACATTTTGGGGCGGCTTCGCCACCCGACGGGGGCAAGCCCCCTCGCCACACAAGCAGGTCGAGCCTCATCCAATCACCGGAGCCCGCGTCCAATCCAGTTGCTCAGCCGGCACCGGCCGGCCAAACCAGTAGCCCTGCCCCAGATCACATTCCTGTTCGAGCAGGAAACCCGCCTGCTCCACCTGCTCGATCCCTTCGGCGTGCACCTGCATCCCCATGCTTTTGGCCAACGCAATAATCACCCGCACAATCGCGCCATCGTCCTCGTCCCACGGCAGCCCGGCGACAAACCCCTGATCGATCTTGAGTTTCTGCACGGGCAGACGCTTGAGCCGCAGCAGCGACGAATACCCGGTGCCAAAATCGTCGATGGCCAGCCGAACCCCCAATTCGCGCAGGCGATGCATCTGCTCCAGCGCCACTTCCGGATCGTCCATCACCGCGCTTTCGGTGACTTCCAGTTCCAGATACGCCGGGTCCAGGCCGGTTTCGCGCAGCACCTGCGCCACCTGTTGATACAACTCGCGGCGGGCAAACAAACGCGAAGACACGTTCACGGCGACAAACGACAACACCACGCCCGCCTGCTGCCAATCGCACATCTGCTGACAGGCCTGCTGCATGACCCAGGCATCGATCTCGGAAATCAGCCCGGTGCGTTCAGCGACGGGAATGAACTCCGCCGGCGAGATCAACCCGCGTTGCGGATGCTCCCAGCGCACCAGCGCTTCGACACCCACTAAACGACTGGTTTTGAGGTCATGGACCGGTTGGTAGTAGACGCGCAGCTCCTGCATTTCCAGGGCGCGGCGCAGTTCGAAAGCGATCTCGACCCGCTGCTGGGCATGCGCGGTCAATTCTTCGGTGTACAGCGCGTAGCCATCGCGACCGGCACTCTTGGCCTTGAACAGCGCCGAATCGGCATTGCGCAGCAATTGCTCGGCGCCCAGGGCGTCGCTGGGGAACAGGCTGATGCCGATGCTGGCGTTGATGAACAACTGGTGGCCGTCGATCTCGAACGGCTGCTTGAGGCCATCGATGATCCGCTGCGCCAGCGCGGCGGCCTGCACCAGTTGCGGACAGTTTTCCGCGAGGACCGCAAACTCGTCGCCGCCCAGCCGCGCCAAAGTGATGCCCGGCACGAACAGGCCCTTGAAACGCTCGGCCACGGCCTTGAGCAATTGATCGCCGACGTTGTGCCCGAGGCTGTCGTTGATCATCTTGAAGTGATCCAGATCGATCATCAGCAAGGCGCAGCCGCGTTTGTGCAGTTGCGCCGAGGTCAATGCCTGCTCGACGCGATCGGTGAACAGCAGGCGGTTGGGCAGATCAGTCAACGGATCGTGGTGAGCCAGGTGCGTCAGTTCGTGCTCGGAGTTCTTGATCGCACTGATGTCGGAAAACACTGCCACGTAATGACTGAGTCGGCCCAGATCGTCATGAATGATGCGGATGGTCTGCCATTGCGGGTAGATCTCGCCGCTTTTGCGCCGGTTCCAGATCTCCCCACTCCACTGGCCGGCGCTGTTTAGCATCGCAAACATTGCCTGATAGAACGCCGGCGGGTGGTGGCCGGACTTGAACATGCTCGGCTGCTGACCGAGGACTTCTTCACTCTGATAGCCGGTGATTTCCATAAACGCCCGGTTCACATGCACGATCAGGCCTTGGCTGTCGGTGACCAGAACCCCTTCGTGGGTGCAATCGAACACGGCGGCGGCCTGGCGCAGCCGCTCCCGGTCTTCGCTACGCTCACGCAATTTCGCGCCGATTCCCAGGCAGCGGAATAATCTGGCCCGGGCGAGGAAGATTAATCCGGCGCTGAGCAGCACCCAGGCGTAACCGTTGATCAGTTGCCATCGCAACAGTTCGGTGGAGCTATCGAAGAAACTGTTCAATAAATAACCACTGAACTGGAGCCAGACTACTGAAAGCACCAGGTAAAGCAGCGCTGCACGCAAGGCATCGCGGTGTGTGGCTGACATTCGGCCGTCCATGTCCCTACAAAAGGGTTGGAATTATAGGTGAAAGAAACATCCAGCCACTCTTATCTGAAAGGGCGACTGGTTTTATCTGTGGGCTTAGTGATAATGCAACGGCTGTTTTTTTATTTATCGAGGGCCCTATAGCCTATGTGGTACGAAGGTTTTCTCGGCTTGTCGCCCTGGTCACTGGTGGCAGTCACCCTGCTGATGACCCACGTCACGATTGTTGGCGTCACGGTCTATCTGCATCGTTATTCAGCCCATCGCTCCCTGGAGCTCAATGCCGGCCTGAAACATTTCTTCCGCTTCTGGCTGTGGTTGACCACGGCGCAGAACACCCGCGAGTGGACAGCCATCCACCGCAAGCATCACGCCAAATGCGAAACCATCGATGACCCGCACAGCCCGGTCATCAAGGGCCTTTCCACCGTTTTGCGCAAAGGCGCCGAGTTGTACCGCGAGGAAGCGGAAAACCCGGAAACCCTGCGCATCTACGGCAAGAACTGCCCCGAAGACTGGATCGAACGCAACCTTTACACCCGTTTCCCGCTGTTGGGTGTAGCGATCATGGGCGTCATCGACCTGCTGCTGTTCGGCACCATCGGCATCACCATCTGGGCCATCCAGATGATGTGGATCCCGGTCTGGGCCGCCGGCGTCGTCAATGGCCTGGGCCATGCCATCGGTTACCGCAACTTCGAATGCCGCGACGCGGCGACCAATCTGGTGCCTTGGGGCATCCTGATCGGCGGCGAAGAACTGCATAACAACCATCACACCTACCCTAACTCGGCAAAACTGTCGGTGAAGAAGTGGGAATTCGACCTCGGCTGGGCCTGGATCCAGGTCTTCAGTTTCTTCCGTCTGGCCAAGGTCCAGCGTGTCGCACCGATCGCCCATCGGGTCGAAGGCAAGGGCAGCCTGGACATGGACACCGCCATGGCCATCCTCAACAACCGCTTCCAGATCATGGCCCAGTACCGCAAGCTCGTGATCGCACCGCTGGTCAAGCAAGAGCTGGAAAAGGTCGATCACTCGGTCCGTCACCAGTTCCATCGCGCCAAGCGTTTGCTCTCGCGGGAAACCAGCCTGCTGGATGACAAGCACCATATCCGCATCCAGAACATGCTCGAGCACAGCCAGGCGCTGAAGGTAATTTACGAGAAACGCCTGGCCTTGCAGCAGATCTGGGTCAAGACCAGCTCAAATGGTCACGACATGCTTGCCGCGATAAAGGATTGGGTGCACGAAGCCGAAGCCAGCGGGATTCAATCCCTGCGCGACTTCGCCGATCAGCTGAAAACCTACTCCCTGCGCCCAGCTGCCGTCTGACCTGTAGCAGACGCAAAACCTGACGACGCGTTCTTTCACTGAAAAAACGCGTCGCCAGTACCGCCCGGCGGGAGCCCCCTCCCAAGCCCCGTCAGCCGGGAACTAAGCTCCAAATCCCCTATCTCAAAGACACTTCGCCATCCAGGCGGGACGAGACCTGTTATCAATTATTTCCCACCAAAGCGTGACAGCGCCTGCTGTGGCACAAGAAATAATCGATAAAGGGCCCACGTAGTGGCCGCTTTCGAAACCTCGAGCGGTGCACGCCCTTTGAGATCTGTGCCGATGGTCACCAAAAACCTACAAGACTCATCCCACCCTCAGTGGCCCGAGGCCGCGCAAACCCTGATGGCGCTCATGCATGCCCAAGGTGAAGTCGCACGCCTGAGCGAACGCGAACAACTCTTCAGCTCGCTGCTGGTCAGCGTCAACGCCGTGCTTTGGGCATTCAACTGGGAAACCCGTCAGGTGCTTTACGTCAGCCCGGCCTACGAACGGATTTTCGGCCGTTCCGCCGGGCTGTTGCTGGCCGACTACAACCAGTGGCGCGACAGCATCTACCCGGACGATCTGGACTACGCCGAGCGTAGCCTGGCCGAAGTGCTGGTCAAAGGTGCCGTCGAAGACCGCGAGTACCGCATCATCGCGGCCGACGGCCAAGTACGCTGGCTCAGCGACAAATGCTTCATCAACCGTCAGGCCGAACCGGGGCAACCGGTGATCATCGTCGGCATTGCCGAGGACATCACCGAAAAGAAGCAGATGGAAACCGAGCTGCAACGCCTGGCGACCACCGACGTGCTGACCCAAAGCAGCAACCGTCGACACTTCTTCGAATGCGCTCATCGCGAATTTGAACAGGCGAAGCTGCAAGGCGCGCCGCTGGCCTTCCTGCTGCTGGACATCGATGACTTCAAAGTGGTCAACGACAGCTACGGCCACCCGGCAGGCGACACCGTGCTGCAACACATTGCCGAAAGCGGTCGTGCGGCATTACGCCGGGGAGATCTGTTCGGACGAATTGGCGGAGAAGAGTTTGCTGCGGTATTCCCGGGCTGCGCGCCAGACATGGCCATGCAAGTAGCCGAGCGCCTGCAACGGGAGATTCAGCGGTTGAGCTTCAGCCATGAAGACCAGACGTTCGGCATCACCGTTAGCCAGGGCCTGACCAGCCTCACCGTCGAGGACGAAAGCCTCGACAGCCTGTTCGCCCGCGCCGATGCGGCGATGTACGAAGCCAAGCGCCAGGGCAAGAACCGGATTATCTCGGCCTGACGATTCACTACAAAACCAATGTGGGAGCGAGCTTGCTCGCGATAGCGGACTTTCAGTCAACATCCCTGTTGAATGTCAGTACCTCATCGCGAGCAAGCTCGCTCCCACAAGTTTTATGTAAAGCCTACTTTTTGCGCAGTCGCATCAGTTCCGGCAACCCAATCTTGAGCAATCGCGCCGTCCGGCTCTTGGCCAGTTCTTCAATGCCTTCATGCTCGGTCAGGCACGCCAGTTGCGCGGCCATGTTCATCACCAGCGCTTCGCGGGAGTAAACCCCTCCACCGAGCTGGTAGACCGCTGCAATCAGCTCTCGCAACTCCAGCGGCAAGCGCCAGCGAGTTCGCAGCGCCGAACCGTAGCTCGCGCCGAATTCGGCCAGCGCATCGCCAATCTCTTCCCACTCGTCCAGCTCGCCCCCGGCCTGCTTCCATTCCTGCAAGCAACGCAGCAATGCCAGGTCGCCGAGGCGGTGCAGCATCCCCGCGCAATAACAGCGCTCTTGGTCCAGATCCAGCAAGCGCGCCAGGGTCCGGCCATATTCGGCGGTGCGCAGCGACAAATCCCAATAGCGTTCGGCGTAGTCCGCCAGCAGCGGATCACTGAGCCGCGCGCAACGCTTGAGTGCCAGGCCCAGAATCAGGTTCATGCTTTGCCCGGTGCCCAGGCGATGCAGCGCCTGGGACAGGGTTTGCACCCCGACGCCATGGTGCTGGGCCGCGCTGTTGGCCGCTGCGATCAGCACGGCGGTGATTTGCGGATCGTTGCGAATCTCGGCTTCCAGCAGCGTCAGATCGAGACCATTGGGATTCAGGCTGCGTTTGACCGCCAACTGCACGTCAGTCATCAGCGGCGCGCCGTCAGTCGATTCGCGTCGACGCTCCAGGTACACCGACAACGTCATGCCCGGCGACAGCGCAGGCACCTCGCAGGACACCTCTTCCCCGGCGTTTAACAGCAACTCTTGCAGACGATGAGTCAGGTTTTCCATGTCGAGGGGTTTGGTCAGGTACGCGGTCGGCGCCAAGGGCAAAGCTTCGCGCACACTGGCACTGTCATTGCGGCTGCTCAACAAAATGAACGGCAACGGCGGATTGCGTTTGCGCTGACGAACACTGCGTAAGACGTTCAGGCCATCGATACCGGGCAATTCCCAGTCAACGAGCACCAGGTCGTAAGGCACAGTCGCCAGCAGCTCCATCGCTTGCTGGCCATCGGCGCACAGGTCCAGCCGTGCGTCGCAACGCACATTCAACAACACCTGCTTGAGCAGGTCGCGGGACCAGGGGTCGGCCTCGGCAATCAGCACTCGCGGAACAGCGGGTAGAACCACAGCGGTCATTCGTACCTCCAACGGCAATGCATGAACCTTAGTCAATGCTGGCCATTCGATACAGCGCGATGTGTTCCGCGGACACGAAAAAACCCGCCGAAGCGGGTTTTTTTGTCGATCAGGTCACACTTGGCGATCAGAGTTCCGAGAAGCACTCTTCGATGATTGCCAGACCTTTGTCCAGTTGCTCGTCCGGCGAAGTCAGCGGTACCAGGACGCGCAGAACGTTGCCGTAGGTACCGCAAGACAGCAGGATCAGACCTTTATCGCGAGCCTTCGCCACAACGGCTGCTACTGCAGGAGCGTTAGGCTTGTGGCTGTCGCCATCGACGAACAGCTCGACTGCGATCATCGCGCCCAGGGCACGGACTTCGCCGATCACCGGGTACTTGGCCTGGATGGCTTTGAGGCCAGTGACCAGACGCTCGCCGACTGCCTTGCAACGGTCCAGCAGGTGTTCTTCTTCAAACACTTCCATCACGGCCAGGGCCGCGGCGCAAGCGATCGGGCTACCAGCGTAGGTGCCGCCCAGGCCGCCCGGAGCAATGGCGTCCATGTATTCGGCTTTACCGCACACACCGGCCAACGGGAAGCCGCCAGCGATGGATTTGGCGAAAGTGGTCAGGTCGGCAGCAACGCCCATCTGTTCCATGGCGAAGAAAGTACCGGTACGGCCAGCGCCGGTTTGCACTTCGTCAGCAATCAACAGGATGCCGTGCTGGTCGCACAGAGCACGCAGGCGCTTCATGAACTCTTTAGGCGCGACGTAGAAACCGCCTTCGCCCTGAACCGGCTCGATGATGATCGCAGCGATATCACGCGGCTCGGCGTCGTTCTTGAAGATGCGTTCGATGCTGGCGATCGAGTCGTCGATGCTCACACCGTGCAGTTCGTTCGGGTACAGCGCGCGGAAGATGCCGCCTGGCATCAGGCCCATGCCGGCCGAATAAGGCACGACTTTACCGGTCAGGCCCAGGGTCATCATGGTGCGACCGTGGTAGGCGCCAGTGAACGCAATCACGCCGGCACGGCCAGTGGCGGCGCGGGCGATTTTCACGGCGTTCTCTACCGCTTCGGAACCGGTGGTAACCAGCAGGGTTTTCTTGGCGAAATCACCTGGCACCTTGGCGTTGATTTTTTCGCACACTTCTACGTACGGCTCGTAAGCCAGAACCTGGAAGCAAGTGTGGGTCAGCTTGTTCAGCTGCTCGGTCACGGCGGCGATGATTTTCGGGTGCACGTGGCCGGTGTTCAGCACGGCGATACCGCCGGCGAAGTCGATGAACTCGCGACCTTCAACGTCGGTCACGGTGGCGTTCTTCGCGGACTCGGCGAAGATCGGGTGAATCTGGCCAACACCGCGTGGTACAGCGGCTTCGCGGCGTTTCATCAGGGATGCGTTAGTCTTGCTCATAAAGTCCTCATTCACCGCTCATCGGGCGGCGTAGCTCAAGGAAAATGTGGCGGGGAGGCAACTACGGCAGCATGCGATGATCGACTGCCACAGCTTTCCCGGCCGCAGAGAAAATTCCGTTTGAAGCGCAGAAAGGGACAGCGCTCTCGTGCCCTTTCTGCTTGAAGCAAAACGCCTTGCCGGGCTTAGATGCCCAGGCAGAGGTATTTGATTTCCAGGTAATCTTCGATGCCGTACTTGGAGCCTTCACGGCCCAGGCCCGACGCCTTGATGCCGCCAAACGGCGCGACTTCGTTGGAGATCAACCCGGTGTTGACGCCGACCATGCCGTATTCCAGGGCTTCAGCCACACGGAACACACGGCCCAGGTCACGGGCATAGAAGTACGAAGCCAGACCGAACTCGGTGTCGTTGGACATCGCGATCACTTCGGCTTCGTCTTTGAAGCGGAACAGCGGCGCCAATGGACCGAAGGTTTCTTCCTTGGCCACAGCTGCATTTTTCGGCACGTTGGTCAGGATGGTCGGCTCGAAGAAGTTGCCTTCCATCACCTTGCCACCGGCCAGAACGGTTGCGCCTTTGCTGATCGCGTCAGCAATGTGCTCTTGAACCTTGGCCACGGCTTTTTCGTCGATCAGCGGGCCAGTGGTGGTGCCTTCTTCCAGACCGTTGCCGATCTTGAGTTTGGCCACGGCCACTTTCAGCTTTTCGGCGAACGCGTCGTAGACCGAATCCTGAATGTACAGACGGTTGGCGCAGACGCAGGTCTGGCCGTTGTTGCGGTACTTGGAAATGATCGCGCCTTCGACGGCCTTATCCAGGTCCGCGTCGTCGAACACGATGAACGGCGCGTTGCCGCCCAGTTCCAGGGAGACTTTCTTGATGTCCTTGGCGCATTCAGCCATCAGCTGACGACCGATTTCGGTCGAGCCAGTGAAGGACAATTTACGCACGATCGGGTTGCTGGTCAGCTCGCTGCCGATGTCGCCGGCGCTGCCGGAAACAACGCTGAACACACCGTTCGGGATGCCGGCACGCTGGGCCAGTTCAGCCAGAGCGAATGCCGAGAACGGAGTTTGCGAAGCAGGCTTGAGCACCATGGTGCAACCGGCGGCCAATGCTGGACCCGCCTTACGGGTGATCATCGCGGCCGGGAAGTTCCACGGGGTGATCGCTGCGGTCACGCCGATTGGCTGCTTGATCACGATCAGGCGCTTGTCTGGCTGGTGACCCGGAATCACATCACCGTAGACGCGCTTGGCTTCTTCGGCGAACCACTCGATAAAGGAAGCGGCGTAAACGATTTCGCCCTTGGCTTCGGCCAATGGCTTGCCTTGCTCGAGGGTCATCAGGCGAGCGAGGTCATCCTGGTTCTCGATGATCAGCTCGAACCAGCGACGCAGCTTGTTCGCACGGTCCTTGGCGGTCAGTGCACGCCAGGCCGGCAGCGCTTTGTCTGCGGCTTCGATCGCACGGCGGGTTTCGGCAGCGCCCATTTTCGGCACAGTGCCCAGAATTTCGCCCGTTGCCGGGTTGTTGACCTTGATCGTCTGACCGTTGTCCGCATCGACCCAAGCGCCATCGATAAAGGCTTGTTGGCGGAACAACTGGGTGTCTTTAAGCTGCATGTCGGCTTTCCTTAACAGCACCGCGACCAGCGCGGAGCGAATTATGATTGTAGAAAGGCGCCTCGAAGGCTGCCGTCAGGGAAATCATTCACCGGGCTGAAGCACATAAATAGCGCACTGATTGAAACTCGTGCGGTTCAGCACCCAGACAAGAGCGTTTGAAATCTCGAACGAATCCTAGGATCAATGCCGGGAAAGGACAATAGGCCGTTCGAAAAAAAGAACGAAAACGGCGCATTTGCCTATTTTTTCTGATCAACGTAGCAAACGGCTGTTACAGGATAGAAAAACACAGGCTATTCAGCAGCATGGACGCCCGCAACGCATATGAGTATCATGGCGCCCGCTTGCACCAGTAGCTCAGCTGGATAGAGTACTGCCCTCCGAAGGCAGTGGTCGTGGGTTCGAATCCCGCCTGGTGCACCATATATAGTAGAAACGAGAAAGCCTCAGTCCGCAGGGATTGGGGCTTTTTTGTGGGTGCTAGCTTTGCAGGCAGGGCTCACCACCGACAACTCGTGACTTCTACAGTAAAAAACGCCAACCAATAAAAAACCCCTGAGCAATCTCAGCGCCTTAGCGCATCAACCGACAGGGGCCGTGTTGAGGCCGATTGTAAACCGTGTATCTCTGATCAACTACCGCCAAGCGGATGGTTGCCTAATGATCAACGCTGCTTGATTCAAAGAGTCGCCCAATGTCTCTCGCGCTGTGCAGTACCCGCTCGATGTGAACCTCGTTGGCGGCCGAGCTGTAAAAGATCAGATATCGACCATGACTGATCATTCGCACACCTTTAGCGTAGTCATTCCGAGAAATCCCAAGAAGCGGTTGTGTAATAAGCTGAGAACATTGCACTCGCAACTCACCGACAAACGACTTGGCACGAACTGGATTGTCACGGGCGATGTATCTCGCGATTTGCAGTAAATCATCTCGTGCGTGTGCGGAGAAAAGCAGTTGCCTCATGAACGACCCTGGTCGGCTGCGACCTCATCAATGAGCGCGTCGAGCTCAGCAAATACCGTATCGGCGGCAATGGCTGGACGTGGGTCATTGCGGCTGGCGGCGATAGCCTCACGAATTTCTGCTGCCTGTAACCGATCCAGCAGTTCCTGATAAGCCGCGTGCGGCAGGAGATAAGCGGCCGGACGATTGTGGTTGAGTACAGCAATCGCCTCTGAGCCTGCCTGCTCGATCACAGTGCTTGGGCTGCGCTTGAGTTCGGTGATGCTTACCGACCGGCTAGCGAGTAATTGCTCCATGACCGCTCCAAAGGTACGAAAAAAAGTACCTTATAGTGCTCGATTGTCAGAGCCACGGTCAACGAGCATGTGACCGAAGCAATCCACGCACACAAAAAAACCGCCGAAGCGGTTTTTTCATCATTCAGTCGTCCAGTCAAACTCGTCATATTCCTCATCATCCTCGTCCCCCTCCTCCAACACCTCATCCTCAACGATGTCTTCCCCAGGAACGACTCCTTCCTGCTTATTCAGCAGAAATTCCTTACGACTCTCGGCAATAGCCCGTCTCAACTCCTCCCCTTTATCAGGGCAGTTGAACATTTGGGCGATGCGATCGATTTTTTTCGCCACGGCTTCCTCCAACGCATCGGCTATGCCCCGATAGTGCGCGCTTTCGGGGGTTGTTGCCAAATTGGCAGAGGCTCTTTGGCTCAGTTTTTCTTCAGGGCCTTGAGTCGGGCTGTGAGATTTTGGTCAGGGAAACGCTTGTGCAAGGTCTTCAACAGTTCATCGGCGGCTTGGGTTTGACCGGTGTTTTGCAGGCGTATCACTTCACGCAATTGATCATCGAGGGTTTTCACCGGAGCCGCCCCGCGTTTGCTGACTTTTGCTTCTTCAGCCATTTCTGCGTTGATTGATTCGCTCTGAGCGGGCGCGGCGAAATCGGCCATTGGTGCTGCGGGTGCTGGTGCGGATATCGCGCCGGCGGGGGCGGACAATGAACGTGCAATCGGTGCCGGGGCTTCTTTTTTTGCCGCAAAGGATGATGTTTTGGGCGCAGGGGCGGAGTCGAACTGCGGCTCTTGTTCCGGAGTTCGCTGCACCAGCGCCAACATCAGTGCCACGCCAACCAGGCTGGCAAACGCAACCTGCCAACGGGGTTTCTGGCAGGCCTGAACCCAACGCTGCCAAATGCTCGGTTTGCGTACAGGTGTTTCCCGGTGTGCAGCGGCCAGGATGAAGGCGTCGAGATGCACCGGTGGGCCATCGTTGCTGTGTTCACGATAGTGTTTCAACACTTCGTCTTCTTTCGTAGGACGGGCGTCAGTCATGTCAGTACCTCCTCGGCCAGCAGCCGACGCAGTTTTTGCTGGGCGTAGCGCAAGCGGCTTTTGACGGTTTCCAGCGGTGTTTCGGTGAGGGTGGCGATTTGTGGCAGGTCGAGGTCGCCGTGGGCGCGCAGCAGGAAGACTTCGCGCTGGTCGGCGGGCAAGGTTTGCAGGGCGGTTTCGAGGCGTTGGGTGTCGCGGCTCAGGCTCAGCAGTTGTTCGGGGTCGGCGGCGTTGTCGATCACGGCGTGGGCCTGTTCGTCGTAGCTGTCGTGCAAGGGGTTGTGGATGCCATGTTTGCGCCAGTGGTCGATCAGTCGGTTGCGGGCAATCTGGTAAAGCCAGGTACGAAAGTTCGCCCGGCCTTGTGGCTGACTGGTGCTGCGGATCAGGCTCAGCCAAGTCTCCTGATAAACCTCTTCGGCGAGTTCGGCTTTGCCGCTGAGGCCGAGGAGGAATCGATAAAGGCCATGGCGATGGCGGGCGTACAAGATCTCGAACGCCGGCCCGTCGCCCGAGCGATAGCGCGCCAGCAGCGATTCGTCGCTGCTGGCGTCGGTGCTCAATTCAGGAGCAGTCATATCAGCGATGATCCCCTTCACTCGATGCGGTTGGCATTGGACACCTGATTCGATGCCGTGGAAAGCCGCAGGCTCTGGGCCAATTCAACCAATTGCACAAACTCTGCGCGCAGGCCAAAGCGGTCATCGCCCCGGGCGCCACGGGCCAGGGCTTCGGTGTCTTTCAAGCTGAAATCACCGGTGTAGCGGCCGTCCTTCAACTGCTGGGAAAACGCTGCCACGGCCGCCGCAAAGCGCAGGTCATCACTGGCAGGCGCTGAACTCAAACCGATCGGCCGCTCAATCAGACGACTATTCCCACCTTCCGGCAGTTGATATCGCACACGCAGCATCGCCATTTCCCCGGATTTCCCGGAAGGGACTGACGGAGAATCACCATACCGTAACGGCTCCAACCATCCCTTCTCGCCCTTCGGCACAATTTCATACAACGCCGTCACCGTATGCCCTGCACCGATTTCACCGGCATCGACCTTGTCGTTGTTGAAATCTTCACGCTTCAACGAGCGGTTTTCATACCCCAACAGCCGATATTCACTGACCTGCGCCGGGTTGAACTCCACTTGCAGCTTCACATTCTTCGCCACCACGTCGAGGGTCGAGCCGAGTTGATCCACCAGCACTTTGCGCGCCTCACGCAGGTTGTCGATGTAGGCGTAGTTACCGTCGCCGGCATCGGCCAGTTGTTCCATCAGGTGTTCATTGTAGTTATCCACACCAAAACCCAGGGTGGTCAGGGAAATGCCGGTCTTGCGTTTATCCACAGCCATTTGCTTGAGGCTGTCGAAGTCGCTGATGCCGACGTTGAAGTCACCGTCAGTGGCCAGCAGAATGCGGTTGATGCCTTTGGGGATAAACGCCTGCTGCGCCATCTGATAGGCGAGTTCGATGCCCGACGCTCCAGCGGTTGAGCCACCGGCAGTCAATTGGTCGATGGCTGTACGAATCTTCGCTTTTTCACGTCCGGAAGTCGGCTCCAGTACCACACGGGATTCGCCGGCGTAGACCACCAGTGACACCCGATCCTGTTCGCGCAATTGATCGACCAATAACTTCAACGTGCTTTTAACCAGCGGCAGCCCCTCGCGGCGGTCCATCGAACCGGACACGTCCACCAGAAACACCAGGTTCGCGGGGGCCAACTCCGAAACCGCCCGGTCCGAAGCCTTGATGCCGATGCGCAGCAAACGCGTATGCGGGTTCCACGGCGACGGCGCCAGTTCGGTGGTCACGCCGAACGGCGAGCCATCGGTGGGCAAGGCGTAATCGTAGGGAAAGTAATTGACCATCTCCTCCAGCCGCACCGCGCCTTCGGGTGGCAAACGCCCTTGATTCAGCAAGCGCCGGACGTTGGCATAGGCGCCGGTATCGACGTCGGCGCTGAAGGTCGAAACCGGCGCTTCGGCCACGCTGTGGATCGGGTTGTCCGCCAACGCCTGATATTGCTCGCGCTGCTCATCCCGATAACCGGGCGGAGCAGCTTCAGACATCGGCGCAAAACTGGCCATCGGCGCCGGCCGCACACTACGCTTGGCCATCACGGCGTCCGCCATCACCGCTTCACGCGACACCACGGCTTCAGTTTTCAACTCACCTTGAGCCGGTGCCGGTGAAGATGACGGCGGCGCCAC
The DNA here is from genome assembly GCF_044744265.1 of Pseudomonas sp. NPDC087342. NCBI lineage: Bacteria > Pseudomonadati > Pseudomonadota > Gammaproteobacteria > Pseudomonadales > Pseudomonadaceae > Pseudomonas > Pseudomonas sp. NPDC087342. The sequence goes on from NZ_JBIUXZ010000010.1 coordinate 93,260, forward strand.
GACAGCGGATTCAGGCTTGGACGAAACACCACAACCGGCAACGGCCAGCAGCAGCCCAATGGCGAAACCATGGGCGGCCGGGCGGAGAAAATGCAGAGGGAGGGACATGGGGGCTGACCTCAGGAGGAAATTGATCCATTCATCCTCTGAGACGGACAGCCCGCCAGGTTCGGGTTAAACCGCTGTGAAATAAATCTTCAGCGGTGATAACGCCGCACCACGCTGCTGTTGCGCAGCACGTGATCTTTGATCTTTTCCAGCAGTTGCGCGCGGGTCAGGCCGGCGGGCAAGGCGTCCGGTGCCAGGTCCAGGGCGTAAATCTGGATGATGTAGTGGTGAGCGCTGTCGCCGACTGGCGGGCAAGGACCGACATAAGTCGTGGTGCCTTTGACGTTGGTGCCACCGACGCCTTCGAGGGCGGATTTTGCACCGACACCCGCCGGGATCTGGTGGGTGGTCGCCTTGATGCCGTAATGCACCCAGTGATCGACGCCCTGGCCTTTCGCGCCATCGGGATCGTGCATGACGATGGCGTAGCTGAGGGTGCCTGCCGGGCCGGCGTTCCAGTTCAGGGCCGGGGACTGGTTGTGTCCGCCGCAATTGGGCGCATCGCTGGCAGCCGCCGAAGTAAACAGTCGATCATCCGTGACACCGGGGATATTGAGGGTGAAACGCTCCTGGGCCTGCACGGGCAATTGCACGCAAAGGGCGACTGCAACGGCCGCCAGCCAAGGGTTCAGAGAGGTCAATCGGGTCATTACCGGAGCACCTTGTGCGGGTTGGGCCGTCGTCGGCTGGCAGACTATAGCCGGACCGTTCGCGCGGTGGCAGTGGCAATTGAGCTGAACCTCGGGATAAGGGCCAAACTCAATAGAGAAACACCTGCCTGGAGAGCGCTCATGGCCCTGCACCGCGTTGCCCGTTTCGCCGATGTGCCGGAAAACCGGGGCCTTGAGGTCCGGATCGACGACACCAAGATTCTCCTGCTGCGGGTCGGTGATCAACTGCGCGCCTTCCAGGGCGAATGTCCCCACGCCGGGGCGCCGCTGGCCGAAGGCGCGCTGTGTCACGGGCGGCTGATCTGTCCGTGGCACAAAGCTGCTTTCCGAATCGAAGACGGCGCGCTGTGTGAACCGCCGTCCCTGGACAGTCTCAAACGCTACCCGCTGGAAATGCGCGAAGACGAAGTCTGGGTCGACGATCAGCCGATGTCCGACCCGCACACGCCGCCAGCGGACGATGACCGTACCTTTGTGATCGTCGGCGCCGGCGCCGCAGGCACCGCAGCGGCGGCTGCGTTGCGCGAGAAAGGCTTCGGCGGTCGCATCCAACTGATCGACCGCGAAACTGACGCCGGCTACGACCGTACCGTTTTGAGCAAATTCGTGATCGCCGGGGAAATGCCGCCGGAGGAAGTCCCACCGCTGCGCGACGAGGAGTTTTATCGCAAACAACGCATAGAACGCATCCACGGCGAAGTGGCGAGCCTCAACGCGCAGGAAAAAACCTTGAAACTGGCCGACGGACAAACCCTGAGCTACGACGCGGCGTTGCTGGCGACTGGCGGCGTTCCAAAACCTCTGGAATTACCCGGCGCTGACCTGCCGCAAGTGTTCCTGCTGCGCTCGAAAGATCAGGCGCAGCGCATTCTCGACGCGACCAAACCCGGGCAGCGGGCGGTGATCATCGGCGACAGTTTTATTGCCCTGGAATCGGCTTCGTCCCTGCGCACTTATGGGTTGGACGTGACCGTACTCGCCCGCCATGCCGTACCCTTCGCCGCGCAATTTGGCGAGGCCGTCGGCAAGGCGATTCGCGCCCTGCATGAAGCGCATGGCGTGGTCTTTCACACCCAGGGCGAAGCCGCGTCCATCGAGGGAACCGGCAAAGTCGAAGCGGTGCTTCTGGATAACGGGCAACGCTTACCGGCAGATCTGGTGCTGGTCGGCATTGGCGTGACCCCGGCCACTGCGGTGTTTGCCGACCTGCCCAAAGAGAAAGACCAATCGCTGAAGGTCGATGGTGGGATGCGTCTGGCCGAAGGCCTGTGGGCGGTCGGCGATATCGCCACCTTCCCGCTCAACGGCCAGCCGCAACGGATCGAGCACTGGCGTCTGGCGCAGCAACAGGCGCGGATCGCGGCGACCAACATGCTCGGCGGCGACGAGCATTATCTCGACGTGCCGTATTTCTGGACCTGGCACTTCGGCAAAAACTACGACTACCTGGGCCATGCCGAGAGCTGGGATGAAGTCGAATTCAAGGGTGATCCTGACCATCCACCGTTTATTGGCCTGTTCGGCAAGCACGGGGTGGTGGTGGCCGCGGTGGCCTGTGAAGAAGAGCGGGCGATGGCGATGCTGGCCGAGCGGATGAAACAGCCGCTGCCGGTGGATGAGGCGTGGCGGCTGGTTCGGGATATTGGATGAATTTGAATTGGATTGAATGTGTAGGAGCGAGGCTTGCCCGCGAAGGCGATCTTGCGCGCGCCTTCGCGGGCAAGCCTCGCGCCGACAAGGGGGCGGGCAACAAATAATTCTGGCCCCCCCCCCGGGGGGGGGGGGCGGGGCCGGCGCC
>NZ_JBIUXZ010000010.1:95846-183274 GCF_044744265.1 Pseudomonas sp. NPDC087342
CCCCACCCCCTCTTCCCCGCCACACCCCCCCAACCACCAGCACCCCGCCCCCCCCCCCCCCCCCCCCCCCCCCCCCCCCCCCCCCCCCCCCCCCCCCCCCCCCCGCTCCTACAGGGATTTGTGCCGAGTTTAGAGATGGACCACCGGTTCGCGATTGTCGTCATCCTCAGCCGGCAAGCGAATCACCAACGGATGCTCCAGCGGTGCGAGCCGCGTCACTGGCGGCACCGGATCAATCGGAAAGTAATGCGTCACCACATGGCTCACATCACCCTCCTGGTTGTTGTGAATCGTCATCGAGCCCGGCGTGCGCAATTTCTCCAACCGATCACCGCTCAGCTTGAAGCTTTTGCTCAACCCATGATCATCCACCACCGGTGCCGGCAAACGACGCTGGGCGAAGCTTTTGCTTTTACGATGTTGATAACGCGCCCAGGAAATCAGGATCACCGCGTTCAACACCGCCACCCACAAATAAATCTGCAAGGTGCCGAGGGCATCGAACACTGACGCATCGATGCGAGGGCCGTCGTGGGTATCGATCAGCGGCCACAACCCGCGCACCAACAGATAGAGCAGGCCGATCCAGGCCAGCACCGTGAAGAAGGCATCGATCACGACCAGAAAGGGCCGCTGCCGGGTTCTGATGATTTTCATTTTATGACCTCTTCGTCTTCATCATTCAGCGGTTTGATGCCCCGGTCCGGGCTGACCCAACGCGCGCGTTTCTGATGTTGGCCGAACAGCACTTTGGGGAAGCTGACCAGCGTGGTGAGCAGACTGATGAGCCAGAACATCAAGGGATACCAGACGACCCAGAACATGGTCTTGCCCAGGCCTTTTTCATAACGCCGGTCGATCAAGATGCTGACCGCAAATTGCACCAGGCAGACCATCGCCAGCAGCAACCCGGTAAAGGCTGGTGGCAGCAAATGGTCCACAGCAATTGCAGAAGGCATTTCGATGAATTTGCCCACGGCCCAGAAGATCACCGACAGCAGGAAAGTGAAGGCCCAACCGGTGGACAGGCAGTATTCGAACAGCAGCGGCCACAGGTAGCGGTGGCGGTACTGCCAGATGCCGCGAATGTTCTTGAACAGCACTTCGGCGCCGCCCTGAGCCCAGCGCAGACGTTGCTTCCACAGGCCGCCGAGGGTTTCCGGCATCAGGATCCAGCACAGGGCGCGGGGCTCGTAAAAGATGCTCCAGTGATCCAGTTGCAGTTTCCAACTGATGTCGATGTCTTCGGTGATCATGTCCGGGCTCCAGAAGCCGACCCGATTCAGCGCCGTGCGCCGGAACGCGACGATCACCCCGGAGACGGTAAAGATCCGTCCGAACACCCGCTGCGTACGCTTGATCAAACCAATGATCGAGGAGAACTCGCCGACCTGAACCCGACCCACCAGCGTCGAACGGGTACGGATGCGCGGGTTGCCGGTCACCGCACCGAGGCGTGCGTTATCGAGCATTGGCGCGACCAGATACGCCGCCGTGTTCGGCGCCAACAGCGCGTCACCGTCGATGCACACCAAGTACTCACTACGCGCCGCAATGGCACCCATGCGCAGGGCCACGGCTTTGCCCTGGTTTTCCGCGAGGTGCAGGACCCGCAGGCGGGGATCTTGCGCCGCCAATGCGTCGAGCACGGCGGCGGTGTTGTCCTTGGAACCGTCGTTGATCGCGATCACTTCGATGTTCGGGTAATGCTGGGCCAACGCCGCGTGAATGGTGTCGGCGGCGTTGTCGCCTTCGTTGTAGCAAGGGATCAAGATCGAAATCAGCGGCTCGCCGGCCAATGGCGGCGGCAACGTGTCGTCCTTCCACGGCCAGTGGCGCTCCCAGTGCAGCCAGAAATACAGGCCGCCGGCGATCCACAGCCCGGACATGAACAGCGGATAAAAGAACACGAAGTCCATCAGGAATTGCCCGGTGACCAGGAAGATCAGCCCCAGGGGTATCCCGAGGACGATCGCCAGTACCAGCAGGGCCAAAAGTCTATCCAGCATGTTATGGATTCCACTTGTTGGAGAGCGCGGGCCGTATGGTTTTCAGGTCCGGCTGGTTCTCGAGGAAATTGTCCGGGTAGTAGCCGAAACTGGTGGCGCCCTGACGCTTGAGGCGGCCCATCCAGTCGCTCAGCTGCGCGCCGTCGATGTCGGAATCGGTTTGTTTGGTCCAGTCCTTGGCCTGCAATTCGAACACCGTGCGATTGAGCGCACCGGGACGCGCCTTGACCGTGGCCACCAACGCTTCGAGCCATGGCCCGGATTGCGCGTGGCTTTGTTTCTCCATCAGCGGCATGGCCATCGGTGCCGTCCAGTTGTAGGCGGCAAGGAAGTCGTCGAGGTTCTGCGCAAACCAGGCTTCGCTCTGGGGATTGAGCATCGGCTCGGCGAAGATATTGCGCGCGGTCAGCACCTGCGGCCCGCGAATCGCGCGGACTTTGGCGGTGAGTTCGTTGGTGAAATCGATCAGGTAGCGGCTCTTGAACCGCGTCCAGCGTTGCAGCGTGGCCGGGTCATCACGCAGCGCCGCAATCGAACCCGGCAAACCGTTGGCCGCGTAGACCTTGAGCGCTTCGGGGCTGGCGTCTTCAAAGTCCGAGAGCACCGCGTCATCGTGATAGAGAATCCCGTCCACCGAGGTCAGGCGTGCGACGTCTTCGTAGATTTCACCGATGATTCGTCGCACGTTCGGATCAAAGGGCGACAGGCGTTTGTACTGGTCCGGATCAACCGACGTGTTGCCGGTTTTCGGGTCCCAACGCGTGACGCGCGGCAGCTTGGAATCCAGGGCAAAACTCAGCACCGGCATCCAGGCGAAGACTTGGACGTGAGCGCGAGTACGCAACTGCCAGGCCACGCGGTCGAAGATGTCGGCGCGCACCGGCAAATGGCGGTTCGGGAAGTACAACGAATGCACCAGGCCATCGCCTTGGGGATCGGCGAAAGCTTGCAGGAACACCGTGTTGGCGCCCATGTCGGCCATGCGCTGAATCAGTTTGCCGAGGTTTATTTCCTGCTGCGCCGGGTCGGCGTCGTAGACGTTATCCAGGTCCACATGCACCACGCGCATCGGCGATTCGGCTTGCACCGAAACGATGCTGTTAGCGAAGTGCTCGCCGTCCGGGTCCGAGGCCACCAGGAAGCGCGGGCTGCTCATCAGGTTGTCGAGGGCATCGAGGCCGTCGTCCAGGGTCAGGGCCATTTTGTAGCCCTGCTCGCTGACTACTTGCAGCGAAGTGCCGTCCGCCGCGCCGTACGGCCAGACCCAGATGCGCGGCTTGTAACCGGTGACCTTGCGGATTTTCTCGGTGATGGTCGCGACGTCGCTGCGCATCCGCGCCTGGAATTCGGCCTCGGTTTCGTAGCGACCGTTGACCGCGTCATAGCGACGAGTCGCAGCGGCCGGTTGCAGGTTGCCTTGGGGGTTGGCCAACACGCCTTTGTGGCTGGCATCGGTGTGCGCGGCGATTTCCACCAGACCGGATTTAGAGATCTCGCGGATCTGATCCCAGGTCAGGAAGTCCGAACGCTGGCGCGGTGTGCCGGCGAAATCCACTGGTTGGTTCAGCGGTGTATCGATCCACACCCCGACCGGCGCCAGCAAGGCGTGCCAGTTATAAGCGCGCAACACCGGTAGCACGCGGGTGTAGAAGCTTGAATAGCCGTCGTCGAAACTCAGCAAGATTGCCTTGGGCGGCAGCTCAGCACCGCCATTACGCGCGGCGATGATCTGGTCGACGGTGACCGGTTTGTAGTTGTTCTCCCTTAACCAGGCGAGCTGCTCGATCATGCGCTCGGTGCGCACCGCCACAACAGCCTGGTCCGGATCGCGGTCTTCGACGTCGTGGTAAGCGATGCCAAGCACATGGTTTTTCGGCCACGGCTTTTCGCTGGCCGGCAGCGTGCGCTCGGACGGCGGCGTGAACGCCGGGGCTTGCTGGGCGCAGGCGCTGACCAGCAGCGCTCCCAGCAAAAGGATGAAACGCGAGATAAATGGCATCTTCAAACTCTTCTAGAAGCGGTAAGTGAGGTCGACGAGCAGGCGCAGATCGGTTTCGCGGTCGCCGTCATAGGGCCGGTTGATGACGGTCAACAAGCCGCCCACCTCGAAGACGTCATTCCAGCTGTAGCGCTGGCCGTAACCCAGCAAGCCGATGCCGCCGGTACCGTGATCGCGCTGGCTATAGGTGCCCGCGCCGGCCTGGAATTGCTGGCTCCAGGAGGTTTCGTAGCGGCGATAAAGCACATGGTTGACGTTGACTGTCGGCAGTACGCTGAAGTCGGATTTTGGGTTGAAGTACGGCACGTCCTCGGACGCGGAGTTGTGGCTGGTGCCGACTTCCAGGCCGAGATCGACTTGCACTTTCGGTGCGGTGTAGACGCCCTCGCGTCCGGTGAGCAAGGCTTCGACGCGGTTGTTGCCGTCGCTGAAGTGCGAAGGGCTGACCGCGAGTTTCCACTCGCGGCTTTCATTGGCGCGCCAACGAATGAAACCGCTGCCGCCGTTGGCCGTGACATCGCTGTTCAACGCGCGCAGCGGTGTATCCGCCGAGAGGTAAGCGAGGCTGCCGCCGTACTGCCAGTGATCGTCGATGTCCCGGGCAATCGCCAGGCGCGCGCCCTGCTTGTTGCCGTAACCGAAGTTATGATTGGAGACTTCCGCTTCCAGGGTCATGTCGCGAGTGCGGCGCTCGACACCGAGCCGCTGCGTGCGATCACGACCGGTGCCTTCCTGGAAATCACCGGTGGCGTAACCGACACCGGCGAATACGCGCCAGTCTTCGTCAATGGGCGGGCTGTAGAGCACGGTTTCGATGCCGAAATCCTTGCTGCCGGACACCGCACCGGCGCCGCTGTTGCCACCGCCATAACTCTTGCCGCCATAGCTCTGCACCCGCAGCTCGGCCATGTCATGCACCTCGCGCTGGCGCTGCAAACGCTGGACCTGACGGTTGTCCGGGAAACGCGCACCCACATCGTCGGTCAGCGCGTCCATCTGCCGCCACTCCTGCAAATCCATGGCGGTGTGGGCTTGAGCGACTTCGAGGCCCACGTCTCGCGGGACCATGCTCTCGGTTTCCTTGAGCTGCAATTCCGCGCGGCGCGGCCAGTCCCGGGCCAGGTACAAATCGGACTGGGCCAGGCGCAAGCCAATGTTGCCCGGCGCTTGATCGACCAAGGTTTGCAAACGCTGCTCGCCGGACGGCAGATCGGCGCCGTAGGTCCCGGCCTGGGCGGCGAGTTGTTGTGCATCCATCCATTCATCGTTGGGATTGCCCACCGGCAAGCCCTTGAGTTCGACCCGTGGCTTCTGGGTTTTCGCCAGGTCCTCGGCGACTGTGCGCGCTTCGTCAGCCTTGTCGCTTTCGAGCAGCGCGTAATAGAGCGCAGTGCTGTCTTCGAGGCGATCACCGACGTCGGCGTCTGGTGCGACCAGTACTTGGCGATAGAGGTCCGTGGCGACTTCAGGCTGACGCTGGTCCAGGTAGGACGACGCCACCCAGCGCAGGGCGTAAGTCGGCATCTTCACGCCTTCGCCATTGAGTTTCTGGTATTCGCTGATCACATCAGCGGTGCGTGCACGGGCCTTGAGCGCGCCCATGCGGTCGATACGCCAACGGGTGACGTCGTCGTGAGCCGCCGGGTCCGGGGTCCAGGTGGCGAGCAATTTGTCGTAATCGGCCAACGCCCGATCAGCGATCACATAACGCTCTTTTTCGCTGCGGGTGGCCAGTTCTGCCAAACGCACGCGCTCGGCCGCGAGGTCGCCTTCGATACGACGCAACTGCACCGGATCAATCAATCCGGGGCGTTGCTGAGCCAGGCGCAGGGCCGGTTCCGGCAAGCGCGCACGTTGCAGGGCGAACACGTATTCACGGGCGACTTCCGGTTTGCTGCCGGCGCGGATGAAAGCCTGATCGTATTCGAACAGCGCGTCGTAGTTATTGCCGGCGCGGGTCAAGGCATAGGCCAGGGCCAATCGCCGGGACGGATCCTCGGGTTTAGCAGCCACCAAGGCTCTGGTGCGGGTCACGGCTTCGTCGGGTTTGCCGGCGTCAGCCTGAGTCATGGCCAAACCGAGTTGCAGGTCCGGGTTTTGTGGCTCCAGCGCCAGCGCCTTGTTGTAGAGCCCGGTTGCCGAATCCCAGCGCTTGAGGTTGCGATAGGCTCGGGCCGTGGCGGTCAAGGCCTGAACCGGCAGCACGCGGTTGCGGCCCTGGGTTTCATAGACCTGCACCACTTCGGCGTCCAGGCCGGCCCAACTGGCGATCTGCAAATGATCGCTGACCTGGCTGGTGGTGGCCTGGTTCACCGGCACCTGGCGCAGTACGGTCAGCGCCGGCGCGTAATTGCCCGCACGGGCATCGCGGACCATCTGATCGTAAGGCGTGTCGGCGAACGCCAGCGCCGGCCAGAGCAACTGGCTGCACAGCGCAACGCGAAACAACGGGCGTAAGCCACGATGAATAAAGGGACCAGCAAAACGCGGCATTCGTCAGCATCCTTACACGGCCAGCCGGGTCGCAATGCTCCCCTTGCCCATTCGTAAAAGCCGGGTCGACAGGACCTGGCTAACTTGTCGGGGCGCAGTCTTGCACGCGATTTGGTCAGCTATTCAGAACGCAATATTTATTCAGATTCGTGACATCACTTGGCCCTGTTCAAATCCCGGACAGCAAAACGCCCGGCGTCTGAGGCCGGGCGTTTCTGTGTAACCCTTGGTTTTACTGGACTTGCCCAGCGCCGCCGAGTTTGCCCATCACGAAGCCGACAAACTGCTCGACGGTCATTTTCTGGCCGTTGAATTCCACCTGATTGTTGGCGTAATGCAGTTTTGTGACGACGTCTGAGCCTTCCAGTTTGGCCAGTTGCGTGCCCACGGCCATGCTGCTGAACATGTCGCTGGTGGCGGTTGCCTGATCGACGATGGTCTTGGCGTCGGTCTGGCCATCCGCTTGCGCCTGAATGCTGAGCAGGTCAACCAGCATTGGCTTGGACACTTTGATGTTGATGTCCAGCAACGCGATCAACTGACGGACCAACTGGTCTGGCGGCAGGTCCATGGACGCCGGTTTGGTCAGGTCCAGCACCAGGTTGGCGCGGCTTTCACCGTTGGCAGAGTTGAACGACAGATTCTCCAGAGCAAACTGTGGACCGGCGGCCAAGAGTTTTTCCAGACCGGCCTTCACTTGCTTCTCTTCTTCTGGCGTCAGGTTCAGCTCGGGCGCTGGTTCACCGGCGGCAGCGGCTTTGGCGGCGGCTTGCTCGTACGGCTGCAACTTGGTCTGGTAAATCTCCATCAGCGACATGGTCGACGGGATGTCGAGGTTCTTCAGGCTCATGGCCATCTGAGCCGAACCGACGGTTTTACCGTTGAACGACACTTCGCCGACCTTGTAATCCGCACGCCCGGAAGCGCTGGTGCCGGATTCTTCGGTCTGGTTCTTCATTTCGAATTTGTTGACGCCCACCACCGACTGCTTGGGACCGAAAGTGGTCTTGCTGCTGGTCAGCTCGACGGTGTTTTCGCCGGTGTAGTAGCCGTAAGTGCTTTTGACCAGGTTGCTGGCCACGGTCAGGCCGTTCATCTCGACGGTGACCGGCGCCTGATCTTCCGACACGGTGGTCAGCTTGAGGCTGTCCATGTAGCCGTCGGCCTTGACCTTCTTGGCCTCGGCGCTGGCAGCGATGTCCATGTTCAGACCGGAAAACTTCAGGCTGGACTTGTCATCCAGTGCCACTTCCAGCGGCAGCAATTCGAAAGTGCCGTTGGTGGAATTGTCGTAGCCGATGTTGACCACGCCTTTGACTGGCGACTGGCCGTTGGCGGCAGCGAACCACTTTTCCGTGGTCGAAGTCTTTTCCAGCTCGAAGTGGTTGGTGGCCATGACCGGCAGCCATTTCAACGAAGCCAGGCGCGAGAACGGCAGCGGGCCGTGTTCGACGCGATCGACGAAGAGCAATTCGACCGGTGCTTCACCGAACATCTCGCCTTCGCCCTTCAGGCGATAGTGAGCGGTGCTGCTGAACACGCCACGCTCCAGGGACACCAGTTCCAGGGACGCCGTGCCGTTAGAACCGACCAGCGCGGCTTGCAGTTCTTTGTTGGCGTCGGCGACGGAGGCATTGAGCACGCCTTCGAGTTTAGTGCCGGTGTACCAGGCACCGCCGGCGCTGATTGCACCGATGGCAACGACAATTCCGAGAAGCACGCCTGCTGATTTATTCATGAATTACCCGATCAATGTCCGTTGTTGAAAATGTGGTCGTCTTCCCTGAACCCATGACGGGCCGTGGTCACGACTGCGCAAAAGTGCGATGGAGATTAGCATTTGCGGGGCGAGAGGGCTTAATGATTAAAGGTTAAAGAGTGTCTATGGACCGGTGGCGGGGGTTGAGAGTTTCAGCGCTCATGAAATCGCCTTCGCGGGCAAGCCTCGCTCCTACAGGACGGATGCGATCCACTGTAGGAGCGAGGCTTGCCCGCGAAGGCGTCCGTCCAGCCACCATTGAATCAGGAATACTGCATTTCAATCTCATCCAGCTGATGATCAAAGCTTTTCAGCCGCGCCGTCCACGTATAGACCAGCACTTCAAAATCCCGATTGATCACCGCCCCGCCCGTCACCTCCGCGCGCGGGTCGCAGAAGTCCAGTTGATAGCGTTCGCGGGCCATGGCGTTGGCGACATCGGAGAGTTCGCGGGCGTTGTTGAGCCAGTGCCAGCCTTCTTCGGTGACTTGCTTGTCGAGGGCCAGGCATTGGGTCTTCAAGGCTTCGAGGCTTTTTTCCAGCGGTGTGCCGGTGAGTTCGCCCATGACTTCCTGGAACGTGCGCCCCGGTTGCCAGTAGCTGCCCCAGAAATAGCGATCAAACACTGTTTCGACCCGACGCAGCGCAACCTTGGTATCCCAGATCAGCACCAGGGTCTTGCCTTGTTCGAGGTGTCTTCTTTTGATGCGCGTGCCCTGGACTGAAGCCCAGGCGACCACGACGATGGACATCACGGCAATCAGTGCCGCCGCGCTGTCGAGGAACACCAGCGCCTTGTCGATCTGGTGGGCGAGCATGATGCCGTAGAAATAGGTGGCCGACAGCAACACTAATGCCGCAATAGCGCACCAGAAGCCGGGAGCATAAGGGTTTTTCATTATTAGAGTCCCCATGACCAACGCGAGCCTTGATTGACGGGATCGTCGCGCGATCCCGTCAAGTCAAAGCATAGCAACGGCCTCAGGGTTTGCCGGGCTGTGACGCTTGCGTTCGTCCGCTTTCCCAACCGCCGCCGAGGGCGAGGAACAAATCGATCTGGCTCATCGCGACCTGGGTGTTGGCCGACGCCAGTTGCGCCGTGACATCGGTGTAGGTGCGGGTGGCTTGCAGGTCCGCCAGGAACGACGCGCGGCCAGCCTGGAAGAAGCGGTGAGTCTGATCCGCCGCCAGTTGCGCCGACTGCTCCGCATCGGCCAGGGCATCGCGGCGTTGCAGCAGCGCGGAGTACTGGGCCAGACCGGTTTGCGTCTCGCGGATCGCGTTGAGCACCACGCCGTCAAAGTGCGCCAGCGCGCCTTGGGTCGAGGCTTCGGCTTCGCGGATTCGCGCGCGGGAGCCGTTGGACGGCACGGTCCAGCTCAGCAACGGACCGAAGCCCCAACGATTGGTCTGCGGTTTGCCGAGGTTTTCCAGGGTGCCGACGGTGCCGATCGACGCACCGATGCTGATGTCCGGGTACAACTCTCCGGTAGCGATGCCGATACCGGCGGTCGCGGCGGCCAAACGGCGCTCGGCCTGACGCACATCCGGGCGGCGCTTGAGCAGCGTGGCGCCGTCACCGACCGGCAACAATTGCGCAATCTTCGGCAGTTCGGCGCAACTGGCGGTACCGGCCGGCAGTTGATCCAGCGGTTTGGCCAGCAGCATCGACAAGCGGAACAACCCGGCCTGACGCGACGCCTCATAACGCGGCATGTCGGCGCGCAAGGATTTGAATTGGGTTTGCGAACGGGTGACTTGAGTTTCATCACCACGCCCGGCATCGCGCAGACGCTGGGTCAACGTGGTGCTCTGGGCTTGCAGATCGAGGGAATGCTGGGCGATTTCCTGCTCTTCATTGGCCGCGCAGACTTGGGTGTAAGCCCGAACCACGTCGGCGACCAGGGTGATACGCGCCGTGTCCGCCGCCGCTTGGGTCGCATCGGCATTGGCCTTGGCCGCCTCGATGCCGCGCTGCAAGGTGCCGAACAGATCGAATTGATAAGACGTGGTGATGCCAATGTCGCCGACGTTGGCCACCGGTACTTTCTCAGGCAACAAGAACGCTTCGCCGGACTCCTGCAAACGCTGGGCGCCCATCTTCACGCCGCCGCTCCAGCCGCCCGCAGCCTGGGCTTCATCGACCTGCGCCCGGGCCCGGGACAGGTTCGCCGCCGCCACGCGCAAATCGGTGTTGGAGGCCATGGCCTGCTCCACCAACTGGTCGAGACGCGGGTCCTGATACAAGCGCCACCAATCACTGGGCACCGGCGCCGAAACCACATCTTTGTCGTTCGTCGCCAGGTTGCCCTGCAAGTCTTCGCGGTGCACGGCGGCTTCATCCGGCAAGTGATAATCCGGCCCGACCACCTGACACGCCGACAGCAACAGGCCTAAACCGGCCACCGCCAAAGCCGAGGCTTTGCTCATTTCGCGGGCTCCTCGGTTTTATCGTCGATGATCGACACCGTCGCGGTACGCCCGGCAATCATGCGGAAATCCGCCGGTACGTCGTCGAAGGCGATCCGCACCGGAATCCGCTGAGCCAGCCGCACCCAACTGAACGCCGGGTTGACGTTGGGCAACAGGTTGCTGCCACTGCTGCGGTCGCGGTCTTCGATGCCGGCGACGATGCTTTCCACATGCCCGCGCAAGCGAGCGCGGTCGCCGATCACGCGGATATCCACGCCTTGGCCGACGTGAATGCCGTCGAGTTTGGTTTCTTCGAAATAGCCGTCGATGTGGAATGAATTGCTGTCCACCACCGACAACACCGGACGCCCGGCGGTCACGAATTCCTGAGCGCGAGGCGCACGGTCGTTGATGTAGCCGTCCACCGGGCTGCGGATGGTCGAGCGGTCGAGGTTGAGCTGGGCGCTGTCCACCGTCACCAGCGCTTCGGACAACGCCGACTGCGCACGGGCGACTTTCGACAGGCTTTCTTCCAGTTGTTCGCCCGGCACCAGATTGCCGAGGCCACGATTACGCTTGGCCTCGCGCTGGGCCTGGGCCAGAGTTTCTTCGCGATCCGCCACGGCGGCTTTCGCCTGGCGCAGGGCCAGTTTGAAACGGTCCTGGTCGATGCTGAACAGCACTTGGCCGCGCTGCACCAACTGGTTGTCGCGCACCTGCACTTGCTGGATCAGGCCGGACACGTCCGGGGCGATCTGCACGATGTCGGCACGGATGTGCCCGTCACGGGTCCAGGGCGCGAACATGTAATACATCACCATGCGCCAGACCACGACAACGGCGAAGCTCACGATCAGCAGGGTCAGCAGGACGCGACCAATGGTCAAAAAAGGTTTTTTCATGTCATCAGGTATCGACTGAGTGAGTCCACGGCGCCGAGCAGCAAAGCGTAGAGAGCCACGTTGAACAATGCCCGGTGCCAGACCAGACGGTAAAAGTGCAGGCGCGTGAGCACCCCGTGCACCAACAGGTAAAACAGGTAGGTAATGCCCATCAGCACCAGCAGCGTGGGCAGGAATACACCGCTGATATCCAGATCACCGATCATAAAGGCGCTCCATCGATGCCATGGGGAAGCGGTTCTTCGAGTGCGCTGGTGCCGACGAATTCAACACCGGGCAGCAACGCCAGGCGCAATCCGCTCAAGGCGTGCAGCAAATGTAGCCGGGCGCCGTCGTCGCACTCGGTGTTGAGGGCGCGGCGGGTGCGGTCGAGGGTCATCAACAACGGACTCGGTGCCGGCAAACGCTCGCCGGCTTTGAGGCACGCCTTGAAGTACTCGCCGACTTCCGCCACCACTTGATGCAGCAACACTTGCGGCACGCCGAGCACTCGCGGGGTGTAGGCCAGCAGGTCAAGCAGGTTCAGCGCCACGCGCACTTCGCGCAGGGCGACGCCGGTGTCCTGGCCGATCAAGCCCAGACGCGGCAGGTGCTGCATCAAGCGATCGAGCATCCGCACGCCCAACTTGCGGTGTTCGGACAAAGTCGCCGGCTCAGTGAGGCTGACGATGTCGCGCCAACTAAAACGGGTCAGGCGCTTGGCCGCCAGTTCCGCGCCGAACGGTCGCGCAATCAGCGTCCAGACAAAGGCGAACAGCAAGCCAATCGGCCCGGCCAGGTTGGAGTTGGCGAAGCTGAGGAAATCTGCGTCGTAGGCACCCTGGATACTGATGAAGGACGAGGTATTCACCAGCGTCAGCAGCATGCCCAGGTAAAACTGCGGCTTGACCGTCAGCGTGCCGATGCAGATAAACGGCACGGCAAACGCCAGCACCAGCATCGGAAAGTCATGCAGGTTGGGCAGGACCAGAAACAGGTAAAGACTGGCGAACAACACCGACATCGCGGTCCAGAAAAAGAACCGGAAAATCTGCGGCGCCGGGTCGTCCATCGAGGCGAAGAAACTGCACGCCACCGCCGCCAGAATCACCGCGCTGCCGCCATCGGTCCAGCCGAGCAGAATCCACAGCACCGAGGCGACAATGATCGCGCTGACCGTGGACATGGCCGAATAGAACATCAGGCCACGGTCGAGAAACGGCGTCAGCCGACCGAGACGCCAGTGTCGATACACCGCACGCCAGTTGTCCTGGCTTTCGCACTGGATGGCGTATTGCAGGCTGCGGCAGTCTTGCCACAAATCGATCCACTCGCCGAGGCGATACAATGCGTTGGAGAACAGCAGCTGTTTGCGATCGTCCAGCGCTTCGGAGCTCGGTTGCAGCGCTTCTAGCTGGTCTTTCAGCGCCTGCCAACGGTCGAGGTCAGCGTCTTTGTGCTCAAGCCATTCAGTGGTCGCGGCCAGCAGTGGCGCGAACTTATCCACAAGCTCAGGCGTGCGCCGTTCCAAAGCGTAGAGCGCATCATCGAGGGCATCGATCACCGGCAGCAGGTGGATCATCCGTCCACGCAATTCCTTGGTATTACGCACCGTTTGCGGCCGCGCGCCTTCGTGGGGCAACTGGCCGATCATCAACTCCAGGCTGTTGAACGTCGTGACCATCGCCGAACGCAGGGCGCTGACTTCTTCCGGCTGCACGTTGCGACTGAGAAACCGCAGGCTGTAAGTCGAGGCATCGGCGAACCATTTATTCACCGAGTCGTTGAACACCGGCGCCAGACGTCGGGGCCAGAACATCGCACCAACCACCGCCGCCACGGCGATGCCGAGGAAGATTTCTTCGGTCCGTGCCTCGGCGATGTCCCACACCGCCAGCGGGTTATCCAGCACTGGCAGGGCGATCAGCGGCAAGGTGTAACCGGCGAGCATCAACGCGTAGCTGTTGGCGGTGCGCAGGTGCAGGGACAGAAACAGCAAGGTCCCGGTCCACAACGCGATGATCACCACCAGCACCCAAGGGCTCTGGACAAACATCGGCACAAAAAACACCGCCGCCGCCGCGCCCATGAACGTACCGACCGCGCGATACAGCGCCTTGGAACTGGTCGGGCCGACAAACGGGCTGGAAACGATATACACCGTGGCCATCGCCCAATACGGACGCGGCATTTGCATGAGCATGGCGATGTACAGCGCGGTCATCGACGCAGCGAAAGTACGCACGCCGTAGAACCAGTCCCGCGCCGGGGGTATGCCTGTCCAGAAACCGCTCAAGACTGGATCACCGACGGATAACTCGCGGCTTCAAACGCTCTGAGCACACGTAGTGCTGCTTCCAGATCACTCTGGTCAATACCTTCCAGCACTTCATGACGCAGACGTACCAACTCGACTTCGACGGCTTGCACCAGCTCCCGACCGGAGTCGGTCAGGCTCAGGCACTTGGCGCGGCGGTCATGGGCGTCTTCCGTCCGGCGCACGTAGCCCGAATGGCACAACTGATCGAGCAAACGCACCAGCGACGGACTCTCCATCCCCGCCGCCTGCGCCACCGTCACCTGCCGCACACCCTCCCCCAAACGCCCGATCATCAACAACGGGACGGCGCAGGCTTCGGAGATTCCATAATTGACCAGCGTGGTCTGGCAGATCTTCCGCCAATGCCTGGCGGCCACCACCATGGCACTGCTGATGTTCATCTGGAGAGCGTCGAGGTTTTTTGGCACGGGGGAATGACACACTGTTAGTTTGCTAACTATCAATATCGCATTCGAGGGAAAGGGCGGTCAAGTTTTGAAACAAATTCGTGGAAGGGCATCACGCATGGTCCAGGCAGGAATCGCCGTAGCATTCGTAACCTCATAACGCCCTACGTCCCGACCGAGGCTGAATCAATGACTAAAATCTCTGCATCAAAACTCGATAACACCTTGGATCCCGCAGTTTCAAAGCACTACCTCAGTTTCCTGCAAAGGAAAGTAGACAAGGCAAGGTTATCGCTGAAGGGCGAATGCTTCAGCAATGAAGAGATCGAAAGTGAATTTTCCGCGAGACGGGCGCAAGCGGCAAAGTCAGCAGGTCAGGATAGTTAGCGCTGTTTTGCTCGGTCGTAGACAGCGCTGCGCTCACGCTTGCCAACTGCCACCACGGAAACCACCACACGCTCATCAATAACCTCGTACACCAATCTGTACCCCGCCGACCTCAACTTGATTTTGTAGCAGTCAGGCATGCCGTGTAGCGAATCCGACGGCACTCGCGGGAGCTCGAGTCGCTCTGCCAGTTTCTTTTTGAATTGTTCGCGCAGCGTATGACCCAGTTTGTCCCACTCCTTGCGTGCGGACGGCAGGAACTCAAGCTTATAGGTCATCCAGATTTACCGGGATCGGTGTTTCATGCCTACGTGAGCGAACAATTTCCGCCAACTCAAGATCATCGAGGCGTTCCATCATGGATTCGAAAACATCGGCCGGAACCATATAACCCATGACGCGATTGTGATTCAGCACTGCCACAGGCCCACCATGGGCGCCGTTCAGTACCGCTGATGGATTTTTCTTTAACTCAGACACGCTGACAGCAATGTCGGCCAGAACATTTTGCATAATTAAGACCTCAATTAAGGTCGTTATTCTGGTCTATTGATCCCCACTGAGCAACTCAGAAAAAACTTACTGCACGGCCTTAGCCTCAGATTTTTTTACCACTCACCAGATTTTTTTACATTTCGCCCTTTTCTCCCTGATTTTTTTACACCCCCCGCCCCTTCCTCATCAACACATCCAACTGATCCACCACCTCCGCCCAATCCGCATCATCCAGAATCTCGTCCCGCAAAAAGGCAGCTTGGCTTTCGGTCCAGAAAAACGCGTCTGCCAAGTGCAGTTCCGGTTTGAGTGGTGAATGGGTGGCGATGAATTGGTCGATGCTGACCGGGTCGTTGGGCAGGCCGAGTTGTTTGAACAGGGAGGGCAGGCTGTGGGTTGGGGATTCCATGTTGGGCTCCTGGGTGATTGGGAAAATTGTTCGCGGGCAAGCCTCGCTCCTACAGGAGAACGCGATCCCTTGTAGGAGCGAGGCTTGCCCGCGAAGGCTATATCACTGACACCGTAAACCTAATGACTCAACTCGCAAACCTCCGCATGCGGCACCATTTTCAGGAACTCCGGCATGCTCATGTGCAGCAGGTTGTTGTGGTTGCCGGCTTCCAGATAAATATCTTTCTGCCGGGTCAGCAACGGGTCGATCAGCATGTCCAGGCCATAGGATTCACCCAGCGCCGGCACCGCGCCGCGTTCGCAGTCGTTGAACAGGTGCGCCAAAGTGCTTTCCCGGGTGATTTGCCATTCGCCACTGCCGCGTACTTTGCTCAGGTCCAGGTGACGGCTGGCGGGGAGCACGGCCATCAGGTAATGCCCGTGGTGGTCGTCGAGGATCACCGATTTGGCCACCCGTTCGGCAGGAATGCCCGACACGCGAGCCGTTTCGAGGCTGCTGGCCGAGTGCGGGTGGGTGACGATGTCGAATTCGCATTGAGCCCGATTCAGGCTGTCCTGCACGGTTCTTGCCATACGCATGATGCACCTCGGTGTCCGCTGCAACGAAAAACGGACGATGGTTAACGCTGTTTCTTCCACTAAAAGTCTAGGCCCGCCGACGCCTTCGCGTGGGAAATCTGCCCGTCGGAATCACGGCAAAAACTGGTCAAAATTCGTACAACTCACAGCTCAGCTAGACTCAATACAGAACCACCCGACTCTCGCGGAGGGTCACGTGAACATTCGTTGCTGTGCTGTGGCGTTGTTGTTGGCTTTGAGCGGATCTGTATTCGCGGCGGACACGGTTTTCCTGTTCGCACCCGATCCCCTCGGGATGTGGCTGATCGTGTTTGGCGTCGCGTTTCTGGTGGCCGAGGCGACCTTGCCTAATTACGGCGTGATCGGGCTCGGCGGGCTGGTGATGTTCGTCGCTGGCGCGGTGATCCTGAGCAATACCGAGGTGCCCGTGCCGCTGATGATCGGTCTGGGACTGATCAGCATTCTGCTGCTGATTTTCCTGGTGATTCACGCCCTGAAAACCCGCCCGCGCCGCATCGTCAGCGGCGATGCCGGACTGGTGGGCAGCGTGACGCCGGTGATGGCGTTGCAGGCCAACAGTGCCTACAACGGCTGGGTGCATTTGCAAGGCGAAAAATGGCAAGTGCTCAGCGCCACGCCGCTGCAACCGGGGCAGAACGTCCGGGTCGTGGGGCGCAAGGGATTACTGCTACAAGTGGCCGCGGCTGACGCGGCGCCGGCGGGAGAATAACCATGGGCCTGCAACTGGGTTTTGCCGCGCTGCTGCTGTTGGTGATTGCGCTGGCGGGGTCGACCTTTCGCATCCTGCGTGAATACGAGCGCGGCGTGGTGTTCCAGCTCGGACGCTTCTGGCAGGTCAAGGGTCCCGGCCTGATTTTGCTGATTCCGGCGGTGCAGCAAATGGTCCGCGTCGACCTGCGGACCATCGTCCTCGACGTCCCGCCTCAGGACGTGATCACTCGTGACAACGTCTCGGTGAAGGTCAACGCCGTGCTGTACTTCCGCGTGCTCGATCCGCAGAAAGCGATTATCCAGGTTGAAGACTTCCTCATGGCCACCAGCCAACTGGCGCAGACCACGTTGCGCGCGGTGCTGGGGAAACATGAGCTGGATGAATTGCTGGCCGAGCGCGAACGGCTGAACGTCGATATCCAGCAAGTGCTCGACGCCCAGACGGACAACTGGGGGATCAAGGTGGCCAACGTTGAAATCAAGCACGTGGACCTTAATGAATCGATGGTGCGCGCCATCGCCAAACAAGCCGAGGCCGAGCGGGAACGGCGGGCCAAGGTGAT
This sequence comes from Pseudomonas sp. NPDC087342, assembly GCF_044744265.1. Lineage (NCBI taxonomy): Bacteria > Pseudomonadati > Pseudomonadota > Gammaproteobacteria > Pseudomonadales > Pseudomonadaceae > Pseudomonas > Pseudomonas sp. NPDC087342. Next base: position 113,294 of record NZ_JBIUXZ010000010.1, read on the forward strand.
TCACGCCGAGGGCGAATTGCAGGCTTCGGAAAAATTGATGCAAGCGGCGGAAATGCTCGGGCGTCAGCCGGGGGCGATGCAGTTGCGGTACATGCAGACGTTGAGTTCGATTGCCGGGGACAAGAGTTCGACGATTGTCTTTCCGTTGCCGATTGAATTGCTCAAGGGGATGGCGGATTTGTCATCGAAACCCTAGAGGCCCAGCGTCCGGCAATCCCGTCGGAGATTTCCTTCAAGTTGTAGCGGCATTGGTGAACTTGTTCTGGTCCGGAGCCAGGTCTAGTCTGGCTTTGTCACTGAATAAACGGTGACACGGACGTGCAAGTCCGGGTAAAAACACCAACAATTCCTAGCCTATAGGTATTCATCGAGCACTTTGTGTTCGCTGTCCTCGCTTTATGGCGGCTGTGTGTGGGAGATCTTCGGATCTGCCGAGGTTTTGTTGGTCGGTCTCTTACTCGGTCTTGCACCCCGCACATAGCTGCCACCCTACCTTCGCGTGCAAGCGGACCGGGTCAGCGTCTTTTACATAAAGAGGCTAATCATGTTCAAAGAGACTCCAAATCCTCCAGAAAACTCTGGAACCGATTCCCCTGAAGCACTCGACGCAAAAAAAATGAAAGAAGCCGCCGACCGCGCCTTCGCCCATCACTTCCCCCCCGGCCGAAGAAAAACGATCCAAGCGCCGTAAATACCACCTCTTCGCCGTAGCCGAGGGTATCAACGACCCCGAAGTCATGCTGGCCAATGCTTCCGAAGACTTGATGTCCATCAGCGCGATTGCGGCGGATTTAGCGGACGATGTCGAAGGCACACGCCGTTCAGTAGTCCTGGCGATCAGCCGTCTATCAGATGGCGTTCAATTGTTGGTGGAGCGGGTGCTGGATCACCATGAGGCGATGGCTGAGGCCAAGGTTTAGCCGTTAAATTTTCGGTGATTTGAAGGGCGCCTTCGCGGGCAAGCCTTGCTCCTACAAGGACAGCGCAAACCCTGTAGGAGCGAGGCTTGCCCGCGAAGGGGCCATAAGCTTCAACATCCATGCAGGCCGACACACCGCTTTCGCGAGCAGGCTCGCTCCCACAGGGGATTGAGGTCGGACACACGATTTGTACTCACTGAAGATCACCTGTGGGAGCGAGCTTGCTCGCGATGGCGTCAGATCAGCCGATCATTTTCCAGCGCCTCATACGGCCCTCGCGCCAAACACTCCACCCGCTCAACCAACAGCGCCGAAGCCTCGCGACGCTTGCTGTCAGTGTCCCCGACAAACGCTTCCGAAGGCTGTTTCGCATGCCGCCCCACCGCCGCAAACACCTGCTCTCGCCGCACATCATCCAGCCCAAAAAACCCGGCCAACCGCCCCGCCATCGCCCCCGGCAACTCACTGTAATTCACCGCCAACCCACCAAACTCACGGCATTGCGCCAACCCCAATTCCAACAACCGCCCCAACCGTCGCGCGATGTAATCCTCGCGGCCGTCGAATGGCTGATCATCATCCAACCCGCTAGCCCCAATCATCCCCGGCACCATATGCATCCCCGGCCGGCGCAGATGGGAAACGGCAATTTCCAGCGGATCGCGGTACAGAAACATCCACGGCGTGTCGGGAAAACACTCACGCAACAGCGGTAATTCAGCAATGTTCCACGCATCGAGTTTGATCACCAACCGTTGCTCCAAACCTACGCGACGCTGGCCATAAGCGGACAACAACCCTTCAATCGCCCTACGCCGTTCAGCCGCCGGCAAATCACTGCGCAGCAACGCATCGAGCGGCGGCGCTTCGCTGATAACGATGTGATCATCCAGCCGCGCAAGCATCTGACTGATCAACGTCGACCCGCACCGCGACGCGTGAAAGATAAACGCACTCGGCGCCAATCCAGGGCTCGTCACCTGCCAATCATTAAGAACAGCCAACGGCGTTTGCCGGCGAAACGCCTGGTTGAACGGCAACCGCAGCGCATCGTCCACGGCCTCTCGAAAAAACGGCTGATGCAGCGGCGTATCACCGAACCAACACCAATCCACCAGCCACTCACCAGCCTGCTGCCAGACCCGAATCGGCAACCAACCTTCCAGGTTCAGGCGTTCCATTGTTCATTCCATTGGCGACGACCGTTGCGCATCGCGGCGCGCAGTTCTTCGCGGGAAAACACCAGACCTCGCTCAGCCGCCATCTCTAAAACACAGACGACGAAAACCTCAGTGTCCGCCAAGCCCTGCAACGTCTGCGACAGCTGCGGATCACTCGCCACTAGGCGCTGAAATTGCAGTAAAGCGCCTTCCCCAACGTCAGGCGCAGGCGTAGTCGGCAGGCCCTCGATTATCGCCTGTTCCAACCAAGGACCGGGACGGCAATCGAGCACCAGATGAACCCGCGCCGAACAATCGCGATTGTCCACGCGATGCGGTCGCGATAAATCGAGAAACCAACACTCGCCCGCCGTCATTGGCATGCGTTGACCATCAAGCATAAAGTCCACCTGAGGCGGACTCAGCAGCGGAATATGCAGGCGCAAATCGGCCCCCGGCTCGCCCAGGTCATAGTCGCGATGCTCATGGATTTGCCCGCCCGGACCGAGCCGCAACAGGCGCGCCGAGACAATGTCCAGCGGCAGGTCGCGCAAGCCTTGCTGCCACCGCACATCCCGCCGCCACGGCGCACGCACCTGCGGTTCACCTAGACCCGGCGAGAGTTCAGTCAACGCATCCGCCGCCGAAATCAGCGCCACGCCGCTCCAGTCGCCAGCGAAGTAAGCCGTGTTGAAATGACCGTGCCACTCGTCTTCGCCAATCGCCGCCAATGCCTGCAACAGCAACGGTAGATCCACCGTTACTGGCAGGCGAGAGAACGCCGCGCGGCTCATCACGCCGGCAGCAGGTTATTTGGCCGGAGCTTGAGGAGGCGTCGGCACCGCAATATTGCCCGACGCCCACGCCGCTTCGCGATTGGCCAACGCGGTGGCGATGGACTGGACCTGGGTGGATTGCACTTCATCCGGCATCGGGTCGAGCCCGGCGCTGGCGAAGATCTGACCGTAAGCGTTACGCAGATCGGCGTAGGACAGGTCCCGACGCAAATCCGCCTGCAAGGTGTTCAGCTCACCCTGGATCAAGTCCAGTTCGCCGATGCCGGCCGCCTGATGACGGTTACGCAACTGGCCGAGGATCTGCCCGTCGATGCTCGACAGTTCCTGGTTGGTCTGGAATTGATGCAGCGCTTCCTGATAGTTGGCGTTGGCCACGTAGAGCTGCGCCAGCACAGCGATGGACATCGCCTGACGACGAGCCTTGGCCACTTCTTCGCCGGCCTTGGCCACGTTGATTGCGGCCGGGGCGGAAATCACGTTGAACAGGTTCCAGGTCAGCTTCACGCCGTAGTCGGCCCACTTATCGTTGACCAAAAACGAGTTGCTGTCGTAGTGCCCGCCGGCCGAAAACTCGATCCCCGGCAACAACCGCAACATGGCTTTGCGGGTTTCAGCGGTGCTGATGCGCGTCTGGTAATCCTGCTCGCGCAGTTCTGGACGGCTGGCCAGCGCTTCGTGTTCGAGGCTGGCCATGCCGACTTTCAGTTGCGGAATGGTGTAGTCATCCGGCGTCGCCAATTTCAGATCGGTGCCCATCGGCAGGTTGATCAGGGTCGACAGCTCGGTCTTGGCCAGGGACAACGCGCGGCGCTGCTCCTGCAACTGACGGGTCGCCTCGATCAGCGAGCGCTGATAACCCAACGCCACGACCGGGTCGCCGATGCGCTGTTCGCTCATGCTCTGGCTGTTGTTGCGCGCGGTATCGACCCGCGCCATCAGGCTGTCGATTTGCGTGAGCAGGCGTTCGGCGGCCACGGCGCGCCAATAGGCCGAGCGCACGTCCTGGACGATGGTGTTGATCACTTTGCGCCGGCGTTCCTGAACGATCAGGCGCTGGTCGCCCTGCTGCTTGGCGCTGATGTAGCTGACGCCGAAGTCGAGGACGTTCCAGACCATGGTCAGGTCAGCCACGCGACGATCGCGGTCCTGGGAAGTCGACGGTTCCAACGACTGGGTGCCGGTGAGCACGCTTTGGCTGCTGGAGGCGCCGACGTTGCTGCGCCCGACATAGCCTGCATCCAGGGCCATGCGCGGCAGCATGTCGAAACTGGCGAGGTCGAGTTGGCGTTTGGCCAAGGCCTCTTCCATGATCTTGAGCCGGCCTTCGAGGTTGTACTTCACCGCGCGGGCCATCGCCTGGTGCAAGGTCAACGGACCGCTGAGCGGTTCCTGACCGGTGTACATCGTCTGCATATCGCTTTTGGCACGTTGCTCGCTGACGCTGCGTTCAATCGGCTCACTTTTGACCGCACATCCGCTGATCGCCAGCGCCAGCAGGCTGGCGCCGAATAACTTATGACTTCTTTTCATCCCTGGATCGCCCCTAGGTGCCGCACTGAATTATGTGTGTGTTTCAAGCCTGCATTTCGCTGATGCCGACTTGTTGCAAAGCAGCGGCCAGGCTGTTGACCTGCCGTTGCTCGGTGTCTTTGATTTCTTGTAATTGCTGACTCAGGGTCGGCGCGCCAAACACGCCGCGCAGGCCTTGGGAAACATCACCGCCGTGGATCGAATGACTGCCGAAGGAATTCAGCGAATCGCGCTCGGCGCCGGTGTCCTGATTGAACAGGCTCGACAGCGTACTGGTGCTGAACACCCCGCCATCGCCGCCACCAAACCCGAGGAAGCCGTGGCCCGAACCATCGCCCGTGCCGCTGTCGCTGCTGCTGAATACCTGGGCAATAAAGCTCGGCGCCAGCGCCCCGCGATTGATGAAGATGTCGCCCAATGGCCGGATGCCGTCCCCCAGCACCCGGTCTTCGAACAGCGGCGCAAACGTCAGCGGCGAGGCCAGCGTGCCGGTTGGCGCGGCGAAGATGACCGGTTGCAGCGGCAGGTGCGGCTGGTCAGGAACGGTCACGGGTTGCGAGACGCGGAACTCCGGATCCGGCGGTACCACCACAATCGTCGCCGAAGGTGCCGGCACGGTGTTGATCGCGTAACCGTTCGATTGGCTGGTGCCGCTGCCGGCGTTGCCCGAGCCGTCCGTCACGCCCGCGACATTCAGGCTGATCGCGTTATTGGCGTTGCTCAGGTTGCTGGTCGGCGTCAGGGTCGCGGTCCAGGTTTTGCCACCGTCGTTGCTCGACAGGTTGGACAAAGTGCCGTTGGCCACGTTGACGTCGGACAGGTCGAAACCGCTCACCGCTTCGTTGAAGGTGAAGGTCACCAGAGAGGTCTGGCCCACGCCCAGGTTCGGGTTGGCCACAACGACCGTGGCGGTCGGCCGCTCGCCGTCGATCACGTAGTTGTTGGACACCGCCACGCCATCGCCGGTGTTACCCGACAAGTCGCTGACGTTGCTGGTGTCCAGCGCGATGAAGTTGCTCGGGTCGGTGATGTTGGCGGTCGGCGTGAAGGTGCCGGTCCAGGTCTTGCCGCCGTCGCTGCTGGCCAGGTTGGTCAGTTCGCCGTTGGTCACGCTGAGGTCCGACAGGTCGAAGTTGTTCACCGCTTCGCTGAAGGTGATCGTCACCAGTGTGGTCTGGCCCATGCCCAGGTTCGGGTTGGCAACCACGATGGTCGCCGTCGGCCGCGTGGCATCGAGCGCGTAGTTGTTGGAGATCGCAATCCCCGCACCGGCATTGCCAGCAGCGTCCGCCACGTTGCTGCTGTCGAGCAGGATCAGGTTGGTGGTGTCGTTGATGTTGGCCGTCGGGGTCAGGGTCGCCGTCCAGGTTTTGCCGCCGTCACTGCTGAGCAGGTTGGACAGGTTGCCATTGGCGACGCTGAGGTCCGACAGGTCAAAACCGGATACCGCTTCGGTGAAGGTGATGGTGACCGTGGTCGTCTCGCCGATGCCCAAGCGGGTGTCCGCCACCACGATGGCCGCGGTCGGCCGCGCGGTGTCGATCGCGTAGTTGTTGGAGTCGGTCACGCCTACGCCGCTGTTGCCCGAACCGTTGATCACGCCGGTGTTGTCGAGGCTGATCAGGTTGGTGGTGTCGGTCACGTTGGTGGTCGGGGTGAAAGTCGCGGTCCAGGTGATACCGCCGTCGCTGCTGCTGACGTTGCTCAACGTGCCGTTGGCGATGGTCAGGTCGGCGTTGGTGAAACCGCTCACGGCTTCGCTGAAGGTGATGGTCACCGCCGACGTTTCACCAGCCTTGAGGGCGTTGTCAGCGACCACGATGGTCGCGGTCGGCACGCTGGTTTCTACCACGTAGTTGGCGGAATCGGTGGTGCCTGCGCCCGCATTGCCGGCCACATCGGCCACTCCGGTATTGTTCAGGGTGATCACGTTAGTCGCATCAGTCACACCGATAGTCGGGGTGAAGGTCGCGGTCCAGGTGATGCCGCCGTCGCTGCTGCTCACCGCACTTAATGTGCCGTTGGCGATGGTCAGGTCACTGTTGTCGAAACCGCTCACTACCTCGCTGAAGGTGATGGTCACCAGTGAGGTTTCGCCCGGTTTCAGGGTGGTGTCGCTCAACACGATGGTGGCGGTTGGGCGCTGGCTGTCGATGGCGTAATTATTGGAATCGGTGGTGCCGCTGCCACTGTTACCAGACAGATCCTGCACGCCAGTATTGTCCAGGCGCACGATGTTGCTGGTGTCAGTGATGCCGGCCAACGGCGTCAACGTGGCGGTCCAGGTAATCCCACCGTCGCTGCTGCTGACGTTGCTCAGGGTGGCGTTGTCGATAGTCAGGTCGCTGTTATCGAAACCGCTGACCGCTTCGCTGAAGGTGATGGTCACCAGCGTGGCCTGGCCAACGCCCAAGGCTGGGTCGGCGACCACGATGGTCGCGGTTGGGCGCTGGGTGTCGATGGCGTAGTTGTTGGAGTCGGTGGTGCCGCTGCCGGCGTTACCCGAGGCGTTCTGCACACCGCTATTGTCCAGGGTGATCAGGTTCGTCGTGTCAGTGACGGCGCTGGTCGGCGTGAAGGTGGCCGTCCAGGTGATGCCGCCATCGCTGCTGCTCACGGCGGTGAGTGTGCCGTTGGCGATGGTCAGGTCGGCGTTGCTGAAACCGGTCACGGCTTCAGAGAAGGTCACAGTCACCAGCGAGGTTTCACCGATATTAAGTGCGGTGTCTGCAACCACGATGGTGGCCGTCGGCAGCACGGTGTCGATGCTGAAGTTGGCCGAGTTGGTGGTGCCGGTGCCTGCGTTGCCGGCCAGGTCGGTCACCCCGGTGTTGTTCAGGGTGATCAGGTTGGTGGTATCCCGGACGCCCACTGTCGGCGTGAAAGTCGCGGTCCAGGTAATCCCACCGTCACTGCTGCTCACCGCACTCAAGGTGCCATTCGGCACGCTCAAATCGCTGTTGTCGAAACCGCTGACCGCTTCACTGAAGGTGATGGTCACCAGCGAGGTTTCGCCCGCGCTCAGGGTCGGGTCGGCGACTACGATGGTGGCGGTCGGACGCAGGCTGTCAATCACGTAGTTGTTGGAATCGGTGGTGCCCGAACCCGCGTTGCCGGCCACGTCCGCGACACCGGTGTTGTCCAGCGTGATGAGGTTGGTCGCGTCGTTGATGCTCGCGGTCGGCGTAAAGGTCGCGGTCCAGGTCACGCCGCCGTCGCTGCTGCTGACGGCGGTCAATGTGCCGTTGGCGATGCTCAGGTCGGCGTTGGTGAAACCGCTCACTGCTTCGCTGAAGGTGATGGTCACCAGCGAGGTTTGACCCGCCGCCAGGGTTGGGTCAGCCACCACGATGGTCGCGGTTGGACGCACGGTATCGATGGCGTAGTTGTTCGAATCGGTGGTGCCGCTGCCGGCGTTACCCGAGGCGTTCTGCACACCGCTATTGTCCAGGGTGATCAGGTTGGTCGTGTCAGTGACGGCGCTGGTCGGTGTGAAGGTGGCCGTCCAGGTGATGCCGCCATCGCTGCTGCTCACGGCGGTGAGTGTGCCGTTGGCGATGGTCAGGTCGGCGTTGCTGAAACCGGTCACGGCTTCAGAGAAGGTCACAGTCACCAGTGAGGTTTCACCGATGTTCAGCGCAGTGTCGGCAACCACGATGGTGGCCGTCGGCAGCACGGTGTCGATGGTGAAGTTGGCCGAGTTGGTGGTGCCGGTGCCCGTGTTGCCGGCAATGTCGGTCACCCCGGTGTTGTTCAGGACGATCAGGTTGGTGGTGTCCTTGACGCCGACTGTCGGGGTGAAGGTCGCGGTCCAGGTAATCCCGCCGTCGCTGCTGCTCACCGCACTCAATGTGCCATTCGGCACGCTCAAATCACTGTTGTCGAAACCGCTGACCGCTTCACTGAAGGTGATGGTCACCAGCGAGGTTTCGCCCGCGCTCAGGGTCGGGTCGGCGACCACAATGGTGGCGGTGGGACGCAGGCTGTCGATCACGTAATTATTGGAATCGGTAGTGCCCGAACCCGCGTTGCCCGCCACATCCGCGACACCGGTGTTGTCCAGTGTGATGAGGTTGGTCGCGTCGTTGACGCTCGCGCTTGGCGTGAAGGTCGCGGTGTAGGTGATGTTGTCGCTGGTGGTCAGGCCGGACAGGGCGCCGTTCGCGACGGTGAAGTCGGCGAGGGTCAGGCCGGTCACCGCTTCGCTGAAGGTGATGGTCACCAGCGAGGTTTGACCCGCCGCCAGGGTTGGGTCAGCCACCACGACAGTCGCGGTTGGACGCACAGTGTCGATGGCGTAGTTGTTGGAATTGGTGGTGCCGCTGCCGGCGTTGCCCGAGGCGTTTTGTACGCCAGTGTTGTCCAGGGTGATCAGGTTGGTCGCGTCGGTGATGGCGCTGGTCGGTGTAAACGTCGCTGTCCAGGTAATGCCGCCGTCACTGCTGCTCACCGCCGTCAACGTGCCGTTGGCGATCGTCAGGTCGGCGTTGCTGAAACCGGTCACGGCTTCAGAGAAAGTCACTGTCACCAGCGAGGTTTCACCAATGTTCAGCGCGTTGTCCGCCACCACGATGGTCGCCGTCGGCGCCACGGTGTCGATGGTGTAGTTGCCGGAGTTGGTGGTGCCCGCGCCCGCGTTGCCAGCCAGGTCAGCCACGCCGGTGTTGGCCAGGGTGATGACGTTGGTCGCGTCATTGATGCCGGCAGTCGGGGTGAACGTCGCAGTCCAGGTGATGCCACCGTCGCTGCTGCTGACGGCGGTCAACGTGCCGTTGGCGATGCTCAGGTCAGCGTTGGTGAAACCACTCACCGCTTCACTGAAGGTGATGGTCACCAGCGAGGTTTCGCCCGCACTCAGGGTCGGGTCGGCCAGGACGATAGTCGCGGTTGGGCGCACGGTATCGATGGCGTAGTTGTTGGAATCGGTGGTGCCGCTGCCGGCGTTACCCGACGTGTCGCTGATCCCGGTGTTGTTCAGGGTGATCAGGTTGGTCGCGTCAGTGATGCTGGTGGTTGGCGTGAAGGTCGCGGTCCAGGTGATACCGCCGTCGCTGCTGCTCACCGCCGTCAGCGTACCGTTGGCGATGCTCAGGTCGGCGTTGGTGAAACCGGTCACCGCCTCGCTAAAGGTGATAGTCACCAGCGAGGTTTCGCCGATTCTCAGCGCGTTGTCCGCCACTACGATGGTTGCTGTTGGGCGCACGGTGTCGATGGCGTAGTTATTGGAATCGGTGGTGCCCGTGCCGGCGTTGCCCGCCGTGTCACTGACCCCAGTGTTGTCCAGGGTGATCAGGTTGGTCGCGTCACTGATGCTGGTGGTTGGCGTGAACGTCGCGGTCCAGGTGATGCCGCCGTCGCCGCTGCTCACCGCGGTGAGCGTGCCGTTGGCAATCGTCAGATCGGCGTTGGTGAAGCCGGTCACGGCTTCGCTGAAGGTGATAGTCACCAGCGAGGTCTCGCCGATTCTCAGCGCATTGTCGGCCACGACGATGGTTGCGGTCGGGCGCTGGGTGTCGATCGCGTAGTTGTTGGAGTTGGTCGTACCGGTGCCCGCATTGCCCGACAGGTCCTGCACGCCGGTGTTGGCCAGGGTGATCAGGTTGGTGGAGTCATTGATGCTGGCGGTTGGGGTGAAGGTCGCCGTCCAGGTGATACCGCCGTCGCTGCTGCTCACGGCGGTCAACGTGCCGTTGGCAATGCTCAGGTCGGCGTTGGTGAAACCGCTCACAGCCTCGCTGAAGGTGATGGTCACCAGCGAGGTTTCGCCAATGCTCAGCGCGTTGTCGGCCACGACAATGGTCGCGGTCGGGCGCACAGTGTCGATGGCGTAGTTGTTCGAATTGGTGGTGCCGGTGCCGGCGTTGCCCGCCGTGTCGCTGATCCCGGTGTTGGCCAGGATGATCAGGTTGGTCGTGTCATTGATGCTGGCGGTCGGCGTGAAGGTCGCCGTCCAGGTGATGCCGCCGTCACTGCTGCTCACGGCCGTAAGCGTGCCGTTGGCGATGGTCAGGTCGGCGTTGGTGAAACCGGTCACGGCCTCGCTGAAGGTGAAGGTCACCAGCGAGGTTTCGCCGATTTTCAGCGCGGTGTCCGTCACCACGATGGTCGCCGTCGGGCGCTGGGTGTCGATCGCGTAGTTGTTCGAGTTGATCACACCGAGCCCGGCATTGCCGGACAGATCCTGCACGCCAGTCTTGTCCAGGGTGATCAGGTTGGTGGTGTCAGTGATGCCGGCGGTCGGCGTGAACGTCGCGGTCCAGGTGATGCCGCCGTCGCTGCTGCTCACCGCCGTCAACGTGCCGTTGGCGATGGTCAGGTCGGCGTTGGTGAAACCGGTCACGGCTTCGCTGAAGGTGATGGTCACCAGCGAGGTTTCGCTGCTGTTGAGCGCGGTGTCCGCGACCACGATGGACGCGGTCGGCGCCACGGTGTCGTGGATCACATAGTTGTTGGAGGTGCCGGTGCCGGTGCCGACGTTACCCGCCAAATCCTGCACACCGGTGGTGTCGAGGGTGATGGCGTTGGTCGGTGCGTTGATATTGCCCGCCGCCGTCAGGGTCGCGGTCCAGGTAATGCCGCCGTCGCTGCTGCTGACTGCGCTTAGCGTGCCGTTGGCCACGGTCAGGTCGGCGTTGGTGAAATTGTTCACGGCCTCACTGAAAGTGATGGTCACCAGCGAGGTGCCGCCGGAGTTCAGGTTGGTGGTACCGACCACGATGCTCGATACGGTCGGCGGGGTCACGTCCGGCGCGTAGTTGGTATTGAGCGTGCCGCCGTCGTTGAAGATGTTGCTCACTGCGGCCGGAGAGCTGCCGGTACCGCCGCCGCCCGACGCCTGTCCGCCCGAACCGCTGCCGCCGGCATTGCCGGCCATGGCGCCGAAGTTGGCCGCCGTCATCAACAGCGTGCCTTTGTTCCAGATCGCGCCAACGCCTTTGCCGCCCGCGCCACCCGGATCGCTGGAACCGCCGTTGCCACCACCGCCGCCACCGCCACCACCGGCCGCGACGTTGTTGGAGATCACCGACGTACCGACGACCGTCAGGGTGCCGGTGGAAGCGTTGTAGATGCCGCCGGCTGCCGAAGAACCGGCCCGGCCGACCTTGTCCCAACCGGAGCCACCGCCGCCACCGCCAATGGACACGGTGCCGTTGGTCGCCGTGCCACCGTTGCCGCCGTTACTGTAATTGGAAGCGCCGAGGCCGCCGGCACCGCCGGTGGTCGTACCGCCGTGGCCGCCCATGTAATTGGAGTTGTAGGTGCCACCGTTACCGCCACTGCCCGCCCCGCCAGCCGTACCGGCATACACGCCAGTGCCGAAACCGGCGGTGCCGCCATGACCACCGGTTTGACCACCCAGCGCACCACCACCGCCACCGCCGCCACCGACCGCGCCGCCGACATAAGGAGCGGTCACGCCACCGCCGCCACCGCCGCCCGAGGCCGCGTTATCGGTGACCGTGACGTTTCTGAGGGTCAGGTTGCCGGAGTTAAGAATACCGCCGCCCATCGCCCCGGCGCCGTCCGTGCCTGCCGCCGCGCCTACACCGGCCACCATGCCCTGTTTGATGACCAGGCCGTCGAAGGTCGCGGTGACGCCGGAGTTCACCTGCAGCACGCGTGTTTTGTACTGGCCGTTAAGGGTGACGTCGGCAACGCCGTCGTTATTCAGGTCACCATCAATCGTGACGTTCTTGGTGATGGTCAGCTGCGAGTTCAGCCCGACGATCATGCTGGTGTTGAACGTGACGGTGTCACCGGCCACGGCATTGGACAGGGCGGTACGCAAAGAACCCACGCCGCTGTCGCTGTTATTGAGCACGGTCACGGTCGCCAGGCTGTACTGGTAACCGGCCATTGACGCGTCGGACAACACGCTGCGACTTTCGATGCTGCCGGTGGTGATTTCCAGATTCCAGTCGCCGCCCACACCGGTACGGTTGGTGGACGCGGCAATATCGCGGCCAGTGAGTTGCGCCAGGGAATCGACAAAACTCACGCCGCGCTCACCTTCGCCGGTATTGCAGGCGTAGATCAGGATGTCGCCACCGACGTTCATGTCCTTGCCGATCTGCGCCAGCACGTCGCTGCGCGCGGCGACGTTGTCGGCCGACAGGTAGCTGTTGCCCAGCCACAAGTCGCCGGAATAGCCGTGGGCGATGATCTGCACCGAGCTCACGCCCTGATGGGTGTCGAGGTAAGCAGCAATCTGCTGCAAGCCGTCCTTGCTGGCATCCAGCGTCACCACTTCGGTACCCGGTGCCACGCCGTTGAGCAGGCTATCGGTGTCTTTGATGCGTGAATCGACGAACACCACGCTCTGGCCGGGTACGGCGGTGGGTGTTGCCGCGGGTGCGGGGGTTGCGGCGGAGGCGTTGTCCGCCTGGCCATGCGTGTCTTTGCTGGCGGTCGGGTGATCGGCCGCCGGCGGCTTGGCAGCTTCAGCCGTGGGGTGACTGTCGGGCTGGGCCGCATCGGCCACGGTGGCCGCGACCGCGCCGTCGAACAGCATGCGCGGTTCCAGAGACATGATCATCGGCGATGCCAGCACGCGAGCGCCCTGGGCCTTTTGCGATTTGCCGTTGTTCCACCACATGCTGCTCACCCGAACTCGAACTTTTATGACGGCCAAGAAAAAGCCGCGATCAATTAATTGATCGCGGCGTCGGATTTCATACGAATGACATTGGCGGCGCTGGAGGACCCATCGTGCCAGAAGGACAGCTCTGCATATTTGTCGAACAAGTCCGGCGGCAGGATCGTGCGCCTGGACTCCAGCGCAACCTGGCGCTTGACCCGATGCAACCCTGAAACGCCGAGGGCTTGGTCAAACTCCGGCGCGTCGTAGACGAGGTTATTGAAGTCATGCTCGAACCACGGCTCGCCAATGAATTCGTAGACCAGCCGAAGGACCCTTTCGGGCGCTTGGCTGAGCAGGTCGTAATCGACAATCAGCAAGGAATCGGCGTTTTCGCCGTAATAGGCTTCCTTGAGCGCGGTCCAGGCGAAACCCACCAGGCGATTGCGCTGGGCCAGGGTTTCACAACGGCTGTAAACGGTGTTGCGCTCGACTTCGTCGTTGAACAGCTTGGTGTTCTCGAACGGGTTGGCGCGGTAGAGGCGCTCGAGGCTGTCCATCACCCAGGCGACGTTGCGCACACAGGCAATGGTTTTGGCCTTGGGAAACAGGTCTTGCAGCGCGGGCAGGCGCGAACACCACTGGCGATTGGTGTCGAAGACGACGGGTTTGTCGGCCTGGTCAGCGTAGTAGGAGTCGAACAACCCGCGCAACAGACGACGCCGCAAAGGCGTGTCGATGACCGAGCCAAATTCGCTGCCGGCGCTGCATTGTTCGAGGACGCTGGTAAAGAGCGTGCCAACAGGGCTGCTCATGCCGGCATGAAAGCGTGGGTTTTGCAGCAAGATGGCGGCCAGCAGAGTAGACCCTGAGCGTGGCAACCCGGATATAAAGTGATACTGCGGCAATCCCTTCACCCTAGTCGAAAGTCCCTTTATATGTCGAAGCGTAGTCTATGAAACAGGGGCCGACTAGTGGTGTTTTGATATCAATTTGAAGCTAAAAATACGGGCTTGATCTGAAAGTATTGAGCCAGATGGGTTGAATCGTTTCAGCAGTTTCAAAATTTGTTGATGGGGGTCAGAGATCCGGTTCAAGGCTTGCGGGCTGCCATCAAAAATAGCCGTGCACGGTTGTTGCCAGCCTCCGTTTCACTGACTTTTTGCCAGCCTGTGGGTAGCGGGGCGAATTCGTCTGGCTGGTCGGCAGTGCTGATCAACCATACCCGCCGCGTGCCTGGCGGCAGTTCGCTAAGGTGGTCGAGGTAGATTTTTTCAGCGTTGTCATCCACAAGCGTGCCAAACCCGTAGGCATTCGGACGGCTGGAAGTGCCATCGGTCAACGGAGGGGTATAGAGCATCGGCGCGGCGTCAGTGCGGTTGTAATAGACATAGGGCATGTACCAGAGCAGGTCGCTGATAACGATCTGATCGCCCTCGACATAATGCTGATTAACGAACTCCACCATCACGCTGGTCTGGTCATTCACATCAATCGTGGCATTGGTCTTCAGCCCCACCAGCTCAGTGCCGAGCAGCAGCACCAGCAAAGCCAGCGCCAGCGCGCGAAAGCCATCCCACAACCGGTCGATGGCCAGCGCCAGGATCAGCGGCAAGCCCAGCGCAAAAGCGGTCAGGTAGCGCTCGATAAATACCGGCGAGATAAACGATACGCCGTACACCGTCAGCAACGGCAACAGGGTGTAGATAGCGAGCAATGCACTCCAGCGAAACAGGCTGCGGTCCCGCACAACCGTCACTGCGATTACTGCCAGCAACAACAGCGGCAGCGCAATGAAGATCGGCCACGGCAAGGCATCACCGTCGTCCTGGATCAGGAAATCCCAGACCATCGACGGCAGTGAACTCAGGGTAACCGGCAGTTCCCAGCCCACATCACCGTTGGCTTTTAGCTGATCGAGGTGCTGCAGCAGATCGATCAGGCCAGGCAACCAAGGCATGAACATCGCGACTATCGCAACGTTGCTCAGCCACCAGGCTGGGCGGGTGATGAGTTTCACCGGATGGGTTGGATGCAGGCGCAGCAGCAACAGATAGGTCCAGTGGGCAACCACGCACAGGGCCGTGAAGTAGTGGGTGTAGAACCCCGCTGTCAGCAGCAGCGCATAGATCGCCAGATAACGCGTGCGCAGGGGATGCTTGACCCAGTACACCAGCGCGATTGTCGCCCCGAGCAACCACAGCCCCAGCAGCGAATACATCCGCACTTCCTGGCTGTAGCGCACCGCTGTAGGCAGCAGCGCCAGTAACAGACCGGCGAGCAGCGCGGCCCGGGGATTGGCCACCAATCGCACCAGCCAGAACCCCAGCGCCACCGTGGCAATACCCGGCAATGCGCTCAAGCTGCGGATCGAGAAAATGCCGTCGCCAAACAATTCGATCCAGCCGTGCAGCAGCATGAAATACAGTGGCGGGTGCACGTCATGGGCGGCGTGAAACCAGATATCGCCCAGGGAATATTGGCTCATCAACAAACTGGAGCCTTCATCGCCCCAAATAGCGGCGGCGGTGAGGTCGTAAAAACGCACGGCAGCGGCCAACGCCAGAATCAGCCAGAACCCGTAATCAGCCAGCCATTGCGGCAGCGGCGACAACGCCGTGGCACGAGTACGCCCGGCACGCCCATCCGGCTTGCCGGCAAGCTCTGTTTCCCTGCGGTACTCCATGAAACTTCCCCGCCTGGTCGAATAAAACCCAATCACTCCAAAGCACTCTGGAGTTGCCGTTCGATGCTGCCCCCATCTCTGCAAGAACGCAATCCGGCGACTTTCACACCAGCGTCTACGCTACTACTGGCCCGAGCAGTAGCGTCGGGCCAGTACGTTCCTCTCCAAAAAACCACATGGATATAAAAACTATGGACGTGTTTCTCGGAACCATTCTTCCCTTCGGCTTCTCGTACGCCCCAAGCGGCTGGATGCAAGCTAACGGGCAGACGCTGCCGATCAGCCAATACAACGCGTTGTTTGCCTTGCTAGGGGTGACCTACGGCGGCAATGGCTCGCAAACCTTCATGCTGCCCAACCTGTGCGGGCGTCTGCCGATGCACCAGGGCCAGGGCATCAACCTGACGAACCGGGTCATCGGTGAAGTCATCGGCACAGAAAACACCAGCCTGCTGGTAGCCAACCTGCCGCCGCATGCCCCCGTCATCACCGCCACCGCCACGTCGGCCCTGACCGCTTCCACCACGGTCAACCTGGCGAGTGTGCCGAGCACTCCAACCACCACACCGTCGAATGACAATGCCTACATCGGTGCCTCCGCAGCCACGGGGCCGAGCTCCGCCGCAATCTTCTCGACCGCACAGGGCGCCAATCCGATAGCGCTCAAGGGTGTCGACAGCACCGTGGGCGGCACCGTCAACGTGACCGCCACCGCGCAACCCATCGGCAGCGGCACGCCACTGGGCATTATCAACCCGGTCCTGGTGTTGAACTTCTGCGTGGCCCTGCAGGGTCTTTTCCCTTCACGCAATTGACCCTGGTGTCGGGGCCGATGGCCCCGACCCTTTTATTTTTTCAGGGAGCAGATTCATGCTTGATCAGATTACCGGCGAGCATTTCCGTCAGCTGCTCGGTACTTCCAGGCCGCTCTACCTCAGCGATGGCAGCGAGATACCGGTGGTGATTGTGTCCGTGGTGGACAAGCCCAATGCACGCATGTCCGCCACCGGGCGCATGCCGTTTGGCGTGGAACTGAGCAGCCCGGCGCAGACAACCTTTATCGACGGTCCCTGCGCCATCGAGCTGCCCGAGCTGGGCCGGATCGAGGGCATCGTCGTCTCTCGCACCCCGGAGCTGGGGCGCGACGCCAGCCACACCTACTTCGACATCACCGTCAACTGACTAGCGCCGACTGCGGCTGGCCCGGATACCAGACCAGCCGCTCGGCCGCCACGTTGCTTTCTTCGACCTGAAACCCCAGCGCCAGATAATGTCGGCGCGCATGCGGATTATTCGCCCAGACCACCGTTGCCACCGGGCAGCGCACCTGTTCGGCGGCTTTCTGCACGCCTTGCAACACGGTGCGGCCATAGCCCTTGCCCCGCGCGGCCGGGATAAACGCCAGGTAAAGCACACGAATTTCATTGGTACCGAAATCGGCGGTCAATGCGCCAATCGGTGTACCGAGTTTCTCCACCACAAAGTGCATGGCATTGGGATAAGACTCCCCGGTGCCCTGCTCCTGCACCTTGAATTGCTGGGCGATCACCTCTTCCACCAGCTCTTGCTCGCCGTCGATCCATTGCAGATCGGGTCGCGCGGCGTGGTAAAGGTTGTGCAAAAACGGCCCGTCGGTGGCACCGGACGGACGCACCACCAGATCACCCACGTCATTGGAATTGTTGTTCAGCATTTGCAATCTCTCCCTGCGCTAAAAACCACTCTCCCTCACACCCAACGCCGCCATCCGGCGCCAAGCCGTACCCAGCAACGACTCACTGTGACCTTGCACGATCACCACACCGCGCAACGGCTGCACGGGGGTGGCGATGTTATCCAGCGTCGTCAGGCGTACCGCGTATTGCGCCTGAACCGGTTCCGGTCGCTGGTTTTGATCACGCCGCACCGCAATGGGACCGTGGTGATCGGATGTCAGGGCTTCGAGATCAATGAAGCCGGCACCATTGGCGTCGATTTCGCTTAACTGCACGGCGACGGCCGGGTGCATCGGGTCCTCGGCAATAAAACGCCCAGTGGCACCGGGCGCGATCCGCCACAATTCTGCTTCGGCCAAGTAACCGCGTAATCGCGCACCGTCTTCCACCACTCGGGCCAAGGGCTCCTTGGGCGACAACCAGCGACCCGCGATCAGTTGCGGCAACAGGTCCCGCACCTTGCCGGTCTGCGGAGCGCGAATCAGCAAGCGCTCGCGCTGCGCCGCCAAGCCGCGATATTCGGCAACGGCCTCGGCCAGACGCTGCTCGACAATCCCGGCATCGGCAACGGTTTCACTGCGGCTGGCCTGACGGCGCATCTGCAACTGCTGGATCTGGATTTCCCGGCGAATGATGGCCTGGCGTGAATCGAGATCCGGTGACTCCAGCTCAATCAACACGTCACCTTGGGCGACTGATTGACCATCGCTGACATTCACCTTTTTGACCCGCGCCGCCACGGGCGCATGCAACGTGCTGACGCGCCCGGCCTCCAGCATCGACGGCACTTCCACTGCGCTGCGCCAAGGCACGGCCAACAGCAAGACAATCGCCACCAAGCCCAGGGTACTCAGCAACACACGCGGTGCGTGGGCCTGATCGCGGCGGGACCACCACTCGCGCCATTCGCGCACAATCGGCAGGAAGATGAACCACACCAGCTCCACCATCATCAAGAAGATGCCCAACAGCTTGAAGAACAAGTGGTACACCGCCAGCGCAATCCCGAAAAACAGCACCGCGCGCCACAGCCACGAGCCGTAACCCCAGATCAGCAGACGCCGTTGCATCGACGGCGACCAGGGTTCCGGTGCCGGCGCGCCGTAGCCGAACAGGGCCTCGCGCAAACGCCAACGGCACAAGGTAAATGCTCGTCCTTGAAGGTTGTCGACTTCCCATAAATCGCTGAGCAAAAAGTAACCATCGAATCGCATGAACGGGTTGAGGTTGATCACCAGCGTGGTGATCCAGGTGGCGCTGGCGAGCATGAACGCTGCGGTGCGTCCGGGGCCATCGGGCAACAGCGACCAGGCCAGCAGCGCGATGCACGCCAGCACCAGTTCCGCCAACACCCCGCCGGCACCGATCAGCAAGCGCGCGCGGCGATCATTGACCCGCCAGGCGTCGCTGACATCGGTATAAAACATCGGCAGCATCACCATGAACGCCACGCCCATGCTCTGCACCCGGCAACCGGCGCGCTTGGCCATGAACGCGTGGCCGAACTCGTGGCAGAGCTTGGCAAAGAACAGCGCCACGCCAAACGCCAGCGCGCCGCCGAGACTGAACAAATGCGGAAACGTCGCGATAAAGCGCTGCCAGTCCCGGGACACCAGAAACACGCCAAGCATCAGGGTCGCCGGCAATCCGATGCGTAGCGCATACGGACCAAAGCGCTCCAGCCACGGCCAGGCGCGATTGAGAAACGCATCCGGGCGCCACAGTGGAATGCGGAAAAACAGGTATTGGTGCAACAGGATCTGCCATAGCGACTGCCGTTGCGCGGCAGCCTTCAGGCTGTAACTGGCGCGTTGTTGCGGATCGAGGGCGGTGATCAGGTCATGGCCGCGCAGGAAATTCAGCAGTTGATCCAGCTCGGCACCGTCCAGTGGCAAACCCGGCTCGCGGTTCGCCGCTTGCAAGACTTTTTCGGGGTCGCCCAAGGACCAGTGGCGTAGCAGGCGCATGGCCGCTGTGCCGAGTTTGAAATAGCGACCGCGCACCGGATCAGCCAGGGTCCAGCGCGGCGAGCCGTCGAGGGCCGGGGCCGCCGCCTGCAATTGCAAGTCTGCCCGCAGGCTCGGCAGGCTCATTTACAGGCCCACGCTTTGACGCAACCCGGCCAGAGGCCGACGTAACAAGTACAACGCCAGTGGCGCGCGGTCGCCAAAGATTTTGGCAGTACCGCGCAAGCCGATACGCGGCGGTGCGGCATCGAAATTCGCGTCCAGTCGATACGCCAGTTGTCCACCGGCGGTGGGCTGCGCTTCGTAGGCCGAGCGTTCGAGTTTGGCCTGGTGGCGTTGCAACGGATCGCTGTCGAGAAACAGTGAAACCTGCGCCCCCGGCTCCAGGGCAATCGCATCGCCCACGGCCAATTCGATACGCAATTCGGCCTGGTTCGGGTCGGCGATTTCCATCAAGCGTTCACCAGTCTGCACAGGTTTGCCGGTCCAACGCTCGGCGTCGGCAAACACCGCGATGCCATCCCGCTCAGCGCGGACTTCGCTGCGTTTGAGCAATTCACGGGCGTAATCCCGCTCAGCGCGTTTTTGTTCGACCCGTGCCGCTAGCAGATCGATTTTCGAACTCGATTCCGCATCGGCGAAGGAGCGCTGGGAATTGGCCTTGAGTTCGGCCTCGGCCACACCCAAGGCGCGCTGGGACACATCGGCCTGAGCCGTAAGGGTGGTGTTCTCGAATTTCAGCAGCAGGTCGCCGGTTTTCACCGTTTGGTTGGGTTTGACCAGGAACTCCGAAATCACTCCGTCCAGCGGTGCGGCGACCACTCGGCCACCCAGCGGCACCACTTCGGCGGGCGCCAGCACTGATTGGCGCACCGGGATCAACAGCGCGAGCAGTGCCGCTGCCACCAGCAGCACCTGACGTTTACGGGTCCAGCGCAGTCGCCACGGTTTGCGCGGTTGCAGCGCCAGCCAGGCGTGGCTGTAGGTGTCGCCGAGTTGCGAGAGCAGGACTTGTTCGGAAGGGTTCCAGGGCGTGTCCCGGGCCAACCACAAACCACCGAAGACTTCGCCTTGATGATCCACCAGCGGCAGCCAAAACACCTGGGCGGCGGACAGGCTTTGCCAATCCGCGCGGATCGAATCGCTGAGCCCATCCTGCGGAATCACCCGCGCCTGTTTGAGGATGTCGAGCTTGAACAACTGCGCCACGGCCTGCTCGACGAACGCCACGAACGGTGCGTTCGGATCCACCGCGCTGACCCCAGTCACGGCCTGCACCTTGCCGGCAATCAGCAGCGCCGCATGGCGAAAACCGAACAGCGCCTGGCTGTCATTCACCAGGCTGTAGGCCAGTTGCGCCGGGGTGCGGGCCGCGCGGGTCAGGCGTTCGAGGTCGAGAAACCGGGCGAACACCTGCTCGGCGCCGCCGCTAATCGGAGCGTTCACTTAAGCTCCGCGAAACGCGCCGTTCCGCTCATGCCAGCCAATAGACCCGTGGCGTTGGGCAGCGTCGCGACGAGCAACAACGTCTGGCTGCCTTCATCGATCCGCGCACCCAGACGCTTGACCGTGGCCTCCAGCGGCTGGCCGGTTTCATCGGGGACAAAACTGAAGGTCTGGCCAGGCTTGAGCTTGCCCATCCAGCGCGACGGAATCAGCAAATGAATTTCCAGCGTGCGGTTATCCACCACATCCAGCAACGGCGCGCCGGCCGCCACGCTTTCATAGCGCTGGACCTTGCGCTCGACGACCTGACCGTCAAACGGCGCCAGCACGCTGCAGCGTTTCACTTGAACCTGATAAACCTGGGATTGCGCCTGAGTCTCGCTGACCTTGGCCTCGGCCCGCGCCACTTCGAAACGCCCGACCGAATTCAACGCCGCCAGTTGTCTGTTGTGCGCCAATTCTTCACTGGCCCCACGGCTGGCAGCCTGCGCAGCATTGAGCTGAGCCTGAAAACCCGAGCAGTCGAACTTCGCCAAGGTATCGCCCTTCTTGAACGACTCCCCCTCGCTGAACGGCAACTCGACCACCCGCCCCGGCAACTCACTGGCAAGCACCGCCTGATCCCGAGCCCGCAACACACCACGAGCCTCGCTGCTGGCCTGCGCACCACCACCGGCGGCATTGTTTTCCCGCAACGGATCGTCTGGCGCAGGCGTTTGCGCCTGTACTGCGCACGTTACAAAGGCTAATCCAACAACCCAACTTCCAAAACGCGGCATAACCGTGACTCCCTGACGGATGGTCGGAGTCTACGACAGCGGGGGTTTGCGTCAAGCGAATAGCCATCACTGGGTAGAAATGTGTTGTTTCAAAATGGACATATGTTTCAGAACGCTGGTTTTCTTTTCAATTCATTGGCCCAGGAAGCTAAATCCCACGAAAAGTGACTTGCCAGCGGTGAAACGGATTCTGCCGGGCAGAATCCTGATTCAGTCGATGGTTGAGGTGCGTGAAGCACCCAAATTAGGATCTGCGCACTACTCAACCCCGTACGCAGAGATTCAGTTCTCTGGCAGTTGGGGTGAAAAAACCGGCTTCGGCCGGTTTTTTCGTTTCCACAGGTTGAATTTTTGCGCTGCACTCTTCGTTTAGAGGGTCACAGCTATGGCTAAGAAGTTTGCTGAGCTCGAAGCTCAGATGACACCCGCATCCCGGGCGTCCGCCAATTCGATTTATGAACAACATAGTAAGGAAACGTCACGCACCATTAGCGCTGCGCAGTCTCCGCCACCGGATAAACCGACTCCCATCCCCCACCCAACGCCTTGTACAACCCCACCATCGCCAACGACACGCCCGTCGAGCTCTCAACCCATTGCTGCTGAGTCGCCAGCAACTCGCCCTGCACGGTCAGTACGTTGACGAAATCCGCCACGCCTTCGACGTATTGCTGTTGCGCGGTGCGCAGGGCTATCTGGTTCTGGCGCACGGCTTCGGCGAGGCTGTCGCGGCGTCGTTGGCTGGCGTTGTAGGCGGTCAGTTGGTCGTCGATTTCATGCCAGGCGCGCAGCACGGTTTGTTGGTAGGCAATGGCGGCTTCCTGTTGCTGGGCCTCGCGCAGGTTGAGCATGCCGCGCAGACGGCCGCCGTCGAACAGCGGCAGGCTGAATTGCGGGCCAATGCCGAATGAGCGCGAGCCCCAGGAACCGAAATCGCTCAGTTGCATGGCTTGGGAACCGATGTTGCCCGACAGCGTGATGCGTGGATAGAAATCTCCCTTGGCCACACCGATGCTGGCGGTCGCGGCATGCAGGCGGGCTTCGGCTTGACGGATGTCGGGGCGGCGTTCGGCGAGTTGCGACGGCAGGCCGATCGCGACTTGGCGCGGTGTCTGCGGCACCGGGCCGTCTGTGGATAACTCGGCTTGCAGCGCTTGCGGCGGCTCGCCCATCAACAGGCTCAGGGCGTTGATCAATTGCGATTGACGCTGCTCCAACGCTGGCAGGCGCGATTCGATGGCCGCGACTTGGGCGGCGGCTTCGGCGACGTCCAGGTCCGTGGCGACGCCGTCCGCCAGGCGCAGTTGCGAGAGTTTCAGGCTGTGCCGGGCGACGTCGAGGTTCTGCTCGGTGACGGCGCGGGTGTTCTGTACGCCGCGCAACTGGATGTAGTCCTGGGCGGTTTCGGCCAATACCGACAGCAGCACGCCACGACGATCATTTTCGGCGACTTCGAGAGTCGCGTCGGCGGCTTCGGTTTCGCGGCGCACGCGGCCCCAGAAGTCCAGTTCCCAGGAGGCGGAGAAACCGGCATCCCAGAGGTTGAACGCCGAGCGGCCGTTTTTGCCCGAGGGATCGCTCAAGCCTTCGCCACTGTTGCGTTCGCGCCCATAGCTGCCAGTGGCGGCGGTTGTCGGGTAGCGGTCGGCAGTGATCACCTGTCGGGCGGCGCGACTTTGTTGCAAGCGGCTGCTGGCGAGTTTCAGGTCGAGGTTATCGGTCAGGGCGCGTTGGCTCAGGGCTGAAAGTTTCGGGTCGTGGAAGACTTCCCACCAGCGTTCGTCCATGGTTTGGGTGACCGCTTGGCTTTCGGCGGGCTTGGCTGGTTTTGACCATTCGGCGATTTGCTGTGGCTGGGGTTTGTGGAAGTCCGGGCCGACGGTGCAGGCGCTGAGGCTCAAGACCAACAAGGTGAGTTGAGGCAAACGGCCTCTTCGCGAGCAAGCCCGCTCCCACATTGAAATGCGGTCCCCTGTGGGAGCGGGCTTGCTCGCGAAGGCGCCAGCACGATCAACAAAAATCTTCATCGCTGAACCACCTCATGCTTATCCACGCTGGCAGTATCAATCCGCGCATCCACCGACATCCCCACCCGCAACCGCTCAGCCAACGGCTGTCCCGGATCCAGCACAATTTTCACTGGAATCCGCTGCACCACTTTGGTGAAGTTGCCCGTGGCGTTGTCCGGTTTGACCGAGGCAAACGTCACCCCGGTGGCCGGCGCGATGCTTTCGACGCGGCCGCTCAACAGTTGGCCGCCGAGGCTGTCGACGCAGACCTGCACGTCCTGCCCCTGCTGCACATCCGTCAATTGCGTCTCCTGGAAATTGGCGACGACATACGCTTGGGCCAATGGCACCACGGCGAGAATCTTGCTCCCCGGCGTGACATAAGCACCGACCCGCACCGCCCGCTCACCGACCATGCCGTCCTGCGGAGCGACGATCCGCGTGTAGGACAGCTCGTAACTGGCGATCTCCAACGCCGCTTGCGCGCGTTTCAGCCCACCTTCGGCCGCGTCGCGCTGGGCGGTGAGAATGTCGACCTGCTTGCGTTCCGCCGCCAGCACCGCCGTGGCGTTGGCCAATCGAGCGGTCGCCTGATCGATGCGCGTGCGGGCCTGTTGCGCGTTTTGCACCGTACCGGCACCGACACCCGCGAGGTGGTCGTAGCGATTCAACTCATGCTCGGCGAAAGCCATTTCCGCCTTGGCCGACACCACCGTGGCCTGGGCCTGGGCGATTACCGATGTCTGGCGCTCGAGGGTCGCGCGGGCGTTTTGCAGTTGCGCCCGAGCCACCAGGGTTTCGGCATCGGCAGCCTGGGCGGCGGCGCGCAAATCACGGTCATCGATCAACGCCAGCAGTTGCCCGGCCTTGACCTGCTGGTTGTCCTCCACCAACACCTCTTTGATAAACCCGGCGACACGCGGCACCACCAGGGTGAAGTCCGCCGAGACAAAGGCGTCATTGGTGCTCTGTTGCGTGCGTTTGCCGAACAGGCCCGGCGCGACCAGGTAAATCAGCACGCCGACCACGATCGCTGCGGCGACGCCGACAGCCACTTTTTGCTTGGTAAAAGTCGTCATAAAAACCTTCTGGTTCAGTGAAGCGTTCAAGTCGGCGCGCGCGGTGGATACATCCGCGTCGGCAGCCAGAAAATCAGCAGGATCAACGCCGCAGCGACACCCGCCATGCACAGATAAAGATCGGAAGCGGTCAGCACCACGGCCTGCTCATGCAGTCGGTGGGCAAGGCCGGCGCTGTCGCTGTCGGCCAGGGGCGAGTTGCCGAGGTTGTCCACCAACATGGTCGAGTGGAAATGCAGGCGGGCGGTGGTCAGCGCTTCGAGGATGCCGGTCGCGATCACCGCGGACAGACCTTTGACGGTGTTGAACCAGGCCGAGGCGAACGGCCCTTCCATCGGCGAAATGCTGCCGGTGGCCAACATCAGCAGCGGCAACACCGCCATGGGCTGACCGAAGATTTGCAGCAGTTGCAGCACGTAGAAATCATCGCGAATCCACACCGACGTCAGCTGCGAACCGCCGAGGCAGGACAGCACCAGCATGCCCAGGCCAATCCCCAGCACCCAGCGACAATCGACCCAGCGAAAGTTGCACAACGCCGCCACCAACGGCAGCGCGATCAATTGCGGCAGCGCCGCGAGCAGCATGATCGGCGCGGTCTGGATCGGCCGATAACCCTGGACCTGTGCCAGGTAACTGGACGGAATGATCACCACCGCCAGCAACACCACCAACACCCCGGCCAACGTCATCAGGGCGAACGACAGGTTGCGGATGCCGAGCATTTGCAACTTGAAGAATGGGATCGGCTGCGACCATTCGTTGATCAGGAACAGCACCAACAACAGCAACCCGAAGCCGAGTAAAAAGCAGATCAGGCTCGACTCGAACCAGTCCAGCCGATTGCCCTGCAGGATGCTGATCACCAGCATGCAAATCGCCGGAAAACCCAGCAGCAACCCGCGCCAGTTGAACTGCTTGAGGCGCTCCAGGCGCAGCGGATCCTGGGGCAACCCGTAAGCCACAGCGGCCATGGCAATCAGGCACGGCACGATGATTTGCCAGAAGGTCCATTGCCAGCCAACGTACTCGGTCCACAACCCGGCCAGCGGCGTGCCGAGGCCCGGTCCGAAGGTCGCGGTCAGAGCGTATCCGGCGAGACCATAAAGTTTGACGTTGGCTGGCAGAAAGCGCAGGGCGACGGTCATCAGCATCGGCGGTAATGCACCGCCCGCGAGGCCTTGCACGATGCGCATCAGCAACAGGCTTTCGTAGTTCGGGGCGAACGGGCACAGCACGCCGAGGAAGGTGAAGACACCGATGGCGTAAAGGGTGAAGCGCCGCAACGAGAACGTCACCGAGCACCACGGCGCGAACGCCATGGCTGCCACCGAGGTCGCGGTGTAACTGGCGACCAGCCAGGTGCCTTCGTCGTAACCGATGGCCAACGCGCCGCGAATATCGGCCAGGGCAACCTTGGTCACCATCTCGTTGAGGCCCGACACCAGCACCGCCAGCAACACGCCCACCAGACCGATGATGATCCGCAGACCGAAGACCGGTGGCGCAGCGGCGGCAGGGCTGGTCGCGGCGAGAGAGGCCGGGGCCGTGAGGGAAGTCATGTACTGCAAGCTCCGGGAGGAATACCGGGGCATTTTAGGGAGGGTTAGACGTTACGAAAATTGACTTGTTGGCAGGTTATAAGTGCGCCAGACGCAACGATGAATAACCCTGTGGGAGCGGGCTTGTGTGGCGAGGGGGCTTGCACCCGTCGGGTCGCGAAGCGACCCAGAATTTGAAGTCATGGGACTGCTACGCAGTCCAACGGGGGCAAGCCCCCTCGCCACATAGGCTCGCTCCCACAGGGGGAGATTTGTGTTGGCTTCAGACTGGTTGCGCGGCCAGCCAGGTTTCGTCGCAACACGCCTTGAGCATCTCGCGCATCCAGCGGTGGGCCGGATCCTTGTCGTAGCGAGGGTGCCAGGCCTGGGTCAACATCAGCGTTGGCAGCGGAATTGGTAGTGTGAACGAGCGCAGCTTCAGGCCCAGACGCCGTACGCTCAGCAGCGCTTCTTTCGGCACCGGCAGCAGCAGATCGGATTCGGGCAGCGCAAACATCGCCGCATGGAAACTGGGCGCGATCACCGCCACCCGTCGCTCCAGCCCCAAGGCGTTGAGAGCTGTATCGATCGGTCCCCGGGCAATCCCGCGACGGGACATGCTGATATGCGCAAACCCGGCATAGCGTTCAGCGGTGATTTCCTCATCGAACAGCGGATGATCTTCTCGCGCCAAGCCGACGAAGTGCGTGGAAAACAGGTTCTGAATCTTCACTTCCGGCATCAATGGACGGTTGTTGCTGATGTTCAGATCGATCCGCCCTTCGCGCAGCGCCTCATCGTCGCCATCACCTTCCGGGACGAAACGCAGCTCACAATGCGGCGCCTGACGCTCCATGGTGGAGAACAGCTTGCCGCCATAAACGCCGACGAAAAAGTCATTGGCACGAATGCTGAAACGACGGCGCAAGGTGCCCAGTTCCACGGCATCGGCGGAGCGGAACAGCAGCGCCGCTTGCTCTACCACGTCGCGCACCTGCTCGCGCAGCGCCAATGCCTTGGGGGTTGGCACCAGGCCACGGCCGGCGCGCACCAGGATCGGGTCGCCGATGGCCTCGCGAATGCGGGTCAGAGTGCGGCTCATGGCCGCCGGGCTGAGGTTCATCCGCCGCGCGGCGCCCACCACACTGCCCTCGTCGAGCAAGGCGTCGAGGGCGACCAGCAGGTTCATGTCCGGGAGTTGCATGCTGAGCACTCATGGCTGATCAAGATTGATTCAGACGCAATGCTAGCAAACATCCTCAATTATTGGGTTGTCTGGGCCATTCGCGAGCAGGCTCGCTCCCGCAGGGGAATGCATTTCAATGTGGGAGCGAGCCTGCTCGCGAAAGCGCCCGCTCAGACACCAGAGAACTCAGCGCTGCATCCCCCAGCGCTTAACGGTCACCCGCTCCAGGGTGTCGAACACCAGGTTCTCCACCAGCAACCCAATCAAAATCACCACCGCCAACCCGGCAAACACTTTGTCGGTGTACAGCTCATTGCGGTTCTGAAAAATATACCAACCCAAACCACCCTTGCCGCTGGTCGCACCGAACACCAACTCAGCCGCGATCAATGTGCGCCAGGCAAACGCCCAGCCGATTTTCAGCCCGGCCAGGATCGACGGCAACGCCGCCGGGATCAGGATGAACAACACAAAGCGCATACCCTTGAGGCCATAGTTGCGACCGGCCATGCGCAGGGTTTCCGAGACACCGAGAAACCCGACATAGGTGTTCAAGGCCAAGGCCCAGAGCACCGAATGCACCAGCACGAAAATCAGGCTGTTCTGCCCCAGGCCAAACCACAGCAGCGCCAGCGGCAACAGCGCGATTGCCGGCAGCGGGTTGAACATCGAGGTCAGCGTGCTCAGCAGATCACGACCGAACTGCGTCGAGACCGCCAGCGTGGTCAGGGCAAACGCCAGGACGATGCCGATCAAGTAACCCTTGAGCAACACCACCAGGGAAATCCAGACTTTGCCCAGCAATTCACCGCTGAGCAGGCCGTCGTACAGCGCACTGCTGGTTTGCAGAAAACTCGGCAGCAGCAGGTCGTTGTTCTGGATGCGGGCAACCACTTCCCACAGCACCGCGAGCAAAATCAGGATCAGGCTTTTGCGAACCCAGCCCTGTTGCCAGACACGCTGGCCGAGGGGTAACTCTCGCTCCAGCGGTACGCTGGTCAGTGGCTCCAGGACGGTTTCAAATTCTTTGCGTGCAGATGACAACTGGCTCATCGGGCAATCCTCTCAATGGCTCAATAAGCGATGCGAATGTCGGAGAAATCCAGTTCACGCTCGGTTTCCGGGGACTGGCCTTCATCGAACAACAACCGATGAATGCGCCGCGCCGACTCCTGGAACGCCACGCCTCCGAGGCTGTGCAAATCGTATTGATGGCTGTGGACTTCCGCCCGTACCCGCCCCGGATGCGGCGACAGCAGCAGGATGCGATTGCCCACCACCAGCGCTTCTTCGATGGAGTGCGTGACGAACAGCAGGGTGAAGCGCACTTCCTCCCAAAGCAGCAGCAACTCTTCCTGCATCTTGCGTCGGGTCAACGCGTCGAGGGCGGCGAAGGGTTCGTCCATCAGCAGGATTTTCGGTTGCATGGCCAACGCGCGAGCAATCGCCACCCGCGCCTTCATACCGCCGGACAAGGTGTGCGGATAGGCATCGGTAAACCCCGCCAACCCGACCTTTTCCAGATAGTGCAACGCCCGCTCTTCAGCCTCTTTGCGCTTGAGGGTTTTCGACGCCAGCAGCGGAAACATCACGTTCTGTTTGACGGTTTTCCACGGCGGCAGTTGATCGAATTCCTGGAACACCACGATCCGGTCCGGGCCCGGCGCGTTGACGGTTTGCCCCTGAAGACGAATCTCGCCCTCGCACGGCTGGATAAACCCGGCGACCGCTTTGAGCAGCGTCGATTTACCGCACCCGGACGGGCCGAGCAGCACAAAGCGGTCCGCCGGATCGATCTCGAAACTGACTTGGTGGGTGGCCCGAACCACACGCTGCGGCGTGCGGTATTCGAGGCTGACGTGATCGACCGACAGCAGCGCTTCGGCTGTCGGTGCGATCGGGTTGCTGGCCGTGTGGCCTTGCAAGGGGGCGTTCATGTCGATCAGCTCCCTTGCAGCGGTTTGGCGTCCTGGAAGAAGTAATCCTTCCACGAATCCGGTTTGTTTTTGATCGCGCCGACGCGGTAGAGGAATTCCGCCAGCGGGTAGGTATTTTTCGGCGTGACACTGAATTCGAACTGCGGGTTATCGATGATTTTCAGCAGC
The DNA here is from genome assembly GCF_044744265.1 of Pseudomonas sp. NPDC087342. NCBI lineage: Bacteria > Pseudomonadati > Pseudomonadota > Gammaproteobacteria > Pseudomonadales > Pseudomonadaceae > Pseudomonas > Pseudomonas sp. NPDC087342. The sequence continues at coordinate 142,792 of NZ_JBIUXZ010000010.1, forward strand.
GCGGCGCGGTCGATTTTTGCCTTGGTCACGCGGATGTAGGTGTCGGCCGCCGCGCCTTTATCGTTCTGGGCGAACTCGGCGGCTTCGGTCAGGGCTTCAACGAAGGCCTTGTAGGTTTTCGGGTTCTCGTCGCGGAATTTTTCGGTGGCAAACAGCACTGTTGGCGAGTTCGGGCCAAGCAGGTCGTAGGTGTTCAGCACCACATGGACGTTGGGATTGGCCAACGCCTGATCCTGGAATGGCGGGTTGGAAAAGTGCCCGCTCAACTCTGTGCCGCCAGCAATCAAAGCTGCCGTCGCGTCGGGGTGCGGAACCGCGATGGTGTACTTGTCGAGGCGATTGAATTCCTTGTCGCCCCACTGCTTGGCCGCCGCGTATTGCAGGAAACGCGACTGCACCGACACACCCACCGCCGGCACCGCGATGCGGTCCTTTTCGGTGAAGTCGGCGATGGTTTTGACGTTCGGATTGTTGCTCAGCAAGTAGTAAGGAAAGTTGCCCAACGAAGCGACGGCTTTGACGTTTTGCTTGCCGTGGGTGCGGTCCCAAATGGTCAGCAGCGGACCGACGCCGGCCCCGGCGATGTCGATGGAACCGGAGAGCAACGCGTCGTTGACCGCCGCACCGCCCGAGAGCTGGGTCCAGTCGACCTTGATGTCGATGCCTTCCTGCTTGCCGTACTTTTCGATCAGTCCCTGATCACGCACCACGTTGAGCAACAGATAAACAATACCGAACTGCTCGGCGATGCGGATTTCACCTTCGGCGTGGGCCACGGTCGGCGCCACCAGGCTGCCGGCGATCAGGCTGAAACCCAGGCCGATGGCAGCCGCCAACGGCGCGAATGGAAGACGTTTGGACATGATGGTTCTCCGGCAAATCAGAAAGGCGCGTCGCCCTGGATGGTGGTGCGATACAACTTGCGGCGCAGGTAGCTTGGGCAACCGGCGGCAAGGTGGATCAGCGAACGGTTGTCCCAGAACACCAGGTCGTGGGGCTGCCACTGATGGCGGTAGATGTTTTGCGGCAACACGCTGTGGGCGTAGAGCTCGTCGAGCAGCTGTTTGCTCTCGTCTTCCGGAAGGCCAACGATGCGCGTGGTGAAGCCTTCGCTGACGAACAACGCCTTGCGCCCGTTTTCCGGGTGAGTACGGACGATCGGGTGCACGACTTCGGCCACCTGGGCGAGTTGCTCCGGGGTCAGGGTCGGGCGCCAGTTGCCTTCGAATTTGGTTTCGCTGTAGCGCGCCGTGTAGGAGTGCGCGGCGGATCGACCTTCAACCGCTTTACGCAGCGCGTCGGGCAGGCCGTCCCAGGCTTTGTGCATGTCGGCGAACAGCGTATCGCCGCCTTCGGACGGCAGTTCCTGGGCGTGCAACATCGAGCCGAGGCTCGGCAGCTCTTTATAAGAGAGGTCGGAGTGCCAGAACTTGCCGGCGTCACCGAGGCCGACGGACACGCCGTTTTCGACGATGTTGGAAACGATGAGGATTTCCGGGTGCCCGGCCAGCAGGAATTGCTTGAGCACATGGATCTGCAACACGCCGAAGCGGCGGCTGAAGGCGATTTGCTGTTCGGGGGTAATGCGTTGGTCACGGAACACCACCACGTGATGATCCAGGTGTGCGCGGTGGATGCGCGCGAAATCCTGGTCATTGATCGGGCGGGACAGGTCCAGGCCGATGATTTCGGCACCGACGGCGCCGCTGAATGGGCGGATGTCGAAGGTTTGCGGCGCGATGCTTTGAGATGCAGAGACGGCTGACATTTAAATCACTCCCACGCACGGCACGCTCAAGGGCGCGCGCGTCGATCAGAAACTCACGGAGGTCCCGTGTTGGTTCGTGTCGTGCGGCGCGCCGATTGGTCGGCAGGTACGCAGGAGAGTGACTTTATAGATATAAGAATTGAAATTTAAATACCGTTAATGAATAACGATATGGCTTTTGGATTGCGCAGTTCTTGAGGCCGCCTTCGCGGGCAAGCCTCGCTCCTACAGGTTTTGAGTCGTCCGCTTTAACTGCGCACGACTTGGACCTGTAGGAGCGAGGCTTGCCCGCGAAGAGGCCCGCATCCGCACCGAAGAACTACCGCTCGTGCAAAGCCTCAGCCCGCGCCCGAATAATCGGCTTGAGCAGATAGCTGAGCACGGTCTTCTTGCCGGTGATGATATCCACCGACGCCACCATCCCCGGAATGATCAGCAACGGCTTCTCATCCGTCCCCAGGTGACTGCGGTCCGTGCGCAGCTTGATGATGTAGTAAGTAGTCTTCTTGTCTTCATCAGTAATGGTGTCGGCGCCGATCTGCTCAAGCTTGGCTTTGAGCCCACCGTAAATGGTGTAGTCGTACGCGGTGAATTTCACCGTCGCCTCTTGCCCCGGATGCAGGAACGCGATGTCTTGCGGGCGAACCTTGGCTTCCACCAGCAAGGTGTCGTCCAGCGGCACGATTTCTACCAGATCGCTGCCCGGCTGGATTACGCCGCCGATGGTGTTCACCAGCAATTTGTTGACGATGCCGCGCACCGGCGATGTCACCAGCGTGCGGCTGACCCGGTCTTCCAGCGCCTTGCCGGTGGCCTGAGCCTTATTCAAGTCAGTGCGCGCCTCGTTGAGCTGAGTCAGCGCTTCACTGCGGAATTTGCCGCGAGTCTCATCGATCTTGCGCTGCACTTCCTTGATCGCCGATTCGGCGCGAGGAATCGCCAGGGTGGTCGCGTCCAGTTGCCCGCGGGTTTCGACTTCGGCGCGCTTGAGTCGCAGCACTTCCACCGGCGACACCGCGCCCTGGGCCACCAGCGGCTCGGACATGTTGATTTCCTGGCGCTGCAACGCCAGCCCATTGCGGTACTGGGACTGTTTGGAGGTGAATTCGCGCAGCTCTTGCTGACGCTGAATCAACTGTTCCTGCAAGCCACCGATTTCATCGTGCAATTGCTGGCGACGGCTGGTGTACAGCGACTCTTCGCTGGCAGCCTGGCCGGGAACGGCTTTCAGCACATCGGCCGGGAAATTCAGCGGACGGTCATCCACCTCGGCGCTCAAGCGCTCAACCCGCAGCAGCATCGACAGGCGATCGGCCTCGGTTTCGCCCACGTTGGAGGCGAACCGCGTGTCGTCCAGGCGAATCAGCGGCGCGCCAGCCTCGACGATCTGCCCTTCCTTGACGAACAGCTCGGAGACGATACCGCCCTCAAGGTTCTGGATTTTCTGGATCTTCGACGACGGAATCGCCTTGCCGTCGCCCTTGGTCACTTCGTCGATCACCGCGAAGTTGGCCCAGAGCATCAGGAACACGAAGAAGCCGATGATCGCCCAAATTGTCAGCCGCACCACGCGCGGTGCGTCTTCGATCAGCGCCTTGTTCACTTCCGGCAACGGCTGGCCTTGCAGCGACGCGGAGCCTTTGAAGTAACGGCGGACAGAGTCCTTGAAACCCGACTTAAGCAACACTGATCTGCCCCTTCTTCAACGCTTCCATCACGGCGGCTTTCGGGCCATCGGCGAGAATCTGCCCACGGTCGATCACCAGCAGGCGATCCACCAGCGACAACAGCGAAGCCCGGTGCGTCACCAGCACCACGGTTTTGTTTTCGATCACTGCAGCCAGACGCTGCTTGAGGCGTTCTTCGCCGGTGTTGTCCATCGCGCTGGTCGGTTCGTCGAGCAGCAGAATCGGCGGGTTGAGCAGCAACGCGCGGGCCAGGGCCACGTTCTGGCGCTGGCCGCCGGACAGGTTCTGCCCACGCTCGCCGACTTGCAGTTCATAGCCTTGCGGGTGCAGACGGGCGAATTCGTGCACGCCGGCCAGTTCGGCGGCTTGCAGCACCAGTTCGTCTTCTACATAACGCGCACCGGACACCAAATTGTCGCGCAGGGTGCCGGCAAGCAATTGAATGTCCTGGGGCACGTAGCCGATGTTGTGGCGCAGTTCGCTGACATCGATCTGGCGGATATCAACGCCGTCCACCAGCAACGCGCCGTCGTCCGGCTGATAGAGGCCCACCAGCAATTTGGCCAGAGAGCTTTTGCCCGAGCCACTGCGACCGATGATGCCGATTTTCTCGCCGGGCTTGATGATCAGGTTGATGTTCTTCAGCGCCGGGTTTTGCTGGTTCGGGTAGGTGAAGTTCAGCTGACGGCATTCGATGGCGCCTTGCAGCACTTTGCGGCTCAGCGGACGCTCTTCGAAATTGCGCTCTTGCGGCAGCTCCATCATCTGGTCCACCGAAACCATGGTCACCCGCGCTTGCTGGTAACGGGTCAGCAGGCCGGACAACGAAGCCAGCGGACTAAGCGCTCGACCACTGAGCATGTAGCAGGCAATCAAACCGCCCATGCTCAGGTGACCGTCAATAATCTGGTACACGCCGAAGACGATCATGATCACCCCGGCCAGTTGCTGGATCAGCAAGGTGATGTTCATCGCCAGGCCGGAAAGCATTTTCACCCGCAGCTCGAGACGGCTGAGCGTGCCGATGGTCTGCTCCCACTGGTATTGGCGTTCGCTTTCGGCGTTGTTGACCTTCACCGCATCGAGGCCGGCGAGGGTTTCGATCAGGCTCGACTGACGCTCGGCGGCGAGGGCCATGGTTCGTTCCATGGTCGCCACCAACGGCTTCTGCAACGCGTAGCCAATCAACAGGGCAATCGGGAACGCCAGCACCGGAATCCACACCAGATGCCCGCCAAGAATCGCGATGACCATGAAGATCAGCAGCGTAAACGGCAGGTCGATCAGGCTGGTCAGCGTCAGCGAGGCGAGGAAGTCGCGGAGACTCTGAAACTCGTGGATGTTCTGGGCGAAGCTACCGACCCGCGCCGGGCGGTATTTCATGGCCATGCCGACGATGCGCTCGAACAGCGTGGCTGAGATGATCAGGTCGGTTTTCTTGCCAGCCAGATCCAGGCAGAGGCTGCGCAGGCTTTTAAGGATCAGGTCAAACAGGTAGGCGCCGGTGATACCGATCGCCAGCACCCACAAGGTGGATTCCGCCTGGTTCGGCACCACGCGGTCGTAGACGTTCATCACGAACAGCGGCGCGGCCATGGCGATGATGTTGATCAGGAAACTGGCGGCGATGGCGTCGGCATAGAGCCAGCGCGAACGCTTGAGGGTGTCACGGAACCACGAACGCGCACGCGGAATCAGCGTGCCGTGGTTAACGTCAAATTTATGCTGCGGTTGAGCGAAGAAGACTTTGCCAATGTAGTCGTCGGCCAGCAGTTCGCGACTGACGACACTTTCGCCGCCATCGGTTTCGCTGAGCAGCACGCGGGCCTGGTCTTCACCTTGCCAGCCGAGCAGCACCGCGCTGCGGCCGTCCTTGAGCAACAACAGCGCCGGCATCGCAATCGCCGGAATATCTTCCAGCTTGCGTTGCAGCACTCGGCCCTGCAGACCGGCGCGAGCGGCTGCGCGGGGCAGTAACTCGACGCTCAGGCGCTGCTTGGGCAGCGGCAGGCCGGTGGTCAGCATCGCGGCGCTGGCCGGTTTCTGGTGCAGCGTGCACAGGGCGAGCAGGCCATCCAGCAACGGATCGTCATGCAGCGCGCGTGGATCATTAATGAGTTGAACTCGACTGACTTCTGATTCCACGCTCGGCACTCTTGGCTAACTATTGAACAATGAAGGTCCTGCTCAATTCATGCCGGGCAATTGGACCTTTGGCTTCACGTCGTTCTGCACAACGGATGCCAACGGTGCGACCACTCCCTGGCTCTTGAGCAACTCGCCCATGGTCGCCTTGATTCGGTACTGAGTAAATAACTGAATGTTTTTGATGTCCGCCAGACGACGCGACGCGGTGAACAGTTCGTTTTCACTGTCGAGCAAGTCGAGCAAGGTGCGCTGGCCAAGGCTGAACTGCTTCTGATAAGCCGTGCGCACAGCGGTGCTGCGATCCACATATTGCTGGGCGATCGGCACTTGGGCGTTAGCATTATTCAAGGCGTTCCAGGCCAGGCCCAGCTCTTCGTTCAACACGCGCAAGGCGTTGTTGCGAATGTCCAGCGCCTGGTTCGACAGGTAGGACTTGGATTCCAGGTCAGCCTTGTTGCTGCCACCGGCAAACAGGTTGAAGCGCATGCGCAGCATGGCTTGCCATTCGTTGCTGTGACCGTTTTGACCGTCGAGGTCGTTGTCGGCGGTACGGCCCAGTTCAGCGTCGAAACGCGGGTAGAACGTCGACTTGGCGGCGTCGTACTGCTTCTCGGCAGCGGCGATGTCGGATTCGGCGGAACGCAGGATCGGGCTGTTTTCCAGCATCTGCGTGCGGGCTTCATTCAGGTTGGCCGGCAGCAGCGCAAGGAACGGCGCGGGACGCTCGAGCTGGTCGGGCATCTGGCCCACAGCGCTGAGGAAGTTGGTTTCGGCATCGGCCAGGTTGGTCTGTTCGGTGATCAGGTTGTTGCGGGCCTGGGCCATACGAGCTTCGGCCTGATCGAGGTCAGCGCCGCTGCCTACACCGCGGGAGGTGCGCAGTTTGATCTGGTCGAAAATGCGTTCGTGGCTCTTCAGGTTTTCTTCGGCCAGGCGCACGAATTCACGGCGGGTCAGCACGTCGAGATAAACCTGGGCCACGGTCAGCGCAGTGCGCTCCGAGGTCCCAAGCAAGGAATAGGCGCGGGAGTTAACGGTGGCTTGTTGACGCCCCACTTCGCTGGACGTCGCAAAACCGTCAAAAACCATTTGCGAGAGACGCAAACTTGACTCGCTGCGGTTCAAGGTTTCCCAGTGGTTGCTACCGGTATCGGCACGCGTGGTGACGTTATCCGTGCCTTCGCGACCATAACCGCCCAGCAGATCGACCCGTGGCAGGTATCCACCTTTGGCTGCCTTTAACTGATAATCCGCGGCCAATCGACTGTTAACCGCTGCCTGGATCTCCGGATGGACATCCAGCGCCTGTTGCATGGCTTCTGGAAGGCTTTGTGCCTGGGCGAAACTGGCGGCGAGGGCGAAGGGTAAAGCCTTGAACAAAGACGAACGCATGTAAGAAATATCCCAGAACTTCTTGTCTTGAATCACAGCAAATAGGGGCGCTGCGTCGGATGATGGCAACCGGAATGACCGTATGTCGGAAAGTTCAAAACAGGAACTGGATCACACGCTGTAGGACAGGTCGCCGCTTAAATATCAATGTGACATTACTGGGGCGATTGTTTAGGATGGCACCCATAAGGTCAATAGTTTGGCATAAAGTAAATAGCGAAAGAATATAGCCAAATAATTGACGAGTTGCAGCGTCAAGCTTATGCACTAAATTTTTTAAAGTACGTCCAGACTGCTTTGGCGAGAGCGCCATCAGGTCCATGGAAGTCAACTGAACGTGACACCCGGAGAAGTCTTCAATGAGCAGTGTTGTTGCCATCGTCAAAAGCATTGTTGGTCAGGTTTTCGCGGTGTCCCCAGAGGGCGTCCGTCGCGTACTCGTTGAAGGCGATCGGCTGTTTGTCGGCGATCAGGTAGACACCGGTGCCGCTGGCGCCGTAACCCTCGAACTGGCTGATGGCCGGACCCTGGACCTTGGCCGCGACACTCAATGGAGCGGCACCGATCCGGATTCCAGCACTGACCTGGCAGAAGCCACTGCACAAGCCGCGCCATCGGTTGAAGAACTGCAGCAAGCCATCGCGGCCGGCGCCGACCCGACCACAGACCTCGAAGCCACCGCTGCCGGCCCGACCGCAGCAGGCGGCGACGGCGCGGCCGGTGGTGGCCACAGCTTCGTCATGCTGGACGCTACCGCTGGCCGGGTAGACCCGACCATTGGCTTCCCGACCGCAGGCATCGGCGCTGCCGGGGCTGTCACCCAGAACACCATTGGCGGCCAGACCACCAATAACGCCAACATCGTGCAGGCATCGACCCTGAGCCTGACCGCCACGCCGACCATCACCGAGGCCGGTGGCGTACTGGTTTACACCGCATCCCTGACCCAGGCACCGACCAGCGACCTGACCATCACCCTGTCCAACGGCTCGGTGATCGTGATCCAGGCCGGTCAAACTACCGGCACCGTCAACGTCCCATTGGCGCCGAATGACACCGTCTATAACGATGCGACCCAGATCGACGTCACTGTCTCTGGCATCGCTGGCGGCGCCGGCATCGTGGTTACCACGCCGACCGTGCCGGCCACGACCCAGGTCACTGACACCATCGACACCACCACTGTCACGCTGACAGCGGGCGGCAGTGTCACTGAAGGTGGGCAGATTACTTACACCGCGACGCTGACTAACCCGGCGCAGACGCCGGTTACCGTTACGCTGTCCAATGGCTCGACCATCACCATTGAAGCGGGCAAGACCACTGGCACTGTGGACGTTCCGACGCCAGCCAATGACGTTTACCAAAATGGCAGCACCGTCACGACCACGATTACCGGCACAACTGGCGGTAACTTCGAGAATCTGGTGCCGAACCCGGCGCCAGCGGTCACGACTATTACTGATTCGGTTGATACCACGACTGTCACGCTGACAGCGGGTTCGACCGTTACTGAAGGCGGTCAGATTACCTACACCGCGACACTGACCAACCCGGCGCAGACGCCGGTTACCGTCACGTTGTCCAATGGTTCGACCATTACCATTGAAGCGGGCAAGACCACTGGCTCGGTGGACGTTCCGACGCCAGCCAATGATGTCTACCAAAACGGCAGCACCGTCACGACCACGATCACCGGCACAACTGGCGGTAACTTCGAGAACCTGGCGCCAAATCCGGCTCCAGCGGTCACGACCATCACCGATTCGGTCGACACCACCACCGTCACGCTGACAGCAGGCTCCACCGTCACTGAAGGCGGTCAGATCACCTACACCGCTACATTGACGAACCCGGCGCAGACGCCGGTGACCGTTACGCTGTCCAACGGTTCGACCATCACCATCGAAGCCGGCAAAACCAGTGGCTCGGTGGACGTTCCGACGCCAGCCAATGATGTCTACCAAAACGGCAGCACCGTCACGACCACGATCACCGGCACAACTGGCGGTAACTTCGAGAACCTGGCGCCAAACCCGGCGCCAGCGGTCACGACTATTACTGATTCGGTTGATACCACGACTGTCACGCTGACAGCGGGTTCGACCGTTACTGAAGGCGGTCAGATTACCTACACCGCGACACTGACCAACCCGGCGCAGACGCCGGTTACCGTCACGTTGTCCAATGGTTCGACCATTACCATTGATGCCGGCAAGACCACCGGCACTGTGGACGTTCCGACGCCTGCCAATGACGTTTACCAAAATGGCAGCACCGTCACGACCACGATTACCGGCACAACTGGCGGTAACTTCGAGAACCTGGTGCCGAACCCGGCGCCAGCGGTCACGACTATTACTGATTCGGTTGATACCACGACTGTCACGCTGACAGCGGGTTCGACCGTTACTGAAGGCGGTCAGATTACCTACACCGCGACACTGACCAACCCGGCGCAGACGCCGGTGACCGTTACGCTGTCCAACGGTTCGACCATCACCATCGAAGCCGGCAAAACCACTGGCTCGGTGGACGTTCCGACGCCAGCCAATGACGTCTACCAAAACGGCAGCACCGTCACGACCACGATCACCGGCACAACTGGCGGTAACTTCGAGAACCTGGCGCCAAATCCGGCTCCAGCGGTCACGACCATCACCGATTCGGTCGACACCACCACCGTCACGCTGACAGCAGGCTCCACCGTCACTGAAGGCGGTCAGATCACCTACACCGCTACATTGACGAACCCGGCGCAGACGCCGGTGACCGTTACGCTGTCCAACGGTTCGACCATCACCATCGAAGCCGGCAAAACCACTGGCTCGGTGGACGTTCCGACGCCAGCCAATGACGTCTACCAAAATGGCAGCACCGTCACGACCACGATTACCGGCACAACTGGCGGTAACTTCGAGAATCTGGTGCCGAACCCGGCGCCAGCGGTTACGACTATTACTGATTCGGTTGATACCACGACTGTCACGCTGACAGCGGGCTCGACCGTTACTGAAGGCGGTCAGATCACCTACACCGCTACCTTGACTAACCCGGCGCAAACCCCGGTTACCGTCACCCTGTCCAACGGTTCGACCATCACCATCGAAGCCGGCAAAACCACTGGCTCGGTGGACGTTCCGACGCCAACCAATGACGTCTACCAAAACGGCAGCACCGTCAGCACTACGATTACCAGCGCAACCGGTGGCAACTTCGAAAACCTGGCGCCAAACCCGGCTCCAGCGGTCACGACCATCACCGATTCGGTCGACACCACCACTGTCACGCTGACAGCGGGCTCGACTGTCACTGAAGGCGGTCAGATTACTTACACAGCGACACTGACCAACCCTGCGCAGACGCCAGTTACCGTCACACTGTCCAACGGTTCGACTATCACCATTGAAGCCGGCAAGACCACTGGCAGCGTGGACGTTCCGACCCCAGCTAATGACGTCTACCAAAACGGCAGCACTGTCAGCACCACGATTACCAGCGCAACCGGCGGCAACTTCGAACAGCTGACACCGAACCCGGCGCCGGCCGTGACGACCATCACCGATTCGATCGACAACACCGGCCTGAGTCTCACCGCCACCGGCACTGTGGTCGAGGGTGGCCAGATCACCTACACCGCGACGCTGACCAATCCGGCCGGCACGCCGATGACTGTGACCTTGAGCAATGGCTCGGTCATTACCATCGAAGCGGGCAAAACCACTGGCAGCGTTGTCGTCGATACCCCGCCGAACGACGTCTACAACAATGGCAGCACCGTCAGCACTACGATCACCGGCACCACCGGTGGCAATTTCGAGCAGCTGACCCCGAGCGCCGAGCCGGCGCTGACCACCATCACCGACTCGAAAGACACCACCACCCTGAGCCTGAGCGCGACTGAGTCCGTGGCTGAAGGTGGTTCGATCGTTTACACCGCCAATCTGACCAACGCCGCCGGCACTCCGGTGTCTGTGACCCTGAGCAACGGCGCGGTGATCACTATTGCCGCTGGCGCTACCAGCGGTTCAGTGACAGTCGCCGCACCTGCCGATGACGTCTATAAAGACGCTGGCAAAGTTGAAGTCACCGTTAAAGATGCCACCGGTGGCAACTTCGAAAACCTGGCCACTGATCCTGCTCCAGCGGTGACCAACGTCACCGACACCATCGACACATCGGTAGTGACTCTGACCGCGACGTCGACCGTGGCTGAAGGCGGCACCGTGGTTTACACCGCATCCGTCGGCGCTCCAGTGACCGGTGCCCCGGTTGTCGTGACCCTGGCCAACGGCCAGACCATCACAATCGACATCGGCAAAAGCTCCGGCACCGTCAACGCCGTCGCACCGAACGACGTGCTCAATGGCCACGCACCGCTGACCAACTCGATCACCGACGTGAGCGGCGGTAACTACGAGAACCTGGTCGCCAACAAGACACCGGTTTCGACCACCGTCACTGATACTGCCGACACCACCACTCTGAGCCTGAGCGCAACTGACTCCGTGGCTGAAGGTGGTTCGATTGTTTACACCGCCACCCTGACCAACGCTGCCGGCACTCCGGTAACCGTGACCCTGAGCAATGGCGCGGTGATCACCATCGCCGCCGGCGCCACCAGCGGCAACGTCACCGTCGCCGCGCCTGCCGATGACGTCTACAAAGACGCCGGCAAGGTTGAAGTCACGGTTAAAGACGCCACCGGTGGCAACTTCGAAAACCTGGCCACTGATCCTGCTCCAGCGGTAACCAACGTCACTGACACCATCGACACGTCGGTTGTGACCCTGACCGCGACATCGTCTGTTGCCGAAGGCGGCACGGTGGTTTACACCGCATCCGTCGGCGCTCCAGTGACCGGTGCTCCGGTTGTCGTGACCCTGGCCAACGGTCAAACCATCACCATCGACATCGGCAAAAGCTCCGGCACCGTCAACGCTGTCGCGCCGAACGATGTGCTGAATGGCCACGCGCCGCTGACCACCTCGATCACTGATGTGAGCGGCGGTAACTACGAGAACCTGGTCGCCAACAAGACACCGGTTTCGACCACGATTACCGACACCGCCGATACCACCACCCTGAGCCTGAGCGCAACTGACTCCGTGGCTGAGGGTGGTTCAATTGTCTACACCGCGACTCTGACCAACGCCGCCGGTACTCCGGTCACCGTGACCCTGAGTAACGGCGCGGTGATCACCATCGCCGCTGGCGCCACCAGCGGCAACGTTACCGTCGCCGCGCCTGCCGATGACGTCTACAAAGACGCCGGCAAGGTTGAAGTCACGGTTAAAGACGCCACCGGTGGCAACTTCGAAAACCTGGCCACTGACCCGGCTCCGGCTGTGACCAGCGTCACCGACACCATCGACACTTCGACCGTCACCCTGACCGCCACCAGCAGCGTTGCTGAAGGCGGCACGGTGGTTTACACCGCATCCGTCGGCGCACCAGTGACCGGTGCCCCGGTCATCGTGACCCTGGCCAACGGCCAGACCATCACCATCGACATAGGTAAAAGCAGCGGCACCGTTAACGCCGTCGCGCCGAACGATGTACTTAACGGCCACGCGCCGCTGACCACCTCGATTACCGACGTGAGCGGCGGCAACTACGAAAACCTGGTGGCTGATAAGACACCGGTTTCGACCACCGTCACTGACACAGCCGACACCACCACCCTCAGCCTGAGCGCAACTGACTCCGTAGCTGAAGGCGGCCAGATTACCTACACCGCGACCTTGACCAATGCGGCCGGCACACCTGTGACTGTCACGCTGAGCAACGGCGCCGTGATCACTATCGATGCCGGCAAAACCACTGGCACCGTGACCGTCGCAGCCCCGGCCGATGACGTCTACAAAGACGCCGGCAAGGTTGAAGTCACGGTTAAAGACGCCACCGGTGGCAACTTCGAAAACCTGGCCACTGACCCGGCTCCGGCGGTGACCAATGTCACTGACACCATCGACACTTCAACCGTTACGCTGACCGCTACCAACAGCGTCGCCGAAGGCGGCACTGTGGTTTACACCGCGTCCGTCGGCGCACCAGTGACTGGCGCCCCGGTCATCGTGACCTTGGCCAACGGTCAGACGATCACCATCGACATCGGCAAAAGCTCCGGCACCGTCAACGCCGTCGCACCAAACGACGCGCTGACCGGCCATGCACCGCTGACCAACTCGATCACCGACGTGAGCGGCGGCAACTACGAAAACCTCGTCGCCGACAAAACGCCAGTTTCGACCACCGTTACTGACACTGCCGACACCACCACGCTGAGCCTGTCAGCTACCGACTCGGTCGCCGAGGGCGGCTCGATCGTTTACACCGCCAATTTGACCAACCCCGCCGGCACGCCATTGACCGTGACCCTGAGCAACGGCGCGGTGATCACCATCGCCGCTGGCGCCACCAGCGGTTCCGTGACCGTCGCCGCACCGGCTGATGACGTCTATAAAGACGCCGGCAAAGTCGAAGTGACCGTCAAGGATGCAGCGGGCGGCAACTTCGAAAATCTGGTCACCAGCCCAGCGCCAGCCGTCACCGACGTGACGGACACCATCGATACCTCGACGGTCAACCTGACCGCCACCAGCACCGTGGCTGAAGGCGGCACTGTGGTTTACACCGCATCGGTCAGTGCACCGGTTACCGGTTCGCCAGTTGTGGTGACCTTGTCGAACGGCCAGACCATCACCATTCCGGTCGGCGCGAGCAGCGGTTCCGTCAACTTCGTGGCGCCGAACGATGCCCTGGCGGGCGGCGGCTCCCTGAGCGTCAAGATTGACGATGCGAAGGGCGGCAACTACGAGAAGCTGGACGTTGACGGCAAACCGGCTGAAACATCGGTTACCGATACGCCAGACACCACCACCCTCAGCCTGAGCGCAACTGACTCCGTGGCTGAAGGCGGCCAGATTACCTACACCGCGACCCTGACCAACGCTGCGGGCACACCTGTGACCGTTACGCTGAGCAATGGCGCCGTAATCACCATCGACGCCGGCAAAACCACAGGCACCGTCAGCGTTCCAGCACCAGCCGATGACGTCTACAAAGACGCCGGCAAAGTCGAAGCAACGATTACCACCGCTACCGGCGGTAACTTCGAGAACCTGGTACCGAGCACCGCTCCAGCGGTGACCAACGTCTCCGACACCATCGACACCTCGACCGTCACCCTGACCGCGACCAACAGCGTCGCTGAAGGCGGGACTGTGGTTTACACCGCGACGGTCGGCCAGCCAGTAACCGGCTCGCCAGTCACCGTGGCTTTGGCCAACGGTCAGACCATCACCATCGACATCGGCAAAACCACCGGCACCGTCAACGCTGTCGCACCGAACGACGTGCTCAATGGCCACGCGCCGTTGACCAACTCGATCACCGACGTGAGCGGTGGCAACTACGAAAACCTGGTCGCTGACAAAACACCGGTCAGCACCACCGTCACCGACACACCGGACACCACGACCCTCAGCCTGAGCCTGAGCGCGACCGATTCCGTGGCTGAAGGGGGTTCGATCGTTTACACCGCGACACTGACCAATGCAGCCGGCACTCCGGTGACTGTGACCTTGAGCAACGGCGCCGTCATCCTCATCGCCGCCGGCGCCACCAGCGGCAACGTAACCGTCGCGGCCCCGGCCGATGACGTCTACAAAGACGCCGGCAAGGTTGAAGTCACCGTTAAAGACGCAACCGGTGGCAACTTCGAAAACCTGGCCACTGATCCGTCGCCAGCCGTGACCAACGTCACCGACACCATCGACACTTCGGTTGTAACCCTGACCGCAACGTCGACCGTGGCTGAAGGCGGCACCGTGGTTTACACCGCGTCCGTCAGCGCTCCAGTCACCGACGCGCCTGTCGTCGTAACCCTGTCCAACGGCCAGACCATCACCATTCCGGTCGGCGCGAGCAGCGGGTCCGTGAACTTCGTGGCCCCGAACGACGCCTTGGCGGGCGGTGCTTCCCTGAGCGTCAAGATCGACGACGCCAAGGGCGGCAACTACGAGAAGCTGGAAGTTGATGGCAAACCGGCTGAAACCTCGGTTACTGACACTCCGGACACCACGAACCTGAGCCTGAGCGCGACTGACTCGGTCGCTGAAGGCGGCCAGATCACTTACACCGCGACATTAACCAATGCGGCCGGCACTCCGGTGACCGTGACCTTGAGCAATGGCGCCGTCATCACCATCGACGCCGGCAAAACCACCGGCACCGTCACTGTTCCAGCGCCAGCCGATGACGTCTACAAAGACGCCGGCAAAGTCGAAGCCACGATTACCACCGCTACCGGCGGTAACTTCGAGAACCTGGTACCGAGCACCGCTCCAGCGGTGACCAACGTCTCCGACACCATCGACACCTCGACCGTCACCCTGACCGCGACCAACAGCGTTGCTGAAGGCGGGACTGTGGTTTACACCGCCACCGTCGGCCAGCCAGTCACTGGCGCCCCGGTTGTTGTGAGCTTGGCCAACGGTCAATCGATCACTATCGACATCGGCAAAACCACTGGCACCGTCAACGCCGTCGCGCCGAACGACGTGCTCAATGGCCACGCACCACTGACCAACTCGATCACCAACGTCAGCGGTGGCAACTACGAAAACCTGGTCGCTGACAAAACACCGGTCAGCACCACCGTGACCGATACCACCGACACCACCAACCTGTCACTGAGCGCGACCGGCACCGTGGATGAAGGCGGCCAGATCACTTACACCGCGACCCTGACCAATGCGGCCGGCACGCCAGTGACCGTCACCCTGAGCAACGGCGCCGTGATCACCATCGATGCGGGCAAAACCACCGGCACTGTGACCGTCGATGCGCCGAAGGACGACGTTTATAAAGATGCCGGCACCGTTGAAGCGACCATCAAAGGCGCGACCGGTGGCAACTTCGAGAACCTGGTCAGCAGCGACACCCCGGCGGTCACCACCGTCAATGACACCATCGACACCAGCACCGTATCGCTGGTCGCCACCACGAACGTCGCCGAAGGCGAAACCGTGGTCTACACCGCGTCCGTTACCGCTCCGGTGACCGGCGCGCCGGTTGTGGTGAGCCTGTCCAACGGCCAGACCATCACCATCCCGGTGGGCGAAACCAGCGGCAGCGTGAATTTCATCGCGCCGAACAGCCCACTGGCGGGCGGCACGTCCCTGAGCGTGAAGATCGACGGCGCCACCGGCGGCAACTACGAAAAACTGGAAGTGGACGGCAAGCCTGCGGACACGGCGGTCAGCGATACGCCTGACACCACGACCCTGAGCCTGAGCGCGACCGATACCGTGGCCGAGGGCGGCTCGATCGTCTACACCGCAACCCTGACCAATGCGGCCGGCACTCCGGTAACCGTGACCCTGAGCAACGGCGCGGTGATCACCATCGCCGCCGGCGCCACCAGCGGCACCGTAACCGTCGCAGCCCCGGCTGATGACGTCTACAAAGACGCCGGCAAGGTTGAAGCAACCATCAAGGATGCCAGCGGCGGCAACTTTGAAACCCTGGCAACCAATCCGACGGCGGCCGTGACCAACGTCACCGACACCATCGACACTTCGACGGTCAACCTGACCGCGACGTCGACCGTTGCCGAAGGCGGCACCGTGGTCTACACCGCATCCGTCACCGCTCCGGTGACCGGCGCGCCAGTCGTCGTCACCTTGTCGAACGGCCAGACCATCACCATTCCGGTCGGGGCAAGCAGTGGCAGCGTGAACTTCGTTGCACCGAACGATGCCCTGGCGGGCGGCGGCTCCTTGAGCGTCAAGATTGATGATGCGAAGGGCGGCAACTACGAGAAACTGGACGTTGACGGCAAACCAGCGGAGACCTCGGTTACCGATACGCCAGACACCACGACCCTCAGCCTGAGCGCGACTGACTCGGTTGCTGAAGGTGGTTCGATTGTTTATACCGCGACACTGACCAACGCTGCCGGCTCGCCGGTCACCGTGACCTTGTCGAACGGTGCTGTGATCACCATCGAGGCCGGTAAAACTACCGGTACTGCGACTGTTCCAGCGCCAGCCGATGACGTCTACAAAGATGCCGGCAAAGTTGAAGCAACGATTACTACTGCTACCGGTGGCAACTTCGAGAACCTGGTGCCGAGCACTGTTCCAGCGGTTACCAATGTCACCGACACCATTGACACCTCGACCGTCAAACTGACCGCTACCGACAGCGTTGCTGAAGGCGGCACCGTGGTTTACACCGCGACGGTCGGCCAGCCAGTTACTGGCGCCCCGGTTGTCGTGACTTTGGCCAACGGTCAATCGATCACCATCGACATCGGTAAAACCACCGGCACCGTCAACGCCATCGCGCCAAACGATGCATTGACTGGTCATGCGCCACTGACCAACTCGATCACTGATGTGAGCGGTGGTAACTACGAAAATCTGGTCGCCGATAAAACGCCAGTTTCGACCACAGTTACTGACACAACCGACACCACCAACCTGTCCTTGAGCGCTACCGATTCGGTTGCTGAAGGCGGTTCGATCACTTACACCGCGACACTGACCAACGCAGCTGGCTCGCCAGTGACTGTGACCTTGTCGAACGGTGCGGTGATTACTATCGAAGCCGGTAAAACCACCGGTACTGCGACTGTTCCAGCACCAACCGATGACGTCTACAAAGACGCGGGCAAAGTCGAAGCGACGATCTCCACCGCTACCGGCGGCAACTTCGAGAATCTGGTACCGAGCACAATTCCGGCAGTGACTAACGTCACCGATACCATCGACACTTCGACCGTCAAACTGACCGCCACCGACAGCGTTGCTGAAGGCGGCACCGTGGTTTACACCGCCACCGTCGGCCAGCCAGTTACTGGCGCCCCGGTTGTCGTGACTTTGGCCAACGGCCAATCGATCACCATCGACATCGGCAAAACCAGCGGCACCGTCAACGCCGTTGCACCGAACGATGCGCTGACTGGTCATGCGCCACTGACCAACTCGATTACTGACGTGAGCGGTGGTAATTACGAAAATCTGGTGGCTGATAAGACACCGGTTTCGACTACTGTCACTGACACTGCCGACACCACCAACCTGTCCTTGAGCGCTACCGATTCGGTTGCCGAGGGCGGTTCGATCACCTACACCGCGACACTGACCAACGCCGCTGGCTCGCCAGTGACTGTGACCTTGTCGAACGGTGCGGTGATTACTATCGAAGCCGGTAAAACCACCGGTACTGCGACTGTTCCAGCACCAACCGATGACGTCTACAAAGACGCGGGCAAAGTCGAAGCGACGATCTCCACCGCTACCGGCGGCAACTTCGAGAATCTGGTACCGAGCACAATTCCGGCAGTGACTAACGTCACCGATACCATCGACACTTCGACCGTCAAACTGACCGCCACCGACAGCGTTGCTGAAGGCGGCACCGTGGTTTACACCGCCACCGTCGGCCAGCCAGTTACTGGCGCCCCGGTTGTCGTGACTTTGGCCAACGGCCAATCGATCACCATCGACATCGGCAAAACCAGCGGCACCGTCAACGCCGTTGCACCGAACGATGCGCTGACTGGTCATGCGCCACTGACCAACTCGATTACTGACGTGAGCGGTGGTAATTACGAAAATCTGGTGGCTGATAAGACACCGGTTTCGACTACTGTCACTGACACTGCCGACACCACCAACCTGTCCTTGAGCGCTACCGATTCGGTTGCCGAGGGCGGTTCGATCACCTACACCGCGACACTGACCAACGCCGCTGGCTCGCCAGTGACTGTGACCTTGTCGAACGGTGCTGTGATCACCATCGAAGCCGGTAAAACCACCGGCACCGCGACGGTTCCTGCGCCAACCGACGACGTCTATAAAGACGCCGGCAAAGTCGAAGCCACGATCTCCACTGCTACCGGCGGTAATTTCGAGAACCTGGTGCCGAGCACGGTTCCGGCAGTGACTAATGTCACCGACACCATCGACACTTCGACCGTCAAACTGACCGCCACCGACAGTGTTGCTGAAGGCGGCACCGTGGTTTACACCGCGACTGTCGGCCAGCCAGTTACTGGCGCCCCGGTTGTCGTGACTTTGGCCAACGGTCAATCGATCACCATCGACATCGGCAAAACCAGCGGTACCGTCAACGCTGTCGCGCCAAACGATGCACTGACCGGCCATGCGCCACTGACCAACTCGATCACCAATGTCAGCGGTGGTAACTACGAGAATCTGGTGGCCGACAAAACCCCGGTCAGCACCACTGTGACCGACACCCCGGACACCACGACCCTCAGCCTGAGCGCGACTGACTCCGTGGCGGAAGGCGGTTCGATTGTCTACACCGCGACATTGACCAACGCGGCCGGCTCGCCGGTCACCGTGACCTTGAGCAACGGCGCCGTCATCCTGATCGCCGCCGGCGCCACCAGCGGCAACGTGACCGTCGCCGCTCCGGCCGATGACGTCTACAAAGACGCCGGCAAGGTTGAAGCCACGATCAAGGACGCCACTGGCGGCGATTTCGAAAACCTGGTCAAAGACCCGTCGGCCGCAGTCACAAGCGTCACCGACACCATCGACACCAGCACCGTATCGCTGACCGCCACGTCGACCGTCGCTGAAGGCGGCACCGTCGTCTACACCGCGTCCGTGAGTGCGCCAGTGACTGGCGCCCCGCTTGTCGTGACGCTGTCCAACGGCCAGACCATCACGATCGACATCGGTAAAAGCAGCGGCACGGTCAATTTCGTCGCGCCAAACGATGCCCTGGCTGGCGGCAGCTCGCTGAGCGCCACCATCAAGGATGCAACTGGCGGCAATTACGAGAAACTGGACGTCAATGCTGACCCTGCCAAGACGACTGTCACTGACACGGTGGATAACACCAATCTGTCGCTGACAGCGACCGACACCGTGGCTGAAGGTGGCCAGATCACTTACACCGCGACCCTGACCAATGCCGCTGGCTCGCCAGTGACTGTGACCCTGAGCAATGGCTCGGTGATCACCATCGACGCAGGCAAGACCACTGGCACCGTGACCGTTCCGGCTCCAGCCGATGACGTTTACAAAGACGCCGGTAAAGTCGAAGCGACTATTTCCACTGCTACCGGTGGCAACTTCGAGAACCTGGTGCCGAGCACGGTTCCTGCGGTGACCAACGTCACTGACACCATCGATACCTCGACCGTCAAACTGACTGCGACTGGCACTGCCGCAGAGGGTGGCACCGTCACCTATACCGCGACTGTCGGGCAGCCAGTGACTGGCTCTCCAGTGACCGTGACGTTGGCCAATGGCCAAAACATCACGATCGACATCGGTAAAACCACCGGCACCGTAACCACCCTTGCGCCGAACGATGCGTTGACCGGCCATACGCCGCTGACCAACTCGATCACCAACGTGAGCGGCGGTAACTACGAGAATCTGGTTGCTGACAAGACGCCGGTTTCGACGACTGTCACTGACACTGTCGATACGACTAACCTCAACCTCAGCGCTACCAACTCGGTCGCCGAGGGTGGTCAGATCACCTACACCGCGACCCTGACCAACGCCGCCGGCACGCCAGTGACAGTCACGCTGAGCAACGGCTCGGTAATCACCATCGACGCCGGTAAAACCACCGGTACCGTGACCGTTCCTGCTCCGGCTGATGACGTGTACAAAGACGCCGGCACCGTCCAGGCAACGATCACCACCGCCACCGGTGGTAACTTCGAAAGTCTGGTACCGAGCACCGTTCCGGCAGTGACCAGCGTCACCGACACCATCGACACCTCGACCGTCAAACTGACGGCAACCGGCACGGCCGCTGAAGGTGGCACCGTCACCTATACAGCGACTGTCGGTCAGCCAGTAACGGGCAGCCCGGTGACCGTATCCCTGGCGAACGGCCAGACGATCACCATCGACATCGGTAAAACCACTGGCACCGTGAACGCCATCGCGCCAAACGACGCGTTGACCGGCCACGCGCCGCTGACCAACTCGATCACCAACGTCACTGGCGGCAACTACGAGAACCTGGTCGCCGACAAAACCCCGGTCAGCACCACCGTGACCGACACCGTCGACACCACCAATCTGTCGCTGAGCGCCACTAACACCGTGGCTGAAGGTGGCCAGATCACTTACACCGCAACTTTGACCAACGCGGCTGGCTCGCCAGTGACTGTGACCCTGAGCAATGGCTCGGTGATCACCATCGAAGCGGGCAAAACCACCGGCACCGTCACCGTTCCAGCTCCAGCTGATGACGTGTACAAGGACGCCGGCACCGTCCAGGCGACGATCACCACCGCAACCGGTGGCAATTTCGAAAGTCTGGTACCGAGCACCGCTCCGGCAGTGACCAACGTCACCGACACCATCGACACCTCGACCGTCAAACTGACGGCAACCGGTACTGCGGCTGAAGGTGGCACCGTCGTTTACACCGCGACTGTCGGCCAGCCAGTGACTGGCTCGCCGGTAACTGTATCGCTGGCTAACGGCCAGACGATCACCATCGACATCGGTAAAACCACCGGCACCGTGAACGCCATCGCGCCAAACGACGTGCTGACCGGTCACGCTCCGCTGACCAACTCGATCACCAACGTGACTGGCGGCAACTACGAGAACCTCGTAGCAGACAAGACGCCAGTCAGCACCACCGTGACCGACACCGTCGACATCACCAACCTGTCGTTGAGCGCAACCAACTCGGTAGCCGAAGGCGGTCAGATCACTTACACCGCGACCTTGACCAATGCCGCTGGCTCGCCAGTGACCGTGACCCTGAGCAACGGCTCGGTGATCACCATCGACGCCGGCAAAACCACCGGCACCGTGACCGTTCCAGCTCCGGCTGATGACGTTTACAAAGATGCGGGCACCGTCCAGGCAACGATCACCACCGCCACCGGTGGCAACTTCGAAAGTCTGGTACCGAGCACGGCTCCGGCAGTGACCAACGTCACCGATACCATCGACACCTCGACGGTCAAACTGACTGCGACCGGCACGGCCGCTGAAGGTGGCACCGTCACCTATACCGCCACCGTCGGCCAGCCAGTAACCGGTTCTGCAGTTGTCGTGACCTTGGCCAACGGCCAAAACATCACGATCGACATCGGCAAAACCACCGGCACCGTCACCACTATCGCGCCAAACGACGCGTTGACTGGTCACGCACCGCTGACCAACTCGATCACCAACGTGAGCGGCGGCAACTACGAAAACCTCGTAGCCGACAAGACGCCGGTCAGCACCACCGTAACCGACACCGTCGACACCACCAACCTGTCGTTGAGCGCAACCAACTCGGTAGCCGAAGGCGGTCAGATCACTTACACCGCGACTCTGACCAACGCTGCCGGCTCGCCAGTCACCGTGACTCTGAGCAACGGCTCGGTGATCACCATCGACACCGGCAAAACCACCGGCACCGTGACCGTTCCGGCTCCGGCTGATGACGTGTACAAGGACGCCGGCACCGTCCAGGCAACGATCACCAACGCCACCGGTGGCAGCTTCGAAAACCTGGCCACCAGCAGCACGCCTGCGGTGACCAACGTGACCGACACCATCGACACGTCGACCGTCAAACTGACTGCAACCGGCACGGCTGCTGAGGGTGGCAACGTCACCTATACCGCGACTGTCGGTCAGCCAGTAACGGGCAGCCCGGTGACCGTATCCCTGGCGAACGGCCAGACGATCACCATCGATATCGGTAAAACCACCGGCACCGTGAACGCCATCGCGCCAAACGACGTGCTGACCGGTCACGCACCGCTGACCAACTCGATCACCAACGTCACTGGCGGCAACTACGAAAATCTCGTAGCCGACAAGACGCCGGTCAGCACCACCGTTACTGATACCGTCGACACCACCAACCTGTCGCTGAGTGCAACCAACTCCGTGGCTGAAGGCGGTCAGATCACCTACACCGCAACCCTGACCAACGCCGCTGGTTCCCCGGTGACCGTGACCCTGAGCAATGGCTCGGTGATCACCATCGACGCGGGCAAAACCACTGGCACCGTGACCGTTCAAGCTCCGGCTGATGACGTGTACAAAGACGCCGGCACCGTCCAGGCAACGATCACCACCGCAACCGGTGGCAACTTCGAAAACCTGGCCACCAGCAGCACGCCTGCGGTGACCAACGTGACCGACACCATCGACACCTCGACCGTCAAACTGACGGCAACCGGCACCGCCGCTGAAGGTGGCACCGTCACCTACACCGCGACTGTCGGGCAGCCAGTGACTGGCTCTCCAGTGACCGTGACGTTGGCCAACGGCCAAAACATCACGATCGACATCGGCAAAACCACCGGCACCGTCACCACTATCGCGCCAAACGACGCGTTGACTGGTCACGCACCGCTGACCAACTCGATCACCAACGTCACTGGCGGCAACTACGAAAATCTCGTAGCCGACAAGACGCCGGTCAGCACCACCGTGACCGACACCGTCGACACCACCAACCTGTCGTTGAGCGCAACCGGCTCGGTCGCCGAGGGTGGCCAAATCACCTACACCGCGACCCTGACCAACGCCGCCGGCACGCCAGTCACCGTGACCCTCAGCAACGGCTCGGTGATCACCATCGACACCGGCAAAACCACCGGCACCGTGACCGTTCCAGCTCCGGCTGATGACGTGTACAAGGATGCCGGCAGCGTCCAGGCGACGATCACCAACGCCACCGGCGGCGGCTTCGAAAACCTGGCCACCAACAACACGCCAGCCGTGACCAACGTCACTGACACCATCGACAAAACCGAAGTCAGCATCACCGGCAGCACCTCGGTGACTGAAGGCCAGACCGCCAGCTACACCGTCAGCCTGACGCACCCGGCGCAAACCGACGTGACGCTGAAAATCGTCTACAGCGGCACCGCCGCCGACGGTTCGGACTTCACCGGCGTGTACACCGTGAAGATTCCGGCCGGCGCCAGTAGCGCCAACTTCAACGTGGCGACCATTGACGACAAGATCACTGAAGGCACCGAGAACTTCGTGGTCAAGATCGACTCGGCCACTGGCGGCAACTTCGAGAACCTCGCGGTCAGCGCCACCAATGGCAGCGTCAGCACCTCGATCATCGACAACGATGCGCCGCCGGTCATCGACCTGGATGCCAACAACTCCAGCGGCGCCACCGGTGCCAATTACAACGTGACCTTCACCGAAAACACCCCGGGTGCGGGCGTGTCGATTGCCGACACCGACCTGAAAATCACCGACCCGGACAGCACCATGCTGACCGGCGCCACCGTCGTGCTGACTAACCGTCAGGATGGCGATGCGCTGAACCTGGGCAACAGCGTCAACGGCATCACCATTAATGCCAACAGCACCAATGGCACCGTGACGCTGACCTTGTCGGGCAACGCGACGCTGGCCGACTACATGCAGGCGATCAAGAACATCAGCTTCACCAACAGCAGTGAAGACCCGAGCACCGTGCCACGGATCATCACCGTGACCGTGACCGATGGCGGCAACTACTCGAACGTCGCGACCACCACCGTCAACGTGGTGGCCGTGAACGACGCGCCGACCGCTGCACCGGTCAACGTCACCGGCACTGAAGACACCCCGCTGATCCTCGGCTGGTCGACCTTCGGCGTCAGCGATGTCGACAGCCCGGCCGCGAGCCTGGGCGTGAAAATCACCGGCCTGCCGGGCGAAGGCAAGTTGCAGTACCTGAACGGTTCGACCTGGACCGACGTTACTAACAATCAGACCATCACCAAGGCTGACATCGACGCTGGCAAGCTGCGCTTCACCCCGGACGCCAACGAATCCGGCACCAACGGCTATGGCGGCAGCGGCCTGGGCAACAATCAGGCGGATTACGCGCAGATCAAGTTCCAGCCAACCGATGGCCAACTGCTGGGCAACACTGGCACGGTGAAAATCGACATCACGCCAGTGGCCGATGCACCGTCCCTGACCGTAGCGGACAACAGCGTCAAATCCACCGGGCTGATCAAGGAAGTCTGGACCGGTCTGTCGGGCCTGGGCACCGATGGCAGCGGCGCGCCGACGGCCACGCTCAAATCGGTCATCGACGCGGCGGGCACACCGAACTCCAGCACCACCGTGACCAACGTGCAGTCCGACGGCAGTGTCGCGGCAGGTACGGCGTCGAAAACCTCCGGCCTGATCTACCTCGAAGCCGGCAAGACCTACACCTTCAGCGGCTCGGGCGATGACAGCCTGCTCGTGACCGTTGGCGGCAAGAACGTCGCGTCCGCCCTGTGGGGTTCGGGCGGTAACCTGAGTGGTTCGATCACTCCGACCGCCAGCGGCTACTACACCCTGGACATCTACCACCACAACCAGAGTGGCCCGGGCAGCTATGACGTCAACCTGTCGGTCAACGGCGGCACCGCCATCGACCTGAGCAGCGCTGGCGTGCCGCTGTACACCGGCGTGGCGGATCTGGCCGCTTCCGGCGTGACCGTCTCCGACTTGCACGGTACCAACGGCGAGGGTTACTACGACGGCTACAAACTCAACACAGGCTTCGAAGGCACCAGCGTTCACCTGTCCGCGATCAACACCGCACTGACCGACACCGACGGCTCCGAAAGCCTGAGCGTGAAAATCAGCGGTATCCCGGCGGGCTCGGTCCTGACTGACGGCGCGGGTCACACCTTCACCGCCACCGCGACCTCCGGCGAAGCCAACGTTACCGGCTGGAGCCTCGGCTCCCTGACCGTGACCCCGCCGACCTACTACAACGGTCAATTCAACCTGACCGTGACCTCGACCTCCACCGAGGCCTTGGGCGGTTCGGCAATCACCACGGCGCAGATTCCGGTCACCGTGTACCCGGCGACCTACAACGCAATCACCGCCACCTCGGCCAGTGACACCATCAGCGGCACCGACGGCAACGACATCATGATCGCCGACATCGGCGGCCTGACCGTGGTGCCGGGCACCAACTACAACATCGCCTTCATGGTCGACAGTTCGGGCAGCATGAGCGCGTCGTCGATCAGCGCGGCCAAAGACTCGCTGACCTCGGTGTTCAACACCCTCAAGCAGAGCATGGGCGGCAACTCGGGCACCGTGAACATCTTCCTGGTGGACTTCGATACCCAGGTCAACAAATCGGTGTCGGTCAACCTGAACGACCCGAATGCCCTGACCTCGCTCAAGGCAGTCCTGGACTCGATGTCGTCCGGCGGTGGCACCAACTACGAGGACGTGTTCAAGACCACGGCCAACTGGTTCCAGAGTGCTGACGCGGTGGCGAATACCGGGGCGAAGAACCTCACGTACTTCATCACCGACGGCAAGCCGACCTACTACCAGAGCGGCGAGCAGACCAACCCGAACCTGTATGGCAGCGTCAAACTGGACAGCGTGATCAACACCACCAATTACCAGTTGGGCAAAGCCGTCAGCCTGGTCCCGGACAGCAACCACCAGATTGATATCTCCGCCTCGGGCGCTGTGACTGTCTGGACCAAGTCCGGCGGCAGTTGGTCGTACACAACTCCGGGTTCGCTGCACGCCCAGGGCGATGGCACCTACGAGTTGTCGAGCCTGGCGGGCAGCGGTAACAGCACCAGCCAAACCACCGTCGACAACGCCAGCAGCAGCTTCGCATTGCTGGGCAACCTGTCGAACGTCGAAGCCATCGGCTTGAACAGCGACGTGACCCTGGCTGACCTGAAACCGTACGACTCGGACAAATCGCCACAAACCAACATCGACCCGAAAGACCTGGCCAACTCGATCATCGGTCACACCGAAGCGACGCTGCCAGGTTCCGACACGGTCAGCGGCGGCGACGGCAACGACATCCTGTTCGGCGACCTGGTGAGCTTCAACGGCATCGCCGGCGAGGGTTACCAGGCCATGCAGGCATTCGTTGCCCAGCAAACCGGCGTGGACGTCAGCAAAGTCACCACCAGCAACGTGCACCAGTTCATCACCGAGCACTACACCGCGTTCGACGTGTCCGGCGCCCACGACGGCAACGACACGCTGCTGGGCGGTGCGGGCAATGACATTCTGTTCGGCTCGGGCGGTAACGACACGCTCGATGGCGGCAAGGGCAATGACATCCTGCTCGGCGGCACCGGCAACGACACGCTGATCGGCGGTTCGGGCAACGACATCCTGATTGGCGGCTCGGGTGCCGACACCTTTGTGTGGAAGGCGGGCGACACCGGCAGCGACGTGATCAAGGACTTCAAGGCCAGCGAAGGTGACCGTATAGACCTGCGCGATTTGTTGCAGGGCGAAACCGGCAGCACCATCGACAACTTCCTGAAAATCACCACGGTCGATGGCGTGTCGTCGTTGCAGGTCAGCTCGGCCGGCAAGTTCAACTCGGCGGATGCTGCGGCAGCGACACCGGATGTGACGATCAAACTGGAAGGCAACAACTGGTCTACCGCCAACCTGCACAACCTGATTGCCGGTAGCGATCCGACCATCAAAGTCGACCACAACAACAGCTGATGCCAGGTAAAACGGCCGCCCTTATGGGGCGGCCGTCACGTTTGCGGCTATCTCGGCGGTGACGATTTCGTCGCCGCACCGCATACTCGCCAACAGTTGGCCTATGCTGCTGACAGCATGACGCTGGTCCATTTCTGAGGGATGCTCAATGTTTTACGTGCAACGCGATGCGCAAGGCCAATTGGTGCGCGTGGAAGCCGCGGCCTACGCCGAGGCCACGGAAACACTGCCGGCCGACAACCATGAAATCCAGGCCTGGTACGCCAACGAAGTGATGGAAACCAGCCTCAAGCAGCTCAAGCAGAGCGACCTGGAAATGATCCGGGTACTCGACGACTTGATCCAGGTGCTGACCAGCAAAGGCGTGATCCGCGTCACCGATCTGCCGGCCGCCGCCCAAGCCAAACTGATGGACCGGACCCAGGCCCGGGAAGCGTTGGGTGGGTTGAGTCATTTGATAGATGATGATGAGACGGGGTTGATCTAGACCCCACCTTCATCGGTGCCTTTACTGACGCCATCGCGAGCAAGCTCGCTCCCACAGGGTTTTGGGTTGGCCACAGGTTGTGTGGTCAACATCAATCCACTGTGGGAGCGAGCTTGCTCGCGATGGCGGTAGCAGCTTCACCGCCAGGGCTTGGGCTCACCAAACAACTGCCCCTGAACCCCATACAAGCCCATCTCGCGAATCACTGACAACTCCCCTTCGGTCTCGACCCGCTCGGCAATCAGCGGCAGGTCAATGCTGTGCGCCGCGCGCTGGATGGCCTCGATGAACAGACGCTTGTCGCTCTCCTGATCGATCGCCCGTATGTAGCTGCCGTCGATCTTCAGATAGGCCAACCCCAGCCGCGCCAGGTTGCCGATCATGCTGAACCGCCCGCCAAAGCGTTGCAGGCTCAGGGAGAACCCAAGTTCGCGCAGACGCCGCGTCAACTGCTCCAGCACCGCTTGCTCGGGCAGTTGCTCTTCACCGATTTCCAGGGTCAGGCGCTCGCCCAGATTCGAATGCTGACGCAAAATCTCGAAGACTCTATTCAGCGCCTGTGGATCCGCCAGGGTCGCCGAAGACAAGTTCAGCGCCAGCGATTCTTCATGCCCGGCCATCTGCTCCAGGACCAATTCCAACATCAACCGATCGAGCCGCGCCGTCCAGCCAAAGCGCTCCAGCCACGGCAGGAAGCGCCCGGCGGGAATGGTCTGGCCCTGATCGTCGATCAAACGCGACAGCACCTTGTAATGCAGCACCAGCGCGGTGTCCTGACTCGCCACCACAGGTTGGAAATACAACTCGAAACGCTGCTGATTCAGTGCGCCATCGAGCAGTGTGTGCCACGCATGATGATCATCCCCGACACTCGCCGAAGCACTGTGATCCAGGCATACCCAGCTCTGCTCGCCCTGACCTTCGGCCTGCGCCAACGCCTGATCCGCCAGGCCGAGCACCGCTTGCGGCGAGTCGCCATGGGCAAACGGTGCCAGCCCGATGGACGCTACTGAGGCCACATCGGTGGCGCCGGTCGCATGCAAACTTGCCAACGCACTGTCGAGGTTCTGCGCCAGTTGCAGCGCTTCTTCGCGCACCAGTCCCGGCGCCAACACGGCGAATTCACCGCCGCGAATCCGCGTGACGAGGTTCTGGGTTTCCGGGTATTTGGCGCACTCGCGGGATAACTGCTCGCCCACCGCTTTCAGCAAATCATCGGTGCGTTGCCCGCCCAGGCGCTGGTTCAGACCGGCCAGGTCCTTGACCCGCAACAGCAGCAGATAACCGGAACTGGCTTGCTCCGGGTTGCTCACCCGGGCGTTCAATTGCATTTCGAAATAGCGTCGGTTGGCCAGGCCCGTGAGGTTGTCCTGATAGGACTCAACCCGCAGTTTTTCACTGCGCTCGGCCTGTTCCTGGAACAGCGCCTTGAGCTTCTCGACCATCTGGTTCATGGCCTGCACCACCCGGCGCAGTTCCGGGGTGCGCGGCAGTTCCGGCAGGCTGAGGAATTCCCGGCGCGCAATGGCGTGGGATTGCTTGACCATGTAGTCCAGCGGCTTCAATTGCCGGCGCAGCAGCAACGCGCCCAGCACCGCACTCACCGCGCCACAGATCAGCAACCAGCCCAGACTCCCTAGCGCGCTCTGCCACAGTTTGGCCAGGGCGAACATCGGATGGCTGACCACTTCGACCCTTGCAGCCTGCTCCCAGCCACGGCTGACCAGTGCATCACCGCCGGCGGCTTCCAGGCCGATCATTTTGACGAACCAGTCCGGCACGTTATTCACCGCCGGAATGCCGCTGCGCTCGACGATGGTCTGATCGGTCTTAAGATCGACCACGCGGATGCTCGCGTAGTAGCCGCTGTCGAAGATCGAACTGACCAGCAACTCGACCATCGCCGGGTCGTCGATATTCGGCGTCAGGGACAATGCCAGCGCCGTGGCGGCGTCCTGGGCGTGGGAGCGCAACTGGTTGACGTACTGAGTGCGCGAGCTCTCCAGGCTGACCATGAAGCTGCCAGTGAAGGCGACCACAAGGAACAGGCAGATAGCGATCAACAGCTGTTTGAACAAAGACATCTGAGCGCGTGCTCCTAGTTAGTCGTCTCGACCGGAAATCCTTCGGCCTGCATTTTTTTCAACACATCCTGCCAACGGGACAGGCGCTTGGTGTCACCGACTTTCTTGTTGCCCTTGGCACCGGGCAGGTACAAGCCTTCGGCATTGAAAGAGTAGACCGGCAGCAAATCGGTTCGTTGGCTGGCCGGTTTGATCTCGTTGATCAGGCTATCGAGTACCAGCGGCATTGCCTCGGGTGTCGAATAATAGGTCAACACCATGTGCGCCCGGTTCAAACGCAACGCCTTGACGTAAGTGATGCGCAGCTTGTCACTGGAAACACCAAGATGGCGCAGGCTGAAATACTTGGCGATGGCGTAGTCTTCGCAGTCGCCGGCGCCCTTCCACAAGGCTTCGATGGGGGTTTCCCAATAATCGACCTCGTGCCACAGGTCGATGTCTTCTTCGTAGCGCATCTGTTTGTTGAAGAACTGGTTCACCACATTAAGTTTTTCAATCTCGCCGACCTGCTTCTGGGTGGCCAGCAAACGCTGCCAGGCATCGATGCGTTGCTGGCCCTCGCCCAATGGCCCGTAAATGGCCTGGGCACGGCGGCTGATCAGGGAAAAATCCCAGTCGGCATGCAACCCGCCCAGCATGACGCCGGCCAGCAGCAGCGCGCAGCACAGCCAGCGCAACATCCGGGGGATTGCGAAACGTACCGCCAATGCGAGGCATCCAGGGTAGGCAGGTGGAAATCGGTTGATGGTGCAGGTTAGGCCGATAAAAGACAATGGCACGGTGAGATCACTGCCAGCACGCTAAACTTGGAATGTGAGTAGTCATAAAAAGATCACAACCTGTAGCAAGCACTGCAAGGGCCACGGGCGCGACAGAAGTTGCGGTGATCTTTTACAAGGTTTGACAACCTGTATAACAGTCACTAGTGTCCATTTGGATCCAAAAACAACTTCAGTCATGCAGGGTGCGTAGTAGTGACACAGAAGCCCAATCCTCTGAACAGCATCAAGGTCAACGGGCCGATTCCCGCTCACCTGGCGCGTTCGGTGATCGAAGAAACCCTGCGTTCGGCCATTCTCGACGGACGCATCCCTTGCGGCACAGCATTGCGCCAGCAAGACCTGGCGGACCTGTTCGGCGTCAGTCGCATGCCGGTACGCGAAGCGTTGCGCCAGCTCGAAGCGCAATCGCTGCTCAATGTCGTTGCCCATAAAGGCGCCGTGGTCGCTGCGCTGGTACAGGGCGATGCGACGGAAACCTATGAACTGCGGATCCTGCTGGAATCCGAAGCATTGCGCCGTTCGATTCCCTTGCTCGAAGTCGCCGATTTCGAACTGGCCGCCCGCTACATCGACGAATTGGAAACCGAACACAACTACACCGAGATAGGTCGACTCAATCGCCTGTTCCACATGGCACTGTACAGCAAGGCGCCCAATCGCCGGCTGTTGCGACTGGTCGAAGACGGATTGAACGAAGAAGAGCGTTTCCTGCGCTTCAATCTTGAGGCGATGGGCCTGGGCAAGCTGTCCCAGGAAGATCACCGGAGTTTGTTGCGCGCCGTAGAAGACCGGAACATTGAGCTGGCGGTCGAACTGCTTGAGCATCACCTCAATCGCGGTGTCGAGGTCATCACACGCTATCTCGAAAGCACCGGCACCCAAAGCAAGAAAAACTCGAGATAAACCGCCCCCCAGGCACGCGCGAGCACATCGAATGTGCTCGCCAGCGCTTGCCGCAACGTGTCGCTGAACCTGTCCTGGGTCATTCGGCGAAAAGCCTGCTTACAAATCCCCCTTCGCTCATACCAACCCGCTAGAACAATGCCACTCCTGCGTTCCCGGAGCCCGCCTGGCAACTTCTTCTCAATCCCGATAATGGCAGCCAACGAATGCCGTACCAACGATAGCGGCTACCGTCAATTACGCTCACTCTTGGGCCTGCCAACTCAACAATGAACGCAGACGCACCGCTCTCGCGGGAGCCGACTGCGCACCAAGAACCTACGGAAGGAGTCTTGCCACGGGAAAGGAAGTAAATGGCGTATTCCCGGCCAACTTCCATCCCCTCAGATGACACCAGCGATCACAGTTTTAAAGTTACTTTGAGTGAGGCATTCACTCTCTTATTCGATTCTGACTTATATAAGCCGGAAGGAGTAACTTCATCCAAATAAAACTTGAATCAAAAGTCTTATTGAAACTTTTCGCGCCCGAAAAAGTTAAACTTTCAAATAATATAAAAATAACTTGCCGGGAACTTTATTGATGTATTAGTTTTTCTCCGCCGCCATTGGATCCAGGCCAGCAAGGCTCAAGCCCAATCCTTACGCGGCGCAACAAAGACTGTTTCGTTACTCACATACATCAATTCGATTGAGGCCTCCGCTCGCCCAGATAAAACATCTACTCACTACCGCTAGTTGTTTACATCTCCCATTGGTATTTCCAATTTACTTATAGGCTCGCCCATGAAACCGACTAAAGACCGTCTCAACCAAAAGAAAGCAGAACTTAGCGCTCACCCAATCTTTGGCGAAATACATTCGTTGTCGATCCTGCAACGCTTCATGGAAACCCATGTGTTTGCCGTCTGGGACTTTATGTCGCTGACCAAGCGCCTGCAGCAGGAACTGACCTGCGTGCAGTTGCCCTGGTTGCCACCGCAAGATCCGCAAGCGGCACGGCTGATCAACGAGATTGTGCTCGGCGAAGAGTCCGATGACCGTCCTGCCAATGGTCACTACAGCCATTTCGAGTTGTACCTGGATGCGATGCGCGAAGTCGGTGCAAGTACCGTTGCGGTAGAGCGCTTCGTCGCGTTGCAAAAAGAAGGCGTGAGCTACGACGTGGCACTGCAAAGCGTGAAAATCGACCCCGCCGCTGCACAGTTCGTGCGCCATACCTTGAACACCGCGCTGCATGCGCCGGGTCATAGCGTTGCCGCCGTGTTTCTGCACGGCCGGGAAAGCGTGATCCCGCAGATGTTCCAGCGGATTCTCGACGACTGGGGCATTGGCCTCGATCAAGCCCCGACCTTCCGTTACTACCTGGAACGCCACATCGAAGTCGATTCCGAAGACCACGGCCCGGCGGCAGAAAAACTCCTCGCCCGGCTGGTCGATGGCGATCCGCAACGTCAGGAAGATGTCTACGCCAGCGCCATCGCCGCGGTGGAAAGCCGCATCGCCCTGTGGGATGGCTTGCGCGTCAGCATGAGTGAAGCCGTCGGCGAGGTGAGTGCATGAACGCCGCCGATTACCAATCCTTCGCTGACGCCTGGGAGAGCCGCGCCACCATCCGCACCCGGCCCCGGCGCGTGCTGGAGAACGACGACAAACTGATCTACCCGTTGAGCCGCCAACCCCTGGTGTTGAGCGAAACCTTCCTGCGCGAATGCCCCGAACAAAGGGACTTCGCCCTGGTGCAGACGCTCTACAAGTTCATCAACGACGTGGTGATTTTCGAAACCGAGATCGTCGACAAGACCGCGCGCAGTATCGCCAAAAACCGCTTCGCCGTGGCCTTTCCGTTCGCCTGCCGCTACGACGCCATGACCGTGGTGGTAGACGAGGATTACCACGCCCTGGTGGCGATGGATTTCATGCAGCAGACCGTGGCCATGACCGGCATCACGCCGATCGAACTGCCGGATGAAATCGAATTGAGCCGGGCGATTCCGGCAGCAGTCGCGCTCGCCCCGGAACACTTGCGCAGCGCTGTGGAACTGATCTGCGTGGCCATCGCCGAGAACACCGTGACCGGCGATGTGGCGGCGTTTGCCAAGGACGACACGGTCAAGCAATCGATCAAGGGGCTGATGGCCGATCACTTGCTGGACGAAGGCCGCCACTCCGGTTTCTGGGCGCGACTGGTGCGCATCTACTGGCACACCGCGAGCGAAGCCGACCGCCAATGCATCGCGCAGATCCTGCCGGTGTTTATCGGCCACTACCTGACCAACGACATTCAGAAGTCCTTCGACTTTCGCCTGATCGAGTCCTTGCAGGTCAGTGACGCTGCGCGCCGCGCACTCAAGAGCGAAGTCTCGGGCCTGGCCTTCCCGATCAATCGCCATCACCCGTTGGTTGCCAACATCGTGCGGTTTTTTCGCAGCAGCTCGCTGCTCGATTCGCCGTGCGTTCAAGAAGCTCTGAGCGACTACCTGGTTTAACGAGGAGAACATCATGAGACGTCTCGACATTGTGCTTATAGGGCAGAGCCAGGCCTTGACCGACCTGGCGCTGGAGCTCGAACAACATGGACATTCACTGGTGCGGCGGGCTGCTTCGGGTGAGCGAGCGTTGGGCAACGTCGATTTAGTCATCGACGACGCCAGTCTGGCTTTTGCCGACTTTGGCGATGTACCGCGATTGATGCTGCAACTGGGTGTTGGGGAGTCTTTGGGGCTGCCAACCCTGGACTTGCTGTGCAAGTTCGGCTCGACGCTGTTCACTCGCGTGCCGATTGCCGAAGAATCGTCCGGTAACGGCCAGGCGCTGCGCCTGCGGGCGGTGGCAGAACTGGTGGATCACGTGGCGTTACTGGTCAGCCGGTTTTCCCGGGATGCCGAGTATTTCCAACTCACCGAAACGGTGGCACCGATTGATTTTGATCGAGTAGAAAACCTGCTGTTTCTCGAGCATCTGGCCTTCGTCCATCAGCTCAACATGACCGCGCACGAAGGGCTGCTGCAACTGGGCCAGATCCCGATGATCGAGCGGCTTGAACAGCGCTTTATCCAATGCGCCGAACGACCTGCACTGAGCATCGCCGGCACGTCCCTCAGCTATCGCCAATTGCATGCTCACAGTCGCGCGATTCAGCAGCGTCTGCAGCCGCTACTTGATCAGCATCAGGGCTCATTGGTGGTGGGTATTTGCCTGCCGAAATGCAGCGCGTTGTATGCAGGGATTGTGGCGATTCTCGGCAGCGGCGCGGTGTACCTGCCGCTGGAACCGAGCCATCCGCTGCAACGTCAGCAGTACATTCTGGAGAACGCCGGGGCGGTGTTGCTGCTGCATGACGGCGAGCATCCTCTGGCGGATCAGATGCCGGGGCTGGATATCAGTCGTATCGACTGTGATGCCATGGATTTCGATCTACCGTTGATGCGTCAGCGGCCGGCGCTCGATGCACCGTGCATGGCGCTCTACACCTCGGGCACCACCGGGCACCCGAAAGGCGTGCTGCTCAGCCAGGCCAACCTCGCGCACTTCACCGCGTGGTACGCCGACTACGTGCAACTGACCGAACAGAGTCGGGTATTGCAGTTTTCATCGCTGAGTTTCGACTCGTCGCTGATCGATATTTTTCCGACGCTGTTGCAGGGCGCCGAGTTGATCGTACCCAGTGACGACCAGCGCCGCGATCCGTTGCAACTGGTGGCGCTGATCCGCAATCAACAGCTGAGCCACGCTTTCCTGCCGCCGGCGCTGTTAAGCATTCTGCCGCTGGATCAGTTGCAGGTGCTGGATCACGTGATGACCGGCGGCGACGTTTGCGAGCCCTACGTCATCGAGCAACTGACCCGCCAGGGCAACCTCTACAACCTCTACGGCCCGACCGAAGCCACGGTGCTGATCACCGCGCGGCAACTGCGACCCGGCGACAACAACCGCACCCTCGGCGGCCCGATTGCCAACAGCCAGGTGCTGATTCTCGATGAAGACTTTCAACCGGTGGCCGAGCAGACCGTCGGCGAGTTGTACATCGTCGGCCCGGGGGTGTGCCTGGGTTACCTGAACAACCCGCAGCAAACTGCCGAACGCTATCTGGAGCTGAGCCTGCCGAACGGTGAACGCCTGCGTGCCTACCGTACCGGCGATATGGCGAAGTGGACCCGCGACGGTATCGAACTGTGTGGGCGGCGCGACAATCAGGTGAAGATCCGCGGCTTCCGGGTCGAACCGGAGGAGATCGAACGTTGCCTGCGGGACAGTCAGCTCTACCGGCAAGTGGCGGTGGTCATCGACAGTCAGCGACGGATTCTGGCGTTCCTCGCCCAACCTCAGGAAGACCAGCCCGGCGCCGCTCGCGAAGCGCTGAAGGCCCACGCCGTGCAATTCTTGCCGGACTACATGCAACCCGGTGCGTGGACTGAACTGGAAAGCATGCCGTTCGCCAGTAACGGCAAGGTTGATCGCAAGGCGCTGCTGGCGCTGCCGGTTAACGTGCTGGAGAACAGCGCTCGGCGTTTGCCCACCAGTGCCGATGAAGAGCTCTTGCTGGAGATCTGGGCCGAATTGCTGGAACTGCCGGCGAGCGATATTTCCACCGACGAAAGCTTCTTCAATCTGGGCGGTCATTCGATTCTGTTGTCGCGGATGTTGCTGCGACTGCGTGAGGAGTTTGGGCGCAGCATTTCGATCAACCGCTTTATCGAGCTGCCGACGATCGCGAAATTGGCGACGTTGGTTCGTGGCTCGGGTACCGAGGAAGTGCTGAGCGCGCAGGCCATGGCCGATGCTTTTCGTGAACTGGATGTGCAGCCGCTGCCGGTCAGTCGCATGGGGGATGTGCACAAGGTGATCGTCACCGGGGCCAACAGTTTTGTAGGTGTACACATTGTCGAAGCGCTGCTGGCGTGGGGCGCCACAGAAGTGGCCTGCCTGGTACGCGATGGCGGTGGACAATCGGCGGCGGAACGCTTCGCCCAGGCCTTGCGCGAGAACCGTCTGGAGCACCTGGACCTGCATCGGGTGCGGGTTTATGCAGCGGATATCACGCGCCCGTCCTTGGGGCTCGCGCAGGATGTCTACGAGCGACTGGACCGGGAGTTCGGTGCGCTGGTGCACAACGCGGCCAACGTCAATCACGTGCTCGATTACGAGTCGCTGGCACGGGATAACGTCGAACCGATTTTCGAGTGCCTGCGCCTGTGTGAAGGGCGCAGCAAGAAGATCTTCAACTTCGTCTCGACGCTTTCGGCGTCCAGCACGATTTCTGACGATGGCCGGGTGCTTGAATTGCCCGCCGCGCAGACCCCGCCGATCTACATCAAGAACGGCTACAACCTGTCCAAATGGGTTGGTGAGCGGATCCTTGAGCGTGCGCGGGAGCGCGGTGTGCGGGTCAATCTGTATCGCCCCGGCAATATCAGTTTCAACAGCCTCACGGGCGTGTGCCAGCCGCACAAGAATCGTTTGATGTTGATGCTCAAGGGCTCGATCCAGCTCGGCCAGGTGCCGGAGTTCTCGCTGAACTTTGACTTGATGCCGGTGGACTTCCTCGCCCGATTTATCGCCTTCCATGCCAGCCGTTATCAACCGGAACACGCGGTGTTCAACCTGCACAACCCCGAGCCGCTGAGCTGGGATGCCTACGTCGATTCGTTTCGCGAAGCCGGTCGGGAATTCTCGATGGTCAGCGTCGCCGACTGGCAGCAGCAACTGGGCCGGGTCGACAGCGACAACGCGTTGTTCGGCGTGCTGGGTTTCTACCTCAACGGCTTTGAAGAAGACATCGGCGACATCTCGATGATCGGCCACGACAACGCCCAGGCCGGCGTCCGGCAGATGGGCGCGCACTACCCACAAAAATCCCCGGCGCTGCTACGCCGCGGCTGCGACTACCTCAAAGAAATCAACTTCATCTGACCCACCCAACTGGAGCAAAACCATGAAAACCTTGCAACCCGATACCCTGATCCAAAACCCTCACGGCTGCCACGTAGCGTCTTCGGTAGACGTGCCTGCGGACGCGGCGAAAGTCTGGGCAGTGGTCGGCAACTTCGCCGGCTTCGATCAATTCATCCCGGCGCTGTCGCACATCGAAATGACCGGCGACGGCGTGTCGTCCTTGCGCAAGAAATTCTTCAAGGACGGCAACCTGGTGGTCGAGCAACTCAACTCCCGGGACGACCAGGCGCTGAGCATGACCTGGACCACGATCTACAACACCTTGGGCGTGGCCAATTTGTGGGCGGCAATGAATGTGGAGTCTCTGGGGGAAGGCAAGTCCCGGGCAACCTGGACCATCATTGCCGAACCTGCTCAGGGCGGCGCTGAGGCGTTGCCGGGGTTCACGGAGTTTGTGCAGGGGTTTGCTGATGATGCGATGAACAATGTGTTGAAGTTGTTTGCGTAAGGCATGAAAAAGCCCGCTGTGGATCGACTCCACAGCGGGCTTCTTTACATCGATGGATCAGATTTTGAAGCTGTCGACCAACTGCTTCAACCGATTCGCCTGCAACGACAAGGCATCGCAATCCTTCAATGTTTCATTGAGGTTGGCCACGCTTTGCTGGTTCAGCAGGTTGATCTGGTTGACGTCGACGTTGAGGGTTTCCACCACTGCGGTCTGCTCTTCGGTCGCCGCGGCCACCGATTGGTTCATGCCGTCGATTTCACCGATGCGCTGGGTCACGCTGACCAGTCGCAGACCGGCCTGGTTCGCCACTTCGACGCTCTCTTCGCTGGAGACCTGACTGGCGTTCATGGTGGTCACCGCTTCGCGAGAACCGATCTGCAGCGAAGTGATCATTTTGTGGATCTCTTCTGCCGATTCCTGGGTGCGATGGGCGAGGTTACGCACCTCATCCGCCACTACCGCAAAACCACGACCGGCTTCACCGGCACGAGCTGCTTCAATGGCCGCGTTGAGTGCCAGCAGGTTCGTCTGTTGGGAGATGCCTTTGATCACGTCCAGAATGTGCCCGATGTTGTCGGTGCTGGCATTCAGGGTTTCGATCTGAGTGCAGGACAGGCTGATTTTCTGCGACAACTCGGTCATGGCCAGGATGGTTTTTTCCACCACCTGACGACCGTCGTCGGCCTGCTCGCTCGCACCGCTGGCGTGTTGCGAAGCATCGGCGGCGTTGCGCGCGATTTCCTGAGTTGCGGCACCGAGTTGATTGATCGCGGCAGCCACACTGTTGGTGCGGGCGCTTTGTTCGTCGGAACCAATGATCGAGGCGTTGGACGAAGCCATAACCCGTTGCGACAGGTCATGGACCTGACGGGTCGCCGAGGACACTTCAGAAATCGATGCGTGAATCCGCTCCACGAACTGGTTGAACGCACCACCCAGTTCACCGAACTCGTCTTTGCTTTCCACGGCCAGACGACGGGTCAGGTCACCTTCACCCTGGGCAATGTCTTGCATCGCACGGCCCATGGTGGTCAGCGGACGCATCAGCACGTTGATCAGCAGGCTCAGCAGCACTGCAATGGCGCTCACGGCGATAAACATCGCGATCAATGCCGAGGTGCGGAATTGGCTCAGCGGGGCATAGGCCTTGTCCTTGTCGATCGACAGACCGATGTACCACTCAGCGTTCGGCAACCCGGTGACCGGGGTGAACGAGAGGATGCGGTCCTGCTTGTTCAGAGTGACGTTCTGATTACCCTTCTCGATGCGCACGTTGGAGCCTGGGTAGATGTCTTTCAGGTTCTTCATCACCTGATCTTTGTCCGGACTGACGATCACCTGACCGTCGGCGCTGACCAGGAACGCGTGACCGATGCCGCCGAAGTCTACCGAGTTGATGATCTTGACCAGGGTTTCCAGACTCAGGTCACCGCCGACAACGCCGAGCAGTTCGCCGTTCTTTTTAACGGGCAGGGCGATGGTCACCACCAGACCACCGACCGCAGCCATGTAAGGCGGAGTCAGCATGGTCTTGTCGGCAGCGACGGCTTGTTTGTACCAAGGGCGCTGACGTGGATCGTAGCCATCCGGCATCTTCGCGTCTGGGCGTTGGGTGAATACACCGTTGGCCTGGCCGACGTAAGTGAACTGGAAGTTCGAGGTGAAGGCCGGTTGATCAACCAATCCTGGCAGATCGGCGTTTGCACCTTGATGGGCAACGTTCTGTGCCAGGTTCTCTAGCACCAGTACGCGGCCACTCATCCAGTTCTGCACGCTGCTGGCGGTCAAGTCGCCGGCTTGCTGGACGGAGGATTCGAGATTCTGCCGAATAGTATTTCGCTGCAAATAGTCGTTGTACAAAGTGAACAACGCAAAAGCCAGCACCACGACGCCTGAAGCGGCCAGCAGGATTTTATGGCTGAACTTGAGATTCATTTCATGGGACTTCTTATGCAAAAAGTGGGGATGCGTTCCGGATTGCAACATTCCATGTAACAGCGCAGACGGCTTCTGAGGCCGCTCTACTTTGGTGCACGCATGTCTCACCAGTCTTTCGGCACGAGCGGGAGAAATCTTAGGGGATTGTCTGAAATGGTATGGATTCGTAGCGGATTCCCGCCGAACGGCGCGCTAGAGCTTCTGGGTTAGCTTTAAGCCCTTGCTGTCGCTTGAAGATTTATCTGCTCCAAAACGACAAAACCCCTGTCTGCGTTAGCAGACAGGGGTTTCGGAATTCAATCTTGACGATGACCTACTCTCACATGGGGAAACCCCACACTACCATCGGCGATGCATCGTTTCACTGCTGAGTTCGGGATGGGATCAGGTGGT
>NZ_JBIUXZ010000011.1:0-20478 GCF_044744265.1 Pseudomonas sp. NPDC087342
TATTCATCTGGGGGCATCGCCTACGGTCGGCTTCGCTTCGACCTCCTCTCGATGTGTGCGGCTTCGCCGCACGGCGCTACGCGCCCACCCCCCAGATGAACACCTCCACTCAGCCTCCCGAAAGGGGCGGGTAGAGCAAGATCAAGAGCTACAGGCGAGCTAACGCTCGGCCTTGAGTGGTTAGGAGCGGGGCGGTGTGCGCTGGGCTGTTTTTTTGCTTCTGTAGGAGCGAGGCTTGCCCGCGAAGGCGTCCTGACAGACGACCCATTTCTCCCTACTGCCCTCGATCAAAACTGTGGGAGCTGGCTTGCCTGCGAAGGCGGCCTGACAGCCGCCCCGTTTCTCCCGGCTGTACTCGGTCAAAACTGTAGGAGCAAGGCTTGCCCGCGAAGGCGTCCTGACAGACGACCAATCCCTCCCGACTGCCCTCGATCAACTTGTAGGAGCGAGGCTTGCCCGCGAAGGCACCCTACCAGCCAACCAATCCCTCCCGACTGCCCTCGATCAACTTGTAGGAGCGAGGCTTGCCTGCGAAGGCGGCCTGTCAGCCAACCAATCTCTCCCGACTGCCCTCGATCCAACTGTGGGAGCGAGCCTGCTCGCGAAAGCTGCAGTTCATTCACCACAGAAACTATGGGCAATAAAAAACGGCGATCACTTCTGTGATCGCCGTTCTTATGTTCGGGTTTATCGATTCAAGGTGTCATCAACACTTCAATCGATCCATCCGCTGTCATGCTGACCTGGCTGGTGCCGGCCTCAACTTCTGGTGTGACCGGTGCCGAGTCCATGCCCGCGGCTTTCATCATCATTGGCGCGCGCATGTAGGGTTGCGGGTAGCCGTTGCTGTTCAGGTTCAGGTTGACGATTTTGTAGCCTTTGCCACCCAGCGCGTCGGTAGCCAGTTGCGCGCGGGCCTTGAAGGCTGTGACGGCGTCTTTGAGCAGTGCGTCTTCGCTGGCTTTGCGGGTTGGGGTGGCGATGGCGAAGTCCATGCCGCCCATTTTCAGGTCGGTGAGCAGGTCGCCGGTCAGTTTCGACAGGGCGGCGAAGTCGGAGCTTTCCAGGCGCAGTTCGGCGCGTTCACGCCAGCCGGTGATTTTCTGGCCCTTGGTGTCGTAGATCGGGTAGCTGTTGCGGCTGCCCTGGCGCAGGGTGATGTCTTTGACTTGCTTGGCTTGGGCCAAGGCCTTGTTCATGGTGGTGCTGACGTCGGCGGCGAGTTTGGCCGGGTCGGTGTTTTGTTCTTCGGTATAGAGGGTCACGATCATCAGGTCGCGGGCCACTTCCTGACTGACTTCGGCGCGCAGGGCAATCTGGTTGTAGTGAAGTTCGTCGGCGGCCAGGGCCGGGAGGCTGGCGATGGTGCCAACGCTAAGGGCGAGGAGGGCGGCGCTGCGGCGAAGTGTGTGCATGGAAAGCTCCTTGAAGGGGCGCAGGGGTTAAAGGTCCGAGCCTGCGTGAAACCATCAGACTCTAGCTTTTATGATCCGGTTCGCACAGTTACAACTTCTATACAGATAAACAGCAGGGGCTGCTTCGCCGTCATTCGCGGGCAAGCCTCGCTCCTACGGGGCCGTGTCGTTCACAAAATAGTTGCCCACCACGATCCTGTAGGAGCGAGGCTTGCCCGCGAAGGCGTCCTGATAGACGCCACAACCCTCCCCGCCATGTGGCCGTTTGCCGCACTTTTGCCTGTCAGCCCCCGTGCTTGGTTATACTCCGTGCGATCCGCCTGGAGCGCTCATCAGGAGAGCTCATGCTCGCCGCCGTTCAAATCACTTCCGCGACTCGCCAGAACCTCTGGCGGCTGACGTTCATCCGCACTTTAGTGCTGGCCGCCCAGGCCGGTTCCGTGGGCCTGGCCTACTGGTTCGATTTGCTGCCATTGCCCTGGTTTCAACTGGCGATGACCCTCGGCTGTTCGATGCTGCTGTGCGCCTTCACGGCCATTCGCCTGCGCACCTCGTGGCCGGTCACCGAGCTCGAATACGCCGTGCAACTGGCCTGTGACCTGTTTATCCACAGTGCCTTGCTGTATTTCTCCGGCGGTTCGACCAACCCGTTCGTCTCTTATTACCTGGTGCCGCTGACCATCGCTGCCGTGACCTTGCCTTGGCGCTTTTCGCTGATCCTGTCCGGCATCGCCCTGGCCATGTACACCTTGCTGCTGGCGCGCTTCTATCCGCTGCAAACCTTCCCGATCGCTCGGGAAAACCTGCAGGTCTACGGCATGTGGCTGAGTTTTGCCCTGGCCGCCGCCGTCATCACCTTCTTCGCCGCACGCATGGCCGAAGAGTTGCGCCGTCAGGAAGAGTTGCGCGCGATCCGCCGTGAAGAAGGCCTGCGCGATCAGCAGTTGTTGGCCGTTGCGACGCAAGCCGCCGGCGCCGCCCACGAGTTGGGTACGCCACTGGCGACCATGAGCGTGTTGCTCAAAGAGATGCAGCAGGATCATCCAGACCCGATGTTGCAGGACGATCTGAAGGTGCTGCAGGATCAGGTCAAACTCTGCAAAGAAACCCTGCAACAACTGGTGCGCGCCGCCGAGGCCAATCGCCGCTTGGCGGTGGAGATGCAGGACGTCACCGACTGGCTCGACGAAGCCCTGAACCGCTGGCACCTGATGCGCCCGGAGGCCAGTTACCGCTTCCAGCGCCTCGGCCAGGGCACGGTCCCGCGCATGGCGCCACCGCCAGACCTGACCCAGGCATTGCTGAATTTGCTCAACAACGCCGCTGACGCCTGTCCCGAAGGGTTGCAAGTGACCCTGGACTGGAATGCCGAAGATCTGACCATCAGCATTCGCGACCACGGCGCCGGTGTGCCGCTGGCCATCGCCGAGCAGATCGGCAAACCGTTTTTTACCACCAAGGGCAAAGGTTTCGGCCTGGGCCTGTTTTTGAGCAAGGCCAGCGTGACACGCGCCGGCGGCTCAGTGAAACTCTACAGTCATGAGGAAGGCGGCACGCTCACCGAGCTGCGCCTGCCCCGTGTCGCCCGAGGAGACGAACATGAGTGACGAGATCCAAGTAGAAGGCGA
The DNA here is from genome assembly GCF_044744265.1 of Pseudomonas sp. NPDC087342. NCBI lineage: Bacteria > Pseudomonadati > Pseudomonadota > Gammaproteobacteria > Pseudomonadales > Pseudomonadaceae > Pseudomonas > Pseudomonas sp. NPDC087342. The sequence goes on from NZ_JBIUXZ010000011.1 coordinate 3,044, forward strand.
AGAACTGCCGCATTTGTTGCTGGTCGATGACGACGCCACTTTCACCCGCGTGATGGCCCGTGCCATGGCCCGCCGGGGTTTTCGCGTCAGCACCGCCGGTTCCGCCGAAGAAGGCCTGACCATCGCCCAGGCCGACCTGCCGGACTACGCCGCGCTCGACCTGAAAATGGACGGCGATTCGGGCCTGGTGCTGCTGCCCAAGTTGCTCGAACTCGATCCGGAAATGCGCGTGGTAATCCTCACCGGTTATTCGAGCATCGCCACCGCCGTCGAGGCGATCAAGCGCGGCGCCTGCAACTATCTATGCAAGCCGGCCGATGCCGATGACGTGCTGGCGGCGCTGCTGTCCGAGCACGCCGACCTCGACACCCTGGTGCCGGAAAATCCGATGTCGGTGGACCGCCTGCAGTGGGAGCACATCCAGCGGGTGTTGACCGAGCACGAAGGCAACATCTCCGCCACGGCCCGCGCCCTGGGCATGCACCGCCGTACGCTGCAGCGCAAACTGCAGAAGCGTCCCGTTCGTCGCTGAACCTGCGCTGAATGAATGCATGCCGCTCCTCGCGGGGAACCGAACCGATCATCTATGATCGGTTCGTGTGTGTTCTTTTCTCTATCGAGCCTTATCCATGAATCAGAACGCTGAATATTCCGCGGTCAATGATGCGGTGCGCGGGCAGTTTTTCCGCAAAGTCTGGGCGATGATCACGCCGTATTGGTCCAGCGAAGAGAAGGTCAAGGCCTGGACGCTGTTGATCGCGGTGATTGCATTGTCGTTGCTCAGCGTGGGGATCTCGGTGTGGTTCAACACCTGGTACAAGGATTTTTACAACGCCCTGCAAAAGAAAGATGAAGCGGCCTTCTGGAAGCTGATTCTGTATTTCTGCGGGATCGCGGCGGTGGCAATTGTCGGCGCGGTATACCGGCTCTACCTGACGCAGATGCTGACCATCCGCTGGCGGGCCTGGCTCACCGAAAAGCACTTCGCCCGCTGGCTCGGCAATAAGAATTACTACCAGCTGGAGCAGGGCGGTTACACCGATAACCCGGACCAGCGGATTTCCGAAGACCTCAACAACTTCACCTCCAATACGCTCGAACTGGGCATCGGTTTACTGCGCAACATTGTCAGCCTGGTGTCGTTCTCGATCATTCTGTGGGGCGTGTCGGGCAGTATTGAAGTGCTCGGTTTCACCATTCCCGGCTATATGTTCTGGTGCGTGCTGGTCTACGCAGTGATTGGTAGCTGGCTGACCCATTTGATCGGTCGTCGTTTGATCGGCCTCAACAACCAACAACAACGCTTCGAAGCCGACCTACGTTTCTCCATGGTCCGGGTTCGCGAAAATGCTGAAAGTATCGCCTTGTACAACGGCGAGCCGAATGAAAATCGGCGCTTGAGCAGCCGCTTCGGCCTGGTCTGGCACAATTTCTGGGACATCATGAAGGTGTCCAAACGCCTGACTTTCTTTACTGCCGGTTACAGCCAGGCCGCCATCATCTTTCCGTTCATGGTCGCCGCACCCCGCTATTTCGCGGGCAAGATCGAACTCGGCGAACTGATGCAAATCAGTTCAGCGTTCGGCAACGTGCAGGAAAGTTTCAGCTGGTTTATCAGTGCCTACCAGAACCTCGCAGCGTGGCGTGCCACCTGTGATCGTCTGCTGAGTTTCCATCAGGCCATGCGCGATAACGAAGAGCGTGCGCCAGCCATCGACGTGCAGAACCAGGGTTCGGCGTTGAAAATCCACAACCTCGGCCTGGACCTTGCCGACGGTCGTCACTTGCTGACTAACGCCGACATGACCGTGGAAGAGGGGGATCGCGTCATGCTCAGCGGTCGTTCGGGCAGCGGTAAATCGACGTTGCTGCGGGCGATGGGGCATTTGTGGCCAGCGGGCCACGGCAACATTCGACTGCCTGCGGCGCGTTACCTGTTCCTGCCGCAGAAGCCGTATCTGCCGATTGGTACCTTGCGCGAAGCGCTAAGTTATCCACAGCCCGGCGACACCTATCCGCCTGAGCGTTACGTGGAAGTGCTGGAAACCTGCCGCTTGCCGCATCTGGTGGCGCGTCTGGATGAAGCCAACCACTGGCAGCGCATGTTGTCGCCGGGTGAACAGCAACGCTTGGCCTTTGCCCGCGCGCTGCTGTATGCGCCGCAATGGCTATACATGGACGAAGCCACGTCGGCGATGGATGAAGAGGATGAAGCGTCGCTGTATCAGGCGTTGATCGATGAATTGCCGGGGCTGAGCATTGTCAGCGTCGGGCATCGCAGCAGCCTGAAGCGTTTCCACCCACGACATATCCGTATCGACAATGGGCATCTGGTGGATCAAGCCGTGACCGCCTGAACACCAAAAACTCTGTAGGAGCGAGGCTTGCCCGCGAAGGCCATCACACGGTTCCCAATTGAGACCCTGTCATCGTTCTTCGCGGGCAAGCCTCGCTCCTACAGGGGGCGGTGGTGATCGTACAACCCGCTTGCGCTATGATGCGCTTTCAGCCGAATTTTTCGAGACAGACGTTCACCATGGAAAACCCGATCGACGCACCTCGCCTCCCTCGCAAGCGCCGCAGTCTCGCTCAGGAACTGGTGACGGTGCTGTCCGAGCAGATCCGCGACGGTCAGCTCAAGCGTGGCGACAAGTTGCCCACCGAGTCGGCGATCATGGACGCCCATGGCGTCAGCCGTACGGTGGTGCGCGAAGCGATTTCCCGTTTGCAGGCTGCCGGGCAAGTTGAAACTCGCCATGGCATCGGCACCTTCGTGCTCGACACGCCGAGCCCGAGCGGTTTCCGTATCGACCCGGCGACCGTCGTCACCCTGCGTGATGTGCTGGCGATTCTCGAATTGCGCATCAGCCTGGAAGTGGAATCCGCCGGCCTCGCCGCCCAGCGCCGCAGCGCCGAGCAACTGGGCCTGATGCGTGCGGCACTGGACGCCCTCAACGAAAGTGCGTCCCACGCCAGCGATGCCGTGGCCTCGGACTTCCAGTTCCACCTGCAAATCGCCCTGGCCACCGGCAACCGCTACTTCACCGACATCATGACCCACCTGGGCACGAGCATTATCCCGCGCACACGCCTCAACTCCGCGCGCCTGGCCCATGACGACCAGCAGCACTACATGAATCGCCTGAGCCGTGAACACGAAGAAATCTACGACGCGATCGCGCGGCAGGATTCCGATGCGGCGCGAGCGGCGATGCGGTTGCATTTGACGAATAGTCGCGAGCGGCTGCGCCATGCGCATGAAGAGGCTGAGGCGCAGCGCGGCTGAGATTTTCGTCGACTGACAAGACCCCTTCGCGAGCAGGCTCGCTCCCACATTGATTGTGTGATCGACACACATCCAGTGTGGGAGCGAGCCTGCTCGCGAAGAGGGCAGTAGCCTCGCCGCATCTTTTCTAGATGGTCTTCAAAATCGACCGATCAACCCGCACCGCCAACTCAGTCGCATCATTCTTGGCCTCAAAAGCCACCAACCCCTGAGCATCCACAACCCCTCGCGCAATCGGCACACCCTTGGACAACAACTCCAACGGTGCACCCTTCAGTGATTGCCCCGAAGCCAATTCCAGTTTCAATTTAATCGTCATTTTCAGATCTCCTTATCAGGCCACATTGCCAGTCGGGTGGTAGTCCTTGAGCAGCAAATAAGTGCTCCAGCCCCACCAGTCATCTACGGTGGCGGTGTCATTCAAGTTATTCACATCCTTGCGCCGCAGCACCTTGCTGCCCTCGATGCGGAACAATGGCGAGAAATTGCTCGCCAGGTTCAGCACCGCTTGCAGGTCGGGCAACTGTTTCAGTGCCGCAAAGCTGCTGGGTACCGGCACTGTTCCGCTGAGATAAGCCGCGAACACTTCATCCGCCGACAACTGAACCGCTGCGTTGACGTGCAAGCGATTGGCGCTGTCGATGGCGTCGAAGTAGCGCTTGTCCCCATAGGCACGCCATTGCTCGCCGTTGCCGTTGCGCACATTGAGGCCGAACTTGCTGTCTTCGTCGTGCATGAAGCGGGTGATCAGCGAACCGAGATCACTCGGCGTTACCGCCGCTGCCAAGGCTTTGCGCGGCACTCGCAGGTGGCCGGCGGAGAACAGGTCGGTGAGGAAGTGATCGGCAAACGCATTCATCGCATAGGCGACTTCCAACTGTTTTTCGTCACGACTGGCGTGGGCCGCCGCTGCATGTTGCAGCGCCGCGATGTGACCGGCGATGTAAGCCTGTTGCGCCCATTCGCCAAAGTGGTCGGCGTTGTTCGCCGCCAGTTTCAGATAACGCCCCAACGGGAACAGCGCCGAGACGAAACTGCCGCCGCCGGTGATCTTGTTCCACTCTTCCGACAACGTATCACCGAGGGTGTCATAGGCTTCGTGGGGTTGTTTACCGTCCTTGATCGCCTGTTTAACGGCGTCGATCTCTTTTTGCATCACCGCGAGGATTTTCACTGCCTCGACCTTTGATGCGGACAACACTGCCAGCGTGTCGAAAGCCGCAATAAAACGATTCAGGCGATCTGCGGGTGTGGCGCCATCGCTTACTGGCCGATCGGGAATGCCATAGAAATCACCGCCCAACGCCAGTACCTGGCCGTAAGTTGGCGCGAGCCCATTGGGCAGATGCAGTTGCACATCGTGGGCGAGGATCGGCGCGGCGTTTTCGACGAAGCGCAGCAAGGTTTGGTCGCCAATAGCGGTGTGTTCGCCGCCCTCGAACTTCAGCACCGGTTTGCCTTTCGGGGCTTTACCGGGAAGTGGGGTAGGTTGATGACTGTGATGCTCGGCAATGTGCAGCACCAGATGATCGTTGTCCCCGGCAATGGCGATTCCGGATTCTGAAAAAAGATCATCGAAACGGGCAATCACCGGTTTCGGTTTTTCCTGGGTTTGAGTGTGTAGACCTGACATTTCTAGCTCCTTGATATGTCGTAGGTAGGTTCTTAATGTGCTGTATGTATATACAGTAAAAACGAGCCTAGTCGAGAATCTTCCTACGTCAAGAAATCACCTGTTCTGACTCAAATTTTGCTGTCGACGATGAAATGCAGTTGACGGTTGTATTTTAAGTTGTACGATGACTTACAACTTCGGCCAAGGCTGAACTGTTTTCTCACACACAAACGTCGCAACCCAGGGTGTTCGAATAATGAATCCACAAGAACTGAAGTCCATCCTCTCTTCCGGTCTGCTGTCTTTCCCGGTCACCGACTTCAATGCTCAGGGCGATTTCCATCGCGCTGGCTATATCAAACGTCTCGAATGGCTGGCCCCATACGGCGCCACGGCACTGTTCGCCGCAGGCGGCACCGGTGAGTTCTTCTCTCTGGCGGCCAGCGAATATTCTGAAATCATCAAGACTGCGGTCGACACCTGCGAAACCAGCGTGCCGATCCTGGCCGGTGTTGGCGGTTCGACCCGTCAAGCCATCGAATACGCTCAAGAAGCCGAGCGCCTGGGCGCCAAAGGCCTGTTGCTGCTGCCGCACTACCTGACCGAAGCCAGCCAGGACGGCGTTGCCGCCCACGTTGAAGCCGTGTGCAAATCGGTAAAAATCGGCGTGGTGGTCTATAACCGCAACGTGTGCCGCCTGACCGCACCATTGCTGGAACGCCTGGCCGAGCGCTGCCCCAACCTGATCGGTTACAAGGATGGCCTGGGCGACATCGAGTTGATGGTGTCGATCCGTCGCCGCCTCGGCGATCGCTTCAGCTACCTCGGCGGTTTGCCGACCGCTGAAGTCTACGCCGCTGCTTATAAGGCGCTGGGCGTGCCGGTTTACTCCTCGGCGGTGTTCAACTTCATCCCGAAAACCGCGATGGATTTCTACCACGCCATTGCCCGCGAAGATCACGCCACCGTTGGCAAGATCATCGACGACTTCTTCCTGCCGTACCTGGACATCCGTAACCGCAAAGCCGGTTACGCGGTGAGCATCGTCAAGGCCGGGGCAAAAATTGCCGGCTACGACGCAGGTCCTGTGCGTGCACCGCTGACCGATCTGACCGGCGCAGAGTACGAAATGCTCGCCGCACTGATCGACAAGCAAGGTGCTCAGTAACACAACCGATTAAACAAGGCCGCTGAGTGATCAGCGGCCTTTTGCGTAGGAGAAATTCTGTGGCAGATGCAAAGCGTTTTGATAACTACATCAACGGTGAGTGGGTTGCAGGCAGCGAATACTGCGCCAACATCAACCCGTCCGAACTGACCGATACCATCGGTGAATACGCCAAGGCTGATCTGGCCCAAGTCCACGCCGCCATCGACGCCGCCCGCGCCGCGTTCCCGGCCTGGTCGACGTCGGGCATTCAAGCTCGCCACGATTCGCTGGATAAAGTCGGCAGCGAAATCCTCGCCCGTCGCGAAGAGCTCGGCACTTTGCTGGCCCGGGAAGAGGGCAAGACCCTGCCTGAAGCCATCGGCGAAGTGACCCGCGCTGGCAACATCTTCAAGTTCTTCGCCGGTGAAACCCTGCGTCTGTCCGGCGACTACCTGCCGTCGGTACGTCCGGGCGTCAACGTCGAAGTCACTCGCGAAGCACTGGGCGTGATTGGCTTGATCACCCCGTGGAACTTCCCGATTGCGATCCCGGCATGGAAAATCGCCCCGGCCCTGGCCTACGGCAACTGCGTAGTATTGAAACCTGCCGACCTGGTGCCGGGTTGCGCTTGGGCGCTGGCCGAAATCATCTCCCGCGCAGGATTCCCGGCCGGCGTGTTCAACCTGGTGATGGGCAGCGGTCGTGTGGTTGGCGATGCGCTGGTGCAGAGCCCGAAAGTCGACGGCATCAGCTTCACCGGTTCGGTGGGCGTGGGTCGTCAGATCGCCGTTAGCTGCGTGTCGCGCCAAGCCAAAGTCCAGCTGGAAATGGGCGGCAAGAACCCGCAGATCATTCTCGACGACGCCGACCTGAAACAAGCGGTGGAGCTGTCGGTACAGAGCGCGTTCTACTCCACGGGTCAGCGTTGCACCGCGTCGAGCCGCTTCATCGTCACCGCCGGTATCCACGATAAATTCGTCGAGGCCGTGGCCGAGCGCATGAAGTCGATCAAGGTCGGCCACGCGCTGAAAACCGGCACCGACATTGGTCCGGTCGTCTCGCAAGCTCAGCTGGAACAGGACCTGAAGTACATCGACATCGGCCAGTCCGAAGGTGCACGTCTGGTCAGCGGCGGTGGCTTGGTGACTTGCGACACCGAAGGCTACTACCTCGCGCCAACACTGTTTGCCGACAGCGAAGCCGCGATGCGCATCAGCCGTGAAGAAATCTTCGGCCCGGTGGCCAACGTGGTTCGCGTGGCGGATTACGAAGCGGCACTGGCCATGGCCAACGACACCGAATTCGGTCTGTCGGCGGGCATCGCCACCACCTCGCTGAAGTACGCCAACCACTTCAAACGCCACTCCCAGGCCGGGATGGTGATGGTCAACCTGCCGACCGCTGGCGTGGATTACCACGTTCCTTTCGGTGGGCGTAAAGGCTCATCCTATGGTTCCCGCGAGCAAGGTCGCTACGCGCAAGAGTTCTACACGGTCGTGAAAACCAGCTACATCGGCTCCTGACAGGAAACATCGCGGTATCGGCATCGATACCGCAACCCCTGTAGCAGCTGTCGAGTGAAACGAGGCTGCGATCTTTTGATCCTGAAAAGCAAAGATCGCAGCCTCGTTTCACTCGACAGCTGCTACAGGGATAAACAGTTCCACCCGCGCATAAAAATAATCAGTGGGAGTACATCTACATGCAAGCGACCAAGCCGACCCACGTCCGCTATTTGATTTTGCTCATGCTTTTCCTGGTGACCACGATCAACTACGCCGACCGGGCCACTATCGCCATCGCGGGCTCCAGCCTGCAAAAAGACCTCGGCATCGACGCGGTCACCCTTGGCTACATCTTCTCTGCATTCGGTTGGGCCTACGTGGCCGGGCAAATTCCCGGTGGCTGGCTCCTCGACCGTTTTGGCTCGAAAAAAGTCTACGCACTGAGCATCTTCACCTGGTCGCTGTTTACCGTCCTCCAGGGTTATGTCGGTGAGTTCGGCATGTCCACGGCCATCGTTGCGCTGTTCATGCTGCGCTTCCTGGTGGGCCTGGCCGAAGCGCCATCCTTCCCCGGCAACGCACGTATCGTGGCAGCCTGGTTCCCGACCGCTGAACGCGGCACCGCCTCGGCGATTTTCAACTCGGCGCAATACTTTGCCACCGTGTTGTTCGCACCGCTGATGGGCTGGATCGTCTACAGCTTCGGCTGGCAGCACGTGTTCATCGTGATGGGGGTCATCGGCATCGTGTTCTCGCTGATCTGGCTGAAAGTTATCCACAGCCCGCGCCAGCACCCGATGATCAACGAAGCCGAGTTCAAGCACATCGCTGATAACGGCGGCATGGTCGATATGGACCAGGACAAAGGCAAAGGCAAAAAGGTCGACGGTCCGAAGTGGGACTACATCCGCCAGTTGCTGACCAACCGCATGATGCTCGGCGTGTACCTGGGCCAGTACTGCATCAACGGCATTACCTACTTCTTCCTGACCTGGTTCCCGGTGTACCTGGTGCAAGAACGCGGCATGACCATTCTCAAGGCCGGTTTCATTGCCTCGTTGCCGGCGATTTGCGGCTTTATCGGTGGTGTGCTCGGCGGAGTGATTTCCGATTACCTGCTGCGCAAGGGCCATTCCCTGACCTTCGCCCGCAAGGCGCCGATCATTGCCGGGTTGCTGGTTTCCAGCAGCATCGTCGCGTGCAACTACGTGGACATCGAATGGATGGTCGTCGGCTTCATGGCCCTGGCATTCTTCGGTAAAGGCGTTGGTGCACTGGGCTGGGCGGTCGTTTCCGACACCTCGCCTAAACAGATTGCCGGTTTGAGTGGCGGCCTGTTCAACATGTTCGGCAACATCGCTTCGATCACCACCCCGATCGTGATCGGCTACATCATCAGCTCTACCGGTTCGTTCAAATGGGCGCTGGTGTTTGTCGGTTGCAACGCACTGGTCGCAGTGTTCAGCTACCTGGTGATCGTTGGCCCGATCAAACGCGTGGTGTTGAAAGAGCCACCCGTCAATGGTCCTGAAGTGACCAACAAATTGTCTCAAGCGCATTCCTGAGGAGCGGCGTCATGCAGTTGATTGAACATTCCGACTCGCCGCGCTACATCCGCCTGCACGAGCGGGACAATGTGGTGATCGTGGTCAACGATCAGGGCGTGCCGGCCGGCACCGAATTTCCCGATGGCCTGGTGACGGTGGATTTTGTGCCGCAGAGCCATAAGGTCACCCTCGAGGATATTCCCGAGGGCGGTCAGGTGATTCGTTACGGCCAGACCATCGGCTACGCCTTGCAGCCGATTCCGCGCGGCAGTTGGGTCAAGGAAGATCAACTGCGCATGCCTACCGCGCCACCGCTGGACAGCCTGCCGCTGTCCACCGATGTGCCGGCGAGCCAGGCACCGCTGGAAGGCTTCACCTTCGAGGGTTATCGCAACGCCGACGGCACCGTCGGCACGCGCAACATCCTGGGGATTACCACGACCGTGCAGTGCGTCACCGGCGTGCTCGATCATGCGGTCAAGCGCATCAAGGACGAGTTGCTGCCGCTGTATCCGAACGTCGATGATGTGGTGGCGCTGACCCACAGTTACGGTTGTGGCGTGGCGATTACCGCCACCGACGCCTACATCCCGATCCGCACCGTGCGCAACCTGGCGCGCAACCCGAACCTGGGCGGCGAGGCCTTGGTGATCAGCCTCGGTTGCGAGAAGTTGCAGGCCGGGCAGGTGATGCACGACAACGACAGCTCGGTGGATCTGAGCGAGCCGTGGCTGTATCGCTTGCAGGATTCGAGTCACGGTTTTACCGAGATGATCGAACAGATCATGGCGCTGGCCGAAATCCGTCTGAAGAAGCTCGATCAACGTCGCCGGGAAACCGTGCCGGCGTCCGAGCTGATCCTCGGTATGCAGTGCGGCGGCAGCGATGCGTTTTCCGGCATCACCGCCAACCCGGCGTTGGGTTATGCCTCGGACCTGTTGCTGCGGGCCGGTGCGACGGTGATGTTTTCCGAAGTCACTGAAGTGCGCGATGCGATTTACTTGCTGACGTCCCGTGCTGAAACCAAGGAAGTCGCCGAGGAACTGGTGCGGGAAATGGACTGGTACGACCGTTACCTGGCCAAGGGCGAAGCGGACCGCAGCGCCAACACTACGCCGGGGAACAAGAAGGGCGGGTTGTCGAACATTGTCGAGAAGTCCCTGGGCTCGATCGTCAAATCCGGCAGCAGCGCGATCAATGGCGTGCTCGGCCCGGGCGAGCGCTTCAAGCGCAAAGGCCTGATCTTCTGTGCGACCCCGGCCAGTGATTTTGTCTGCGGGACGTTGCAACTGGCGGCGGGTATGAACCTGCACGTGTTCACCACCGGGCGCGGTACGCCGTATGGTCTGGCGATGGCGCCGGTGGTGAAGGTTTCGACCCGAACCGAACTGGCGCAACGCTGGCCGGACCTGATCGACATCGATGCCGGGCGGATAGCGACTGGCCGGGCTTCGATTGAGGACCTGGGCTGGGAGTTGTTTCACTACTACCTGGACGTGGCCAGCGGCAAGAAACAAACGTGGGCCGAGCAGCACAAATTGCATAACGACATCACGTTGTTTAACCCGGCGCCGATCACGTAAGACCGCGTTATCGTTCTTCGCGGGCAAGCCTCGCTCCTACAGGTCTGCGTCGTACCCAACGACGTGAACGGCACAAATCTGTAGGAGCGAGGCTTGCCCGCGAAGGCGGCCGACCAGACGCCGAAGTCCTCGGTGGCTTATCATTAGCCCACTAACGACACCCACCCAAGGTTCTCCCCGGCATGCTGGCTATCTTCCTCGAAACCCTGAACATCACCGCGCCGGTGTTTGCCATGCTGTTTCTGGGTGTGCTGCTCAAGCGCATCGACTGGATCAACGACAACTTCATCCACACAGCGTCGGCCCTGGTGTTTAACGTCACCATGCCGGCGTTGCTGTTTCTGGGCATCTTGCATGCCGACCTGCACGCCGCGTTGCAACCGGCGCTGCTGATCTATTTCTCGTTGGCCACGCTGGTGAGCTTTGCCGGCGCCTGGGGCTGGGCGATCTGGAAGTGTCCGCGCGAAGATCGTGGCATCTACACCCAGGGCGCGTTTCGCGGCAACAACGGTGTGATCGGCCTCGCGCTGGCGGCGAGCATGTACGGCGACTACGGGATTTCCCTCGGGGCGATTCTCGCGGCGCTGGTGATCCTGTTCTACAACACCCTCTCGACCATCGTGCTGGCGGTATACAGCCCGGTGATCAAGTCCGATCCGTGGAGCATCTGCAAAAGCGTGTTCAGCAACCCGCTGATCATCAGCGTGTTTGCGGCGGCGCCGTTTGCCTATTTCAAAATCGGTTTGCCGGGGTGGCTGGAAACGTCCGGCCAGTACCTTGCGCAAACCACGCTGCCATTGGCGCTGATCTGCATCGGCGGCACTTTGTCGCTCGCGGCGTTGCGCAAGAGCGGCAGCATGGCGCTGAGTTCCAGCCTGGTGAAGATGATCGGCCTGCCGGTGTTCGCGACCGTCGGCGCGTGGTTGTGGGGCTTTCGCGGGGCGGAGTTGGGGATTCTATTTCTGTACTTCGGCAGCCCGACGGCGGCGGCGAGTTTTGTCATGGCGCGCCAGGCTAACGGCAACCATGAACTGGCGGCGGCGATTATTGTGATCACCACATTGATGGCGGCGATCACCACCAATATCGGGATCTTTGTGTTGCAGTGGGGTGGGTGGATTTAGCTTCAGGATTTGCGGTGGTTTTGAGGGCCTCTTCGCGGGCAAGCCTCGCTCCTACAGGTTCGGTGATCCCCTGTAGGAGCGAGGCTTGCCCGCGAAGGCGATGGACCCGCTTACTCCGGCTTCTGGTAACTATCGATCACTTCCTGCGCCGCGCGAAACGCATCAATCGCCGCCGGCACACCGGCATACACCGCGCAATGCAGCAACGCCTCGCGAATCTCGTCCACGGTGCAACCGTTGTTCAGCGCACCGCGCACATGACCTTTCAACTCTTGCGGGCACTTCAACGCGGTCAGCGCGGCGAGGGTGATCAGGCTGCGGGTTTTCAGCGGCAGGCCTTCGCGATTCCAGACGCTGCCCCAGGCGTGTTCGTTGACGAAATCCTGTAGCGGCTGACTGAACTCGGTGGCATTGCCCAGTGCGCGGTCGACGAAGGCATCGCCCATCACTTGGCGGCGGACTTCAACCCCGGGCTTTTTGTTTTCGGTCATGGCACATCCCTCTTGTGGTGTTGGCGACGCCAGGCGCGCAGCGACGTAAACAGCAAGAACGCCACCAGCGCCGGCAGGACGAAAATCAGCATCAAGTGTTCAAGCTTGCCGGCCAGCGGCATGCCGGTGGTGAACGACACCACGTGCAACCCATACGCCAGGTACAAACCGAGAAACAGCAGGCCTTCGGCGCGGGTCACCCGATAACCGGAATAGAACACCGGCAGGCACAGCACGGCGACGCCGAGCATCACCGGCAAGTCGAAAGCCAGAGCGTTGGGCGACACCGACAGCGGCGACGGCGCCACCAGTGCGGTAAAGCCGAGCACGCCCAACAGGTTGAACAGATTGCTGCCGATCACGTTGCCCACGGCGATCTCGCGCTGACCGCGCAAGGCGGCGATCAACGAGGTGGCCAGTTCCGGCAGAGACGTGCTGATGGCGACGATGGTCAGGCCGATGATCCGCTCCGACAGCCCCAGGTCGGTGGCGACCGATACCGCGGCCCCCAGCAACAAATGCCCGGCATACACCAGCATCGCCAGCCCGGCGACGATCATCAGCAGACTGCTGATCCACGGCGCCTGTGCCTTTGATTCATCGCTCGATGGCGGCCGGGCCGAGTGCCGCGACTGGCGCAGCAGCAAACCCAAATACAACACCAGCGCGCCTAACAGGATCACGCCGTCGGTGCGGGTCAGTTCTTCGTTCCAGGCCAATACGCAGACCAGCAGGCTGGCGCCGATCATCAGCGGGATGTCCAGACGCACCAGTTGTCGCGACACGCGCAACGGAATGATCAGCGCCGACAGGCCGAGGGTGACGAGGATGTTGAAGATGCTGCTGCCGATCACGCTGCCGACGGCGATGTCAGCGTTTTGCGCGAGCATCGCTTGCAGGCTGACGGCCATTTGCGGCGCGCTGCTGCCGAGGGCGACGATGGTCAGGCCGATGATCAGTGGCCGTACATGCAGGCGCGCGGCCAGGCGCACGGCGGCGCGCACCATCAGCTCGGCGCCGGCGATCAGCAGAAACAGGCCGCTGAGCAGTTCGATCATGCTCAGCAGGGGGATGTCTTCTAGGCCGTAAATGGTCGCGCTCCGTGGTGGCGGGGATCAGTCATCGAGGGCCTGCACGCGAACCTTGGCGGTGCCGCTGCCGATCATGCCGAGCCGTACTGCAGCGGCATGGGACACGTCGATCAGGCGCCCACGGGTATGCGGCCCACGGTCGTTGATCCGCACCACGCAGGATTTGTCGTTATTCAGATTGGTGACCTTCACCCGCGTACCGAACGGTAACTGGCGGTGGGCGGCGGTCAGGGAATTCTTGTCGAAACGCTCGCCACTGGCGGTGCGTTTGCCTTGGTGTTTGGCGCCGTAATAGGACGCTGTGCCGGTCTTGTCGTAACCGTGTGGATCGATGATGTCGTTGCTGGCGCAACCGGCCAACAGGGAGAGCAGGGCGCAGGCGCCGAGTAGACGCTTCATAAAGGATTTCCACAAACAAATGTGGGAGCGAGCCTGTGTGGCGAGGGGGCTTGCCCCCGTTGGGTCGCGAAGCGGCCCCCAAAACAGACGTCTTGGGACTGCTCCGCAGTCCAACGGGGGCAAGCCCCCTCGCCACAGCAAGCCCGCTCCCACAGGGGGTTAGAGCCAGGCATTAAATCTGGCTCCATGTCCATCAGCCTTCGAGCTTGCTTTTCAGCAGTTCGTTGACCTGTTGCGGGTTGGCCTTGCCTTTGGAGGCTTTCATGGCCTGGCCGACGAAGAAGCCGAACATCTTGCCGCGTTTGGCTTCGTCTGCCGCGCGGTATTGTTCAACCTGTTCGGCGTTGGCCGCGAGCATCTCGTCGAGCACCGCAGAGATCGCGCCGCTGTCGGTCACTTGCTTCAGGCCACGTTTTTCGATGATCTCGTCCGCGTTGCCTTCGCCGTTGCCTTCGCCGTTGGCCATCGCTTCGAACACAACCTTGGCGATTTTGCCGGAGATGGTGTTGTCGGTGATGCGCAGCAGCATGCCGCCCAGTTGCTCGGCGGAAACCGGCGACTGGTCGATGTCCAGGCCCTGTTTGTTCAACAGGCTGCCCAGTTCAACCATGACCCAGTTGGCCGCCAGTTTGGCGTCGCCGCCAATGCTTGCAACTTTCTCGAAGTAATCGGCTTGCTCGCGGCTGGTGGCCAGGACGCTCGCGTCATACACCGACAGACCGAACTGCGCCTGGAAGCGCTCGCGTTTCTGCGGTGGCAATTCCGGCAGGGTGGCGCGCACGTCGTCGAGGAACGAGTTCTCGATGACCACTGGCAACAGGTCCGGATCCGGGAAGTAACGGTAGTCGTTGGCTTCCTCTTTGCTACGCATCGGACGGGTTTCGTCCTTGTTCGGATCGTACAGACGCGTCTGCTGGATCACTTTGCCGCCGTCTTCGATCAGCTCGATCTGGCGACGCACTTCACTGTTGATCGCCTTCTCGATGAAGCGGAACGAGTTGACGTTCTTGATCTCGCAGCGAGTGCCGAATTCAACCTGGCCTTTCGGACGGATCGACACGTTGCAGTCGCAACGCAGCGAACCCTCGGCCATGTTGCCGTCACAGATGCCCAGGTAACGCACCAGCGCGTGGACCGTCTTGACGTAGGCCACGGCTTCCTTGGCGCTGCGCATGTCCGGCTCGGAAACGATTTCCAGCAGCGGCGTGCCGGCACGGTTCAGGTCGATGCCGGTGGCGCCGTTGAACTCTTCGTGCAGGCTTTTACCGGCGTCTTCTTCCAGGTGCGCACGGGTTACGCCGACACGTTTGATCGTGCCGTCTTCCATGGCGATGTCCAGGTGGCCCTTGCCGACGATCGGCAATTCCATCTGGCTGATCTGGTAACCCTTCGGCAGGTCCGGGTAGAAATAGTTTTTGCGGGCGAACACGTTGTGCTGGCCGATCTCGGCATCGATGGCCAGGCCGAACATCACCGCCATGCGCACCGCTTCCTGGTTCAACACCGGCAGTACGCCGGGCATGCCCAAGTCTACCAGGCTAGCCTGGGTGTTCGGCTCGGAACCGAACGTGGTGGAACTACCGGAAAAGATTTTCGACCGGGTGGTGAGCTGGGTATGAATCTCCAGCCCGATCACGACTTCCCATTGCATGTGTTTCTCCTCAGAAGCCGGTTGGGGTGCGGGTGTGCCAGTCAGTGTTCAACTGATACTGGTGCGCAACGTTGAGCAAACGGCCTTCCTGGAAATACGGGGCGAGCAATTGCACGCCGACCGGCAGACCATCGACAAAACCGGCTGGCATGGACAAGCCCGGCAGACCGGCGAGGTTGGCGGTGATGGTGTAGACGTCTTCCAGATAGGCAGCGACCGGGTCGCTGTTCTTGGCGCCAAGCTTCCAGGCCGGGTTCGGCGTGGTTGGGCCGAGGATGATGTCGACCTCATTGAAAGCGGCCATGAAATCGTTCTTCACCAGGCGACGGATTTTCTGCGCCTTCAGGTAGTAGGCGTCGTAGTAACCGGCGGACAGCGCGTAGGCACCGACCATGATCCGGCGCTGTACTTCCGCGCCGAAACCTTCGCCACGGGAACGCTTGTACAGGTCTTCCAGGCTCTTCGGGTCTTCGCAGCGATGGCCGAAACGCACACCGTCGAAACGCGACAGGTTGGAAGAAGCTTCGGCCGGGGCGATCACGTAGTACGCAGGGATCGCGTGCTGCATGTTCGGCAGGCTGATTTCCTTGATCACGGCGCCGAGCTTTTCCAGCTCCTTGATGCTGTTGTGGATCAGCTCGGCGATGCGCGGGTCGAGACCGGCGCTGAAGTATTCCTTCGGCACGCCGATGCGCAGGCCTTGCAGCGAGCTATTCAGGCTGGCGCTGTAATCCGGCACCGGTTCGTCGATGCTGGTGGAGTCATTCGCATCGAAACCGGCCATGCCTTGCAGCAGGATCGCGCAGTCTTCGGCGGTGCGCGCCAATGGGCCGCCCTGGTCGAGACTGGACGCGTAGGCAATCATGCCCCAGCGTGAAACACGACCGTACGTCGGTTTCAGGCCGGTAAGGTTGGTGAACGCAGCCGGTTGGCGGATCGAGCCGCCGGTGTCGGTGGCGGTCGCGGCTGGCAGTAGACGAGCGGCAACGGCGGCTGCCGAACCACCGGACGAACCGCCCGGCACGTGTTCCAGGTTCCACGGGTTTTTCACCGCGCCGTAGTAGCTCGACTCGTTGGCCGACCCCATGGCGAATTCGTCCATGTTGGTCTTGCCAAGGGTCACGGCACCGGCGGCGGCCAGTTTGGCAACCACGGTGGCGTCGTACGGTGCTTTAAAGTTGTCGAGCATCTTCGAGCCGCAGCTGGTACGGATGCCCTGGGTGCAGAACAGGTCTTTATGGGCGATCGGCGCGCCGAGCAGGGCGCCGCTCTCACCATTGGCCCGGCGTGCGTCAGCGGCTTTCGCCTGCTGGAGCGCCAGGTCTTCGGTGAGGCTGATGAAACTGTTGAGCTGTGGATCGAGCTGCGCGATGCGCGCCAGCAGGACTTTGGTCAGCTCTTCGGAAGAAAACTTTTTATCGGCGAGTCCGCGGGCGATCTCGGCCAGAGTCATTTGATGCATTGCAGGCTCTTTCCCTTTAGTCGATGACTTTCGGAACCAGGTACAGGCCGTTTTCGACCGCTGGTGCGATGGACTGATAGGCCTCGCGATGATTGGTCTCGGTCACGACGTCTGCGCGCAGGCGCTGGCTGGCTTCCAGTGGGTGGGCCAGCGGCTCGATACCATCGGTATTGACTGCCTGCATTTCGTCGACCAGCCCGAGAATGCTGTTCAGGGCCGAAGTGATGTGTGGAAGATCGGCATCATTCAGGCCAAGGCAGGCCAGATGAGCGATTTTTTCCACGTCGGAGCGTTCAAGCGCCATTGCGATTCTCCAGTGGAAAACAGAACGGACGGCGTCCGTGTGTTAGATTGTCGGAACACTACCGCATTTCTACGGTCATAAGGCCGCGATTGTGGGGGTTGGTGCACAGAAAAGCGGCCAATTTAACATATTGGCGCCTTGCCCAAAATCCCTGTCGTTGTTAGAGTTTGCCGCACTTTTTTTACCCACGCGTTGCCTAGGGTCCCTTTCCCATGTTCAAGAAACTG
>NZ_JBIUXZ010000011.1:20488-159582 GCF_044744265.1 Pseudomonas sp. NPDC087342
ATTGACCTTGGCACTGCCAACACCCTGAATTACGTGCGCGAGCGCGGAATCGTCCTGAATGAGCCATCGGTTGTGGCTATTCGGACACACGGTAACCAGAAAAGTGTCGTTGCTGTCGGCACCGAGGCCAAGCGCATGCTCGGCCGTACGCCGGGCAACATTGCAGCCATTCGTCCGATGAAAGACGGCGTTATTGCCGACTTCAGCGTTTGCGAAAAGATGCTGCAGTACTTTATCAACAAGGTTCACGAAAACAGCTTCCTGCAGCCTAGCCCTCGTGTGCTGATCTGCGTTCCCTGCAAATCCACCCAGGTGGAGCGTCGTGCCATCCGTGAATCGGCCCTTGGTGCCGGTGCGCGTGAAGTGTTCCTGATCGAAGAGCCGATGGCTGCTGCGATCGGTGCCGGCCTGCCGGTTGAAGAAGCACGCGGTTCGATGGTTGTCGATATCGGTGGCGGTACCACTGAAATTGCGCTGATCTCCCTGAACGGTGTGGTTTACGCCGAATCCGTACGGGTTGGCGGCGACCGCTTCGACGAAGCGATCATCACCTACGTGCGTCGCAACTACGGCAGCCTGATCGGCGAATCCACCGCCGAGCGCATCAAACAGGAAATCGGTACGGCCTACCCGGGCGGCGAAGTACGTGAAGTCGACGTACGTGGTCGTAACCTGGCGGAAGGCGTTCCACGCGCATTCACCCTGAACTCCAATGAAGTGCTGGAAGCTCTGCAAGAGTCCCTGGCCACCATCGTTCAGGCTGTGAAAAGTGCCCTGGAGCAATCGCCGCCGGAACTGGCTTCCGATATCGCCGAGCGTGGCCTGGTACTGACCGGTGGTGGCGCCTTGCTGCGCGACCTCGATAAGTTGCTGGCCCAGGAAACCGGTCTGCCGGTGATCGTTGCCGAAGACCCGCTGACCTGCGTGGCTCGCGGCGGTGGTCGTGCCCTGGAAATGATGGATAAACACACCATGGACCTGCTCTCCAGCGAATAAGTCGTTGGGTTGCATCTATGCTGTGAGCGCGCAGGCAGCACTTTGCAGTGCTGCCTGTTGCGTTTATCTTCTGTCAGTCTGCATCCAGGCCGGTTTGATGCCGTATGAATAAAGAGAACATTTGCCTGGGAGGAGCGGCTTATTAAACCGCTTTTCGCCAAGGGCCCCTCACTGGGCGTGCGCTTGTTGGTGCTGGTCGTGCTATCGGTCGCGCTGATGGTCGTCGATGCCCGCTTCACACTGCTCAAGCCAGTGCGTAGTCAGATGTCGCTGGTGCTGATGCAGTCTTACTGGATCACCGACCTGCCGCAGCGGCTATGGCAAGGTGTGGCCAGCCAATTTGGCAGCCGTACCGAACTGGTTGCCGAGAACGAAAAACTCAAGACCGAAAACCTGCTGTTGCAGGGTCGCATGCAAAAGCTTGCCGCCCTCACCGAGCAGAACGTTCGGCTGCGCGAGTTGCTCAATTCCTCCGCGTTGGTCAATGAGAAGGTCGAAGTGGCCGAGTTGATCGGCATGGACCCCAACCCGTTCACACATCGCATCATCATCAATAAAGGTGAGCGCGACGGTGTGATCCTCGGTCAGCCGGTGCTCGACGCCCGTGGCCTGATGGGCCAGGTGGTGGAGTTGATGCCGTACACCTCCCGTGTTCTGTTGCTGACGGATACGACCCACAGCATTCCTGTGCAGGTGAACCGCAACGGTCTGCGCGCGATTGCCAGCGGCACCGGTAATCCTGAGCGCCTCGAACTGCGTCACGTGGCCGACACTGCCGACATTAAAGAAGGCGATCTGTTGGTCAGCTCCGGCCTCGGCCAGCGCTT
Source organism: Pseudomonas sp. NPDC087342 (assembly GCF_044744265.1). NCBI lineage: Bacteria > Pseudomonadati > Pseudomonadota > Gammaproteobacteria > Pseudomonadales > Pseudomonadaceae > Pseudomonas > Pseudomonas sp. NPDC087342. The sequence goes on from NZ_JBIUXZ010000011.1 coordinate 22,312, forward strand.
CCCGGCAGGTTACCCGGTGGCGACGGTCAAGGAAGTGATTCACGATTCTGGTCAGCCGTTTGCCATCGTCCGCGCCGTGCCGACCGCCGCCCTGAACCGCAGCCGTTATCTGTTGCTGGTGTTCAGCGATGGCCGCACCGCGGAAGAGCGCGCCAACGACGCCGCCCAGGCCCAGGAAGCACTGGACCAGCATGGCGGCGGGCCGATCATTCCGGCCACCGTGCCTAAACCGATTCCTGCGGTCGTGCCGACCCCGGCCGTTGCTGCGCCGGCCACCGCGCCAGCCGCCGCAACGCCGGCTGCAACGACACCGGCCAAGCCAGCGGCCACGACCCATCCGGCCAAGCCTGTCGCCAAACCGGCTGCTGCGAAACCCGCTGCCAAACCGCCTGTCTCTGCACCGGCCACCACTAAGGGAAGAGAATAATGGCGGGTGCTACTTCATCCCGAAACGGCTGGATCGTCTGGCTGACTTTCGCCATCGGCCTGCTGCTCAGCGTTTCGCCGTTGCCGCAATTCATGGAAATCCTGCGTCCGCTGTGGCTGGCGTTGCTGCTGGCATTCTGGGCGTTGGCCCTGCCGCAGAAAGTCGGCATGGTCACCGCGTTTTGCCTGGGGCTGGCTGAAGACGTGCTCTATGGCACATTGCTCGGCCAGAACGCGTTGATCCTGACGCTCATCACCTATCTGGTGTTGGCGTTGCAACAGCGCCTGCGGATGTTCCCGATGTGGCAGCAGTGCCTGGTGCTTCTGGTGATCTTCGGCCTCGCCCAACTGGTGCAACTGTGGCTGAGCGCCCTGACCGGTAACCGCCAGCCAACCTTGGCTTTGGTGCTGCCGGCCCTGGTGAGCGCGTTGCTCTGGCCATGGGTCAGCTTCGGTTTGCGTGGTCTGCGTCGGCGCTACAAAATCAATTAATTCGGTCAGGCATGTGCCCGCACCGGTGCCCAGACGCCGCCAAAAAGGAGCAGTACTTGTGAGGCAGGGCACTAAACAGGGAGATGTCTTGATGACGCAGTTATACCTCGCCTCAGGCTCGCCACGTCGCCGTGAACTGCTCACGCAGATCGGCGTGCCGTTCTCCGCCATCAGTGCGGACATCGATGAAACCCCTTTGCACAACGAATCCCCATCGGCCTATGTCGAGCGTCTGGCGCGCGGCAAGGCCGAGGCCGGGCGCCGTACGGTTGTGTCCGACACAGCATTTTGCGTATTGGGTGCGGATACCGCCGTGGTACTGGACGGGAAAATTCTCGGCAAGCCAGTGGACGAAGCCGATGCGTGCGCCATGCTTATGATGTTGTCGGGGCAGGAGCACGAAGTCCTGACGGCGATTGCCGTGCTTGACGGCGAGCGTTGCGAGACTCGAGTGGTGCGCAGCCTGGTACGTTTTCGCAGCATCAGTCGCGAGGAAGCGGCGGCCTACTGGGCCAGCGGCGAACCCCACGACAAGGCTGGCGGCTATGGCATTCAAGGGTTGGGCGCAGTGTTTGTCGCCGGGCTCGATGGCAGCTATTCGGCGGTGGTTGGATTGCCGCTGTGCGAAAGCGCAGAACTGCTCGGCCATTTCGGCATACCCTGTTGGCAAACCCTTAACGCGCGCTGAGCGTCGTACTGACTAGATGCGGCCATTATCGTGAACATGCCTGAACGAGACCCTGCCATGAGTGAAGAGATCCTGATCAACATCACGCCGATGGAATCGCGCGTGGCGGTGGTTGAAAACGGTGTCCTGCAAGAAGTTCACGTCGAGCGCACACAAAAGCGCGGCATCGTCGGCAACATTTATAAAGGCAAGGTTGTGCGGGTATTGCCGGGCATGCAGGCGGCTTTCGTCGACATCGGCCTGGACCGTGCCGCGTTCATTCACGCTTCGGAAATCTCCCTGCGTGAAGGCCCTGCGGTAGAAAGCATCAGCAGCCTGGTGCACGAAGGCCAGAGCCTTGTAGTGCAAGTCACCAAGGACCCGATCGGCTCCAAAGGCGCGCGCCTGACCACGCAGCTGTCGATTCCATCGCGCTATCTGGTGTACATGCCGCGCACGGCGCACGTCGGCATTTCCCTGAAAATCGAAGACGAAGCCGAGCGCGAACGCCTCAAGCAAGTGGTCACCGACTGTGTGGCCAAAGAAGGCATCAAGGAAGCCGGCGGCTTCATTCTGCGCACCGCCGCCGAAGGTGCCGGTGCCGATGAAATCCTCATGGACATCCGCTACCTGCGCCGTCTGTGGGACCAGATCAACGCCCAGATTCAAACCATCGGCGCGCCGAGCGTGATCTACGAAGACCTCGGCCTGGCCCTGCGCACCTTGCGTGACCTGGTGAGCCCGAAGATCGAGAAGATCCGCATCGACTCCCGGGAAACCTTCCAGAAAACCACACAGTTCGTCGCCGAACTGATGCCGGAAATCGCTGATCGCCTTGAGCATTATCCGGGCGAGCGGCCGATTTTCGACCTGTACGGCGTCGAAGACGAAATTCAGAAAGCCCTGGAGCGCAAGGTGCCGCTCAAGTCTGGTGGCTATCTGGTGGTGGACCCGGCGGAAGCCATGAGCACCATCGACGTCAATACCGGCGCGTTCGTCGGCCATCGCAATCTCGAAGAAACCATCTTCAAGACCAACCTCGAAGCTGCCACCGCCATCGCTCGTCAGCTGCGCCTGCGCAACCTCGGCGGGATCATCATCATCGACTTCATCGACATGGAAGACGAAGAGCACCAGCGCCAGGTATTACGCACGCTCGAGAAGCAACTGGAACGCGATCACGCCAAGACCAACATCATCGGCATCACCGAGTTGGGCCTGGTGCAGATGACTCGCAAGCGCACCCGCGAAAGTCTTGAACAAGTGTTGTGCGAGCCGTGCAGCAGTTGTCAGGGGCGCGGCAAGCTGAAGACTCCGGAAACGGTCTGCTACGAAATTTTCCGCGAAATCCTCCGCGAAGCCCGCGCCTATCAGGCGGAAGGCTATCGTGTATTGGCGAATCAGAAAGTAGTGGATCGCTTGCTCGACGAAGAGTCGGGTAACGTTGCCGAACTGGAAGGGTTCATCGGTCGCACCATTCGTTTTCAGGTCGAAACCATGTATTCCCAGGAACAATACGACGTGGTGCTGCTCTGAATCTCCAGGTTTCACCGCGACTAGAACGGCTGGCCTCAGCTTTTTGCAGTATTTTTGCCATGGGAGCCACCTGACATGGACCGTCTGACACGCATTTTGGCCGCACTGACCCGCTGGGGACTGGGCCTGTGTGCGTTGGTTCTGGTGCTGATGGCGTTGTACGTCAGCCTCGGTCGGGAACTGACGCCGCTGGTGGCCGAATACCGCGCCGACGTCGAGACCAAGGCCAGTGCCGCGCTGGGCATGCCCCTGCAAATCGGCAAGCTTGAGGGCAACTGGAGCGGTTTTGCACCCATTCTGCTGGCCCACGACGTGACGGTCGGCGCGGGCACCAATGCCCTGCGCCTGGATAACGTGCGTGCCGTGCCAGACCTTTGGGCCAGCCTGTTGGCTCGCGAAGTGCGCATTGCTCACCTGGAACTCAACGGCCTGAAGATCAGCCTCAAGGAAGGCGAGGATGGTAAATGGGCGCTGGAAGGTCTGCCGGTGCAGCAAGATCAGCCAATGGACCCGGAGCAATTGCTCAATCGCATGCAGATGGTCGAACAGCTGTCGATCCTCGATAGCCAGATCACCTTGCAACCGGTGGATCATCCTCCGCTGACGTTGACCTACGTTGGCATCAATCTGAAAACCGGCGCCTCTCGTCAACGCCTCGACGCGCGCCTGACCCTGCCCGATGGTCAACCCGTGGCCATGAGCCTGCGCACCCGCGTGCGGGCCAGCGCCTGGAAGGACGGAGCGGCGGAGGCTTACCTGAGCCTGCCGCAAAGCGATTGGTCGAAATGGTTGCCCGGCCGCTTGACCCAGCAATGGAATTTCTCCGAGATCAAGGCCGGTGGCGAGCTGTGGCTGAACTGGGACAAAGGCGCTGTGCAAAGCGCGGCGATTCGCCTGAATGCTCCGCAAATCAAGGGTGCCTACGCCGAGCGTAAGCCGATCCAGCTCAACAACCTGGCGATCAACGCTTACTTCCAGCGCAGCGACGAAGGCGCCCTGGTGACTCTCGATTCCCTGTCGATGAATTTTGGTGACACCCGCTGGGAAACCCATCTGCAACTCAAGCAAAGCGTCGCCACTGACAAAAACGAAGAACTCTGGCACCTGCAAGCCGATCGACTGGACCTGACCCCGCTCACGCCGCTGCTCAATGCGCTGGGACCGTTGCCTGAAGGCGTGGCCACCGCAGTGGATAAACTCAAGGTCACCGGTGCATTGCGTAACGTGCTGATCGACATGCGGCCCAACGCCACCGACGACAGCAAATTCAGTTTCGCCGCCAACCTGGAGCGGGTCGGTTTCGACGCCTATCACGGCGCACCGGCGGCGCGAAATGTCAGTGGCAGCATCAGCGGCGACCTTGGTCACGGCGAGTTGCGCATGGACAGCAAGGATTTTTCCCTGCACCTGGACCCGATTTTCGCCAAGCCATGGCAATACATTCAGGCCAATGCCCGGCTGACCTGGAAGCTCGATAAAGAAGGCTTCACCCTGATCGCGCCGTACCTGAAGGTACTCGGCGAAGAGGGCAAGATTGCCGGCGATTTCCTGATCCGCCTGCATTTCGACCACACCCAGGAAGACTACATGGACCTGCGGGTCGGCCTGGTGGACGGCGACGGCAAATACACCGCCAAGTACCTGCCGACCGTGCTCAGCCCGGCGCTGGACGAATGGCTGCGCACGGCAATCCTCAAAGGCGCGGTGGACCAGGGCTTCTTCCAGTACCAAGGCTCGCTGAACCATGGCGCCGAAGATACCGCGCGCAGCATCAGCCTGTTCTTCAAGGTGCACGACGCCGAACTGGCGTTCCAGCCGGGTTGGCCGCATGTCAGCAAGGTCAGTGGCGATGTGTTTATTGAAGACAGCGGCGTGCGCATTCTGGCCAGCAAAGGCCAGTTGCTCGACACCCAGGTCAGCGATGTCTACGTCAATATTCCGCACGCGCCGGCCGGGCAGAACGTCCACATGTTCCTCGATGGGGGGTTTGCCGGCGGCTTGGGCGATGGCCTGAAGATTTTGCAGCAAGCACCGATCGGCACCGCCGACACCTTCGCCGGTTGGGAAGGCGAGGGCGATTTGCAGGGCAAACTCAAGCTCGATATCCCGCTGGCCAAGGGCGACCAGCCAAAGATTATTGTCGACTTCAAGACCAACAAGGCGCGGCTGAAACTGGCCGAACCGACGTTGGAACTGACGCAGCTCAAGGGCGATTTCCGCTTCGACAGCAGCAAGGGCCTGAGCGGGCAGAACATCACTGCGAAGGCGTTCGACAAGCCGGTCACTGCGCAAATCTTCGCCGATGGCAGTCCGGGCAGGCTCGATACCCGGGTCACCGCTTCCGGTCAGGTCGAGGTGAAGAAACTCACCGACTGGCTGAACGTGACCCAGCCGTTACCGGTATCCGGCATCGTTCCCTATCAGCTGCAACTGAACCTCAACGGCGCCGACAGTCAATTGATCGTCAGCTCTAACCTCAAAGGCGTCGCCGTCGATTTGCCGGCGCCGTTCGGCATGGCGGCGGACGTGGGCCGTGACACGGTGTTCCGCATGACCCTGCAAGGGCCGGAGCGGCGTTATTGGGTCACCTATGGCGATCTGGCGAACTTCACGTTCGCAGCACCCTCCGGTAATTTTGCCGACGGTCGCGGCGAATTGTTTCTCGGTGGCGGCAATGCCGTGTTGCCGGCGAACAAAGGCCTGCGCGTCAGTGGCGTGCTGTCGGAGCTGGATGTCGGCCCGTGGAAGGATCTGGCGGACAAGTATGCCGGCCAGGATCCGGGCGGCAGTGCCAAGCAGTTGCTCAGCGGCGCGGACTTCAAGGTCGACAAGCTCAGCGGTTTCGGTACAACCCTCGATCAAGCCTCGGTGCAGTTGACCCGCAAGCCGTCAGCCTGGGCTTTGCAACTCGACAGTCAGCAGGCCAAGGGCAATGTGAACATCCCCGACGCGAAAGCCGCGCCGATTGCGATCAATCTGCAATACGTGCGGTTGCCGGCACCCGATCCGACCGTGCTGGCCGACGAAAACTCGCCAGACCCCTTGGCGTCCGTGGACCCGAGCAAGATCCCGGCGCTGGATATCACGATCAATCAGCTGTTCCAGGGCACTGACCTGGTGGGCGGCTGGTCGCTGAAAGTCCGGCCAACCGCCAAAGGCATCGCGCTTAATACGCTGGATATGGGCCTCAAAGGCATCCTGTTGCAGGGCAGCGGTGGCTGGGAAGGCACGCCGGGCGCCACCAGCAGTTGGTATAAGGGCCGGATCAGCGGCAAAAACCTCGCCGATGTGCTCAAGGGCTGGGGCTTTGCGCCGAGCGTGACCAGTGAAGAGTTTCACATGGACGTCGACGGTCGCTGGCCCGGTTCTCCGGCGTGGCTGGCCACCAAGCGTTTCTCCGGCAGCCTCGATGCTTCGCTGAATAAAGGTCAGTTCGTTGAAGTCGAGGGCAGTGCCCAAGCGTTGCGGGTGTTCGGCTTGCTCAACTTCAACTCCATCGGCCGCCGCCTGCGCCTGGACTTCTCCGACCTGTTTGGCAAAGGCCTGAGTTACGACCGGGTCAAAGGCCTGCTGGTGGCTAGCAACGGGGTTTACGTGACCCGCGAGCCGATCCTGTTGACCGGTCCGTCGAGCAACCTTGAGCTCAATGGCACGCTCGATCTGGTCGGCGATCAGGTCGATGCCAAGTTGCTGGTGACGTTGCCACTGACCAACAACCTGCCGATTGCCGCGCTGATTGTCGGCGCGCCGGCCATTGGTGGCGCGCTGTTCCTGATCGACAAACTGATTGGCGACCGCGTGGCGCGTTTTGCCAGCGTCAAATACACCGTCAAAGGCCCATGGAAAGAACCGAAGATCACCCTGGACAAGCCTTTTTGAAAAGCCTCCTCTGCGTTTGATGGAGTAGCATGGCGCTTACCTCTGTAGGAGCGAGGCTTGCCCGCGAAGGCGTCTTTCCTGACACACCGTGGTGCTTCGGTTCGCGGGCAAGCCTCGCTCCTACAGGTCTTGTGTTGATTCGAATAGGGAAATGGCCATGTCTGTAGCGGTGATTCAAATGGTCAGCCAGAGCGATGTGCTGGCTAATCTGGCCCAGGCCCGTCGTCTGCTTGAACAAGCGGCGAACGCTGGCGCGAGGCTCGCGGTGCTGCCGGAAAACTTCGCGGCCATGGGCCGTCGCGACATCGCCGATATCGGTCGCGCCGAAGCGTTGGGTGAAGGTCCGATCCTGCCGTGGTTGAAACAGACCGCCCGCGCCCTCAAGTTATGGATAGTCGCCGGCACTTTGCCGTTGCCGCCGGTGGATCAGCCGATGGCGAAAGTGCATGCCTGCTCGCTGCTGGTGAATGACCAGGGCGAAACCGTTGCACGGTATGACAAGTTGCACCTGTTCGACGTCGACGTAGCGGACAATCGCGGGCGTTACCGTGAATCCGATGACTATGCTTATGGCAGTGGCGTGGTGGTGGCAGACACGCCCGTCGGTCGGGTCGGCCTGACGGTGTGTTATGACCTGCGCTTCCCTGAGCTGTACAGCGAATTGCGTGCCGCCGGAGCGGAGCTGATCACCGCGCCGTCGGCCTTCACCGCCGTGACCGGCGCGGCCCATTGGGATGTGCTGATCCGCGCACGGGCCATCGAAACCCAGTGTTATGTACTCGCGGCCGCCCAGGGTGGTACCCATCCGGGGCCGCGTGAAACTTATGGACACGCTGCCATTGTCGACCCGTGGGGTCGCGTGGTGGCGCAACAGGATCAAGGCGAGGCCGTGCTGCTGGCCGAACGCGATAGCAGCGAACAGGCGTCGATCAGGGCGCGGATGCCGGTGTCCAGTCACCGGCGCTTTTTCTCGCAGGGCGCCCAGCGACCTGCCTCAGAACGATGAATTTAAGGCGTAAAGCATATGAGCGAGTTGTTGTCCTCAGTCAGTGACCACCTGTTAGCGCCCGGCGGCGTGACCATCGAGAGCCTGCAAAGTGTGCTCGGTGATCTGGCCGGCCCGGGTATCGATGCTGCCGACCTGTATTTCCAGGGCCAGATTTCCGAGTCCTGGGCGCTGGAAGACGGGATCGTCAAGGAAGGCAGCTTCAACCTCGACCAAGGCGTCGGCGTGCGCGCGCAATCGGGTGAGAAAACCGGTTTTGCCTACAGCAATGCCATCACCCTCGAAGCGCTCGGCGCGGCGGCGCGTGCGGCCCGTTCGATTTCTCGTGCCGGGCAGAACGGCACGGTGCAAGCATTCACCACTCAGGACGTCGCCCAGTTGTACGGGCCGGACAACCCGCTGGAAGTGATGACCCGCGCCGAGAAAGTCGACCTGCTCAAGCGTATCGACGTCGCGACTCGCGCCCTCGACCCGCGTATCCAGCAAGTCACCGTGAGCATGGCCGGGGTCTGGGAACGCATTCTCGTGGCGTCCACCGACGGCAGCCTGGCGGCAGATGTGCGGCCGCTGGTGCGCTTCAACGTCAGCGTGATCGTCGAGCAGAATGGCCGTCGCGAGCGCGGCGGTCATGGCGGCGGCGGTCGTACCGATTACCGTTATTTCCTCAGCGATGACCGCGCCATGGGTTATGCCCGTGAAGCCTTGCGTCAGGCGCTGGTGAACCTGGAAGCGATTCCGGCGCCGGCCGGTACGTTGCCGGTGGTGTTGGGTTCGGGCTGGTCTGGTGTGCTGCTGCACGAAGCCGTCGGCCATGGCCTGGAAGGCGACTTCAACCGCAAGGGCAGTTCCGCGTATAGCGGGCGCATGGGTGAGATGGTGGCCTCCAAGCTGTGCACCATCGTCGATGACGGCACCCTGGCCGGTCGCCGTGGTTCGCTGAGCGTCGATGACGAAGGCACCCCGACCGAGTGCACCACGCTGATCGAAAACGGCGTACTCAAAGGCTATATGCAGGACAAGCTCAACGCGCGCCTGATGGGCGTGGCCCGCACCGGTAACGGTCGCCGTGAATCCTACGCGCACCTGCCGATGCCTCGGATGACCAACACCTACATGCTGGCCGGCGAAAGCGATCCAGAAGAAATCATCGCTTCGGTAAAACGCGGCATCTATTGCGCCAACCTCGGCGGCGGTCAGGTGGACATCACCAGCGGCAAATTCGTGTTCTCCACCAGCGAGGCGTACCTGATCGAAGACGGCAAGATCACTGCCCCGGTCAAAGGCGCGACGTTGATCGGCAACGGGCCGGAAGCCATGAGCAAGGTGTCGATGGTCGGTAACGATCTGTCGCTGGACAGCGGTGTGGGGACATGCGGGAAGGATGGGCAGTCGGTGCCGGTGGGTGTCGGCCAGCCAACGCTGAAAATCGATGCGATCACTGTGGGTGGCACAGGATCGTAAGGGATGGAGCTTCGGGCGAGTTGCGTGGCAACCCGCCCGATTCGGGACTTAACGCAGACCGCGTTGAGTCTCGTCCAGCTCACGGATGTACTTGAAGATTTTACGGCTCGATGCCGGTGGCTTGTTGGTCGCCAGTTCGTGCTGGGCCTGACGGATCAGGGAGCGCAACTGTTGACGATCAGCCTCCGGGTAGTCGAGCACGAACTTCTCCAGGACTGCATCGTCGCCCGCGATCAAGCGATCGCGCCAGCGTTCCAGGCCATGGAAACGTTCGTTGTACTGCCGGGTGGAGGCATCGAGTTGATCGAGCAACATCAGAATGGCGTCAGTGTCCTGATCGCGCATCAGCTTGCCGATGAACATAAGGTGCCGTTTACGCGCGATATTCGCGGTGTGCTTGGGCGCATCGGCCAGGGCCCGGCGCATAGCGTCGGTCAACGGCAGTTTTGCCAGCAAGTCAGGCTTGAGCGTTGTAAGGCGTTCGCCGAGGTCAACCAGAGCATGCAGCTCGCGTTTGACCTGGGATTTGCTTTTTTCTCCCGTATCGAGGGAGTCGTCGTAAGAATCAACCATGGTGGCCGTCCGCAAAGAAACGCCGCCATGATAACCAGTCGGGGGCCGCTTGTCCGGCCCGGTCGCTCGAAGGCCCCAGCCGAAAGCAGAATTTGAGTGGAGAACAGCATGAGTGCAGTTGAAAGCGTCGGCCCACAAGCGTTGCCGGCACTGCAAGAGCAAGTCGAGCAGATCATCGCTGAAGCCAAGCGCCAGGGTGCCAGTGCCTGTGAAGTCGCGGTGTCGCTGGAGCAGGGCCTGTCCACGTCGGTGCGTCAGCGGGAAGTCGAAACCGTCGAATTCAACCGCGATCAAGGCTTCGGCATTACCTTGTACGTCGGTCAGCGCAAAGGCTCGGCCAGCACCTCGGCCAGCGGTCCCGACGCGATTCGCGAAACCGTGGCCGCCGCGCTCGCCATCGCCAAGCACACCTCTGAAGACGAAGCTTCGGGCCTGGCAGACGCCGCGCTGATGGCCAAGGATCTGCAGGATTTCGACCTGTTCCACGAATGGGACATCACCCCCGAGCAAGCCATCGAAATGGCCCTGAGCTGCGAAGCGGCGGCGTTTGCCACCGACAGCCGGATCAAGAACGCTGACGGCACCACCCTCAGCACGCATCAGGGCTGTCGCGTGTATGGCAACAGCCACGGGTTTATCGGCGGTTACGCATCGACCCGCCACAGCTTGAGTTGCGTAATGATCGCCGAGGCCGAAGGCCAGATGCAGCGCGATTACTGGTACGACGTGAGCCGTCAGGGCAGCTTGCTGGCCGACCCGGTGAGCATCGGTCAACGCGCCGCACAACGAGCGGCGAGCCGTCTGGGCGCGCGTCCGGTGCCGACTTGCGAAGTGCCGGTGCTGTTTTCGGCGGAACTGGCCGGTGGTTTGTTCGGCAGCTTCCTGTCGGCGGTGTCCGGCGGCAGCCTGTACCGCAAATCGTCGTTCCTTGAAGGCACCCTCGGGCAGAAACTGTTCCCGGAATGGCTGACCCTCGATGAGCGTCCGCACTTGATGCGCGCGATGGGCAGTTCGGCGTTCGATGGCGATGGCCTGGCGACCTACGCCAAACCGTTCGTCGAAAATGGTGTGCTGGTGTCGTACATCCTCGGCACCTATTCCGGTCGCAAACTGGGCATGCCGAGCACCGCCAACGCCGGAGGCGTGCACAACCTGTTCGTCACCCATGGCGACGAAGACCAGGCCGCGCTGCTGCGCCGCATGGGCCGTGGCTTGCTGGTCACCGAACTGATGGGCCAGGGCCTGAACATGGTGACGGGCGATTACTCCCGTGGCGCGGCGGGTTTCTGGGTCGAAAACGGCGAAATCCAGTTCGCGGTCCAGGAAGTGACCATCGCCGGCAACATGCGCGACATGTTCAAGCAGATTGTTGCGGTCGGGAATGACCTGGAACTGCGCAGCAACATTCGCACCGGTTCGGTGTTGATCGAGCGGATGACGGTGGCGGGGAGCTAAGCCCCGACCGTTAAAAAAAAGGCGCGCCATCCCATCGGATGGCGCGCCTTTTTTATGGTGTTGCATCGCCCCTGTGGGAGCGAGCTTGCTCGCGATGGCGGCGTGTCAGACGACACACATGTTGAATGTGCGATCGCCATCGCGAGCAAGCTCGCTCCCACAATGGACCTCATCTGTTTTACGGGGTTGTTTTGGTTCTCATTATCATCTAATAATAAATCTCATTACCGAATGAGCCCGGATTATGAGTTCTGCCTTGCACGAGCAGCCGTACCTCGAAAGCTGGCGCTGGATGAGTCGCCAGATCCGTTGCGCGATGGATCCCGATGAGCCGCGCCTGATCGAACATTACCTGGCCGAAGGCCGGTATCTGGCCTGTTGTACGGCAACCTCGCCCTGGACCATCGCTGAAACTTCCTTCCGTTTGCTGCTCGACACCGCCGCCGATGTTGCGCTGCCGTGGCACTGGCGCACCTATTGTCTCGACCAGGCCTGGCGCCCGTTGCGCGAACTCGAACGTCTCTCCCTGTGTAAATGCCGGCTCAAACGCTGGCAGAGCTACACCTGGCAACTGGCGACCTGCGAGTTGCAGCCCTCGATTCCCCTCATAGAACTGGTGCAAGGATTTCCCGATGAGTAACACTCGTATCGAACGCGACAGCATGGGCGAGCTGCAAGTCCCGGAAGCCGCCCTCTACGGCGCACAAACCCAACGTGCAGTGGATAACTTCCCGATCAGCGGCAAACCGATGCCGGTGCAATTCATTCGCGCGTTGATCCTGGCCAAGGCTGCCGCCGCCCGGGCCAACGTCGAACTCAAGCAGATCAGCGAGTCCCAGGGCAAAGCCATCGTCGATGCGGCGCAAGGCTTGCTCGAAGGCGACTTCATGCAGCATTTCCCGGTGGATATCTTCCAGACCGGTTCCGGCACCAGCTCCAACATGAACGCCAACGAAGTGATCGCCACTCTGGCCAGCCGTTTGCTCGGCGAGCCGGTGAACCCCAACGATCACGTCAACTGCGGCCAGAGCAGCAACGACATCATCCCGACCACCATCCACGTCAGTGCCGCGCTGGTCTTGCATGAACAATTGCTGCCGGCGCTGGTGCATCTGGTGCAAGTGATCGAGCACAAGGCCGAGCAGGTCCATCACCACGTCAAAACTGGCCGTACGCACTTGATGGACGCCATGCCCGTGCGCATGAGCCAGGTGCTGAATGGCTGGGCGCAACAGCTCAAGGCGAATATTGGCCACCTGCAAGATTTGCTGCCGAGCCTGCAATCCCTGGCCCAGGGCGGCACCGCAGTCGGCACCGGGATCAACGCGCATCCGCAGTTCGCGGCGTTGTTCAGTCAGCAACTGAGCAAACTGACCCAAGTGCAATTCCAGCCAGGCAAGGACCTGTTTGCGCTGATCGGTTCCCAGGACACGGCGGTTGCGGTGTCCGGTCAGCTCAAGGCCACCGCCGTGTCGCTGATGAAAATCGCCAACGACCTGCGCTGGATGAACTCCGGGCCATTGGCCGGCCTCGGCGAAATCGAACTCGAAGCGTTGCAGCCGGGCTCGTCGATCATGCCGGGCAAAGTCAACCCGGTGATCCCGGAAGCCACGGCGATGGTCGCCGCTCAGGTGATCGGCAACGACACCGTGATCACGATCGCCGGTCAGTCGGGCAACTTCGAACTCAACGTGATGCTGCCGATCATTGCCCAGAACCTGCTGAGCAGCATCGAGTTGCTGGCCAACTCCAGCCGCCTGCTGGGCGACAAAGCCATCGCCAGCTTCAAGGTCAACGAGGCCCGGATCAAGGAAGCGCTGGCACGCAATCCGATTCTGGTCACCGCACTCAACCCGATCATCGGTTACCAAAAAGCCGCGGAGATCGCCAAGAAGGCGTATCAGCAGGGCCGTCCGGTGATTGATGTCGCCCTGGAACACACCGACCTGTCGCGCAGCCAACTGGAAGAGTTGCTCAACCCAGAGAAGCTCACCGCAGGCGGCGTGTAATCACCGCTACCGCTTTGGAGGCACACCATGGAGCACTGGAAACGCACGATCGAAAGGGCCAATCGCCATTTCATGCAGGGCGAGTTCGTCGATGCCCGCGAGGCTTACTTGCAGGCACTGGCGCTGGCCCAGGTGTTGTTCGAGCGCTGGGCGGATGCCGACGAAGCGGTGGCCGCTTGCGTGATTTCCCACCACAACCTGGCGGACCTGCATTTGCGTCTGAACCAGCCGGAGGAGAGCGCCGAGTACCTGTGCGCGATCCATCAACGGTTGTTGCAGACCATGCAGGACCCGCGGCTGGCCCCGGCCTTGCGCGAGGCCGCGCTACGCCAGAGCAGCAAAACCTACGTCGAATTGCTGAATTTCATCAGTGAACATGGCGAGTACCCGCGCACCCATCGTTTGCTGCATATGGATGCTGCGTCGCCCCGGCATCAGCCTGTCCCCCTTCAACATGGAGTCCATTGAAATGGCTTTTACCCTGCCTGCCTTGCCGTATGCCTACGACGCCCTGGAACCGCATATCGATGCGCAAACCATGGAAATCCACTACACCAAGCACCACCAGACCTACATCAACAACCTCAACGCTGCGGTCGAAGGCACCGAGTTTGCCGAGTGGTCGGTGGAGAAACTGGTGGCAAGCGTCGAGCAACTCCCGGAAAAACTGCGCGCTGCAGTGATAAACCAGGGCGGTGGCCACGCCAACCACTCGCTGTTCTGGGAAGTCATGGCGCCCAACGCCGGCGGCAAACCTGACGGTGCGCTGGCCACCGCCATCGATGAACAACTGGGCGGCCTCGACAGTTTCAAGGACGCCTTCACCAAAGCCGCGCTGACTCGCTTCGGCAGTGGCTGGGCGTGGTTGAGCGTCACGCCGCAAAAGACCCTGATTGTGGAAAGCAGTGGTAACCAGGACAGCCCGCTGATGAACGGCAACACGCCGATCCTCGGTCTGGACGTTTGGGAGCACGCCTATTACCTGCGTTATCAAAACCGTCGTCCGGAATACATCAACGCGTTCTACAACGTGATCAATTGGCCTGAAGTCGCAGCGCGCTATCAGGCTGCGCTGGTTTAAGTCATCTATAAAAACAATCCAAGGCTGACTATGGGCACTGAAACACTGGCGATTGGCAGCGGACGAATGTTTCGTTACGCGTTGGGATCGCTGTTACTGCTGGCGGGTATGACGTTGTTGGGTGCCCAGGGATTGGCATGGCTGGACCTTGAGCCGAAACTGCTGCGCGCCTTGCAGGGTGGGGCGATTTGCGCCTTGGGCACTGCGCTGGGAGCGGTGCCGGTCCTGGTGATTCGGCGCATGCCCCAGGCGCTCAGCGATACCTTGCTCGGTTTCGGTGCCGGGGTGATGCTCGCGGCGACGGCGTTTTCGCTGATCGTGCCGGGCATTTCCGCGGCCGAAAGCCTGGGGCTGACACCTTGGGCGGCCAGTGGCCTGATCAGCTTCGGCATCATGCTCGGTGCATTCGGGCTATTTCTGGTGGACCGCAAGGTCTCCGGGGCCAGCCCGGAAATGCTTGTCGGTACATTGGAACGACCGGTGATCCCGCCGCGAATCTGGCTGTTTGTGTTTGCAATCATTGCCCACAATATTCCTGAAGGTATGGCGGTTGGCGTTTCGGCTGGTGGCGGAATGCCCGATGCCGACAGCCTGGCCATGGGCATCGCTTTGCAGGATGTACCCGAAGGACTGGTGATTGCATTGGTGTTAGCCGGGGCAGGGATGTCGCGGGTCAAGGCGTTCCTGATCGGTGCGGCATCAGGGTTGGTCGAACCGGTGTTCGCGTTGTTGTGTGCGTGGCTGGTCAGCCTGGCTGAATTGCTATTGCCGTTGGGTCTGGCGCTGGCGGCCGGGGCAATGCTGCTGGTGGTGACCCATGAAGTCATCCCGGAGTCGCGACGCAATGGTCACGACAAACTGGCTAGCCTGGGATTGTTGATGGGTTTTTGCTTGATGATGGTGATGGATACGGCGTTGGCTTGACGCGGGTTTTGTAGCAGCTGGCGAAGCCTGCGTTCGGCTGCGAAGCAGTCGTCAACCCTGTGCAAGCGGTTTGCCTGTGAGACCGTATTGTCTGATTTCACGACTGCTTCGCAGCCGAACGCAGGCTTCGCCAGCTGCTACACAGGGATGCGGATCAGCCACCTTCGCCGAAGTAGTCGTTAATCAAATCCACCAATGCTTGTAGCGCCTCTTCAGCCTGTTCGCCTTCAGTGCTCAGGTGGATCTTTGTGCCTTTGCCAGCCGCCAACATCATCATGGCCATGATGCTTTTGCCGTCGACGGTGGATTCCGGTGTGCGTCCTACTCTGATCGAGCAATCCTTGAACTCACCGGCAACGCCAACGAATTTTGCAGAAGCGCGGGCGTGCAGACCCAGCTTGTTGATGATTTCAATTTCCAGAGCAGGCATCGCGTTGTGAATCCTTTAGCTGAGGTCGCGGTGGCGAACCTGGACGTTCTTCAGGGATTGTTGCAGGGCCTGACCCAGACGTTCGGTCAGGTAGACGGAGCGGTGATGACCGCCGGTGCAGCCAATGGCAATGGTGACGTAGGCGCGGTTGCTGGCGGCAAATCGCGGCAGCCACTTGAACAGGTAACCGTAGATATCCTGGAACATCTCTTCGACGTCCGGCTGCGCCGCCAGGTACTCGGCCACTGGTTGATCAAGTCCTGATTGCGCTCGCAGCTCAGGTTTCCAGTACGGATTGGGCAGGCAGCGCACGTCGAACACCACGTCGGCATCTACCGGCATGCCACGCTTGAACCCGAAAGACTCCACCAGGAACGCCGTGCCGGGCTCCGGCTGGTTCAGCAGGCGCAGTTTGATGGTGTCGCGCAACTGGTACAGGTTCAGGCTGGTGGTGTTGATCTTGAGGTCGGCCAGGTCGGCGATCGGCCCCAGCAACTGAGTCTCGTCTTCGATCGCCTCGGCCAGTGAGCGATTGGCGTTGCTCAGCGGGTGACGGCGACGGGTTTCCGAGAAACGCTTGAGCAGGGTTTCTTCATCGGCGTCCAGGTACAGCACATCGCACTGGATATGCCGGCTGCGAACTTCTTCAAGTAATTCGGGAAAGCGCGAGAGGTGGCTGGGCAGGTTGCGCGCATCGATGGACACGGCGACCAGCGGCTGTGCCAGCTCTGTATGAATCAGGGCGCGTTCGGCCAGTTCCGGCAGCAGACCGGCGGGCAGGTTGTCGATGCAGTAGTAGCCGTTGTCCTCAAGGACATTGAGCGCGGTACTTTTACCGGAGCCGGAACGGCCACTGACAATGATCAGGCGCATGATTAGTGACCGTTTTGCTCGTCCAGGACAACCTGATACAAGGCTTCGTTGCTCGGGGCACTGCGCAGTTTTTCGCGTACTTCCTTGCGGTCGAGCATGCTGGCGATCTGGCGCAGCAACTCCAGGTGCGCATCGGTGGCGGCTTGCGGGACGAGCAGGACAAACAGCAAGTCAACCGGGGCGCCGTCGATGGCGTCGAAATCGATAGGTGCATCAAGGTGCATCAGGGCGCTGATGGGGGAGTTGCAACCCTTGAGGCGACAGTGGGGGATGGCGATGCCGTTGCCAAAACCGGTCGAACCGAGTTTTTCACGGGCAATCAGAGCCTCGAAGACATCTTGCATCTCCAGATCCGGCACTTCCCGGGCGATCAGGTTGGCAATTTGCTCGAGGGCTTTCTTTTTACTGCCGCCCGGCACGTTCACGAGGGAACGGCCGGGGGTCAGGATATTTTCAAGTCGGATCATGGGTAGGGAGTGTTAACGACCGGTCGCGCCCTGGAGGAGGCTCTGGGTCTTTTCCTTATGCTTTTTGAGTTGTTTATCCAGCTTGTCGGTAAGTGAGTCGATCGCTGCGTACATATCGGTATGTTCCGCGTTGGCGACCACTTCACTGCCGGGAATATGCAGGGTGGCTTCGATTTTCTGCTTCAGCTTCTCGACCGTCATCGTCACCTGCACGTTGGTGATCTTGTCGAAATGCCGCTCTAATCGTTCGAGTTTTTCGCCGATGTAGGCGCGCAGGGGTTCGGTCACTTCCAGTTGGTGTCCACTGATGTTGACTTGCATACAGCTTCTCCTTCGTTGCCAGTGCATAAAGCGGCAGGTAGAGGTACCTGCCACTGGAACGCTGTGCTGTGGCTTACATCAACCGCTTGCGTTCGCTCGAAGGCGCGATCCCGAGGGACTCGCGGTACTTGGCGACGGTGCGGCGAGCCACCTGAATGCCTTGTGCCTCCAGTAAACCAGCGATCTTGCTGTCACTCAACGGCTTTTTCTGATTTTCCGCGGCAACCAGTTTTTTGATGATCGCGCGGATCGCTGTGGACGAGCATTCACCGCCTTCAGAGGTGCTGACATGGCTGGAGAAAAAGTATTTCAGCTCATATATGCCCCGAGGGGTATGCATGAACTTCTGGGTGGTTACCCGTGAAATCGTCGATTCGTGCATGCCCACTGCTTCGGCGATGTCATGCAGGACCAGCGGTTTCATGGCTTCGTCGCCGTATTCCAGGAAGCCGCGCTGGTGCTCGACGATCTGGGTGGCCACTTTCATCAGGGTTTCGTTGCGGCTTTGCAGGCTCTTGATGAACCAGCGGGCTTCCTGCAACTGATTGCGCATGAAGGTGTTGTCGGCACTGGTGTCGGCGCGACGCACGAAGCCGGCGTACTGGGCGTTGACCCGCAGCCGTGGCACCGACTCCTGGTTCAACTCCACCAGCCAGCGCTCGTTGTCCTTGCGCACGATCACGTCGGGAACGACGTATTCGGCTTCGCTGGACTCGATCTGCGAGCCCGGACGCGGGTTCAGGCTCTGGACCAGTTCGATGACCTGGCGCAGTTCATCTTCCTTGAGCTTCATGCGGCGCATCAGCTGGCTGTAGTCGCGGCTGCCGAGCAGGTCGATGTAATCGGTGACCAGGCGCTTGGCCTCGGCCAGCCAAGGCGTCTTGGCGGCCAGTTGGCGCAATTGCAGCAACAGGCATTCGCCCAGGTTGCGGGCGCCGATGCCGGCCGGTTCGAATTGCTGGATGCGGTGCAGGACGGCTTCGATTTCGTCCAGTTCGATGTCCAGTTCCGGATCAAAGGCTTCGAGAATTTCCTCGAGGGTTTCGTCCAGATAGCCCTGATTGTTGATGCAATCGATCAGGGTCACGGCGATCAGGCGATCGGTGTCGGACATCGGTGCCAGGTTGAGTTGCCAGAGCAGGTGGCTTTGCAGGCTTTCTCCGGCGGATGTGCGGGTGGTGAAATCCCACTCGTCGTCATCGTTGCTCGGCAGGCTGCTGGCGCTGGTCTGGTAGACGTCTTCCCACGCGGTATCGACGGGCAGCTCGTTGGGAATGCGCTCGTTCCAGTCGCCTTCCTCGAGGTTATCCACCGTCGGGGCAGTTTCCTGGTAGGAGGGTTCCGAAACATCGGCGTTGGGTTGCTGTTCGGCTTTGTCGGCCAAGGGGTCGGCGTTATCGAAGTCGTCGCCTTCTTCCTGGCGTTCGAGCATCGGATTGGACTCCAGGGCCTCCTGGATTTCCTGTTGCAGGTCCAGGGTCGACAATTGGAGCAGGCGGATGGCCTGTTGCAGCTGAGGTGTCATCGTCAGCTGCTGGCCCATTCTCAAGACTAGCGATGGTTTCATGGCAGGGGCTTAACACCTTATTCGCCGGCGCGCATGCGCCATCCACTACAGGGCGCCGGAGCGCCAAACTTAAGCAAATTATATGCCCGATACTGCAGGGTTTGCCTAGAGCGCTGTAACAATAAAAAAATGTTGATTTTTTATCGATACAAGCGCTTGGACAACCAGCCAGACACCTCAGTGCTTAAAGGCGGAACTCATGGCCCAGGTACACTTCCTTGACCAGTTCGTTGGCCAGGATGGTGGCAGAGTCACCTTCGGCGATCAGTTGGCCATCGTTGACGATGTACGCGGTTTCGCAGATATCCAGGGTTTCACGGACGTTGTGGTCAGTGATCAGCACGCCAATGCCCTTGGCCTTGAGGTGATGGATGATCTGCTTGATGTCGCCTACCGAAATCGGGTCCACACCGGCGAAAGGTTCGTCGAGCAGGATGAATTTCGGGTTGGTGGCCAGCGCACGGGCGATTTCTACGCGGCGGCGTTCACCACCGGACAAGCTCATGCCCAGGTTGTCGCGGATATGGCTGATGTGGAATTCCTGCAGCAGGCTTTCCAGCTCCTTGCGGCGACCGGCCTTGTCGAGTTCCTTGCGGGTCTCGAGGATGGCCATGATGTTGTCGGCCACCGACAGTTTGCGGAAGATCGACGCTTCCTGCGGAAGATAGCCGATACCGGCCTTTGCACGACCGTGCATCGGCTGGTGGCTGACGTCCAGGTCGTCGATCAGTACGCGACCCTGATCGGCCTGTACCAGGCCGACGATCATGTAGAAACAGGTGGTCTTGCCGGCGCCGTTCGGGCCCAGCAGGCCGACGATCTGACCGCTGTCGATGGACAGGCTGACATCACGCACGACCTGGCGGCTCTTGTAGCTCTTGGCCAGATGCTGAGCTTTCAGGGTTGCCATTAATTGGCCTTTTTCTGGTCGGTTTTCGGCTTCGGCTGGATCACCATGTCGATGCGCGGACGCGATTCGGTGACCTTGTTACCCGTGGCACGGCCGGCGCTCGCCAGTTTCTTGACCGTGTCGTAGACGATTTTCTCGCCCTGGGTGGTGTTGTTGTCCTTGTCGACAACCTTGGCCTTGTCGATCAGCACGACGCGGTTTTGCGCGGCGTGGTACTGGATGGTCACGCCCCAGCCCTGGACAGGCTTGGCGTCACCAGCGGTCTGCAGCTGCTCGAAGTAGGCAAGGTTGCCCACCGAGGTCACCACGTCGATGTCACCGGCCGGGGTGCGGGTGATGGTCACGGTGTTGCCGGTAACCTTCATCGAGCCCTGGGTAATGATCACGTCGCCTTTATAGGTGGCAACGCCGTTTTTGTCGTCCAGCTGGGCATCGTCGGCCTGAATGCGGATTGGCTGCTCTTGATCGTTCGGCAGAGCCCAGGCGCTCACGCTTCCCAGTGCTGCGCCCAGACTGAGCAAAATAGGGAGAGTTTTAACGAGCCTCATACTGTCCTCTTACGTTCGATAGCAGGTGTATCCTGCTTTCTTTCAAATACGCTTTCATTCCGTTGCCAGTCGATACACCGCCAGCGCCGTCGATTCTAACGGGTTGGTCGGTCTGCGCATATTGCTGCTGCGGGAACACTGTCATACGGGTGCTGGTAACAATCAATTCGCGCTTCTGTTCATCGGTGCGTGCAATGCGGACCGAGTCGATCAGCTCTACCTGGGTGCCGTCTGCATTCACTTCGCCACGCAAACTCGTGACATGCCAAGGGAATTCGGTGCCGCGATACATGTTCAGGTCCGGGTTGGTCAGCAGCGACACGTCGGTCGCCTTGAGGTGCTCGACCTTGTCGGACGTCAGGTCGTACTGCAAGCCGCCGTCGGGCAGGTACTGAACGCTGTGAGCGTTTACTGCGTAATAGTCGATCGCGGTTTCATCGACTTTTGCCACCGGCTGGTCGAGGAAGCGTTCCGGGCTGATGTTCCAGTAGCCGACCGCGGCGAATATCGCAGCGATGCAACCGAAGAGCATGAACCTGCGAAACTTTTTGCTCAGAATAAACATAATTGGCTCACAAATACGCGGCGTTGGCCGCATCCAGGCGACCTTGGGCGCGAAGGATCAGTTCGCAGAATTCGCGGGCGGCACCTTCGCCGCCACGGGCCTGGGTGACACCGTGGGCGTGTTCGCGCACAAAACTGGCGGCATTGGCCACCGCCATGCCCAGGCCGACGCGGCGAATCACCGGCAGGTCCGGCAGATCGTCACCGAGGTAGGCAACCTGTTCATAGCTTAGGTTGAGTTGGCCAAGAAGCTCGTCAAGTACAACGAGTTTGTCTTCGCGACCCTGGTAAAGATGTGGAATGCCGAGGTTTTTCGCTCGACGTTCGACTACCGGGGTTTTACGGCCGCTGATGATAGCGGTCTGCACGCCGGCTGCCATCAACATCTTGATGCCCTGGCCGTCGAGGGTGCTGAAAGTCTTGAATTCACTGCCGTCTTCGAGGAAGTACAGGCGCCCGTCGGTGAGGACGCCGTCGACGTCGAAAACCGCCAGCTTGATGTTCTTGCCGCGTTGCAGCAGGTCGTCGCTCATTACATTACTCCTGCGCGCAGAAGGTCGGAGAGGTTGAACGCGCCTACCGGGCGGTCTTCCTTGTCGACGACTACCAGTGCGTTGATTCGATGGTCTTCCATGATTTTCAGGGCTTCGGCTGCCAGCATATCGGGCCGTGCGGTCTTGCCATGAACAGTCATGACCTCGTCGATGGTCGTATGGTGGATATCGATTGTCCGGTCGAGGGTGCGGCGCAAATCGCCGTCGGTGAAGATCCCGGCCAGTTTACCGTCGGCCTCCACAATCGCGGTCATGCCTAGGCCCTTGCGGGTCATTTCCATCAAGGCGTCCTTGAGCAGCGTGCCACGTTGCACTTGAGGCAATTCTGCGCCGGCGTGCATGACGGTTTCGACTTTCAGCAGCAGGCGTCGGCCAAGTGCGCCGCCCGGATGGGAAAACGCGAAGTCTTCAGCGGTAAAGCCGCGCGCCTCCAGCAGCGCAACGGCCAGGGCATCGCCCATGACCAGTGCGGCGGTAGTCGAGGAGGTCGGCGCCAGGTTCAGCGGGCAGGCTTCGTGCTCCACGTGAACGTTGAGATTGATCTCGGCAGCCTTGGACAGCGGTGAGTCTGGATTGCCGGTCATGCTGATCAGCTTGATGCCCTGGCGCTTGATCAGCGGCAGCAGGGTGACGATTTCATTGGTGGAGCCGGAGTTCGACAGCGCCAGGATGATGTCGTCGCGGGTGATCATGCCCATGTCGCCGTGGCTGGCTTCGGCCGGGTGAACGAAGAAAGCCGTGGTGCCGGTGCTGGCCAGGGTGGCGGCAATCTTGTTGCCGATGTGCCCGGATTTGCCCATGCCCAGCACGACCACGCGGCCTTTGCTGGCCAGAATCATCTCGCAAGCGCGTACGAAATCTGCGTCGATATGGGGCAACAAGCCTTTTACGGCTTCCACTTCGAGGCGGATAGTGCGTTGTGCCGATTGAATCAGGTCGCTGGATTGGCTCATGTCAGAATCGTATAGCCCGATGAAAAGGCGGCGATTATAGCGGTAATGATCGAAACCCTCACGCTAGTTCGTCGTGCTTTGTAAATCCCTGTTACGGAAACCCTCCAAATCAGCGTTTTCGCCTGTCCTATTGCTGAACATGCGCCGGCTTGGGCCTTTGGCGCTTGCCCGTTGCAGTGATATAGTTCGCCGCCAGTTCGGCCTGCCCGGGGAGGTATGTGCTTTCGTCAGAAAGTCAGGCGTCCGAGTGAGAGGCTGCATCGCAAGGAGTTTAGATGAGTGCCGATAACGCCTACGCGGTCGAGCTGAAGGGACTGACCTTCAAGCGCGGTACGCGCAGCATTTTCAATAACGTCGATATCCGCATCCCGCGCGGCAAGGTCACCGGCATCATGGGTCCTTCCGGGTGTGGCAAGACCACGCTGTTACGGCTGATGGGCGCACAGTTGCGACCTACCAGCGGCGAAGTCTGGGTCAACGGCCAAAATTTACCCAAATTGTCTCGCAGCGACCTGTTCGATGCGCGCAAGCACATGGGCGTGCTGTTTCAGAGCGGCGCGCTGTTTACCGATCTCGATGTGTTCGAGAACGTTGCCTTTCCGCTGCGCGTGCATACCGAGCTGCCGGAAGAAATGATCCGCGACATCGTCCTGCTCAAATTGCAGGCCGTGGGTTTGCGTGGCGCCATCGACCTGATGCCGGACGAATTGTCCGGCGGCATGAAGCGTCGTGTCGCGCTGGCCCGGGCCATTGCCCTTGATCCGCAGATCCTCATGTATGACGAGCCCTTTGTGGGGCAGGACCCGATCGCCATGGGCGTGCTGGTGCGCCTGATCCGCCTGCTCAACGACGCGCTGGGTATCACCAGTATCGTGGTTTCCCACGATCTGGCGGAGACCGCGAGCATTGCTGACTACATCTATGTGGTGGGCGAGGGGCAAGTGTTGGGGCAGGGCACGCCTGAAGAGCTGATGAACTCGCAAGAACCGCGAATCCGTCAATTCATGACAGGTGAACCCGATGGTCCGGTCGCTTATCACTTTCCAGCGACGGATTACCGCGCAGATCTTCTGGGGAAGCGCTGATGCGCAAGATTTCACTAATAGAAAGAGTGCGCCGGTTCGGCCTGGCGGCGATCGATGCCGTCGGGGTGTTCGGGCGTGCGGCGATTTTCCTGTTTCATGCGTTGCTGGGGCGCGGCGGTATTGGCGGCGGTTTCGGCTTGCTGATCAAACAGCTGCATTCGATCGGCGTGATGTCCCTGGTGATCATCGTGGTTTCCGGGGTGTTCATCGGCATGGTGCTGGCGCTGCAAGGCTTCAACATCCTGTCCAGCTACGGTTCGGAGCAGGCTGTCGGGCAGATGGTTGCCCTGACGTTGCTGCGTGAACTGGGGCCGGTGGTAACGGCATTGCTGTTCGCCGGGCGTGCGGGTTCGGCCCTGACCGCCGAAATCGGCAACATGAAGTCCACCGAGCAGTTGTCCAGTCTGGAAATGATTGGCGTCGACCCGCTCAAGTACATCGTTGCCCCGCGCCTGTGGGCCGGTTTCATTTCCCTGCCGGTGCTGGCGATGATTTTCAGCGTCGTCGGGATCTGGGGCGGTTCGTGGGTGGCAGTCGACTGGCTGGGCGTCTATGACGGCTCCTACTGGGCGAACATGCAAAACAGCGTGACGTTCAATGGCGACGTGCTCAACGGCATCATCAAAAGCATCGTTTTCGGGTTCGTCGTGACCTGGATTGCCGTATTCCAAGGCTATGACTGCGAGCCCACTTCCGAGGGGATCAGTCGTGCCACAACCAAGACCGTGGTGTATGCCTCTTTGGCAGTGCTCGGCCTGGACTTTATTCTGACCGCCTTGATGTTTGGAGATTTCTGATGCAAAACCGCACCCTGGAAATCGGTGTCGGCCTTTTCTTGCTGGCTGGCATCCTGGCTTTGCTGCTGCTTGCGCTGCGAGTCAGTGGCCTGTCCCCGACTGCAAACGCCGAAACGTATAAACTTTATGCGTACTTCGACAATATCGCCGGTTTGACTGTCAGAGCTAAAGTGACCATGGCCGGTGTGACCATCGGCAAGGTCACGGCAATCGATCTGGACCGCGACAGTTTCACCGGCCGGGTGACCATGCAACTGGAAAAGCGCGTAGATAATCTGCCGACTGACTCCACTGCATCTATCCTGACGGCTGGCCTGTTGGGCGAGAAATACATCGGTATCAGCGTGGGCGGGGAACAAGCCTTGCTCAAGGATGGCGGGACTATCCATGACACCCAGTCATCGCTGGTGCTCGAGGACCTGATCGGTAAATTCCTGCTCAATACCGTTAGCAAAGACGCCAAATGAGGAGCTTTTGAATGATCTCTACCTTGCGACGTGGCCTGTTGGTTGTACTGGCGGCCCTGCCGTTGATGGCTAACGCCGTGGCGGCGCCTTCGGCGCACGATCTGGTTCAGGACACCACGACCCGGATGCTCGCTGACCTGTCGGCCAATAAAGAGAAGTACAAGCAGGATCCCGCAGACTTTTACACGGCGCTGAACACCATCGTCGGGCCTGTGGTGGATGCCGAAGGTATTTCCAAGAGCATCATGACGGTCAAGTATTCGCGCAAAGCCACACCAGCGCAGATGCAGACGTTCCAGGAAAACTTCAAGAAAGGCCTGTTCCAGTTCTATGGCAACGCCTTGCTTGAGTACAACAACCAGGGCATCACCGTTGAACCTGCCAAGGACGAGTCGGGCGACCGCACCAGCGTTGGCATGACGGTCAAGGGCAGTAATGGCGCGGTTTATCCTGTGCAGTACACGCTCGAGAAGATCAATGGCGAGTGGAAACTGCGCAACGTGATCATCAACGGCATCAACATTGGCAAGCTGTTCCGCGATCAGTTCGCTGACGCGATGCAGCGCAATGGCAACGACCTGGACAAGACCATCAACAATTGGGCCGGGGAAGTCGCTAAAGCCAAGGAAGCCACCGAGAAGCCCTCCACCGAGAAGCAGTCCCAATGAGCGAGTCGGCCGTTCGCATGAGCGAAACCGGCGAGTTGCTGCTCAGCGGCGTGCTGGATTACCGCACCGGTCCTGACTTGCGCAAGCAGGGCCAGGCGCTGATCAAGTCCAGCAATGCCGCAGCCGTGGTGGTTGATTGTTCGGCAGTGGTGAAGTCCAGCAGTGTCGGCTTGTCGCTGCTGCTGTGCTTCATGCGCGATGCCCAGGCGGCCGGCAAGGCCCTGAGCATCCGCGCAATGCCCGAAGACATGCGTGAAATCGCTCAGGTCAGCGAATTGACCGAGCTGTTGGCGCACCCCTAACGACATCCATTAAACAAGCCCCCCGTCAGAGTCCTGTGAATGCGGGGTTCGCAGGCGCGGGGCTTTTTTGTATGATGTCCGACCCGCGCGCACAGGGCGCCGATTGAGGTTGAGCATGCAGGCCGTAGAAGTGAAGAGCTTTCTCGAAGGAAAGCTGCCGGGAACTCAAGTCGAAGTTGAAGGCGAAGGCTGCAACTTTCAGCTGAACGTGATTAGCGATGAACTGGCGGCGTTGAGCCCGGTGAAGCGTCAGCAGCAGATCTATGCCCATTTGAACCCATGGATCACCGATGGCAGCATCCATGCGGTCACTATGAAATTTTTCAGCAGCGCGGCCTGGGCCGAGCGCACCTGAGCCCAAGGGCGTCGAGATTCTTATGGATAAATTGATTATTACTGGCGGCGTTCGTCTTGATGGCGAAATCCGCATCTCCGGGGCAAAGAACTCTGCCCTGCCGATCCTCGCCGCCACCTTGCTGTGCGACGGCCCGGTCACTGTGGCCAACCTGCCGCACCTGCACGACATCACCACCATGATCGAGCTGTTCGGTCGCATGGGCATCGAGCCGGTGATCGACGAAAAGCTGAGCGTCGAAATCGACCCGCGCACCATCAAGACCCTGATCGCACCGTACGAACTGGTGAAAACCATGCGTGCCTCGATCCTGGTATTGGGCCCGATGGTTGCCCGTTTCGGTGAAGCCGAAGTCGCACTGCCTGGCGGTTGCGCCATCGGTTCGCGTCCGGTCGACCTGCACATCCGTGGTCTTGAAGCCATGGGCGCGGTCATCGACGTTGAAGGCGGCTACATCAAGGCCAAGGCGCCGGAAGGTGGTTTGCGCGGTGCGCACTTCTTCTTCGACACCGTCAGCGTGACCGGCACCGAAAACATCATGATGGCCGCTGCACTGGCCAAGGGCCGCAGCGTCCTGGCTAACGCCGCGCGCGAGCCTGAAGTCATCGACCTGGCGAACTTCCTGATCGCCATGGGTGCCAAGATCACCGGCGCCGGCACTGACACCATCACCATCGATGGCGTTGAGCGTCTGCACCCGGCCACTTACAAAGTGATGCCGGACCGGATCGAAACCGGCACCTACCTGGTCGCGGCTGCCGTGACCGGCGGTCGTGTGAAGGTCAAGGACACTGATCCGACCATCCTCGAAGCCGTTCTGGAAAAACTTCGTGAGTCGGGTGCCGAAATCACCTGCGGTGATGACTGGATCGAGCTGAACATGCACGGCAAGCGGCCAAAAGCCGTCAACGTGCGGACCGCTCCGTACCCGGCGTTCCCGACTGACATGCAGGCGCAGTTCATCTCCCTCAACGCGATTGCCGAAGGCACTGGCGCTGTGATCGAGACGATTTTCGAAAACCGCTTCATGCACGTGTACGAACTGCACCGCATGGGCGCCAAGATCCAGGTCGAAGGCAACACTGCCATCGTTACCGGCACCGAGAAGCTCAAGGGCGCGCCAGTCATGGCCACCGACCTGCGTGCTTCGGCCAGCCTGGTGATCTCGGCGCTGATCGCTGAAGGCGACACCCTGATCGATCGCATCTACCACATCGACCGTGGTTACGAGTGCATCGAAGAGAAACTGCAGATGCTCGGCGCCAAGATCCGCCGCGTACCGGGCTAGTTTCTGCTGCAATTGTGGCGAGGGAGCTTGCTCCCGTTGGACTGCGCAGCAGTCCCGCTGTTGGGGCCGCTTCGCGACCCAGCGGGAGCAAGCTCCCTCGCCACAGTTTGCCGTTAACTGATTTGCTTCATCGAGGCTGTGATGGCCTCGATGTGTGTCCGGCGCCGTTTGCGACCGGGCATGAGTACCTTGATAAGGACTGACGTTTCCCATGTTGACCATCGCACTGTCCAAGGGCCGCATCCTTGACGACACCCTGCCGCTTCTGGCTGAAGCGGGCATCGTGCCGACCGAGAATCCGGACAAGAGCCGCAAGCTGATCATCCCCACGACCCAGCCTGACGTCCGTCTGCTGATCGTGCGCGCCACCGACGTGCCGACTTATGTCGAGCATGGTGCCGCGGACCTGGGCGTCGCCGGTAAAGATGTGTTGATGGAATACGGCGGCCAAGGCCTCTATGAGCCACTGGACCTGCGCATTGCCCTGTGCAAACTGATGACCGCCGGCAAGGTCGGCGCCATCGAGCCCAAGGGCCGTCTGCGCGTCGCCACCAAATTCGTCAATGTTGCCAAGCGCTACTACGCCGAGCAGGGCCGTCAGGTCGACATCATCAAGCTTTACGGCTCGATGGAACTGGCACCGCTGATCGGCCTGGCCGACAAGATCATCGACGTGGTCGACACCGGCAACACGCTGCGGGCCAACGGCCTGGAGCCACAGGAATTCATCGCTGACATCAGCTCCCGGCTGATCGTCAACAAGGCTTCGATGAAAATGCAGCACGCCCGTATCCAGGCGTTGATCGACACCCTGCGCAAGGCAGTGGAGTCTCGACACCGCGGCTGATTCACCTGCGCGACGTTAAGTCGCGCCCGTCTATCCGCCTCATAGCCAGAATTCTCAGGTGCCCAAGCGGAAACGACTGCTAAGTTAGGGCGCCTGAGTTTTTGCCATTCCTATGAGGCTCTCGCTATGACCGCACCGACTGCAATTCGCCGACTCAACGCTGCTGACCCGGATTTCGCGCATCATCTGGATCATCTGCTGAGCTGGGAAAGTGTGTCTGACGACTCGGTCAATCAGCGGGTGCTGGACATCATCAAGGCTGTGCGCGAGCGCGGCGATGCTGCGCTGGTGGAATTCACCCAGAAGTTCGACGGCTTGCAAGTTGCGTCCATGGCCGACCTGATCTTGCCGCGCGAACGCCTGGAACTGGCCCTGACCCGCATCACCGTGCCCCAGCGCGAAGCGTTGGAAAAAGCCGCGGCGCGGGTGCGCAGCTACCACGAAAAACAGAAACAGGACTCCTGGAGCTACACCGAAGCCGATGGCACGGTGCTCGGCCAGAAGGTTACGCCGCTGGATCGCGCTGGCCTCTACGTGCCGGGCGGCAAGGCGTCGTACCCGTCGTCGGTACTGATGAATGCGATTCCGGCCAAGGTCGCCGGCGTGACCGAAGTGGTCATGGTCGTGCCGACCCCGCGCGGTGAACTCAATGAACTGGTGCTGGCCGCAGCCTGCATCGCTGGCGTGGACCGGGTGTTCACCATCGGCGGCGCGCAAGCGGTAGCGGCGCTGGCCTATGGCACCGAAAGCGTGCCGAAGGTCGACAAGGTGGTCGGCCCGGGCAACATCTATGTTGCCACCGCCAAGCGCCACGTGTTCGGCCAGGTCGGCATCGACATGATCGCCGGTCCGTCGGAAATCCTCGTGGTGTGCGACGGCCAGACCGATCCGGACTGGATCGCCATGGACCTGTTCTCCCAAGCCGAGCACGACGAAGATGCGCAAGCAATCCTGGTCAGCCCGGACGCCGAGTTCCTCGACAAGGTCGCCGCGAGCATCGCCAAGTTGCTGCCGACCATGGAGCGCGCCGAGATCATCGAAACCTCGATCAACGGCCGTGGCGCCTTGATCCTCGTGCGCGATATGGAGCAAGCCATCGAAGTGGCCAACCGTATCGCGCCGGAACACCTGGAATTGTCGGTCGCTGATCCGCAAGCCTGGTTGCCGCAGATCCGTCACGCCGGTGCGATCTTCATGGGCCGCCACACTTCCGAAGCCTTGGGCGATTACTGTGCCGGGCCGAACCACGTGTTGCCGACCTCCGGCACCGCGCGTTTCTCTTCGCCGCTGGGTGTGTATGACTTCCAGAAACGCTCGTCGATCATCTTCTGCTCCGAGCAGGGTGCTTCCGAACTGGGCAAGACCGCATCCGTGCTGGCCCGTGGCGAATCGCTGACCGCCCACGCCCGCAGCGCCGAATACCGCATCGTTGACGATAAGAAGGTTGACTGATTATGAGTAAATTCTGGAGCCCCTTCGTCAAGAGTCTGGTGCCTTACGTGCCAGGTGAGCAGCCGAAACTGGCGAAACTGGTGAAGCTCAACACCAACGAAAACCCGTACGGCCCATCGCCCAAAGCCTTGGCCGCGATGCAGACCGAACTGAACGACAACCTGCGCCTGTACCCGGATCCGAACAGTGATCTGCTGAAGAACGCCGTGGCCACGTACTACGGCGTGCAGAGCAATCAGGTGTTCCTCGGCAACGGTTCCGATGAAGTCCTGGCGCACATCTTTCACGGCTTGCTGCAACACGACAATCCGGTGTTGTTCCCGGACATCAGCTACAGCTTCTACCCGGTCTACTGCGGGTTGTACGGCATTGCGTTCGATGCTGTGCCGCTGGACGCGCAGTTCCAGATCAACCCGGCCGACTACGCCAAGCCGAATGGCGGGATCATTTTCCCGAACCCGAACGCGCCGACCGGTTGCCTGTTGGCGCTGGACGCCGTCGAGCAAATCCTCAAGGCCAGCCCGGATTCGGTGGTAGTGGTTGATGAGGCGTATATCGACTTCGGCGGCGAAACCGCGATCAGCCTGGTGGACCGTTACCCGAACCTGCTGGTGACCCAGACCCTGTCCAAGTCCCGTTCCCTGGCGGGCCTGCGGGTCGGTCTGGCGGTGGGGCACCCGGACCTGATCGAGGCGCTGGAGCGGATCAAGAACAGCTTCAACTCCTACCCGCTGGATCGCCTGGCGAATGTCGGGGCCGCGGCGGCGTTCGAGGATCGTGAGTACTTCGACAAGACTTGCCGCTTGGTCATCGAGAATCGCGAGAAGGTTGTCGCGCAGCTGGAAGCGAAGGGTTTTGAAGTGCTGCCGTCGGCGGCGAACTTCATTTTCGCCCGGCATCCGCAGCACGATGCGGCTGGTTTGGCGGCGAAGTTGCGTGAGCAGGGTGTGATCGTCCGGCACTTCAAGCAGGAGCGGATTGCCCAGTTCCTGCGAATCTCCATCGGCACGCCAGAGCAGAACCAGGCGCTGATCGACGGCCTCGGCGACCTCTAAACAGCGCAACCTCCTGTAGGAGCGAGGCTTGCCCGCGAAGAACGATCACACGGTGTATCTGTTGCACCGAGTCATCGTTCTTCGCGGGCAAGCCTCGCTCCTACAGGTTTTTATGGCGTCTGATTATTCTTCTTCCTTGACCGGCGCCGGCGGCGGACGCAAGCCGATCTCGGCGCTCAGCTTGAGCTCCTTGCCGTTACGCATCACCTGGATCGTGACCTTATCGGTCGGTTTGATCCGCGCCACCTGGTTCATCGAGCGGCGGCCATCACCGGCCGGTTCGCCGTCGATGCTGAGGATCACGTCGCCCAACTGCAGGCCGGCCTTCTGCGCCGGACCGTCACGGAAAATCCCCGCCACCACAATCCCCGGACGCCCGGACAGGCCAAACGATTCCGCCAGTTCCTGGGTCAGCGGCTGCACTTCAATCCCGAGCCAGCCACGAATCACCTGGCCATGCTCGATGATCGACTTCATCACTTCCATCGCCAGTTTCACCGGGATCGCGAAGCCGATGCCTTGGGAGCCGCCGGATTTGGAGAAGATCGCAGTGTTGATGCCCGTCAGGTTGCCATTGGCATCCACCAGCGCGCCGCCGGAGTTGCCGGGGTTGATCGCGGCGTCGGTCTGGATGAAATCTTCGTAGTTGTTCAGGCCCAGCTGGTTACGCCCAGTGGCGCTGATGATGCCCATGGTCACGGTCTGGCCGACGCCGAACGGGTTGCCGATGGCCAGCGCGACGTCACCGATGCGGATATTGTCGGAACGGCCGATGGTGATCGCCGGCAGGGTTTTCAGGTCGATTTTCAGAACTGCGAGATCAGTTTCCGGGTCGCTGCCGATCACCCGCGCCAAAGTCTCACGGCCATCCTTGAGCGCCACGACAATCTGGTCGGCGCCGGTGGTCACGTGGTTGTTGGTCAGGATGTAGCCTTCCGGGCTCATGATCACGCCGGAACCCAGGCTCGACTCCATGCGCTTCTGCTTGGGCGAGTTGTCGCCGAAAAAGCGGCGGAATTGCGGGTCTTCAAACAGTGGATGATTCGGTTTATTGATGACTTTGGTGGTGTACAGGTTGACCACCGCCGGCGCGGCAATGACCACGGCATCGGCATAAGACACCGGGCCCTGTTGCACGCTGGTGGTTTGCGGAGCTTGTTGAAGATTGACATCAAGGCTCGGAAGCCCGACCCACTGCGGGTAACGCTGGATTATCAACAGAGCGATAAGCACGCCGGCCAACAGCGGCCAGCCGGAAAAACGCAGCGCCTTAAGCATTAAGCAAGTCCTGGAAAGGTTGCAGGTGGTATGAGACCGCCCATAATGTCGCGCATTATACGAGGCGAGCGCGCCTCTGAACGGGATATTTAGGAGTCTTTTATGGCCGTCGCCCTGAGCACCCTGGTCGAAGAAGCCGACCGTTACCTTAACAGTTCAAAGATCGCCGACTACTGCCCGAATGGCTTGCAAGTCGAGGGCCGTCCGCAAGTGATGCGCATCGTCAGCGGCGTCACCGCCAGCCAGGCGCTGCTGGACGCGGCGGTCGAGGCCAAGGCCGATCTGGTGCTGGTGCATCACGGCTATTTCTGGAAGGGCGAGAACCCGTGCATCACCGGCATGAAGCAGCGCCGCTTGAAAACCCTGCTCAAGCACGACATCAGTCTGTTGTCTTATCACTTGCCGCTGGATCTGCACCCGGACGTCGGCAACAACGTACAGCTTGCGCGTCAGTTGGACATCACCGTCGAAGGCCCGCTTGATCCCGACAACCTGAAAGTCGTCGGCCTGGTCGGCTCGTTGAGCGAACCGATGAGCCCCCGGGACTTCGCCCGTCGCGTGCAGGAAGTCATGGGACGCGAACCGTTGCTGATTGAAGGCAGCGAAATGATTCGTCGGGTTGGCTGGTGCACGGGCGGCGGTCAGGGTTATATCGATCAGGCAGTGTTGGCGGGGGTCGATCTGTACCTCAGCGGTGAAGCGTCCGAACAGACGTTCCACAGCGCCCGTGAAAACGACATCAGCTTCATCGCCGCCGGGCATCACGCCACCGAGCGCTACGGGGTTCAGGCCTTGGGCGATTACCTCGCACGACGCTTTGCGCTGGAGCACATCTTCATCGACTGCCCGAACCCGATCTGACATCACCGTCCCTCTGTAGGAGCGAGGCTTGCCCGCGAAGAACGACTACACGGTGCCTCTGGTAAACCGCGTTATCATTCTTCGCGGGCAAGCCTCGCTCCTACAAGGGCCGTAGCCCAAACGAGGGGGTATATTCATATACCCTTTCGATCTAGTTGGCGTCCTGATTAGAAGGGGGCGCTGTGCTAGGATTCCCCGCTCGAACACGGCCCGCTGGCCGTCCATAAGATCGTTTTCGTGAGTAGCCATGGTCGACAAACTGACGCATCTGAAACAGCTGGAGGCCGAAAGCATCCACATCATCCGCGAGGTCGCCGCCGAGTTCGATAACCCGGTGATGCTGTACTCCGTCGGTAAAGACTCCGCCGTGATGCTGCACCTTGCGCGCAAGGCATTCTTCCCGGGCAAGTTGCCGTTCCCGGTGATGCACGTCGACACCCGGTGGAAGTTCCAGGAAATGTACGCATTCCGCGACCGCATGGTCGAAGAACTGGGCCTGGACCTGATCGTCCACGTCAACCCCGATGGCGTCGCGCAGGGTATCAACCCGCTGACCCACGGCAGTGCCAAACACACCGACATCATGAAAACCGAAGGCCTGAAACAGGCCCTCGACAAGTATGGTTTCGACGCCGCTTTCGGTGGTGCCCGCCGCGATGAAGAGAAGTCCCGTGCCAAAGAGCGCGTGTATTCCTTCCGCG
The DNA here is from genome assembly GCF_044744265.1 of Pseudomonas sp. NPDC087342. NCBI lineage: Bacteria > Pseudomonadati > Pseudomonadota > Gammaproteobacteria > Pseudomonadales > Pseudomonadaceae > Pseudomonas > Pseudomonas sp. NPDC087342. Next base: position 56,164 of record NZ_JBIUXZ010000011.1, read on the forward strand.
ACACCAAGCACCGCTGGGACCCGAAAAACCAGCGTCCAGAGTTGTGGAACGTCTACAACGGCAACGTCAACAAGGGTGAATCCATTCGTGTGTTCCCATTGTCGAACTGGACCGAACTGGACATCTGGCAGTACATCTACCTCGAAGGCATCCCGATTGTGCCGCTGTATTTCGCCGCCGAGCGCGACGTTATCGAGATGAATGGCACCTGGATCATGATCGACGACGAACGCCTGCTCAATCACCTGAGCGACGAAGACAAGGCGCGCATCGTCAAGAAAAAGGTGCGTTTCCGTACGCTGGGCGACTATCCGTTGACCGGTGCGGTCGAGTCCGAGGCCACCAGCCTGACCGACATCATTCAGGAAATGCTCCTGACGCGAACTTCCGAACGCCAGGGCCGGGTCATCGACCACGATGGCGCAGGCTCGATGGAAGAAAAGAAACGTCAGGGTTATTTCTAAGGGGTTGTCATGTCGCACGTATCTGATTTGATCAGCGAGGACATCCTCGCCTACCTGGGCCAGCACGAACGCAAGGAAATGCTGCGCTTTCTGACCTGTGGCAACGTCGACGACGGCAAGAGCACCCTGATCGGGCGCTTGCTGCACGACTCCAAAATGATCTACGAAGATCACCTGGAAGCCATCACCCGCGATTCGAAAAAGTCCGGCACCACCGGCGACGACATCGACCTGGCCTTGCTGGTCGACGGCCTGCAGGCTGAGCGTGAGCAGGGCATCACCATTGATGTTGCCTACCGCTACTTCTCCACCGCAAAGCGTAAATTCATCATCGCCGACACCCCCGGCCATGAGCAGTACACCCGCAACATGGCCACCGGTGCCTCCACCTGTGACCTGGCGATCATCCTGATCGACGCCCGCTACGGCGTGCAGACCCAGACCCGTCGCCACAGCTTTATCGCCTCGTTGCTGGGCATCAAGCACATCGTGATTGCCGTCAACAAGATGGACATCAACGGCTTCGATGAAAGCGTGTTCGAGTCGATCAAGGCCGATTACCTGAAGTTCGCCGAAGGCATCGCATTCAAGCCGACCACCATGGCGTTCGTGCCGATGTCGGCGCTGAAGGGCGACAACGTGGTGAACAAGTCCGAGCGCTCGCCGTGGTACACCGGCCAGTCGCTGATGGAAATTCTCGAGACCGTCGAGATCGCCAACGACCGCAACTACACCGACCTGCGTTTCCCGGTGCAGTACGTCAACCGTCCGAACCTGAACTTCCGTGGTTTTGCCGGCACCCTGGCCAGCGGCATCGTGCACAAGGGCGACGAAGTCGTGGTGCTGCCGTCGGGCAAGAGCAGCCGCGTGAAATCCATCGTCACTTTCGAAGGTGAGCTGGAGCACGCAGGTCCGGGTCAGGCTGTAACGCTGACCATGGAAGACGAGATCGATATCTCCCGCGGCGATTTGCTGGTGCACGCCGACAACCTGCCGCAAGTGACTGACGCCTTCGACGCCATGCTGGTGTGGATGGCCGAAGAACCGATGCTGCCGGGCAAGAAATACGACATCAAGCGCGCCACGTCCTACGTGCCGGGTTCGATCACCAGCATCGTCAACCGCGTTGACGTGAACACTCTGGAAGAAGGTCCGGCCAGTTCGCTGAACCTGAACGAGATCGGTCGGGTCAAGGTCAGCCTCGACGCTGCCATCGCGCTGGACGGCTACGCGAGCAACCGCACCACCGGTTCGTTCATCGTTATCGATCGCTTGACCAATGGCACCGTCGCCGCTGGCATGATCATCGCTCAGCCGTTGGCCCATGGTGGCAGCACGCACCATGGCAAACTGGCGCACGTGGCTACCGAAGAACGCGCCCAGCGTTTCGGCCAGCAACCGGCTACCGTGTTGTTCAGCGGCTTGTCCGGTGCAGGTAAAAGCACCCTGGCTTACGCGGTTGAACGCAAGTTGTTCGACATGGGCCGTGCGGTGTTCGTACTGGATGGCCAGAACCTGCGTCACGACCTGAACAAAGGTCTGCCGCAGGATCGTTCCGGGCGTACCGAGAACTGGCGTCGTGCGGCGCACGTTGCGCGTCAGTTCAACGAAGCCGGTTTGCTGACACTGGCGGCATTCGTTGCGCCGAGTGCCGAAGGTCGTGAGCAGGCCAAGGATCTGATTGGCAAAGAGCGTCTGCTGACGGTCTACGTCCAGGCCTCGCCAGCGGTCTGCGCCGAGCGTGATCCGCAAGGGCTGTATGCCGCCGGTGGCGACAACATCCCGGGCGACTCCTTCCCGTACGACGTGCCGCTGGACGCCGACCTTGTGGTCGACACCCAGTCGCTGTCGCTGGAAGAAAGCGTCAAGCAAGTGCTGGATCTGCTGCGTCAGCGTGGCGCGATCTAAGCGTTAGCCGCTCATAAAAAACCCGCCGATGAGTGATCATCGGCGGGTTTTTTTTGTGTCCCTGAAATCGTCTTCGCGGGCAAGCCTCGCTCCTACAAGGAAATCACCGATCCCGTAGGAGCGAGGCTTGCCCGCGAAGAGGCCAATACAGGCAACTCAAGACTCGGCGGGATGCTCCCGATGCATCTGCGCCAGCAACGCATCCTTGTCTTCCCACAGCTGATTGATCCAGCCCTGGAACTGCAATCGGTACTCGCCGTCCTGGTCGTAATTCTTGCCAATGAACTGCGGCGGTATCTTCAGCTCCTGAAAATGCACCACCACATCCTTCACGTTCCCGCAGAGCAAATCCCAATACCCGGGACGGCCAGCAGGGTAGTGAATGGTCACGTTGACGATCGACTCCAGCTGTTCACCCATCGCATCCAGTACAAACGCAATGCCACCGGCCTTGGGCTTGAGCAGGTACTTGAACGGCGATTTCTGTTGGGCGTGCTTGCCTTCGGTGAAGCGCGTGCCTTCGACGAAGTTGAAAATCCCCACCGGGTTGTTGCGGAATTTGTCGCAGGTCTTGCGGGTGGTTTCCAGGTCTTTGCCTTTCTTCTCCGGGTGCTTTTCCAGGTAGGCCTTGGAGTAGCGTTTCATGAACGGGAAGCCAAGCGCCCACCACGCCAGGCCAATCACCGGGACCCAGATCAGCTCCTGTTTAAGAAAGAACTTCAGCGGCTGGATGCGTCGGTTGAGCACGTATTGCAACACCATGATGTCGACCCAGCTCTGGTGGTTGCTGGTGATCAGGTACGAGTGCTTATAGTCCAGCCCTTCAAGACCACTGAGGTGCCAGCGGGTGCGACAGACCAGGTTCATCCACGCTTTGTTATTGCTGATCCAGGCTTCGTGGGTGTGGCTCATCAACCAACGCGTGAAGCGCTGGGTGAGGGCGAAGGGCAATACTTTGAACAGCGCCACGATGAACAGAAACGAGCACAGCAGAATGGTGTTCAGCGCCAACAACAAAGAGGCAATTACACCGCGCACGGCGGCAGGCAGGAAATCCAGCATTTAAAGATCCATAGGTCGGTTGGCAGCTTGAATCGCGGTCAAGGCGATGGTGTAGACGATGTCATCGACTTGCGCGCCGCGCGGCAGGTCGTTCACCGGTTTGCGCAGGCCTTGCAGCATCGGGCCGAGGCTCACGCAATCGGCGCTGCGTTGCACGGCTTTGTGGGTGGTGTTGCCGGTGTTGAGGTCGGGGAATACGAACACCGTGGCACGACCGGCGACCTGACTGTTCGGCGCCAGTTGCCTGGCCACGGTTTCGTTGGCGGCGGCATCGTACTGCAACGGGCCGTCGATCAGCAGCGAGTTCTGTTGTTCGTGGGCGAGCAACGTCGCTTCGCGAACCTTCTCGACCTCTTCGCCGCTGGCGGATTCACCGCTGGAATAGCTGATCATCGCCACCCGTGGAATGATGCCGAACGCGGCCGCCGAGTCGGCGCTTTGCAACGCGATCTCGGCCAGTTCGCTGGCGCTCGGGTGCGGGTTCATCACGCAGTCGCCGTAGACCAGCACTTCCTCCGGGAACAGCATGAAGAACACCGACGACACCAGCGTGCAGCCCGGCGCAGTCTTGATCAATTGCAGGGCTGGGCGAATGGTATTGGCGGTGGAGTGAATGACCCCGGACACCAGGCCATCGACTTCGTCCAGCGCCAGCATCATGGTGCCGATCACCACGGTGTCTTCCAGTTGCTGCTCGGCCATCGGCGCGTTGAGGCTTTTGCTTTTGCGCAGGGCCACCATCGGTTCGATGTAATTGCCGCGAATCAGGTCCGGGTCAAGAATCTCCAGCCCCGGCGGCAACTCGATGCCTTGTGCGCGGGCCACGGCTTCAACATCTTCCGGTTTCGCCAGCAACACGCAACGGGCGATGCCACGGGCCTGGCAGATCGCGGCGGCTTGTACGGTCAGCGGCTCGCTGCCTTCGGGCAACACGATGCGTTTGTTGGCGGCCTGGGCGCGCTGGATCAATTGATAACGGAATACCGCTGGCGACAAGCGCATTTCCCGTGGCGTGCCGCAACGCTGATGCAGCCACTTGGCGTCGAGGTGGCTGGCGACGAAGTCGGTGATGATCTCCGCACGCTCGCGGTCGTCGATCGGGATTTCCTTGTTCAGGCCGTTCAACTGGTTGGCGGTGTCGTAGGAGCCGGTGCTCACCGACAACACTGGCAGGCCCGCCTGCAAGGCGCCGCGACACAGGTCCATGATCCGAGGGTCGGGCAGGGTGTCGCTGGTCAGCAACAGGCCGGCCAGGGGCACGCCGTTCATGGCGGCGAGGCTGACCGCGAGGATGATGTCGTCGCGATCGCCCGGCGTCACCACCAGTACACCGGGCTTGAGGAGCTCCACGGTGTTGCGCATGGTGCGGGCGCAGATGATGATTTTGGTCATGCGCCGGGTTTCGTAGTCGCCGGCATTGAGAATCTGCGCACCCATCAGGTCGGCCACATCGCGGGTGCGCGGGGCGTTCAGTTCCGGCTGGAACGGAATGCAGCCGAGCAAACGGAAGTCGCCACTGCGCAGCAACGGCGAGTGTTCCTTCAGGCGCGAGGCAAAGGCCTCCATGCTTTCATCTGTCTTGACCTTGTTGAGGATCACGCCGAGGACTTTCGGGTCTTTCGGCCCGCCGAACAATTGCGCCTGCAATTCCACCCGGCCGGACAGCTCGGTCAGCACTTCGTTTTCCGGTGCCGAGACCAGGATCACTTCGGCGTCGAGGCTTTTGGCCAAGTGCAAATTGACCCGCGCGGCGTAACTCGCGCTGCGGGTCGGCACCATGCCTTCGACGATCAGCACGTCTTTGCCGACGGCAGCCTGCTGATACAGGGTGATGATTTCTTCGAGCAACTCATCCAGCTGACCGTCGCCGAGCATGCGCTCGACATGGGCCAGGCCCAGCGGTTGCGGCGGCTTGAGGCCGTGGGTGCGCGCCACCAATTCGGTGGAACGCTCAGGGCCGGTGTCGCCCGGATGCGGCTGGGCAATCGGTTTGAAAAAGCCGACTTTCAGCCCGGCTCGCTCAAGGGTACGCACCAGCCCGAGGCTGATGGAGGTCAGACCCACACCAAAATCGGTGGGCGCGATAAAAAAAGTTTGCATGCGGATTCTCTGGAGGTGCATGGCAATGGCTGCGGCCTATGGCTGGCCGTCTACCGAAATTCAGTCGCCAAGGTTATCGCTAACCGAGCCTTGTGCGCACCAACCGCAAGCAAAGGGTTGGCCTATTTTTTCAATACGTTGTGCCGGGTCGAGGACCCAGGCCCGAGACTGCCAGGGCGGCTGATGGCGCAGGTGTTGGGTGTGGCCGCAGGAAAGCTCGGCCACCCAATGTCCATCCTCGTCTTGATGAAAGCCTGTGACCGTTGAGGGTTTCATGGCGATCCGTCTGTCCGGGTTGTGTTCGCTTTCGGGCGATTGCTTCGCTAAACTCGTTCTTTCTATATTCTTCTGCAAAAGGTCTCGCCCCATGCTGATCGCCGCCAATAAGGCTGTCTCCATCGACTATACCCTGACCAACGACGCTGGTGAGGTCATCGACAGCTCCGCCGGCGGCGCGCCGCTGGTCTACCTGCAAGGCGCAGGTAACATTATCCCGGGCCTGGAAAAAGCCCTGGAAGGCAAAACCGTCGGTGACGAACTGACCGTTGCCGTAGAACCTGAAGATGCCTACGGCGAATACGCTGCTGAACTGGTCAGCACCCTGAGCCGCAGCATGTTCGAAGGCGTCGACGAACTGGAAGTGGGCATGCAGTTCCACGCTTCCGCTCCGGACGGCCAGATGCAAATTGTCACCATCCGTGACCTGGACGGCGACGATGTCACCGTCGACGGCAACCACCCGTTGGCCGGTCAGCGCCTGAATTTCCAGGTCAAGATCGTCGACATCCGTGATGCCAGCCAGGAAGAAATCGCTCATGGTCACGTCCATGGCGAAGGTGGCCATCACCACTGATTTCTGCGCTAAGCTCAGAGAACTGGAGAGGCGCCCGAGGGCGCCTTTTTAGTCCGCGGCTGTCCCAGATGGCGCCGCCAAGTGGCTGTTTCGAGAAGAACACGGGAATTTGGAGTTCGTCATGAGTGCTTTCCACGACCTTAATTTGAAAGCCCTGGATGGTCAGGATCTACCTCTGGCACCCTTCAAGGGGCACGTCGTGCTGGTGGTCAACGTTGCCTCCAAATGTGGTTTGACCCCACAGTATGCGGCGCTGGAAAACCTCTACCAGCAATACAAAGGTAAAGGCTTCAGCGTGCTGGGCTTGCCGTGCAACCAGTTTGCAGGACAGGAACCGGGCTCCGAGCAAGAGATCCAGGAATTCTGCAGCCTCAACTATGGCGTGACCTTTCCGTTGTCCAGCAAGCTGGAAGTCAACGGTCATGAGCGTCATCAGTTGTACCGTTTGCTGGCGGGCGAGGGCGCGGAGTTTCCAGGGGACATCACCTGGAACTTCGAAAAATTCCTGCTCGGTAAAGACGGGCGTGTCCTGGCGCGGTTTTCGCCACGCACGGCACCGGATGATCCGACGATCATCCATGCGATTGAAAAAGCTCTGAGCTGAAACACCCCCCTCTTGTAGGAGCGAGGCTTGCCCGCGAAGGCGTCATGTCATTCAACATTGATAGCGGCTGACCTGACGCCTTCGCGGGCAAGCCTCGCTCCTACATGTATTCGACCTTTTAGACCTTAATCACCGCAATCAATAGTGCTGTTCAAGGCTGGCAACTCTCCATATTATCGCCGTCATAAAGTCATTTCCCCGTGGAGCGTCCCATGCCCGTCAAAGCCTTGTTCAAACCGTTCCACCTCGGCAACCTCGAACTGCCGACCCGCGTCGTCATGGCGCCGATGACCCGCTCCTTTTCCCCTGGCGGCGTTCCCAATTCCAAAGTGATCGAGTACTACCGTCGCCGCGCCGCGGCGGGTGTTGGCCTGATCATCACCGAAGGCACCACCGTCGGCCACAAAGCCTCGAACGGCTACCCGAACGTGCCGCACTTCTATGGTGACGCTGCGTTGGCCGGTTGGAAGAAAGTCGTTGATGCCGTGCACGCCGAAGGCGGCAAGATCGTTCCGCAGCTGTGGCACGTGGGCAGTGTGCGCCGCATCGGTACCGAGCCGGACGCCAGCGTTCCAGGTTACGGCCCGTCGGAAAAACTCAAGGACGGTCAGGTCGTGGTTCACGGCATGACTAAACAAGATATCCAGGACGTGATCGCCGCGTTCGCCCAGTCTGCCAAAGACGCTCAGAGCATCGGCATGGACGGCGTGGAAATCCACGGCGCCCACGGCTATCTGGTGGATCAGTTCTTCTGGGAAGGCACCAACCAGCGCACCGACGAATACGGCGGCAGCCTGGCCAACCGTTCGCGCTTCGCCATTGAATTGATTCAAGCCGTGCGCGCGGCGGTGGGCGAAGGTTTCCCGATCATCTTCCGTTTCTCGCAGTGGAAGCAGCAGGATTACACCGCACGCCTGGTGCAAACCCCGGAAGCCTTGGGTGAATTCCTCAAGCCGTTGTCCGACGCTGGTGTGGATATTTTCCACTGCTCGACGCGACGTTTCTGGGAGCCGGAGTTCGACGGTTCCGAACTGAACCTGGCTGGCTGGACCCGCAAACTCACCGGCAAACCGACCATCACCGTGGGCAGCGTTGGCCTGGACGGCGAGTTCCTGCAATTCATGGTCAACACCGACAAGATCGCCCAACCGGCCAGCCTGGAAAAACTGCTGGAGCGTTTGAACAACGATGAGTTTGATCTGGTGGCTGTCGGTCGTGCGCTGTTGGTCGACCCGGACTGGGCGCAGAAAGTGCGTGATGGTCGTGAGGAAGACATCCTGCCGTTCAGCCGTGAGGCGTTGATGACGTTGGTTTAAGCGGCGACTGGAAGGGCCTCTTCGCGGGCAAGCCTCGCTCCTACAGGATTGATGTCGATCACAACCTATCGACACAACTCAACCCTGTAGGAGCGAGGCTTGCCCGCGAAGCTTTTAAGGCAACAACGCCGCATTCGGCAGGGACTGCCCCTGCACACAAGCCCCGCGCAACTGCCCCTCAAACTGCTCGATAATCGCCGGCCACCCTTGGCGACTCGCATGCTGACGCGCATTCAGCCGCACGCAGCGCAAGGTTTCCCGTTCCTCCAGCAACCAGCGCGCCGCATCGCAGAACGCCTCTTCATCCCCGGGCATGGCCAACACGCCGTTGTAGCCGTGGCGAATGTGCTGACCCGCCGCCGCCATGTCGTACGCCACCACACCCAGCCCCGAGGCCAGCGCTTCCAGCACCACATTGCCGAAGGTTTCGGTCATGCTCGGAAACAGAAACACATCCCCCGACGCGTAGTGACTGGCCAAGGCTTCACCGCGCTGTGAGCCGCAGAAAATCGCCTCCGGCAATTCCTTCTCCAGGGCCATCCGCAACGGTCCGTCGCCGACCACGATCAGCTTCAGGTTTCGCTGTGGATAAGTCTCCTTTAACGTTTCGAAGCTGCGTTTGAGCAATCCCAGATTCTTCTCCGGTGCCAGCCGTCCAACGTGGATGACGGCAACGTCATCGTCCGCCAATCCCCATTGCTCACGTAGCGCATTCAGGCGTTTGGCCGGGTGAAACAGTTGGCTGTCAACGCCTCGGGACAACAGTGCCAGGCGTTCGAATTGCCGACGCTCCAGTTCCAGCCGTTGGCTGACGCTGGGCACCAAAGTCAGGGTCGAGCGGTTGTGAAACCAGCGCAGGTAGTGGGTCAGCAGGCGCGTCAGCAAGCCGAGCCCGTATTGGCTCGAGTACTGCTGGAAGTTGGTGTGAAAACCGCTGACCACCGAAATCCCCAGGCGTCGCGCCGCACGCAAGGCCGACAAACCCAGCGGCCCTTCAGTGGCGATGTACAGCACATCGGGGCGATGACGTTTCCAGCGGCGCAGCAGCTTGTGCATCGACGACTGACCCCACTGCAACCCCGGATAACCCGGCAGCGGCCAACCGCGACACAGCAGCAACTCATCGTCACTGCCCATCTGGCGATCACAGCCCTGGCGTGGTCGCACCAGCTCGACCTGATGCCCGCGCGCGCGCAAACCATCGCACAAGCGGCCAAGGGTATTGGCCACGCCGTTGATTTCCGGAGGGAAGGTTTCGGTGATCAGAGTGATATGCAGAGCTGTCGTCATGGCCTCAGTTTCGGCTGAGGCCATGTCGTCATTGTGTCATTGCGATGATGGATTTATGACGTCGACCGCTGGGGCACCAGATTTTCAGCGCCACGCTCACGCACCCAGAACAATGTTGCCCCGGCGACGGCCGCCGGCATCATCAGGATGTTGACCACTGGAATCAGCAACACCAGGTACACGCTCCCGCCGAAACTCATGCTCTGCCAGCGCTTCTCGCGCAACCAGGCGAGCATCTCGTTCCAGCCGAGCTTGTGGTTATCCGCCGGGTAGTCGATGTACTGGATCGCCATCATCCATACGCCGAACAGCAGCCATAGCGGCGCGGCGATGATGTTCACTACCGGGATGAACGAGAGGATAAACAGCCCGATGGCACGGGGCAGGAAGTAGCCGAGCTTGCGCATTTCCCGGGCGAGAGTGCGCGGGATCATTTCGATCAGTTCGCCCCAACTGAAAGCCGGGAAGTCGTCGGTGCCGCGTACCACCACTTCGACTTTCTCCGCGAGGAAGCCGTTGAACGGCGCGGCGATGACGTTGGCCAGCATGGTGAAGGTGAAGAACACCATCAACACCACCAGCACCACGAAAATCGGCCAGAGGATGTAACTGAGGAAACTCAGCCAGTCGGGCAGGGACGGCATCAGTGTGTCGACCCACAGACTGAATTGATGGCCGGCCAGATAAATCAATCCGACGAACAGCACCAGGTTGATCATCAGCGGCAACAACACGAACAAACGCAGGCCCGGGCTCAGGACCAGCTTGAGGCCTTCGCGCAGGTATTGCGGGCCGGACAGAACAGGGGCGGGCATAGGGTGCTCCGAGCAGAGGGTAAACGCGCCGACCTTACCGACTTTGCCGGGCGGGTGAAAGCGCGGCATCGGCGTCGACATTCACTGTAACAAAGGCGTCTATAAAATCACGGTAACGGGATAGAGACCGCCTATGAGCTGGATTGTTAAACCGTATTTCCTTAATCTTCGCCCCCTCGATACGCTGCACCCATTCTTTTTACAGGACTGTCGAGCTCAAGCCTTCCCCAAGTGCTTTCAACAGTCCTTTTTTATTCCCGCCGGCAAACCCGGCGTTCCGCGCCAGATATTCGGGCCGGTTTACAGGAGCAGGTCATGTCTGAAGTCCGTCATTCGCGAGTGATTATTCTCGGTTCCGGCCCTGCCGGTTACAGCGCTGCGGTGTATGCCGCCCGCGCCAACCTCAAGCCACTGCTGATCACTGGCATGCAGGCTGGCGGTCAACTGACCACCACCACCGAAGTCGACAACTGGCCGGGCGACGTCCATGGCCTGACCGGCCCGGCGCTGATGGAGCGGATGAAAGAGCACGCTGAACGCTTTGAAACCGAGATCGTCTTCGATCACATCAATGCCGTGGACTTCGCTGCCAAGCCGTACACCCTGACCGGTGACAGCGCGACTTACACCTGCGACGCCCTGATCATCGCCACCGGCGCCAGCGCTCGTTACCTGGGCCTGCCGTCGGAAGAAGCGTTCATGGGCAAAGGCGTTTCGGCCTGCGCAACCTGCGACGGTTTCTTCTACCGCAACAAGCCAGTGGCTGTGGTCGGTGGCGGTAACACCGCTGTGGAAGAAGCACTGTACCTGGCCAACATCGCCAGCACCGTGACCCTGATCCACCGTCGCGAAACCTTCCGCGCCGAGAAGATCCTGATCGACAAGCTGAATGCCCGTGTAGCCGAAGGCAAGATCATCCTCAAGTTGAACTCGAACCTGGACGAAGTCCTGGGCGACAACATGGGCGTGACCGGTGCTCGCCTGAAGAACAACGACGGCAGCTTCGACGAGCTGAAAGTCGACGGCGTGTTCATCGCCATCGGCCACACCCCGAACACTTCGCTGTTCGAAGGCCAACTGACGTTGAAAGATGGCTACCTGGTAGTGCACGGCGGCCGTGAAGGCAACGCGACTGCAACCAACCTGGAAGGCATCTTCGCCGCCGGTGACGTGGCTGACCACGTTTACCGTCAAGCGATCACCTCCGCCGGCGCAGGCTGCATGGCCGCACTGGACGCCGAGCGTTACCTCGACGATCTGCAGAACGTTAAGTTCTGATTTCGCAGCAATGAAAAAACCGGCCTCGGCCGGTTTTTTTGTGTCTGTGATTTAGGAGCCAATCAATAAACCTGTGGGAGCGAGCTTGCTCGTGATAGCGATTTATCATTCACGATTGATGTTGACTGATACACCGCTATCACGAGCAAGCTCGCTCCCACAGGGATTTGGGTTGGGCGGATGTTTCAGGTCAGCTTAGCCAGGCACGCCTCGAAGATGTCCAGGCCTTCCTCCAACACACTGGCCTCGGTGGTCAGCGGTGCCAACAGCCGAATGATGTTTCGCGACTTGCCGCTAGGCATCAGCAGCAAACCCGCATCCCGGGCCAGGGCCAGCAACTGCGTCAATTGCGCTGAGGCCGGTGAACCATCGGCGTTGCTCAACTCGATGCCGCGCATGGCCCCTACGCCAGTCAGGCGCCCCAGGTACGGCGAAAGCTTGCTGACGCGCCAGGCTTCGTAACGGCTGACGATGGCCTCTTCCTGCTGCGAACCCCAGACACGCAGGTTCGCATCGGTCATCTCGTCCAGGGTCGCCAGTGCCGCCGCGCAGGCAATCGGATTGCCTGAATAGGTGCCGCCGAGTCCGCCCTTGGGCAAGGTGTCGAGCAAGGACTTGCGCCCGACCACCGCACCCAGTGGCACGCCGCCGGCGATGCTTTTAGCGAGCAGGATCAGGTCCGGTTCGATGCCCAGGCGCGAGAAGGCAAAACGTTCGCCGGTACGGCCGAATCCGGACTGGATTTCATCAGCGATCAGCAGGATGTTTTTCTCATCACAGAAGCGCCGCAACGCCTGGGCGAATTCCACGTCCATCGCCAGGAAACCCGCTTCGCCCTGCACCGGTTCGAGGATAAAACACGCGACGTCATTGACGTCGATCTCGACGCTGAACAACCGATCCATCGCCTTCAAGGCCTCGGCGCAGGTCACGTCGTTGTCCTTGCTCGGGAAGGGCAGGTGATACACCGGGCCCGGCAGTACGCCGACTTTCTGCTTGTAAGGCGCGACTTTGCCATTGAGGTTGAGGGTGGCCAGCGTGCGGCCATGGAAGGCGCCATCAAACGCGATGACAGCTGTCCGACCAGTGGCGCCACGCACGATCTTCAGGGCGTTTTCCGCCGCTTCTGCGCCACTGTTGGTGAGCATGCCGCTGACCGGGTAGCTCACCGGAATGAACGCCGTCAGACGATCCATCAGTTCGAGGTAGGGCGTATGCGGGGCTGCGTTGAACGCGTAGTGGGTCAGCCGGGTGGCTTGTTCGCGAATGGCTTCAACGATGCGCGAGTGACAATGGCCGAGGTTCAGCACGCCGATCCCGCCGACAAAGTCGATGTAGCGTTTGCCCTCGGTGTCCCAGACCTCGGCGTTTTTGCCGTGGCTGAGCGTGACGGGATGCACGACGTTGATCGACTGGCTGATGGTTTCGCTGCTCATGGATACCTGACTCAGAAGAAGGGATGCTTCTTTTTATCTAAGCCGCGAGCAGGGGGCACCGGCAAACGAAATAAAGTCGCCGGGTCAATCTTAAAAGTCGGGATGTGTTGCAGGGGCACGGCTTGCCGGCGATGGCGGTGTTGAGATTGCCTTCGGGGCAAGCCTCGCTCCTACAGGAAAGCGTTTAATCGTGGGCAGGCCGTGCCCCCATCAAAGGCGTTTAGCGGCGGGTCAGTGGTTGCTGGGTGAATTTCACGCCGGCCAGACCCTGCGCGATCAGCGCGCGGATATTGCCGTGGTCGCTGCCCTCAGGCGTGGCCACCACCGAACGATAGTGTTCGCCAAACGCCAGCAGCGCTTCTTCATCGCTCAAGCCTTCCAGCAGTGCCAGGCCCAAGGTCTTGCACGAGCCTTCGTTCTGCCCGGCGGCGTTTTCCACGCCACCGTTGTTGAAGGCTTGCGGCTGATAGTCGTAACCGGCGGCGATGAAGGCCAGGGTGTCGGCGAAAGCGTGTTCGCCGCTGTTGAGGCTGGCGCGCAGGGTGTTCAAATCACTCATTGGGTTTTCCTTTGGCGAACGCCGCTTGTTGTTCGGCGCTGGCTTCTTGCTGGTATTGGGCTTTCCACTCGGCGTAAGGCATGCCGTAAACCACTTCACGGGCGTCATCGAGGGTGACTTCGATCTGGCGTTCGTCAGCGGCGGCCTTGTACCACTTGGACAGGCAGTTGCGGCAGAAACCCGAGAGGTTCATCAGGTCGATGTTCTGCACATCCTTACGGCTGTCCAGATGGGCGACCAGCCGGCGAAAGGCGGCGGCTTCAAGTTCCAGGCGTTGTTGATCGGTCATAGGGGTCTCTGCGAGACAGCTGTAAGCGGTAAGCTTCAAGCTGCAAGTTGGGGATGCGTTGGCCGTTAGCTTACCGCTTGAAGCTTGAAGCTTGAAGCTTAGCGGCTCGCCGCGAGCGTAATCGACACCGACTCGGCAAATCGCAGGGCGTGGGGTTTGTCGACTTCCACTTCGGCGTACAGCACCGATTCGTTGACCATGACCAGATCGAGAATTTCCTGGGTCAGGCGTTCGAGCAAGGCAAAGCGATTACCCTCCACGTGGGCGATGATCGCCTTGGTGATGGTGCGGTAGTTCAGCGCGTGATCGATGTCGTTGTCGCGCACCGCTTCTTGTGCCGCGTACAGGATGGTGAGGTTGATCAACACATCCTGCTTGTTGAGGATTTCGTCCTCGTTGATGCCGATGAAGGTGCGCAGGCACAGGTCCTTGACCCGAATGCGCGCCATTCCTGGTTGAAGTTGTGGCATTGCTACTTGCTCCGTCCAATCAATTGCAGGAACTCCTGGCGGGTATTGCTCGACTCGCGGAAGGCGCCGAGCATCACTGAGGTGTTCATGGTCGAATTCTGTTTCTCGACGCCGCGCATCATCATGCACATGTGCTTGGCCTCGATCACCACGGCGACACCGGCGGCGTCTGTCACAGTTTGCACCGCTTCAGCGATCTGCCGGGTGAGGTTTTCCTGAATTTGCAGGCGACGGGCGAACATGTCCACCAGTCGCGCAATCTTCGACAGGCCCAGCACCTTGCCCGTCGGAATATAAGCCACATGCGCCTTGCCGATGAAGGGCAGCATGTGGTGCTCGCACAACGAATAGAGCTCGATGTCGGCAACGATGATCATCTCGTCGGTATCGGATGAAAACAGCGCACCGTTGACGATTTCCTCAACGCTTTGCTCGTAGCCATGACACAGGTATTGCATGGCCTTGGCGGCGCGCATCGGCGTGTCTTGCAGGCCTTCGCGGTCGGGGTTTTCACCCAGGCCAATGAGGATTTCGCGATAGCTCTGGGACAAGTCGTTCTGGGGCAGGGATAACGTCATGAAACATCCTCGCGGGGCAGCTTATTTGACGTGCCGTCCGCCGTTGACGGTCAGGGTCGTGCCGGTGACATAAGGGTTGTCGAGCAGATACCGCAGGCTCTGGTAAATCACTTCGCTGCCGGGTTCGATGCCCAGCGCGGACTTGGCCAAAGCCTTGGCGCGGTACGCCGCGTTGTCGTCGGGATTGAACAATAGCAGGGCTGGTGCGATGCCGTTGACCTTGATCGTTGGCGCATATTTCGCGGCGAAGGACAGGGTCAGGCTGTCGAGTCCGGCTTTACTGGCGCAGTAGCCAATATGCTGGCTGCTGCCCTTGCGGGTCACGTCGTCGCTGATGTGCACGATGTCGGCGGGGCTAGAGCGTTCGAGCAAGTCGGCGCAATGCAGGTTGATCAGGTAGGGCGCGAGCATGTGCACACTGAACATTCGGGTAAAAGCCTGGGCGTCGGTGTCCAGGGTTTCGGCCAGCCATTCGGAAGCGTTGTGGATAATCGCCCGCAGGCTGTCGGTGTGGGTCTTGAGTTCGCTGATGAACGCGAGGATACCGGTTTCACTGGAGAAGTCCCCGAACACCGCCGTCGCGCCCAGATCGCGCAACGCTTGCACGCCGGGGCGTTCGCTGCGGTAGCTGAAGATCACCCGATGGCCGTCTTCGAGCAAACGCTGTGCGCAGTGCAGACCGACACGCTGGCCGGCACCGGTGATGAGGATTGGGGCTGCGGAAGAGGTCATGAACGGCTCGCGTCGCGGTTAGAGCAAAACTATACCAGCGCGCGGCGACGTACACCTATTGTGGGACTCGCCAATGTCGGGCGGGATTGTGTGGCGAGGGGGCTTGCCCCCGTTGGGTCGCGAAGCGGCCCTAAAACCAGTGACTGCAATCTTTGATTGGAACTGCGGTGTCTGGTTTACGACTGCTTCGCAGCCGAACGGGGGCAAGCCCCCTCGCCACACAAGCCTCGCTCCTACAGGGGGATCAGTGATTCTGGGTGGTGGGCGCCGCAGGCAACGGCCGCGCCGGCGTGCTGTGCAGCCAGTTGGCCAGCAAGCGGGTCGACAAGGGAATAAACAAATAGACCATCAATGGCGTCAGGCACAACGTGCTGATGAGCACGCGCGGCAGCAGGCTCATTTCGCCCAGCAACGGCCCAAGGACAAAGTTGAACAACAGCGAAACCGGGAAGAATGCCAGCCAGATCGCCACGGCCTGTTTCCAGCGGGGCGGGCGTTGACCAACCGCGCCGAACCAGCCTTCGATGCCGCTGACCCGATGTTCCGTCGGGTGCGCGAACAAGTCGCTGCCACGGCCCAACCAGGCAGTGCGCGAGACGGAATGCTCCCAGGCATGCAGGGTTTGCTCGTCGGCGAAGCGGAAGATAATCTGGAATTCGTCATCATCGGGTGGCGGAGCGAGCACGCCTGAACCAAGATAACCAGGGAAGTCGGTGGCCAGTTGTTCGCCTTCACGCAACCAGGCGATCAGGTCCTGATAACGACCATCGGCAACGCGACGCGCCACCATCAGCGTGACGGGTGAGGTAGACATTGTGTATCTCCGTAAGGCAATTGCGTCGCTCCGGGTAGGAGTTTCGCCAGACACAGCACCGGGGTGATGGGCTGCGTCCTGAGACAAGCAAGGATTATTCCCGAATATGAAAATTAAACCAGTGGCGTTTGTCGACTCATCAATTTTTTATGTGTCATCCATCAATGGCTTGAATGAGTGAGAAAAATAAGCGCTAGTATAGGATCCAATTCGACCATGGATGATCTCCCCCAAATGCCGGCCCTGACTGACTTTGGCCCTGGCTTGCTACCAGCGGCTTCCCTTGAACGGGAAGAACTTTTTCCGATTCGAGAAGTAGCTCGCCTGACCGGTATCAACCCGGTGACCCTGCGCGCCTGGGAGCGTCGTTATGGCCTTATTCAGCCGACGCGCACCGAAAGCGGGCATCGGCTGTACTCGATGGTCGATATCGAGACGGTTCGCAGCATTCTGGGCTGGATCGATCGTGGTGTGGCGGTGAGCAAGGTTGGCAAGATACTGGCCAAGACCGAACCGCTCAAAGTGCTCTCGCACATCTTTCCCGATGAACTGGTGCTTGCCGACTACCACCAATGGCGGCAGCAGGTCGAGGCAGCGGTCAGTGCGTTTGACGACGTGCAGCTGGAGCGGGTCTACGGGCAGATTTTTTCCAGTTACTCACTGCCCGTGGTGTTCCAGGACATTCTGATGCCGCTCTGGAGGCAATTGTTGCAGCGTCAGGAAGCGTTCGGCCAGACCAGCGAATGGTTGTTCTTCGATGCGTTCCTGCGATCACGAGTGGCGCAGCGCCTGTTGCTGATTCGAGATACCTCACCGCGCCGGGTGGTTGTCAGCGCGCTGGCCGGTGAATGTCATGAACTGGAATTGCTGGTGGCGGCGCTGTTTTTGAGCGGGGCGGATGCGGGTGTGCGTGTGCTGACGATCGGCCAGCCATTCGATGAGCTGACCCTGGTCTGCGAAAGAATCAAACCCCAGGCGCTGGTGCTGTTTTCCAATCATGTGCCTGCGCCGGAATTGCCGAGACGCTTGAATCGCCTGGCGATGAGCCTGGATTGCCAGCTGATGCTCGCCGGTGATGCGTCTGACCTGGCGCAGGAACACCTGGCCGGGTCGTCGATCGGCTGTCTGGGTAACGAAGGTTTGTTGATGCGCCAGCGTCTGAAGCAATTCCTGGCGGGTAGCCTGGATACTTGAGGCTCAGACGTGCAGGGCCGGATGGGTCAGGCGATGTTGCTGCAGGATGAACTGACGCAAGCGTTCGGTTTCGTCCTTGTCGCTTTGACTTAACTGATAGGCGAAGAAGCCTTGCTCGGTTTCCCGTTCGAACGTACCGCGCAACGCGATCCGCTCATAACCTGACGGGCTGAACCACAAGGCGAAATGCTTCGGCGGTTTGGTCTTGTTGCGAACTTCCAGCAAAACCCCTTTGAACGACACTTCGTGGACCCACATCGTGCCGGGCTGGCCTTTGGCATTCTCCAGCGCGACCGGCTCCTCAAGTGTCAGGCGCCATGGCCGGACCATCGGCCCGTCTTCAAAAATACTCGGCACGCCCAAGCGCAAATGCAGCGCGTGGAATTCATCCTCCACCAGATGCAGCGGGAAGGTCATTTGCTGGTTTTCGAAGTTGGCCTGGATGGTGACCTGTTCGTGGGCGGCGAGGCGCGTGAGCAGATCGCGGATTTGCGAACCACCGTTGACGAGCAGGCTCGACGTTGCATCCCGCACATTAAGCTGCGGGTTGTGCTGCATGGTCTGGATGAAATCCAGCTCATCCTGGGTCAAGAGTGCGTCGCGTTGCATGGCTTGCTCGTAAATAAAAGTTACAAAGTCATCGGTGATTGTAGTTAATGACAATTAATTCGCAGATTTGTTTGCGCCGCTCGTCGTTTTAAGTGCCGCCAACTCGGCCTGCAATTCAGCCACCTGCGCCTCCAGCTGCGCAACTCGCTGCTGTGCCTTGACTTGAACGGTCACATCTTTTTGTACACCGACAAAATAAGTTTGTCCGTCACTTTCGTTTTTAACCGTCGAAAGGGACAGCTCGTTCCAGAACGGAGTGCCATCCTTGCGGTAATTGCGCAGCACCTCCCGACACGAACCGCCGCTGGCCAGTGCCTGGCGAATCGTCGTCAGCGCTTCTTGATCGCGGTCGCCGGCTTGCAGGAAGCGGCAGTCCTGGTAGAGGATTTCTTCGCTGGTGTAACCGGTCAGACGTTCGAAGGCCGGATTGACGTAAATCAGGATGTTGTCTTGCTCGCCTTCCTTCTCGGCAATCACGATGCCGTCGTTGGAGGCGTTGATCACCATTTGCAGCAGTTGGGCGTTGATCATCCGAGAATCCTTTCCAAGTTGATAAGGGCTGCATTCTAGAAGAACAATACGGGCTGTCTACTGGCCATCAACTCTAATAGAGAGGCAATCGCAGGTTTTTTGCCGGTGCTGTTAATATCGCCCGTCTTTATACAGCTTCAGGATCAGATTGATGAAAGTCGCCATCCTTTCCGGCTCGGTGTACGGCACGGCTGAAGAAGTCGCCCGGCATGCTGCGAATATTTTAAAAGAAGCCGGTTTCGACACTTGGCACAACCCTCGCGCCAGCCTGGCTGACGTTCAGGCGTTCGGCCCGGAGGCCTTCCTGGCCGTGACCTCGACCACGGGCATGGGCGAACTGCCGGACAACCTGCAACCGTTGTACTCGATGATTCGAGACCAATTGCCCGCCGCCTGGCGTGGTTTGCCCGGCGCGGTGATCGGTTTGGGCGATGCGAGCTATGGCGATACGTTCTGTGGCGGTGGTGAGCAGATGCGCGAATTGTTCGCCGAGTTGGGCCTGCGCGAAGTGCTGCCGATGCTGCGCCTGGATGCCAGCGAAAGCGTCACCCCGGAAACCGACGCCGAGCCTTGGCTGGCGGAGCTGGTCAGCGCTCTGCGGGGCTGACCGGACGCTCGCGCAGCAGTGCGAGCCAGGCCTGGGCGGCTTTTGACAGGTACGCGCCCTGGCGCCAGATAAAGGCAATGTCCCAGCGCAGATACGCCGGTGCGTTCAAGGTCAGGCGCACCACGCCTGGCCGCACCAACCCGCGCGCGACCACACTTGGCAACAGCACCACGCCTTGCCCGGCGGCGACCAGCGCCGCTAGAAAATCCGCCTGGCCGCTACGCCCGCCTTCCTTGGGCGTAAACCCCATCTGCTGACAAGCCTGGAGCAAGCGGTCATTCAGCACGAAGCTGCGCTGATACAGCAGGAACGGCGTGTCGGCCAACTCCTCCAGACCAATCACTGTCTTCGCTGCCAACGGGTGATCGGCTGGTAGCAGAGCGTCCAGCGGTTCATCGCAGAACGGCTGGAAAGCGAATTGCGGATCCTTCGGCAACAGGCTGCCGCCCAGTTCCAGTTCGCCACTCAACACGGCTTGCTCGATGTTCAGGCTGCCGCCTTCGAGCAACTGAATACTGATGTTCGGGTAGCGCCGCCGGTATTCGGCGAACAACCCGGCGAACAATGCATCGCTGCCCAAAAGCGGTAAGCCCAGGCGCAACTCCCCTCGGGCCAGTTGGCTCAAATCGTCCAGTTCACTGAGCAATTCGTTGCGCAGGCGCAGCATGCCTTCTGCCCGTTGCAAGACCACACTGCCAGCGGCGGTCAGGCGCAATTGTGAGCCGAGGCGCTCGAGCAGCGGGGTGCCGAGGCTTTGCTCCAGTTGTGCGACCTGCTTGCTCACCGCCGATTGGCTGATGTGCAAGGTCTTAGCGGCCTGGGTGAAACCACCCTGGTGCATCACTTCGATGAAGCTGCGTAGCTGTTTGAATTCCATCGGCCGGATTCCATTTTGGAATGAGGCTGAGTCTAACAATTCGTTTCGGGGATAACAGCCCGCTCCGTAAAATGAGCGCCTGTGAGGACCGAAACCATGAACGCATCAACCCTGAAATACCTCGCCCGATTAGTTGCAGAGTTGGCAGTGCTGCTGGCGATCTATCTGCTTGGCTGCCAATTGGCCGCCTGGTTTGCCTGGCCGATTCCAGGTGGGGTGATCGGCATGGCGCTGTTGCTGCTGGCGTTCGCGTTCGGTTGGGTGAAACCCGCCGCATTGCAGATGGGCGCCGGGTTGTTGATGGCCGAGATGCTGTTGTTCTTCATTCCTGCGTTGATGAGCCTGCTCGATTACGGCGGTCTGCTGCGCGATGACGGCTGGCGGATTCTGCTGGTGATCGGCGTCAGCACCTTGATGGTGATGTTGGTGACGGCGTTTACCGTGGAGCTGGTCGTGCGTTTGAGGAGGCCCCATGAAGCTTGAGTTGATGCCGATGTTCTGGCTGGCCTTCACGTTGCTCGCCTATTTGTTCAGTCGCTGGACCTACCGGCGAACCGGCCGCTATTTATTGTCGCCGCTGATTCTGGTCCCGGTGTTGCTGCTGGCGCTCGCCGTGCCGCTGCACACCGCCTATGCCGAATATTCGAGCAACACCCATTGGCTGATGCTGGTGCTGGGCCCGGTCACCGTGGCGTTCGCCGTGC
This sequence comes from Pseudomonas sp. NPDC087342, assembly GCF_044744265.1. Taxonomy (NCBI): domain Bacteria; kingdom Pseudomonadati; phylum Pseudomonadota; class Gammaproteobacteria; order Pseudomonadales; family Pseudomonadaceae; genus Pseudomonas; species Pseudomonas sp. NPDC087342. The sequence continues at coordinate 77,254 of NZ_JBIUXZ010000011.1, forward strand.
CGATCTGGCAGCAGCGGCAGATGTTGGCGCGGCACTGGTCGGCGCTGTTGCTCGGGATGCTGGCAGGCAGCGCGGCGTCCATCGGCAGTTCGTTCGGGCTGGCCAAGGCGTTGGCGCTGGACAGCTCGGTGACGATGTCGCTGGTGCCACGTTCGATCACCACGCCCTTCGCCATGCCGCTGGCCCACGACCTCGGCGGCGTGCCGGAATTGACCGCGGTATTCGTGATGTTCACCGGCGTGTTCGGCGCGATGCTCGGCGGCATCCTGCTCAAGTGGCTGCCGCTACGCAGCGCCCTGGCACGCGGGGCCTTGTTCGGTGTCGGTGCGCACGGTGCCGGGGTCAGCCGGGCGCATGAAGTGGGCGGTGAAGAAGGCTCGGTGGCGGGACTGGTCATGGTTCTGACAGGGTTGCTGAATCTGTTCGCGGCACCCTTGTTAGCGTCGATCCTTTGACATGGATCCAAGCTCATTGCGCAGCTGACTCGCTCGGCCATCAAGCTGGCTGCGAATGCAACTACACGAATTCCGGGGGCTGACTAGACTGCTGACACGTGAGCAAAAATAATAAAAACCAGGAGGTTCCTGCCGTGAGTGTCGCCCCCGTCCAATCCCCCCACAGTGTCAAAGATCAGGTGAGTGCCGCCGAGTGGCAGACCCGCGTCGATCTGGCGGCCTGTTATCGTCTGGTCGCGCTGCATGGCTGGGATGATCTGATCTTTACCCATATTTCCGCCAAGGTGCCGGGCACCGAAGAATTCCTGATCAACCCGTTCGGGCTGATGTTTCATGAGATCACCGCGTCGAGCCTGGTCAAGGTCGATCAGGCCGGCAACAAGCTGATGGACAGTCCCTACGAAATCAATCCGGCGGGCTACACCATCCACAGCGCCGTGCATGAAGTGCGTCACGACGTGGTCTGCGTGCTGCACACCCACACCGCTGCAGGTGTGGCGGTGTCGGCGCAGAAACAGGGGATCCTTCCGATCAGCCAGCAGTCGTTGTTCGTCCTGTCCAGCCTGGCTTATCACGCTTACGAAGGCGTTGCGCTGAACCACGAAGAGAAGGCCCGCCTGCAAGCCGACCTCGGTGAAAACAATTTCCTGATGCTGCACAACCACGGTCTGCTGACCTGTGGCGGCACCATCGCCGACACCTTTCTGATGATGTTCACCTTCCAGCGCGCCTGCGATATCCAGGTGCTCGCACAAAACGGTGGTGCCGAACTGATCGCCATCGAGCCGCAGATTCTGGCGGGCGCCAAGGCGATGATTGCCGGCGTCACCAAAAGTGCTCAAGGGATGGGTGGCGCGCTGGCCTGGCCGGCGCTGCTGCGCAAACTCGATAAACAAGACCCGGGTTATAAACTCTAATGCCTCTCGCCGAGATCCCGCTGTGTGTCTGGCGCAAACGCGGCCAGACGTTTGTATTCCGAGGCCAGGCTATTCGCTACTGGACGGCCGGGCAGGGTGAGCCGCTGTTGCTGATTCACGGCTTTCCGACCGCCAGTTGGGACTGGCATTACCTGTGGCAGCCGCTCCTGCAGCGCTATCGGGTGATTGCCTGCGACATGCTCGGCTTCGGCGACTCGGCCAAACCGGTGAACCACGAGTACAGCCTGCTGGAGCAAGCCGATTTGCAGCAGGCCTTGCTCGCGCACCTGAACATCGAGCAGCCGGTGCATCTGCTGGCCCACGATTACGGCGACAGCGTCGCCCAGGAACTGCTGGCCCGGCATCACGAAGCGCGGGTAGACATCGCCAGTTGCGTGTTCCTCAATGGCGGCCTGTTCCCCGAAACCCATCGCCCGCTACTGACGCAAAAACTCTTGCTCAGCCCATTGGGCTGGATGATCGGCCGCGCCTTTACCCGTGACGCACTGGTGAAAAATTTCCGGCAGATCTTCGGTCCCCAGACCCGGCCGACCGAAAGCGAAATGGATGATTTCTGGAGCCTGATCGACAGCAATCACGGGCCCCGGATCATGCATAAATTGATCGGCTACATTCCGGAACGACGAGTCCAGCGCGATCGCTGGGTCAGCGCCATGCAGCGCGGCGGAGTGCCTTTGCGGGTGATTGATGGCGAGGTCGATCCGATTTCCGGGGCGCACATGGTCGAGCGTTATCGGGAGCTGATCCCTGATCCTGACACCGTGTTGTTACCCGGGATTGGCCACTACCCGCAAACCGAAGCGCCAGTGCAGGTGCTCAAGCATTACCTGGAGTTTCGGGATCGGCAGGTTTCAGCGCCGCTCAAGCGCGCGTGTTCGTGACCTCGGACACCTGCACACCACAATCCCTGTAGGAGCAAAGCTTGCTCGCGATGGCGGACTGACATTCAACATCGACGTCGCCTGATATACCGCCTTCGCGAGCAAGCTTTGCTCCTACAGGTCGTGCCGCATTGTGGTCATCATCCCCCAGCCTTATCGCACACCATTCAGCCTCCTCGTCTTGATTGTGACCCGCCGCCCCGTGCCTGACACTCGAGGTCATCGTCCTTTTGGCCTGCTGGAGTTCTCCCATGAATGAGTCTGTGCGCTTCGAAGATAAAGTCGTGATCATCACCGGCGCCGGCGGCGGCCTGGGGCGGGCTCATGCGCTGCTGTTCGCCAAACAGGGCGCCAAAGTGCTGGTCAACGACCTCGGCGGCACGGCTCAGGGTGAAGGCGCCAACGCCTCGGCAGCAGACCGTGTGGTCGCCGAAATTCGCGAGGCGGGCGGTATTGCCGAAGCCAACCACGACTCCGTCACCGACGGCGACAAACTGGTGCAAAACGCCCTCGACGTGTTTGGCCGTGTCGACGTCGTGGTCAACAACGCCGGCATCCTGCGCGACAAGACCTTCCACAAAATGGACGACGCCGACTGGGACCTGGTTTACCGCGTCCACGTCGAAGGCGCCTACAAAGTCACCCGCGCCGCCTGGCCGCATATGCGCGAGCAAAACTATGGCCGCGTGATCTTCACTGCTTCGACCTCGGGCATCTACGGCAACTTCGGCCAGTCCAACTACGGCATGGCCAAACTCGGCCTCTACGGCCTGACCCGCACCCTGGCCATCGAAGGTCGCAAGAACAACATCCTGGTCAACGCCATTGCCCCCACCGGCGGCACCCGGATGACCGAAGGGCTGATCCCGCCGCAAGTGTTCGAACAACTCAAACCGGAACTGGTCAGCCCGTTGGTGGTGTACCTGGCCAGCGAAAACTGCCAGGAAACCTCAGGGCTGTTTGAAGTTGGCGGCGGCTGGATGGGCAAGGTGCGTTGGGAGCGCAGCCTCGGCGCCGGGTTTGATCCACGTGTCGGGTTTTCGCCGGAAGATGTGGCGGCGCATTGGCAGCAGATCTGCGATTTCGAAGGCGCAGCGCATCCGAAGGACAACATTGAAGCGCTGAAGGAAATGATGGGGAATTTGCAGAAGTATTCGCTTTAAGTATTCAGGCCACCAAGCTTGGGCTTGGTGGCCTGACTTGTTGACTAAGGATATTTGTTGTCAGTCATAAACTTGGGGGCTTGCCAGTTCGGTCCTTTGACGGCAACCGGCCCGTTGCCGTTAGCTAAAACGCCTTGTTCGAAAAGTCTCGCATACGTTTCAAGCAGTTCACCGCTTGCAACGACTTCGTACCTGTAACGTCCAAACATTCTGTCCAGTGACGGAATAGCCGAGCCAAGTGCGAATACAGTCAGCACATCTTCTACCGATTCATTTCTGACAATTTGCTCGACGGTGCTCATTGCTTATCTCCTTTCAACAAATTGTTGAAAAACGCTTCATCTTGTTTGTCTGCAGCCGCAATGGCGTCTTTTGTGTAGAGCAACGCCTCATCATCTCGAAGCTTGAAATCCTCCAGGGTGGCAGTGTGTGCGTTGTTCCAGAATGGAGATTCTCTGTCGGGTTTAAAGCCATCGGTCAAGCCCAACGCTCGAAATCTCTCTAGCTCCCGAATCTCATGAGTGTAATAGCGTAAATCTGTATCTGTGTGTTCCAAGTATCCGCCAAGGATTTTCCCCAGTCGTTGAATCATTATCTCGTTGGCATCCGATTGGTCGAGCCTTGCGATGTGCAATTTCACAGCATCGATCCCGGCTTGCGTGATGACTGCCGTGCGCCAATCCAGATGGAGTATCGGACCTCCAGCCTGCTCGGGGTTAAAAATGCGACCGCTGTATTTCCCTTTGACGGAAGCTCCGGCATACGGACTACTAAACACCACATACAGCGGAGCAATCCCCGAGTCATCAGGAAACACGATGATGAATCTTTCCCAGCCTTCGACCAGTATCGGATGCAGATCCAGTCGCCCTTCAACGGGAACAATCGTCCCGCCGGAATACGCCTGTAACTCGGTTTCAAACATGGGCGATTCAGTCGAGCTGTTACCCGGCGAGATGGCGGGTGTCCAGGTGAGGAGGTCCGCTGGCGAGTCCGGTAGTGCGGTTTCGTAAACGTCGTTCAGCGAGTTATAAGTCGCGTTCAAAACCGGGACACTCGAGCGAATATGGAAGTCGTCGGCCGTCGCGACGAACGCTTCTGCGCCAGGACCGAGTGGCCGGACACCCAGCCCTACGGGCATTTCCAGCGTGCCTTGTCGATCTGCTATTTCGCGCAATGTCTGTGAGGACGCCGGCGACAGTTCGGCAAGGGGAACGCTCATGGACAAGCGCTCGCCATTGCCCAGGCGCGATGGCATCAACAGAGCGGCGAAGCCAACCAGTACCGGACTGATCAGCGCCGCTCCCGCCGCTGTCACAGTCAGTAATCCGGTTCGCAGTGCGGTGAGAATTGCGAATGACGTTGCGGGGGCAAGGCGAATGGCCGTCGAGGTGAAGGAGAAAATCGGGCTGGTGGAAGCCACAGCTCCTGAGGCCGGGTAAACACGTTGGGTTTGCGGCGTCTGGCTTTGCCCTTGCTGGAGTTCTGCCTCAGCTTGTAACTCCGGTTGAACCCGTTGCTGATCTTGTGCGTTTTCCTTTCGTTGCTGGATCTTCAATGTCGCCAGTTGCGCTTGTCGTTTGGCCACAGCAATCGCGGTATCAATGACTTTGCGGCGAATTTCCAGACTCTGTTTTTCGGCGAGAAGTTTCTTTTGTATCGCCTCGATACGCTGTTCCATTTCAGCGTGAAGACGAGCCTGTTCGGCAGCGAATGCGTGTGCGGCTGCTTCAGCATTTGACTCAGCTTCGGCCAACGCTGTCTTCACCGCCGCAATCCGCGCTATTTCTTGAGCTTCGGCTTCAGCATTTATCCGCGCTCTTTCGGCAGCCAGACTCGCCAGTTGGGCATCCTGACGTTGTTTATCCGCCAACGCGGCCAGCCGGGCCTGTTCACGAATCCGTATCTGCTCTTCTTCCTTTTGGCGCCTCGCGGCCTCGATCAAAGCTTGCTGACGCCGTTGTTCGGAAAGTTTTGCTTGTTCGGCAGCGAGTCGCCGAGTTTCAGCTTCGGCCGCTAATCGCACCCGTTCGGCTGCTGCACGCTGTGCTTGCTGCTCCGCAGCGATTCGCTCCCGGTCGTTGGCCTGCACGGCAGCCAGCCACTGGTGAACTTCGATTTGTTGCTGGTTAAGCATTTGGATTGATTTCGACAGCAAATTCGCTTCGTGGGCCGCTCTGTACGAGGTTACCCAAGCCTGCATTGCGATCCCCCGCGCATTCACCGTTTTATCGATGCTCTGGGCTTTCCGAAAGTAGTCATCAAAGTTTTTAGTGAGCGGATCATCCCCAAAATACTGATGTGCAATTGCAGTTTTTTGATGGAAGTCAGCGGACTTCCTGAGAATAAGTGTGTGACGTACTCCTAGCTCTCGAGTTATGGCTTCTGCGGGAGGAAGTGCATGAGTTGGACCTTCTAATCGTGTAGTAGCCAGATCTAGCTCGATAGATTGAGCCAATTGTTCTGTGCGAGTTTGAAACTCCCTGGAAGTTTTCATGCTGTGGGCAGTGAACTCCCGCGAATTGACTACAACGTTGGTCGGAATGCCAAACATGCCGCTATGGGGAAGAGTTGAGGATATCCCGCGAATTATTGATGTGTTCGGAGGAGCTATCGCTGTCGTATGGACAGCTTGTGTCAGTACAAAGGGTGGAGGCTTTTGCATATTCATGTCCTTTTGAATGTGCTCGATAGCGCGGGGTGTGCGATCACGACCGGTAGCGACATCCTTGTCACCAGAAGATTTGATGCGTTTTAAGTTACAGCAGAGTTGAGGTTGTTGGATCTGATAAGTCTGTGCGAAATGGGAGGTTTGTTTTGAGAGAGCGTTCGCAGGTCAATAAGATCTATGGCTGAATTCTTCTGCGCAAAAAGAAACGTCCGACACTGTTTTCGGAAGAATTTCGCGGGACGAGCGTGTCGACTTTTCAACAGGCATAAAAAAGGCCGCTGCAACCGCAGCGGCCAAAGTAAGACGATTGATCAAGGAGCAATAAATCAACGTCAGTGAACACGGTAGCGATGACCTGAAAAACCGCTTCAACTCATCTGAAATCTTTCGCCGATGGCATGGATCGATCACCACGCCACGGCTTCGTGCTTCCCGGTGGTTTCCCGTGAAAGCGCGGCAAGAATAAGGGTTTGAGCCCGAAGGAAAAATAGCGATTCGAGACATGCACTGTTACGGGGCGTGTAACAGTCCCGGATTACCAGGGATCGCCCGGTTTTGTAGCAGCTGGCGAAGCCTGCGTTCGGCAGCGAAGCGGTCGTAAAACCTGTGCACGCGGTCACCCTGATGTAGCGCAACGTCTGGATTCGCGACTGCTTCGCAGCCGAACGCAGCCTTCGGCAGCTGCTACAGAGGCGAACGCAGGCTTCGGAAGTTGCTACATAAATAAGCGCGAGCCCGGCGTCATGCGTTCAACTGATAACCCCCCATCCAGCCCATCCATACCCCGCGCAAAACCCCGTCCCGTATGGGCATTCATCCTTTAGAGGTACAGCGCGAATACCTCCTTGGTGCGCTTATCGCTCCCCACTGGCGGCAGTAGGGTGGGGCCTTCTGTCACTCACCGGGGAAGACGCATGACAAAAACAACAATGCGCGCCATCTTCACGCCGCAGGCGCTTGCCGCTGCGGTGGCTTTGGGTTGCTGCGCACAAGCCCAGGCCGTTGCATTCAATGTCGGGGAAATCGAGGGCACGTTCGATTCTTCGCTGTCCGTCGGCGCGAGCTGGGGCATGCGTGATGCGGACAAGTCGTTGGTCGGCACGGTCAACGGCGGTACGGGGCAGTCATCGACCGGTGATGACGGGCGGCTGAACTTCAAGAAGGGCGAAACCTTCTCCAAGATCGTCAAGGGCATCCACGACCTTGAACTGAAATACGGCGACACCGGTGTGTTTGTACGTGGCAAGTACTGGTACGACTTCGAACTGAAGGACGAGGACCGCGAGTTCAAGCAGATCAGCGACAGCGGTCGCAAGGAAGGCGCCAAGTCGTCCGGGGCACAGATCCTCGACGCCTTTATCTATCACAACTATTCCATCGCCGATTTGCCGGGCACCGTGCGTGCCGGCAAGCAGGTGGTGAGCTGGGGCGAAAGTACCTTCATTGGCAACTCGATCAACAGCATCAACCCGATCGACGTTTCCGCGTTTCGGCGTCCCGGCGCAGAGATCAAGGAAGGCTTGATCCCGGTGAACATGCTGTTCGGTTCCCAGGGTTTGACCGATCAACTGACCGTTGAAGGTTTCTACCAGTTGGAATGGGACCAGACCGTTCTCGACAACTGCGGCACCTACTTCGGTGTCGATGTGGCGGCGGACGGTTGCAACAACAACTACACCGTCGGCAGCCCGGCGATTGCACCGTTGGCACCGCTGGCGGCAGCCTTTGGCCAGCCGATCCAGGTCACCCGCGAAGGCGTGGTCGTGCCGCGTGGCGGCGACCGCGATGCGCGGGATTCGGGGCAGTGGGGCACGGCGCTGCGCTGGCTCGGTGACGATACCGAGTACGGCCTGTATTTCATGAACTACCACAGCCGCACACCGACGGTCGGCACCGTCACCGCCGGCGCGTCGACCCTGGCCAGCCTGCCGGGCATGGTCAGCATTGCCAACCGACTGGCACCGGGCAGCGGTTCGGGCCTGGCTCAAAGCGTGATGCTGGGTCGCGGCCAGTACTACCTCGAATACCCGGAAGACATTCGCCTGTACGGCGCGAGCTTCTCCACCACCTTGCCCACCGGCACCGCCTGGACCGGCGAGATCAGCTACCGCCCCAACGCCCCGGTGCAGGTCAACACCAACGACCTGACCCTGGCCATGATCAATCCGATTGCTGGCGGCGCGGCCTCGCCGATTGCCTCCGGGCCGGGCTCTGACAACAAAGGTTATCGCCGCAAGGAAGTGACCCAGCTCCAGAGCACCCTGACGCACTTCTTCGATCAGGTGCTGGGCGCCCAGCGCTTGACCCTGGTCGGTGAAGCGGCGGTGGTGCGGGTCGGTGGCCTGGAGTCGCGGAACAAGCTGCGTTACGGCCGTGACTCGGTCTACGGCCAGTACGGTTTCGGCGGCGATACCGACGGCTTCGTCACCTCGACCTCCTGGGGCTACCGCGCCCGGGCGATCCTCGACTACGCCAACGTGATCGGCGGCATCAACCTCAAGCCCAACCTATCCTGGTCCCATGATGTCAGCGGTTACGGCCCCAACGGCCTGTTCAACGAAGGTGCCAAGGCGATCAGCGTCGGTGTCGATGCCGACTACCGCAACACCTACACCGCGAGCCTGAGTTACACCGACTTTTTTGGCGGGGACTACAACACCCTGACTGACCGCGACTTCCTGGCGCTGAGCTTCGGCGTGAACTTCTGATCTGGCTGAGAAGGATGATTTTAATGCGCAAGATGATTCTGCAATGCGGCGCCCTGGCCCTGAGCCTGCTGGCGGCCAACGTGATGGCGGCGGTGTCGCCGGAAGAGGCGAACAAGCTCGGCACCAGCCTCACGCCACTGGGTGCAGAGAAGGCTGGCAACGCCGACGGCTCGATTCCGGCCTGGACTGGCGGCATCCCGAAAAACGCAGGCGCGGTGGACAGCAAAGGCTTCCTCGCCGACCCGTTCGCCAGTGAAAAACCGTTGTTCGTGATCACGGCGGCCACGGTCGACAAGTACAAGGACAAACTCTCGGAAGGCCAGGTGGCGATGTTCAAGCGCTACCCGGAAACCTACAAGATCCCGGTCTACCCGACCCACCGCACTGTCGCCGTGCCGCCGGAAATCTACGAGTCGGCCAAGCGCAGTGCCTTGAACGTCACCAGCATCAACGACGGTAACGGCCTCGCCAATTTCACCGGCAATCGCTACTACGCGTTCCCGATTCCGAAGAATGGCGTCGAAGTGCTGTGGAACCACATCACCCGTTATCACGGCGGCAACCTCAGGCGCATCATCACCCAGGTGACCCCGCAGACCAACGGCAGCTACACGCCGATCCGCTTCGAAGAAGAGATCGCCGTGCCGCAACTGATGAAGGACCTGGACCCGGAAAAAGCCGCCAACGTGCTGACCTTCTTCAAACAGTCGGTCACCGCCCCGGCGCGTCTGGCCGGTAACGTGTTGCTGGTGCACGAAACGCTCGACCAGGTGAAGGAACCGCGCCTGGCGTGGATCTACAACGCCGGCCAGCGCCGAGTGCGTCGTGCGCCGCAAGTCGCGTATGACGGGCCGGGTACTGCCGCCGATGGCCTGCGCACGTCCGACAACTTCGACATGTTCTCCGGCGCCCCGGATCGCTACGACTGGAAACTGATCGGCAAGAAAGAAATGTACATCCCGTACAACAGCTACAAACTCGACTCGCCAAGCCTCAAGTACGACGACATCATCAAGGCCGGGCACATCAACCAGGACCTGACCCGCTATGAATTGCACCGGGTCTGGGAAGTGGTCGGCACGGTCAAGCCGAGCGAGCGGCACATCTACGCCAAACGCCACATGTACATCGACGAAGACAGCTGGCAAGTGGCGCTGGTGGACCACTATGACGGTCGTGGCCAACTGTGGCGCGTCGCCGAAGGTCACGCCCAGTACTACTACGATCACCAGGCCCAGGCCTACACCCTTGAAGCGCTCTACGACATCATCGCCGGTCGCTACATCGCCCTGGGCATGAAGAACGAAGAGAAACACAGCTTCGAATTCGGCTTCGAAGCCAAGGCCGCCGACTACACGCCATCGGCCCTGCGTGCAGAGGGTGTTCGCTAAGGAAACACCACACCCCTGTAGGAGCGAAGCTTGCTCGCGAAAGCGGCCGTACAGTCAACAATGATGTTGGCTGACACGACGCCTTCGCGAGCAAGCTTCGCTCCTACAAGTCAGGGCGCGTGACCAGTGGGTCGCGCTTTTTTATGGGCAGCAATCAGCGTTCTGAATGTTTCTCAACAAGCGCGTTATAGAGGGCTAGGGTGGCGGCACAACTATAAAAAGGCACGCCGCTATGACCGCCATGACCCCGTGTCTGGACCGGCCTGGATTTCTTCCTCGCCTGTCCTCCCATCACCTCTCCAGAACCCGGCTGAGCGAACCGCTGCTGGCATCGCCTGCGCGGGTAAAACTGCTGTGCGCGCCAGCGGGCAGTGGCAAGAGTGCGTTGCTGGCCGAGTGCTTGTTGCAGGCGCCAGCGCAGTGTCGGGTGGTGTGGCTGGCATTATCCGGTGTGGCGTTGAGCCGAGCCGATTTTTGCCTGCGGCTGGCGGAGGCGCTTGAGCTGCCGGCGACAAACGAGACGGCATTGTTGGCGCATCTGGCGCGAGTGCAGACACCCATCTGGTTGTTTGTCGATGACTACTGCCGAGTGCCCACCCCGGACCTGGATGGGCTGCTCGATCAACTACTGGCGGTGAGCAACCCACAGATCACCTGGTGGTTGAGTGGTCGGCGGCGCCCTCATTGCAACTGGCCGCGCCTGTTGCTGGACGACGAACTGCATGAATTCGATGGCCGCACGCTGGCGCTGACGGCGGCCGAAATCGAGCAACTGCTGCATCACGTGGAAGCGCCGTTGGCGGCGAAAACCGCGCGGCGAATTTTCCAGCGCAGCGGTGGCTGGTGCGCTGCCGTTCGTATCGCCCTGCTCGATGGCTGCCAATGGGCCAAGGACCCGAATCACCCTGGCCGCACGGCGACCTTGCTCGATTATCTGCAGCATGAATTGTTCAGCAGCTTGCCCGCCGAGCTGATCGAAGCCTGGCAAGTGCTGGCGCATCTGCCACGGTTTAATGCCAGCCTGTGCGAGCACCTGTTCGGCGCCGGGGAGGGCGCGCGCTGGATGCACGAGTTACAACTGCGCGGCTGTTTTATCGAGGCCTGGCAAGAGTCGCCGGACTGGTTGCAGGTGTTCGCGCCGCTGAGTCGGTTGATGCGCGATGAGCCCTGGCCAGGCGGGCGCTCCTGGCATCGGCGTGCCTGTCAGTGGTTTTGCGCCCAGGAAGACTGGCAAGCGGCGTTCGAACAGGCGTTGCTGGCCGAAGAATTCGAGGTGGCCGTCAGCTTGCTGCAGCATTTCAATCTTGAGCATTTGTTTCGCGGCCAGAACGCGGCGTTGCTGTTGCGCTTGCATGAGCAACATGGCGATGACTTGATGCTCGGTTCGCCGCAATTGGTCGGGCTGGTCACGGCGGCGTTGCTGTTCGCCGGTCGCTTTGAACAGGCGTCGGCCTGTATCGAACAACTGGAGCGATTCGCCCCGCAACCGAGCGCTATCCTACAGCGCCAATTACTCGCGCGTTGGCAGGCGCAAATGGGCTGGTTGCTGCATTTGCAGGGACGCGGGGAATCTGCTCGCGAACACTTTCTTGAAGCGCTTGCAGCTCTCGGGGCCGAGGCTTGGCCCGCGCGTTTGTTATGCCTGTCCGGGCTGACCCAGCAAGCGCTGCTCAACGCCGACCTTGAAGCTGCCCAGGCCCTGAATCGCGAAGCGTTATGCCTGGCGCGGGCGCACAATTCGCTGCTGTACGAAGGGTTGCTGGAACTCGATCACGCGCAGTTGCTGGAGCAGCGTGGCGCTGCCGGACGTGCCGAAAGCCTGCTGGCCAATATTCACGAACTGCTGAGTCAGCAGGCCGACCCGGCGACGCCACTGCTGGGGCGTATCGCCTTGCGCCGGGGGCGTCTGGCCCTGAGCCAGGGTTACGATGCGCAAGCCGCCGAGTTTTTTGATTCGGGCCTGCATGCTTGCCTGCGCAGCCAGGACAAACGCGTGCTGTACGGTTTTCTCGGTCAGGCGCAATTGGCCGCCAATCAGGGCGACTACGCCCAGGCATTTATCCGGTTGCGCGACGCCGAACGTTTGATGCAGCAACGGCAGATTCCCGACACGGTGTATCGCGGGGTGATGTTGCAGGTCAGCAGCCAGTTCTGGTTACAGCAGGGACGACCGGAGTTGGCTCGTGAGGCGCTGACTCGGGTAATGCGTCATTACCGTGCTCCGAATGCACGGCAGGCACCGCCGGCGACGCTTGAGTTGATTCCGCGGATTGAATACTTGTTGGTGCTGGCTGAAGTCCAGCTGGGGCAGGTTCCTCATGTGCAACTTGACGATCTGCTCGATCAAGCCAGGCAGCACGGTATGGCGAACCTTGAAACGGAATTGCGCCTGGCGCAGGCAGAACTTGCCTGGCTGGCCGGTGATGAAACGACAGCACGCGTGGCTTGGGAAAAGGCTCGGGAACTGATTGCCCGTTGGCACTTGCAACAGGCATTAAGTGATGTGAGCCGGCGTCAGCCCCTACTTGTTCGCCATCTGTCTGATCACGATGCGAAGTCGGAATCACTTCGACCGATCGGCAATGAAAATCCACTGAGCCTGCGAGAGCGGGAGGTGCTTGAGTTGATTGCCCTGGGTAATTCCAATCAACAGATTGCTGAGCAGTTATATATATCGCTGCACACGGTGAAGACCCATGCTCGAAGGATTCATGGGAAGTTGGGGGTGGAGCGCAGAACGCAAGCGGTAGCCAAGGCCAAACGTCTGGGTATTGTCGGGTAGTCATATTAATTAACGGTGTTGTCGATTAATTGTTAGTTTGTGTGAGTCGTATTTTTAATTGTTTATTACATATAGTTGGAAATAGCTTTCGACTTCTTTTTTTGATTTTAAATTTATAAGGTTGGCGCATTCGACGGGGTGGCAGAAAGTCACTTCATGGTTAACAAGGGAATGTGTACGTGAGTAATGAAAGTAAGCAGTTTTCGATTGTCCACGAAAAGATGATCGTGCTGAATGATGTCAACTCGATGATCGCTGTCGAGTGCAATGCAGTGCCGGCGGTTGACGTGATGTTTCATACGCTGGTAACCAATGCGCTGAGACAAATCAAACCTGATCTTGATTTGAATAAAATTTACATCAACAGAGTGGCTGTCGATCCCAAGGGTGGTTATCAACCAGTGGGGGCGCTGTTTCAAGTTGTCCAGGAGTGTCTCGAACGAGGACTAAAACCCCAATACACGATCGGTGTTTATGGCGTGTACGATCAGCCAGATTCGACTTCGTTTTCGGCGCAAATCAAGACACTTGGTATCTATGATGTTGAAAGGCTGATTGAAAGCATTCTCGTCAACCTGGTGCCGGGTTACGGGTTTCACTTGAATGACTATTGGGTGACCGCCATCGGAACCGATGCCCAGGGACGGCAATTACTGGCACCGAAGGATCGGCTGGAGCAGCTATATGCCAAGGCATTTTGGGCTGAACTGGATCTGGTGGTACACAACGGACACTTCACAGCAGATGAACAAGGCTGGATCAATCGAGCGTATTTAGCATCGCGTGTCTGGCCTCAATCAATTTTCAATGTGTCTATTGTCGGGAGTAACGGGGAGGTTCAGGTCCTACCTGCTGCATTTGTTATACAAATTGATGGCGCTACCAAGAATGAACTTGTCCCCGGTAATGACGGGCGTACCTGTGCACTTTATCTGCCGAACGATGGGCTCAGGAGGTTCTCGGATTCGTTGAGTCTTCACCGGGCCATTACAGAATTGTTGAGCGTTGATAGCAGCCGTAAGGCCTTGCTAGAAGCGTTGCCTGTTGAGGGGGTCAGTTCTTTAAAGGGAGTGCTTGGCGTCCGATTTTTTAATATCAAAGAGGATCTGTTCAATTATTGCGCGACCGGGCAACTCGAAAAGCAGGCGCTCGATATCGCCCATTACTGGAAGAAAGCACAGGAGACCGGCAATGATTATGCAACGGTCATGGACTCACTCCGCCGCACACAAGGTTTGATTCAGGTGACTGCCGATGGCAACACGCGTGCCGCCCGGTATTTGCAACAAGCCACCAGAAATGCTTGGCCACAGTGGTTGAAAGTTGCTTCAAAAGCCGACCAGCAGCGTTATGTGGCGCTGGAAAAAGCGCATCTGCAAAGTGAAGTCGAACTGCATGAGCGGGTAGGCAACGCCGTTTCACTGAAGGCTTATGCACGCGCAAGTGTTGAGCAGCATGTTTTTCAACGAACGGGGACGAAGATCGATCCAGATCATATTCTTGTAACGATTCGTCATGCCTTCCGACTCGGGTCAAAAAAGATCGAGCACGAAGAACAGATGACGCTGACAGAGCTTTCTATCAGTGGGCTGCACGATAAAAGTGCCCGTTTTATCTTCCGCGTTGGAGGGCCGACGGCTGCTGTGCTGACACAGGGCTTTGTCGAATCGGTTATTGAAGCGCTGGACCTGCGTGTGAAGTATCCCGACTATCGCCAATCTGTTTATCGTCAGACGGCGGTACAGGATGCACTGATTGAAACAGCGGGCAGGCTCACGGCGTTGTCGGTTTTCAGCGCACAGCTGCAGAACCATCTCAATCCGAAGGGCCTGGAGGTGGTCCAGCGTTGCAATCTGGGTGATCAGGCATTCGTGGTCTGGGGTGTGTTGTTCCGTAATGGTCACATTCCGTTCAAAGACATGATTGTCTATTCCCAGCCAAACCATCAGACACAGTTTCCGCATGTGTTGTACGCCCCAGGTGCGCCGGGCGGTCGGGATTGGTTTGAATTTGCAAGTTATGGCGATTTGCAGAAACACATTGCCGGCTGGTGCGCGGGGTCAGAAGGGCTTCAGTATGTCGTGCAGCAATCCATTCCTGCCGACCAAGTAAAGATAGAGCACGAGTTAAAAGAATCTGGTGCGCTGGCCATGGCAGGCAAGAGCAACGACATCAGGTTTGTCGACTGGAGGGTGGAACCGCAAAGGCCTTTGCGCATGAGCGTCCAACAAGCGATTGAGTCGGCTAATCAGGCGCAAAGAACTTCGACCCCTGACTGGTTCAAAGCAGCCACTTTGGCAGACCGCCAGACGTTTGCGCGATTGCACACTGAGCACAAGGCCATTTTTGCGCTGACCAAAGAAACAGGAAGCGTCATTCCTTTTCAAACATTTGCCCGTGACCTGGTAAAGCGTGAACTTAATCAATATTTAAGCCGCTCGGGTGCGCATCCGGAGCTGGATCCGGATCAGATTGAAGTCAATCTCAAGGGCCACAGTGCCATGACGCTGACTCAACTCTTTATAAACTGGGAAGTGTGGCGCTCCGATACCAGTCCTTTTATTCAGGCATTTGCCTGGGTTCACCCAGCGGCGAGTGTTGTTGTGCAGATCAAAGATACGGTGCGTACCGCAACGTTCAAATCGAGGGATGGGAAAAACCTCGATAGGCTCAATGGTGCTGTCATCAGTGAACTGATCGATTTATTGCCAGGTGATAAATATATTGCGTATCTGAAAAAAGACTTCGTCGCCGGTAAGCCCGAGGACCGTTCTGCTCGTGCTGCTTTATACGGCAAGCTTAAGCAGAACAGGATGCAGAGGGATGCGCTGGTTCAGAAAGTCAAAGGCAAGCTTACGCCGGAGCGTTATGACTGGTTAAAAGCAATCCTGGATCGCCTGGATACTGACACCCATTCTTACCCTTCAAACGGTTGGATATATGGCTGCTACTTGAAAGGGAAACGTGTAGATGGCGCCTACTGGTTCACTGGGACAGTCAACGGGCGTTCGGAAAACATACTGTATCTACCAGGCTCGGTAGAAGAAGAAATGTTCCGTACGGCCGACGATATCAATGCGGACCTGCGTGGCGGCGCTTTAAAAAACACCATTCTGGAGTGTGTTCGGTTGCAAGACCGAGCAACAGTGGAGAATTACTTTCACGAAATTCGACAGCGCAAATCAACGCTCGAGCTTTCCGGGTTAAAAATGGCGATTACCGCTCTTCACTATGAGTACGCGCCGATGGTGGATCGCTTTATTGCCGATGTAGATCATCAGACGACGAGTTTTTCCGAAGCGTTCTGGCGCGACACGATGATTGTGGTCGAGTTTGTCGCTGATGTTGCCTCGCTGTTCATTCCTCCGGTGGGGTTGGTGGCAAGCCTGCTTAAAGCAACTCGTTCCATCGTGCGAGGAATAGGTGCCTACAATGATGGCGATGATAAAGCGGCGAATGCTCATCTCGCCGCGGCCTGGGTAGGGCTTATCACTGCATATCTGGGCAAGGTATCGGGCGTCGGTGGAATCGGCGCCGGCATGGATACCTTCTCGAAGATAAGCGATTACGCCAGCCTTGTTTCCACCGCGACCGGAGTAACCGTCGGCGTAAATTATCTGACTTATGTGGCCAGCCAAACGATTCCAAGTACGCACAGGATGGCAACCACTCACATGAGTTAATACCCGCAACGAACACGTATATTTACGCAGTTAAAAAGAGGCACTGATCAGCGCCTCTTTTCATTACATCGATTTTAGAGTCCTGGTGTTGGGTGATAACCCATCCGCCAACTTACGGCCTGCGTCGCCGCCAGCAAACGCTGTGCCGCCGGGCCGTCTTCATCGGCGTGGAACAGCGATGTCGGACCGACAATGGTCAATACCGCTGCCACGTTACCCACGGCATTGAAGACCGGCGCGGACAACGCATCGACGCCGGGCATCAGCAAGCCGTGAACGTGGTGCAAGCCACGTTCGCGGATCTGTTCACACAAGGTCGCGTAGACCTGCTCGTCAGCCAGTGCATGCGCTGCACTGGCCTTGATTTCCAGCTCGCGCAATTCCACGGTTTCCCGGTTGGGCAAAAACGCGCTGAACACCAACCCGGTGGACGAACTGAGTAAGGGCAGCACCGACCCCAACTGAGTCACCACCGTCACCGCTCGCACCGCCGGTTCGATGTGCACCACGGTCGCACCCTGATTGCCCCACACAGCCAAAAAGCAGGTTTCGTTCAAGTCATCGCGCAACTCGGCCAGAGGCAGGGCGGCGACTTTCAGCACGTCCATGCTGTTGAGTGCCGCGAGGCCCACGCGCAGGGCTTCACGGCCGAGGCCGTAGTGGTTGGTGGCGGGGTTCTGCTCGGCAAAACCGCTGGCGATCAGCGCCTGCAAATAACGGTGGACCTTGCTCGCCGGCATCTGCACGTGTTCGGCCAGGCGCGACAACGAGGTCGACGGCGACAGTTCTGCCAGGGCCTTGAGGATGTCAGTGCCGACCTCGGCCGAGCGGACTTTCTGTTTATCGTTATTGCGCGGCTTTTCCATGGAGGCGGTGTGATCCCGGGACGAATGGGCGTCTTTATAGCTTGACGGTCAATACCAATCAAATTACGTTAAGCGTAATTGGATTACGATAAAAATAACCCGGGCGTGCCAAGACCTCTGCAACAGAGCGACAGGCCATTGCCTACTCCCTGTTCAGGAGGCTCCATGAACCTCGATTCAACGGCGCCAGCGCTGGCTTACCAGTCAGGCTTCGGCAACGAATTCAGCAGTGAAGCGTTGCCCGGCGCATTGCCCGTCGGCCAGAACTCTCCGCAAAAAGTCCCGTACGGCCTCTACACCGAACTGTTCTCCGGCACCGCATTCACCATGGCCCGCAGCGAAGCGCGGCGTACCTGGATGTACCGCATCCAGCCATCGGCCAATCACCCGGCGTTCGTCAAACTTGACCGACAACTGGCCGGCGGCGCCTTGGGTGAAGTGACCCCTAACCGCCTGCGCTGGAACCCGCTGGACATCCCGAGCGAACCCACCGACTTCATCGACGGGTTGGTCAGCATGGCCGCCAACTCGGGTGCGGAAAAACCGTCCGGGATCAGCATCTACAGCTACCGCGCCAACCGTTCGATGGAGCGCGTGTTCTTCAATGCCGACGGTGAACTGCTGCTGGTGCCAGAGTTGGGGCGTCTGCGCATCGCCACCGAACTCGGTGTGTTGGAGCTGGAGCCACTGGAAATCGCCGTGCTGCCACGCGGTCTGAAATTCCGCGTCGAACTGCTCGACCCGCAGGCCCGCGGCTACATCGCTGAAAACCACGGCGCGCCATTGCGCCTGCCGGACCTTGGGCCGATCGGCAGCAATGGCCTGGCCAACCCACGGGATTTCCAGACCCCGGTGGCGCATTACGAAGACCTCAAGCAACCGACCGCTCTGGTGCAGAAATTCCTCGGCCAGTTGTGGGGCTGCGAGCTCAACCACTCGCCGCTGAACGTGGTGGCCTGGCACGGCAATAACGTGCCGTACAAATATGACCTGCGCCGTTTCAACACCATCGGCACCGTGAGTTTCGATCACCCGGATCCGTCGATCTTCACCGTCCTGACCTCGCCGACCAGCGTTCACGGCTTGGCGAATCTGGACTTCGTGATCTTCCCGCCGCGCTGGATGGTGGCCGAGAAAACCTTCCGTCCGCCATGGTTCCACCGCAACCTGATGAACGAATTCATGGGCCTGATCAAGGGCGAATACGACGCCAAGGCTGAAGGCTTCGTCCCCGGCGGTGCCTCGCTGCACAGCTGCATGAGCGCCCATGGTCCGGACGGCGAAAGCTGCACCAAGGCGATCAACGCCGAGCTGGCGCCAGCGAAAATCGACAACACCATGGCCTTCATGTTCGAGACCAGCCAGGTGCTGCGCCCGAGCCAGTTCGCCCTCGAATGCCCACAACTGCAATCCAGTTACGACGCCTGCTGGGCCACGCTGCCCGTCACTTTCGACCCGACCCGGAGATAACCCATGACTCAGACTTCCATCCCTCGTAGCTGGGTTGCCTCCGCCAACGGCCACACCGATTTCCCGTTGCAAAACCTGCCGTTGGGCGTGTTCAGCGTGAAGGGTTCGGCACCGCGCAGCGGCGTGGCCATCGGCGAACATATTTTCGATCTGGAAGCGGCGCTGGACGCCGGTCTGTTCGACGGCGCCGCGCGCACAGCGGTCGAAGCGACCCGTGGCGGCCAGCTCAACGCGTTCTTCGAATTGGGCCGCGATGCCCGCGTTGCTTTGCGCGAACGCCTGCTGGAACTGTTCGCCGAAGGCAGCACCCTGCACGGCAAGATCGAAGCCCAGGGCGCCAAACTGCTGCCACTGGCGGCAAATTGCGTGATGCACCTGCCGGCGAAAATCAGCGACTACACCGACTTCTACGTCGGCATCGAGCACGCGCAAAACGTCGGCAAACTGTTCCGTCCCGATAACCCTCTGCTTCCTAATTACAAGTACGTGCCGATCGGTTATCACGGCCGTGCCTCGACCATTCGCCCGTCCGGCACCGATGTGCGTCGTCCGAAGGGCCAGACCCTGCCGGCCGGTCAGACCGAGCCAACGTTCGGGCCATGCGCACGTCTGGATTACGAACTGGAATTGGGGATCTGGATCGGTCAGGGCAACGAGATGGGCGACTCGATCGCGATTGGCGATGCGGCTGATCACATCGCTGGTTTCTGCCTGCTCAATGACTGGTCGGCGCGGGATATCCAGGCCTGGGAATACCAGCCGCTGGGGCCGTTCCTGTCGAAAAGTTTCATCACCAGCATTTCGCCGTGGGTCGTGACGGCCGAAGCGCTGGAGCCATTCCGCCGCGCGCAACCTGCACGCCCGGAAGGCGACCCGCTGCCGCTGCCGTACCTCACGGACAAACGCGATCAGGATGGCGGTGCTTTCGACATCGAGCTGGAAGTGCTGCTGCTCACCGAAACCATGCGCGAGCAAAACCTGCCGGCTCATCGCCTGACCCTGAGCAACACCAAACACATGTACTGGACCGTGGCGCAAATGGTCGCGCACCACAGCGTCAACGGTTGCCAATTGCAGGCCGGTGACTTGTTCGGTTCGGGCACGTTGTCCGGCCCGGAAAGCGGTCAGTTTGGCAGCCTGCTGGAAATCACCGAGGGCGGCAAAAAGCCGATCGAGCTGGCTTCCGGCGAAGTCCGTAAATTCCTTGAGGACGGTGATGAAATCATCCTCCGCGCTCGCTGCAGCCACGACGGTTTTGCCTCGATCGGTTTCGGCGAATGCCGTGGCAAAGTCGTGCCGGCGCGTTAAGAGGAGCGGGGCATGGAACTCTATACCTACTACCGTTCGACCTCGTCGTACCGTGTGCGTATTGCGTTGGCGCTGAAGGGGCTGGATTACCAGGCCCTTCCGATCAACCTGATCGCACCGCCCGGTGGCGAGCATCGACAGCCGCCGTATCTGGCGATCAATCCGCAAGGTCGGGTGCCGGCTGTGCGCACTGACGAAGGTGAGCTGCTGATCCAGTCGCCGGCGATCATCGAGTACCTGGAGGAACGTTATCCACAGATGCCGCTGCTGTCGAAAGACCTCGCCGCCCGCGCTCACGAACGCGGCGTGGCGGCGGTCATCGGTTGCGATGTGCATCCGCTGCACAACGTCAGCGTGCTCAACAAACTGCGCCAGTTGGGGCACGACGAACCGCAGGTGGTGGAGTGGATCGGGCACTGGATCAGCCAGGGCCTGGCGACGGTGGAGCAGTTGATTGGTGATGTCGGTTATTGCTTCGGTGATGAACCGGGGCTGGCGGACGTTTACCTGATCCCGCAGTTGTATGCGGCGGAGCGGTTTAATATTCCGCTGGAAGCGTATCCGCGGATTCGTCGGGTTGCAGCGCTGGCCGCGACACACCCGGCGTTCGTAAAAGCGCACCCGGCGAACCAGCCCGACACCCCTTAAAGCTTCACCCCGCCCTCTGTAGGAGCGAGGCTTGCCCGCGAAGGCGGTGTATCAGCAGACATCCATGTAGCTGACACACCGCCTTCGCGGGCAAGCCTCGCTCCTACAAGGGATCGGCGATATCCCCACAACACCATAAAAACAAGACAGGTACCTTGCGATGCACAACCAGATTGCCAGCTTCCGGGCGGCACTCGACGCCCGTCCTGTGTCCCGTTATCAGTGGTTGCTCCTGTTGCTTCTGGCATTGTTGCTGGTCACCGATGGCTACGATGCGCAGGTCCTCGGCTACGTGGTGCCCGCGCTGGCTCAGGATTGGGGTCTGGAAAAAGCCGCGTTCGGCCCGGTGTTCAGCGCCAACCTGCTGGGCCTGACCCTTGGCTCCCTGGCTGTGACACCATTGGCGGATCGCTTCGGCGTGCGACGGATTCTGCTCTGCTGCGTGCTGATCTACGCCACCCTCACTGTGCTGATGGTGTTCGCCGATTCCCTGAATACCTTGATGGCCGCGCGCTTTATCTGCGGGATCGGCATGGGCGGGGCAATGCCCAGTGCGATGGCATTGATGTCGGAATATTCGCCGCCACGTCTGCGCACCTTGATGGTGACCTTGGCGGCTTGCGGGTTTTCCTTCGGCGGCGCAGCGGGCGGGTTCGTTGCGGCGGGGTTTATCGACAGCTTCGGCTGGCAAGCGGTGTTCCTCGCCGGTGGCGTCACGCCCTTGCTGCTGTTCCCGTTTCTGGCCTGGTTCCTTCCCGAATCCTTGCCGCGTCTGCTGCGCGATGCACCCCCTTACGCACGCTTGCGCAAAGTCACCGCGCGGATGCTCCCGGACTGGCAACCGCCCGCCGCATCAATCGCACAAAACGAGCAGGAACAGGGCAGCAAACTGACGGTGCTGGAGTTGTTCCGCAACGGTTATGCGCGCCCGACGCTGCTGATCTGGGCAACGTTTTTTGTCAGCCTGATCCTGCTGTATTTCATGATCAGTTGGCTGCCGACGCTGTTGCTGGAAAGTGGCTTGAAACTCAATGAAGCCAACCTGGTGACGTCGATGTTCCTGTTCGCCGGCACTGTCGGCGCGATCTGCATGGCCTGGTTTGCCGACCGCCTCAAAAGCAAAGTGCGGCTGTTGTCATGCGTGCTGGCTGCGGCGGCGCTGTGCACGATTCTGCTGGGCCTCAATCACGACAACCCGCGTTATCTGGTGGCCAGCGTGTTTGCTGCCGGGTTCTGCATCATCGGCGGGCAACTGACCCTCAACGCCTTCGCCAGTAATTTCTACCCGGCACAGGTGCGCGCCACCGGCACCGGTTGGGCGTTGGGAGTGGGACGTTTCGGTTCGATCCTCGGGCCGCTGTTTGGCAGCATGCTGCTGGCGATGCACATTCCGGTGCAGCAGATTTTCTTCTTCTGCGCGATACCGGCGGTGATTGCGGCGTTGTTCATCATCCAGGTGCGTTCGCCATCAGAAACAACCCCACCCCCTGTAGGAGCGAGGCTTGCCCGCGAAGATGGCGGGACATCCAATATTGATGTTGGCTGACACACCGCTTTCGCGGGCAAGCCTCGCTCCTACAAGGGCGGTCAGTGAACGACGGAGTTTGGGGGGAGGTGGCCCAATCGCTCCGTCAGACGAATCCGCTGGATCGGGTCGTCGCTGAGCAGCAGCGCATGTTCCAGGTCGAAGCGCTCGGCGTTCGGGCAGTCGAGCCGCTGATAGAGGCTGGCCCGGGCCAGGTAATCGGAGGCGCTGCCGTTGCCCAATTCCAGCACGCGCTCGGCGTCCACCAGGGCGCCGATGTAGTCATCGTTGGTGAGGTGCAACTGGCGCAGGTTGCGTGACAGGCGCTGGAGCATGTGCACCGGGTCGGCCGTCAGCAAATGTTCGGCGCTGAGTTTGATGTTCGGGCCGTACTGGCGTTGCAGCAAATCGCGGCAGTCGTTGGGGTACAAGCGGCGTCCGCCGCACGGGTCCAGCAGGTGATCGGCGCCCTGCACGCGCAGCAGGAAATGCCCGGGGAAGTTGACCCCGACCATCGGGATCTCGAGCCTTCTGGCCAGCTCCAGCGCGATCAGGCCCAGGGCCAGCGGTTGGCCGCGACGGCGCTCCAGCACTTTGTGAATCAAGGCCACTTGCGGACGCAGCGGGGTGAAATCGTCCTGGGCGAACCCCAGGTCATTCATGCGCCGTAACAACGGCTGGGCCAGTTCGCTCACGGGCAGCATCGGCAGGCCGGCACTGACCCGCAGTTGCAGCTCGGTGAACTCTGCCAGTACGACCTCGGGATTCATCTCGGCGTCGTGTTCGGCCGCAATCCACAGCGCCGCCTCGAACAGCGCGGGCGGTGAGCGTTGCAGACAGGCGAAGAAGCGTTGGCGCGGGGTCATCAAAATCTCCGGGGAATGCCTCGTTTTAGCCCTGCCAAACGCTTTCGTCCAGTGTCGCGCGTGGACGGTTGCAGGTTATGTCCGAAAGCCCTCAAAGGCTCGCTGCTTATTCCGGTGCGCTTCAGCAATTTTCAGGCGCAAGCCTATACTGGCGACTACCAGAAGTGATTCGGGAGCCCTACGATGTTCGCTCTCATGCAAAGCACTCGCCTTGAATCGCTACACCTTAGCGTAGACCCGGTCACCGGGTTGAAGGCAGTCATTGCCATTCATAACAGCCACCTGGGGCCTGCCTTGGGTGGGTGTCGTTACCTTGCCTATCCCAGCGACGAATCCGCCGTCGAGGACGCCATTCGCCTCGCCCAAGGCATGAGCTACAAAGCGGCCCTGGCCGGCCTGGCCCAAGGAGGCGGCGTTGCAGTGATCGTACGCCCGGCCCATGTCGAAAACCGTGGGGCGCTGTTCGAAGCCTTCGGGCGTTGCATCAATCAGCTCGACGGCCGCTACATCACGGCAATCGACAGCGGCACCTCGGTGGCGGACATGGATTGCATCGCCCAACAGACCCAACACGTCACCAGCACCACCTCGGCGGGCGACCCTGCGCCTCACGCGGCGATGGGCGTGTTCACCGGCATTCGTGCCACCGCCATGGCCCGGCTCGGCAGCGATAACCTCGAAGGCTTGCGTGTGGCCATTCAGGGGTTGGGCAACGTCGGTTTTGCCTTGGCGGAGCAACTGCATGCCGCCGGTGCCGAACTGCTGGTCAGCGACATTGATCACGGCAAGGTGCAACTCGCCATGGAACAACTCGGCGCCCATCCGATTGCCAACGACGCGTTGCTCAGCACCCCGTGCGACATCCTCGCGCCGTGCGGCCTGGGCGGTGTGCTCAACAGCCACAGCGTGACGCAACTGCGCTGCTCGGCGGTGGCCGGCTCGGCCAACAATCAACTGACGCACCTGGACGTTGCCGATCAGCTTGAGCGGCGCGGGATTCTGTATGCGCCGGATTACGTGATCAATTCTGGTGGGCTGATCTACGTCTCGCTCAAGCACCGTGGCGAAGAGCTGGCGACCATCACCGCGCACCTGTCGAAAATCGCCTCGCGGCTGACCGAAGTCTTCGCCCATGCCCAAGCGGAAAAACGCTCGCCAGCACGGGTAGCGGATGAGTTGGCGGAGAAAGTTTTGTATCGCTGATTTCCGAGCATTAAAAAGGCCCTGAGCCATTCGACTCAAGGCCTATTCAATTCGGGCATTGCTTACTTGACGGCTTTGACTGCTTTCGCAGGCTTGACCGGCTCGGCGGCTTCAGCCACCTCTACAGGTTCAGCCACTTCAGCCACTTCAGCAGGCGCGCTCAGCAATTCGGACAAGGCGTCCGGCTGGCTCTTGAACGCCTTGGCGAACACATCGCGGTTCTTCGCCATATAAATCCCGGCTTCTTCCACTTGCTGCTCGCTCAGGGACGGCACGGCTTTTTGCAACACTTCAGCCAGCAATTCGGCCAGTTCGAGCATTTTGTCATGACGGTCAGCTTCGGCTTTATCCATGAACAAGCGCTCCAGATCTCGGCTGCTGCGGTATACCACTTCGACGGCCATTCACCACCTCACATGCCTTCACATTAAGTTGTCTTCGCGACTACTGTATCTATATACAGCGAAAAGGATAAGCGAATCCCTGCGCTTTGGGTAGTGGCATTTCAATGTAGACCGAAATTGGCATTTGTTCAGGTGCACCGCGTTGTTCCATTCGCGGGCAAGCCTCGCTCCTACAGATCACATCGACCCTGTAGGAGCGAGGCTTGCCCGCGAAGGCGTCGGTCCAATCACCGCCGAAGTGTCTCATGTCACGCGGCCATCATCTCAATTCCCAACCCTGGCCTTTTTTCTGCATGCAGAACAACCGTCACGTCCAACCCGCATCATCCGCTCGAACCGAGCTAAGGAAGAATCATCGTGAAAATCAACTGGGCCGAGAACCTGCGGCAAAACGTGCATCAACTGGCCGAGTCATTGGGCAACCTGTTCGTCGAGACCTTCCACTACCTGGCGCTGTTCGCCATCGGTGCGGTGACCGCGTGGGCGGCGGTGATGGAATTCTTGCAGATGATCGAGGCGGGGCACATCAAGATCGATGACATCCTGCTGCTGTTCATCTACCTGGAGCTGGGGGCGATGGTCGGGATTTACTTCAAGACCAACCACATGCCGGTGCGCTTCCTGATCTACGTGGCGATCACTGCGCTGACGCGACTGCTGATTTCCAACGTCTCGCACCACAACCCACCGGACATCGGCATCATCTACCTGTGCGGCGGGATTCTGTTGTTGGCGTTTGCGATTCTGGTGGTGCGTTACGCCTCGTCACAATTCCCCTCGGTGAAGATCGAGAACCCGCAGCGCAAGATCGGCACGGGTTCCAGTGAACATCCTGAGGTCGAGAAGGGCGAGCTTTAAAGGCGCATGGCTGGCCGTGCGTGACCTTTGACTTGAGGCGGCGGCAGGTTTCGATTGTCGCCGTCGGTCATGGCTTCGAGGATGGCCATGGCGCTGTGGCCTTGCTCGATGGCGATGCCGAATTGAATGCTTTGCACCAGGCGCTTGAGGCGCTTGGGGTCGTTGCGCTGTTCAGCGCTGATCATGCGTTTGGCGACCACGCGGCCACTGTTGGAGAGGGTCAGCATGATGCTGCCGTCCAGCCCCTGAATGCTCAGGTTGATCTGATAGTCCGGCGCAAAGGCATCGGTAATGAGCTGAAAAGGGTTGTCCATGATGCGTCACCGCCTGATTGAACGTGCAGTTGTTGACCGGCCGTGATCGGGTTGGTTCGCAATACCAGACCATCGGCATTCCATGTTCATGCGCTTTCGTCCGTGTCGCGTAATGGACATAGCAAGGGCCATGCCGGGAAAACTGTCGGACAATGATCACGGCAAAAAAACGGCGGGCACTATGGCCCGCCGTGTTTTTATCTGCCCGATTCAGGGCAGGAATGAATAGATGATCGCAGACAGTGCAATCAAGCCGATCAACACCACGAACACGTTCGAGGCCTGCCCGGAGTACTGGCGCAAGGCCGGCACGCGGCGGATCGCATACATCGGCATCAGGAACAGCAAGCACGCGATGATCGGCCCGCCGAGGGTTTCGATCATGCCGAGGATGCTCGGGTTGAACGTGGCCACGGCCCAGCAGCTGAGAATCATGAACAGCGCAGTGATGCGGTTCAGCCAGCTCGACGACATCACCCGGCCACGGCCGCGCAGGCTTTTCACGATCAAGCCTTGAAAGCCTTCGCTGGCGCCGATGTAGTGGCCCAGGAAAGATTTGGTGATCGCCACCAGCGCAATTAACGGCGCGGCGTAAGCGATGACCGGGGTCTGGAAGTGATTGGCCAGGTACGACAGGATCGAGATGTTCTGCGCCTTGGCAGCCGCCAAATCCGCTGGCGACAGGGCCAGCACGCAGCTGAAGCAGAAGAACATCACCGTCACCACCATCATCGCGTGGGCGATGGCGAGGATGCCGCTGCTTTTACGCTCGGCCTGGGCGCCGTAGCGTTGCTTCTGATCCACGGCGAAGGCGGAGATGATCGGCGAATGGTTGAACGAGAACACCATCACCGGAATTGCCAGCCACAGCGTCTTGAAGAACAACGGCAGCGGCATGCCTTCGCTGGCGGTGGCGAAGAACGCGCCGTTCCAGTTCGGGATCAGGCTCAGGCCGAGCAGCAGCAACGCGGCGACGAACGGGTAAACCAGCACGCTCATGCATTTGACGATGACGCCCTGGCCGCAACGCACGATGGCCATCAAACCGAGGATCAGCACCAGCGACAGAATCGCCCGCGGCGGCGGGGCGATGTGCAACTGGTGCTCCATGAAACTGCTCAGGGTGTTGGTCAGCGCCACGCTGTACACCAGCAGAATCGGGAAGATCGCAAAGAAATACAGCAGCGTGATCAGCTTGCCGGCGCCGATGCCGAAATGTTCCTCCACGACTTCCGTGATGTCGCCCGAACGCCCGGACAGCACGAAGCGGGTCAGGCCTCGGTGGGCGAAGAAGGTCATCGGGAACGCCAGCAACGCGAGGATCAACAGCGGCCAGAAACCACCGACTCCGGCGTTGATCGGCAGGAACAACGTGCCCGCGCCAATCGCCGTGCCGTAGAGGCCGAGCATCCAGGTGGTGTCGAATTTACTCCAGCCCTTGTGGGCAATTTCGCTATTGCGTGTCAGGTCTACAGCGGGATTATCGGCAGCAGGTGTACGTACATCGGTCATCGTTTTTGGCCTCGTTATTGTTCTTGCTCGGGCTCACGAAGGCAGACCGTTTGAAACTACTGCGCTCGACAATCCTGCGTTAAAAACAGGCTCGGAATGCTCATTTACAGCCAGTAAACTCCGCTTCCTCGCCTGTTTTTGCCTTGTCTTGTCTTCGCTCGCTACGTTTCAAACGGCCCGCCGGGACGGTCGGGAGTGCGCCTCAGCACTCCACCCAGCTCACCGCCAGGCCGCCCCGTGAAGTCTCTTTGTATTTGTCGTGCATATCGGCGCCGGTATCGCGCATGGTGCGGATCACCCGGTCCAGGGAAATGAAGTGCTTGCCGTCGCCGCGCAGGGCCATTTGCGTGGCGTTGATCGCCTTCACTGCGGCGATTGCGTTGCGCTCGATGCACGGCACTTGCACCAGGCCGCCGACCGGGTCGCAGGTCAGGCCGAGGTTATGTTCCAGTCCGATTTCAGCTGCGTTTTCCAGTTGCTCCGGTGTAGCACCGAGCACATCCGCCAGACCGGCTGCAGCCATCGCGCAGGCCGAGCCGACTTCGCCCTGGCAACCGACTTCGGCACCGGAGATCGAGGCGTTTTTCTTGCAAAGGATGCCGACGGCCGCCGCGCCCAGAAAGAACGCGACCACGTCATCGTCCGACGCATCCGGGTTGAATTTCATGTAGTAGTGCAGCACGGCCGGAATGATCCCCGCCGCGCCGTTGGTAGGTGCGGTGACCATCCGTCCGCCCGCCGCGTTTTCTTCGTTCACGGCGAGGGCGAACAGGTTGACCCACTCCATGGCCGACAGCGTGGAAGTGATGACATTCGGTTTGCCGATTTCCAACAGACTGCGGTGCAATTTCGCCGCGCGACGCGGAACATTCAGACCGCCGGGCAGGATGCCTTCATGCAGCAGGCCTTGTTCGACGCATTCGCGCATCACCGACCAGATGTGCAGCAACCCCTGGCGGATCTCGGCGTCGCTGCGCCAGGCCCGCTCGTTTTCCATCATCAACTGGGAAACCCGCAGGCCATGCTGGTTGCACAGCTTGAGCAACTCGGCGGCGCTGGAGAAATCGTAGGGCAAAACCACGTCACTGGTCGGCGCGATGCCGGACTCGGCTTCGGCCGCTTCGATGATGAAACCACCTCCGACCGAGTAGTACGTTTGCTCCCACAACTCACCGGTTTCGCCGAAGGCTGTAAGAGACATGGCGTTGGGGTGGTAGGGCAGGCTCTCGTCGAGCAGCAGGAGATCGCGCTGCCAGTTGAAGGCAATCGTGCTTTTGCCGGCCAGGGACAATTCGCCGGTTTCGCGCAGTTGCTGGATGCGGCTGTCGATGCTGGTCGGATCGATGCTGTCCGGCCACTCGCCCATCAAGCCCATGACGCAGGCGCGGTCGGTGGCATGACCGACGCCGGTGGCCGACAGGGAACCGTAGAGACGGATTTCCACGCGCCGTACGTCGGCCAGCAATTGCTGGTCAATCAAGGCTTGGGCAAAGGTCGCGGCGGCGCGCATCGGACCCACGGTGTGGGAGCTGGACGGACCGATGCCAACTTTGAAGAGATCGAAAACACTGATAGCCATGCTAAAGCCTATACAAGCAATGGAAGAGAAATCGCTGCCATTTTTGTAGGACAAGCGCAATGTCGGCGATACTGCCCACCTCGGTCCTACGTGACCAACGAAACTTCCTAAGACAGCCTTTAGCAGGACTAAACGATGAGTCGTCAATTACACGCCCAGACTTACGTCTGGTTGCACGTGTTTTCCTGTGCCGCGCGGCACTTGTCGTTCACCCGTTGCGCCGAAGAACTGCACATCACGCCGGGTGCGGTCAGCCAGCAAATCCGACAACTGGAAGAACGCCTGGGCTTTCGCCTGTTTCATCGGCGCGCGCGTGGCGTGGAATTGAGCGCTGAGGGCCAGCGACTGGCCATCACCGTCAACGAGGCTTACGGCAGCATCGACGCCGAATTGCGACGACTGGACGCCGGAATGATCAGCGGGATTTTGCGCTTGCGCTCGATTCCATCCTTCCTGAGCAAGTGGCTGACCCCGCGCCTGCCACGTTTGCAGCAACGATTCCCGGACATTCAACTGCGCCTGGTGGCCGAGGACAGCAGCGTGCCGTTACACGAGGGCGACTTCGACCTGGCCATCGACCTGAACGACGGCAGTTATCCCGGATTGTTATCCACAGCCTTGCTCGACGAGCAGATCTTCCCGGTGTGCGCTCCGAGCCTGTTGCGCGGTCGTCCGCCGCTGCACGGCCCGGCGGACCTGGTGCATTTTCCCTTGCTGCACGACATCACCGCCTGGCGCGGCAGTTACGAGTACGCGGAATGGGAGTTCTACCTCAACGCCATCGGCTTCGAGGGGGCCGACGTACGGCGCGGGCACACCTTCAATCGCAATCACCTGACCATCGAAGCGGCGATTGCCGGCATGGGCGTGGCGATTGCGCGGCGAACCCTACTGAATGATGAGCTGGAGCGGGGGACGTTGATCGTGCCGTTTGGCCTGGCGGTGCCGAACCACAAACGCTACGTGCTGCTGTATGCGCCAGGGGCGCTGAGCCATCCGGGCGTGCGGGCGGTGCATGACTGGCTGGTGGAAGAGGCGGGGATTTTTCGGAGTCTGCATCCACTGGCGGAGCAGCAGATGTGAGGAATTGTGACAAAGAAGCGTTGCGACCCAACTCCCGACCTTAACAGCGCTTTTGGCCGTTGTCCGGCTTTTTTTGCGAATCCATATTTATCTTTTTTTAGGGGTTGAAATGTTCTGCGCACACACCGATTGTGTAAGTAAGAGGTCACGGTGATGACGCCCAAGGGCCAGCCGATCGGCCTCTCGCGAGCTAGCTGAAATAAGGGATGAACTATGCAAATCCAAGTCAACAGTGATAACCATATTCAAAGCAGCATCCGACTGGAGGAGTGGGTACGTACTACCATTGAGAGCACGCTCGAACGTTACGAAGAGGACCTGACCCGCGTTGAGGTTCACTTGCGGGACGAAAACGGCGACAAGCCTGGACCGCATGACATGCGCTGCCAGCTGGAAGCGCGGCCTAAAGGCCATCAACCAATTTCCGTGACCCATAAAGCCGATACCCTTGAACAAGCGATCGACGGGGCGGCCGAAAAACTCGAACACGCACTAGAGCATCTGTTCGGCAAACTGCGGGGCAAACCACGTGCCGCTGTGGTGCCATTCGAGAGAGTTGCAGCCGATGCGCTGCTGGAAGACGAATTTCTCGAAAACGAACAGGCTGCACAAAACGGCTGAGGCCTGATTCACTTTTTACCCTTCCACTGACAAACGGGCCTGCTTATGCAGGCCCGTTTTTGTTTTTGCACCCCTTAATCTCAACCACGACACGTCCCCTGTAGGAGCTGTCGAGTGAAACGAGGCTGCGATCTTTTGATCTTGTTTTAAAAAAATCAAAGTCAAAAGATCGCAGCCTCGTTTCACTCGACAGCTCCTACAGGGTTTGCGTTCGTTATGGGTGAAGCGACTGTTCGATCAGAACGCCACCGACGTCTGCACATAAACCGTCCGCGGTTCCCCCACGTACTTGCCCTTGTTGTTGTCATCAAACGAGCGGGTGAAGTACTGGTGGTTGAAGATGTTCTTCACACCCACCGCCACATTCAAATCCGACAACTTCGGCCCGAAGTCATACGCCGCGCGGCTGCTGAACAGCATGTAGCCCGGAATCCGTCCGGTGCTGCCGTCGGCGCTTTCCTTCGAGGTGTTGGCGTTGTCGGCGAACTGGTCGCTCTGATAGCTGCTGTCCAGGTTCAGCTTCCATGCGCCTTCGGTGTAACCGACGCCAAGCGTGCCCTTGTGTTTCGAGGAGAAGGGCACACGATTGCCCTTGTTCGGCCCGTCTTCGCGGATGGTCGCGTCTACATAGGCGTAAGTGGCGTAGATATCAAAACCGGTCAATGCAGGGCTCAAGTCATCAAGGGCATAGTTGATGCTCGACTCAATACCTTGATGCCGCGTCTCGCCCCGGGCGATCACCGAATCATTGGTCTGGTTACTTTCGTACTGGTTGTCGAAGTTGATCAGGAACGCGCCGATTTCCGCCCTCAGCGCACCGTTATCGTAGCGAGTGCCCAATTCCCAGGTCCGCGCCTTCTCCGGTTTCACTTCGCCGCTGGTCACCCGGTTGGGCATCTGGCTGTACTGCACGCTGCCGAACGAACCTTCGGTGTTGGCGTAGAGGTTCCAGCTGTCGGTCAGGTGATAGAGCACGTTCAACGCCGGCAGCGCGGTGTTGTAGTCGCCCTTGTACTTTACGTTAGTCAGGTTGTTGGTCTGTTGCGATTCGATCATCTCGTAGCGGATCCCCGGCGTGAGGGTCCACTTGCCGATGTCGATTCGGTCGTCGACGAAAAACGCATTGGCTTCAGTACCGCCACGGGTGTCGCGGTCATTGCGGCTGTTAGTAGTCGGCAATTCATTGCTGGCAATCGGCGTGCGGTAGCGCAGTTCGTGGCCGGCCTCGTTGATGTAGCGATAGCCGACGCCGACTTCATGGCTGGTCGGGCCGAGGTCAAAGCCCTGGGCGAAACGGGTTTCCAGACCACGCACCCAATACTCGCGAGGCGACAACGAAAGAAACGTGCCCTGATCCAGATAACCGCTGCGCAGGGTTTTGGTGAAGAAGGTGTTGGCGGTGAATTCGCGGCGATCTTCCTGATAGCGATAGCCGAAATTGAACATCGTGCGGCGACCCCAGAACTGGTCTTTCGGGCGCGTCGACTGGTACGGATCGGCATCGTAATCGGCGACGTTCAAGCCGCCGGGCATGTCGGCCTTGCCCTCGTAATACTGGGCCATGGCGTTGAAACTGTTGGCCTCGTCGAGCTGGTATTTACCCTTGAGGATCAGGTCGTCGATTTCGGTGTCGCTGTGCTCGCGCCAGTCGCCACCGCGAGTGCCGGAATACAGCAGCGCGCCGCCCAGGCCGTTATCGGCGGTGCCGCCGGCCAGCAGATTGCCGGTGGTCTTGAAGCCGTCGTGGCTGGAGGACGGGCTGGTTTCAGTCTGGAAACCGCCCTTGACCGTTGGCGCATCGGGAATCGCGCGGGTCACGAAGTTGACCACGCCGCCGACGTTCTGCGGTCCGTAACGCACCGCACCGCCGCCGCGCACCACGTCCACCGCGTCCATGTTGCCCATGCTGATCGGTGCGAACGACAACTGTGGCTGACCGTAAGGCGCGAACGGCACCGGAATGCCGTCCATCAACACCGTGGAGCGCGAGGCCAGGCGCGGGTTGAGGCCACGGATGCCGAAGTTCAGCGCCATGTCATGGCTGCCGGTGCCGTTGTTGTCCGGAGCGTTGACGCCGGGGATGCGGTTGAGCACGTCCTTGGCCTGGGTCGCGCCTTGGCGTTCGAACTCTTCGCGACGGATTACATCCCGAGCGCCGGGGTGTTCGAACACGTTGATCTGCGCCGCATCACCCAACCAGTCGCCGACCACCGTCGAGGTGCCCAGCTCTAGCGCGGTGTCACCTGCCGGTTGCAGGCTGAATGCGTTGTTGCCCTCGGATCGGGCTTGCAGGCCGGTGCCTTCGAGCAATGCATTCAAACCTTGTTCCGTTGTGTAGTTGCCTTCCAGGCCACGGCTTTTCACGCCACTGGTGACTTGCGAACCAAACGAAATCAGCACCCCGGCTTCACGGCCGAACTGGTTGAGGGCGTTTTCCAGGGAGGTGGGAGCGATGTGGTACGGCTTGGCGTCGGCGGCTTGAGTCAAAGAGACCGCGGCGAAGCTCAGGCTGGCGCCCAGCAAGAGTTGGCGCAAGGTGCGGGCCAGCGGGGTGAGGCGAGTGGGTTGCATGGACGACGATCCTGAGAAGGTGGAATCAAGGGGGCTTTCCTTCTCTGTCACGCCAGATCTGAAAAACGGCTCACGTAGTACGAAATTTTTTGATTGACCGATTTCTGTGGCGAGGGAGCTTGCTCCCGCTGGGCTGTGAAGCAGCCCCAAAACCTGACACCGCAGTTATTCTGATCGTGCGTGTGCATAGGTTTTACGGCTGCTGCGCAGCCGAGCGGGAGCAAGCTCCCTCGCCACAGGTTTTATGGTGTGGCCTGGATTCAGGCACGGGCTTCAACGGTCACCCAATACCGCGTAAACCGCCGCACCTTCACCGGCAAACTGATTTCCAGCATCTGCAGAATCCGCTCGCTGTCATCCAGCGGATACGTCCCGGAGATCAGCAAATCCGCCACCTTCGCGTCGCAATTAAGCTGCCCGCGACGATAACGACCCAGCTCATCCAGAAAATCCCCAAGACGCATATGCGCTGCCACCAACATGCCGTCAGCCCAGGCGCCGCTGTTGGCGTCGAGGGGCAGGGGAGCGCTGACGCCGCGAGGCCCGAAACTCAATTGCCGGGCACTTTGCAGCAACAAAGGAGCACCGCCGTCGAGCGTCAATTCGACCCGCCCTTCAAACACCGCAACCTGGGTTCGATCCGCAAATTGCCGCACGTTCATCCGCGCGCCTTGGGTTTTCAACAAACCCTGAGCCGTGCGCACTTCAAAACTCCG
Organism: Pseudomonas sp. NPDC087342; assembly: GCF_044744265.1. NCBI lineage: Bacteria > Pseudomonadati > Pseudomonadota > Gammaproteobacteria > Pseudomonadales > Pseudomonadaceae > Pseudomonas > Pseudomonas sp. NPDC087342. The sequence continues at coordinate 111,470 of NZ_JBIUXZ010000011.1, forward strand.
AGCGGCAGTCAGCAGCACCTCGCCTTCGAGCAAACGAATCAGCCCGTCGGCCTGCACATCCACCGACGTCGCGGTATTGAGCTGCAACTGGCTGCCATCGCCCAACGCCACTTTGCGCCGTTGACCCACCGGGCTGCGATAGTCCGCCAGCAACGGCGTCAGAGGATTGTGTTCGCGCATGCCCCAAGTCACCGCAGACCCGGCGCCCAGAATCAGCAGCAACTTCAACGCCTGACGACGACTGCCGGACTTCGGTGCGTTCAATGCCGCGTGGGCCAGCGGCGAGGACAACCCGCGCAAGCGCTGATTGACCCGCTGGATATGCTCCCATGCCCGTTGATGTTCGCTGTGTGCATCGTGCCATTGCTGCCAGGCGTGTTGCTGGCGCGGGTTCAACGGCCCTTGCTGCATTTCCAGCAGCCAGTGCACCGCCTGTTCGGCGACACGGTTTGAAAAATCTGGCGGGGCGTTCATAGGGCGAAGTAGCAGCGCATCGCCGCTTTATTCAGGTGCCGTTTGACCGTGGCGATGGAGATCCCCAACTCGGCGGCGATCTGTGGATAAGTCAGGCCATCGACCTGCGCCAGCAAAAAGGCGCGCTTGACCAGACGTGGCAAGCCGTCGAGCAACTGGTCCAGCTCCATCAGGGTTTGCAGGATGATCGCCCGTTCTTCCTCCGACGGCGCGACGCACTCCGGCATCTGCGCGAGGGCATCGAGGTAAGCGCGTTCCAGGTCCTGACGACGGTAGTGGTTGAACAGCACGCGTTTGGCGATGGTGGTCAGGAAGGCGCGCGGCTCAATGATCTGTGGCGTTTCCCGGGCCGTGAGCACCCGCATGAACGTGTCCTGGGCAAGGTCGGCGGCGCTGTCCGGGCAGCCGAGCTTGCGCCGCAACCAACCGGTGAGCCAGTTGTGATGGTCGTGATAAAGCACTTCGACGGGATTGGCGGGCTGCAACAGGAGCACTCCGACACATACGGATACGTTAGAGAACAAGAATTGTTCGCATTGTAATGGCGCGATCGCGCATCCGGCAATCGGATCTCTTTTGCGTATGAGAATATTTATCATTAATATTGCGCGCTTGTTGGTCCTGCGATGTGCACGGGGCCTCACCCGGTTTCAAGGTCGAAACATGAAAGGCAAGATCAGCACGCTCCCCGTTTCCTACAGACTGGCGGTTACCTCGCGGGTGTTGGCTGCCTTGTTGGGCGGCTATGTCGTTGCCGCGATGGCCAGTGTCAGCCTCAGCCTGTTGCTGCCCATGGCCCGCGCCGAAGCGGTGATCACCGGGATGATGACCTCGTTTCTCGCCTATCTGGTGGCCGTGCTCTGGTGCTTTGCCTGCCGCAGTGCGTGGCGGGCGTGGGTTGGCATGCTCGTGCCGAGCCTGGTGCTGGGCGCGATTTCCGGGTTGGCGTACTGGGCGGGCCAGCCATGAAAGAGGGCTTTCGTCAGGCGATGGCCTGGTTGCATACCTGGGTCGGTTTGATCTTCGGCTGGTTGCTGTTCGCGATTTTTTTGACCGGTACCCTCGCGTATTTCAAGGCCGAGACCACTCACTGGATGCAGCCGGAGATTCCCGCGCGCTCAGTGTCTTCCGAAGCCAGCCTGAGCGTGGCGCAAACCTATCTGCAGCAGCACGCCGCCAACGCGTCGCGCTGGGTTATCGACCTGCCGACCGCTCGCGAGCCCGGCCTGAAGGTGCGCTGGCAACAAGCCCCGGCCGAACCGGGCAAGCGCGGTCAGTTCAGCAAAAAGACTCTCGATCCACTGACCGGCGCCGAAGTGCAGGGCCGGGCGACCCTGGGCGGCGAGTTCTTCTACCGTTTCCACTTCGAGCTGCAAATGCCCTACCCGTGGGGCCGCTGGTTGTCGACCCTCGCCGCCATGCTGATGTTCGTCGCGCTGATCACCGGGATCATCACCCACAAGAAAATCTTCAAGGACTTCTTCACCTTCCGCCCGCGCAAGGGCCAGCGCTCCTGGCTCGACGGGCATAACGCGGTGGGCGTGCTGGTGTTGCCGTTTCACCTGATGATCACCTATAGCAGCCTGGTGATTTTCATGTCGATGGTGATGCCGGCCAGCATCCTCGCTTCGTACAACGGTCAGACCGGGACGTTTTTCGAAGAAGTGTTCCCGGCGGGCAACACACCGCCAGCAGCAGGCCAACCGGGAACGTTGGCGCCGTTGGCCTCGTTGCTGGACCAGACCCGGGAGCAATGGTCGGGCGGGCGAGTCGGCAGTTTGGTGGTGAATAATCCCGGCGATGCGAATGCCTCGGTGGTGCTGGAGCGCGATGGCGCCGATGGCGTGGTCTACAACTTTGGCCGCGCGCTGACGTTCAATGGCGTGACTGGCCAGCTACTGAGCAAATCTGCGGAGCAGCCGATTCCGATGGCGATTGCCGGCGGTTTCTATGGTTTGCACATGGGCCATTTCGCCGGTCCGGTGCTGCGTTGGTTGTACTTTATTTGCGGCTTGGCCGGCACGGCGATGATCGGCACCGGGCTGGTGATCTGGCTCGGCAAGCGTCAGCTCAAACATGCGAAAAGCGGCGTCATGCCGTTCGAATTACGGCTGGTGGAAGTGCTGAACATCGCCAGCATGTCGGGGCTGGTGATTGCCGTGGCGGCGTTCTTCTGGGCCAATCGATTGTTGCCGGTTGGGATGGCGGAACGGGCACATTGGGAAGAAAACGTCTTCTTCATCGTCTGGGGCCTGAGCCTGCTGCATGCCGTGCTTCGCCGTGGCCGCGCGGCGTGGGTTGAACAGTTGACGCTGGCGGCTGTGTTGTTCTGCGCGGTGCCGTTGCTCAATGCGTTGACCTCGCAGCATCATCTGGGTGTTTCGCTGCGCCAAGGCGACTGGGCCATGGCCGGTTTCGACCTGACGTGCCTGGGCAGCGGCCTGTTCCTGGCGTGGGCCGCGTGGAAAATGCAGCGTTCGGGACGTACTGAACCGGTCATCCGAGCGCGCGCCCGACCTGTCACCCTTGAGCGCGAGGCGACCTGAATGCTGCTGGCCTTGTTGCTCTGTTACGGCGGATTCACCGCGCTCTGCCTGTCGATGGATCGGCATCACGCTGACCTGCTCGGGCGCAAACCCTCGACCCGACGCCGATCCAACCTGCGACTCGGCGGCTGGCTGTTACTGGGCTTGTCATTGTGGTCGGCGGTGTCCGCGACCGGTTGGGGTTTGGGCTTGGTCGAGTGGTTCGCCGTCCTGATGCTCAGCGCATTGCTGCTGGTGTTGCTGCTGCCGTATCGCCCGCGCCTGGCCTTGTGGTTGGCGGCGTTGGGCCTGGTCGCCAGCCCCGTTTGTGCAGTGCTGACCTGATGCTCGCCAGCCCTCCGGAATCCCACGATGACGAACATCGTGGCGCCCGCGCGCATTTCCTCCAGGTGTTTCTGTCCCAGCGTTCGCAGATGGAAGCGCTGGTGAGTCGACGCGTGGGTTGCCGGGCGACGGCGGCGGATCTGGTGCAGGATTTGTTCCTGCGCTTCTGGCGCCGGCCGTTGGTGCAGGTCGAAGAACTCAGCACCTACTTGCTGCGTTGTGCCGGCAACATCGCCATCGACCACTTGCGCAGCGAAGGTACGCGGGTGCGGGTCAACGAAGGCTGGATGCCCGACGCGCCGGACAGCCAGGGCAGCGAGCCGCAAGCCGCGCTGGAGGCAGGCAACGATTTGCGCCATGTCGAAGCCGCGTTGCGTGCTTTGCCCGAGCGTACGCGACAGATCTTCTTGCTCAATCGCATTCACGGCCGCAAGTACGCCGAGATCGCGAAGGCCATGGGTTTGTCCCAAAGTGCCGTGGAAAAACATATGATGCGCGCCCTCGACGCCTGCAAGGCCAGCCTGCGGGAACCCGAACCGCGCACGCCAAGGAAAGCACCGTGAACCACGCCGAACGCGTCACCCCGACGCCCGCCCAGGAACAGGCTGCTTTCGCGTGGCTGAGCCTGTTGCACGATCAGCCCAGCAGTGGCGATCAACTCACGTTCAGCCACTGGCTGCAGGCCGATCCCGCGCATGCCGAGGCCTACGCCCAGGCGCAAGTGGTGTGGGAATTGAGCGAAGTGCCGGCGCGAAAACTGGCCGACGAGGAAGCGTTGGCCCTGCAGGGTTATCTCAATGCGATGAACTGCTCGCGGCGCCCCAACGTGCGGCGCTGGTCCGGCGCGTTGGCGATGGCTGCGTGTCTGCTGCTGATGGTCGGCCTCGGCGCGGGGTGGCAGCCTCTGCGTTGGGCGGATGATCTGGGCGCGGACTATGTCTCGGCGCCGGGGGAAGTTCGCACGGTGACTCTGGCGGATAAAACCCAAGTCACCCTCGATGCCGACAGCGCGATTGCCGTGGATTTCAGCCGTGGCGAACGGCATGTGCAACTGCGTCGCGGCGCCGGTTTTTTCAGCGTGACCCACACCGGCGAGCCGTTTGTGGTGGAGGCCGAAAAGGGCCAGGCGCGGGTGCTGGGCACGCAGTTCGAAGTACGCCTGCAACCGCATGGCGCGCAGGTCACGGTGTTGTCTGGACGGGTTGGCGTGACGGCGGATCGCAATGCCGAGCAGCAAATCCTTACCGCTGGGCAGCAGGTTGCCTACGGCGAAGGTGCGGCGGAAAAACTGCATGCCGTGGACAGCGAAGCGCAACTCGCGTGGCGCCAGGGTTGGCTGAATTACTACAAGGCGAGCCTGGCGGAAGTGGTGGAGGATTTGCGCCGTTATTACCCGGGGCGGATTGTGCTGCTTAACGATGAACTGGCGGCGCGGCGGGTCAGCGGGAGTTTTCCGAGCAAGGATCCGCAGGCGGTGTTGAGTTCGTTGCAGGGGGTGATGGGGTTTGAGCAGCATCAACTGTTGGGCCAAATCATTATTTTGCGGTGAGGCGGCGGGCCTCTTCGCGGGCAAGCCTCGCTCCTACAAGGGATCATTGTGAATCGCAATTTCGGGGTAAATACACATCCCTGTAGGAGCGAGGCTTGCCCGCGAAGGCGCCAGACCAAACACCACCCAACCCAAAATAAAAATAATTTCAAAATTTTAGTGAGGTAAACCCGAGCCCCATCCGTGTAGTGACTGAAACTGCGAGTCATTCGCATCCCGTAGCAGTTCTACACAGGTCATGAGCAATGAAGTCCAGGGCAAAATCGGGTTCGGTCAAACAGTGGTTCGGTGCCTCGGCGCTGAGTTTTTCGGCTTTGGCATTGCTGCCGTTGAGCGTGGCGATCGCCGCTGAAACCGCCAGTACGCAACAGCGCGCACAATTCAACTTTGCCCTGGCCGCCAAGCCGCTGCCCCAGGCCCTGAGCGACTTCAGCCGGATCACCGGCATCAGCGTGGTCTACACCGACGAAGCGCCCTACGGCATCAACGCCCCGGCGGTCAGCGGGCAGATGAGTGCCGAACAGGCGATCCAGCGTTTGCTCAGCGGTTCGGGCTTCACCTTCCGCCGCACCGACGCTCATACCCTGGCGCTTGAACCTGTGCCCACCGAAGGCACCCTCAACCTGGGCGCGACCACCATCACTTCGGTGATGGATCAAACCATGAGCTATCAGCCGCCGCCCACCAGTTCAGTGATGCGCAGTTCGGCGCTGCTTCAGGAAACCCCGCAGACCATCAACGTGATTCCGGCCCAGGTCATTCGCGACCAGGCGCCGCGCAATCTGGATGATGCCTTGGCCAACGTCAGCGGCATCACCCAAGGCAACACCCTGGCGAGCACTCAGGATTCGGTGATGACCCGCGGCTTCGGCGACAACCGCAACGGCTCGATCATGCGCGACGGCATGCCGATCGTGCAGGGCCGTGGCATGAACGCCACCGTCGACCGGGTCGAAGTGCTCAAGGGCCCGGCCTCGTTGCTCTACGGCATCCAGGACCCGGGCGGCGTGGTCAACATGGTCAGTAAGAAACCCGAACTGACCCAATACAACGCCCTGACGCTGCGCGGCTCGACCTATGGCGACGGCAAGAACGGCAGCGGCGGCAGCCTCGACAGCACCGGTGCACTGGGCGATTCCGGGCTGGCCTATCGCATGGTCCTGGACCACGAAGACGAAGACTACTGGCGCAACTTCGGCACCCACCGTGAAACATTGGTGGCGCCGTCCCTGGCCTGGTTCGGCGAAAGCACCAAGCTGCTGTTCTCCTACGAACACCGGGAATTCCTCACCCCGTTTGACCGTGGAACGGTCATCGATCCGCGCACCAACCATCCGCTGGACATCTCGCGTAACGAGCGCCTCGACGAGCCGTTCAACAACATGGAAGGGCGCTCGGACCTGTATCACTTCGAGGCCGATCACGAGCTCAACGACAACTGGAAAGCCCACTTCGGCTACAGCTGGAACCGCGAAACCTACGACGCCAGCCAAGTGCGTGTCACCGCCATCGATACCAAGAAAGGCACCCTGACCCGCAGCATGGACGGCACTCAGAATGCGATCAGCACCGACCGTTTCACCACTGCCAGCCTCGAAGGCAAAGTGAATGTATTGGGCATGCAACACGACCTGGTGTTCGGCGTCGATGACGAGTACCGCAAGATCTACCGCGAAGACCTGATCCGCCAGAAAAGCCGGACCACCTTCAGCTACGTCAATCCGGTGTATGGCCGCGAAGTCGCCGGCACCACCGTCAGCGCACCCGACAGCGCCCAGACCGATGAACTGCGCAGCGATTCGATCTTCGCCCAGGACTCGATTCACCTCACCGACCAGTGGATTCTGGTCGCGGGCGGGCGCTTCCAGGAGTACGACCAGTACGCCGGCAAAGGCGTGCCGTTCAAGGCCAACACCGACAACAACGGCCAGAAATTCGTGCCGCGCGCCGGTCTGGTGTATCGCTACACCGATGAACTGTCGTTCTACGGCAGCTACACCGAATCGTTCAAACCCAACTCGACCATCGCACCTCTGAGCGGCAGCACCATCGTGCTCGACGGCAGCATCGCGCCGGAAGAAGCCAAGTCCTGGGAAATCGGCGCCCGGCTCGACATGCCGGGGCGCATTACCGGTGACATCGCGTTGTTCGATATCAAGAAACGCAACGTGCTGATCGCCAATTCCGAAGGCCCGACCACGATCTACAGCGCCGCCGGCGAAGTGCGTTCCCGTGGCCTGGAAATCGACCTGACCGGCCAACTCACTGACCGCTGGAGCATGATCGGCAGCTACGCCTACACCGATGCCGAAGTCACCGAAGACCCGGACTACAAAGGCAAGAAACTGCAAAACGTCGCCAAGAACACCGGCTCGCTGTCAGCGGTCTACGACTTCGGCACTATTGTCGGCGGTGATCAACTGCGGGTCGGTGCGGGTGCGCGTTATGTCGGCGAGCGGGCGGGGGATGCACCGAATGATTTCGATCTGCCGGGCTACACCGTGGCTGACGCATTCGCTACTTACGACACCAAAGTCGAAGGGCAGAAGGTCAAGTTTCAGCTCAATGTGAAGAACCTGTTTGATCGCACTTACTACACCTCGGCAGCGAGCCGGTTCTTTGTATCGATGGGGGATTCGCGGCAGATATCGCTGTCCAGCACCCTGGAGTTCTGACCGTAAACCGCGTCATCGTTCTTCGCGGGCAAGCCTCGCTCCTACAGGGGAATGCGTACCTCTGTAGGAGCGAGGCTTGCCCGCGAAGAGGCCCTCACAGCCACCGATAATCTCCAGGCCTACCGCAAAAACGCCAACCGATACTCCCCAGGCGTCCCACCCAACACCTGCCGAAACCGATTGGTGAAATGACTCGCACTGGCAAACCCGCACGCCAGCGCAATCTCCCCTAACGGCTGGGAAGTCGAGCGCAACAACTCCCGCGCCCGACTCATACGCCGCGCCAGCACATATTGATGCGGCGGCAAGCCAAAGCTCTCGCGAAACATCCGCGCAAAGTGATATTCGGATAACGCACACAACCCCGCCAACTGCCCCAGGCTGATGGGTTCGGCCAACTGACTGTCGATGAACTCCACCAACTGCCGCCGCTGATGCGCAGCCAGTCCGCCCTTGAGCCGCAAGCCCTGGCGCATGCCGACCTGATTGAGCAACGCGTGGCTGAGCATTTCGTGGGCCAGGCTGCTGGTCAGCACGCGCTCGCCGGGCTCTTCCCAATTGAGGGTGAGCATCTGCCGAAAGCGCCGGGCCTGTTGTGGGTCTTCGAGGAAAGTGCCCTCACGCAATTGCAGTTCGCGCGGTTCGCGGTCCAGTAGCGTGACGCAGCCGAGGGCGAATTGTTCGGGGCTGAAATACAGATGAGCCAGGCGAATATCGCCATTGATCACCCAGCCGGACTGATGCTCGGCGGGCAGGATGCACAGTTTGTCCGGGCCGCCCTTGTTGCCGGGTTGGTCACGGCGAAAGGTCCCGGTGCCGCCGGCGATGTAGCAGGACAAGGTGTGGTGAGTCGGCGCTTCGTAGTCCTGGGCGTCGTGATGGTTGCTCCACAAAGCTGCAGCCATGCCGTCACCGAGCTCGGCGCTGTGCTCAAGACGAGCATTGGGCGAGCGGTTGAGGGCTTGAAAAACTTGCAGGGTTTCCAGTGCGGGCATGATCGTTTTCTCTCCAACGCCTTGCATCCTACTCCCTAGACCTTGACCTGCCAGCCCGTCGGCCGACAAAAGCGCAAGTTTATGCAAGTGCACCCGGCGCCGGCGCAGGACACTGGATTCCTAATCAGGCAGTGCCCTGTGGCGAGGGAGCTTTTGTGGCGAGGGGGCTTGCCCCCGCTTGAGTGCGAAGCGCTCACAAGATTCGCAACGGATGCCGAAATCTTTGGGGGTCGCTTCGCAGCCCAACGGGGGCAAGCCCCCTCGCCACAAAAGCCTTCTTGCCACAAAGAGCGCCGCATTGCCCCATCCAGGAGTTGTTGCCATGAACCTGTCGTTGTATTTACTAACCGTGCTGATCTGGGGCACCACCTGGATTGCCTTGAAATGGCAACTGGGCGTAGTGGCCATTCCGGTGTCGATTGTCTATCGCTTCGGCCTCGCCGCGCTGGTGCTGTTCGTGATGCTGCTGCTCAGCCGTCGCCTGCAAGTGATGAACCGTCGCGGGCATCTGATCTGCCTGGCCCAGGGCTTGTGCCTGTTCTGCGTGAACTTCATGTGCTTCCTGACCGCCAGCCAATGGATCCCCAGCGGTCTGGTCGCCGTGGTGTTTTCCACCGCGACGCTGTGGAACGCCCTGAATGCGCGAGTGTTCTTCGGTCAGAAAATTGCGCGCAATGTGTTGATGGGCGGCGCGCTTGGCCTGTCGGGGCTTGGCTTGTTGTTCTGGCCGGAACTCGCCGGCCATGCGGCCAGCCCTGAAACCTTGCTCGGTTTGGGTTTAGCCTTGCTCGGGACCCTGTGTTTCTCCGCTGGCAACATGCTGTCGAGCTTGCAACAGAAGGCCGGGCTCAAACCCCTGACCACCAACGCCTGGGGCATGGCCTATGGCGCGGCGATGCTGTCGGTGTGGTGCCTGGTCAAAGGCATCCCGTTCGACATCGAATGGAACGCCCGTTACATCGGCTCCCTCATGTATCTGGTCATCCCCGGTTCGGTAATCGGCTTCACCGCCTACCTGACGCTGGTCGGGCGCATGGGCCCGGAGCGCGCGGCGTACTGCACGGTGCTGTTCCCGGTGGTGGCACTGAACGTCTCGGCCTTCGCCGAAGGTTACCAATGGACCGCGCCGGCGCTGGTGGGCCTGGTGCTGGTGATGCTGGGTAACGTATTGGTGTTCCGCAAGCCCAAGGCTGCGCTGGTGCAGGGCAGCGGTAAACTGGCCTGAGCCAATTTTAAGCTTGAGCGCTGGCGCCGTCAGCGCTCGGTCTTCAGGGCCAGGAAAATCAACAAAGGCACAATGAAATCGACAACATGCCGCGCCCAGTCCTTGGCATTCCACGTTGGCGATTCATCCATGTCAAACCACTCGACACCGATCACTTGCACGCAAACGTAATAAATAAACAGAGCAACCAACAAGCCGACGATAGAAAGTTTTTTAGCCTCGTGGAATGTTTCGGCTGAAGCATTTCTATGTTTGAGCAGTTGATAAGTTCCCATCAGGCAATACAAGGTGTAGATCACTTCCAGCGTAATGATGATCCAGTAAATTCGGTGGTGGAGTATCGGCGATGTAATTGCACGATAACTTATGTAATTGTTCTCTCGGGTGGTGTCCATGCTCAGAATATGACCAACATATTCATAGTTTGAAGGGTAGTCGGTAAAGTTGCTGATCATTACTAACAGTCCAAAAAAACTGAAGGACGCCATCAGCAAGACTTTGCTGTATCTGATGAGTTGGTCAGTGCTCAGGTTGTTCAATGTAAATGCTCTCCGTAGCCAGAACTCGTGATAGTCGAGAATGGCGCGGAGTTTATAGTGGGTACCCAGTTTTTGGTGGTGCACTGGTTTTCAAGGTGTGTATCTAACTTGAAGTTGTCAGCGTTAATAAAAAACGGGCAGGTGTTTCATACACCTGCCCGTTTTTTTTAATCAGCCTTTCCAGACTTGCGGGTTCACCAGATCCTGCGGGCGCTCACCGAGCAAGGCGCTGCGCAAGTTGGCCAAGGCGCGATTGGCCATCGCTTCGCGGGTTTCATCGGTAGCGGAGCCGATGTGCGGCAAGGTTACGGCGTTTTTCAGTTGGAACAGCGGCGACTCGGCCAGCGGTTCTTTCTCGTAGACATCCAGGCCGGCGCCACGAATCCGGTTGTTCTGCAGCGCCTCGATCAGCGCTGGCTCGTCCACCACCGGACCGCGCGCGATATTTACCAGGATCGCACTCGGCTTCATCAACGCCAGTTCGCGATGGCTGATCAGGTGCTTGGTCTTCTCGCTGAGCGGCACCACCAGGCAAACGAAATCAGCTTCGGCTAACAGTTGATCGAGGCTGCGGAACTGCGCGCCGAGCTCTTGTTCAATTTCTGTCTTGCGGCTGTTACCGCTGTAGATCACCGGCATGTTGAAACCCAGCCGACCACGACGGGCAATGGCCGCGCCGATGTTTCCCATGCCGACGATGCCCAGTGTCTTGCCGTGCACATCGCAGCCAAACAACGGTGCGCCGACAGTTGCCTGCCACTGGCCAGCCTTGGTCCAGGCATCCAGTTCGGCGACCCGGCGGGCGCTGCTCATCAACAGGGCGAAAGCCAGATCGGCGGTGCTTTCGGTGAGCACATCAGGCGTGTTGGTCAGCATGATCCCGCGTTCATTGAAGTAGGCGACGTCATAGTTGTCGTAGCCCACCGAAACGCTGGAAACCACTTCCAGCTTGGCGGCGTTCTCCAGTTGCTCACGGCCGAGTTTGCGCCCGACGCCAATCAAGCCATGGGCGTGGGGCAGGGCTTCGTTGAACTGGGCGTTGATGTCGCCGTTTTTCGGGTTCGGCACGATCACGTCGAAATCTTGTTTCAGGCGCTCGACCATTTCGGGGGTGACACGGCTGAAGGCGAGGACGGTTTTTTTCATGGGAAGCGACTCGGCGGGCGGTGGTGAATGCCAAGCACGCTAACATTCTTCTTGGGTCTTGCGCGAGATCTCGGGTGGACACAATCCCCTTGTGGGAGCGAGCCTGCTCGCGAAAGCGGTGAGTCAGTCACCGTTAATGCTGGATGTGAAATCGCCTTCGCGAGCAGGCTCGCTCCCACCGGGGAGGTTCGATGGTGTTGGTCAGTCTTGCGGGTCGATGGTGTCCAGCACCCGGTTCACCGAGAGTTCGGCCAGCATGATGACTTGCTGGATGCCGAGCAGGGTGTTGCGGTGGGTGCCGTCGACAAATCCGGCGAAGTCACTGGCCATGACGCTGGCGGAGGCGAGGGATTCGCTGGCGTAGACCATCAGGGCTTCGGTGGTGGCGTTGGGGACGACCTGGAATAGGTGGCTGGGAGTGTGCGGAGGATTCGGTGTTGGCTTGAACATAAAGGTGCTACTCCATCGTGAGGTTATGGAGCTGCCACTTTCGTTTTCCAGACGAAGGGTGGCAGCCGTGCGCGGACTGGAAAAACCGGTCAAACCTCACCAAAAACCCGGTAGACCCGAAGGTCTCCCGCGCACAGCCGCCATAACATTGCTAGCGGAAAAAAGCGCCGCAGTATGCCATGTGCTGAGGTGAGGTATCGATTCGGGTTTTCCAGACCCGGTCACTGATGCGTCAGTGACCCCCAAAGCCTATCCACTTCCCTTCCCACACAACAACCGTCAAAACACGTCGGAAACGTCCTCGAAAATCCGCAGTTTGTAGGACCGTCCGTAGCTCAATTCGCCAGTCGCGCGCCGGCCAGGCTTCCGCTCAATTCATACGCCGTCAGTTCCGCCTGATGCGCCGCCAATATCTCCGGCAACGACCCGCGCAGGTACTCGACCCACGTCTTGATCTTCGCATCCAGGTACTGCCGCGACGGGTAGATCGCGTACAGATTCAGCTCCTGCGAGCGGTAGTTCGGCATCATCCGCACCAGCGTGCCGTTGCGCAGCCCTTCAATCGCCGCGTACACCGGCAACACGCCCACGCCCATGCCGCTGGTGATCGCGGTTTTCATCGCGTCGGCGGAGTTCACCAGAAACGGGGAGCTGTTAATGGTGACCATCTCCTGGCCTTCCGGGCCGTCGAACGTCCATTTTTCCAGCGGGATCACCGGACTGACCAGGCGCAGGCAGGCGTGGTTGAGCAGGTCGCTGGGTTTTTGCGCACAGCCGTTGGCTTTCACATAAGCCGGCGAGGCGCAAACGATGCTGTAAGTGATGCCCAACCGCTGGGAGACGAAACCCGAGTCCGCCAGTTCGCTGGCGAGCACGATGGACACGTCGTAGCCCTCGTCCAGCAGGTCCGGGACGCGGTTGGCCATGGTCAGGTCGAAGGTCACGTCCGGGTGGGTCTTGCGGTAGCGGGCGATCGCGTCGATAACGAAGTGCTGGCCGATGCCGGTCATGGTGTGCACTTTCAGTTGCCCGGCGGGGCGGGCGTGGGCGTCGCTGGCCTCGGCTTCGGCTTCTTCGACGTAGGCCAGGATCTGCTCGCAGCGCAACAGGTAGCGCTTGCCGGCCTCGGTCAGGGCGATGCGGCGGGTCGTGCGGTTGAGCAGGCGGGTTTGCAGGTGGGCTTCCAGGTTGGAAACCGCGCGCGAGACGTTGGCCGTGGTGGTGTCGAGTTGCACGGCGGCGGCGGTGAAACTGCCGGCCTCGGCCACGTAACTGAAGGCGCGCATGTTTTGCAAGGTGTCCATGGGGTGCTCTCGGGTTCGATGGCAAATTGTGACACGAAGTTTCAGGGTCTGAGACCCCGACCAAGGGATTATCGCAGTAACGGTAACAAAGATTCACAGGAATCCCAGCTTATCGCCAACCAGGCCCACCCCTAGAATTGCGCCACCGCAGGAACTGACCTACGAAACAAACCTTGTGGGAGCGAGCTTGCTCGCGATGACTGAGTGCCAGTCGACATCAATGTTGAATGACAGACCGCAATCGCGAGCAAGCTCGCTCCCACAAGGATTGCGGCGCCCACAAAATCTCGTGCCTCCCTCCACTTTTCAGGAATTTGCAGCAGTGCCGCGTCGCATCAACAGAGCGCTCAAGACGCTCAGTGTTTTGGCTTTAACCCTGGCAATCAGCGGCTGCATCGGTACCGGAGGTATTGCCCCGCAGGGCAAGGCGCTGGAGGCTGATTCGCTGGCCACCGACGAAGCCATCCAGAACGCTGCACAGGACGCACACTGGCCCACCGCGCAATGGTGGCAGGCCTATGGCGATCCGCAACTGAATCGCTGGATCGACCTCGCCGTGCAAGGCAGCCCGACCATGGCCATGGCTGCCGCCCGGGTGCGCCAGGCCAAGTCCATGGCTGGTATCGCCGAATCTGCCGAGTCGTTGCAGATCAATGGCGAATCGACCCTCAAGCGCCACAACTGGCCGACGGATCAGTTCTACGGCCCCGGCGAACTGTCCAATACCACGACTTGGGATAACAACGCCTCACTGGGCTTCAGCTACGCCCTCGATCTGTGGGGTCGTGAAAGCAACGCCACCGAGCGCGCCGTGGACATGGCGCACATGACCGCCGCTGAAGCACGGCTGGCGCAGCTCGAATTGCAGAACAACATTGTGCGCGCCTACATCGAACTCTCGCTGCATTACGCGCAACGGGACATCGTCGCCGCGACGTTGAAACAGCAACAGCAGATCCTCGACCTCGCGCAAAAACGTTTGAACGGCGGGATCGGTACGCATTTCGAAGTCAGCCAGGCCGAAACACCGCTGCCGGAAACCCACCGGCAGATCGACGCACTGGACGAAGAAATCGCCCTGAGCCGCAATCAACTCGCGGCGCTCGCCGGTAAAGGCCCGGGTGAGGGCGCGCAGTTGCAGCGGCCAACCTTGTCACTGGGCGCCGCACTGAAATTGCCGTCGTCGCTGCCCGCGCAGTTGCTCGGCCAACGCCCGGACGTAGTCGCCAGTCGCTGGCAAGTCGCGGCCCAGGCCCGAGGCATTGATGTGGCCCACGCCGGCTTCTACCCCAACGTCGATCTGGTCGGCAGCCTCGGCTACATGGCCACGGGCGGCGGTGCGCTGGAGTTTTTGACGGGCAAGAAACTCAACTACAGCGTTGGCCCCGCTATCTCGTTGCCGATTTTCGACGGCGGTCGTTTGCGTTCGGAACTGGGTGAAGCGTCCGCCGGGTATGACATCGCGGTGGCTAAGTACAACCAGACGCTGGTCAATGCGCTGAAGAACATCTCCGACCAATTGATCCGCCGCGAGTCGATGGACAAGCAGCAAGCGTTCGCCGCCGAATCGGTGGCCACGGCACAGAAGACCTACGACATCGCGATGATCGCCTACCAGCGCGGGCTCACGGATTACCTCAACGTGCTCAATGCCCAGACGTTGCTGTTCAAACAGCAGCAGGTTCAGCAGCAAGTGCAGGCCGCGCGGTTGAGTGCGCATGCGGAATTGGTGACGGCGTTGGGCGGTGGGCTTGGTGCTGGCAGCGATGTGCCGAAAGACAGCCAGACCGCCGCCCCGAAAACCCCGGCGACTATCTCTAGTGCAGTTCAGAGCATCTTGAATTGAACACAAAACCTGTGGTGAGGGGGCTTGCCCCCGTTGGGCTGCGCAGCAGCCCTAAAACCTGCCATCGCGCTGTTTCAGAGACATCGAATTCACTCGTTTTACGACGGCTTCGCCGCCGAGCGGGGGCAAGCCCCCTCGCCACAGGTACGCGCGGTTCCACAGGATTTTGCTCGACTCAGGTTTCTTCTCAATGAGCAGGACTTTGCCCGCACCGCTGCGCTGGCTGTATTCCCTCGAATGGCGCCGGGGCTTTTACGACTGGGCACGCAGCGATGGCGTGACCTGGGTCTACATTTTCAAAGTGCTGCTCGCCGCGTTCCTGACCCTGTGGCTGGCCATGCGCCTGGAATTGCCGCAACCGCGCACAGCGATGATCACCGTGTTCATCGTCATGCAGCCGCAAAGCGGTCACGTGCTGGCCAAGAGTTTTTATCGCTTCCTCGGCACCCTCGCCGGGTCAGCGGTGATGGTGTTGCTGATCGCGTTGTTTGCGCAGAACACCGAACTGTTCCTCGGCTCATTGGCGATCTGGGTTGGCCTGTGCACGGCCGGCGCGGCGCGTTATCGCAACTTCCGCGCCTACGGTTTTGTGCTCGCCGGCTACACCGCAGCGATGGTTGGTTTGCCCGCATTGGCACACCCGGACGGCGCATTTATGGCGGCGGTCTGGCGGGTGCTGGAAATCTCGCTGGGGATTATTTGCTCAACCCTGATCAGCGCCGCGATTCTGCCGCAAACCACCAGCGCCGCGATGCGCAACGCGTTGTATCAGCGCTTCGGCGTGTTCGCGTTGTTCGTCACCGACGGCTTGCGCGGTCGCAGCAAACGCGAGGCCTTCGAGGCGAGCAACGTGCGCTTCATCGCCGAAGCGGTGGGCCTGGAAGGCTTGCGTAGCGTGACGGTATTCGAAGACCCACACATGCGTCGGCGCAACGGTCGGCTCAGTCGCTTGAACAGCGAATTCATGAGCATCACCACCCGCTTCAACGCCTTGCACCAGTTGCTCGAACGCTTGCGCAGCAGTGAGGCGGACCACGTAGTGGCGGCGATCAAACCCGGTTTGCAGGACCTCGCCGAATTGCTCGACGGCTTCAGCGGTCGGGCGCTGACCAATGCCGATGCCGCACGCCTGGTCACGGCGTTGACCGCGTACAAGGAAGGTTTGCCGGCGCGGGTGCGCAGCCTGCGCGCGACTTTCCAGGAGAGCGAGCCGAGCGACGCCGAGCAGCTGGATTTCCACACCGCTTACGAGCTGCTATATCGCTTCGTCGACGACCTGCACAGTTATGCACAGACCCACGCGTCCCTGGCCGATCACAGTCACGCGCGGGAGCAATGGGACGAGCCGTTCACCCCGCAAACCAACTGGATGGCCTCGGCGGCGTCGGGGATTCGCGCGGCGTTTATTCTGGTGGTGCTCGGCAGTTATTGGGTCGCCACCGCGTGGCCAAGCGGAGCGACGATGACGTTGATTGCCGCCGCCACCGTGGGCCTTTCCGCAGCGACGCCGAACCCGAAACGCATGGCGTTCCAGATGGCGTGCGGCACGTTGCTCGGGGCGCTGATCGGCTTCGTCGAGATGTTTTTCATCTTCCCGTGGATCGATGGTTTTCCGTTGCTGTGCGTGATGCTTGCGCCGGTGATCGTGCTCGGTTCGTTCCTGACGTCACGCCCGCAATACGCCGGGGTCGGCCTCGGGTTGCTGATCTTCTTCAGCACTGGTTCGGTGCCGGACAACCTCACGGTCTACAACCCCTACACCTTTATCAACGACTACATCGCGATGGTCCTCGGCATGCTGGTGTGCGCCGCCGCCGGCGCGATCATCCTGCCGCCGAACAGCCGCTGGTTGTGGCGTCGGCTGGAGCAGGATTTGCGCGAGCAAGTGGTGTACGCGATCAGCGGCAAACTCAAGGGCTTGGGCTCCAGTTTTGAAAGTCGCACTCGGGATCTGCTGCACCAGGCGTATGGCTTGGCTGTGGGTTCGCCACAGGTGCAGCGGAACTTGCTGCGCTGGATGTTCGTGGTGCTGGAAGTCGGCCACGCGATCATCGAATTGCGCAAGGAACAGGCGATTCTGCCGGTGCATCCGGCCTATGCCGAATCCCAGCCGTGGCGTCAGGCAATTCGCGTAATGGGACGCTCGCTGGTGCGGCTGTTTTTGCAACCGAGCCAGAGCAATCTCGAGCGCGGATTGATCGCGGTCGATCATGCGATCAGTCGCGTGCAAGCCACCGATGAACCGTTCGCCCCGCACTTCGACACGTCCGCGTTGCGTCGGGTGAAGAGCTATCTGCACTTCATCCGCACCTCGTTGCTCGACCCGCAATCACCGCTTGCCGGCTACATAAAAGCTACGGTCAAAGGAGTTGAACATGCCGCGTGAAATCGCCTTCCACGGCGTGTATATGCCGACCATGACGCTGATGTTTTTCATCGCCGCGGCACTGGCCTGGGCGCTCGACCGGTTCTTGTCCGGGTTCGATCTGTACCGCTTCTTCTGGCACCCGGCGCTGCTGCGCCTGAGTCTGTTTACCTGTCTGTTCGGCGCCCTGGCGCTGACGGTCTACCGTTGAGAACGTACTGATGAAAAAGCTTTTCAGCCTGCTCGCGACCCTGCTGGTACTGGCCCTCGCGATATGGATCGGCCGGACCCTGTGGGTGCATTACATGGACACGCCGTGGACCCGCGACGGTCGCGTGCGCGCCGACATCATCAACGTCGCCGCCGACGTCACCGGCGAAGTGGTCGCCGTGCCGGTGCGTGACAACCAGTTGGTGAAGAAGGGCGATTTGCTGATGCAGATCGACCCCGAGCACTACCGCATCGCGGTCAAGCAGGCGCAATCATTAGTGGCTTCGCGCAAGGCCACGTGGGAGATGCGCAAGGTCAACGCCCATCGCCGCGCCGACATGGACGCGCTGGTGATTTCCAAGGAAAACCGCGACGACGCGAGCAACATCGCCGACTCGGCCCTGGCCGACTACCAACACGCGCAGGCGCAACTGGAAGCTGCCGAACTCAACCTCAAACGCACCGAAGTTCGCGCCGCCGTGGACGGTTACGTGACCAACCTCAACGTGCATCGCGGTGATTACGCGCGCATCGGCGAAGCGAAAATGGCCGTGGTCGATATGAACTCGTTCTGGGTCTATGGCTTCTTCGAAGAAACCAAATTGCCGCATGTGCGAGTGGGCGATAAGGCTGATATGCAACTGATGAGCGGCGAAGTACTCAAGGGGCATGTGGAGAGTATTTCCCGCGGCATCTACGACCGCGATAACCCGGAAAGTCGTGAGCTGATTGCCGATGTGAACCCGACGTTCAACTGGGTGCGGTTGGCCCAGCGCGTGCCGGTCAGGATTCACATTGATGAAGTGCCGGAGGGCGTGCTGTTGGCGGCGGGGATTACCTGCACGGTGGTGGTGAAGCAGGCAATTGCCGAGTAAGCGGAAGATCAAAAGATCGCAGCCTTCGGCAGCTCCTACTGGTATGTACAAAACCCTGGAGCTGCCGAAGACTGCGATCTTTTGGGGCCATTCAACTGCAAAACGTCTCCTGCAAATGCCGCCAAACCACCCGCCCGGATTCGAGTTTTTCAAACACCGCCGACGATCCAGGTTCCGGTGTTATTTACTATTCTTGGCCAAGATAGCCAAGGCCTTGGCCACAACTTCATCGATGTTCATTTTTTTATCGTTCAGCACCGCACGCACTGCCGGGTTCTGCCATAGATCCACAGCTGGGCCAGTGGATTGCGTGCGTCTGGCGATCAGCACGTAAGCGTAAAGTTGCTGGCGTTTGGTGAAGTCCGGGTAGAGGCTCAATGTATCCACAACACTGGCCATGAGGGCACGACGCTCCACGGGGGACATGCCCTCGAACGCCTCTGGATGATTGATGTAAACGTCCGCCGAATGCAGCGCGATTTGTTCTTTGCGATGCGCCTGTTTCAAGACTTCCTGGCTGGTGATTTGGCTGAGCAGTTGGTTGTAGTGCCGATCGCCTTCAGCGATTTGTCCGGGATTCATATTTATTTTTAGTGCGGCGATCTTTTCTGCGTCATCCTGAATTCTCGCCCAAGCATAGGCGACGGGCATATTGCCCTGCTCGCTGCTCAAACTGATCAAATCTTGTCGTGAATCGAAGTCGCCATGCCGTGCGGCGCGTTCCAACCAGCGCATGCCCAAAGTCTTGTCCTGTTCCTGGTCCAACTTGCCGACGATGTAGACGTCGGACAGACTCGATTCTGCGCAGGACTCATTTTTTGATGCCGCGTAAGCCAGGTAATTGAAAGCTTCGCGATTGTTTTCCGGACTTGGCCTACTGCCAACCATACCTGCCAGAAAGCAAAGACTTCGGGTGTACTCCGGGGCGGCCATGATCATACAGTTCTTGGCCATTTGCAGTTCCTTGCTTTCGATCAGCACACGTCCTATGCCATAAAGACGTTCGTCTTCATCGTATTGCATGCTGCCTAAGCCATACAGAAGTTCGCTGTCCATGCCTGGCTTGCAGTATTGGTTGGCAACGGGCTTGGGCAATAGCTCCTGGATACTTAAGTTGGGCAGCTCTTTGTTCAGCTTCTCGTCCGGTGACAAAGCATCACAGCCAACAAGCAAGGCGACTATTGCCAATGGCAGCACATTATTGAATTTCAATGACAGTTCCCTGAGGTGCAATTGCGCAAAGGAGGGAGCCTGGATTTTCAGGAGAAGGGCGGAGGGTGAATTTCAGCCGTTCCTTGCTCCAATGTGCCAGCGCTTCCATGCGATTGAGTGCGCGCATTCTACGGGTATTGCCTCAGACAACAACCAGGCAATGAGCCATGGATGCACGGGCGCTGGCGGTTGCGTCAGCCTTGGTAAAACGTCTCCTGCAAATGCCGCCAAACCACCCGCCCGGATTCGAGTTTTTCAAACACTGCCGTCGACCGTCGATCCGAGTGCAACCCTGTCGCATCGGTCTGTTGCTCGCGATAACTCACCGTCGCGCCGCGTTCGTGCAGGGCAATCCCGCACATCTCGCTGAGTTCGATATTGAACCCGTTCTTCTTCCCGCCTGCCATCCGAAACAACCCCCGCAAGGCCTCAAGATCCAACACCCGCCCCAAGGGTGAAACCATGGAAAACTGCGGGGAAAAACGCGCCAGCAAACTATCCAGTGCAGTTTCGTCTTGTTCCTGGGCGAACCATTGTTCGATGGCCACGTGGGCCTGGATCACTTCGTCAAAGTAGTCGGTGTAGTCAGTCATACGGATTTTTCCTGAAGGGCAGGTGAAGTGAGCAGAGCGAGGATTTTCGTTGAATCTAGACGCAGGACGGCGGCCATTGGCATCACGGTCAGCAGTGCCGCCGCGAGGAAGCAGTAGTTGAAACCTTGTGCGCCCAACGCGCCGAGTAATGAACTCAACAGCGCCGCGCCGAGGCAGAAACCGAGTTGGCGATTGATGTTCCACAGGGCGCTGGCGTGGCCCATTTTTTCAGGCGCGATGCCGACAAACGCCAAGGTCTGGGCGGTGACGCTGCACAGGCTGCCGCCCAGGCCCATCACTGCGTAAGCGATGATCAGCAACGGGCCGACGGGCTGTGCGGCGCGTGTCAGCAAGAGGATGCCCAGGCACTGCAACAGCATGCCGGTGATCAGTAACGGCTTGGGTCCGATGCGGTTGAAGTTGCGTTTGCCCAACAGGATCGCCACACCCGAGCCCGCCGCCCACGGCAACATCAACGCGCCGATTTGCGCTGCGCCGAGACCGAGGTCGTGCAGGTACAACACGGCAATCAGGTGGGTGCCGGTAAAGATGCCGGGCACACAGAGGTAGATCAGCATCGCTGTGCGCAGTGATTGATTCTTCATCAGTTGCAGGTCGAG
Source organism: Pseudomonas sp. NPDC087342 (assembly GCF_044744265.1). Classification (NCBI taxonomy): domain Bacteria; kingdom Pseudomonadati; phylum Pseudomonadota; class Gammaproteobacteria; order Pseudomonadales; family Pseudomonadaceae; genus Pseudomonas; species Pseudomonas sp. NPDC087342. Next base: position 132,418 of record NZ_JBIUXZ010000011.1, read on the forward strand.
GATTGCTGCGGGTTTTCGCCAGCCGTCGCGCAGGTACAGCGCCGCCATTGCCGCGCTGGCGATCAGTCCGAGCACGCCGAGAAGACGAGTGTCCGGCTCACTCAACAGGCTCAGGGCAATCAACAACAGACTCAGGGCCGAGACGGCGAGTAGCAGGCCGCGAGCATCGAGTGTCGGGCGTTCACTGGTGGCTTGATCGGGTTTCAGCCACAGCGCGGCGAGGCTGAGTGCGAGCAGCGCCAGCGGCACGTTCAGGTAGAAAATCCAGCGCCAGGACAACGCCTCGACGATCAACCCGCCGGCCGCCGGCGACAGCGCGGGCACCATCAGCGCCACCAGCAGCACCACACCCGTGAAATGCGCACGCTGGGCCGGAGGAAACTGCCGATAGGCCAAGGCCTGGCCGACCGGAAGCAGCAACCCGCCACCGAGCCCTTGCAGCAATCGCCAGCCGATCAGGCTTTCAATCGATCCGGCCTGCGCCACCAACCCCGAAGCGATCCCGAACACCAGCAGCGAACCGAGGATCAGCCGCCGCTCACCGAGCCGCGCCGCCAGCCACACGCTCATCGGAATGATCAGCGTCAGCCCGAGCATGTAGGCGTTGCTGATCCACGCCAGTTCGGTCACCGAAGCGTCTAATTCCCGGGCAATGTCGGGGTAGGCGATGGTGGCCACGAACATGTTCAGCAAGTCGAGGGCGAACCCCAGCAAATACACCAGCGCGACTTTCGAGCGATAGGCCATGGCCACTTTCCCTGTAATAAGGCGTGCAGGGTAGGGCGCTTGCGGCGTTAGGAAAACGCTGGTTTGCCTGCTAGTTTGTCAAAATTATTTTGACAAATGAGTGCCGCGAGCATGGTCAGCCTGGACCGTTTTGACACTTTCAAAGCCGTGGTCGAGGCCGGGTCGTTGACCGCAGCGGCCGAGACGTTGGGGCAGACCCGCGCGGTGGTGAGTTTCAACCTCAAGCGCCTGGAGGAAGAGCTGGGCGTGACCTTGCTGACCCGCAGCACCCGGCAATTGGCGTTGACCGATGCCGGCGAGCGTTTTTATCGGCGCTGCTTGCGCACCCTGGACGAGGCCCAACTGGCCATCGAGGAAGCCCGTTCCGAACATTCACAGCTCAAGGGCACGCTGCGGATTACCACCACGGTGGAGTTTGCCCTGGCTCAGGTGGTGCCCGCGCTGGGTGTGTTTCGTGAGCAGCATCCGCAGTTGAGCATCCACTTATCCACCTCCTCGACCCACGCCGATCTGATTTCCGAGCGTTTCGACGTGGCGATCCGATTGGGCCGGATGCTCGATTCCAATCTGCGGGCAGTGCAGTTGTCGACGTTCGAGATTTTTGCGGTGGCGGCGCCGGGGTTGGTCGAGCGTTTCGGGACGGTCGATACGCTGCCGGCATTGGAATCGTTGCCGACGTTGGGGCATGGACGAGTGCCTGAACTGACGGTGAACGACCCGGCCGGGACGGAGTATCTGTACCAACCCAAACCGGGGAAAACCGCGATTGTCGCCGACAACTCGGCGACGCTGCGGGCCTTTGCGTTGTCCGGGCAGGGTGTGGCGATTCTGCCGCAGTGGCTGATTCAAGAAGATCTGGACGCGGGGCGGTTACAGCGCTTGTTGGCGGATCATCGATTCGCGCAGCAGGGGGTGTATGCGCTGTACCCGGACACTCGGCATCTGCCGCTGAAGGTGCGGGCGTTTATTGATTTCATGAAGGGGTGGGGTTGAGGTTTTGTGGTGGTTGTTCTGGCCTCTTCGCGGGCAAGCCTCGCTCCTACAGGGTTTGTGTTTGCCCGGGTCTCTTCGTTGGTAAGGCGTCTTACAGTTGCGCCTGGCTGAGGATGACTTCGGCCTTCTTCACTGCATCTGCCACGTCCAGTTCTTTGTCACTGAGCAGCGCCATGACCTGCGGATTTTTCAGGACGTCGGCATTGCTGCTGTGCAACTGAGCCTGTCGTGAAATGATCACATACGCGTAAAGCTGATCACGGGTGGTGAACTCGGGACGAGCACTCACTGTGGCCAGTGCGTTCTCCATAAAGGCATGGCGATCTATCGGCGACAATCCCTTGAAGGTGTCGGGGAACTGCATATGGAGGTTCGCCGAGTACACCGCGATGTTTTCCTCTCGCGCCTCTTTACGCACCTCGTCGTTGCTGGTCACTTTTTTGCTCAGTTGCTCGTAACCTTTTTCTCCTTCGCTGAGTTGCTGCGGGTTCATTCGTTGTTTCAGCGAGTCGATCTGTGCCTTGTCGTCGAGGACTCTGGCCCAACTGTAGGCTTCGGGCAGATTGGCTTTGTTGGTGTGTATTCGAATCATGGTTTGCTGGGCGTCCGGATCGCCATGGCGTGCGGAGCGTTCCAGCCAACGCAAACCGAGGTCGGTGTCCGGCGTCTGTCCGCGCATGCCGTAGGCAAAGTTCTGGAACATGCTGAACTCGGCGCACGAGTCATTTCTGACTGCGGAATACGCCATATAGATGAAGGCTTCCTGATCGCGCTGGGCGCCGTCCTTGCTCGTGTCGTGTTCCGCGATGCTTGCCAGATAACACAAGGCCCGGTCATGGCTGGGCGCGGCCATGATCAGGCAACTGCGGGCTTGTTCGGGCTTTTCGTCGTTGTACAACTGGTAGCCGATGCCGTAGAGCAGATCGCTGTCCAAGTTGAGGTTGCAATACTCGTTGGCGACGGCTTGCGGTAACAGTTCCTTGAGGCTGAGCTTGGGCAGGGTGGCGTTCAGCGTCTCGTCTGGCGATGGCGTGCCGCAGCCGACAAGCGCGGCGGCCAACGCCAGCGGCAGCAGGTTTTTGCATTTCATTGGATATTCCTTGATCGCGGTTGAGGCGTTTCGTCCGTGGCGCAGGCACGGCGTGGGGCAAAGGCTGTTACTGGCTCTTGCCGAGGATGACCAGCAACTCGGCCGCGAGCGTGGAACGAGGGAGCACGCTCCCTCGCCACGGCTGTATCGGTTTACCTGTAGAACTTGTTGACCACCAGCAGGCCATGCTCGATGGTTTCAGCGACCGACAACTCCTTATCTTCCATAAGGGAGACGATCCGCTGGTCATTCGCGATATTCGCGTCAGGTTTTTTCAGCAGAGCGGCGCGATTGATCACGATATAGCTCAGCACGTGACCACGACTCTTGGTGAACGGCAGGTCCATGGCTTTGTACATCGACTGCTTTACGTAGTCGTAGCGCTCGGCAGACGACAGGCCTTTGAAGGTGTCCGGATAGTCTTGATAGATTTCGGCGGAGTAACGGCCGACGTCTTCTTCCCGCGCTTCGGCGAACATGGCTTTTTTGCTGGTGACCTGGCCAGCGAGCTCGGTATAACGCTTTTCACCGTCGGCGATTTGCGCGGCGGTCATCTTCGTTTTCAGGGCATCGGCAGCAGTCGAGTCATCGTCCTTGGCCATGATCTTTGTCCAGGCGTAGGCGGCGACCAGGTTGCCTTGCTCTTCGTACTGCTCGATCAGTTCCTTCTGAGCCTCGGGGTAACCATGCACCGAAGAGCGCTCAAGCCAACGGCTGGCCAGCGCATGATCTTGCGTGGCTCCGCTGCTGCCGTATTGGTAGGCCTGATAAAGACCGAATTCTGCGCACCAGTCATTCTGCATCGCCGAATAGGCCATGTAATTGAAGGAGTCGCTGTTGCGTTGATCCGGGTTTTTGCTTTCGTCCTGGCCGGCGATCATCGACAGATAGCAGAAGGCGCGAGGGTGTTTCGGCGCGGCCAGTTCCAGGCAGCTTTTGGCGGTGTCCCATTCCTGATCGCCGTACAGTTGAAAACCGAGGCCGAACAAAATGTCGCTGTCCATTTGCGCGTTGCACTGTTCATTGCTGGACGGTGACGGCAGCACACTTTGCAAGGTCAGCTTGGGCAGCGTGTCGTTGAGGGAGGGCTCTTTGCTGGTGGTCTGTTCGGAGCTGGCGCTGCAGCCGGCCAACAAGGCAACAAAGGCCAGTGGCAGCACGTTGAAAATGTTCAATGGATATTCCCTGATCTGCGATTGAATAAAGGTCGCATGGAACGAGCAGGGGAAGAGCGGGAAGGCAAAGTAATCCGTGCTTCAGTTTTAATGCCAGCGATTCCATGCTGTTTGAGTCGGCGTAAACGCGTCGAAAGTCTCAAGTGCGCGCATTCTACTGAAAGCACCCGGGTATACAAACCTGTATGGATGCGGCGCCGGCGGTGTGATCGAGTTGTTGCCGCGATGTCTCTGGGCCTGAGCCTCGCCATGGGCACCATGGCGAGGCTCAGTCTGATGATGATCGTGACGGTCTGGCGCCAATAGACCCGGTTTGCCACGCTCAGAGTTGGCGATTCAAACCGAAGCGCTTCATCAAGGTCGACTCCAGCAACCCCTTGGGCAGCAACGTTGCCAGCAGTGGCAATGCCCGGCTGCCATTGCCGATGCGGATCAGCCGTGGAGGTTTGCTCTGTTGCACTGCTTTGAGCAACTCAGCGGCAAACTCACTGGATGGCGTTGGTTTGTCCTGCGACGCCTTGGCCCGCGCTCGAATACCCTCGCGCAATGGAAACCACGGCGATTGTTCGGTGATCAATTGTTCGGCTTCATGCCCGGCGTTCTTGGCAAAACTGGTGTTGATGGCGCCAGGCTGGACTTCCATCACGCGGATGCCGAATGGCGCCAGCTCCATGCGCAACGCATCACTCAAGGCATGCACCGCGGCTTTCGAGGCGCAGTAGGCGCCAGCGAACGGCGTGACCAATACGCCGGACACGCTGCCGATATTCACCACAAGCCCCTTGGCCCTGCGCAATACCGGGAACAACGCCTGGGTGACGCCGACAATCGAGAACACATTGGTTTCGAACTGGCGCTGCATCGCCGGCACGCCGCCATCGAGCAGCGGCCCCATGGCGCCGTAACCGGCGTTGTTGATCAGCACGTCGAGGCCACCATGTTGCTGGTTGATGCGTTCGCTCAACTGCTGGAGTGCGGCGCCATCGTTGACGTCCAGTTGCACCGCCGTGAAACCGGCAGCCGCCAGAACCGCGACGTCTTCAGCTTTGCGGGCACTGGCCCAAACTTCGTAACCGGCGGTTTTGAACACATCCGCCAGGGCGCGGCCGATGCCGCTGGAACAACCGGTAATCAACGCAACGGGCATGGCGCGGTCCTTGTGCAATAAGAAGTGGGGGATCAGTCGGAGAAACTACCCTGCAAATGCTCGGCGCGAAACTCCAGGGTTTGTGGACGGTAACCGGGACGCAGTGGTGGCAGCGGCAAGCAGTCTTCCCAATTGGCGCCGGCCTGCAATTCGCCGGGGCCACGGTAACGCGGGGCGGCGTATTGATTGTCGGCCAGGTTGACCGTGTCGCCGGGCGCGTAAGCGGCGATGCGCCAGCGCAATTCGGTGAGCGGCACGTCGTTGCCGTTGTTCATCGTCAACTGCAACGGACGATCCGCCGGGCACTGTTCCGGCGCGTAGGTGATGCGCAACTCAAGGCGTGCCAGTTGCTTGACCTCGCGATTGTCCAGCCAGATTACCCACGTGGCGACCAGGCCCAGGCCGATGGCGGCAGCCACGGAGACCGGCAAGGCTTTGGCCGGGTAGCGCAGCAACAGGATCAGCCAGGTAATGACCAGCAGGACGCCGATGAACATGTCGCACAACCTCGGGAGGGGAGAGGGTCATCCTACCTAAGCGCGGGTGCGGTTGGCGATGGGGATTAAATCTTCAGCGTCTGGTCGGGCCTCTTCGCGAGCAAGCCCGCTCCCACATTGGAACGCGTCACCTGTGGGAGCGGGCTTGCTCGCGAAGGGGCCCTCAAAGGCTGCGAGAGATCCAGGCAAAAAAAAGCCCCCGCCCAACCCGCTGCGGATAGGGAAAACGCAGCGGGCTGGACGGGGGTTTCTTGTTTTACAGATCAATCACTGCGCGATGGTTTTCACCGAAACGCCGCGTTCGATCGGGGTCGAGCGACCGTAGATATCTTCGAAGCGCTCGATATCGTCTTCACCCAGGTAGCTGCCCGATTGCACTTCGATGATCTCGAGTGGAATCTTGCCCGGGTTGCGCAGACGGTGGACCGAGGCGATCGGGATGTAGGTCGACTGGTTTTCGCAAAGCAGGAACACGTTCTCGTCGCAGGTGACTTCAGCGGTGCCGCTGACCACGATCCAGTGTTCGGCGCGGTGGTGGTGCATTTGCAGCGACAGGCACGCGCCCGGCTTGACCGAGATGTGCTTGACCTGGAAGCGCCCGCCCATGTCCACCGAGTCGTAGGAACCCCACGGACGATAGACTTCGCAGTGGTTCTGGGTTTCGCTGCGGCCCTGTTCGTTGAGGGTGTTGACCATTTGTTTCACGCCTTGGACCGAGTCCTTGTGGGCGATCATCATGGCGTCCTTGGTTTCGACGACCACGATGTTTTCCAGGCCGATCACCGACACCAGTTTGCCGTTGCCGTGGATCATGCAGTTTCTGCTGTCCTGGATGACCACGTCGCCTTTGGACACGTTGCCATTGGCGTCTTTTTCATTCACTTCCCACAGCGACGCCCAGCAACCGACATCGCTCCAGCCAGCGGTCAACGGTACAACGCAGGCGCGCTGGGTTTTTTCCATCACGGCGTAGTCGATGGAATTGTCCGGGCAGCAGGCGAAAGTCGCTTCGTCGAAGGTGATGGTGTCGGCATCTTGCTCGCTGCGCTCAAGGGTCAGCAGGCAGGTGTCGTAGATGTCCGGGTCGTGCTTTTTCAGTTCTTCGAGGAAGCGGCTGGCGCGGAACAGGAACATGCCGCTGTTCCAGAAATAACCGCCGGACTCGACGTATTCGGTGGCGCGCTTGACGTCAGGTTTTTCGACGAAGTGCGAGACACGGCTGACGCCTTCAGGCAGCAGCGAATCATTGGTCGACTTGATGTAGCCGTAGCCGGTTTCCGGTTTGGTGGCCGGTACGCCGAACAGCACCATCTCGCCGTTTTCCGCCGCAACGGTGGCCAGGGCCAACGCGCGTTGCAGGGCTTTCTGGTCTTCCAGGACGTGGTCGGCTGGGAGTACCAGCATCAACTCGTCGCGACCTTCGTTGACCAGCATCATCGCGGTCAAGGCCACGGCCGGCGCGGTGTTGCGGCCGAACGGCTCCATCAGGATGCGCTGAACTTCGAGTTTGCGATTGTTCAGTTGCTCGTTGACGATGAAGCGGTGGTCCTTGTTGCAGACCACGATCGGGGAGTCCATGCCTTCGAACACCAGGCGTTCCAGGGTTTGCTGGAACAGAGTGTGTTCGCCGGTCAAGGCCAGGAACTGTTTAGGAAACTGTTTGCGCGAAAGCGGCCAAAGACGTGAGCCGCTACCACCTGACAAGATTACCGGAATCATGTTGTTACTCCTTAAAATCGATTGGTTAGAGCTACTGCGTTCTGTCGTTTCACTCTTGTTCTTGTTCCGTAGTCAGGCCGGATCATGTAGCAGCTGCCGAGCCTGCGAGGCTGCGTTCGGCGGCGCAGCCGTCGTCAATCCAGACAACACGGTCTCTCTGAAAGACCGCATTTACCGGTTTACGACGGCTTCGCCGCCGGACGCAGGCTTCGCCAGCTGCTACAGGGGATCACCGTCCTGACGAATTCATTAGCGCGTCGAAACCGGACGTTTCACCCACACTGGCGACAGGCTGCTGCCTTTGCCGGTGACGTACAGCACGGCCGCTTCGCCGCGTTCCAGGGCAACCGGTTTCACGTCGCCGACTTTGGTGGCGCCGTCATACAGGGCCAGGCTGACTTTCACCGGGTTGATTTCACGCTCGCCACGACCCTTGGCCGCTACCGACGGAACCACTTCGGTCTTGCCATCGGCGGTTTTCAGGGTCAGGGCCTTGTCGCTCAGGTTCTGTACGCGAACCAGGGACTTCTGCTTGTTCTTGAACGGCGGCTCTTCGATCAGTTGTGGCGCGCCGCTGGCGTTGTTGACCAGGGTGTAATAGTGGTCACCGGCGAGTTTGACCGGCAGGGTCTGGCTGCCGACCTTGGCGCTGTAGTCGCCGCCCGGCATGAAGCTGAAGTCGCTGCTGGCCAGTGGCGCAACATCGCTCAGGTTGGTGGTGCCGACGGTGGCGCTGACTTCAGCATTACCGGCGTTATAGATCCGTACGAAGGACGAGCCTTTCGGTGCGGTCGGGCCATAGAGTGCGGCGTCGCCAGCGAAGGCGGACATCGACAACACGCTCATGCCTGCAACGAGTGCGAAGGTCTTGGCGAGACGGCGAGGAGTAGTAGTGAAAGTCATGGTGTACCTCTCTTTCAGTTTTGCGCCCGGTCGGGCGTCTCGGATTTAGTGTTTGCGGCTACGTTTTGTTGGCGCACGCCAGCTTCTTTGAGCTCTGCGACCCACTGCGGGTCGGCGTCACCGATTTCGTTGTTCACAGGCAGATAACGTTCAGGAAACTCCCAGATCAGCACTTGTGGCGGGCTGTTCTTGAAAGCATCGCTTTTCAGGTAGCTGAGCATCGGCAGAATCGGGCCGTGGCCGTCTTCGGCGTAATTGACCACGTCGCTTTTCAGCGCTTGCTTCAGCGCACCGACGAAGTTCCAGTTCGGGTTGGCGCTGTAGCTGGTGCCGATCAGGGCCACCGGCACTTCGTTGTTGGCGAACAGCGCGTCGTCAGCAGCAGGCTGGTCATCAGCCGCCACGGTGTTGCGCTTCTGCAGCGGCTCGGTGGCCGGCATCATGTTTTCGAACAGCGGGTCCAGCGGCAGGAACAGTCGCAGGTCGCCTTTGTGGGTGACTTTCTCCGCTGGGGCAGTGACGAAGTTTTGCGGTTCGCCGCTGAGCGGGGTTTTCTCGGCAATGGTCTTGGCCAGGGTTTCGGCGGCGATTTGCGCGCCTTCCGGAGTCCAGTGGGTGTCGGTGCGCAGGAACACTTGCTGACCGTCCAGCTTGGCTTTCAGCATCGGGCCATACAGGTCGGGGGCGAGGATCTTGTCGGCCGCCACACGAGCGTGGAAGTCTTCATAGAGGTTGGCGTGAATGCTCGAAGGCTTCACTTCGCCCAGGTGTTCCGGGTACAGGCGAGTCTTGGCCGGCACGATGGCCATGACCAGTTTCACGCCTTTGGCTTTCAGTTCCTGGCGTACGCCTTCGACCAGCGCGTAGTTGCCTTGCAGGTTCAGCTCTTCGTTGACGATCGGGTTGAATTCTTCATCGCTGTACAACCACTGATCGCGACCAAGCACAACGCCCGGACGACCTTCGTTGAACAGTTTGAAATCCAGCGCGGCCCAGAGGTTGGTGCCCAGGCGCTTGATCGGGAACTCGGCGTCGTAGTGCGTCTCCACGGCTTTGGTCCAACGGCCATTCAGCACCGTGGTTTCAGCGCTGGTGCTGAACCCGAAGAAGCTGCGCGTGGACCACAGGCCCAGGACCAACAGCGTCACCAGGAACAGGGCGATGTAGAGGATGCGTAATGAGCGGGTCATGGTCAGATCCCTCAGAACTGGAAGTAAAGGAACGGCGAGAAGCTTTGCGCCGAGAGTTTGAAAATCGAGGCGATGAACAACACCAGCACCAGCGTGCGCATCAGGTAGCGCGGCCAGTCAGCGGACCAGTAGGCCGGTTGCACGGTGGCTTCAACGCCCACGGTGTAACCCGGCTGATGGATGCTGCCCGGGTTATCGCCCGGTACGGCTTTGATCATTCCAGGCGTTGCGGTGGCCGGGCCATCGGCCTCGACGTTCACCACAGGCTTGGTTTTTTCCGGCGGACGATTGGTGTAGAAATCGCGGATGCCGAAGAACGCCAGGGTCATGTAGGCCACGACCAGGGTCGCGACTTGCAGGCCGGTCAGGCTGGCCTGGTTGAGTTCCGACAACGACCATTCGCCGAAGCTGAACATCGCGCCGTACATGCGGCCGGCAACGTGCAGGTTTTCCGAGCGGAAGATCACCCAGCCCATGACGACGAGCAGGAAGGTCAGTGCCCAGCGGATCGGGTTGATGCTGCGTGGCGAGGTGTTCAGGCCCAGGGCCTTCTCGATCGCCAGCCACATGCCGTGCCATGCACCCCAGACGATGTAGGTGATGTTTGCGCCGTGCCACAGACCACCGAGCAGCATGGTCAGGAACAGGTTGCGATAGGTCATCAACGTGCCTTTGCGGTTACCGCCCAGCGTGATGTACAGGTAGTCACGCAACCAGGTGGACAGGCTGATGTGCCAGCGACGCCAGAACTCGGTGATCGACTGACTGATGTACGGCTGCTTGAAGTTTTCCATGAAGCGGAAACCCATCATCAAGCCCAGGCCGATGGCCATGTCGCTGTAGCCGGAGAAGTCGAAATACAGTTGTGCGGTGTAGGCCAGGGCGCCGAGCCAGGCGTCACCGGTGGTCGGGGCTTGCAGGGCGAAGCAATGGTCGGCCACCACCGCGAGGGTGTCGGCGATGAACACTTTCTTGATGAAACCCTGCATGAACCGCGTGGCACCTTCGGAGAACTTGTCGAGGGTGTGGGTGCGGTTGTTGAACTGGTCGGCGAGGTCGCGAAAACGCAAGACCGGGCCGGCAATCAGGTGCGGGAAGATCGCGACGAATGCAGCAAAGTCGATCAGGTTGCGGGTCGCCGGGGTATCGCCCCGGTAGACGTCGATGATGTAGCTGATGGACTCGAAGATGTAGAACGAGATCCCGATCGGCAACAGCACGTGGGTCAGGATGAACGGCGACAGACCGACCGAAGTCATCATCGCGTTGATGCTGTCGACGCCGAAGTTGGCGTACTTGAAGTAGCCGAGAATGCACAAGTCGACGGCCACGCCCAGGAGCAACCAGCGCTGGGCCGGTTTGGTCCGAACGCCTGCCGCGCCGACTTTGAGGCCGATCCAGTAGTTCCACAGCGTGACAGCGGCGAACAGCGCAAGGAAGTCGACGCGCCACCAGGCATAGAACACATAACTGGCGATCAGCAGCAGCAGGTTGCGATAGCGTATTCCGCTCAAGTAGTACATGCCGAGAAAGATCGGCAGGAACAAAAACAGGAATACGTTGGATGAAAATACCATCCCGGTCTCTCCATGTTTAACCAACAGTCAAGGGCCAACGGCCCCCCCAAACCCCCCACGAAAAAACGGGGGGTGTATTGCATTCAAACCCGCTGCGTTCCCTGTAGGAGCGAGGCTTGCCCGCGAAGGCGATGTATCAGTCGACATCCTTGGTGAATGTCAGACCGAATTCGCGGGCAAGCCTCGCTCCTACAGGTTTGGGGGCTAGCTCCCCTTGTTGCCTTTTTCATTGGCCGGGTCGTAGACCTTGGTCAAATCCCCACCGAGGCGGAAGGTTTTGAACGGCTGCATCTTGTGCTTCTGCGCCAGCACATCCGGCGAGCAGGTATAGAGCGTGCAGAACGGTTCAAGCCAGGCGAATTTCGAATCGACCTTGAGGTCTTTCATGTCCTGTTCCTTGCCGTTCTTCTTCTCGAATTCCTCCGGATCTTTCACACCGGACAGCACTCGATCACCCAGGCGTTTCAGCGCGCCGTTGTTTTCCTGACGCAAATCCACACCGTTGACCAACGCAAAACTGGCGATCATCGACAGCGGTGGCAGGGCGTAGTTGTGATAGGAGAGGGCACGTTGTTGGCGCTTCAACTCGTTCGGCAGGAAGCCATCGGCATCCACCTGATTGGCGCCGACTTTGTATTCCTTCACCGACCAATCGAAGAGGTCGCGGCGGTTGGTGGCGATGGACGTTGCCATCACCGACCAGGCGGACCAGTACGAGTGATTGTTGGTTTTCTCGAGCGGCAGGTTGTCCCAATCGCTGACGACCTGGTCTGCCATTTTGCTGAACCAGGCTTCGATCAACTGCGACTCTTGCTGGTGATTGGCCAACGGATGCGAGTCGGAGAACTTCAGGCGAATGTACGCCGACGCCATGCTGCCCAACGCCCATTTGCGCATCGATTTGCCGGTGTGGTTGAAGTCCTTGGACATCAAGGCATCGGCCTTGGCCCAGGCCGTCAGCCAGTTGAGCGTGCATTCGAGTTGTTCCGGGCGACCGTCACGCATGTACTGCATGACGCGCTTGCTGGTGCCGCGTTCCAGTTTGGTGATGTCGGCGGTGGTGTCGCGGAAGGCTTTTTCCGATTGCACGTTCAGGGTCGAACGGGCCTTGTCGGAACCTTCGTATTTGCTGCGAAATTGCAGGGCGCCGGTGTAAGGCGTCGGCATCGCGTCACAGCCTTCGCTGTTGTCGCCGGTTTTGACTTTTTCAATCGGCGCGAAGTAACCCTGGGGCGGACGCAGTGGCGCGGCTGCCTGGGTGGCGCCGGCGAACATCGCTAGCGTCAGCAGGGAAGGAGCGAGTAACTTTTTCAAAGTTCGGGTTTGCATGCATGTCATAAGAGGTAGCCTCATTGTCCGGCTTGAGCGGTGCGCTGCTCATTGCCGGAGAACACGTTGCGTTTGCAGATTTTCGCTTCGACTTTTTGTGGCGCGGCACCCGCTTCAGGGCCCTGGACTTCAACGGCCAGCAGGTTCTGCGTGGCCCAGTCTTCGTCCGTACGCAACTCAAAGGCAAAACGCCCGTCGGTGTCGGAGGTTTCCGGTTTTTCGATTTTGATGTCCTCGTGGCGACCGTTCATGTACCAGAGGGTGGCTTGCAGGACTTTCACCGACGCATCGGCGAACTGGATGTCGACCTGGTGACTGCCGTTTTGCAGGTTCAGGTTCTTGCTGTTGACCATTAATTCGTTTTTGCCCGGCTTCAATGTGGTGCTACCGGTCATTTGTGTTTCCTTGCCTTCGCAACCGTTGTCCAGCAGCGCCATCATCTGGCGGTAGATGGTTTCCTGGTCGAGGCGATAGAGCGGCGAGAATTCCCAGATGAGGATTTTCGGCGGTTTCTTCTGGAACTCTTCGCTGCCCAGGTACTGCAGCATCGAACCTTCCAGGCCACCGCCAGGGAATGCCACGTTGAGGATGTCGGCACCGATAGCCTCTTCGAGGAAACCGGCGAAGTTGTAGTTCTTGCCACTGTGGCTGGTGCCGACCAGGGTGATCTCCGGATTGCCGGAGTCACTGAACAGATCGCCATCGTCCGCTTCGCCTTTTGGCTCAGTGGTGAACTGATCCATGTACTGGATCGCGTAGCTCGTGCCACAGAGTTGACCGGCCATGTTGTGTAATGTTCCGGTCTTGCCCATGCGACCCGACTTATGGCTCTCGAACTCGCGCTTCGGCACGTCGGCGAAGGCCGGCATTTTCTTGATTTGTTCGCCAACGATTTTCGCTGTGCGCTGTGCGCCGTATGGCGTCCAGTGTTGGTCACCGCGGAAGTAGAAATCGTGGGCCGGCAGGGCGTCGGGCAGCGTCTCGTTGGTCAGCGGCGACAGGTCCGGCACGGTGTAGCCCATGGCGGCGAAGCGGCCGAGCATGGTCTTGTAGTTCTTCAGGGCCTTGTCGAAATCGTACTTGGCCTTGTCTTCCGGATTCAGCTTGTTGCGGTTCACCAGGCCACGGGTCGGCTGGTAGACGACCACCAGTTCCACGCCTTTGCTCTTGAACGCATCGTGCAGTTCTTTCATGCGTTTGTAGCCGGCAGGGGAGGTGTCGAACTCGGTGCGCAAGTCTTCTTGCGTACGGAACAACCAATCGCCCTGGGCCTGCACCAGCGTGGTGAAGTTCTGTTGATAGCGCGTGGTGTAATTCTTCGCGTCGTGGGCTTCCGGGCACAGGTTGCAGCACGGGTCGGCGGTGAACTTCGGCGCAGTTGCGCTGGCAGTTGCATCGTCGGCACGGGCGCCAGCGCTGGCCGCGAGAATCCCGAGTGTCAGGCCCGACAGGCTGAGTAATTTGATCAAGTGTGGGTGCATAAAATTATCCTCAGTCCTGCATTTCGGTCTGGCGTTCGACAGGGTCGATCAGCACGGCTTTCTGCTGGCGTACCAGCAGGTCGAGAATTTCATCCTGGCGCTCGCCAAGAATCCCGTTGAAGCTGATGCCACTGGATTTGGTCGGCGCGAGCATGGACACGCGGTACAACTCGACGCTCAGCGGCGAGTCGATGGACAGCGGTCCGCTGCCATTGCCGGCCAGTTCGCCGCCGACCACGATCAGCGACACCTGGGCGTCGAACGGGTCGAGCTTGATGTCCCGGTCGGTGTCGCTCAGGTCCTTGATGTGCCCGTAGACACCGGTCAGGCCGTTGGCCATGGCGAGGTTTTCGTAGAGGCGAATGTTCACGCTGTTACGAATCCGGATGCCGTGGCGCTTGTTGCTGATCACCTTGTTGCCCCACAACAGGTTGTCGCCACTCTCGTAGAGGGTGATGCCGTCGGTGTGGTTCTTGTAGATCTCGTTGTAGGCGATCAGGTTGTTCACGCTGTTACGGTCGATCACCAGCCCCGAGAGGTGGTTGTCGTAGCTGCGGTTGTTGAAGATGAAGCTGTCGTTGACCTCACGGGAAATGATGATCCCGTGCTTCTTCTTGGTCCCGTATACGGTGTTGTCCGCGATGATCAGACCGTGGGAACGGTCATGCGGGTCAATGCCGTAGACGATGTTGTCTTTGTAGGTGTTGCCCTTGACCACGAAGTCGCGGGCTTCGTAGCAGTAGAAGCCGTACCACATGTCCGAGAACTCGGAACCGACGATCCAGCCAGTCGGTTCAGAACGCTTGAGCACCTTGGCCATGTTCGGCGTGTACTGGGAAATACTCACACCGTAGGACTTACTGTTGGCGTAGCCGAAACTGGCGATCTTGCTGTTGGCGATGTAGGTCTCGGTGCCGCCCCAGGACAGCAGGAACGGACGGAATTCCTTCGGCGTCTTGAACAGCGCCGGGCCATTGGCCTTCTCGCTCCACCCGGTGATCTTGGTGTCACGCACAAACAACTGGCCGTCGTTGACCAGGAACGAGCCCGCCTCTTGGGACAGGCGCAATTCCTGGGTCTGCTTGTCGATTTCGAGGATGCCCTTGCGGCCAACCACAATCGGCAGCTTCGCCAGGAATACACCTGGCGAAGTTTCGCTGATGTACTTTGGTTCTTTCTTCGCCAGGTCTTTGAGGTTCATGTAGCCGTCGTCGACGAAGATCGCCTGCGGGATACCGTGCTGACGCACCACCCACTCGGCCATCTTGTTGTCGCCGCCGATGAAGTCCTTCAAGGCGTCTTCCTGCATCATCCGGCGCACGCTGACCTTGCCCGGTTTGGTCCGCACCACTTTCGCGGCGATGGCTTCGGCGGTGTAGCCGGAAGTATCCGGCAGCTTCGGCTTGGCCAGCTCCAGCGGTGCAGTCGGTGCGCTGCTGACGGTGTAGGTCTTGGCTTGTTGCAGTCCTTTGGCCAGGGTCGCTGGCTGGCCTTTTTGTGCAGGCGCAACCGGCTCCGCGTTGGCGAAGGCGACCGAGCTGGCCAGCAGCATGGCGCCGGCCAGCAACGTGATCGAACCTCTCTTCGGATAGGTCATGTCGGGCACTCCTTTCGCGGCTCGCATCAGAAGCGCCAGATCACGTCGATGAACGCGCGGTGCATGTACGAATCGACTTCTTTGCCATAGGCATCGCCGGGCTTGAACACACCGCCACGGAAACGCACCAAGGCCGAAGGCTCATCGATCGACTGGCTTAAAGCAGCAGGCAACAGCCCTTGCTTGAAGTACTTGGTGACCACCAGGTCCATTTCCTGACCGAGGTCCTTGTTGCCATCCTGCAGCGGCAGCGAGGTGCTGGAGAGGATCGCGCCGGTGGCGTCGTCGGTGTTGTTCTCGACGGCGTTGATACCGTTGCTGCCTACCGGTTTGCTGCCGTCCACGCGCCAGAACTTGTGGTACACGAGGCTGGCGTCGTATTCGTCGTTGAGCATCCACGAACCGAACAGGGTCGCGGTTTGCATGTTGTTCATTTCGCCACGGAAGGCTTCGCCGAAACGGTGAACCCGCGAGCGAGTACCGGTGTAGTTCGAGCGGTTGCTTTCCAGGCCGTTCTGTTCGTAATCGGCGCTGGCGCGGGCATACGCTGCACCGACTTGCCATTGCGGATCGAGGCGCAGACGCACGCCGACATCGGTAGCCCAGCCGTTGAGGTCTTCACCGGTCTTGGCTTCGGTCGGGCGGGTGCCGTCGGCATTCAGCGCGTTGACTGTGTCGGTGTCGCCGCTCATACCGGTGATGCTGCCCCAGTAGTTGACGGTGTTGGTGTTGCGCCAGTTGTAGGCATCGCTGTCAGCGGTAAGGCCGAGCCAGCTGATGTCGCCATTCTGTTTCTTGTCCAGCGAATCGCCGGCCACACCCGGTTCCGGGTAGTCGAGCTTGCCGTCATCGTGGGTGTGATGACCGCGAATGCCGACCCAGTTGCCCGGGGTCCACTGATACGCCGCATCGGCATAAGCGTGCAGGCGATCCTTGTCTTTTGGCGCCAGCTCTTTCAAGTCGGTGCGGTACTCGCTGAAGCGTTCGGCCACACCGGCGTTGGCACGCAACAGGGTGGTGTCGAAGGTCCAGTTCAGGGCTTCGATGTTGCTGTCGCGCCATTGGCCGTCGTCATTGCGCAGGCGTTGGCGACCGAGCTTGAGCATCTCGCCCGGGTAAGGCGTGAGGCCGCTGTAGCCAACCCAGAATTCGCGCATGGCCAGGTAGTTTTTCTTGGACTTGCGATCACCGTTGTCGGTGTCCTGGGTGCCGTCGCTGTCGGACTGTTGCAGGGTGTCGGTTTCGATGATGTCGGTGGACGTCACCGCTTGACCCATCGCATAGGCGCTCCACGCGCCACGTTCACCGTAGACCCATGGACGCAGGTCGAGGCCCAGGCCATTGACGTCGCCGCCCTTGGCGGTGCCGAGGTCGGCGTCGTCTTCGGACTGGCCGGTGACTTTAACTTCGAGGCCGTAGTTTTTGGCATCGGTCATCGCGGCCAGGGTCGGACACGACCACAGCAGGGCGAATGTCAGGCCAATACCGGCCTTGACGAATGGATTCAGCTTCATAGGGTTTCCTCGCCGTCTTCTTCTTGCAGGGCATGCAAATCCAGCTTGTTCTGGCTCGAGGAACCACGAACGGCCTGTTCTTGTTTCAACAGGCGTTGGGCCTCGGCGAGCTGGGCAGGCGGCAGTTGGGCTTCGAGTGTTGTCGCAAGCTCATTGGCTTGCGGGGTGTCCTGAGCCTTGGCCAACTGGCTGAAGACGTAGGCGTTGACCGGGTTGGGCTTGGTGCCCTTGCCTTGGGAAAACAGCTGGGCGATGGCGAAGTCGGCGCTGTTCTGGCCGTTGCGCGCAGCGGTCAGCAAGTGATCCAGGGCTTTTTGCGAGTAGACCTTGCCCAGGTAGCCACGGCGGTAGATCTGGCCGAGGTAGTAATCGGCGGCGACTTCACGGCCGACGGCTTTCTGGAAGTGTTCTTCGGCGACCTTGGCGTCAGCCGGCACCCATTTGCCTTCGTAGTAGAGCTTGCCCAGCAACAGTTCGGCGCGGGGTTGATCGGCGGCGCGACCGTTGTCCAGGTACTTCATCATCGTGTCGACGTCGCCGAGTTCCGGGAAGTCGTAAAGCAATTGCGCCAGGCTGACCCAGGAAGCAGGGTAGCCAGGGGCGATTTCTTCGAGCAGCGACTGCGCGGTTTTCTCGTCAGTCTTGCCCAGGGTCGCATCACCGAGGACGCGAGCGACGCTGTCCACGCGTTGAGCGGAAACAGTGCCGCGTGCATGGGCGGCTTGCATCTGCTTGATCAGCTCGGCGGTTTGTTCTGGCTTGGCTTGTTTCTGGTAAACCGTGGCCAGTTCGACGTAGCAGATGTCGGTGGTGTTCAACGCCGCTTTACAGATGGATTCGACTTCGTCCAGGTGCTGGTCGTAAGTGCCTTGGGTGCGATACAGCAGCACTTGGGCCAGGCCCGCTTCCGGTTTGCCTTCGGCGCGCCATTGGCTGATCTGCTGCTGGGCGTTGATGTTCGGGAAACTGTGCGGGTATTGCAGGTACAGCATCGCCAGCGGGATCAGCGTATTGCCTTCGCCATTGGCCGAGGCTTTTTTCAACAGGCCTTCGGCTTCGTGCTGTTCGGCTTCAGTAGAACCGGGCTTGGCCACCAGCAGGCGACCGAGACGAGCCTGGGCTCGCGGCGAAACGCCGACCGCGGCGCGGTAAGTCGCCTCGGCCTGTTTCATCTGCGCCGGGTCACGGCTGTCGACCTGGATATCGGCCAGGCCCACCTGGGCCTCGCTGTAACCCAGGTCTGCCAGTTGCTGGTAGTTCTGCTGCGCCAGCGCGGTGTCGCCGCGCTTCAGGGCTTCGTTCGCCAGGCGTTGGTCGGGCAGGCCGGCGCAACCGCTGAGGCTCACGGCCAGCGCCAGGGCACAGAACGCATAGCCAGTGTGAGAGCGATGCTGGCGGCTCGGTGCATCAGACAGACCGCGCTGATCCCATCGCGAGCAAGCTCGCTCCCACAGGGACTGCGATGTACTGAGGATTTGTGGAGTCGTCACGGGCATGTCCTCTGCTTAAATACCGGCGGCCATGGCTTTGTCGATCAGCCAGTTCAAGCTCGGGCCACGATCGCTGTTCACTTCCACCGGGCGACCAGCGAAGGTGGTGTCCAGCGGCTCGTCAGGCTTGATCTGTACGCGGATGTCGGAGGACAGGTCGGCGCTTTTCAGGCTGGTGCTGCTGACGATCTTGCCGGTGCGGACCTTGTCTTCGCCGGCGATTTCGAAGGTCACTGGCGCGCCTGGACGCACGTCGGCGAACTGGCGATAAGTGAAGCGCGCGTCGATGTTGGCTTCGCTGTTACGCGGCACCAGATTGAAGATCACGTCGCCCTTGCTGGCGTACTGACCGTTGCCGACCAGTTGCTGCGCCACGGTGCAATCGCACGGCGAAGTCAGGGTGCCGGTCATTTGCTTGCCGAACAGTTCTTCAACCTTGGCCGGTTGCAACTGGTCTTCGTCCAGATGGCCCTTGAGCACATCGAGCATGCTGGTGCTGAAGGTCGCCAGCGGTGCGCCTTTGGCGGCAATGCCGTCGGCTTTGATCAGGCTCTGCACGGTGCCGTCGCGCGGCATGGTGATGTTCATGCCCGGTACGCTGACGATGCCGGCCTGGGCGTGGCTGACGAAGTACATGCCGTACACCGACTTGAAAATGAAACCGAACGCCGCGAGGCCGACGAGGAAAATCGCGAAGCTGAACGTCACCGCACGCAGACGACCGAACGGGGTCATGCCGTGGCCGCCATCCTTGACCTTGCGCGCCTTGGTGAAGTTGTCGCGCTGCAGGGTCGCCAGCACTTCACCCATGCTGACGATGTCGCCGGACAGGTGAGAAGTGATCAGGTGACGCAGGGTCGAGATGTCTTGCGCTTCCAGGTTCTGGAACTGGCAACCGGCGCGACCGGTCTGGCGATCGAAGGAGCGGATCTGCAACTCCACGTCCATGGCCAGGCCGAGGTTATCGATGACGAATTGCAGGCGAGCCTTGTGCACGTCGCCGATCTTCAGCGGCAGCTGACCGGCGTTGAACGCCAGGCCGCCAGCGGAGAGGTCGAGGACCCGGGCATCGACCGGCGTACGGTCTGGACCGAAGAAACGCAGCTTGGCCGGGATTTTCACTCGGGCGTGTTGGCGCTGGGCTTCGGATTCGTGCACTACGTTGGCATTGACGGCGGTATTCATAGGGGCAATTTCCTGGTTAATTCAATAAGGGGGCGGTCAGACCATCATCAGCAGCACGGCGACGAAAACGCTGCCGGCGGAGAAGGTCATGGTCCGAGACGACCAGGTGTTGAACCAACGTTGAAAGCTGGCGAGATCACGGGTCAATTTGGTGTCCTGGCGAGTCCAGGATTGTTGGTCGAGGCGGAAGAACACGTAGATCTTCACCAGCGCGCCGACGATCTGGTTGTAATAGAGAATCATCGGGTAGGCCGGGCCGACGCGGTGACCGGAGCAGGACAGCAGCAGGGTCAGAATCAGGCGGGTGATGCCGATCCACAGCAGGTAAGCGAGGATGAACGCGCCGCCGTACTTGAAGCTGGCGATGATCGCTACGGTCAGGCCGAGCAACGAAGTCCACATCGACACACGTTGGTCGAACAGCACTACCGAGGTGAACAGGCCAAGGCGTTTCATCCCCAGGCCCAGGGCACGGGAGTTCTGACGCAGGTTGTTGCCGTACCAGCGGAACATCAGTTTGCGGCTGGCCTTGATGAAGCTTTTTTCCGGCGGGTGTTCCACGGTGTGGATCGCCGCGTCCGGTACGTAGAAAGTGTCGTAACCCAGGCGCATCAGGCTGAACCAGCTCGACTTGTCGTCACCGGTCAGGAACTTGAAGCGGCCCAGGCGCCAGTGTTGCAGCGAGTCGCTTTCCACGTCGGCGATGAAGTCCGGGTCGGTCACCACGGTTGCGCGAAACACCGACATCCGGCCGGTCATGGTCAGGACGCGTTTGGACAAGGCCATCGAGCACATGTTGATGTGGCGCTGGGCGAAGCGCAGTTTGTGCCACTCAGCCATGACGTAGCCGCCGCGTACTTCGCAGAACTCGTTGGTGGTCAGGCCGCCGACATTGCCGAACAGCTGGAACCACGGCACGGTCTTGAGCACGACGCCAGGAGCGAGCACGGTGTCGCCATCGATCACTGCAACCACTGCGCGGTCATCCGGCAAGTGGCGGGAGATGGCGCGGAAACCGTAGGCCAGGCCATCGCGCTTGCCGGTGCCGGGAATGCGCACGAAGTCGAGCTTGACGCGAGCCGGTGGATTCATTTTGGTCCACAGGCTTTTCACCAGCTTCTCATCGGACATTTCCACGATGGAGCAGACCATGGTGGTCGGCAGGCCGCAGTCGATCGCTTCGCGAATCACCGAGGCGTAGACCTGAGCAGTGGTCAGGGCGTCGATACGGAAACTGGTGACCATCAGGTACACATGCGACGGGTCTGCCGCTTTACCCAGCTTGCGCACTTTGCGCCGCAGGTGCGGGTAGACCACGTACAGGAACAGCATGCCGCGCAGAAAGTGCGTGGCACCCATCGAGTAACGCCAGATCCCGATGAAACCGATCAGGAAAATAAAGTCCTTCGACTCGGAGTCGAACGTGGACGAAGGCAACGCCATGGCGATGCCCATCAATAAACTTAGGTAAAACAGCCAACCGGCGGCCTGTAAAAGGCCGTGCTTTAGCCTGTGCATAATCTGCATCCGTCTCTATCTCGGGCGAGCCTGTGGGGTGGCCCGATGGGGTTAAGGCAGGCGAAAAAACCAGGTCAATTCCCTCGGACCCGTAGGAGCGAGGCTTGCCCGCGAACACGGCGTACCTGACACATCACGTCGTCTGGTTCGCCGGCAAGCCTGGCTCCTACAGAGGGCTGCTTGTTACCAGCAGATACCTTCGGTGCGATCTTTAGCGCTGGTGGCCTGAGACATGAAGCCAACCAGGTCGATCACTTGCTTGCCGTGTGGAGCCTGTTCCGCCAGGGCGCGGAATTTCTCGTCACGGTTACCGAGGATGATCACGTCGGAGTTGTTGATCACATCGTCGAAGTCGGAGTTGAGCAGCGACGAAACGTGCGGGATCTTCGACTCGATGTAGTCCTTGTTCGCGCCGTGGACACGGGCGTACTCGACGTTGCTGTCGTAGATGCTCAGGTCGTAACCCTTGCCGATCAGCATTTCCGCCAGATCAACCAGCGGGCTTTCGCGCAGGTCATCGGTGCCGGCCTTGAAGCTCAAGCCGAGCAGGGCGACTTTGCGTTTGTCGTGGCTGGACACGATGTCGAAGGCGTTCTGCACTTGCGACACGTTGCTGCGCATCAGCGAGTTGAGCAGCGGCGCATCGACGTCCAGGGAACCGGCACGGAAGGTCAGTGCACGCACGTCTTTCGGCAGGCAAGAGCCGCCGAACGCGAAGCCTGGGCGCATGTAGTACTGCGACAGGTTCAGGGTTTTGTCCTGGCAGACCACTTCCATCACTTCACGACCATCGACGCCGACAGCCTTGGCGATGTTGCCGATCTCGTTGGCGAAGGTCACCTTGGTGGCGTGCCACACGTTGCAGGTGTACTTGATCATCTCGGCGACGGCGATGTCCTTGCGGATGATCGGCGCGTCGAGTTCTTCGTACAGGGCTTGCAGCACGTCGCCGCTGGCCTTGTCGAACTCGCCGATGACAGTCATCGGTGGCAGGTCGTAGTCGGCGATCGCGGTGCTTTCACGCAGGAATTCAGGGTTGACCGCCACGCCGAAGTCGACGCCGGCTTTCTTGCCCGAGCAGTCTTCGAGAATCGGGATGACAACGTTTGCGACCGTGCCCGGCAAAACGGTGCTGCGAACCACGATGGTGTGGCGGGTGGTCTTGTCACGCAGGACAAAACCGATCTCGCGGCACACGGCTTCGATGTAGTTCAGTTCCAGGTCGCCGTTCTTCTTGCTTGGCGTACCAACGCAGATCATCGACAGGTCGGTGTCACGAATCGCTTCGGCGAAGTTGGTCGTGCCGCGCAGTTTGCCCGTCTCGATACCCTTCTGCAGAAGTTCACCCAGACCCGGTTCAACGATGGGCGATTTGCCGGCGTTGATCATATCGATCTTGTCTTTGGCAACATCGACGCCAATGACGTCATGGCCACGTGCAGACAGGCAACCGGCACATACTGCACCGACGTAACCCAAACCAAATATGCTGATGCGCATCGCATTTACCTCTGTAATTATCAAGCCATTAAATGGCCGGAGTTAATGGTGTTCAGCGGTCGTAGTGCACTCGCAAGTGCGTGCTTACAGGCGCCACAATGCAGCGTGCAGGCAAACAAAGTTCCGAGTGACTAAATAAGTGCACTCAAGATGTGCGCAACTAGGCCTTATTATTATGTATGCCCTGTTATGCATTCTGCCCCCTGTTCAGAGGACAATCGTGCAAAGGTCATGCGCGCTCGATGTCAGGCTGAGGGCCCGTAAATCAAGCGGTTGGGTGCTCGGAGGAGCACGTTTATAGGGGCGCTGCCTTGGCCGTATAGGGGATAGTAATGGTGCGTATCTCCTGTCCTATCGGTACTGCCCGAATCAGAGGCCATTAAGCGGAAGTTCGTGTGACAACTTCGCTACATGGTTGTCGTCTCTGCGTAAGTTATTTCCTACAAGCTCAAGGAAAATAGTTACCGGTGGTATGAGCTACGCATTTGGACATAGTTCCTGTCCGCCCATCGCGAATCCTGAAATTTCTTGAAATATTGAAAAAGATGGCACTGCTTTCAGATTGATAGCACTTGCCGTTTCGCCCTTTATATATAGGGTAATTATTGAATTGGATGTGTATGTGCCACTACCGATAAAAATTTTCGGTGCCACTACTGAAAAAAATCATGAATGTCGAGTGAAAGAAAAGTTAGGAAGTTGGATGATGTATTTTTGGCGCCAAGAGAATGGCGAAACAGGCGGGGAATTGTCGGACGATTAAACAGTGCGCACGACCGACGGTCGTGCGCTGTATGAGTGCGTTACTCGGGAGTGTGATCGCGCAGGAATACCAAGTTGTCCGGTTTGGACTGTTCGGTACTGTAACGATAACCCTGGATATCAAACTGTTTGAGAGCGTCCGGGTTGTTGATGCGCTCTTCGATAACGAACCGGCTCATCATCCCGCGCGCCTTCTTCGCGTAAAAGCTGATGATTTTGTACTGGCCGTTCTTCAGGTCCTTGAACTCGGTATTGATGATGCGCGCGTTCAAGGCGCTGCGTTTGACCGCCGAGAAGTACTCGTTGGAGGCCAGGTTCAGCAGCACGTCGTCACCTTGGTCGGCCAGCGCTTCGTTCAGCCATTCGCTGATCCGCGTGCCCCAGAAGGCGTACAGGTCCTTGCCACGGGCATTCGCCAGTTTGGTGCCCATCTCCAGCCGATAAGGCTGCATCAGGTCGAGCGGGCGCAGCAGGCCATACAGGCCGGACAACATGCGCAAATGCTGCTGGGCGTAATCGAAATCGGCTTCGCTGAAGGTTTGGGCATTCAGGCCGGTGTATACGTCGCCCTTGAAGGCCAGCAACGCCTGCTTGGCGTTTTCCGGGGTGAACGCGGGTGTCCAGCTGCCGAAACGCGCGGCGTTGAGCCCGCCGATCTTGTCGGAGACGTGCATCAACTCGCTGATCTGCGCCGGCGTGAGGTCGCGCAACTGCATGATCAGCTCCTGGGAATGGTCCAGGTATTGCGGCTGAGTGAAACGCTGGGTGGCCGGCGGTGTTTCGTAATCGAGGGTCTTGGCGGGGGAAATCACCATCAGCATGAAGTCGTCTCCTTTAATCGTGCGGCGATTCTAGGGGGTTGTTGGTGTTGACTCCAGCTATCAAGCCCATAGGTGATCGGTGGTGCCACGCAAAACCCAGTAGGATCGAGGCTTGCCCGCGAAGGCGATGTGTCAGGTGACATTGATGTTGAATGTGCCGCCGTGTTCGCGGGCAAGCCTCGCTCCTACAGGATATTGAGTGGGATCAGCTATAGTGCCGCGCGGGTTTTGTTATGGAGACATCCCTTTGCGTATCGTTTTTTTATTCTCGGCCTGGCTCTTGAGCTTCGGTGCCCTGGCGGCGCCCGGCGATGTGGCGACGCTCGATCGCAGCACCTGGCCGGAACAACTCACCAGCCCGACCCTGTTCGACGTCGCGTCGCGGGCCGAAATCCTCATGTTCGCCCGCGTCCTGCTGGCCAGCGAGTCCCTGGATGAAGCCAGCCTGGCACGACGCCTGGGCCTGCGCACGATCAATCTGGACGCGGTCAACAGCCTGCGCGAGCGGATGTGGCAACGCCTGCTGACCAACTACAACTTTGCCCAGCAGAGCTGCGATCAGGACGCGTCGTTCTGTTTCCTGGTCGAAGACCTGCCGACCTTGCGCGAGCAAGCGGCCAAGTTTCAGGTCAGTGACGACAGCTTTTATATCAAATGGTCCGAACCGAGCCGCCTGTTCCACGCCCAGTATCTGGACGAGCAATTGCGCAAGGCTGCGCTGTTTCCGCAAACCAGCAGCGAAGTCGATCGTTTCGGCGACTATGAGCACAACGGCGACGAGATGCATGACCGGCTGTTTCTGTTGACCTTCGACAGCGCAGCCAATGCCATTCCGGACAACACCGGGTGGATCGCCGAGTACCTGCGCAAGTCGAACATCAACGGCACGTTCTTCGTGCTCGGCAAGGACATCCAGGCGCGTCTGGCCGACGGGTCAGTGGCCAGTCTGCAAGCAATGTATTCACAGCAATGCCTCGGCGTGCAGGGCTGGGAGTTCCGCTCCCACAGCCATTGGCAAGACTGGCAGGACTCGGTCAAACGCAGCGCCGAACTGGTGAAGAGCAAATTGCCGGAAAACTACGTGCCGCTGTTCCGCCCGCCGGATGGCCAGCGTCGTTCCGATGCGCAGGGCTTCTTCGAATCGCAGGGTTTGCAGGTGGCGCTGTGGGACATCGATCCCCAGGACGGCGCGGGCAAGCTCAAGGGCAGCCAGAGCGCCCAGCGGGTGCTGACGCTGATGCTGTTGTGGCGTCACGGCGTGATCAATTTCAATGTGAAGCAGGACGCGGTGAAAACGTCGATGCCTTGGCTGATCGGCCAAACGGCGCAAAGCGGGATCGGTTGGGAGGACTGTCAGGTGGCGTTTCGCTGAAATACGCAAAAGCCCGCAATCATTGGGGCAGAGGGCAGGGCGGGGCGATTTTGAAAGGAATTTCGATGCAGGCGGACTTCCGACTTTAACGGCACAATGCCTGCACGCCAAGGGCTATTCGTCACTCTGAAAAATAAACTTCAAAAAAACGTCAAAGTACTTTTTTCTGTCATGGGTTTTGGAGTATTACGAAGACAGACCGCCGAAACCTGCAACACAGGTGGCGTCTTCCAAGACCCATTTGTGAGCAGTTCACTTGAGTCCCAACAGGTGAATTCGGTGGCCACTTCGAGGCGCAGCACTGTCACGGTATTGCGTCGAATGGCTCCCACAAAGGTGACCGAGTATGGATGATCACGGACGTAGTTCTTCTTCCAACCAGCCAATCCTTTATGTACTCGATACCAACGTATTGATTCACGATCCAAACGCCCTGCTTAACTTCGAAGAACACCACGTTGCGATCCCGATGACCGTGCTTGAGGAGCTGGATAAGCTCAAGAGCGGGCATCACAGCGTTGCGGCCGAATGCCGTCAGGCGATCCGCCTGATCGACAAGACCCTGGGCGATGCCAGCCCCGAGGACGTCGAACTCGGTGTGCCGATCCAGCGCGGCAAGAGTGGGCCCAAGGGTTTGCTGTCAATTCTGATGAGCAAGCGCGCTGAGCCGAATATCATTCTGCCCGAGCACCTGAACGACAACATCATCATCAACCAGTTGATCGATCTGCACGCGCGCGAACCGAAGTTGCCCGTGGTGCTGGTGACCAAAGACATCAACATGCGCCTCAAGGCCCGGGCGTGCGGGATTGCGGCCGAGGACTACAGCACCGACCAACTGGTCGACGACGTATCGCTGCTACCTAACGGCTACCACAACATGACCGGCTCCTTTTGGGACCTCGTGAGCAAGGTCGAAACCCGTCAGGACCACGGCCGCACCTGGCACCAGGTGAAGCTGATCGACAACCTGCCGGCGGTGCACATCAATGAGTTCATCATCGACGAACAAGGGTTTGTCGGCTGGATCAAGGAGATTGAAGAAGACCGCCTGCTGATTCTCGATCTGCATCAGGAACCCCTGTTGCACCAGGAAGCCTGGGGCCTGAAACCGCGTGACATCTATCAGAGCCTGGCGCTCTACGCCTTGCTTGATCCGGACATTCACCTGGTCAACCTGTCTGGCGCGGCCGGTTCGGGTAAAACCATCCTGGCCCTGGCCGCTGCGATCGAGCAGACCATGGTCAGCAAACGTTATCGCCGGATCATCGCCACCCGTAGCGTGCAGGGCCTGGACCAGGAAATCGGCTTCCTGCCTGGCACCGAAGCGGAAAAAATGGAGCCTTGGCTGGGCGCCATCACCGACAACCTCGAAGCCTTGCACATGGATGACGAAAACACCCATGGCAGCGTCGACTACATCCTCAGCAAAGTGCCGTTGCAGTTCAAATCCCTCAACTACATCCGGGGTCGCAGCTTCCAGCAGAGCCTGATTTTGATCGATGAATTCCAGAACCTCACGCCGCACCAGATGAATAACATCATCACCCCAGCCTGC
>NZ_JBIUXZ010000012.1:0-9556 GCF_044744265.1 Pseudomonas sp. NPDC087342
CTGAAGCAACTCACTGCCGAAACCTGCGTAACTCTTTGTTTACCAAGGAGTTTTCCGTTTCGACTGCGCCGGAAGTGGGGCGAATTATAGACTTCTAGAATCTGCCGTCAACCCCTGATTCAGCTTTTCTATCAGGAACCTGCAAAAGCCCCGAAAACAGCCCCAATCCCCTCTATAAAGAAGCGCTTCTATATAGAAGGAATCCGCAACCACTCGAAAGCAGCCGCAGAAACGCATCCAGACCCAATATCCCCACAGGATGCGATTGGATTCCAGAAAGAGGATTCGGACTGAACGAAGTGGATTTGTAAGGAGGTGGTGTCCCAGGGCAGGTTCGAACTGCCAACCTTCCCCTTAGGAGGGGGATGCTCTATCCAATTGAGCTACTGAGACACAAGATCGCCCGCGAGGACCGCGGCACGATGACGGCGAGCATGTTAACGGGCAGGCCTGCTTTTGTCATGTCGTCCTTAGGCTTTTTAAGTGTAGGCAAACGCCTACCGCTCCCACGGCATTGATTACCGTGCAAATTGCATCACCCCAAAACGCCATCATTGCAAATTGCACTACGGACCCTCAGAGATTTAATGCTAATTCATTGTTTTTAAAGGATTTAATAGGCGTTAGACTCTTGGCATGCAGACTGCTTCAGCTGTTCTCCAAGAACAATGGAGGATAACCCCATGAACGGCGCCCTTTTACTCTCGAATGCGATCGCCCTGGCTTTGCTGCTTGGCTTTCAATTCATTCCCGAGAGGGACTCCGAAGTGGTTGCCAAGCGCATGCCCCATTACCTCCAGTTGCAGAAAGCGCCTCAATTGGCGGTCATGAGTGATCAGCAGGTTTGGGTAAGCCAGGATGTTAGCCAAGAGAGCACTCTGCTACAGGCGCCCTCCTCCGAACGATTGGTATTTTGAATTCCCTACCAGGAGCACCACATGTCCAAATCAGCCGCCGGATTTTTTATCCTGGCCTTGTTGAGCGGCATTCTTCATCTTTGTTTGGTTCAGGAAGCAACGCTTACCGTGCCGTTGATTGCGTGCGGCGTGTTCGCTTCGCTGTTCGTGTTGGCGCTGATCGCCGGTCGACGGATCAAATTTGATCCGGTTTTACGCTGAGCGTCAGCAGATTCAAGAGATTGTTAACCGTGACAGCCAATTCGCCGGAATTATCGATTCGATGGATACGCGCATGACCAATCGAATCGTCCGCTACAAATAGTCCATTGCGCCGGATCCTGGCGTCGATCTCTTCCAGGTTCTCGCGCCCCCGCCGCAACAACCGCTCACGCAATACGTCATCCTTGACCGTCAGCAATACCGGTACCAACTCCGGATAACGCTCCAGGGCGACGGGCAGATAACCTCGAGAGCCATTGACCAGCACATGTCGACCATCGCGGAGCCATTGATCAATTTCGACGGGAATACCATAAGCCAGGCCATTAGCACGCCATGAAAGCGAAAAGCCCCCCTCCTCCCTGCGCCGCTCGAACTCTGCCGGAGAAACTCCCACGGCATCTTCACCCACGGATTCGGCCGAACGCGTGATCACACGCCGCACCACTTCGCACCCCAGTGCTTGCAAAGGTTCGCGAGCCGCTTGAATGAGGCTGTCTTTACCCGATCCGGAAGGACCCATCAGATAAATCAATCTGCCATCCATCCCGAAATCATCTCGCACTGTGCTTCGCCTCTAGCAAATCGGCCATTTGCCACTATCCTATACAAGGTAAGGAATGATAATCGAATCCGCATAGCATGCACCTCCAGGCGCCTCTGGACATCACCTGCCGGGCAAGAGGACGCGGCCAGTGATGCGGACCAGAGCAAACTTTTCAAACCAGTCCGCATTTCTGATAATTGGTGCTGGCATAACGCCTTTATCCAGTTCAATATTTGTCACAGAATTGACGCCAATGAACTGGCAAATTTGAGGCATGATGCGAGCCTCTATCAATTCAGGTTGAACATTTGGCCAGAGTGCTTGTCCTATCAGACATCCTGCGGCCAATCCCGAGAACCGCTCCCCTGAACTAACCGGTTAAATATATGCGCCCATTGAAACAGGCAATTTATTCCAGCCGTACGGCTGACAAGTTCGTCGTACGTCTGCCAGACGGAATGCGTGAACGCATTGCCGAGGTGGCTCGCAATCATCATCGCAGCATGAACTCCGAGATCATTGCGCGCCTTGAGCAGAGTCTTATTCAGGAAGGTGCACTGGGCGAAGAGCTGAGCATGCGCCTGGACAGCCCGGAGCTGTCGTTGCACGAACGTGAACTGCTGCAACGTTTCCGCCAACTCTCCCACCGCCAGCAAAATGCCCTTGTTTCGCTGATTGCTCATGACGCTGAAATGGCCGCAGACGCGTCCTGATTTACCCCAAAAAATTCAAGCCAGCATAATCGCTGGCTTTTTTTTGCCTTGAATTTGAGGCATAAAAAAACCCGCCAATCTGGCGGGTCTTGTAATACGACTCAGAGCAGGAAGATTGTCGCCAACCCAAGGAAGATGAAGAACCCGCCACTGTCGGTCATGGCCGTGATCATCACACTGGCGCCCATTGCCGGGTCGCGCCCCATACGTGCAAGGGTCATGGGGATCAATACCCCGGCCAATGCCGCCAGCAGCAGGTTCAGCGTCATCGCTGCCGTCATCACCACGCCCAGGGACCAACTGCCATACAGCAGATAGGCGACGACACCAATTACACCACCCCACACCAAACCATTGATCAAACCGACCGCGAGCTCTTTGCGCATCAAGCGCGACGTATTGCCGGTACTGACCTGGTCCAGCGCCATGGCCCGAACGATCATGGTGATCGTCTGGTTACCCGAGTTACCGCCAATGCCCGCCACGATCGGCATCAATGCCGCGAGTGCCACCAGCTTCTCGATAGAGCCTTCGAACAGACCAATCACCCGGGAAGCTACAAACGCAGTCACCAGGTTGACCGCCAGCCAGGACCAGCGGTTACGCAAGGATTTCCAGACTGACGCAAAAATGTCTTCTTCTTCGCGCAGACCCGCCATGTTGAGAACTTCGTTTTCGCTCTCTTCACGAATCAGGTCGACCATTTCATCGATGGTCAGACGGCCGATCAGCTTGCCGTTCTTGTCGACCACAGGCGCAGAGATCAAGTCGTAACGCTCAAACGCCTGAGCAGCGTCATAGGCATCTTCGTCCGGGTGGAAACTCACCGGATCACTGGCCATGACATCAGCAACTTGTTTATCCGGGTCGTTGACCAGCAACCGCTTGATCGGCAACACGCCCTTGAGCACGCCGTCGTAGTCAACCACGAACAATTTGTCCGTATGCCCCGGCAACTCTTTAAGACGACGCAGATAGCGCAGAACCACTTCAAGACTGACATCCTCACGGATAGTCACCATCTCGAAGTCCATCAGCGCACCGACTTGCTCCTCGTCATAGGACAACGCGGAGCGAACGCGCTCACGCTGTTGACCATCAAGGGTTTCCATCAACTCATGGACAACGTCTCGCGGCAGCTCGGAGGCCAGGTCAGCGAGTTCGTCGGCGTCCATGTCCTTGGCCGCAGCCAGGAGCTCGTGATCGTCCATGTCGGCGATCAGCGTTTCACGAACCGAATCGGATACTTCGAGAAGGATGTCGCCGTCACGATCAGCCTTGACCAATTGCCAAAGCGTCAGACGATCGTCCAGCGGCAAGGCTTCAAGGATGTAGGCAACGTCGGCGGAGTGCAGATCATCGAGCTTGCGTTGCAACTCGACGAGGTTTTGCCGGTGAACCAGGTTCTCGACCCGGTCGTGATGCGGACCTTCCTGGCGATGCGTCAGGTCTTCGACCACACGCTGACGCTGCAACAGCTCAACGACTTGAGCGAGGCGGTCCTGCAAGCTTTCCTGCGTTTTCTTTACTTCAACTTCGGACATAGGCGAACTCCACTCCCAGCAGCGGGGCACGCCGGAAGGATCAATCAGTCAATTCATGATTGGAAAAACGGGGTACTGAGTAACTACTGGGTAAGTCCATGGAGGTTTTCCATAAGCCCCGGCGGGGCTGACGGGCGCAATGATACACCGCCTGACGCTTTAAAACGTTAAAAAATCGTGGTTGAAACAAGCGCTTGCAAGACAAACCTGAGCGCTGCCCTTATCCATCAAATTGCGACGACTCATCCTGAAAAGAAAACACACCGCAGCCTGAATATGTAGCGACTACCCTTCAACCAGAACGTCATGGAGGACGCCGAATGCCATCGAACACACACCTTCTTTTACTCACCACCCTGCTCTACCTGCCGCCCAAGGCCCTTGCCGCAACCATTCACCGATGCGAGACAGCTGATGGGCGCATTACCTTCACTACGATGAGCTGCAGGGCCGGAGAGAGCCTTTCACTTCAGGATGTGCGCCCATTCATGCCAGGCACCATCGTTGCAGTCATGCCCGAAGCCACACCCCAGGAAACCCCAGGCACACATGCGCAACAGAAGGAAATGACCGTTGTCGGCCAATCCGAGGATAAATGTGGAAATATGATCGACGCCAAACAACGTCGCGAAGCGATCATCAATCAGCGCGTCGTGGCCGGGATGAGTCAGCAGGATGTTGAGAGCTCGCTCGGCAAGCCGGACAAGATCAGTATTCGCAATTCAGCCACGGGCTACCGGTATGACCTCAAGCGAGGCCGAAGTGCTCACGTTGATTTTGATGAGAGAGGATGCGTCAAAGGAAAAGCCAAATCCCAGACGGCAAAAAGCCCGCGTTAAACGCGGGCTTTTTGGTGTTTGGTGCACTCGACAGGATTCGAACCTGTGACCGCTCGGTTCGTAGCCGAGTACTCTATCCAGCTGAGCTACGAGTGCATTTTGTGTTTTTAAACCAGACCACAACTGGCTGAAGCAAAGTCGCTCGCATTACTGCAAACAACTCTTAAATGGTGCACTCGACAGGATTCGAACCTGTGACCGCTCGGTTCGTAGCCGAGTACTCTATCCAGCTGAGCTACGAGTGCATTTGTTGCCGCGCATTATAGGCCGTCTAATCTCTATGTCAAACACTTTTTCTAGTAATTTCAACAACTTACCGAAGAAGCCAGATTACAACGTACTACGCAAATAATGGCGGAGAACGGGGGATTCGAACCCCCGACACCCTTTTGAGGTGTACTCCCTTAGCAGGGGAGCGCCTTCGGCCACTCGGCCAGCTCTCCGCAACACGGGGCGTATCTTAACCAACCTTTTCCCCGTTTGCAAACATAAAAAACGATAAAAATTAATGGCTTGGTTCGTCGTCCTTCTCTTTCTTGATCCGCAAGTAGATTTCCTCACGGTGAACAGCAACCTCTTTAGGCGCGTTAACGCCAATACGCACTTGATTTCCTTTGACGCCGAGCACGGTCACGGTGATTTCGCCATCACCAATAATCAGGCTTTCTGCGCACCGACGAGTCAGAATCAGCATACCTTTCTCCTCACGCATTACAGTTCAGGGACAACAGTCTGCAAAAAAAAGGCACTCGACCTACAACCGTTACGATCGCAGCCCTACATGCCTGAGTATTGACCAGCGCGAGCAAAAGAACAGTTCCTGGGTCGCGCTATTCAAAAAAGACGAAGGGCGCGGTCAGACCGCGCCCTTCGGTAAACGTCACTCGCCCTGACGGGCAGGCGCGTCCAGTTCGAAAGCCGTGTGCAGAGCGCGCACAGCCAGTTCCAGATACTTCTCTTCAATCACGACGGAGACTTTGATTTCCGACGTCGAAATCATCTGGATGTTGATGCTTTCCTTGGCCAGGGATTCGAACATGCGGCTGGCCACACCGGCGTGAGAACGCATGCCGACGCCGACGATCGAGACCTTGGCGATCTTGATGTCACCCACGACTTCACGGGCACCGATCTCGCGAGCGGTGTTTTCCAGCACGGTTTGTGCGGCCTGGAAGTCATTGCGATGTACGGTGAATGTGAAGTCGGTGGTGTTATCGTGCGCAACGTTCTGCACGATCATGTCGACTTCAATGTTCGCGCCACTGATCGGCCCAAGAATCTTGAACGCAACACCCGGGGTGTCTGGCACGCCACGGATGGTCAGCTTGGCTTCATCGCGATTGAAAGCGATGCCGGAAATGATCGGCTGTTCCATGGTTTCCTCTTCATCAATAGTAATGAGGGTGCCCGGACCCTCCTTGAAGCTGTGCAGTACGCGCAGCGGAACGTTGTACTTGCCGGCGAATTCCACCGCACGGATCTGCAACACCTTGGAACCGAGGCTGGCCATTTCCAGCATCTCTTCAAAGGTAATCTTGTCCAGGCGCTGGGCCACGGACACGACGCGTGGGTCGGTGGTGTAGACGCCATCCACATCGGTGTAGATCTGGCATTCATCAGCTTTCAAGGCTGCTGCCAGTGCCACGCCGGTGGTGTCGGAACCGCCACGACCGAGGGTGGTGATATTGCCGTGCTCGTCGACGCCCTGGAAACCGGCGACAACTACTACGCGACCTGCCTTCAGATCACCACGAATCTTCTGATCGTCAATCTGCAAGATACGCGCTTTATTGTGCGCGCTGTCCGTCAGAATCCGCACCTGGTTACCGGTGTAGGACACCGCTGGCACGCCGCGCTTGATCAGCGCCATGGCCAACAGGGCAATCGTCACCTGCTCACCGGTGGAAACAATCACGTCCAGCTCACGCGGAACCGGTTGACCGTCACCACTGATTTGCTTGGCCAGATCGATCAGACGGTTGGTCTCGCCGCTCATTGCAGACAGCACAACCACCAGGTCATCGCCAGCATCGCGGAATTTCTTAACCTTGTCGGCGACCTGCTCGATTCTCTCGACGGTGCCGACCGAGGTGCCTCCAAATTTCTGTACGATCAAAGCCATTTCAAAGCCGCCTCTGCCCATGAAGGGCGCCCAATAATCACTCAAACAGTTGCCGAACCCGTCACTAGACCACGGGTTCGGCAAACCGCCTTATAAACCCTGCTCTACAAATGGAACAGTCAGGGCCAATGCCGCGTCCAGCGCGCCAGCGTCTACACCACCGCCCTGCGCCATGTCCGGACGACCACCGCCCTTCCCGCCCACTGCCGCAGCGGCTTGCTTCATCAAATCACCGGCTTTGAGTTGGCCAGTCAGGTCCTTGGTTACGCCTGCAACCAGAACGACCTTTTCCTCATGGACACTGCCGAGCAGGATCACTGCGCGGCCGAGTTTGTTCTTCAATTGATCGACCAGCGCCAGCAGCGCCTTGCCGTCCTGACCGTCCAGACGCACGGCCAGCACTTTCACACCTTTGACATCCAGTGCAGAAGCCGACAGATCGTCGCCCGCCGCGCTGGCTGCCTTGGCTTGCAACTGCTCGAGTTGCTTCTCCAGCAGACGGTTGCGCTCCAGCACAGCCGACAGCTTGTCGATCAGGTTGTCGCGGCTGCCCTTGACCAGGTTAGCCGCTTCCTTGAGTTGTTCTTCCGCAGCGTTCAAGTATGCCAGCGCCGCGGCGCCGGTGACCGCTTCGATACGACGCACGCCGGAAGCCACACCGCCTTCGCTGATGATTTTCAGCAGGCCGATGTCGCCGGTACGCTTGGCGTGGATGCCACCGCACAGCTCGACGGAGAAGTCGCCGCCCATGCTCAGCACGCGCACGTTGTCGCCGTACTTCTCGCCAAACAACGCCATGGCGCCTTTTTGCTTGGCGGTTTCGATGTCGGTTTCTTCGGTTTCAACCGCGGAGTTCTTGCGGATCTCAGCGTTGACGATGTCTTCCAGGGCCTTCAACTGCTCAGGCTTGATCGCTTCGAAGTGGCTGAAGTCAAAGCGCAGACGCTGACTGTCGACCAACGAACCTTTCTGCTGAACGTGTTCGCCCAGCACCTGACGCAATGCGGCGTGCAGCAAGTGCGTCGCCGAGTGGTTCAGCGAAGTGGCGTGACGGACCTCGGCATCGACGTGGGTCTCAACCGGCGCGCCGATGGTCAGGCTGCCCAACACCGCCACACCGTGATGCAGGAAAGCACCGCCAGTCTTGGTGGTATCACGCACGTCGAAACGGCTGCTGCCGACTTGCAGATAACCGCAATCGCCGATCTGGCCGCCGGACTCAGCGTAGAAAGGCGTCTGATTGAGGACGATCACGCCCTCTTCGCCTTCACTTAATACGTCGACCGACTGGCCTTCTTTATAGATAGCGACAATCTTCGCCGAACCGCTGGTGGCTTTATAGCCGGTGAACTCAGTCGCCACGTCAACTTTGACCAGCGTGTTGTAGTCCAGGCCGAACGAACTTGCCGAACGCGCACGCACACGCTGGGCTTCCATCTCGCGCTCGAAGCCGACTTCGTCGACCGTCAGGTTGCGTTCGCGGGCGATATCAGCCGTCAGGTCCATCGGAAAACCGTAGGTGTCATACAGCTTGAACACCACGTCGCCCGGCACCACGGTGCCTTTGAGTTCCAGCAGATCCTGCTCGAGAATCTTCAGGCCGTGCTCCAGGGTCTTGGAGAACTGCTCTTCTTCAGCCTTGAGCACGCGCTCGATGTTGGCTTGTTGCTGCTTGAGTTCCGGGAAGGCTTCGCCCATCTCGGCCACCAGCGCGGCAACGATCTTGTAGAAGAAGCTGCCAGTGGCGCCGAGCTTGTTACCGTGACGGCACGCGCGACGAATGATCCGGCGCAGTACATAGCCGCGACCTTCGTTGGACGGCAGCACGCCGTCGGCGATCAGGAAACCGCACGAACGGATGTGGTCGGAAACCACCTTGAGCGAAGACTGGTCGTCATTGCTGCAACCAATCGCCTGGGCCGAAGCGCTCAGCAGGTTCTTGAACAGGTCGATTTCATAGTTGGAATGCACGTGCTGCATCACCGCACTGATCCGCTCCAGGCCCATGCCGGTGTCTACCGATGGCGCTGGCAGCGGATGCAACACGCCGTCGGCGGTGCGGTTGAACTGCATGAACACGTTGTTCCAGATTTCGATGTAACGGTCGCCATCTTCTTCCGGCGAACCCGGTGGGCCACCCCAGATGTGGTCGCCGTGATCGTAGAAAATCTCGGTGCAAGGACCACACGGGCCGGTATCGCCCATGGTCCAGAAGTTATCGGACGCGTACGGCGCGCCTTTGTTGTCGCCGATGCGAATCATGCGTTCGGCAGGCACACCGATCTGCTGGGTCCAGATGTCATAAGCCTCGTCATCCGTGGCATAGACGGTTACCCAGAGTTTTTCCTTGGGCAGTTTCAGGACACCGGTCAGGAAGGTCCAGGCGTAGGTGATCGCGTCGTGCTTGAAATAGTCACCGAAGCTGAAGTTACCCAGCATTTCAAAAAACGTGTGGTGACGAGCGGTATAACCGACGTTTTCCAGGTCACTGTTCTTGCCACCGGCGCGCACGCATTTCTGGCTGCTGGTCGCACGGGTGTACGCACGTTTTTCCTGGCCCAGGAAGCAGTCCTTGAACTGGTTCATCCCCGCGTTAGTGAACAGCAGGGTTGGGTCGTTGCCCGGAATCAAAGAGCTGGAGGCTACACGGGTGTGGCCTTGCTCTTCGAAGAA
>NZ_JBIUXZ010000012.1:9566-152383 GCF_044744265.1 Pseudomonas sp. NPDC087342
GGATCTCTGCGCTGTTCATTACGTTCTTCCACGGCGGCTGCGGCCAAAGGCCTGTGCGAAACGTCAACAGACGAAGCGACGGCAAAGGGCCGCATTATATCGGCCCTGCGCGCGGGGTACAGCGTGTTTATACGATAGAAACGGTCAATTGGACGGCTAACGCTGTCAGTTGCGCGAAAACTCGACGAATGTCGCGATGACCTGCTCGATTTGTGCACGGCTGACGTCCATGTGCGTGACCATCCGCAGACGGCCGGCGGCGCTTAGCTTGATACCGCGCTCGCCCGCGAATGCCTTGATCGCCTCGGCTTGGTCGCCCATTTGCACGTAAACCATGTTGGTCTGCACCGGTTCGACGTCGTAACCGGCCTTACGCAGGCCATCAGCCAGAAATTGCGCATTGGCGTGATCGTCGGCCAGTCGCTGAACGTTGTTGTCCAGAGCATACAACCCTGCCGCCGCCAGAATCCCGGCCTGACGCATACCGCCGCCGACCATTTTACGCAGGCGACGCGCCTTGGCGATCAACTCGGTCGTGCCGCAAAGCACCGAACCAATCGGCGCACCCAGGCCTTTGGACAGGCAGACCGAAACAGAATCAAAGTGCTGAGTGATCTCCCGGGCATCGACACCCAGTTTGACGGCGGCGTTGTAGAGGCGCGCGCCGTCCAGGTGCAGGGCCAGACCGTGTTCGCGGGTGAAGCTGCGCGCCTTTTCCAGGTACTCCAATGGCAGGACCTTGCCCTGCATGGTGTTTTCCAGCGCAAGCAAGCGAGTGCGCGCGAAATGGAAATCGTCGGGCTTGATCGCGGCGGCCACGTGGGCCAGGTCCAGCGAGCCATCGGCCTGCACTTCCAGCGGTTGCGGCTGGATCGAGCCAAGTACGGCCGCACCGCCACCTTCGTACTTATAGGTGTGAGCCTGCTGACCGACGATGTATTCGTCGCCACGCTCGCAATGCGCCATCAAGCCCAGCAGGTTGCTCATGGTGCCCGTTGGCACGAACAGCGCGGCGGCAAAACCCAGCCGTTTTGCCAGTTCAGCTTCCAGACGATTGACCGTTGGATCTTCACCGTAAACGTCGTCACCCGTGGCCGCGGTGGCCATTGCGTCGAGCATCCCTGCGGTCGGTTGGGTGACGGTGTCGCTGCGAAGATCGATAACGCTCATAAATCTGGCCTCGGTAATCAGGGGAAATCATTTTCCAAGTGGAATTACTGCGGGCATGCCGGCGAATAATCAACCCTTAGGCGAGGAAAAGGCGCATTGCAGCTTCGAAAAACCCGATATCAATCATCAGAAAGCAGCAATGCGCGGGCGAGAAATATGTGGTAAAAACGCTTCGCCGCCAAACAATCTGGCGGCAAAACGTTCTCAGGGCGGGGTGCAACTCCCCACCGGCGGTAATTGCGCGCAATGCGCATAGCCCGCGAGCGCTTGGTGACAGCACGGCTTCGGCAGTGACTGGCGGCAAGGTCAGCAGACCCGGTGTGATCCCGGGGCCGACGGTCATAGTCCGGATGAAGAGAGAACGGGATTGGCGCCAAAGGGCCGTTTGCACGCATTTTTGCGAGCGCGCGCACCCTTAAATCCCATTCGATTCATAAGCCCTGTTTTTCACACAAACAGGAACCAGAACATGCAACCCACCGCAATCGACAGCAAAAGCAAAAACCATCAGGGCGAGCGCGTCGCGTTCATCCAGGCCTGCTGGCACAAGGAAATCGTTGACCAGAGCCGTAAAGGCTTCCTCGCCGAAATGATTGCCCAGGGCTACCAGGAATCGGATATCGATTTCTTCGAAGTCGGCGGCGCCTTTGAAATCCCGTTGCACGCCAAGCTGCTGGCTAAATCCGGTCGTTACGCCGGTATCGTTGCCGCAGGTCTGGTGGTGGACGGCGGGATCTACCGTCACGAATTCGTCGCCCAATCGGTGATCAGCGGCCTGATGCAGGTTCAGCTGGAAACTGAAGTGCCGGTGTTCTCGGTGGTCCTGACCCCGCATCACTTCCATGCAGGCGAAGAACATCAGAAGTTCTTCTTCGAGCATTTCGTGCACAAGGGCCAGGAAGCGGCGAAGACCTGTGCGGATACGCTGCACAAGACGCGAGCGCTGCGTCGCAATGAGCCACGCGCGGTAGCGGTCTAAACGAACAGGCCCTTGTAGGAGCGAGGCTTGCCCGCGAAGGCGATTTCAGATCAACAGTGATGTTGAATTTTAAATCGCCTTCGCGGGCAAGCCTCGCTCCTACAAGTGGTCAGCGTTGTATGTCAGGCCAGGTTTTCGTCGGTGGCCGGCACGATCAGGATGCCGGCGCGCAGGCCGTTCTTGACCTTGGGGTTCGGGAAGATGATCCGGGCGCCCTTCTCTTCGATGATCCAGCGGGTCTGGGCGATGTCTTCGGCCAGTACGTAACCCACTTCCAACTCCGAAAAGTTCTCGATGTCCGCTGGCAGGTTCAAGCGGAAACTGTCGCTGTGCTTGATGATTTCCCGCGCCACGCTGAACAGCTGCAAACCGTCCAGCGATGCTTCGGCCAAGGGCGGCTCGTTACCTTCAATAATCTGTTTGAGGCGGGTTTCCAGCAGATCGACGTTGACCCCGGAGTTCTGTCCGAATGGCCGGGCCTTGCCCAGTTCAAGGGTGAAGGACTCGGCACCGAGCTTGTCGTAGGTGTAGGAACTGAACACGATGGACGGTTTGTTTTGCAACAGCACCGCTTCCATGCCGGCGGCGCGCAGGCGAGCCAGTTCCCGGCGTGAATGCTGGCGGTCTTCTTTCCACGGGTACAGCGCGAACTGCTCGATTTTCGAGCCACGAATCGCGGTATGCAGGTCGTAGTGCAAGCGGTCGCGGTCCGGCAGGCTGAAGAAACTTGCCGCCAGTCGCTCCAGCTCACAGGCGCGCAGGGCTTCGGAACCACTGCTTTGCTCGTGACGGCCGTTGAACAGCCGATTGACGTCCTGCTCGATGAAACGCTCACCGCGGCGGATCGCCTCGGGGTTACCGAACAGGAACAGAATACGTGCGCGCGGCTTGAGGTCGCCGCGAGCGATATCATGCAACAGACGATCGAGCAACTCGATCGGCGCTGTTTCGTTGCCGTGGATACCCGCTGACAGCAGCAAGTCCAGGCCATTGTCGCGAGCTTCAGGTGGCCGGACTTCCAGCGCACCTTCGCTCAACCAGCGCATCCGCACGCCTTCGACAGTCAGTTGAGTCTTCTCCGCCGGTTCGCGGCCGGCGAGGGTCAGTTCAAGCAGTTTGCCGAGGGCGAGCATAGAGCGGTTTCCTTAGTGGTCGTGTGCGCAATCCGGGCCGTGCACGTGGTCTTCGTCACCGACTTCGGCCGGTTCCATTTCCAGTTGCAGACTTACCAGATTAGTCGCCAATGGGCGCAGCAGCAGGTTTGCGTATTCAGCATCGCCTTCTTCGACGTCCACGCCGATCAGCAATTGGCCGCGGCCGTCTTGCTGGATCCACAGCTCTTTGCCTTGCCACAGGACCGCGACGCGGGTGCAGGAGGTTTCCAGTTGCGTGCCGTCGGTGTCTTCAAGGATCAGCTGCAGGGTATCGCTCATGTCTATTACGCTCTCGTCTGGAGATAAAAGCGGCGCTCGAAGCGCCAGCCTTTAATTGATCTGGAATGGATAAACCGCGCCCAGTTTAAGGATTTGCGTCAGTTCATCCAGTGCCGTCCGGCATTCAAGCAGCAATTGCGGGTCCGCGAGATCGTTTTCGGTCATGCGGTCGCGGTAGTGCTTGTCGACCCATTCGGTCAGCGTGCCGTACAACGGTGCCGTCATGATAACCCCTGGATTGACCGCTGCCAGTTCGGTTTCGTTGAGCGCCACGCGAAGTCTCAGGCAAGCCGGGCCACCGCCGTTCTGCATGCTCTGCTTCAGATCGAAGACTTTCACTTCGCGGATCAGCCCGCCAGAGCTGGTCAAACCTTGCAGGTATTGCCAGACACGTTCGTTGCCACGGCATTCTTCCGGCACGATCAACAGCATGGAGCCGTCAGGACGCGACAGCAGCTGGCTATTGAACAAGTAGGAACGAACCGCGTCCTCTACGCTGACCGCCGAACGCGGTACACAGACAGACTGAAATTTCCCACCGACTTTGGCGAGTTTTCCGGAAAGCTCAGCCAGCATCTGTTCGGTGTCGAGGAACGCATCCTCGTGATAGAACAAAACCTCGCCGTTGCCCACGGCGATCACGTCGTTGTGGAACACGCCCTGATCGATCACCGAAGGGTTCTGCTGGGCATAAACCACGCCGTCGTCGCTCAAGCCGTGCAAACGCGCAACAGCCTGGGAGGCTTCGAGGGTCTGGCGTGCCGGGTATTTCTGCGGTGCCGGGTAGCGGTTATCGAACGCGCTGCGACCGAACACGAAGAACTCGACGCCGGCCTCGCCATATTCACGGCAGAAACGGGTGTGGTTGGCCGCGCCTTCGTCGCCGAACTGCGCCACCGCCGGCAATGCGGCGTGGTGCGCGAAGTGCTTCTGGTCGGCGAACATGGCGCCGAGCACGCGGCTGGTGGTCGGGTGCTCGATGCTGCGGTGATATTTGCAGTTCAGGTTGGCGGCGGTGAAATGCACGCGGCCATCGGCGGTGTCGGCGCTCGGGCTGACGGTGGCGGCGTTGGCCACCCACATGCTCGATGCCGAGCAACTGGCGACCAGCAGCGGCATTGCATCTTTAGCCGCCTGCTGAATGACCTGAGCGTCGGTGCCGCTGAAACCCAAACGGCGCAAAGCGGCGACGTCCGGACGTTCTTGCGGTGCCAGCACGCCTTGCTGGAAGCCCATTTCCATCAGGGCTTTCATTTTTGCCAGGCCCTGCAACGCCGCTTCCTTCGGGTTCGAAGACTGCTGGCTGTTGCTCTGGGACGCGACGTTGCCGTAGGACAGGCCGCCGTAGTTATGGGTCGGCCCCACTAGACCGTCAAAATTGACTTCATAGGATTTCATCAGCGAGGCTCCACGAGAATCTGTTTTTATAGGCATCAGGTAACAATTCAATAAGACCGAGGCGCGGCTTTCGCGGGCAAGCCTCGCTCCTACAGGATATGTGGTGTGTGCCGATCATGCGGACGACACAAAACCTGTAGGAACGAGGCTTGCCCGCGAATGGCCGTTACGCCATCCGCACGCCAGGCGTCAGGGTCGCAGGCAACACCAGGCTCGGGGTTTCCAGCGAAGCCACCGGGTACGCGCAGTAATCTGCGGCGTAGTAGGCGCTGGCGCGATGGTTGCCCGAGGCGCCGACGCCGCCGAATGGCGCGCTGCTCGCAGCGCCGGTCAGCTGTTTGTTCCAGTTGACGATACCGGCGCGGCTTTCCAGCCAGAACTGCTGATAACGCGCTTCGGAATCCGAGAGCAAACCGGCTGCCAAGCCGTAATCAGTGTCGTTGGCTTCAGCAATCGCCGCTTCAAAATCAGCGTAGCGGATCACTTGCAGCAACGGGCCGAACAGCTCTTCGTCAGGACGGTCGGCAACGGCGGTAACGTCCAGAATGCCCGGGGTCAGCAACGCGGCCTGAGCCTGAGGCTGAGTCATTTCCAGTAGCGCTACTGCGCCAGTGGCCAACAGATGTTCCTGGGCATCCATCAACGCTTTCGCAGCGCCGAGGGAAATCACCGAGCCCATGAACGGTGCCGGCGTCTGGTCGAACGCACCGACGTCAATCGTCGAGCTGACCGCCACCAGACGCTCCAGCAACGTGTCGCCCCAAGCGCCTTGCGGCACCAGCAAGCGGCGGGCACAAGTGCAACGCTGACCGGCGGAAATAAATGCCGACTGAATGATGGTGTAAACCGCGGCATCCAGATCGGCGACTTCGTCGACCACCAATGGATTGTTGCCGCCCATTTCCAGCGCGAGGATTTTGTCCGGGCGCCCGGCAAATTGTTGATGCAGGTGATTGCCGGTGCGGCTCGAACCGGTGAAGAACAAACCGTCGATCCCCGGATTCGCCGCCAGGGCGATACCGGTTTCGCGAGCGCCTTGCAGCAGGTTCAACACGCCCGCTGGCAACCCGGCTTCGATCCAGCACTTGACCGTCAGCTCGGCAACTTTCGGCGTCAGTTCGCTTGGCTTGAACAGCACGCTGTTACCGGCCAGCAGCGCCGGGACGATGTGACCGTTCGGCAAGTGGCCCGGGAAGTTGTAAGGACCAAACACCGCGACCACGCCGTGCGGTTTGTGGCGCAGCACGGCGGTGGCGTCGCCCAGCGGGCCGCTCTTCTCGCCGGTACGTTCGCGGTAGCTCTGCACCGAGATCGCAATCTTGTTGACCATGCTGGTGACTTCAGTTGCCGATTCCCACAGGGGTTTACCGGTTTCTTCACCGATGCAGCGGGCCAGTTCGTCAGCGTGGTTTTTCAGGGCGGCGGCAAAGGCTTCCAGCACCGTGATGCGCTCGTCGAGGGTGCGACGGGCCCAGCCCGGGAACGCCTGACGCGCGGCTTGCACGGCGGATTCAACCTGAGCGGTGGTGGCGCCTTCGCCGGTCCACAGTACTTGTTGGGTCACCGGGTTCAGCGATTGAAAGGCTTCACCCTGGCCGGCCAGCCATTCACCTGCGATGTATAGCGAATTCATTATTTCGACTCCCGAGCAGCAGACAACGGAACGGCGCGTACTTGATCGCCGGCGTTGAGATGAAGGCGTTTGGCGGTCAACTGATCAACCACCAACGTGCCGGCGGCGAAGCGAGCTGGCGCGGCAGTGACACGGCAGTCTTCGCGCTTGCGGTTGTGAATCAGGAAAGGTGTGGCGTCATCCCCCGGCGTGCCGATGGCCAGCACCAGCGCCTGGCTGTCGCGGACCGCGCGGATTTTGCCGGTTTCACATTCCACCGACGGGCCGGCGTCGAAGATGTCGACGTAGCCCTGATAGCTGAAACCTTCGCTCTTGAGCATCGACAGGGCCGGCTCGGTGTCCGGGTGAACCTGGCCGATAACGTTGCGCGCGTCTGGCGACAGGAAGCAGGTGTACAACGGAAATTTCGGCATCAGTTCGGCGATAAACGCCTTGTTGCCGACGCCGGTCAGGTAATCCGCCTGGCTGAATTCCATCTTGAAGAAGTGCCGGCCCAGACTTTCCCAGAACGGCGAACGCCCGGCGTCGTCGGACACACCGCGCATCTCGGCAATGATCTTGTTGCCGAACAGCTCCGGGAATTCGGCGA
The DNA here is from genome assembly GCF_044744265.1 of Pseudomonas sp. NPDC087342. Taxonomy (NCBI): domain Bacteria; kingdom Pseudomonadati; phylum Pseudomonadota; class Gammaproteobacteria; order Pseudomonadales; family Pseudomonadaceae; genus Pseudomonas; species Pseudomonas sp. NPDC087342. The sequence goes on from NZ_JBIUXZ010000012.1 coordinate 16,769, forward strand.
TGAACAGCATCCGCGCCTTGGCCAGCAGCCGGCCATTGAGGCCATTGCGGAAATCGGCGTGCAGGAACAGCGAGCACAGCTCGGAGTTGCCGGTCAGGTCGTTGGCCAGGAACAGCGTCGGAATTTCGCGATAGATGTTCAGTTCTTGCGAGGCGCTGACCGTCAGGCCGACCCGGAAGTTGTACCAGGGCTCACGCAGGCCGACCGCGCCAGCGATGGCGGAAATCCCCACCACCCGGCCGTTGTCGTCTTCGAGCACGAACAGGTAGTCCGCATCGCCCCGCCCGGCTTCGCCGCGAAAGGTTTTCTCGGCCCAGCCGACCCGATGGGCCAGACGTTCTTCGTTGGCCGGCAAGGTGGTCAGGCCGGTGCCGGTGCTGCGGGCCAAGTCGATCAGAGCGGGTAAATCGCTGCTGCGTACGGGACGAACGATCATGCTATCTCCTCAAACGGGCCGCTTGCGCCACCCGCGAAACACTCTGAAAGGCTTTAAACCGCGACCAGGCGCACGCTGGCACCTTCACCGACGCCCAAGGCTTCGGCCGCTTCTAGATCCAGGGTCACGGGTTTGCCCGGCGCGTAATCGAGCTCGAGCAATACCGCGCGGTAATCCTGCAACTGGGCGTTGGCCACCAGGTACTGACGACCGGCGCCTTTGACCGGCTCACCGATTTTCACTGGGACCACACGGCTCTGGGCAATCGAACGGATCCCGGAGACGCGGGCGTGCAAGGTCGGGCCGCCGTCGAAAATATCGATGTAGTGATCGGTCTCGAAGCCTTCGCGCATCAGGATGTCGAAGGTGATCTGCGCGCGTGGATGCACCTGGCCCATCGCTTCTTGAGCGGTGTCCGGCAGCAACGGCACGTAGATCGGGTAATGCGGCATCAGTTCGGCGAGGAAGGTCCGGCTCTTCAGGCCGCACAGACGCTCGGCAGCGGCGTAGTTGAGGTCGAAGAAGTTGCGACCGATCGCGTCCCAGAACGGCGAGTCGCCATTTTCATCGCTGTAGCCGACGATCTCGGTCACCACGGAATCGGCAAAGCGCTCCGGGTGGCTGGCCACAAACAACAGGCGGCCACGGGAGTTGAGTTCCGCCCACGGCGAACCCACCAACTCAGGTTTCACGTAGAAACTGGTCAGCAAGCTGTTGCCGGTCAGGTCGTGGCACTGCGAGAGCACGTGGATCTTGTTATGAATCTTCAGCTCGCGGGAGGCGTGCACGAAGGTTTCATTACGGAAACTGTAGAACGGCTCGGAATAACCGGCCGACGCGACGATCGCCGAGCAGCCCACCAGTTTGCCGGTGGCACTGTCTTCGAGGACGAAGAAATAGCTCTCTTCACCGTTGAAGCTGACTTCAGCGGAAAACGACGCTTCGCTCGCGGCGATCTTGTCGCTCAGGCGTTCAACGTCATCCGGCAAGGAAGTGACACCAATCGGGCTGTCCGCAGCCAGACGCTGTACCTCGCCCAGATCAGCCATTTGCGCGGGGCGCATCACCAGCATGGTGTCACTCCTTTCTCGTAACTCTTTTTGGGGGAAATAAGCCGAACCTTGTAGGAGCGAAGCTTGCTCGCGAAGGTAGGTCAGTCGACATCACGGTGACTGACACACCTTCGCGAGCAAGCTTCGCTCCTACAGAAAAGCGGGTCCGGCATAAAAATTTGGATCGACGCCTGAAGTTCAGGCGTCGATGGGTCTATCAGGCTTGAGCCAGTTTCGCCGCAGCGCGTTCGAAACGGTCCAGGCCGGCATCGATGTCAGCGTCTTCAACCACCAGGCTTGGGGCGAAACGAATCACGTCCGGGCCGGCTTGCAGGATCATCAGGCCTTCACGCTCGGCGGCGTTGAAGATGTCCTTGGCCTTGCCTTTCCAGGCATCGTTCAGCACGCAACCGATCAACAAGCCCAGGCCACGAACCTGAGTGAACAGGCCGTACTTCTCGCCGATCTGCTCCAGGCGCGCCTTGAACTTGTCGTGCTTGGCGTTAACGCCGCTCAGCACTTCCGGGGTGTTGATCACGTCGATGACAGCTTCCGCAACGGCACACGCCAGCGGGTTACCGCCGTAAGTGGTGCCGTGGGTGCCGACGACTAGGTGTTTGGCCAGGTCTTCAGTGGTCAGCATCGCCGCGATCGGGAAACCGCCGCCCAAGCTCTTGGCGCTGGTCAGGATGTCCGGGGTCACGCCGTAATGTTGGTAGGCGAACAGCTTGCCGCTGCGGCCCATGCCGGTTTGCACTTCGTCGAACACCAACAGCGCGTTGTGCTCGGTGCACAGTTCGCGGGCGCCTTGCAGGTAGGCCAACTCGGCCGGCATCACGCCGCCCTCGCCCTGGATCGGCTCCAGCACCACGGCGCAGGTCTTGTCGGAAATGGCCGCTTTCAGCGCCGCCAGATCGTTGTAAGGCACGTGGGTGATGCCGGTGATTTTAGGACCGAAACCGTCGGAGTACTTCGACTGGCCACCGACGTTAACGGTGAACAGGGTGCGGCCGTGGAAGCTGTTCAGCGCAGCGATGATTTCGTACTTCTCGGTACCGAAACGATCGAAGGCGACTCGACGGGCCAGCTTGAAAGCGGCCTCGTTGGCTTCGGCGCCGGAGTTGCAGAAGAACACGCGCTCGGCAAACGTGGCGTCGATCAGCTTATGCGCCAGGCGCAGGGCCGGCTCATTGGTGAACACGTTGGACACGTGCCACAGCTTGTTCGCCTGTTCGGTCAAGGCACCGACCAGCGCCGGGTGCGCGTGGCCCAATACGTTAACGGCAATCCCGCCGGCGAAGTCGATCAGCTCGCGGCCAGACTGGTCCCAAACGCGGGAACCGGCACCACGCACAGGGATGAAAGCGGCAGGCGCGTAGTTGGGAACCATTACCTGGTCGAAATCGGCGCGTTCTACCGCAGCGTGCTCAACGGACATCGGAGTCTCCTGAAGAGGAACACTCGCCTGAAACTGGCGAGCGATGAGGGGATTGTAAGGACAGTTTTCAGCCCGGCCTTGCCGCCAAGCGACAACTTCTTATAGCGCAAACCCCGGTTTCAGCCGGGTTTACGGCAATGCGACATATACCGTCGCAAAGGCGCAGTTTAAACCGATGCACGGGATTAGCGGCAGCGCGGGCGACATTAGATTTCAAGCCGTTGGCGAATGTGCGGTAACTATGTACCGCACATGCGTTTGGCAAAACGGGTTTCCTTGAGCACCGACCCTTTCAAGGACGAAACCCGTGGATCATTTCAAATCGCCAATATGGCCAAACCATCCAGACAGTCATTTCGATCATCTGGCCAATAACCTGCCGCAGTGGCTGCTCAAGGCCTCCGCCAAACGGCGGACCGCGCTGGGCAAAACGCCGTCGCGCCTGCGAGAGGAATTTCGCAACACCTCCGCCGGCCAACACCTCGTGCTGAAACGCCTCAACGCCGCCTATTGGACTGCCCAGAACCGCGTGGACGAGCGTCTCGAACACCTGCAAGACGCCCGCGCCTTTGGCGAGCCCTTGCTGCGCGCCGCCCTCCAGCAACGCTACGGCCTGGACCTTGACGTGACTGCCACGTTTTTGCGCCTCTATATCCCAGACTCGATTCCCTGGTTCCCGATCAGGTCCGGCGCCGCCCGGACCTGGACCGTGTCGCTGCTCGACGCTGCCTTGCACAACTTCGAAGTGTCCGAGACCCGCGCAAGCGCCTACGAATCCGACTCAACCTTCATTACCCAGCCGTCAGCCTCCGGCCAGTTCGAGCCCCTGAATCACATCAAGGACACCCTGACGATTGCCGCTTTCGCCACGTTGTGTCGCGAACTGGATATCGGCGGTAACTATCATGCCTGGCTTGAAGACAACCTCGGCGTGAGCAACCCGGTAGCCGCCGCCGTTCTCCGCCCGCCAATCAAGGAAAGCCAGAAAGCCGCATTACGTATGGCGCTGGAACTGGCGCTGCTGCACAAAGACACGCTCAAGGAAGACGCCTATCGCGCCATGCTCGGGATGGTGAGCGGCGTGCAAGGCATGATGCTCAATGGCAAAACCCTGCTTTGCCACGACCTGACGATGATGTCTGCGCGCCTGACCGGCATCGTCCTGTTCGCCCCTGATCTGGAGCAGTACCGAGGCACCGAAAGAGTCATCGCTTACATCCCCGACGACCCGCAACACCCGATCAAGGAATACCCGTCCAGCGGCCACTTCATGGCCGAGCTCAGTGGAAAATTGCGCTCTCATGATTACCAGCAGTTCTTCAGCCGCTTCGTCGATCATGCTGATCGCGGCTACTTCTTCGCCAACCTGAACAGCCGCCTGACGCAAATCACCTGGCATCCGCGCGCGTCCGGCGATCCACTGCCCTCTTGGCGTGAATCACCGACCAAACATGCAAACCTGCAATTTTCTGCCACGCCGATTCCCGGTGATCTGTGGCAACACCTTTATCAGCGCAAGCTCGACAAGATTCTGAATGATGCGCGCACGCTGGCCGTGTCCTCCGCCAGCGCTGACCGCAAGGCGCGATGGGAGCTGTGGGATTCCTTCACCCGCATCGCGTCGACCCTGCTGCAAGTTGCCGCCTTCGTGGTCCTGCCATTTGTGCCGGTCCTGGGCGAAATGATGATGGCTTATATGGTGTATCAACTGCTGGACGAGGCTTTCGAATCCATCGTCGAATGGTCCCAAGACCTGACCCAACAAGCCCTCGAGCACACCCTGGCGTTCATTGAATCCATCGTCCAACTGGGCGCCTTCGCGGCCGGCGGCAGCATTGTGGCGGGGGAGTTTCGCAACGTCATGCCCAAAGAGTGCGTGGACTTCATTGACCGCTTCCTCCCCGTGAAATCAGTTACCGGGAAAACCCGCTACTGGAACGGTGATCTCAAACCTTATGAACAGAACGTCACTTTGCCGGCCGGCAGCAGCCCCGATACGCTCGGTCTGCATACCCACGCCGGAAAGAAAATCCTGCTGCTGGACAGCACACACTATGAGGTCACGCAGGGTTCAACTCAGGACCGGTTCCGCATCGAACACCCGACCCGAGGCGACGCCTACAAACCATTGCTGGAGCACAACCACAACGGCACCTGGCACACCGAACTCGAACAGCCTCTGAAGTGGGATCGCAACAAACTCCTTCAGCGCCTGGGTCATGCCGCCGATTCGCTGTCCGAGGCCGAGCGCGAACAAGTGCTCAGGATCAGTGGCCATCACGAAAACAGCGTACGGCGGATGCATGTCGATCATGAAACCTTGCCGCCGCTGCTGGCTGACACTCTTGTGCGCTACAGGATCGACAAGGACATACGGACCTTTATCGAACGGATCGGCAGCGATCAGTCCGAGACTTATACGACTGCCGACGCAAAGACCCAGTTGCAGCTGCTGACTGAAAACTTCCCATGGCCGGCGAACAAAAGCCTTCGATTGGTTGACGACAAAGGTGAGGTGTTGTGGCAAACCACTGAAGGCCGTCAGCGCACGTATGACATTCAAGCAAGCAGCGACGATGTACTGAAAGCCACACTGAAATGCCTCACAGAAGACGAAATCAAAGCGTTGTTCGAAGAAACCTTCGGTGCACCGGCACTGGCCCTTGAAGTACGCAGCAAACACTTGAGGACCCGACTTGCCCGGATCGCGACGTCCCAGCGCAGCTCGTTGTTCGATGCCCGTTACCGCGCCCAGGCACCCGCCGTGGACCCACTGGCCCAGCGCCTGATGGATGCCATCCCGGGCCTGCCCGGCCCTGTTGCCGAGGAACTGCTGAACTCGGCCAGTGGTATCGAATGGCAGCAACTGGAACAAGGCACGCTCGCCCCTCCACTCAAGGAACTGGCACGCTGGGCGCAACAACAGGTCCGTGCCGTGCGCGCCCGCGAAAGTCTGGAGTTGGGGGCCCCGAACAACCCGGATGCCGATCGGCTGGCGCTGCATTCCATGCCCCGACTGCCTGGCTGGTCGGGGGAAGTGCGGATCGAGGTCAACCGTTATTCATTCAACGGCGAAACCATCGACAGCATCGGCCTGCCCGACGCGCCCCAGCGCAAAGTGCTGGTGCAACTCGAAGACGGCGACTACCAGGCGTTTGATGAGATCGGCCAGCAACTCTCCGGCACCGAGGATTTTTACAATGGTTTGCTGCGGGCACTGCCCGATAGCGAGCGCAGAGAGCTAAACCTGCAAGTCGGGCAAGGCCCGCGACTCAAACAGGTCATCACCGAACACGCACTGAACCACGCGGAACTGCAAGACATCCTGTCACAGCAACCGCTGCTCAAGCCCCACTACGATCCTAACGTCATGCGACTGCCCGGCGGTACCGATGGCTATCCACGTATCCATCCCGGCGCAACGTCACTGCAAGAGTACGTTCAGACGCTTTATCCATCCTTCAACGCGGGCGAGGTCGAGGCCTTTATCCGTGAACTGCAGCGGCATCCCTCGGGAGCGCGGGTAGAAATTTCACGCCTGTACAACGAATTTGAACGGCTGAGCCAGGACCTGCGTACCTGGCTCGAGGCCACGCCACTCCATCACACTGAAACCGGCTCTCTGCTCAGCACCCGGCAACTGACCGCCGTGCGCCGCAACCACCTGCTGCTCGCGGAAGAATTGCAACGCTGTTGGCGGCGCCAGACCGCGCTTAACGACGGCGACATGGATGCCGGCAATCGCGGCTATATGCTCCGGTTCACGCGCCCGATCATGGGCGAGTTACCGACGTTTGCAGCGGACTTCAGCCACATTGCCTACCTGACCCTGGAAGGCAGCGAGACGACACGCGGCGCCCATGCGTTCCTGCGCAACTTCACCGGCCTGCGTCGCCTGGAAGTACGTAACATTGCGCTGACCACCCTGCCCGACATCCTGCCCGCATTGCCGAACCTTGATCAGTTAATTCTCAGCAATTGCGCGATCACGTTGACCGCCGACGCCCAGGCTACGCTGGCATCCTTGAGCCAGATGCGCACGCTGGAACTGTACAAAAACCCCTTGGGCGGGGTGTTCAGTGTCGAGGCCATGATGCAACTGGACTACATAGATCTGGGTGATACCGGCATCTCCAGCCTTCCTACCGGCCTGCTCGATCTCCCCAGCCTGGAGACCGCGATTTTCTCCGAGAACCAGCTCACCGAATTGCCCGCACACCTATTCCTGCTACCCGCCAGTAAGGCCGAAGGTTTCGACTTCTCCGGCAACCCACTGTCGGTCGATACACGGAACCAGGTGAAAAACTACTTTAAGCAGACGCGTGAGAATCTGGGCGTACAAGCCGACCAGGCCGATATCGACCGGGTGACCGCGCTTTACCCAACGATGGAACGCGAACAAGCCAGCGATTTTGTGTACAGCCTGCCTGGCACACTGGAGACCGGACGAACCGCACTCACCCGCCTGGAAGCCGAATACGTCACCTTGTGCGATACGCTTGCGGCGTGGAGCGGCAACCTCCCAGCCGTGCACCCGAACTCCGGTGAACCTTTCAGCCCCCGGCAGCGGTTGGTTGAGCACTACGCCCGGGATGAATTCAAAAGCACCGTTGAACAAGCCTGGCGCCGGGAAACCGCGCTGGATGACTTCAACCCTGGGCCTGAGCCCTCCCATGAACTCAGCCTGTCGCTGGTGATTAGCGGTGAGTTGCCCACACTGAGCGCTGATTTCAGTCACGTCTCCCACCTTTACCTGCACAGCTACGCCGGGCAAACGTCAGTCACCGATGGCTTCCTGAAATGTTTCCCCAAGCTCAAGGGGCTGACTATTCGTGACTATCGCTTGGGCAATATTCCCCAATCTGTATTCAACATGGGCGAACTGACCGCACTGGTGCTCCCCGACTGCCGCATCAGCCTGACAGCCGAAACAGTGGCTGGGCTGGCCGGCATGGAGCACCTGGACTTCCTCGACCTGAGCAATAACCCGCTGATGCTGACACCCGATATCAGTCAGATGCCGGACCTGTCCACGCTGGTTCTCAATGACACGCACATTACCGAGCTGCCACCGGGATTGTTGAAGTTGAAAACGCTGGATATCGCCAACCTGAGCAATAACGCGATCCGAGAGCTGCCCAGCGACATCCTCGAACTGCCCATGGAAACCGGCGAAAGCATCAACCTGCGCGGCAATCCGTTTTCCGAGCAGAGCCTGCAATTGCTGCACGCCTACTTCAGGAAGAACGGCACTGATTTTGGCGCTGAGGAAATCATCGAAACCGCCGAGATGGAGGTTTCGAATTCGGATGATTCAGAGGCTGAGCAATGAGGCGTTAAACGCCCGCAAACCGGACGTTAGATCAACCGCGCTCTGAAGGCACCGACGACAACTCGAACGGGCTGCTGCTACGCCGCTGGTTGCGATCTTCCCGCGGCGTGGCGCCGAAGAAGTTGCGGTAGGCGCTGGAGAAGTGCGGCCCCGAAGAGAAGCCACAGGACAGGCCGATCTGGATGATCGATTTGCTGGTTTGCATCAACATCTGCCGGGCCTTGTTCAGGCGCAATTCCAGGTAGTACTGGCTCGGCACACGATTGAGGTATTGCTTGAAGATCCGCTCCAACTGCCGACGGGACACGCACACGTGCTGAGCGATTTCGTCGGTGGTCAGGGGTTCTTCGATGTTGGCTTCCATCAGCAACACCGCTTGGGTGAGCTTTGGATGGCTGGAGCCGAGGCGGTTTTGCAGCGGAATACGCTGGCGTTCGCCACCCTCACGAATGCGTTCGACCACCAGTTCTTCCGACACTGCACCGGCCAGTTCGGCGCCGTGGTCGCGAGCCAATACCGCCAGCAGCAAGTCGAGTACCGACAGGCCACCGCACGCGGTCAGGCGATCACGATCCCAGTCGAACAGATGACTGGTGGCGATAACTTTCGGGAAGCGCTCGGCGAAATCGTCCTGCCAACGCCAATGCACGGCCGCACGATAACCGTCGAGCAAACCGAGCTGCGCCAATGGATAAACGCCGGCGGACAAACCGCCAATCACGCAACCGGCACGCACCAGTTGTTTCAGTGAACTGCTGAGGGCCGGCGCGAGCGCGGTCGGCGGCTCGTCGGCGAGCAGAAACAACTTCTGGAAGTTTTCGAGCTTGCCGGCCCACGGTTCACCGGGCAATTGCCAGGCGCCTTCGATCGGCGGCTCGGCCTGCAAGAACGACAGTTCGTAGACAACGTCCGGATGCACACGCTGGGCAACACGCAAGGCCTCCTCAGCCAGCGCAAGCGTCAGAGCTTTAGTGCTGGGCCAAATCAGGAAACCAATTCGATGGGCAGTCATGGTGGGCAATCCGAAACTCAAACAGTGATGAAGGCATGGGCCAATGCTAGCCCGTAAATGAACGCAAATCTCAAAACCGGCTGCAATCCCCTGTAGGAGCGAGGCTTGCCCGCGAAAGCGGTGTATCAGCCAACATCATTGCTGTCTGAACCACCGTCTTCGCGGGCAAGCCTCGCTCCTACAGGGGGGCGGGGCCAGCCTTTAGGCTGCGAAGCATGCACTATCCCGGTGCGCAGCGGGAGTTCGGTTTACTTCAGGCTGCCCGAGAGGAATTGTTGCAGGCGTTCGGACTGTGGATTGACCAGCACCTCACGCGGGTTGCCGCTTTCTTCAACGATGCCTTTGTGCAGGAACACCAGTTGGTTCGACACTTCACGGGCGAAGCCCATTTCGTGGGTCACCACCACCATGGTCCGGCCTTCCAGCGCCAGGGCCTGCATGACTTTCAGCACGTCGCCCACCAGTTCCGGGTCGAGGGCCGAAGTCGGTTCGTCGAACAGCATCACCTCAGGCTCCATCGCCAGCGCACGGGCAATCGCCACGCGCTGTTGTTCGCCGCCGGACATGTGGCCCGGGTAAGCGTCTTTACGATGCGCCACACCAACCTTGTTCAGGTAGTGCTCAGCCTTTTCACGAGCCTCGGCCTTGGACATGCCGAGCACGTGGACCGGCGCTTCCATGATGTTTTCCAGCGCGGTCATGTGCGACCACAGGTTGAAATGCTGGAACACCATCGACAGGCGCGAACGCATGCGCTGCAGCTGTTTCGGGTCAGCCGCCTTCAGCGCGCCGTCCTTGTTCGAAACCAGTTTCAGCTCTTCGTTGTTGAGCAGGATCTTGCCCGCGTGCGGCTGCTCGAGCAGGTTGATGCAGCGCAGGAAGGTACTTTTGCCGGAGCCACTGGAGCCGATGATGCTGATCACATCGCCAGCCGCCGCTTTCAGGGACACGCCCTTGAGCACTTCGTGACTGCCATAGCGTTTATGCAGGTCTTGGACTTCAAGTTTGTACATGCGGTCGGTTCTCACAAAAACAGTCAGTCAGTCGTTGAGCAAGCGCCCGTGACGCAGCGCTTCGCGCCCCGCCACCTTGGCCAGCCAGAAACCGGGTTGGGCATAACGTAGCCGTTCAATGGCAAACAGCACCCCGGACGTACCAGCACACACCGTGCTGACCCGATCCGCCAACGGATCGATCACTTCGAAAATCTCATCGCCGGCTTCAATCCACTCACCGGGTTTACGCAGGAAACTCACCACACCGGGGTGCGGTGCGAACAACAATTCGGTGCCTTCGAACGGCATGCCTTCACAGGCTTCGTGTGCCGGTTTCGGCCACTCGCCGCTGATCAGGCCTTGCTCGGCCAGGAAGGCCAGAATGCCTTCGGCCTGGAATTCAGCTTGCGGGCGACCGGTGTCAGCCTGACCACCCAATTCAATGGTGGTCGCCAGGCACGCAAATGGAATCTGCGCATCCGGGAAGTGGCGCGACAGACGCAACCACGGCAGCGAACAGGCTTCATCGAAGGAGCTGCCGCCGGAATCTTCCGCCAGCAAACCCACCTTCACATCCAGGTGCGCAGCCAGCGAACGCCATTGCGGCCAGTGTTGCGGCAAGGCGTACATGTGCAGCGCGGCTTCGGCATCGCAATGCAAATCCAGTACAACGTCGGCGGTGCAGGCATGGCTGAGCAAGATGCGCTGCATGCCTTGCAACTGGCTGCTCGCCGCTGGCAATGCCGCCAGATGATCGCCCATGGCCTGACGGATCAAGCGGATATTGGCATGCGGATCATCCCCCAGACGCCCTTCCAGTTCGGCGGCCACTGGCGCGCTGAGCTCGACGAAATCACGGTTGAAGTTCTTGCCGCTGCCCGCCTCGAAACGCCCTTGATGATTGCCTTGCAGTAGTTGACCGAGGCCCAGCGGGTTGGCCACCGGCACCAGTTCAATCACACCGTTGAGCAAGCCTTGGGCTTCGAGCTCGGTCAGACGCTTTTTCAGCTCCCAGGCGGTGCGCATCCCCGGCAGCTCATCGGCGTGCAGGCTGGCCTGGATATAGGCCTTGCGCTCGCCGGTCCCGAAACGGAACACCGAAATCTGGCGTTCGCTGCCCAGGTGGCTCCACGGCAATACGTGATCGATGCGTTCCATATCAATGCTTCCGCGGGGCCATGTAGCCCAGCCAGCGGCGCTCGGCCAGTTTGAACAGCTTCACCAGGATGAAGGTCAGGCACAGGTAGAACACACCGGCGGTGATGTAGGCTTCGAACGGCAGGTAGAACTGGGCGTTGACCGTGCGCGCGGCACCGGTGATGTCGATCAGGGTCACGATGGACGCCAGACTGGTGGTCTGCAGCATCATGATCACTTCGTTGCTGTACTGCGGCAGCGCCCGGCGCAGGGCCGACGGCAACAGGATGCGCTTGTACATCTTGTAGCGCGACATGCCCATGGCCTTGGCTGCTTCGATCTCGCCGTTAGGCGTAGCGCGCAGGCTACCGGCGATGATTTCGGCGGTGTAGGCGCTGGTGTTGATCGCAAAGGCCAGGCACGCACAGAACGTCGCGCTGGACAGCCATGGCCACAGGAAGCTTTCACGCACCGCTTCGAATTGCGCCAAACCGTAGTAGATCAAAAACAGCTGCACCAGCATCGGCGTGCCGCGAATGACGTAGGTGAACAGCCAGGCCGTCATGTTGACGACAGCGTTCTTGGAAACGCGCATCAGCCCCAGCGGCAGGGCCGCCAGCAGACCGAAAAACAGCGACAGCGCGAGCAATTTGAGGGTGGTCACCAGGCCGCCGAAGTACAGCGGCAGGGACTCCCAAATGACGTTGTAGTCGAAGATCATAGATCAGCCGCCCTTACGCCTACCGAGTAGCGCTTCTCAAGGTGACGCAGTGCCAGCAACGAGACACTGGTGATCACGAGGTACATCGCCGCCACTGAGAGGAAGAAGGTGACAGGCTCGCGGGTGTCATCTGCCGCCTGCTTGGCCTTGTACATCATGTCTTGCAGACCGACCACGGAAATCAGCGCGGTAGCCTTGGTCAACACCAGCCAGTTGTTGGTGAAACCCGGAATCGCCAGACGAATCATCTGCGGCACCAACACCCGGAAGAACACCTGAAAACTGCTCATGCCGTAGGCCATGCCGGCTTCTGCCTGACCTTTCGGGATTGCCATGAAGGCGCCACGGAAGGTTTCCGACAGGTACGCACCGAAGATGAAACCGAGGGTGCCGATACCGGCGGCCAACGGGTTCAGGTCGATGTAGTCGTTAAAGCCGAGCATCGGTGCAACGCGGTTGAGCAGGTCCTGACCACCGTAGAAAATCAGCAGGATCAGTACCAGGTCGGGAATGCCGCGGATCACCGTGGAATACAGGTCGCCCAGCCAGGCCAGCCAGCGGATCGGGGACAGACGCAGCGAAACGCCGATCAGACCCAGAACGATGGCCAAGACCATGGACGACAAGGCGAGCTGAAGCGTCAGCCATGCGCCATCGAGGATGACAGCCCCGTAGCCTTTCAACATGATTCAGGTCCTCGAAAGTTGGGATGAAAAAATGGCGCAAACCTCAGAGATCCTGTTGCTTGCGCCATTTCGGACTTGTCGCTGGAACGTGTTACTTGCCGTAGATATCGAAGGCGAAGTACTTGTCCTGGATTTGCTTGTATTTGCCGTTCTCGCGAATGGCGGTGATCGCACTGTTGATCTTGTCTTTCAGTGCATCGCCTTTACGAACCGCGATACCTACGCCGTCGCCGAAGTATTTAACGTCGGTGAAGGCCGGGCCAACGAAGGCGAAACCTTTGCCAGCGTCGGTTTTCAGGAAACCGTCATCCAGCAGCGTAGCGTCTGCCACGGTGCCGTCGAGGCGGCCAGCGGCCACGTCGAGGTAGATTTCGTTCTGCGAACCGTAAGGCTTGATCTCGGCACCCAGCGGGGCCAGGACTTCGCGGGCGAAACGCTCGTGGATCGAACCACGTTGCACGCCGATGTTCTTGCCCTTGAGCTCGGTCAAACCTTCGCTGACCTGAGTGCCGGCCTTCATGACCAGGCGAGCCGGGGTGTTGTAGTACTTGTTGGTGAAGTCCACGGACTTCTTGCGATCTTCAGTGATCGACATGGACGACAGGATCGCGTCGATCTTGCGCACTTTGAGTGCAGGGATCAGACCGTCGAACTCTTGCTCGACCCAGACGCACTTGACCTGCATCTGCTCGCACAGAGCGTTGCCGATGTCGTAGTCGAAACCAACGATGCTGCCGTCCGGTGCCTTGGAGGCAAACGGAGGGTAGGCCGCTTCGATACCGATCTTAAGAGGCTTTTCATCAGCGAAAGTCGGCAGGGACAGCACGGACAGTGCCAGGGCGCCAAGCAGCACAAGTTTCTTCATCTTGGGACTCCATCGGTAAAGGGCGAAAACGGCAGAGTGAGCACAAGCCCAATATGCGAATGGGTTAAACCGCAAAGCGATGCTGCGTCCTGGGAAACCCGCGTTATTTTCAACGCGAGCAACGACGAGCGAGTGATCGGCATTCTAACGACAGGCCCGAAGCCGATATTTCTTCAATGCGACAACAAATTACAGATGCACTGAGAAAGCCGCTTGGGCACGTTGACAGCCTTGCAATTTCATGCAAGAGCAAAAGATTGTGAACCGATCTATGCTGCAAATTGCGGGCCTATTATTGGCAAACCCTTCTAATCCGGCAAGCGTAGCGTTGTGTCTTATTTTTCATGGGTGGTTGAGAGGCCCTGAAACGGGGCTTTGCGTTTCCCAATGCCCCGTCGTTGGGCGCGAGGTTACACATTCAGTTACTTTCGCGAAGTCGGGTAACAGTGGGAAATCGCCTGCGGGTGATGCCGATAATTATTGGCCGTTGTTTATGTGGCGTCTGACAGATCGCCTTCGCGGGCAAGCCTCGCTCCTACAGGGTTTGGGTTGATCGTTGCATTTGTGTACGACACAAATCCTGTAGGAGCGAGGCTTGCCCGCGAAGAGCCCCGCACAACCAACACAAACCATCAGCCAATAAAAAACCCCACCAGGCGCACACCTGGCAGGGTTTCAATGACACCGAACGCGACTTACGCGACGTTCATCGTCTTGTGCGTATCAATCAAATGCTGCACCACACCCGGATCCGCCATGTGGTGCCTGGCAGATCGCCTTCGCGGGCAAGCCTCGCTCCTACAGGGTTTGGGTTGATCGTTGCATTTGTGTACGACTCAAATCCTGTAGGAGCGAGGCTTGCCCGCGAAGAGCCCCGCACAACCAACACAAACCATCAGCCAATAAAAAACCCCACCAGGCGCAACACCTGGCGGGGTTTCAATGACACCGAACGCGATTTACGCGACGTTCATCGTCTTATGCGTATCAATCAAATGCTGCACCACACCCGGATCCGCCAAGGTGGAGATATCCCCCAACCCATCGTATTCGGCGGTAGCAATCTTGCGCAGAATCCGGCGCATGATCTTGCCCGAACGGGTTTTCGGCAGCCCCGGCGCCCACTGGATGACATCCGGCGAAGCAATCGGGCCGATCTCTTTACGCACCCAGTTTTTCAGCTCCAGGCGCAATTGCTCGCTCGGCTCTTCACCACCGATCAGGGTGACGTAGACATAAATGCCCTGCCCCTTGATGTCGTGCGGCACACCGACCACCGCCGCTTCCGCGACTTTCGGGTGGGCAACCATCGCGCTTTCAATCTCGGCGGTACCCATGCGGTGACCGGACACGTTGAGCACGTCATCCACGCGACCGGTAATCCAGTAGTAACCGTCTTCGTCACGACGCGCACCGTCACCGGTGAAGTACATGCCACGGAACGTCTTGAAGTAGGTATCGACGAAGCGGTCATGGTCGCCATACAGCGTGCGCGCCTGGCCTGGCCACGAATCGAGAATCACCAGGTTGCCCTCGGCAACGCCTTCAATGATGTTACCCAGGTTATCCACCAACGCTGGCACCACGCCGAAGAACGGACGTGCAGCAGAACCCGGCTTGAGCGCGTGCGCACCCGGTAGCGGGCTCATCATGTTGCCGCCCGTTTCGGTCTGCCACCAGGTATCGACGATCGGGCAACGGGACTGGCCGACGTTCTTGTAGTACCAATCCCACGCTTCCGGATTGATCGGCTCACCCACCGAACCGAGCAGGCGCAGGCTGCTGCCATCAGCGCCTTCAACGGCGGCCTTGCCCGACGCCATCATCGCGCGGATCGCCGTTGGTGCGGTGTAGAGGATGTTGACCTTATGCTTGTCGACGATTTTCGCCACCCGGGTGATGTCCGGGTAGTTCGGCACACCTTCGAACAGCAGCGTGGTCGCGCCATTGGCCAGCGGGCCGTAGACGATGTAACTGTGGCCGGTGACCCAACCGACGTCGGCGGTGCACCAATAGACTTCGCCCGGACGGTAATCGAACACGCGCTCGTGAGTCATCGCCGCGTACAACAGGTAGCCGGCGGTGGTGTGCTGCACGCCCTTCGGCTTGCCCGTCGAGCCGGAGGTATAAAGGATGAACAGTGCTTCTTCGGCGCCCATCTCTTTCGGCGCGCACACACTGCCCGCCACTTTCATCAGGTCTTCGTACCAGATGTCGCGATGCTGGTTCCACTTGATGTCGCCACCGGT
The DNA here is from genome assembly GCF_044744265.1 of Pseudomonas sp. NPDC087342. NCBI lineage: Bacteria > Pseudomonadati > Pseudomonadota > Gammaproteobacteria > Pseudomonadales > Pseudomonadaceae > Pseudomonas > Pseudomonas sp. NPDC087342. Next base: position 32,692 of record NZ_JBIUXZ010000012.1, read on the forward strand.
GCGCTTGCACACGATGACTTTCTGGATGCTGCTGGTTTCCGGGTTGGTCAGCGCGTCGTCGACGTTGGACTTGAGCGGGATCTTCTTGCCGGCACGAATGCCTTCGTCAGCAGTGATCACCACCTTGGAACGGCAGTCGATGATGCGACCAGCCAGGGCTTCCGGCGAGAAACCGCCGAACACTACCGAGTGAATCGCGCCGATCCGGGTGCAAGCCAACATGGCGACCACGGCTTCGGGGATCATCGGCATATAGATAGTCACCACGTCGCCGCGGTGCACATCCTGGCCGCGCAAGGCGTTGGCGAACTTGCAGACTTGTTCGTGCAGCTCGCGGTAGGTGATGTTGCGGCTCTCGGCAGGGTCATCCCCTTCCCAGATAATCGCGATTTGATCGCCGCGCTCGGCCAGATGACGGTCGAGGCAGTTGTAGGAAACGTTCAGCGTGCCGTCGGCGAACCACTTGATGTCGACATGGTGATCGTCGAAGGACGTCTGTTTCACCGTGGTGAAAGGCTTGATCCAGTCGAGGCGCTTGGCTTGTTCGCGCCAGAAGCCATCCGGGTTGACGACCGACTGCTGGTACATGGCCTTATAGGTGGCCTCGTCAGTCAGCGTATTGGCTGCTACCTCGGGACGAACGGGATACAGAGAAGCCGCACTCATCTTTCTTACCTCGGTGGAATAGTTGTTTTTGTATGACCCTGTTGTAGCCGGGCCGGGCCTATAGAACCATTCGACGATGGTAGTAACAAGCCCCTACAAAATGCTGTGAATATCCCGTTAAACCGCTCCAAGCCCCATATTCCGTGGCTCGCCGCCCCCCGTAGGAGCTGGCGAAGCCTGCGATCTTTTGATCTCCCCAAGGATTGTTACCAAATCCGCGAAAGGTGTTTATCAAAACCATGGGTATATGAATGTAACCCCCACGCCTAAAATCAGCCTCGCCAACAAGGCAAACCTGATTAACCAAGTTGCAGCCCCCACGAAGGCAGTTAATCAAACAACCAAGTACTGAAGTTCCACACGCAATCTCAAAAGGATTGCGTGATCCCTCACGACTTTAGAAAGGTAAATTTGAAATGAAAGCTTTATTAGTTCTGGCCCTCAGCAGTCTGTGCGCAACCGCCATGGCCGACGAGGTTCCGACTGATGTCGCGCAGCAGCAACCCGCAGTAGAGGAATACACGTACTCCACCCATCTGGACATCGCCAACATCGTGTCCATGAGCGAAGTCCCGAATGTGTGCGAAGTGGTTCCGATGAAAATGGAATACGACGACTCCAAAGGTCAACGCCACATCCTGCGTTATAGCGTCATGGGTAATGGCTGCACTAACGGTTAATCCTCTACGCACCTGGAGTCATTCATATGAAAACCAAACTGATCATCGCCCTGACCCTTTCCGTACTGGCCGGTAGCGCTTTCGCTGCTGATGGCTACGACCGCACCGGCTCGGCGGCTTTTACCAGCGGTGCGCCTGTCGCTTCTGACGGTGCTGATCACGTTGGCGCCGCCAAGGTCGCTGCCGATGGCGCCGATCACGTCGGGGCTGCTCGCCTCAGCTGATCGCTGAACGCGACATTAGGGCCCGACTCCGGTCGGGCTTAGTTGTGTCTGGGGCCATCGAAAAGCCTCTTGAAACACTACATATAGTGAAAAACCCGTTTTTCTGGCTATTTTTTGAACAAAAATCCAGGCCACCAAAAATTATGAAAAAAAATCTGCGACTGCGATACCCAGCCAAAGCCCTGTAAACCCTCGCTCCGATCAAAAAACCGCCCCCGCCGTCCGTTCTCAGTGCCATTTCGTCGCACCACAGCCCTGTTTTTTTCCCTATAATGCGGCCTTAAACGGGCCTGCAATATTCCCTTACAGGGGTAAGCAGCCAGTCCGAAGCCCCACGCAGAAGCGATTCACTTTCTCTGCGCCCATCGGCGGCTCGGCTCCGTAAAAAATTTCTGTTTTTGCCTGCGGTAGCTGCAATTACATTTTCCTTAGATCCAACGCGGCCAGTACGACCGTGTGACAAACCATCACATGGGCAATCTGGCCCTCACGCAGGAGACGACACGTCATGCTGAGCTGGGACGAATTCGACAAAGAAGACACGGGCGAAGTGGCAGTAAAAGGCGCAAACGCCGGCCACGCGACTGAAGCCAACATGGACCGCCTCGACACCGCCGGCGGTGTTGCCGCCCAAGAAGCGCGTGCCGTGACCGCCACTGACTCCGCTGCGATCGCTCGTGCCAAGGCTGCCTTGGACAACCTCGACGTTGCCGAAGGCCTGGCCGAACTCGAAGGCGCCTCCGCCCGTGTCGCTGTCGATGAAAAGCGCATGATCAACTGCCGCGCCGACCTCAACCAACTCGTACCTTTCAAGTACGACTGGGCCTGGCAGAAGTACCTGGACGGTTGCGCAAACCACTGGATGCCGCAAGAAGTCAACATGACCGCCGACATCGCCCTCTGGAAAGACCCGGAAGGCCTGACCGACGACGAGCGCCGCATCGTCATGCGCAACCTCGGCTTCTTCTCCACCGCCGACTCCCTGGTTGCCAACAACCTCGTCCTGGCCGTGTACCGCCTGATCACCAACCCGGAATGCCGCCAGTACATCCTGCGCCAGGCTTTCGAAGAAGCGATCCACACCCACGCCTACCAGTACTGCATCGAATCGTTGGCCATGGATGAAGGCGAAATCTTCAACATGTACCACGAGATCCCATCGGTCGCGAAAAAAGCCACCTGGGGCCTGAAGTACACCCGTTCGATCTCCGATCCGAAGTTCGAAACCGGCACCGTCGAAACCGACAAAGAACTGCTGCGCAACCTGATCGCCTACTACTGCGTTCTGGAAGGCATCTTCTTCTACTGCGGCTTCACCCAAATCCTCTCCATGGGCCGTCGCAACAAAATGACCGGCGTCGCCGAGCAGTTCCAATACATCCTGCGCGACGAATCCATGCACCTGAACTTCGGCATCGACGTGATCAACCAGATCAAAATCGAAAACCCGCACTTGTGGGATGCTGAGATGAAGGAAGAGGCTTCGCAGATGATTCTGCAGGGGACTCAGCTGGAGATTGAATACGCTCGCGATACCATGCCTCGTGGGGTGTTGGGGATGAATGCGGCGATGATGGAGGACTACCTGAAGTTCATCGCTAACCGTCGTTTGTCGCAGATTGGGTTGAAGGAAGAGTATCCAGGGACGACTAACCCGTTCCCTTGGATGAGCGAGATTATGGACTTGAAGAAAGAGAAGAATTTCTTTGAGACGCGGGTTATTGAGTACCAAACAGGTGGTGCGCTTAGCTGGGATTAACTCCTAAGGCTAATCGAAAACCTGAAAGCCCCGAGCTAATCGGGGCTTTTTATTGCCTAGAAGAACCCCTTTGTCGTCCCTACATCACTTCGCTACAACTCCTACAGCACTTCCAGCCTTTTCCCGATTGATGCCAAGTCAATGCACCTCTAAGCTCAATCCAGGTGCCTAAGAAACGCCCAACGTAGAAGCTGACTTACTTACACAGACCCACGCGTTGTCTCAGAGACAAATGCGCGACCTTGTGTGAATGAGTTTGCTGTTGGGATTTCTTACGTCCTCTACGTCGGGTTTTGGCTCTGCCCAATTTCATTCGTAGAGGTAAGGATATGCCCACTCAAAAACCATTCCGCTCTCCTGCATTTTCGGAGATCGGTCATGCTTGATCCGTTCATCCCCACAGTCTTCATCCGCCAAAACCTTAATCTTCACGCCCTCCTTCTAGAAAATCAGCCATGGTTCTGTGCCCGCGATCTGGGACGCTTAATGGGATTTCATCTGAATGATCGTGTCGTCAGCAAACTGGACGAGGATCAGCGGCATACATTGCTTATCGACTACCACGGCCAACCAGAGAAGCGGTTGATGCTCAGCGAGTCTGGCGTGTATGCATTGCTGGTCTATCACTACGCGCCCGGGAATCGGTTGTTGCGTGAATGGCTGACGCATCAAGTGGTGCCAGCCTTGCGTGATGCGGGGCAGTCGAAGAATTCTGATCGACCGATGCTGAGTTTGTTGGATTGGCCGGAGATGTCGTTGAGTCTGTTGCATTGGCAGGACGAAGGTTGGATTCGACTGCGAGACATGCCTTATCTGCTGCTCAATCGAACGCGGCGGCGGGTGCCGGTGGTTAAGCCTTGGTGGCGGAGGGTTGTGGAGGTGTTTCAGTCTTCGAAGCAATCTGTAGGTTAGTGCGGTGGCGTCTTTGTAGGACCGATTGAGCGAAGCGTCGGTCTTTTCTGTAGGAATTTTCGTAGACAGTCGTAATGGCCAATCAGTATCGTCCGAGGGTTTTCAACCCTCGGCGATTGTATGGACATTGGAAAGAAGAACGAAGATTGGAGCGAGGCGGAGATAAAGGCGTCAGTCGGTGCCTATCTGACGATGCTCGCTCTTGAGCAGAAAGGGCAAAAATTCAATAAGGCGCTAGAGAATCGCTTGCTTCGTCAGGGCGCATTGGCTGATCGCACCGAAGGTTCTGTTGAGTTCCGGATGCGCAACATATCCACCGTCTTGCAACGGATGGGGCGTAGTTGGATTGAGGGATACAAACCTGCGACGAATGTAGGCGCCAATGTCGAACGGGGCATTCGTGAAGCACTTGCCTCTGACGACTTTGAACCGTCTGCCGACGAAGACACTCTTGAGCGTCGTGCGATTGCTCTTGAGCAGAAGCCGTTTGAGAACACACCAAAAGGGATCTTGAAACCCAAGCAAGCTGTTTCCAGCAGAGTTGCTTACATTCGCGATCCTGAAGTCAGGGCTTGGGTTCGGCAGGAAGCTAAAGGTATCTGTGAGGGCTGCGGTCAGCCTGCACCGTTTGAGAAAGACGGGTCGCCGTTTCTTGAAGTCCATCACGTTAAACATTTGGCGCAGAAAGGTTCGGATCGGACGAGCAATGCCGTCGCACTTTGCCCGAATTGCCATCGACGTTGTCATCATTCGAACGACAGGGAAGCCTTTACCTTGGAGCTTTATACGAGGGTGAAGCGGCTGGAGCGTGAGTAATCGCGAACCGCTCCAGCAGTACTTCACTGGTTTCTCATCATCCAGAAATTTTATGGACAATATTTACTGTGGCTCGATAGCTCTCGAACACACTCATGGACGAACACCGCATGCAACGACCAACGGCTGACTCAACCAATCCCGGGCCATCCCGACTCCTGATCTCCTCTTGTCTTATCGTCTTTTTTGGCCTGCTCCTTATGGCCCTGCGTATTGCTCAAAAAAACGAAATCATGGCGATTGGCGCGGTTTGGGTGGCGAACGCACTAACGATGGTGCTACACGCCCTATATTGGAAGCGTTATGGCGTGTCCGGCGGTTTTAAAATTGCGATCGTTATTCAGTTGGTGCTTACCATTCTGCCGTTTTGTTTTGGAAGCCTCGGAATCATGGCAGTGCTCTTGATGTTGGGTGGAGAGATACATTACTGGTAACCCACTCCACCTCCCGCTATTAATACCACTCCCCACTCAAGGACCCGAGCCCACCATGAAATTCGACCTCGCCTACTGCCTCAGCCTCGACGACAAGCTGTCGATCTATGACGTGCGGGATTTGAATTTTGACGAGACGATGGAGTTCGATTCCGCCAAGGAACACTTCCAGTGTCCCAATGACGCCTGCAGGGCGGCGTTCGATGCGGCGAATGTGTTGACGACGTTCAACGCCAAGAATGTGAATTACGTGCGCACCCCGCACTTCAAGAACACGCCCAGCACGCGGCATGTGGCGGATTGTCCTTATGTCAGTTTGAAGACGCCGGCGTCGGGGCTTGAGGCTGACGGGGCGGAAACGGATGACAGTCGCGAAGAGCATTTTCCGTCGGAATTGTTACTGACTCGGCGTGAGTATGTGCGCAAGCCGTCGAGCCCGGCGGTGGCGGCGGATGTGCTGCGGGACGATCCGAAGCCAACCACTGCGGCTAGCAACACAGAACACCCGAGCCGTGAAACAGCGCCGGACAAGACCAGTGTCTTCGCCCACCCGGTGGAGTGTTTTGTGTCGAACTTCGAGGACAAGGAGTTGCTCAAGCGCATGCCGCTGAAGATTGGCGAGCACACCGCGCCTTATGGGTCGTTCTTCAAGAAGATTGAATATCTGCTGGACAACAAGGGGCTGATTTACTGGGGCAAGATCAAGGAGATCAAGGATTACACGCAGAGCTTTCGCATCGATTTCGAACAGAAGGTCTGGTTCAAGCAAGCGGACGAGGCGAAGAAGAAGCCGTACTCGGTGAATGTTTACTTGAGCAAGAAGCTGATCGACAACTACCGCAAGCGCAAGGCGTTCCTGGAAGAGATCAAGCACGCTATCGAGAGCGGGAAGGAGTTGTTTTGTTTCTTCTATGGCGTGACGCCGGAGTTGAAGCAGGTGCCAAGCAAGAAAAACCCCGAACAAACGTTCGGGGTGTTCAGTGCGAATATTGAGAACCTGGATCACTTTATTGTTCGGGAAGCACCGGGGTTGGAGTAGCGGTTAATCCTTGGGCAGTTCCAGTTTGACTGCGCCGGGGTGCTGTTTGATTAAAGAGTACGGCAGCACTGGCCAGTCTGGTGCATCGCACGAACGCTGCACTCGGGCGAAGTAGGCGCCGAGGTACAGGCCTTTCGGGGTGAAGCGCCAGGACGAGTAACCCCAGACACTTTCGTCGGTAAAGTCGCAGCCGTCTTCGTCGCCTTCAGCCGGTTTTTTCATTTCGTCTGGGTATAGCGCAGTAAGTTGTTTGATCAGCCACGGCACGAACACTTCGCGTTGGTAGCGCGAGCGCGTTTCGTCCTCTTCCTTCGTCAGGGGTGTATCGCCAGCATTGTCGCGGTCGGCATGCAGCAGCGGTTTATCCTCGCCCACCCACAGCACATCTTCCAGGGACAAGGTATGGCCGGTGTGTACGTCTAGGTTGATCGGTGAGTCTCCGAAGTCCGGATGGGCGCCGCCACAGTAATAGCTGGTGGAGACGTTCAGGCTGACCACGTCCGGTGACAGCAACGCCGGTTCGACATGCTGGTTAAACTCGACGTTCTCGCCGCCCTGCAACTGGCAGCCGTGATAGCTGATGACCTCGCTCCACAGGCGTCCTAACAACTGCTGATTGACTCGATCCTGATCAGCCTTCGGGTAACCGGACTCGACGCTGAACATCGAAATCTTCGACTCCGGCTCAGTCCACCATTGCAGGTTGTAGCCCATCAGTGATTCTTTCTTGCCCGGCTTGAGCTTCAGCCCTTGCAGGCGCAAATATTCGTATGGATCGCTTTTCGGCAACGCGGCGATGAAGGGCAAGGCATCCGCCGCTGGCGTTTTGGGTTCAGCCTCAGTCAATTTCACCGGCAGGGTTTTGCCCTTGGGGCTTGTCCATTCACCCTGCCAGCCGCTGGCGGTTTGTTTCAACTTCAGGGTTGGCAGTGGCTTGTCATCACCGTAGCGGTTGTTGCCCTCGCTGAGCGTCAGGGTCTGGCCCACCAGCGTGCCGCCCAGCTCCAGATCCCGATGGAATTTTTCGTAGAAGTAGCGACCGGTCACTTCGCTCGCGTCGCGGGTATTCAGTTCCACGACAATCGGCATCTTGCCTAGGGTGCCGGTGAACACCTGCCCGCCGAATTCGGCATGAGCGGTTGAGACCAGCGTAAGTAACAAAGCGGCGCAGGATACGAGCCGCGACAGATCTTTAAACATCAAATCTTCCTTGGATAAGAGAGCGGGAAATGGCGGTGTGCAGTTCAAGGTAATTGCAGTGTTACGCCGCCAGGGTTTTGTTTGATCAGGTTGTACGGCAGAACGCTCCAGCCAGTATTTCGGCATGCCGCGGCCGAGTGCATATAGGACGGCGCTAACTTGATGCCTTTTTCAGTGAAGTACCAACCCGGATAACTCCACGGGTCCTCACTGTTGTAGCGGCAATCGTTGTCTTCTGTTTCTGGCTTTGCCGTCATTTCATTGGGATAGAGCCTGAGCAACTGCGCTAAGAGCCAAGGCGTCCATTCTTCAGTGCGATAGTCGGACCACGCTTGGGAGGAATCATCCTGATAATAGTTGCGCTCGAAATGCAGTGGCTTGCCCTGCCCTACCCACAGCACATCCTCAAGCGTCAGAGCGTTGCCCGTTTTTGCGTCGAAATTGAGCGCCTCATTATCTTGGTCAGATAAAGAACCGCCGCAGTAGGAGTCGGTTGAGATAACGGTGCTCATCACAGAGGCCGTCATCCACATAGGCTGGCTCAGTTGATCGTAATTGGTCGCTGCATTGTCGTTGGCGCATTCGAAATACCCTGCGACGCCTCGCCACAAACGCGCCATCAATTGCTGATTAATACGCTCACGCGCTTGCCCGGAATAACCCGAAACCACTTCAAACAGCTGTATTTTTGATTGCGGCTCGCTCCACCATTGCAGCGTGTAGCCCATGAAGTTTTCAGTCTGGCCTTGCTTCAGTTTCAGGCCTAGCAAGCGCAGATATTCGTAGGGCCACTTGTCATGAAGCTGGACGAGATAGGGCAAGGTATCGGCGGGGACTGGCGCAAGTTTGGCTTGCTGCAACTCCACTTTCAGCACTTTGCCCTTGGCACTGGTCCACTCGCCAGACCAGCCATCCGGCGTGGGTTGCAGGCGCATGCTCGGGTGAGGCTGAGTCTCGTCACCCTCTTCCAGTACGAGCACTTCCCCTTCTTTCGTACCGCTGAGAACCAAGTCCTTGCGGTACTTTTGGTAGAAGTAACGTCCGTCGCCAGTGTCGGGATTCACCTCTAGCACAATCGGCGTTTTGCCCAAGGTCCCGGTGTAGACCTGTGTGCTGCTGTCAGCCCGTAGCGCAGACGAAAACGTTGAGCACACGAGCACCACAACTCCGGTAAAACGACACAATCCCTTCAACATCAAATCTTCCTTGGGTCAAAGACCGTACACCGTTTTAAGGCAATTGCAGCACTACACCACCAGGGTGTTGCTTAACGAGGCTATAAGGCAAAACACTCCACTCCACATGCCCACACGGCGCTTCCGCATGAGAGAAGTAAGGCTCTAACCTGATTCCCTTTTCCGTGAAATACCAAGTAGGAAGCTGCCACCGGATGACTTCGCCGTAAGCACAGTTCTCATCGCTGCCAGGTATCTGATCGGGATGAAGCTTATGCAACTGCTCAACTAGCCAAGGGCCAAGTTCATTGGTGCGGTACTCGGAATAGGCTGCGTGTGCCTCCTGGGTCTCGTCGTCATTCCGCTCTTCGTAATGCAGTGGTTTGCCCTGCCCGACCCAGAGTACGTCTTCCAATGTAAGGGGTTTACCGGTTTTGGCATCCAGGTTGATGGGAGACTCGCTGTAATCCGGGTGCTGGCCGCCACAGCGACCCTCGGTTTCGACGTTCACACTGATGACCGATGGGGTGATCATCAGCGGTTTGACTGCTTGAATAAGGGACGTATCGCTACCGCCAGCGAGACACCCGTAGTACCCCACCACTTCCCGCCACAAACGTTCCATCAACCGCTGATTAATGCGATCGCGCGCTTCAGGGGTGTAGCCGGAAACGACTTCAAATATTGCCAACTTTGTTTGCGGCTCACTCCACCATTGCAACGAGTAGCCACTAAAGGTCTCTGTCTTGCCTTGTTTGAGCTTCAGACCTTGTAGACGCAGATATTCATAAGGTTCCTGATCATGGAGCCGCACTAGATAGGGCAAAGTATTGGCGGGTAGCGGTGGGAGTTTGGCTGGCGCCAACTCGATCTTCAGCACTTTCCCTTCAGGGCTGATCCATTCACCGGCCCAGCCAGCAGGCGTGGGCTGCAAGCGAATTGTCGGGTGCGGCTGGTCATCACCGTCAGGCTGTTCACCCTCATTAAGAACAAGGGCTGCGCCTTCCTTTTTACCGTTAAGCACCAAATCCTTGCGGTACTTCTGGTAGAAGTAACGACCGGTTCCCGTGTCGGGGTACATCTCCAGCACAATCGGCGTTTTGCCCAAGGTCCCGGTGAATACCTGAGCGCTGTTTTGAGCCCACAGTGAGGACGAAAACGTAGAGCACAGGAGTACGACAACGCCAGTCAGACGACACAATCCTTTGAACATCAAATCATCCTTGAACGAGGCGAGCGTGTGCTCGCTAGTAGTGGACGCGGATTATGGCGAATAGCTGTCGAACAATCGATGCCGCAATGTCAGATCACGCCAACCTTACTTGACCCACATACTCAGCATCACTAACACCAGCAAGCCGATATAAACCCGCGCATGAATACGATCCGGTATCCGCCCGATCCACGGCGTCGCCAACCGAATCCCGATGATCGATCCGGCCGTTAGTAGAACGAATGCCAACACATCCACATACCCAATAAACCAAGCCCCCAAATCAAACTCGGTGAACCCGGCCATCGCCATGTAAGTCAGCGTTCCGGCCAGGGCCACGGGCAAGCTCAACGGATTGGCCATGGATGTCGCTTGCGACATGCTCAAGCCACATCGTCTGAGCAACGGCACGGTCATGACGCTGCCACCGACACCGAGAAACGTTGCGATAGCGCCGATTCCTACACCAAAGACGTCCGCCCTCCCCAACCGCCGTGGGATTTGGTTATCAGGTTGTGTGAGAAAACCGCGTCTGAACAAGCAGTCCAGAATCGTAATGCCCAGGTAGGCGATAAACGCATACCGAATCACCTCACCATTGGCACACGTCGCGGCGACGGCGCCGATGATCGCCCCCACGCCGATGAACCCACCTAACGGCCAGAGGTAATGGCGAATGAGATTACCCGCGCGGTGATGTTTTCGGGTGGCGATCACGGCGTTGACGATCATCACGCAGGTCGAAGTCGCCACGGCAATGTGCATCGCCGATTGGCCAATGGGGTCATCGCCGCCGTGGCTGACCATGAGCATTCGATAGAGCAACGGCACCACGACGAAGCCGCCGCCGAAACCGAACAGCACGGCGGTGACGCCAGTCATGCAGCCGAAGAGTGTCAGTAAGAGATAGAACATCGCGCATCGTCCGTCGTTGAGGAGTTGTCGACGATAGGGCGATGCGGCTTGGCCTGCTTCAGCAAGTCAGCCAATAATGTTCGCGCTTACGCCAATCACGAGTACTGCTCGATGCGCAATGTTTCGATCAATTTGCTGGACGACACGCCACGCCCGGTGGTCGCTATCGGTACGGATTATTCCCACGGCCATGTGTTGCCCCGTCATACACATCGACGGGCACAACTCCTATACGGCGCAACGGGGGTGATGCAGGTCAGCACCCACGACGGCAATTGGGTGGTGCCGCCGCAGCGGGCAGTGTGGATTCCGGCGGGGGTGGCCCATGAGGTGTTGATGCTCGGGGTGAGTACACGGAGTTTGTACATCGAGCCGACGGCAGTGGATTTGGGGAGTCGCTGCCAAGTGATCAATGTCTCGCCGTTGATGCGGCATTTGCTGATGGAGGCAGTGGAGACTCCGCTTACCTACGACGAGGCCGGGCGCGACGGTGCGTTGATCAGTTTGTTGCTGCACGAATTGGCCCGCAGTGCTCATCTGCCGTTGCACATTCCGCTGCCGGTCGAAGGACGAATGCTCGGGTTGTGTCAGATGTTTCTGCAGCAACCCAATATCCATCAGGCGCCGCAGCACTGGGCCGATCAGTTGCACATTAGCCTGCGCACCTTTAATCGCCTGTTCCGCCAACAGACCGGCTTGAGTTTCAGCCAATGGCGGCAACAAGCTTGCGTGGTGTTGGCCCTTGCGCGGCTGGCGGTGGGTACGCCCGTGACGCGGATTGCCCTGGATTTCGGTTATGACAGCCCAGCGGCGTTCTCGACGATGTTTCGCCGGGTGCTGGGGCAGGCACCGTCCGTCTGGATGACTGCGGCGAAATAGCAGAAATCAAAAAATGCGTTTGATCCGGGATCAAAACAACTGTACAAAAACACAGTACATTTTAAATCAGCACTCTCGAGCCCGGAGAACACCATGGCCTCTCTTGCGATGAAAATCACCCTGGAACGTATCGCCCTCTTCCAATTCACCCCGGCCCACAGCGCCCAGGCCCGAGCGATGCTGGGTTGGAGTGTGGAAGAGTTGTCTCGGGAATCCGGGGTTTCGGTGGACGCCATCGAGCGTTTCGAGGCCGAGCGTGATGTGCTGGACGTCACGCGGCTGGCGCTGGCGTATCGGTTTGAATCGGAGGGGCTGGTGTTCTTCCCCGGGTTTGCACCGGGACGAGGGATGAATGTGAAAGGGTCGACGCCGAACCCGGTGGCGCGGGCGGATTATGCGATGGTTGAGTGAGGTGGACACAGATGAATGAGATCGAAGGAAGCGACCGCTGCATTTATGAAGCTTTAGGCGATCCTGATGCTGGCGAGATGCGCGCTAAAGCTGAATACGTCATGAAAATAGGCATGCTCCTCGAAACAGGTCGTCTGAGTCAGGACGAGGTTGCGCAAAAGCTCGGACTTTCTCAGGAGGAACTGAATGAAATGCTCCGCGGGAAATTTCGCAATCTAACCGTGGCGAATATCTCGGAATACCTAAACCGCTTAAAGGATGAAAGCAGTTAGTCCAGTGATGCAAACAAGGCCGCTTTCATGGCAAGCGGCCCGTCATCACGACCTACGCCGTCACCTGATCCCCCACATTCTCCACCCCCAACCACCACGCACTCCCACGCTGCGGATACATCACGTTGAACGCCTCACCCATTTGCGGCGTACTGATCGAGACATTCCGCTCCCAGGCCAAGGCCAGGATTCGGTCGAAGGGTTCGTACCAGGCGTGCATGGACAGGTCGAAGGTGCCGTTGTGGATCGGTAGCAGCCAGCGGCCCTTGAGGTCGATGTGGGCTTGCAGGGTTTGTTCGGGTTGCATGTGCACGTGTGGCCATTCGACGTTGTAGGCGCCGGTTTCCATCAGGGTCAGGTCGAACGGGCCGTACTGTTCGCCGATGCGTTTGAAGCCGTCGAAGTAGCCGGTATCGCCGCTGAAGAAGATGCGGGTGTTGCCCTCGATCATCACCCACGAAGCCCACAGCGTGCTGTTGCTATCGAACAGGCCGCGGCCGGAAAAATGCTGCGACGGTGTGGCGATGAATTGGATGCCATCGACTTCTGTGCCCTGCCACCAGTCCAGTTGACGGACTTTGTTGGCATCGATGCCCCACTTGATCAGGGTGTCGCCGACGCCCAACGGGGTGAGGAAGTATTTGGTCTTGTCCGCCAGTTTGAGCACGGCCTGATGATCGAGGTGGTCGTAGTGATCGTGGGACAGGATCACCGCTTCAATCGGCGGCAATTCTTCCAGGCTGATCGGCGGCTGGTGAAAACGCTTGGGGCCGGCCCATTGCACGGGCGAGGCGCGCTCGGCGAAGACCGGGTCGGTGATCCAGAACTTGTCCCGCAGTTTGAGCAGGACGGTGGAATGACCGAGGCGGTAGACGCTGTGGTTGGGTGCGGCGATCAGCGCAGCCTGGGTCAGGGTTTGTACCGGGATCGCAGCGCTCGGCCGAGTGCTGCGCGGTTTGTGGAAGATCATGTTCCACATGATGCGCAGCATTTTGCGAAAGCCTTCGCGCTGGACCGGCTGGTGGTTTCGGAAATGCCCTTCTACCTGACGGGAAGCTTCAGGTCGAATGGCGATTTCCACTGAAGAATTTGAATTGGCCATGAAGGAATGACTCCAGAAAAACCGCGCAATTCGCAGTTTTCTACGGTGGGACGATAAATGGCCAAGGCACGCACGCATCAGCCGGAAATTCTATTCTTCACTGGGCAGGATTAACGGAACATTACACTGCACAGTGTAGTTTCTAGGTTGCATCAAACTCGATCACAAGTAAACTGCCGAGTGTAACTCTCCACTTTTTCCTGCCGAAGCGTACTTATGACAGCTCCACAGCGCCTCACCGACCGAAAACGCGAAGCCATCATCCAGGCGGCGATTACCGAATTCCGTGCCAACGGTTTCGAGATCACCAGCATGGACAAGATCGCCGCCACTGCCGAGGTGTCGAAGCGCACGGTGTACAACCACTTTCCGAGCAAGGAAGAGTTGTTCGCTGAAATCCTTAATCAATTGTGGGCGCGGGTTACAGGCGAACAGGAAACGTCCTACCGCCCTGACCTGCCCCTGCGCGATCAGCTGCGTCAGATCCTGCTCGCGAAAGTGCAGATGATGGGCGACAACAACTTTCTCGACCTGGCGCGAGTGGCGATTGCCGCCACCATCCATTCCCCCGAACGCGCACAGAACATGATTACCCGCATGGGTGAACGTGAAGAAGGCCTGACCCTGTGGATCCGCGCAGCCCAGGCCGATGGCCGGCTGAAACCGGTCGCCCCGGACTTTGCCGCGCAGCAAGTCCAGGGGCTGCTCAAGTCCTTCGCATTCTGGCCACAGATTTCCATGGGCCAGACCGGTCTTTCACCGGATGTACAAAGCACGGTCGTCGAGTCGGCGATAGACATGTTTTTGGCCTGCTATCAGCTCTAGATCGAGTCTCTGCCACGCCCGCGCCCCTCGTAATATGGCTCCCAAGGACACTGATTATTCCTGTTGGAATAAATGACAATGTCTGCCGCATTACCGATGAACGGTAGCTCTGAATAAAACACGGCAAAGTGTTTCAGAATGAAACTGGCGCAGGGAATTATGGAAAACCAACGCGGCAAGGGCCTTTCGTTTGCCCGACGCATCTACATGCCCAGAACTGTCGGCCTGGGCATTGGCTGTATCTGTGTGACCGCTGCGCTGTATCCGCTGAACATGCCGGGCTGGGTCTGGATCCTGATGCTGCTCAATGGATTCGTCTGGCCGCATTTCGCTTATCAGGTGGCTTCCCGCTCGCCCTATCCCTATCAAGCTGAACGTCGCAACATCATCAGCGATTCGCTGTGCGGTGGTTTCTGGGCTGCGGCCGTTCAGTTCAACCCGATCGTGACCGTCACCATTCTTTCCATGATGACGATGAACAATGTCGCGGCGGGTGGCCCGAGGTTGTTTCTGCAGGGCGCCCTGGCGCAGATAGTCGGTGTGGGCATTGCCTGGCTGGTGTTCGGCCCGGCGTTTACGCCGACGGCCACGCCGATCCAGGTCTGGGCCTGCATACCGTCGCTGACCATTTACCCGTTGGCGGTGGGGATGGTGTGTTATCGACTGGCGTTCAAACTCTCCGAGCACAAACGCGCCCTGAGTGCTTTGAGCCGTACCGACAGTTTGACCGGCCTGCTCAACCACGGCGCGTGGAAGGACCTGTTGCACGTCAAGTTCCAGCAGTGCCGGCAAAACCACGTGGCGTCGGTGATTGCGTTGATCGACATCGACCACTTCAAGGCAATCAACGACACCTACGGGCATATCGTCGGCGATACGGTGCTGCGTCAAATGAGCTTTGAACTCTGGCGCAACCTGAGTGAACTTGATCTGGCCGGCCGTTATGGCGGCGACGAGTTTTGCGTGATCTTGCCCAACCTGTCGTTGCATCAAGCCTGGGAAGTCATGGAACGCTTGCGCGAAGTGCTCAATGAGTATCGCCACCCGCATGTGCCCGAGCTGCGAATCAAGCTGAGCATTGGACTGGCCACCTACCAAACCGTGTTTAGCGATGCGATTGCCTGGCTCAACGACGCCGATAAAGCCCTCTACACTGCAAAAAACACCGGGCGCAACAAGATCAGTGTGGCGTCGGGCTCTTCAAGCGGCGGCTCAACCAAGCGCATGTCCGCCTGAAAACTTGTACAAGCAGTCATAAAATCGACTTCTTGTACAAGTTTATGAAGTTTTGTATAAGTATCGAGCTGTCAGCCAGGGACCGCTGACATTGAGCAGACAACGCCGAAGACAGCCTTGGTCTTCGGCCTGCAGGCGCAGGAATAGGGATGACTCCTTGGTTGTTCCCCACTTCTCGTTGAGCGCTGCCACCATGCTATTCAATCGCCACAAATCCGCCCTTGAAGCACTCCAGCACACTGTTGCCAGTCAAACCGGCCTTTTGGACGCGATTGATCGCTCCATGGCGGTGATCGAGTTCGATCTTGACGGCGTCGTGTTACGCGCCAACGACAACTTCCTCAAGACCCTGGGCTATGAACGCGATCAAGTGCTGGGCAAGCATCATCGCCAATTCTGCACTGCGGAATTCGCCCGCAGCAGCCAGTACGCCCAACTGTGGTCGCGACTGAAAAGCGGCCAATTCGAGTCGGGCACTTTCGAGCGGATCAACAGCAAGGGGCAGCCGATCTGGCTGGAGGCCAGTTACAACCCGGTCAAGGATGCCTCGGGCCAGGTGGTGTCAGTAGTGAAGTACGCCATGGACGTGACGGCCCGGGTGCAACATGAAAGCGAATGCAACGCGAAGTTGCAGGCCGTCGACCGCGCCATGGCGGTGATCGAGTTCAATCTGGACGGCAGCATCATCACGGCTAATCAGAATTTCCTGAGCCGCATGGGTTACAGCCTGGCCGAGCTCAAGGGCAAACATCATCGGATCTTCTGCACCCCGGAGCTCGCCAACAGCGGCGCGTATCAGGACTTCTGGCGCCGGCTCAATCAGGGCGAGTTGTTTAATGGGCAGTTCGAGCGCGTCGATAAACGCGGGCAAACGGTCTGGCTCGAAGCCAACTACAACCCGGTGTATGACGCCGGTGGTCGTTTGTGCAAAGTGGTGAAATTCGCCTCGGACGTCACCGCTAGGGTCGAGCAACATGCCCAGGACGCCCGCAGTGCCACCGAGGCTTATCACATTTCGGTGGAGACCCGAAAAGTCGCGGAGCAAGGCACGCAGGTGATCCAGCAGGCGGCCAGCGAGATGCGTGAAATCGCCGCCAATATCGAAGAGTCTTCGACCTTGATCGCCCAACTCGGCGAGCGCTCCGAGCAGATCACCGCCATCGTCAATACGATTAGGGCGATTGCTGACCAGACCAATCTGCTGGCGCTCAACGCAGCCATCGAAGCGGCCCGGGCGGGTGAACAAGGACGAGGGTTTGCGGTGGTGGCGGATGAGGTTCGGCAACTGGCGGCGCGGACCAGCGGTTCCACGGCGGAGATTTCGACGATGATCGGCTTGATCCAGAGTGAAACCCGGCAAGCGATCAAGAGCATGGGTGGCACGCGGGATCGGGCGGCTGAGGGGGTTGAGCTGGCGAATCAGGCAGGGACGGTGATTTTGCAGATTCGCGATGGGGCGAGTAATGCGGTGCAGGCGGTGAGCATGTTTGCTAATGAGCGGGCGCCGGGGTGAGGTTGAGAGGGGGATTGGGTTTTTTGCCAGGCAAATGACCGTGTTGCCTCATTCGCGAGCAAGCTTCGCTCCTACAGGGGATTTGTGTTGTTCATAGATCCTCTGCTCGCGAAGGCGGACTCTCATTCAACATCGATTCAGCTAACGAACGCCCGTGCAGGACTATAGTGACGCCAAGTCCCAAATCCTCGCCGAGCGCACCATGAATTCAACCAAGTCCGACACCAAACCTGCCGCTGCCCCAGTCGATCACCTGCGCTTCCACCGCCCGCACGCTCACCTCGCGCCGACCTTCGGCAATGACAAGTTCGCCCTGCGCGCCGAGGCGTTTGCGCGGTTCTTCGGCACGCCGACGTTTCTCGGGGCGTAAACCCTGATCGTGGTGTTGTGGGTCTGCCTGAACCTGTTCGGCGTGGCGCACTTCGACCTATACCCGTTCATCCTGCTCAACCTGGCGTTCAGTCTGCAATCGGCCTACGCCGCGCCGTTGATCCTGCTAGCCCAGACCCGCCAGGCCGCGCGGGACAAGGCTCAATCCGACGCCGACGCACAACACCGTGAAGCCTTGGCCGTCGCCAACAGTGAGCGTCAGGCCCAGGCCGCGCATAACACCGCGCAGTTGCTGGAACTGCTGGAACAGAACACTCGCCTCACCGAAATGACCAAGGCCCTGACCGAGCGCATTGAAAACCTGACCTCGGAAATGCATCAACAATTTGTACGCAAGGAAGAGCCCAAGGCGCCGAATTAAGGCAAGCGCAGCGCCTGGCCCAACTCATCGAACAACGTCACTACCGAGCGCAAGGCGCGACAGTCCGGGCGGGTCAACAGCCAAAGGGCCGTGTCGCAACCTTGCAGCGGCCCGGTCAACGCCTGCAAACCATCGCCGATCAGAAAGTCGGGCAACGCCGCCACACCCAGCCCCGCCCGCACCAACTCCGTCACCGACAACATGCTGTTGCAGCGATAACCCGGCACTACACCGGGCCATTGCTGACGACGCCACGCAATCGTCGGGTGATCGGGCAGGAAGTCGTCCGGGGCGATCCAGGTCAGAGCTGCCAGATCTGTGGCATCAACGGTTTTCAGATAAGCCGCACTGCCGCAGACCCGATACGCAACCTGCGCCAGGCAGCGCCCGACCAGATGCTCGGGCGGTGTGCGGGTCAGGCGCAGGGCAATGTCGGCATCCCGACGGCTGAGGTTGGCGAAGTCGTTGGAGGTGCTGAGCTCGATGGTCAGCGCCGGATACGACGGCATGAACTGCGCCAGTGCCGGCAACAGCAATCCTTGCAGGACCGAATCGGTGCAGGTCAGGCGCACCGTTCCGCTGATCACTTCACCGCCCTGCTCCACGCCGACGCGCGCCGCGTCCAGCGCCTGTTCGGCGCGCTCAGCCTGTTCGGCCAGGGATTGCGCCAAGGTCGTCGGCAAGTAACCGGCACGGCTCTTTTCAAACAATTGCTGCCCCAGAGCGGCTTCCAGTCGGCGCACGGCCCGGAACACCGTCGACACATCGACTTTCAACAGCTGAGAAGCCCGGGCCAGAGAGCCGCCACGGACCAAGGCCAGGATCAGCACGAGGTCCGGGTAGTCCAGCCGATAGTGCGTTGGTGCATTGATCAATTGGGTTAACGCCAATATTGAGTGCGTGAACGCCAATCTATAGTGAGCACCAGGAATCAACAAGCACAGGGAACATTCATGCAAACCACAGCTGTCCGCATCGCCCTGATCGGTGACTACGACCCCCAAGTCACCGCTCACCAAGCCATCCCCATCGCCCTCGGCATGGCCGCCGAGCACTCGGGCCTAGATGTGCAATTCCAATGGCTGGCCACTGACCAGATCAACGCAGCGACCCGATTCAACACCTTCGACGGATTCTGGTGCGTGCCCGCCAGCCCGTATCGCAATACCGACGGCGCATTACAGGCGATCCGCTTTGCCCGCGAACAAAAACGACCTTTCCTCGGCACCTGCGGCGGTTTTCAACACGCGGTGCTGGAATATGCCCGCAACGTTCTGGGCTGGGCCGATGCAGAACATGGCGAGACCTCTCCCGATGCCGCACGGCCATTGCTCACGCCGCTGACATGTTCGCTGGTGGAAGCGGTCGACAGCATTCATCTGGTTGAAGGCTCGTTGCTCGCCAAGGCGTATGAAAAGTCCGAGATTCACGAAGGTTATCGCTGCCGCTACGGCGTGAATCCTGAGTTCGAGCAGGCACTGCTGAGCCAGCAACTCAACGCCGTCGGTCACGATTCGAATGGCGATTTGCGCGCAGTGGAACTCAAAGGTCATCCGTTCTTTGTCGCCACCCTGTTCCAACCGGAACGCGCCGCGCTCAAGGGCGTGTTGCCGCCGCTGGTTCGCTCATTGGTCGAAGCCTGCGCGAGGCAAAAATCATGATGGCCAACACGCCGTCACCTCACTACTACGCGGTGATCTTCACCTCCCTGCGCACCGACGGAGATCAGGGTTACGCCGAGGCGGCCGGGCGCATGGTGGAACTGGCGCGCGAGCAACCGGGATTCCTCGGTGTGGAATCGGCCCGGGGTGAGGATGGGTTGGGGATTACCGTGTCGTATTGGGTCAGTGAGGCGGCGATTCTGGCGTGGAAGCACCATCCCGAGCACAGTGAGATTCGTGAGCGTGGGCGGGCGACGTGGTATGCGCAGTGCCATACGCGGGTGTGTCGGGTTGAGCGGGCTTATGAATTCAAGCGGTAAGTGATGTGGTGTTTTTGAGGCCGCCTTCGCGAGCAAGCCCGCTCCCACATGGGATCGGAGAACGACACAAATCCCCTGTGGGAGCGAGCTTGCTCGCGATGAGGCCAGCACAATCACCGCAAATCTCAACCCTGAACCAAACTCCGAACCGCCGAAATCTCCGGCACTTCCCGCCGATTCATATACACCCGCAACGGCTCAGTCACATTGATCCGGTCATCAATATTCTGATCCAGCAACAACTGGATCAACTCACGCTTGAGCGTCATCGCCTGCTCCGGCCCCGGTGCCCAAACGAATTCGCTGGTAGGAATAATGCCGTCATCGGCCACGTCCATGCCGAACGAATCTTCGCTGAAACGCACGATGTAGTGGCCGGTCTTGCGATTGAGGCCGACGAAGCCTTTGAGTTGGTCGGCGGCCTGGCAGATGAGCTGGGAAGTGATGCGCATGATAAACCTCACAAAAGGTCGCAAAGGGACCGGTGATCGATGGTTTACACGCAAGGTTTCGAAGGGATTTCCCTCTGCCGGGGAAACTGCCGGGGCCAAGAGTACTGCAAAGAACCGCACAAAAGCGCTGAAAAAAATCGCTTTAAACACGTTTATGTCGGTCTCGCGATAGCGCTCGCAGCGCTCAGTTGTTAAAAGGTACGTCTTTGAAAACCTCTGCGAAAGGACCTCGACCATGCCTGTTACCTTCACCAAGAGCGCCCTGCTGCTGAGTCTGCTGCTCGGCCTCGGCCAGGCACAGGCCGCCGGCCAGCCCAGCCCCACCGCACTGGCGACCACTTTAGGCATCCCGCATCCAGCGGTCATTGCCCACCGTGGCGCGTCGTTCGATGCCCCGGAATCCACCGCCGCCTCCTACAAACTGGCCCGCGATCTGGGTGCCGACTACCTGGAAATGGACTTGCAGCGCAGCAAGGATGGCGTGCTGTTCGCCCTGCACGACAACAATCTGCAGCGCACCACCGACGTCGCCACCAAGTTCCCTGATCGTAAAGACGCCCCGGCCAACCAGTTCACGATCGGCGAGCTGAAAACCCTCGATGCCGGCAGCTGGTTCAACGCCGCTTACCCGGATCGCGCGCGTCCGTCCTACGTTGGCTTGAAGATCCTGACCCTCGACGAAATCATCGACATCGCCGAGAGCAATCCGCTGCACAAGCCTGGCCTGTACATCGAAACCAAAGAGCCGAAGCAATTCCCCGGCATCGAACATGACCTGAAGGAGAAACTCCAGGATCGTGGCTGGCTGAGCCCGGCCGGTTCGAAACTGGCGAAGAGCGAACTGGCGGTCGGTCAGGGCAAAGGCAAAGTCGTGCTGCAAACTTTCGAGAAGAGCAGCCTCGAACTGCTGCAAAAAGAAATGCCGAAGGTGCCGAAGATCCTGTTGTTGTGGGTCGGTGAAGGCAGTATCGAGCCGAAATCCAAAGTGACCTTCGCTGAATCCGGCGACAAGGACAAAGCCACTTACTACGCCAAGCAAGAGCCGAAAGACAAAGCCGAATTCCAGCAATGGGTCGAGTACGCCAAGTCCCAGGGCGCAATCGGCACCGGTCCCTCGGCGGCGCTGACCAAGGGCGGCGATCAAAGTTACTCGGACCTGGTCAAGCCATGGATGAACCAGTACACCCACGATCAGGGCATGCTGGTGCACGTCTACACCATCGACGATGCCGTGGATTATCAGAAAGTGATGGACGCCGGCGTCGACGGCATCTTCACCAACCGCGCCAGCGAACTGCTGAAGTTCTACAAACGTCCGGCGGCGGGGACTGTTGCGCAATTGCTGCAGAACAACGGTTACTGATCTGTAGCCGATAGCGGCACCGCGTCGACTTCTTCGCGAGCAGGCTCGCTCCCACAGGATTGCGCTGGACCTGTGGGAGCGAGCCTGCTCGCGAATGCTTTTAGCGATCACCGCTGAATTTAAGGGTGAATTAAGTTGCGCTGGATAACCTGAGCTCACTTAAACAGATCACCCAAGGAAAGAAGCTTATGAAAACCCTGACTGCCCTGTTCACCGCCGCTGCCCTGACCCTCTCTGCTGGCATCGCCCAGGCCGATGTACGCGTCGACCAGATCCCTGAGCTGGTCAAAAGCGGCAAGATCAAGCCTCTGGAAGAATTGAACCAGGCTGCCCTGAAACTGCATCCGGGTGCGACCATCACCGACACCGATCTGGACAACCACTTCAACGGCTACGAATACGAAGTCGAACTGCGCGACGCTCAAGGCATTGAATGGGACGTGGATTTCGATGCCGCCACCGGCAAAGTCCTGAGCAACAAGCAAGACACCTGATCACCACAACCCCTGCGGGACACCGCAATCCCTGTAGGAGCAAAGCTTGCTCGCGAAGACGGCGGCACATCCGACATCGATGCAAGCTGACCCACCGCTTTCGCGAGCAAGCTTCGCTCCTACAGGTTTGATACATAATCACCGCTCCCACATGGTTTTGCGATGACTCAAAGAACGCACGATTTTCGGATTGTGCGTTTTTTTATGTCTTCAGCCGATCAAGCCGTCGTACTGACCACCGACCCGGCCGTGCTGCCACCCTCATCCTGCAACGCCTGCAACAACGCCGCCGTGGCGGTCTGCAACGAGCCGGACGTGGCTGATATCTGCGACTGAACCGCCGCGACAGAGGCCGCTTTCGCATCGGCGCTTTCCTGCTTGGCCTGGGCCGCTTGCAGTTGCTGCTGTTCCTCCTGCAATTGCTTTTGCAGCTCGGCGATCTGCTTGCGCAATTCTTTCACCGTGTCGGATTCAGAACTGCTGCTTGAACTGCTACCGCCACCAGCGGGCGCAGCACCACCAGATGCCTTGGTGGTATCGCTGGAATCTGTGGTGCTGGCAGTGGCGGAGGTGGTGTCTTCGGTGCCGTCGCTGATCGAGGTTTTGCTCGTCGGCGTCGAGAGGGTTTGATTGATCGTGACAGAGGTGATGCTGACCATGGGACTCATCCTAGGTGGGTTCAGGTTAAGTCCATCATCGACATCGGTTGGCCGCACTTGAGATCGACTGTGTACCGGCTCGGTAAGCGAACCGATACAAAGCCTTTCCGTTATGCGCTGAGGCGCGCCGTCACTTCATTCAACTGCCCCGACAAGCCATGCAGGTTGTGGCTCGCCGCTTCGGTGCGCTGAACGTTGTCCAGGTTGGTGCTGGCTATCGTGGTGATCTCGGTCAGGTTGCGTGAGATGTCTTCGGCCACCGAGGTCTGTTCTTCGGCGGCGGTGGCAATCTGGCGGTTCATGTCACGAATGGCTTCCACGGCATGGGTAATACGCTCCAGCATGGCGCCGGCCTCGGTCACTTGCGCGACGCTTTCTTCGCTACGCGACTGACCGCTTTCGATGGCTTGAGCCGCGTCCACCGCACCGGTTTGCACGGTCTGGATGATCTGGTTGATCTCGATGATCGATGCCGCCGTGCGCTGGGCCAGGCTGCGTACTTCGTCGGCCACCACGGCAAAACCGCGCCCTGCTTCACCGGCACGGGCCGCTTCGATCGCTGCGTTGAGCGCCAGCAAATTGGTCTGTTCGGCAATGCCGCGAATCACTTCCAGCACCTTGCCGATGCGGCCGCTGTCGGTTTCCAGACGACGGATGACCGTGGCGGTATTGGCGATTTCGCCGCGCATCTGGGTGATGGTGTGAATGGTGCCCTGCATGA
The DNA here is from genome assembly GCF_044744265.1 of Pseudomonas sp. NPDC087342. Taxonomy (NCBI): domain Bacteria; kingdom Pseudomonadati; phylum Pseudomonadota; class Gammaproteobacteria; order Pseudomonadales; family Pseudomonadaceae; genus Pseudomonas; species Pseudomonas sp. NPDC087342. The sequence goes on from NZ_JBIUXZ010000012.1 coordinate 56,384, forward strand.
CCTTCTCGCCTTGCTGGGCCGACTGATCAGCATCATCGGCGGCACGTGCCGCGTCGGCGGCATGACGCGCCACTTCCTGGGCGGTGGCGGACATTTCGTTCATTGCCGTGGCCACCTGATCGGTGCGGCTGAACTGCTCATTGGTGCCGCTGGCCATCAGGCCGGCGATAGCGTTCAACTCGCCGCTGGCGCTGTCCAGATCCTTGGCGCTGCGCTGCAAGCGGGTGAAGGTTTCGGCGAGGAAATCGCGCAAGGTGTTGGCGGCCATGGCCAGTTTGCCCAACTCGTCTTGACGGGTGCTGGCGACGCGCTCGGCAAATTTGCCCTGACTCAGTTGTGCCACGTAGTCGATCAGTTTGCGGATCGGGTCCACCAGGTTGCGGTTGATCAGCCACAGGCTCAACAGGCCGATCAACAGACCGGAAGCGAGCATCACGATAATCCCCAACATCACCGTGCGCCCGGCACTGGCGCTGATTAGCGCGGACTGTTCGGAACCCTGTTTGCGCAGTTCGCCGACCAGTTCGCTCATCTGATCGCTGGTGGCGCGGTCCACGCCTTTGACCGCTGTGTCGCCGGCGGTTGGATCGGCACCGGCGGCGACGTAGGCATCGCGACCTTTCTGGTAAGCGCTGCCCAACTGACGGTGTTCGTCACGCAGGCGTTCGATACGGGTCTTGAGCTGACCATCCAGGCCTTTCTGGCTGGCCAGTTCGCCGAGGATGCCCTGTACGTCGCTTTGACGATCCTGAAATTGCTTCCAGTATTTATCCAGGTCTGCTGGCTGTTTGCCGCGAAGCAATACGTTTTTCCATTCCTGAACCTGAACCTTGAATTGCAGGTTGGCTTCATCGATCAATTGCGAAGTGTGCAGCGGACCGTCGATCAGGTTGGCGTAGTTTTGCACGCCACTGGACAGGAAATGAAAGCAGGCCAAAGCGATCAGCAGCATCGCCAACAGGCTGCCGCTCAACAACGCGAGGATTTGGGCTCTCAGGGATTTTTGCAGCATCGGATGATACTCACGACAGGAAATAGGCACGCCTGATTGGGCGTGAAAGACGTCCAAACTTCCCTGTCTGCGGTCCCGGTTCGTGGCCGGGGCCGAGCAACCTAACACCTGCGTCATCGGCGTGCCAGAGCGGTTCTTGAGTCGATCCCGACCATCGGTAACGCACACGTTTGCGTCGCCACGCAACTGTCACAAAACCGTCAAGACACCTTGCGATGATGCCCGGTAGCAATCGCCGTACCTGCCGTAGCAGCTGTCGAGCAACGCGAGGCTGCGTTCGGCGGCGAAGCCGTCGTCAGATTTGAGCACGCGGTTTACCTGAAGCACCGCGATGCATGATTTCACGACGGCTTCGCCGCCGAACGCAGCCTCGCGCTGCTCGACAGCTGCTACAGGTGCTACAGGCGCTACGGCCGGACGCCCCTCTCAGCGAGACCTCATGAACCACGCCATCGATCACACCCATCGCGATACTGACTTGTTCGGCCTGCTTTACGGCTTCCGTTTTCGTCCCGGTGAGCGCGGTCGGGAGATTGATTCGGCCGAGGCGCTGCGCTGTTTGCAGCAATCGGAGGACAGCGATGAATTCCTCTGGCTGCACCTGAACCTGGCGCACGCCGCGTGCGAACGCTGGATGAAAAGCCATCTGGAATTGCCCGAGGAATTTTTTGAGGCGTTGCACGAAGGTTCGCGTTCGACGCGTATCGAGCATGTCGATTCGGCATTGCTGGCGGTGGTCAACGATGTGGTGTTCAACCTCAGCAGCATGGTCTCGTCGGATGTGTCGACGCTGTGGGTGTGTGCCCGCAGCAAGTTGATCATCAGCGCGCGCCTGCAACCGCTGCACTCGGTGGACAAGTTGCGTTCGTCGGTGAAGGCTGGCGAGTGCTTCCGTTCGCCGCTGGAGTTGCTGGTGCACCTGCTGCGCGATCAGGGCGAAGTGCTGACGCAGATCGTGCGCAAGACCAGCCAGAGTGTCGATCAGATCGAAGACGAATTGCTCTCGTCGCGATTGTCGACCAACCGCGCCGAACTGGGCGCCAATCGCCGGGTGCTGGTGCGCCTGCAACGGTTGTTGGCGCTGGAGCCGGGCTCGTTGCTGCGCTTGCTCAACCGGCCGCCGCAATGGTTGCAGAAGGAGGACGTCAAGGAGCTGCGCAAATCCACCGAGGAGTTTGCGCTGATCATCAACGACCTCACGGCCCTCGGTGAACGGATCAAGCTGTTGCAGGAAGAGATCGCCGCCAACCTCAACGAGCAAAGTAACCGTACGCTGTTTACCTTGACCGTGGTCACGGTGCTGGCGTTGCCGATCAACATCATTGCCGGTTTTTTCGGGATGAACGTGGGTGGGATACCGCTGGCGGGCGATCCGGAAGGGTTCTGGATTCTGGTGGCACTGGTGGCGACATTTACCGTGCTGGCCGGGCGTTGGGCGTTTCGTAAGCGCCAGGATTATTGAGCCCCCCCATTCCCCTGTAGGAGCGAGGCTTGCCCGCGAAGAACGATCACGCGGTCATTCAGATAGACCGAGGCGTTCCATTCGCGGGCAAGCCTCGCTCCTACGGGACGGGTGGCTACACAAAATACTTAAACACTGACCCACCGCAGTCTCTCTGTCACATTTTGAAACGATCATGGGCGACACTCCTTCCCTCCTCAGGATTGTCCGGCATGGCTACTCCTTCCTATACGACTGCCCAGGCGCCCGCCAGCAGCGCCAGACCGCAGCTAAACAAAAAACCCGGCCTGTTTACCCTGGTGGTTTTCTTCGGGGTATTGGCCAGCGGATTGTTGTTCACCGCTTACAGCCTGATGCACGACATGCACGAACTCGGCACGGTGGTGACCACCTGGACCCCGTTTCTGCTGCTCGGCGTGGCACTGTTGATCGCCCTCGGCTTTGAATTCGTCAACGGTTTCCACGACACCGCCAACGCCGTGGCCACGGTAATTTACACCAACTCGCTGCCGCCGAACTTTGCGGTGGCCTGGTCCGGGTTCTTCAACTTCCTCGGCGTGTTGCTGTCCAGCGGCGCGGTGGCGTTCGGCATCATCGCGTTGCTGCCGGTGGAGCTGATTCTGCAAGTCGGCTCCTCCGCCGGTTTCGCCATGATCTTCGCCCTGTTGATCGCCGCGATCCTGTGGAACCTCGGCACCTGGTGGCTGGGCTTGCCGGCCTCGTCGTCGCACACCTTGATCGGTTCGATCATCGGCGTCGGTGTGGCGAACGCCTTGATGCACGGCCGCGATGGCACCAGCGGCGTGGATTGGGCGCAGGCTACCAAGATCGGTTATGCGTTGCTGCTCTCGCCGCTGGTGGGTTTTGGCTGTGCCGCATTGTTGCTGCTGGCCTTGCGCGCCTTCGTCAAGAATCGCGCGTTGTACAAGGCACCGGAAGGCGATGCCCCGCCACCGTGGTGGATTCGCGGCCTGTTGATCCTGACCTGCACCGGCGTGTCCTTCGCCCACGGTTCCAACGACGGCCAGAAAGGCATGGGCCTGATCATGTTGATCCTGGTCGGCACCTTGCCGATGGCCTATGCGCTGAACCGCACCATGCCAGCCGATCAGGCGTTGCAGTTCGCTGCCGTGGCTGAAGTCACCCAGCAAGCCTTGGTGAAAGCGTCGCCGCTGCCGGCTCCGGCGGATCCGCGGCCGATCCTTTCCGACTATGTGCGCAGCAAGGAAGCCACGCCACAACTGGTCCCCGCCCTCGCCGCCCTGACCGGCAGCATCGGCGCCGAGGTCAAGGGTTACGGTTCGCTGTCGAAAGTCCCGGCCGAGGCCGTGGGTAACGTGCGGAACGACATGTACCTGACCAGCGAAACGATCCGCCTGATGGACAAGAACAAGGTCGGCAACTTCGACGCCGACACCAGCGGCAAACTGCAACTGTTCAAGCAACAGATCGACAACTCCACGCGCTTCATTCCGTTGTGGGTGAAGATCGCCGTGGCCATCGCGCTGGGGCTGGGCACCATGGTCGGCTGGAAGCGCATCGTGGTGACGGTCGGTGAAAAAATCGGCAAGACTCACCTGACGTATGCCCAAGGCGCGTCGGCGGAAACCGTGGCCATGCTGACCATCGGCGCCGCCGACATGTTCGGTTTGCCGGTATCGACCACCCACGTGTTGTCCTCAGGCGTGGCCGGGTCGATGGTCGCCAATGGCGGCGGCTTGCAGATGAAGACCATCCGCAACCTGCTGATGGCGTGGGTGTTGACCTTGCCGGCGGCGATCCTGTTGTCGGGCAGCTTGTACTGGTTGTTCACCAAACTGTTCTGACCCACCCCGGAACCTGTAGGAGCGAGGCTTGCCCGCGAAGGCGGCGTAACATTCAACGCAAATATTGACTGAGTGACCGTCTTCGCGAGCAAGCTTCGCTCCTACAAAGACCAGCATCCCGGCTCATCTCCCGAGCCGGGATTTTTTTTGCCCGGACAACGCATTTCGTCGCCATTTCTGCCAATTTCATCTTTATTGACCTGCGAGGCGATGGATCGCACTTCAGTTTGCTAACGTGGTGCCGATTCCTTAGAGACTCGATGCATTCAGGAGTGAGAACCGTGAACCTGTACATCAATCAGCTTCAGAAAAAAGCTGACTTCAAAGAAGCCATCTACGCCGGTGACATCTTCTTGAACACTGAGCTGCGTGCCGCCAAAGAGCTGTGCGCGTTTGCCCAGGAAAGCATCACTGCCGCCTTCAACGGCGAGACCAACCACCAGGCCCTGCACACCTTGATGCCGGTGGAAGAATTCGTGGTGCTGGTGACCCGCCTCAAGGGCCAGTTCACCAACAGCCAGCGCGCCAAGGAATTGATCCTGGCGTTCATCGATGAAATCGGTGTCGACCCGCGCGAATACATTTTCGACGTGCCGCGGATTCGCGTAGTGCCCAACTACGAGTACCTGCACGCGGGCGTCAGCTACGCCTACAAACCCCATCGCGATACCTGGTACGGCAGCGTCGATTGCCAGATCAACACCTGGATGCCGGTGCACACCATCAGCCCCGACCAGACCATGATGATCAACGGCGGCTACTTCGACGTGCCGGTGAAGAACACGTCCAGCGAATGGAGCCTCAACGACTGGATCAGCAACCAGCGGCACAAAGCCAAGGAAAACCTCAAAGAGGAAGCCCGCGTGCACCCGGTGCCGCTGGAAGCGATCAATACCGCTTCCGAAGTGCGTGTGGCCGGCAACACCGGTGACATGCTGATCTTCTCCGGTTCGCACCTGCACGGTACTGTGCCGAACCACACGCAACAGACCCGCTTCAGCGTGGACTTCCGCCTGATGCACCTCGACGACCTCAAGCATCAGCGCGGCGCGATCAACGTCGACAGCGCGTGCCCTGACGTCGGCGCCGGTTTCAAAGACTATTTCCACGCCCACGACTTTTCGAATTTCCAAGGAATCCAGCAATGACCAAGCGTCGCATCACGCCCGCCGAGGCCCAGTACAACGAAACCCGTGCCAACGTTCTGAAACGGGTCGATGCCGAGTACGTGGCCGACGCGCCGTTCGTCTTCGCTAACCGCATCGGCGTGACCGCCGCGCTGTCGCGCATGGAACTGTTCAAGAAAGTCGCCGAAGTACCGGGCGCGATCATCGAGTGCGGCGTGTACAAGGGCAACTCGCTGATGCTCTACATGCACTTGTCGATGATCCTGGAACCGTACGCGATCAACCGCTCGATCGTTGGCTTCGACACGTTCGAAGGCTTCCAGAGCATCGACAAGAAAGAAGACCCGGCGGACGTCAACGAGACCATGTTCTCCGACACCGACCAGTCGCTGATCCAGGACATGATCGACGCCAACGACCTGCTGCGCCCGGTCAACCGCATCCCGCGTTGCGAGCTGGTGAAAGGCGACATCGTCAAGACCGTGCCGGAGTGGGTCAAGACCCGTCCGGACCTGGTAGTGGCGATGCTGATCCTCGACACCGACCTGTACGAATCGACCAAAGTCGCGCTGGAAACCTTCCTGCCGTACATGCCAAAAGGCGCGGTCGTGGTGCTGGACGAAGTCGCCTACCGCAACTTCCCGGGCGAAACCAAAGCCCTGCGCGAAGTGCTGGACCTGAACAAAATCGAACTCAAGCGCCTGCCGTTCGATTCGTGCGTGGGCTACTTCCACGTCTGACGCATCACCCTGTGGGAGCGGGCTTGCTCGCGAAGAGGCCGTGTCAGTCAACTTCAATGCTGACTGACCCACCGCCTTCGCGAGCAAGCCCGCTCCCACATTGGTATTCGATGCACCCAAAATCCGCGCTCCACAGCGATCCCTTTGTAGGAGCGAGGCTTGCCCGCGAAAGCGGTTTCACAGTCAACGCAACTGTTGCCTGACACACCGCCTTCGCGAGCAAGCTTCGCTCCTACAGGATTTTCGGTGAACGCTAAATCTGTGCCCCACAGCGATGCCTTTGTAGGAGCGAGGCTTGCCCGCGAAGACGGTTTCACAGTCAACGCAATTGTTGACTGACACACCGCTTTCGCGAGCAAGCTTTGCTCCTACGGGTCAATGGGTGCTGCGGATAACGTGTTCCACCCAATCCATGAACGCCCGCACTCGCAAGGGCAGATGCCGTTGCCGTGCGTACAGCATCGATACCTCCATCGATGGCGCACGCAGTTGCGGCAACACCTCTACCAGTTCACCGCTGAGCAAGTACGGCTGCATGCCCATCAATGGCGCCTGGACCAGACCGAAACCGCCCAGGCACGCCGATTCGTAGCCGTCGGAGTTGTTGACCGTAATGCAGCCAGCCATCGCCACGCGGTGCAGCTTGCCCTCCTCCTCGTACTCAAAACCTTCCGAACGCGCACCCAGCACGTTGACGTAATGCACCAGCCGATGTTGTGCCAAATCTTCGAGGTTTCGCGGCACGCCGTAGCGTTTCAGATATGCCGGACTGGCGCAGTTGACCACGGCAATGTCGCACACCCGCCGCGCCACCACTGACTGATCCGGCTGCGCCCCGACCCGCACCACGCAATCAAACCCCTCACTGAGCAAATCAACCCGGCGGTCGGTGCTGCTGATTTCCAGTTCCAGATGTGGATGCTTGTCCATGAATTCCGGCAGGCGCGGCATGACGAAACGTCGGGCCATGATGCTCGGCATGTCGATGCGAATCCGTCCGGCCAATGATGCTTCGTCTTGCCTGAACAACCCTTCGATTTCATCCATGTGCGACAGCAAATCCTTGCTGCGCTCGTACAACACCAGGCCGTCCTGAGTCGCCTGAACCTTGCGCGTAGTGCGTTGCAGCAGACGCGTGCCGAGCAATGTTTCCAGGGCCTGGACATGCTCGGACACCGTAGACCTGGGCAAACCCAAGCTCTCACCAGCAAGAGTAAAACTCGACATTTCGCTGACGCGAACAAAGGTGCGCAGCAGTTCCAGCTTGTTCATGGGCGACCTTCTATTGTTCGACTTAACCGACCAGTGATTCCGATTTACCTCTGTTTATCACCATGAGCCGGATAAATAAACTTCCTCACATCGCTCACACACTGCTTGAGGAAATCCCATGACCCGTAAAATCGCATTGATCACTGGCGCCAGCCGCGGCCTGGGTAAAAGCGCCGCACTGCACCTGGTCGCCCAAGGCATCGACATCATCGGCACCTACAACAGCCGCGCCGATGAAGCCCAGGCACTGGTCGCCGAAATCGAAAGCCTGGGTGGCCGCGCCGCCATGCTGCAACTCGACGTTGGCCAAAGTGAAAGCTTTGCCGCGTTCAGCGGCGAAGTCGCGAACGTGCTGAAAAACCACTTCGATCAACAGCGCTTCGACTTCCTGATCAACAACGCCGGGGTCGGTGTGCACGCGAACTTCGTCGACACCACCGTGGCGCAGTTCGATTTACTGATGAATATCCATCTGAAAGGGCCGTTTTTCCTGACTCAGCAATTGCTGCCGCTGATGAATGACGGCGGGCGCATCGTCAATGTGTCCAGTGGTCTGGCGCGTTTCAGCCTGCCGGGTTACGGCGCTTATGCGGCGATGAAAGGCGCGATGGAAGTGCTGACGCGCTACCAGGCCAAGGAACTTGGCGAGCGCGGGATTGCGGTGAACGTACTTGCGCCGGGCGCCATCGAGACTGATTTCGGCGGCGGTGCGGTGCGGGATATCGCGGCGGTGAATCAGATGGTGGCGAGCAATACGGCGCTGGGTCGCACCGGTCAGCCGGATGACATTGGTGCCGCGATTGCGCTGCTGCTGTCGCCGGGTGGCCAGTGGATCAACGGCCAGCGCATCGAAGCGTCGGGCGGGATGTTTTTGTAAGCCACACCAAGATTGAGCAGACGTTTGTAGGAGCGAGGCTTGCCCGCGAAGGCGGTTTTACACTCAACGAAATGGTTGACTGACACACCGCCTTCGCGGGCAAGCCTCGCTCCTACAAGTTAATTCGTCAGCAGTTGCTTGAGGACGGTCAACAACTCGATCCGGCCCTTGCGCGGCTCACCTTCAAACTCGATCCAGCCTTCGTTGAAGCCGTCGATCATCTGCATCCGTGGCAGCGGATATTTCATCCCCTGACTTTCAAACAATCCCTGCCACGTCTCACGAGGCACAACCTGCATGCGCACCGGTTTGCCGAGCAATTCGCTGAAACCGGCGCCCAATTGCAGCGGCGTAATCCGTTGCGGGCCTTCCAGTTCGATGATGCGCTGACCGCTCCACTCCTCCAGTAACAGCTCTGCGGCGACGCGACCGACGTCGGCGGTGGCAATCATCGGCACCGGTTTATACAGAGGTTGCAGGAAGCTTGGAACAGTTCCCGAACCAACCGCGTGCTCGACATCCCACAACGCGTTTTCCATAAACCAGGCGGGGCGCAGCAGGGTGACCGGCAGCGCCAGCGTGGCCAACGCCAGCTCCAGCAAACGCAATTGATTGAGCAGGTTCGGTTGCGAGGCCTGGGCGCCAATGGTCGACAGCCCCACCACTTTGCCTGGCTGAGCGGCCTCCAGCGCCGAGCGAATGTTCTCCACCACTTGCCGGGTTTCCGGGAAGCCCGGCGACGGGTCGAAATTCGACGGCATCATCACAAACACCCCGGCCACACCGGTGAACGCCTTGGCCATGGCGTCGCGATCATCGACATCGGCCACCGTCAGTTCACACCCCTGTTGCGCCCACACCGCACCTTTATCGGCACTGCGCACCACCGCGCGGACCTTATGCCCGGCGGCCAGCAATGTGCGGGCGACCGCGCCGCCGACTTTCCCGGTAATCCCCATGACTACGTACATCAGCTGTTCTCCTGCTGGATGGCGACGGTTGTCGCGATGGGCAGAATAGTGAGCCGAGCGTTGAGATTCTCCGATAGCATGAATGTCATTGCATAAATGATCGGGAGTCACCAATGAGCTTTGATGCCAGCCTCGCCAGTGGCATGGGCGTGTTCAGTGCGGTGGTCGATGGCGGCAGTTTTGTCCGGGCCGCCGAGGTGCTGGAACTGACGCCATCCGGGGTCAGCCGGGCCATCGCTCGACTGGAGAAACGCCTGGGCATCCGCCTGTTCGACCGCACCACCCGCACGGTCACGCTCACCGATGAAGGTCGGCGCTTCCATGGCGAAATCGCGCCGCTGCTGGCCAGCCTGGAAGAAGCCGCCAACTCGGCCTCGACCAGCGCCACGCAAGTGCGCGGTCGGTTGCGGGTGAACATGGACCCGTATTTCTCGCGACTGATTCTGGGACCGAAGCTCGGGCAGTTCATGGCGCGTTATCCGGAGCTGTACCTGGAACTGCAAACCCGCGATCAACTGGGCGACATGGTGGCGGACGGCTTCGATCTGGCGGTGCGTTTCGGCCATCCGCAGTCTTCGTCGCTGGTGGCACGCAAGTTGTTGGACGTGCGCGTGCTGACCCTCGCCGCTCCGGCGTATCTGAAGCGTCACGGCCGACCGCTGGCGCCGCTGGACATGGAAGATGAGCGGCATGTGTGCGTGCAGTTTCGCGACCCGCAGACGGCGCGGCCGTTTGGCTGGGAGTTTCATCGCCCGGGGCGCGCGGTGCTGCATGTGCAGCCGCATTGCCGGTTGCTGGTTAATGATGTCGGTACGTTGCACAGCGTTTGCGAAAGTGGCGAGGCGATTGCCCAGGTTTTGGATTTGGGGATTGCCCCGGCGCTGGCAGCAGGACGATTGGTGGAGTTGTTTCCGGACTGGCCGGACGAGCGATTTCCGTTGTATGCGTTGTACCCGTCGCGGCATTTACCGGCGGCGAAGGTGCGGGCGTTTTTGGCGTTTGTGAGTGAGTTGTGTGGCGGGACGACGGGCCCCGTGTAGCAGCTGCCGAGCACCGCGAGGCCGCGTTCGGCGGCGAAGCCGTCGTGAAATCAGACTATGCGGTGTGTCAGGTAGACCGCGTATTCAGGGTTTACGACGGCTTCGCCGCCGAACGCGGCCTCGCGGTGCTCGACAGCTGCTACAAGGTCATTAGCCTTGGCAAGAACTGCGCAAGACCAACCGCTCCCGCACCACGTCATACCCCCAGTGGTAAACATAGGTGTACGGCAGGAAAAACAGCAGCACGCCGATGTCCAGCAGGAACGCCTGCCACAGGCTGATGCTCAGCCACCAGGCAATCAGCGGCACGCCCATCACGATCAAACCGCCTTCAAACAACAGCGCGTGCACGACCCGGACCCAAGCATTGCGCACGATCTCGAAACGCTTGAGCAAGCGGTCGAAAAACCCGTTGAACACCACGTTCCAGGCCAACGCCAACGCGGCGATGGCGATGGTGGCGACGCCCATTTCCAGCATCGGCTTGTCCATGACCCAGGCCAGTAGCGGGGTGCAGATCACGACGGCCAGCAGTTCGAAACCAATGGCCTGGAAAATACGTTCAGTGATGGATTTGTTGGCGTTCATGGCCAGACTCCCTGAGTGAGTGTGGTTGCCATGATCTGTCAGCACACCGATACTTCATAATCAATAACCATCGACCAAGGCGATAGTTCATGGCCTCTCACGAAGTGTTGCTGGCGTTTGTCCAGGCGGCGACCCAAGGCTCGTTTTCCGCAGCGGCGCGCAAACTCGGGCGCAGTCAGTCGACCATCAGTGCCGCCGTGGCGAGCCTGGAGATCGACCTCAACCTGACCCTGTTCGACCGCAGCAGCCGCAAGCCCACGCTGACCCCGGCCGGGCACGTGATGCTGCAACGGGCCGAGGACATCCTCGCCGCCACCAGTCGCCTGGAAATGACCGCCAGCCAATTGTCCCAAGGGGTCGAGGCGAAGCTGACGGTGGCGATTTCCGACACCTATCAGTCCGACCGTTTCGAAGCGGCCCTCAGCGCTTTCGAGCAGCGCTATCCAGACCTGGAGCTCGAATGCCTGATCGCCGAATGCGATGACCTGGTGGCGCTGGTGCAACGCGGTCGGGCAAATGTCGCCTTCGCCGAAATGCAGGACAGCTATCCGCCGGATCTGGTCAGTTCTACGGTCGATGAGCACACGGAAATCGCGCTGTTCGTCTCTCAATCGCACCCGTTAGCGACACAGAACGGGATCGATCAGGATCTGCTGCAACAGCATCGGGAGTTGCGTTTGGCGACCATCGTCAATCCGTATGAAAGTCGCGCGAAGGGTCGAGTGTGGTCGGCGCCGAGTTACCTGATGCTGCTGGAAATGGCCCAGGGCGGATTCGGCTGGGCACCGCTGCCGCGCTGGCTGGTGGGCCGGTTTGGCGCGGGGGTGCTGGTAGAACTGGACGTGCGCGGCTGGCCGAAACCACTGTTTGTCGATGCGCTGTGGTCAAGGCTGCATCCGCCGGGGCCAGCGGGGAGTTGGTTGTTGAGCAAGATGTTGGAATAGCGGCGCCCCCGTAGCAGCTGTCGAGCTGCGCGAGGCTGCGTTCGGCGGCGAAGCCGTCGTGAAATCAGGCGACGCGGTGTGTCAGGTAGACCGCATATTTAGGGTTTACGACGGCTTCGCCGCCGAACGCCGCCTCGCGGTGCTCGACAGCTGCTACGGGGGGACCCTACCTCATGCAACCCGCGCAACGCCGGCAGAGCCGCGCGTATCAGCAGCCGTAGAACGTGTGTGTTCGGGAGATTGTGTTGACGGTGACTCGGCAGCAGGCCTGACCTTTTATTGATGGTCCTGATGGCCTCTTCGCGGGCAAGCCTCGCTCCTACAGGTTCGAGTCGAATCACAATGGATACTGTAGGAGCGAGGCTTGCCCGCGAAGAGGCCGGCAGCCCCACCACATCATTCCAGCTCCCTGAGCCGCCCCTCAATAAACCGCCGCTCCGGCGCCTGCTGGGTCAACTCAAGCGCCCGTTCATACGCCGCCCTAGCCTCGTCCACCCTTCCCAACTGCCGACAAAACTGCCCCCGCGCTGAATGCGCCAGGTGGTAATCCAGCAACTCCCCCCGCGCCAGAAGATCCTCCACCACCGTCAACCCCGCCAACGGCCCATCACGCATGGCCAGCGCTACCGCGCGGTTCAGTTCGATCACCGGCGACGGCACCGCCCGCAGCAGCAAGTCATACAGCCCCACAATCTGCGGCCAATCGGTCTCCCCCGCCGTCGGCGCTTCGGCATGCACCGCCGCAATCGCCGCTTGCAGGCAGTAAGGCCCGAAGCGCCGCAAGGTCAGCTCGCGCTCCACCAGCGCACAACCTTCGGCAATCATCCCGGCGTCCCACAGCGAACGGTCCTGTTCGTCCAGCAGGATCAACTCGCCAGTGTCCGAGGTCCGGGCCGGGCGTCGCGATTCGTGCAACAGCATCAACGCCAGCAACCCCATCACCTCAGGCTCGGGCAACAACTCCACCAGCAACCGCCCGAGACGAATCGCTTCGCGGGTCAGCTCTTCCCGGGTCAGTTCGGCGCCGACGGAGGCCGAGTAACCTTCGTTGAACACCAGGTAAATCACCCTCAATACACTGTCGAGACGCTCGGGCAATTCGGCCAGCGACGGCACTTGGTAAGGGATTTTCGCGTCACGAATCTTCGCTTTCGCGCGCACGATGCGCTGGGCGATGGTGGCCGGCGCCGAGAGGAAGGCCCGAGCGATTTCTTCCGTGGTCAGGTCGCAGACTTCGCGCAGGGTCAGCGGCACTTGGGCGTCCGCCGCGAGGGCCGGGTGACAGCAGGTGAAGATCAGCCGCAAGCGATCGTCTTCCACGTCTTCACCACTCCAGTCGGCCTGTTCCAGCTCTTCAAGTTGCGCGATCAGCAACGGTCGCGACGCCTTGAAACGCGCGCGCCGCCGTAACACATCAATCGCCTTGAAGCGCCCGGTGGAGACCAGCCAGGTGCGCGGATTGTCCGGCACGCCGTCACGCTGCCAGCGCTCGACCGCGACGAAAAACGCCTCGTGCAAGGCCTCTTCGGCGAGGTCGAAATCACCGAGCAAACGGATCAGTGTCGCAAGGATTCGCCGCGAGTCTTCGCGGTAGACCTGCTCGACCCGCGCCTTGACCGACTCGGCGGACATCAGTCCGGCATGCCTTCGGTCACCAGCGTCACCAACCGATCCAGGCTCTGTCCCCAACCGTCGTGAAACCCCATGGCCTCGTGGGCTTGCCGATCCTCTTCGCTCCAATGCATGGCCCGGGCGGTGTAGAGAGTTTTGCCGTCCCGGTCTTCGAGGGTTACTTCGGCACTCATGAACGGTTTTCCCGACGGAATCCAGCCAGGAATAAACGCGTCGGTGAACACCAGCCGTTCCGGCGCGACGATCTCCAGGAACACGCCCATGGTCGGGTATTCCGTGCCATCGGGGGCGCGCATCAGAGTGCGAAACTGCCCGCCGACCCACAGGTCCATTTCGCACTCCGGCGTGGTCATGCCGTGGGGCCCCCACCACTGGGCGAGCAAGGCCGGCTCGGTCCAGGCGCGGAAGATTTTGCGCCGTGGCGCATCGATCAAACGGCTGATCGACAACTCGAATTCGGCAGGCTGTTTTTTAAAGGGTTGCGGGCTCATGCAGTTCTCCTGTTTATTTTTGATTGTTCAGGGATTCAACTGGCGAACGGGACGCACCTCGACACAGCCGACCCGGGCCGCCGGGATGTCGCCGGCGACCTGGATGGCTTCGTTAAGGTCCTTGGCATCGATCAGGTAGAAGCCGGCCAACTGCTCCTTGGTTTCGGCGAACGGGCCGTCGGTGATCGACAACTTGCCGTTGCGCATCCGCACCGTGGTGGCGGTCTGCACCGACTCCAGCGCCTCGGCGGCGATCATCCGGCCACTGCCCTGGATCGACTCGGCATAGGCCATGCACTCGGCGTCTTCGGGGCTGTCGGGCAGTGAGTGCAACGCCTGTTCGTTGCTATAAACCAGGCATAGGTACTTCATGGGACTCTCCGTGATCGGCTGATCAACTATGGCTGCTGTTGGGTGCTTTGGCGGACTTTCCGACGAGTAAGCTCCGACGAGTAAGCCCCGACGATCAGGGTTTCAGCTCGAACAGCGCGGCGCCGCTGGTCATGTCGAACGGCGCCGACCAGTGTTCATGCACAATCTGCCAAAGCCCCGCTTCTTGCCGATAGCACTGTGTAACGCGCATCCAGCAGGACTGGGTTTCGCCCTTCTCATTGGTGCCGCCGCACTGGGCCAGCCAATGCGCGAAGGCGATCTCCTGCGACGGCGCGATGTCGATCTCGTGGAACTCGAAAATGTGCGGGCCGGGGCACATTTCCATGCATGCCTGCCAATGCGCGCGGTAGGCAGCCTTGCCCTTGAATTGCAGGGCCTTGACCGCGTCGAAGGAGACGATGTCGTCGGCGTACAGGGCCATGACTTTTTCCACGTCTTTGGCGATGACGGCCTGGCGATAGTTTTCGATCAAGTTATGGATTTGGGTTTGCGAGTTCATGGGGGTTCTCCATGTTTTTGTAGTGAAGACACCTCTAGTCGTTCGGCGTAACGTTGAATCGACAACACAAATAAAAATAATCCAACCACGCAAACTCGCTAGAATCCGAAGCCCGTTTGCAGTGGAAAAAGGACACTCCAGTGACAGCTCTACTTGTGCCTTATGAAAACCTGAACACGCTTCAGCGCCAGCAGGTCGAGGCCATCGAAGTACACAAAGAACAAATCAAATTCTCCGGCGACATCCACGGAGCGTTGCACTCCTTGCTGTCCAAACCCGGTCCCGGCGTCAAAGGCTTTGCCTTGCTGGTCGAAGAAATTCCCGTCGCCTTCCTGCTGCTCAAACGCCCACCGGCGCTCCCGGCCTGGGCCAATGAACACAGCGCCACCTTGCACGCCTTGCAAGTCGATCAACGCGCCCAGGGCAAAGGCTATGGCAAAGCCTGCCTGCAAGCACTGCCCGAGGCGGCGCGTCTGGCATTCCCGGAAATAAAGGGGATTGAGTTGTCGGTGGATGCTGACAATGAAGCGGCGATTGCACTGTATGCCAGGTTTGGATTTGTGGATAGTGGCGAGGCGTATAAGGGGCGGATTGGGTATGAACGGCGGATGGGACTGGTTTTTTGATTTGTAGAAGACAACATTCCCTGTCTGGCCGCTAACGTTCAAGCGACGCAAACCCTGTGGGAGCGAGCTTGCTCGGGATGACGGCGGCACATCCAACATTGATGTGACCGTCAGACCGCAATCGCGAGCAAGCTCGCTCCCACAGGGGATATTCGGCGCTCCGAAGATATTTGTTACAGCGCCAACACCATCTCATGCCACGCCATCCCGCCATGGTCCGACGCCGATGGCTTGATGTAGGCGAACCCAAAACCGGCATACAGCGGGATATGCCGTTCCTTGCACATCAGATGAATGCTGGCCTTGCCCATGCCGCGCATTTGCTCGATGAATTCCCCCATCAAGCGCTTTGCCAAACCCTGCCCCTGATAATCCGGGTGCACCACCACCGACATGATCACCACATGCGGTCCGGCCGGGTCGTGGCCGATCAGTTCCTTGAACGCTTCGTCTGACATTTCCACTTCAAACGCCGCACCGGAATTGATGAAACCGGCTACAACGCCATCGACTTCGGCCACGATGAATCCGTCGGGCCAGGTGGCGATGCGGGTGGCGATTTTTTCCCGGGTGGCGGCTTCGTCGCCTTCGTAGGCCACGGTTTCGATGGCGAAGCAACGGTCCAGGTCGGCGGGGGTGACGTGGCGGATAACGGTGTTCATGGCAGCTCGGTTTCAGCGTTGAAGAGGGGGCAGATCATAGAGGAATAAGGTGTTCATATCGATCACCGCCGATGCCGTAAAGCCTGCGTATAGGCGCTGTTATTGCTCGGCGAATCGGATTATTGGTGGTCCCTGTCTCTGATCATCCATAGGGGGAAACACCATGAGCAGCGTTCAGATCGGCCTTCTTATGCTGTTGGGCATCAGCGCGTTTGGCTTCATTACGTTGTCCATCGACCTGTTGCGGGCGCGGCGGCTGAAGCAGGGCAAATAACCCATCGAGAGGCGGACGTGGGGTCCGCCTCTCGCGGTTTTCAATCCTTGAGCGGCAACCAGATTTCCAGTACGCCGGTGTTGAGCTTCGGGTTGAAATCCTCGCTGTAGCGCTCGAACTCCGGGGCATCTGCCGCCTGACGACCGGACTGCGGCAGCCAGGTTTTCCAGATGTACTGAAAGGTCTCGGGCAAGGTGTCCAGCGAGCCTTTGTGCTCGAACACCGCGTAGTGCTGAGGCTGAACCTCGACCCAGCGGTATTTGTCCGGCAAGTCGTCGAGTTTGCTGATTTCGACGCCGGCGATGTATTCGAAGCCACCCATGCCGTCGGGATTGCAGCAGATGCCGTAGGTCACTTCGCTTTTTTGACCAGGAATCTTGCCAATCTCGGGGATGAACTTTTCCCAGAGCTCGGGGATTTTTTTGGAGGTTTCCTGGGTAAATCGACCGCCAAGCCCGGCAATGAGCAGGAAGTGCCCGCTCTCGAAGCGTGGCTCGGCCGGTTTGACGCGTGTTTGCTCATCCATGACTCAACTCCTGGTACAAAAAAGGTGGGTTCGGCTGGGAGTATAGAAGCCTTGCCCGATTCTCCCAGTCAGAGCCCGGGAACCTGCCCGACGGCAGCCTTGCCGATGAACTCGTTATAGCCCGATAGGATCACGTAGACCGCAAAATAGCAGAAGATCGCCGCCGATGCCATGTAGGAGTAACGCAGCAGCTTGTCGCCCAGCAACTTGCCGCCGTGACTCGCCGCGAAGCACAAAGCGACGCACCACAGCACCCCGGCGCAGAGAAATCCGCCGAGAAACAATGCCGAGCTGAGTGCGCCACCGCCGCCAGAACGGGCAATCAGAGTGCCGCCCACCGCGGCAAACCAGAGAATCGCGCTGGGCGAGGACATGGCGAGGAAGATGCCGCGAAAAAACTCACGCCGATGGGAGTTGTTTCCCACCTCCGCGCCCTCGGCCAGCACCGCTTCGTGGTGGATCGCCGAGTAGATCATCTTCGCCGCGAAGTACAGCAACAACGCCGAACCGCCGATCCACAGCACCCAGCGCACGGTTTCGTATTGCAGCAAAACCGTCATCCCGGCCAGCGCCAGCACGGCGTAGATCAGGTCGCCGACACACGTCCCCAACCCCAGCGCAAAGCCTTGAAAATAGCCGCGTTGCATCGCCAGGGTGATCATCGCGATGTTGGCCACGCCGATATCCAGGCACAGCGAAAGGCTCAGCAAGAAGCCACTGATAAATTCCATCAACCCGTTTCCTTCGGAAATTTTTGTTTGCACAGACGCTGGACAGTTTGCCACAACAGCCCTTACATTCCGCCACAGGCCACCGCAGTGGCCAGCGTCGCTCGGACGGTTCCGGGCGCTCACGTTATCCGAGGCACCAATGGCTAACCCAGGTTCGCCGCGCCGCTTTGCGCGCATAGATCGACTCCCCCCTTACGTATTCAACATCACTGCCGAGCTGAAGATGGCCGCCCGTCGTCGTGGCGAAGACATCATCGACTTCAGCATGGGCAACCCTGACGGCCCGACCCCGCCGCACATCGTCGAAAAACTGGTGACCGTCGCCCAGCGCGAAGACACCCACGGTTATTCGACGTCCAAAGGTATCCCGCGTCTGCGCCGGGCGATTTCCAACTGGTACAAGGATCGCTACGCGGTCGATATCGACCCGGAAACCGAAGCCATTGTCACCATCGGTTCCAAGGAAGGCCTGGCGCACTTGATGCTGGCCACCCTCGACCAGGGCGACACCGTGCTGGTGCCGAACCCGAGCTACCCGATTCACATCTACGGTGCCGTGATTGCCGGCGCCCAGGTGCGTTCGGTGCCGCTGATTCCGGGCGTGGACTTCTTCGCCGAACTGGAAAGCGCGATTCGCGGCTCGATCCCGAAACCGAAGATGATGATCCTCGGCTTCCCGTCGAACCCGACCGCCCAGTGCGTGGAGCTGGATTTCTTCGAGCGCGTGATCGCCCTCGCCAAGCAGTATGACGTTTTGGTGGTGCACGACCTGGCCTACGCCGACATCGTCTACGACGGCTGGAAAGCCCCGTCGATCATGCAAGTGCCCGGCGCCAAGGACATTGCGGTGGAGTTTTTCACCCTGTCCAAGAGCTACAACATGGCGGGTTGGCGGATTGGTTTCATGGTCGGTAACGCCGAACTGGTCAACGCCCTCGCGCGGATCAAGAGTTATCACGACTACGGCACGTTCACGCCGTTACAGGTTGCAGCCATTGCGGCGCTGGAAGGCGATCAGCAATGCGTGAAGGACATTGCCGAACAATATCGGCAGCGTCGCAACGTGCTGGTCAAAGGCCTGCATGAACTGGGCTGGATGGTCGAAAACCCGAAAGCCTCGATGTACGTCTGGGCGAAGATTCCCGAGGCGTATGCGCACTTGGGCTCGCTGGAATTCGCCAAGAAAATGCTCGCCGAAGCGAAGGTTTGTGTCTCGCCGGGCGTAGGATTCGGGGAATACGGGGATGATCATGTGCGCTTCGCGCTGATCGAAAACCAGGACCGGATTCGTCAGGCAGTACGCGGGATTCGCGGGATGTTTCGGGCCGATGGGTTAGTCACCAAAACCAGCGCCTGACCCATCAAGCACCCACAAAAAAACCGCATCGCTGCGGTTTTTTTGTACCTGATCGTTCCCACGCTCTGCGTGGGAACGATCGGTATCCCTGTAGGAGCGAGGCTTGCCCGCGAAGCTTTTAGACGAACAGCGACAACAACAGGATAAAGCCCAGCGCCACCACGGACAGGATGGTTTCCATCGCGGTCCAGGTTTTGAACGTCTCGGCCACGGTCATGTTGAAGTACTGCTTCACCAGCCAGAAACCGGCGTCGTTGACGTGGGACAGCACCAGCGAACCGGCACCGGTGGCCAGCACCAGCAGCTCACGGTTCACACCCGGAATCATCCCTACCACCGGCACCACAATGCCCGCGCCCGTAATGGTCGCCACGGTCGCAGAACCGGTAGCCACGCGAATCACCGCCGCCACCAGCCAAGCCAGCAGAATCGGCGAGATCTGTGCATTCACCGCCATGTGGCCGATCACATCACCCACACCGCTGGTTACCAGCATCTGCTTGAAGCCACCAC
The DNA here is from genome assembly GCF_044744265.1 of Pseudomonas sp. NPDC087342. Taxonomy (NCBI): domain Bacteria; kingdom Pseudomonadati; phylum Pseudomonadota; class Gammaproteobacteria; order Pseudomonadales; family Pseudomonadaceae; genus Pseudomonas; species Pseudomonas sp. NPDC087342. The sequence continues at coordinate 75,947 of NZ_JBIUXZ010000012.1, forward strand.
CGGCACCGATGATCAGAATGATCGCGGCGGTCGGCGCAAGGCTCGCGTCCAGCAGTTTCAGGATCTGTTTCGAACCGATGCCCTGACGATGGCCAAAGGTGTACAGCGACAGCAGCAACGCCAGCAGCAGCGCCGAGATCGGGTGACCGATCAGGTCCATCCAGCTGCGGAAGAAGTGCCCGTCCGGCAGCGCTACGTCGGCAAACGTCTTGAGCAACATCAGGAACACCGGCAGCAACACGGTGATCAGGGTGATGCTGAAGCTCGGCAACGTGGTGGCTTGTGGCTCGCGCGCCAGTTGATCCACCAGTTCCTGGTTGGCATGGCCCGGAATGTACTTGGCAATGAACGTACCGAAGATCGGACCGGCAATGATGGCGGTCGGCAGCGCGACGATCAGGCCGTACAGAATGGTTTTACCGATGTCGGCACCGAACACGCCAATCGCCAGCAATGGGCCCGGGTGCGGTGGCACCAGGCCGTGCACCGCCGACAGACCGGCCAGCAACGGGATACCGATCTTGATGATCGACACACCGGTACGCCGGGCAACGATGAACACCAGCGGAATCAGCAGCACGAAGCCGATTTCGAAGAACAGCGGAATCCCGACCAGGAACGCCGCGAACATCATGGCCCACTGCACACGCTCTTTGCCGAACGCGCGAATCAGGGTCTGGGCAATCTGATCCGCCCCGCCCGACTCGGCCATCATTTTGCCGAGCATGGTGCCCAGCGCGAGGATGATCCCGACAAACCCGAGCACACCACCGAAGCCGTCCTGGAACGCCTTGAGAATGGTGCCCACCGGCATGCCGGAGGTCAGGCCGAGGAAGCCAGCGGCGATGATCAGGGCAATGAACGGATGGAATTTGAACTTGGTGATCAAGACGATGAGTCCGATCACGGTAACCACTGCATCTAGCAGCAGGAACGACTCGTGGGACATGCCAAACATTAGGGGTGTCTCCTGATTGTTGTTGTTATTAAAGCGGGTAATTCGAAAACCATAAGGACAGCGCTATCTCTTCGAAGAAAACTCATACCGCGAGTTTCAAGCCGTGTTCCAGCCACCAGACATGTGCCTGCTTGGCCAGTTGCTCGACGCTGTGGTTCGACGCATCGAGAGCCAGGGTCAGCGGCTCGCCAACGGGGGATTCCAGGGTGGCGAACTGACTGTCGATCAAGGTCGACGGCATGAAGTGGCCCGGGCGGTGCGATACACGCTCGGCAGCGACTTCAGGGGTCAGCTCAAGAAACACGAAGCCCAGGCCCGGCAAGGCACTGCGCAGTACTTCGCGGTAACTGTGTTTGAGGGCCGAACAGGTCAACACCGGGCGCTCGCCCTTGGCGTCAACGCGGCGCAATTCATCGCACAGGCTGTCGAGCCAGCCGGCACGGTCGTCGTCGTTCAGGGGGATACCCGCGCTCATCTTTTCGATATTGGCGGCAGGGTGAAAAGTGTCGCCTTCAATGGCAGTCGCGCCGCTGAGCTGGCACAAGGCTTCGCTGACGCAAGTCTTGCCACAACCGGCAACGCCCATGATGACCAGGGCGGTGATGGGATGATTCATGAAACACCTCAGCGCGCAGACAGCGCTACCTTTGCCAGTTATGACACCAGATCAAAAGCAGAAGTTGCCGACGCCTTTTTGTCATTTTTGTGGGTTGCAGCATGTTCGTTCGCGACGCCGAAGAACGAGGATCAGGCAAACCCCGCTCACGCATTTGCAGCTGCATCGAGACAGCGCTACCTTAGTGCCTTGAATTTTGTTTGGCAAGCCGCCCCGATGACCACCCCTAAAAACGATAAAAATCCACGCACCACTGGCCGCCCTACCCTCAATGAAGTTGCACGCCTGGCCGGCGTCAGTCCGATCACCGCTTCCCGGGCCTTGCGCGGGGTCAGCACCGTGGCCACCGAACTGGTGGAAAAAGTGCAGAAAGCCGCGCTTGAGCTGAATTACGTGGTCAACCCCGCCGCCCGCGCACTGGCCTCGGCCCAGAGCCATTCGGTGGTGGTGTTGGTGCCGTCGCTGTCCAACCTGCTGTTCATCGACACTCTGGAAGCCATTCATCAGGTGCTGCGGCCCAAGGGCTTTGAAGTGCTGATCGGCAACTTCCACTACTCGCGCGATGAAGAAGAAAACCTGCTGCGCAACTACATGGCCTATCAGCCGCGCGGCTTGTTGCTGACCGGGTTTGATCGCACTGAAAGTTCGCGGCGGATGATCGAGGCGAGCAACATTCCCTGCGTGTACATGATGGAACTGGACAGCGCGGCCGGGGTTAACTGTGTCGGTTTCTCGCAATTGGCTGCCGGTGAAACCGCCGCCGAGCATTTGCTGTCGCGGGGTCGCAAGCGCCTGGCCTACATCGGCGCGCAACTGGATCAGCGCACATTGCTGCGCGGTGAAGGCTTCCGCAAGGCCCTGCAAAAGGCCGGCTTGTACGACCCGGATCTGGAAGTGCTGACGCCGCGTGCGTCTTCTGTCGGCTTGGGCGGCGAACTGTTCCTGCAACTGCTGGCCAGCCATCCGGATGTGGATGCGATCTTCTTCGGCAACGACGACCTGGCCCAAGGCGCACTGCTGGAAGCCATGCGTTGCGGGATCAAAATTCCCGAGCAAATAGCGGTCCTCGGCTTCAACGACCTGCCCGCCTCGGCCCACATGGTGCCGCGCCTGAGCAGCATCAGCACCCCGCGCGAGGCTATCGGCCGGCGTGCGGCGGAGCAGATGCTGACATTGATGGCGGGTAACTCGGTGGCCAAACCGGTGCAGGACATGGGGTTTGAGTTGAAGATTCGCGAGAGTACCTGAAGGTTGCGTCCCGCCCCTGTGGCGAGCGAGCTTGCTCGCTCGCCACAGGTTACGCGCCGGACATAAGCCCGACGAAGGCCAACGCGCCCTTCTGCATTGGCTGGCTCTTGAGCCACACCGCATGCACCGGCAGCACCAAGCCATTTTCGATATTCCTGAACCTCAGGCGCTTGAGCCGTCCAGCGTCGAGCAACGGCTGCACCACCGACAACGGAAAATTGCCCCATCCCAACCCCGCTTCAACCATTTCCAGTGCCGCTGCCAAAGTGTCGGTGCGCCAGTAAGACTCGGCCACCAATGGCCGGGTTTCGCTGATCGGCAAGTCGCGGCTGGCGACGATGATCTGGCGCACATGTACCAAATCTTCCAGAAACAAATCCTGCCCCTGAAACAGCGGATTGTCCGCCGCCAGCGTGGCGATCATCCGCTCGGTGCCGACGAACTGGAACCGTTCCAGCACGTTCATGCTCAACCCGGCGAACGCCAGGCACACGCTGATGCGATCGCTGTGCAACATCGCCAGCACATCATCCTGAGGCGCGGTCAGCACTTCGATGTCCAGCAGCGGATGACGCTCGGCAATCACCTTGAGCGCGGCCATCACCCGACGCTTGTCGATGTCCGCCACCACGCCGATCGACAGCTTGCTCTCCAGCCCCAATGACAACTCGACCGCATGCACCTGCAACTGCTTGAGCTGTTCAAAAATCAGCCGGGCGTGGGGCACCAGCGCACTGGCCATGGCGGTCGGCACCGGTTCGCGATGGCTGCGGTCGAACAGCGGATAACCGAGTTCGGCCTCCAGATTGCCGATGCCCATGCTCACCGCCGACGGCACTTTGCCCAGCGCCCGGGCTGCAGCGGAAAACGAGCCGCGCTCGATCACCGCAAGAAACAATTCAATGCTGTCGCTGTTGAAACTCATCCGCCGTCCTATCAATAAAACTGAAAGCTACTGACTTTTTCTGTCAGCCCTATTGAAGCTATCTTTCGCCGCCTTCGCCAGTGCTGCTGGCTCAAGTTCGCAAGAAAGAGGCAAAACTCCATGCAAGGCGTTAAACGCAAACTGGTCTACGTGTCGCTCTACGAAGTGATCGGCATGACTTTCTCGGCCCTCGGCCTGGCGCTGCTGTCCGGTACATCGCCGGGCAGCACCGGACCACTGGCGGTGATCATTACCACCATCGCCGTGACCTGGAATTTCATCTACACCTCGCTGTTCGAACGCTGGGAAAGCCGACAGCCCTCGCGCACCCGCACGGTCAAGCGGCGCATCGCCCATGCCGTGGGTTTTCAACTAACCTTGATAGTGTTTCTCATCCCGTTGATCGCCTGGTGGATGAACATCAGCCTGGTGCAAGCCTTCCTGCTGGATCTGGCGCTGATCCTGTTCATCCCTTGCTACACCTTCGCCTTCAACTGGCTGTTTGATCGCACGTTTGGTTTGCCAGCGTCGGCCCTGCCGGATCCTGCTTCTTGATGTTAGATTCCCGAGGCGTCGATTCGCTAAAGGAGTAGCTCCATGGAACATGCACTGAAGATTCTCGGTAAGGCTTCGTCCATCAACGTCAGAAAAGTCCTGTGGACCTGCGAAGAGCTGGGCGTTTCCTACGAACGTGAGGACTGGGGCAGCGGTTTTGCCTCGACCCACAGCCCCGAGTTCACCCGTCTCAACCCCAACGCCCAGGTGCCGGTGATCATCGATGACGCCGGGGTGTTGTGGGAATCCAACACGATTTGCCGTTACCTGGCCGGCAAGCATCACAACCACGAGTTGCTGCCGACTGAACCAGCCGCCCGCGCGCGCGTGGAGCAGTGGATGGATTGGCAGGCCACTGAACTCAATCGGTCGTGGGGCTACGCGTTCACCGCGCTGGTGCGCAAGGACCCCGAGTTTCAGGACCCGCATCAGATTGGCGTCGGCATCAATGACTGGAACCACAAGATGAGCATCCTTGAGCATCAACTTGCGGCGACCAAGGCTTATGTTGCCGGGCCACGGTTCAGCCTCGCAGACATCGTCATCGGTCTGTCGGTCAATCGTTGGCTGATGACGCCGATGGAGCGGCCGGACTTCCCTGCCGTCGATGAGTATTTTCAACGACTGGCACAGCGTCCGGGGTTCCTCAAACACGGCTGCAACGGCTTGCCTTAACCCCCGACACACGCCCTTAATGCCGATCCGTCAGCGAAACACACTCTTTGTAGCAGCTGGCGAAGCCTGCGTTCGGCTGCGAAGCAGACGTGAAGTAAGCCAGCGCGGTGCTTCAGGGAAACCGTGCACTCAGGTTTTACGACTGCTGCGCAGCCGAACGCAGGCTTCGCCAGCTGCTACAGATCGCTTTACGGTTTAACGGACTGGCATTAGCCCCCTATTTCCATAGAAAGAGAGATTCATGAACGGACTCAACGTGCTGCTCACCGGCGCCTGCGGCAGAATCGGCAAAACCTTTTTCGAAGCGTCGAAGGATCGCTACACCTTCGTGCTGACCGACCGCGTCGAACCCGATTTCCCGGTCGAGGCACCCCACCAGTTTGTGCGCCTGGACATGGCCGATCCCAAGGCTATCGCCGCAGTACTGAACGGCATCGACGTCATCGTCCACCTCGCCGGCATCCCCCACGCCACGGCAACCTTCGACGAACTGCTGCCCAACAACATCCTGGCCACCACTTACCTGTTTGAAGCGGCGGTGGTAGCCGGTTGCAAACGCCTGGTGTTCGCCAGCAGCGCACAAACAATCGAAGGTTATGCGGTGGATCGGCAGATCACCCCAGGCATGCAAGTAATGCCGGCCAATCTGTATGGCGTGAGCAAATGTTATGGCGAGGCGTTGTGTGGGTTTTATGCCGCCAAGCGTGGGCTCTCGACCATCGCCATCCGTATTGGCGCTTTCGAATTCCCGGACCGCCATGAGCTGACCAATGCCCGCGACCTGAGCGCCTGGCTCAGCCCCCGCGATGCGGTGCAATTGCTGCAGCGTTCGGTGGAAGTCGAAGGCGTGCAGCACCTGATCGCCCACGGTATTTCCAACAACCGCTTCAAGCGCCTCGATCTCAGCGAAACCACGCGGGTGCTGGGTTATCTGCCGGTGGATGATGCGTTTCGGGAGTTTGATATCCCGATCGCGCCATAAACGCTTAAAAGGTCAGGCGTTATTGCGATAACCCGGCGAATCCAGGCGAAAAGCCGCAAAGATTCGCAACAATTTATTTCCGATAGCAGGCTAAGCTTCCCGTTCAACAAGAATCGGATCAGCCCATGTCTGCTCACACCCTCGCCGCTGTTCAATCAGACGGCATCGACCCTGTTCGTGCCGCACAGATTTCCGCCCGCATCGACCGACTGCCAGCCGTTTCCACGATCTGGAAACTGGTGGCGCTGCTATCCATCGGCGGCTTTTTCGAGCTCTACGATCTATTTCAGACCGCCTACATCAGCCCCGGCCTGATCCGCGACGGCATCTTCGCCACCGGTAGCCAAGGCGTGTTCGGCTTCTCCGATCAGGCTGCGTTTGCCTCTGCGACGTTTCTCGGATTGTTCCTCGGTGCGAGTCTGCTCAGTCCCTTGGCAGACCGCTTCGGTCGGCGAGCGATCTTCACCTTTGCGCTGATCTGGTACACCGTCGCGACCGTGGCGATGGGCGTGCAAAGTTCAGCGCTGGGGATTATCTGCATGCGCTTTCTGGTGGGTATTGGCCTGGGCATCGAGCTGGTGACCATCGACGCCTACCTCTCGGAACTGGTGCCCAAACGCATGCGCAGTTCAGCGTTTGCCTTTGCGTTTTTCGTGCAGTTTTTGTCAGTGCCAGCGGTGGCGCTGATGTCGTGGTGGCTGGTGCCGCAAGCGCCGTTCGGAGTCTCGGGTTGGCGTTGGGTGGTGTTGGCGAGCGCGGTGTTTGCGTTGTTTATCTGGTGGCTGCGTTCACGGCTGCCGGAGTCGCCGCGCTGGTTGGCGCAACATGGTCGCTTTGATGAGGCCAGCCGGATTCTCGATAGCATCGAAGCCCGCTGCGTGAAGGATCAGGGCAAACCGCTGGATGAGCCAGAACTGGCGGCGGTGGATATTCAGGGCACGGGCCGCTTTGCTGATATCTGGCAGCCACCCTATCGCCGCCGCGCCTTGATGCTGATCGTGTTCCACGTATTCCAGGCCATCGGTTTCTTCGGTTTCGGCAACTGGTTGCCGGCGCTGCTGTCCGGCCAGGGCGTAAGCGTGACCCACAGTTTGATGTACGCCTTCATCATCACCCTCGCCTACCCGCTTGGGCCGTTGCTGTTTGTGAAGTTCGCCAACCGTTTCGAGAACAAATGGCAAATCGTCGGTTCCGCCCTCGGCGCCATGACCTTCGGCACACTGTTCGCGCTACAGACCAGTGCGGTCGGGCTGATCGTCTGCGGGGTGATGATTACCTTCTGCAACGCCTGGCTGAGCTTCGCCTACCACTCCTATCAAAGCGAATTGTTCCCCACCAACATCCGCGCCCGGGCCGTGGGTTTCTGTTATTCGTTCAGTCGTTTGTCGACGGTGTTCAGCAGCTTGCTGATCGGGATCTTTCTCGAACACTTCGGCACACCGGGGGTGTTGGCGTTCATCGTCAGCAGCATGTTGATCGTGATGATCACCATCGGTTACTTCGGTCCGAGAACCCGCAACCTGGCGCTGGAGAACATCGCTCACCGTTGAAGCGGTTGCCGTCTGCCGCCCAACGGCAAAATCTGACCGCTGCCACTGTTGAATCACCCCATAAACAGGGGCTTTCAGCAGCGGCACGCTAATTGCTCTTACAGACTCAACAGCAATTACCTACAGGTTTATCCATCATGTTGGTCAGTGCCCATCAAGCTTCTATCGTTCAAAAGACCCAGCGCACCGACATGGACCCGACCACGGCCGCCGCCAGTGCGCTGTACAGTGGTTTGATCCAGAACGCGCAAAACACCGTCGCGCAAATCAAGCAGGACAGCACCAATGTGCAGTCGTCCGGCCTGAACAACGCCACCCAGCAAGTCAGCGCGGCGAGCACCATCAGCGACAACGTTGACGAAGCGTTCGCGAAAACCCGCGTGGGCCTGCAAGCATCCGTCCCGGACGATAACAAGACCAAGTCCACCGACAGCTCGGCCCTGGCCGACTTCAAGGACTACATGAGCAAATCGCCGGAACAGCGGCTGCGCGACAGTATCCTGAAAGAAATGGGCATCACCGAAGATCAACTGCAAGCCATGCCGCCGGCGCAACAACTGGCGATTGGCAAAGAGATCGCCGAGCGCATCCAGGACAAGATGAAACTGGCCCAGGCTGACAAGGAAAACGGCAGTACCGAGAAGGCTGATGGGCCTCAGGTGGTCGACAAGTTCCTGGCTTCGCTCTAAGGCCAACACCCTATTTGTAGGAGCCAGGCTTGCCGGCGAAGGCGTCCTTGAGAACGCTTTCGCCGGCAAGCCTGGCTCCTACAGGTAGCGGCGTACATTCAACATCTCTGTTGACTGACACTCCGCTTTCGCGAGCAAGCCCGCTCCCACATTTTTGACTTGTGGTGTTTCCGGGATCAGTTCAACTATTTGTAGGAGCCAGGCTTGCCGGCGAAGGCGTCCTTGAGAACGCTTTCGCCGGCAAGCCTGGCTCCTACAGGTAGCGGCGTACATTTAACATCTCTGTTGACTGACACTCCGCATTCGCGAGCAAGCCCGCTCCCACATTGGGTTTGTGGTGTTCTTGGGATCAGTTCAATTGCAACGTCGAGTTGAATTGGCTGATCGCATCCACCACGTGCCGCGATCCTTGTTGAATCTCCAGGATCACCTCCCCCGCCTCGTTCGCCAGCTCCACGCCTAATCCGGTGCGGCTCAGGCTCGATTGCATACTCGACACCGCGCTCAACGACAAGTCGTGGTTCTTGCGCACCACTTCGACAATCTCCAGCGTGGCCTGACTGGTGCGTGCCGCGAGGCTGCGCACTTCATCGGCGACCACCGCAAACCCGCGCCCATGCTCCCCGGCCCGGGCGGCTTCGATGGCGGCGTTGAGCGCCAGCAGGTTGGTCTGGTCGGCAATCCCGCGAATGGTCTGGACGATGGTGCCGATGATGTCGGACTGTTTGCTCACCGCATCGATGCTCTCGGCGGCTTCGTTGAGGTCGCGGGAAATGTCCTGGATGATCTGCACCGTTTGCTGAACCACCTGGGAACCTTTCTGCGCACAGGCGTCGTTTTGTACCGAAGTGCTGTGGGCCGATTCCGCAGCGGTTTGCAGGGTGGTGACCTGGTTAGTGATGTCGCTGGCGAACTTGACCACTTTGTACAAGCGGCCCTTGCTGTCGAACAGCGGGTTGTAGGACGCTTCCAGAAAGACTGTATGACCGTGTTTGTCTCTGCGCTCGAAACGGTGCGAGTGATATTCGCCGCGATTGAGTGACGCCCAGAACGCCTTGTACTGCGCTGACTCGGATTCGGCCCGATGACAGAACAGGCTGTGGTGCTGACCGACCACTTCGTTGAGCGAGTAATGCATGGTTTTCAGGAAGTTTTCGTTGGCTGCAATCACGCGCCCTTCGGGAGTGAATTCGATCACCGCCATGGAACGCCCGATGGCCGCGAGCATGCTTTCGTTTTCGTGTTCTTTATTGATTCGGTCCGTGATGTCCGCGGCCACTTTCATCACACTTCTAACCTGGCGATCAGGCCCGAACACCGGCATGTAACTGGCTTCAAGCCAAATCTCCCGACCGGCCTTGTTCAAGCGCAGGAACGTGCCACTGATCGGTTCACCTCGGGCCAGCTCACGCCACAACTTGGCGTATTCCTCGCTGCGGTAGAACGCTTCTTCGCAAAAGATCCGGTGGTGTTTACCGCGCACTTCATCGGCGCTGTAACCCATGGTGGCGCAGAAGTTGTCGTTGGCATCGAGCACGACGCCCTCAGGGCTGAATTCGATCATCGCCATCGAGCGACTGACCGCCGCCAACTTGGCGTTGGCCTCGGTCAATGCGCAGTTGGATCGCTCGATCTGCAGCAGGTCAGCCTTGTGATGTAGGTTAAACATGGTTCTATCACCTTCAGCGCGTTCTTTTGATTGATGAAAGTTCTTGGTCTTTCAAGATCCACCACTACGTTCCACGGAACAGGCACACGCATCCCTCCAAGGGAAGGATTTGTCAGGTGATAAATGATGTTCAATCGGAGTGTCCATGCAGCAACGCTCTTATCAAGACATCCTTCTCTTGATAGCCCGGTCGGGCCAACAACCCTAACGATTGGGTAAGTAACTCCATTTACGGGACCGCTCCTTGTTGTTCAGTGTCGGTGCCTTGGATTGCGCACTCTTGAGGCTTTTTCGGCTGTGCTCGGCGGTCGCCAATCCTTGATATGGCGACCGACATTGCTAACTAAGAGTGAGCATAGACAGCGACATAGAGGGCGCAAGGCCATTAGTCGGCCAGTATTCAGGGCTTTCAGGACAAAAGCTGGACTGGGGTAACTGGGGGTGGGGTTTAAGGTGGGGGGGTTATTGGCCAGGCGAGAAAGCGGCTATGGCAGTGGAATGGGTGTAAGGCGGGAGGCCATTCGCGGGCAAGCCTCGCTCCTACAGGTTTGGCGTCGATGTGAAGAACGCTAACCCCTGTAGGAGCGAGGCTTGCCCGCGAAAGCAATGGATCAAGCACTACAAAAACATCAGAAAAAACCTACAAACTCCCACTCACTTTGCTCGCCACTTCCCCCGGCACCCAGCCCTTCCACACCTGCGGTTGATCGCGCAAAAACGCTTCGGCGACCTGGCGGGGTTGCTGACGTTTTTCGCTCATCTGCGCCAGCGTCTGGTTCAGCAGATCAATCGGCAGATCGACTTTTTCAAAGAACGCCACCAGGTCCGGGTACTGCGCCTTGAACGGTGCGGACACGCCAATCGCCAGTTTCGCCGGCATCGAGCGAGTGCCTTTCGGGTGCGGGTTGTTGGCATCGGCCAGGGTTTTCCAGGCTTCGGCATCGAACGCTGGCTCGTCGAGTTTCACCAGTTTGAAACGACCCAGCAACGGCGTCGGCGACCAGTAGTAGAACAGCACCGGTTTGCCACGGCGGATCGACGATGCGACCTCGGCATCCAGCGCGGCGCCGGAGCCGGTGCGGAAGTTGACGTAGTCGGCGGTCAGGTCATAGGCCTTGAGTTTCTGGCTGTTGACGATTTCCGAGGTCCAGCCGGTAGGACTGTTGAGGAAGCGCCCACGGCTCGGGTCTTCCGGGTCGCGGAATACGTCCTTGTAGCGCGGCAGGTCGGCGACGGATTTCAGCTCCGGTGCCAACGGTTTGATCCCGCGCTCCGGGTCGCCCTTGATCACGTATTCCGGCACCCACCAGCCTTCTGTCGCTCCTTTGACCGTATCACCGAGGCCGAACACTTTGCCCTCGTTCGACGCCTTGACCCACGCCGGACTGCGCCCGGCCCATTCTTCGCCGATCACCTGGATATCGTTTTTGGCCAGCGCCGCTTCGAGGCTGACGGTGCTGCCCGGCAATGTATCGGTCGGGTAGCCGTAGCCCTTCTCGACGATCAGGCGCAGCACTTCAGTGATAAAACTGCCGCTTTCCCAAGTGATGTCGCCAAAGTGGATCGGTGCGGTTTTTTCGGCGGCGGGCGCGTGGGTAGCCACGAGGCTCAGGGCCAGCAGCGAACTGCCTAGCAGGGTTTTGATCGATCTCATGCGGACCTCTGGGTCATTCGGTTTAGGGGTTCATTGGCGCTGTGCTGGGTGCACAAGGCTTGGGTGCGCGTCATGTAGACGCTGACCGAACGCTGGGAAATGCCCAGTTCGGCGGCGATTTGCGGGTAGGTCAGGCCGTCGATGCGCGACAACAGAAACGTCGCCCGGACCTTGCCCGGCAAGCGTTCGAGGCTGCGGTCGAGGCGATGCAGGGCCTGGGTCAATTGCAACAGTTGTTCGGGTGATTGCGCTTGATCGGCATCGGCGTTTTGCAGTTGCTCCAGATGCTGACGCTCGAGATCGCGACGGCGCCAGAGCTGGTAGATCAGGCGCTGGGCGATGGTGGTCAGCAAGGCGCGGGGCTCGCGGATTGGCGTCAGCCCTGGGGATTCGAGCAGTTGCGTGAAGGTCTCAGAAGCGATGTCTTCGGCGTCGGCACTGGCGCCCAGTTGCCCGCGCAACCGTGCGCATAACCACGGGTAATGTGCGCGGAACAATCCGCCCACGTGGTTGCGATGGGAAAGGTCGGCGCCGGACATAGGGGCTCCTGGGGTTAGGGGTCGCTGAATGTCCGGTGATCCGGTGGCGCGATTCTAGCTGGGGATCCTTATTCTTTAATAATACTTAAAAGGTATTTTTATATTCGATTATGGAATTTATGTGGCGTTCGTCAGATCGCTTTCGCGGGCAAGAGTCGCTCCTACAGAACTGCGTCGGTCAGCGTAAGCGTCCGTAGCCCAATGCCTCGGCTTCTTGTTGGTAATCGAGCACCACTTGATAGTCGCTTTGTGTCGCGGGCAACACTTCTTGCAGGCCGAGGATTTCGGCTACGTCCGGCAGCTCGCGCAACGTCTGGTTCATCACCTGCCGAAGCTGTTCGATCTGCTCATCGCTCGCGCTCGCAACGGTGATGTAAGGCAAGGTCGGGCTGAAGGCACTGCGGGCAACCACGCGCAAACCGGCCACTTCTTTTTCGGCGTGTCGCGCCAGGTAGGCGAAGGTCACGCTGTCGATGGCGGCCAGCTCGGCGAGGTCTTCACGCAACCAACGCAGGCTTTCGCGGTGGGCGCCGCTGATGCCGACACTGGCGAAGAACTGTCCGTCGCGGTGCAACGGCGCCAGTCGATGGCGCAGCAGGTTCATGCCGCTGTTGGAGCCTTCATCGTTGATCACCCCGCGACTGTTGTAAAACGCCGGCAAGCTGCGGCGTGGATCGTCGGCGCGGCTGAGCAACAGGCTGCAATGGTTGCCGCCGTTGCTGTCAGGCAATTCGTAACGTGGGCGGCCGACCACCCGGACCTGACCGCGCAACAAGGTCATCAGCGGGTAGCCGCAGGTTTGGGTCAGCAGCAGGTCCGGGGATAGCCAGAGGTCTGGCAGCGACAGGCCTTCGGCGGTTTGGCGGGTGGTGTCCAGACGCTCGAGGATCCGGGTCAGCCAGCGTTCGTTGGCCTGGCGGATTGGTTCGGGGGCGGTGTACATCAGTAGCTCGGCGATTTTTGCTGTCATCAAATTATTCCCATACAACGCAATTCCCCTGTGGGAGCGAGCCTGCTCACGAAAGCGGTGTGCCAATCGACATTAATGGTGCCTGAGAAACTGCTTTCGCGAGCAAGCTCGCTCCCACAGGGGGATCACCTTTGATCAATGAAATGGATGCTGCGGGCTGTCGATCGCCCTCACCCCATGCCGGCGCCACAACTCTCCATAACCCTGCACCAAAAACCCGCCACTGCGCGCCAGCCATTGCTCGCGCCGCGCCCGATAAGCCTCGGGCAAGTCATACCAGGGCAAGCTCGGCAAGTCGTGATGCACCAGGTGCAGGTTGTTGTTCAGGAACAGCCAGCTCCACGGCCACGAGGCTTCATTGAGCACAGTGCGTTGCTCGGGCTGGGCATTGGGACGGTGCTCATAGTAGGAGCGAATCATTGCAATCGACAGCGCCGGCACGCTGATCAGCAGCAGGTAATGCCACACCGGCAGCGCGCTGTAGCGGGCGATGAAGCTCAGCATCAACACGGTGAGCGCGCCGTGGGTCAGCCACATCAGCCAGGCCTGGCGCTCGCCCGCGCGCAGGCGTCGCAGTTCCTTGCGGGCCAGGGCCTGCAACGCCATCGGCGCGCCAACCATCACACGCCCGAGCACGGTTTTATTCAGCCGGTGCAGGGCCTGTTTGAACACGGAGCTGCGCTGCCAGTGTTTGGCGGTGAGGTAACGGCTTTCCGGGTCGCGACCGGGAACGGTCAGGTCTTCGTCGTGGTGATGCAGCAAATGGCTGTTGCGATAGAGGGTGTAGGGAAACCACACCGCAAACGGTGCGTAACCGAGGAGTCTGTTCAGCGCCAGCCAGCGCGTGGGATGGCCGTGGAGCAATTCGTGCTGCACCGACAACCAGAGCACCACCAACGGAATCAGCAACAGCGTGCTCAAGCCTAGGCCCAGGCGTTCACTGGCCAGGACAATGCTGAACCAGGCGACGTACACACCGATCAGCAACAGCCAGGTCGGCCACTCGGTACGAGCGGTCAGGCTCTGGCGCAGGGTTTCGATTTCTGCTCGATGGGCGGCGTCGAAGTAATGGGACATGGCTTTGCTCAGAACGGGACTTGTCCCTCTCTGTGCAACGACGCGGGGAAATCTTGCAGATTATTTTCTTGTTTCTTCAACGCGTGCCCGGTGAACATCTGTGGCGAGGGGGCTTGCCCCCGTTCGGCTGCGCAGCAGTCGCAAAGGCGATTACGCAGCTTTCAGGAAACCGCAGTAACAGCATTGGGAGCGCTTCGCACTCCAACGGGGGCAAGCCCCCTCGCCACAGCAAGCTCCCTCGCCACAGGTTCTTGGTCGCGTCAGGGGATCAATGCCCGAACACATCCACCTTCTTGGCCTTTTTGTCCGCGCGCTTTTCATCGGCGGTTTTTGCCGGTTTTTTCTTTGCCGCTTTTTTTGAATCCATGCCTTTGGCCATGATACGTACTCCACTCATACGGGATGTGAAGTCAGGTATACACCTATCGCGACGCCCGCGTTCTTTTATAATCGCCCGCCTGACCCATCGACAGCTCAAGCCCATGCCAGACACCCAATACGCTTTGCTCGACGAGCCGCTGTGGCCGTTGATGAACAAGTTTTACCGCGCCCACCAATCACCGATGAAAGCAGTGCGCGATGCACAATTGTGGGTGGCCCGGCGCGGGGACATTGTCGCGGCCTTGTGTTTGCGACAGGTCGCGGGCGGGTTTTGGTTGACCGGGTTGTTTGTCGATCCCGCGTGCCGTGAACAAGGCCTCGCCGCAGCGTTGATTGCCGAAGCGGTCAAAGGTCTCGACAGCCCGGTCTGGCTGTACTGTCACCCGGACTTGCGCGGCTTTTACGAGCGCCGCGGCTTTACCTTCGACCCGCAAATGCCCTACGCCATGGTCGAGCGCCTGACCCGTTACGCCCGCAGCAAACCGATGATTGCGATGGGCTTAGAACCGTTGGTGAGGTCGACCAACGATAATGTGTGATCGGCCGCCAATGGCTGCGTGCTAGCCTCGGGGTCGACTTCGACTTTGCCAGGACGCTCCATGAAACCTGCCCTACTCGCCTTGACCCTTTCCGCCCTGCTCGCCCCTGCCTTGGCCCATGCGGCCGACGCCCAGCCCATCTCCGCCGCGCAATACGCCGAGGCGCTCAAAGGCACCTGGCGCGCGCCGCAGAACGTAGTGCGTGACGTCTACCGGCATCCGCAACAGAGTCTGCAATTCTTCGGCTTGCGACCGAATCAGACCGTCATCGAAATCACTCCCGGCAGCGGTTGGTACAGCGAACTGCTGGCGCCGTTGCTCAAGGATCACGGCACTTACATTGCCGCCGTGCAGGCGCCGACGGTCAGCGACTACGCACGCAAGAATGAAGAAACCCTCAAGGCCAAATTCGCTGCCACCCCCGCGCAATACGCCAAGGCCCAAGTGGTCGAGTTCGATCCCAAGGCTCCGGTGCTGGGTAAACCCGGTTCCGCCGACACGGTGCTGACCTTCCGCAACGTGCACAACTGGGTACTGGCGGACACGGCGCCGCTGATGTTCGAGTCGTTCTTCAAGGTATTGAAACCGGGCGGCGTGCTCGGCGTGGTGGATCACCGGGCCAAGGACGGATCATCGCTGGACGAGATCAAGCACAGCGGTTACCTGACCACCGCGTACGTGGTGAAACTGGCGACGGATGCGGGGTTCAAGCTTGAGGAGAAAAGCGAGATCAATGCCAATCCGAAGGACACCAAGGATTACCCGGAAGGCGTCTGGACCTTGCCGCCGGCGTTGACGTTGGGGGAGAAGGACAAGGCCAAGTATGTGGCGATTGGCGAGTCGGACCGGATGACGTTGCGGTTCGTCAAACCTGCGAAGTGAAGATCTGAAAAACGGAGGAGATCAACTGTGGGAGCGGGCTTGCTCGCGAAGGCGGTGTGTCAGTCGACATCAATATTGGCTGACACGGCCTCTTCGCGAGCAAGCCCGCTCCCACATTGGGTTTTGTGGCGGGTTTGAGTTAGTCGTCGGCGTTGGGATCAAGATCCGGGAACATCACTTCGGTAAACCCGAACTTGGTGAAGTCGGTGATCCGCGACGGGTACAACCGGCCGATCAGGTGATCGCATTCGTGCTGCACCACCCGCGCATGAAACCCCGAGGCAATCCGTGTGATCGGCTGGCCTTTGGGATCAAACCCTTCATAACGAATGTGCTGATACCGATCCACCGCACCGCGCAACCCCGGCACCGACAGGCAACCTTCGAAACCTTCTTCCAGGGTCGGGCTCAGTGGCGTGATCAGCGGGTTGATCAGGATCGTCTGCGGCACCGCTTCGGCGTCGGGATAACGTTCGCTGTGCTCGAAGCCGAAGATCACCAGTTGCAGGTCCACGCCAATCTGCGGCGCGGCCAGGCCAACGCCGCCGACGCTTTCCATGGTCTGGAACATGTCGTCGATCAGTTGCCACAATTCAGGGCTGTCGAACATTTCAGCAGGCACGGGCGGCGCGATGCGCAGCAGGCGTTCGTCGCCCATTTTCAGGATTTCACGGATCATGTTCAGGCTTCGTCAGTGTTCGGCTTGAGCGAGTGATCCCGTCCCAGTCCCGATACGTGTTGTTTGGTTTCGTGGTCGTGCTCGCCGGGGACCTTTTCGCCAGGGTCCTTGCCTTCGGTCGACATGTGCTCGATCACCGCATTCATTTCCGCGCCGAGCAGCAGCACTGCGGCGGAAATGTAGAAGTACAGCAACAGCACGATGATCGCGCCGATACTGCCATACATGGCGTTGTAGTTGGCGAAGGTCTTGACGTAAAACGCAAAACCCAACGAGGCGATGATCCATACCACCACCGCCAGCACCGAGCCCGGAGTGATGAAGCGAAACTCCTGGCGCACGTCAGGCATGACGTAATAGATCAACGCCACGGCAACCATCATCAGGATCACGATCACCGGCCAGCGCGCGATGGTCCAGACCGTGACGATGAAGTCTTCGAGCCCAACCTGCGCGGCAATCCAGCCCATCACTTGCGGCCCGAGCACCATCAGCGCGGCAGCGGCCAGCAGCATGCCGGCGATGCCGATGGTGTAGAAAATCGACAGCGGAAAACGCTTCCACACCGGCCGACCTTCGACCACGTCGTAGGCGGCGTTCATCGCGCTCATCATCAGCCGCACGCCCGCAGAGGCGGTGTACAAGGCGATGACGATACCGATCGAGAGCAAACCACCCTTGGATTGCTGCAACTGATCGATCACCGGGTTCACTTGTTCCAGGGCCTGGGGCGGCAGCACCAGTTCCGATTGCAGGCGCAGCCAGGAGAAGAAGTCCGGCAGGTGCAGGAAACCGATCAGGGCAATCAGGAACAGAATGAAGGGGAACAGCGAGAACAGCATTTGATAGGCCAACGCCGAGGCATAGGTCGACATCTCGTCATCGATGAACTCGGTGACCGTGCGCACCATCACGCGGTGGATGGGCAGACCTTTCATGTCCGGGAAAATCATTAGCGTCTCCTTTCGCCGCAAAAGGGTTGAAGTCGTGGCGACTCAGGGGCCGTTTTCTACATCAAAGTAGCCTACTTGGCGACCTTGAAACAATTTCGTTGTTTAACCGAGGCGGCTGACACAAAAACGGCCATCCGCGGATGGCCGTTTCAGTGTGCCTGAAGGGGCGGACACGTCAGGACTTATCGACCGCTTTCTTGACCGCGTCCTTGGCTTTGCCAACCGCTTGCTGGGCTTCGCCTTTCTTTTCCTGCACTTTGCCTTCTACTTCCAGTTTGGTGTTGTCAGTGGCCTTGCCGACGCCTTGCTTGACGTTGCCGACCGCTTCGTTTGCCATGCCTTTAACTTTATCGCCAGTGCTGCTCATGGTGTTTCTCCTGTGAACAATTCAACGGGGAAAGTCGTTACAGAAAGATTGACCGGCGGCGTTTGTACGGAGTTTCATTTATTTTCACTGCGACATTTCATCGCCGATTAAAGGTTGGGCTTTATGTTTGCCGTCCAACCCCCGAGAATGCGCAACGTATTCAGGCCATGGCGCTGAAGATCCAATCCCGTAGGAATGTTATGAAACTCGATAAAAAGCAGGCCATTGCCCGCAGAAACCAGGAACTCGGCGGTGCTGTGCTTGGCGTCAACAACTGCCATTTCACCGAATTGAACCGCAACCGCAACATCTGGTGGTTCGACATCCCGGTGGCACGCCTGGCCGTTGGTCAGTACGAGTGGGTGCACCTGTTGATGCATACGCCGGACACCGACGAACTGCTGCACCTGAAAGTGCCGACAGTGTTCCTGCGGGAAAAACTCGAAGGCCTGGTGGTGCGCAACGAAGGCAAGCGCAAAGCGGCCCTGAGCCTGGAACTGAGCGCCGACAAGGACTCGTACCTGCAGGACATGCGCCCGGCGGGTACCAACGTCAACTTCGCGCCGTTCCGCCTCTAAAAGCAAAAGCTTCGCGAGCAGGCTCGCTCCCACAGGGGAATGCATTCCAATTGTGGGAGCGAGCCTGCTCGCGAAAGCGGTCTGACAGACGCAAGCTCTCCAGGCCAACAACAAAAAGCCCCGCATCTCTGCGGGGCTTTTGTGTTTCAAGCGGGGCTTACTTCTTCACGCCCAGCTTCTTCAGCTCTTCGTCACGCAATTCGCGGCGCAGGATCTTGCCGACGTTGGTGGTCGGCAGCGCATCGCGGAATTCCACGGAGCGCGGGACCTTGTAGCCGGTGACGTTGGCGCGCATGTGCTCCATCACCTGTTCCTTGGTCAGGGTCACGCCCGGTTTGACGACGATGAAGATCTTGATCGCCTCGCCCGACTTCTCGTCCGGCACGCCGATGGCTGCACATTGCAGCACGCCCGGCAGGGTCGCCAGCACGTCTTCCAGCTCATTCGGGTACACGTTGAAACCGGAGACCAGGATCATGTCTTTCTTGCGATCGACAATGCGCATGTAGCCATCCGGCTGGATCAGCGCGATGTCGCCGGTCTTCAACCAGCCTTCGCTGTCGAGCATTTCATCGGTGGCGTCCTGGCGCTGCCAGTAGCCCTTCATGACTTGCGGGCCTTTCACGCACAACTCACCGATTTCGCCCAGCGGCTGTTCAACGCCGGCATCGTCGATGACTTTGCACAGGGTTGAAGGCACCGGAATCCCGATGGTGCCGATCTGGATGTGCTGGATCGGGTTGACCGTCGCCACCGGGCTGGTTTCGGTCATGCCGTAACCTTCGCAGATGCCGCAACCGGTAACCGCTTTCCAGCGTTCGGCCGCGGCCAGTTGCAGGGCCATGCCGCCGGACAGGGTGACTTTCAACGCCGAGAAGTCCAGCTTGCGGAACGCTTCGTTGTTGCACAGCGCCACGAACAGCGTATTCAAGCCAACGAAACCGCTGAACTTCCACTTCGACAGTTCCTTGACCATCGCCGTAAGGTCACGCGGGTTGCTGATCAGGATGTTGTGGTTGCCAATCAGCATCATCGCCATGCAATGAAAGGTGAAGGCATAGATGTGATACAGCGGCAGCGGCGTGATCAGGATCTCGCAACCTTCATTGAGGTTGGAACCCATCAGCGCCTTGCACTGCAGCATGTTCGCCACCAGGTTGCGGTGGGTCAGCATTGCGCCCTTGGCCACGCCGGTGGTGCCGCCGGTGTATTGCAGCACCGCGACATCGCCGCTGTCCGGGTTGGCTTCAGCCACTGGCTGGCCATGGCCCTTGCTCAGCACGTCGTTGAACTTGACGGCCTTGGGCAAGTGATACGCCGGGACCATCTTCTTCACGTACTTGATGACGCTGTTGATCAGCAGGCGTTTGAGCGGTGGCAGCAGGTCGGCCACTTCGGTGACGATCACGTGCTTGACGCCGGTTTTCGGCACGACGGTCTGGGCCAGATGCGCCATGTTGGCCAGGCAGACCAGGGCTTTGGCACCGGAGTCGTTGAATTGGTGTTCCATCTCCCGCGCGGTGTACAGCGGGTTGGTGTTGACCACGATCAGCCCGGCGCGGATCGCACCGAAAACGGCCACCGGGTACTGCAACACGTTGGGCAACTGCACGGCGATTCGATCACCGGGCTGCAAGTCGGTATGCTGCTGCAGGTAAGCGGCAAAGGCACCGGACAATTCGTACAGTTCACCGTAGGTGATTGTCTTGCCCAGGTTGCTGAATGCCGGTTTGTTAGCGAAGCGTTGGCAGGACTGCTTCAACACTGCCTGAATATTCGGATACTCGTCTGGATTGATGTCGGCAGCAATCCCGGCAGGGTACTTATCCTTCCAAAAGTCTTCGATCATGGAAGCCCACTCCTCAGCAACGCGAATTCATCACCGCATTTGATGCGATTATTATTGGTGTGTGTTTTTTATTGGTGAGTCTGGCTTTTAGATAGGCCGAGAAGTCACAAAAGCGCGCCGAGAGTAGCAGCTTTGCCAAGGGCCGACTAGAGCCAAAAGTAGCCTCTACAGTCACTTTGATGACTCAAGAGCAGCAAGCAGTCATTTTAGAGCAAAAATTCTATACATGTCTGAAAGCCCCTGAAATTGGGGGGTTTAGATCTTTAAAAGCTTCGCGGGCAAGCCTCGCTCCTACAGGTCTGCGCTGAACCTGTGGGAGCGAGGCTTGCCCGCGAACGCGCGAAGCGCGGCCATTCAACCGTTACGCGATATCACGCAACTCCCGCCGCAGAATCTTGCCCACCGGCGTCATCGGCAACGACTCACGCAACACAATGTGCTTGGGCACTTTGTACGCGGTGAAGTTTTCCTTGCAGTAAGCCTTCAACTCTTCAAGGCTGACCCCCGATTCCCGGGCCACCACAAACAACTTCACCGCCTCCCCCGAACGTTCATCCGGCACGCCGATCACCGCGCAGTTGGCGACTTTCGGGTGAGCCATCACCACGTCTTCGATTTCGTTGGGGTACACGTTGAAGCCCGAGACGATGATCATGTCTTTCTTGCGATCGACGATGCGCACGAAACCGTCCGGATCAATGACCCCGATGTCACCCGACTTGAACCAGCCCTCGGCATCCAGCACTTCGGCGGTGGCCTCGGGTTTGTTCCAGTAGCCCTTCATGATCTGCGGGCCCTTGATGCACAACTCGCCGCGCTCGCCCAACGGCTGCTCGACGCCTTCGTCATTGATGACTTTCAGCGTGGTGCCCGGCACTGGCAGGCCGACCGTGCCGATCCGCGACTTGTCGCCATACGGGTTGGTGCAGGCCACCGGCGAGGTTTCAGTCAGGCCGTAGCCTTCGGTGATGCGGCAACCGGTGAGTTGTTCCCAACGCTCGGCGGTGGCCTTGACCAGCGCGGTGCCGCCAGAGTTGGTGAGCTTGAGGCTGGAGAAATCCAGGGTCTTGAAGTCCGGGTGATCCATCAGCGCGACGAACAACGTGTTGAGCCCCAGCAACGCCGAGAACCGCCAGTTCTTCAGTTCCTTGATAAAGCCCTTGATGTCGCGCGGATTGGTGATCAGTACGTTGTGGTTGCCGGTCACCATCATGCACATGCAGTTCGCTGTGAAGGCATAGATATGGTAGAGCGGCAGCGGCGCGACCATCACTTCCTGGCCCTCGCGCAGCAGCGGCTGACCGTCACTGCCGAACTGGCCCAGACAGGCGCGCGCCTGCTGCATGTTCGCCACCAGGTTGCCGTGAGTCAGCATTGCGCCCTTGGCCAGGCCGGTGGTGCCGCCGGTGTATTGCAGCACCGCGATGTCGTCGAGTCCGACCTTCAGCGGCTTGATGCCCAGGCCCCGACCGAGGCGCAGCGTGCTTTTGAACGAAATGGCCTGGGGCAAGGCATAGTCCGGGACCATCTTCTTGACCTTGCTCACCAGCGTATTGACCAGCCAGCCCTTGGCGGCGGGCATCAGGTCGCCCATCTTCGCTTCGATCAGGTACTGGATGTCGGTGTCGGCCAGCACTTCCTGGACCTTGGCCCCGAACATGTTCAGGTACACCAGCGCCCGGGCACCGGAATCCTTGAACTGATGGCGCATCTCCCGCGGGGTGTACAGCGGGTTGGTGTTGACCACGATCAGCCCGGCGCGCAATGCGCCAAACACGGCAATCGGGTAATGCAGGACGTTGGGCATCTGCACCGCGATGCGATCCCCCGGCGCGAGGTCGGTGTGGGCTTGCAGGTAACCGGCGAATGCGGCGCTGTAGCGCTCGAGCTCGGCGTAGGTCAGGGTCACGCCCATGTTGCTGAAGGCCGGGCGATCCGCGAATTTCTTGCAGGAACGCTCGAACACCTCGATCACCGACTTATAGGCCCCAAGATCGATGTCCAGGGGCACGCCGGCCGGGCGTTTATCATTCCAGAAATCAGGTTGCATTGTTCTTGTCCTCTTTACCTGAATCACCTTGGCCGCTTTTCTGTCATTCCTGAGAAACAAAAAGCAAAAAGCGGAGCTTCACGGACACTAGCAGTTATGGCGAATCAGGCAAATACGGCCAACACCGTCATAGATCGTGTGAATCTTCCTAGGGTGGCGTGGGCTGATCAGACGGCAAGCGTGGGATGCGCTATACAATGCAACCACATCGTGCAAAGGAATCGCCATGATCCACGACACTTTCTGGCTGACCGCGAGTGATCACAGCCGCCTCTTCGTCAACCAATGGCTGCCCGCCCCGCCGTTGAAAGCCGTGATTTTGCTGGCGCATGGCATGGCCGAGCACAGCGGTCGCTACGCCCGAGTCGCGGAAAAACTCTGCGAACAAGGCTACGGCGTGTACGCACCGGACTTGCGTGGACATGGCAAAACTGCCGATAACGGCACGCTCGGGCATTTTGCCGATGACGATGGCTGGTGCAAGGTTGTCGGCGATCTCGCCAGCCTCAACCAATACATCGGCCAGCAACACCCCGGCATGCCGATCATATTGTTGGGTCACAGCATGGGCAGTTACATCGCCCAGGCCTATCTGCTGCACCACAGCGCCAGCCTGCACGGGGCGATTCTCAGCGGATCGAACTTCCAGCCCGTGGCGCTTTATCGTGCCGCGCGGCAAATCGCCCGGCTCGAACGCCTGCGCCAGGGACCGAAGGGGCGCAGCGCGCTGATCGAATTCCTGTCGTTCGGCTCGTTCAACAAAAAATTCAAACCGGCACGTACCAAATTCGACTGGCTAAGCCGCGATCCGGCGCAAGTCGATCTGTACGCCAATGACCCGCTTTGCGGCTTTCGCTGCACCAATCAACTGTGGATCGACTTGCTCGGCGGCTTGCAGCAAATCAGCAAAGCGTCCAATCTCGCCCAGGTCGATCCAGGCCTGCCCTTGCTGGTGATGGGCGGTGAATGTGATCCGGTGAGTGAAGGCAAGCGTCTCAAAGATCTGGCCCATGCATTGCGCACGGCCGGCAGCCAGAACCTGCAATTGAATATTTACCCGCAGGCACGTCACGAACTGTTCAACGAGAGCAACCGCGATGAAGTGATCGCCGACGTATTGAACTGGATCGCCCAGGCGCTCAGCCACCGCCGCCCGGCCAGAACCGAGTAGTTTTTCGAATAGTTTTTTTGTGGATTTTTTAATTCGTCACAGGAATTGAGACAGATGACCCAGGTTACCAACACCCCTTACGAAGCCCTTGAAGTCGGTCAGACCGCCAGCTACAGCAAGACCGTAGAAGAGCGTGATATTCAGCTGTTCGCCGCGATGTCCGGCGACCACAACCCGGTGCACCTGGACGCAGAATTCGCCGCTGGCACCATGTTCAAGGAGCGTATCGCCCACGGCATGTTCAGCGGCGCGCTGATCAGTGCTGCGGTGGCCTGTGAGTTGCCTGGGCCGGGCACCATTTATATCGGTCAGCAGATGAGCTTCCAGAAACCGGTGAAAATCGGCGACACCTTGACCGTGCGTCTGGAAATTCTCGAGAAACTGCCGAAGTTTCGCGTGCGGATTGCCACTCGCGTGTTCAACCAGCGTGATGAGTTGGTGGTGGACGGCGAGGCGGAGATCCTGGCGCCGCGTAAGCAGCAGACCGTGACGTTGCCTGTGTTGCCGGCGATCAGCATCGGCTGATTCACCACACAACTGGCTGGTACACCGCTCAACTGTGGCGAGGGAGCTTGCTCCCGCTGGGCCTCGAAGCGGCCCCAATGCTTTCAACGCGGGACGTCAGAAAAAACGGTAAGCCGATTTACGACTGCTGCGCAGCCGGGCGGGAGCAAGCTCCCTCGCCACAGTAATTCGGGGCAATTCGCGGGGCACAAAAAAACGCCAGACTAGCTGGCGTTTTTTGTTACAGCGACGACTGCTTAAGAGCGAGCACGCGCCTGGTTACGCAGGGCTTTTACCTGGTCGTGGTTGCGTTGCACGCCGTGGTACTGACGTTCAACCAAATCACGAATACCCACCAGGTTGTGCTTGGTGATTTTTTCCAGCGCTTCCTTGTAGGCTTTCAACGCGTGGTCTTCACCGCGTTCGGCTTCGTTCAGTACGGCTTCTTCATCTTTGCCGGTGAACATCGCTTTCACGTCAACCCAGCGACGGTGCAGGTCGCCGCTGACGCTGGTGGAAGTTTCCGGATCGCCGCCCAGCGAACGTACAGCAGACTGCAGTTCAGCAGCGGCGGTAGCGCAATCGGCAGAACGGGTAACGAACAGCGTTTTCAGTTCTGGATGCTTGATGTCTTCAGCGCAAGTCTTGAACCCTTCCTGACCGTCTTTGCTGGTTTCGATCAGGTCGTTGAGTACAGAGATGGCTTCTTTATTCACGTCGGTCATTTTCAATTCCTCGCGGGTTGATGAGAGATGCAATAACTATTGCAGCCTGCATGCCAGCTTTGAATTGAGAATTTATCCCTTATTTTTCAATAAGTTAGTTTTACAGCCAATATCTGTATCCGCTTTATTTGCATGATCTGTCATTTGGCCTGCATGCAGAATGCCTGTATTTTCGAGTCTGTTTGAATCAAGACGACATATTGATGAATCCTGAAAAGCTCGAACTGCTGATTACCCGCGAAATGCCCTTTGGCAAGTACAAGGGACGCATCATCGCCGACCTCCCCGGCCAGTACCTGAACTGGTTCGCCCGCGAAGGTTTCCCCCACGGTGAACTGGGCGGGTTGCTTGCGTTGATGCAGGAAATCGACCACAACGGTTTATCCGAACTGCTCGAACCGCTACGCGCCAAACATGGCAAGCCTGCGCCGCGCCACTGAACTGATTGAGTAGCCCATGCCCGAAAACACCCGCCGCGCCCGTGATGAAGCTTTCTGGCAGACCTTTGCCGATCGTTACTCTGTCGAACCTGGCCCCATCAACCTGGAGAACGGTTACTTCGGGCGCATGTCGCGCACGGTGGTCGAGGAATACCAGCGCAACATCGAACTGATCAACCGCAGCAACTCGGTGCATGTGCGCCAACGCTTCGAACAGATCGAAAGCCTGGATATTCGAGCGCAACTCGCCGAGATGATTGGCGTGCGCGCGCACTCCGTCGCCCTCACCCGCAATGCCTCGGACGGCCTGCAATCGCTGATCCGCAACTACAACCGCTTGCAGCCCGGCGATCAGGTGCTGCTGTGCGATCTGGAGTACGACACGGTCAAGGGCGCCATGCGTTGGCTGGCTCGTCATCGCGGCGTGGAAGTGATCGAAATCGATCACCAGCACCCTGCCACTTTCGACAGTTTGCTGGCCAGCTACCGCGAAGCCTTCGTGCGTTATCCACGCCTCAAGCTGATGGCCCTGACCCACGTCACCCACCGCTCCGGCCTGGTGATGCCGGTGCAGGCAATTGCCGCGCTCGCCAAGGAACATGGGGTCGATGTGATCCTCGACGGCGCCCATGCCCTGGGCCAGATCGACTTCGATCTGGAAACCCTGGGCATCGCGTTTGCCGGCTACAACCTGCACAAATGGATCGGCGCGCCGCTGACCCTGGGTTTCATTTACATCGCGCCGCAACGCCTGGCCGATATCGACCCGGACATGGGCGAGATGCATTTCCCGATCAATGACATTCGATCCCGCACGCCCTACAGCACGCCGAACATTCCAGCGCTGATGACCCTGCCACTGGTGTTCGAGGAGCATCAGGCCATGGGCGGTTCCGCCGCCAAGGGCGCACGCCTCGATTACCTGCGTAACCGCTGGGTCAGCGCCGTGCGCGACTTGCCGGGTATCGAAGTCATGACCCCGGACGATCCCCGGCTGTATTGCGGCATCACCTCGATGCGCTTTACCCGCCACGCTGATCAGCAAGTGATGGTCGAGCGGCTGCTAAACGACTACAACCTGTTCACCGTGGCCCGCAGCGGTGCGTCGTTCGGGCCGTGCATCCGCATCACGCCGGGGCTGACCACCACCGCCGCCGACATGGACTTACTGGTCCAGGCGCTGACCGAGTTGCGCTGATATCAGCGCTCACACCGTGTACTTGTCGAAGTCCTCGGGCTTGATTTGGGTCGACACCGCAAAGGTGTCGATGCCGATGGTCATATGCCCGAAGAAGCCGTCCTCCGTGGTGTCTCGACCGATGCTGTGAACGGTCAGGGTCGAGGCGTCACCGCCCATATTTTCGTAGAAATGATCCTTATCGTTGCTCAGCGGCGACACGCTCCGGCCCTTGTACTCCCTGGCACTCAGCACCGACCTGGAGGCCACTTCGGGAAAGTACAGCTGACCGACCCAAGCGACATGCCGCTCTTCCAGATAATTGTTGCCACCGGTGATGCGCACCGCCACGTGGATGTGCAGTGCACGCCCGGCATAGAAGCCTGGATAGATCGTGGTAAACCGCACCATGCCCTTGTTGTCACTGAATTGCCCACCGCGCAGGTAAGTGTCGTCATCGGTGCGCGCAATCGCCCCGATGTCACCGGCATCGACTTCAAGGTCCGGATTGATCCGGCTCCAGCCCGAGTACGAACCCCGGGCATTGCAATGCCAGATATCCACCAGCGCGCCGCTCACCGGCTCGCCGGTCATGGCATCGACAATCGCCAGGCGCATCACCAGGGGAATGCCGTCCTGGCCTTCGCTGATGTTTCTGCGGATGAGTTTGGGGTTGCGGAAATAAGGGCCGGCGATCTGCTCCGGGGACAGCAGGCAGACGGTTTCGCGGGGAGTAGCAGAGGTGTTATCCATGAGGTTCTCTCTTCCATAAGATGATTCAAGGATAGAGAGAGATGCCGGGCGGGATGCGGTAACTATGTATCGGGGAATGTTTTCTGCAGGAGCAAAGCTTGCTCGCGAAAGCGGTCTGACATTCAACCTTTGTGGTGAATGTGATGACGCCTTCGCGGGCAAGCCTCGCTCCTACAGGGGCATGTGTTGCGCGGGATTTTTTTGAGGCAAAAAAAAACGGTGCACCGACCAAGCGCACCGTAAAGCCGTAGAACACACAACGAAGTGTCAGGTAAAACTATCAATCCAACTGCATCAGTCCAGCAGCGCCAGGGCCTCGGCGGTGCATTCCTGAATGCGGGCCCAGTCGCCGTTCTTGATCCACTCCGGATCAAGCATCCAGCTACCGCCCACGCACATCACGTTTTTCAACGCCATGTAGCTCTTGATATTGGCCGGGCTGACGCCGCCAGTCGGGCAGAATTTAACTTCGCCAAACGGACCGCCAAGTGCCTTGATAGCCGCGACGCCGCCGCTGACTTCCGCCGGGAACAGCTTGAAGCGGCGATAGCCCAGGCCATAACCTTCCATGATGCCGGAGGCGTTGCTGATGCCGGGCAACAGCGGGATCGGGCTGTCGACGCTGGCTTCGAGCAGGTCACGAGTAATGCCCGGGGTGACGATGAATTGCGAACCGGCCCTTTCAGCCGCGGCGAGCATGCTGCGATCGAGCACAGTGCCGGCACCGGTTACCAATTCCGGACGCTGCTCGCGCAGGATCTGGATGGCTTTGAGGCCGAACTGCGAACGCAGGGTCACTTCCAGGGCGGTCAGGCCACCGGCGGCCAAGGCGTCGGCCAGTGGCAGGACGTCCTGTTCGCGAGCGATGGTGATCACCGGCAAAATCCGCGCCTTGGCGCAGAGGCTGTCGATCAGGGCAACTTTGTCCGCCATGGAAACGGTCGGGGATGTGTTTGTCATAGCGGCTGATCCTTGGCTCATGGGCACCAGTAAATCTCTAACGTAGGTTGCAGAAACGCGCGAATCGGCATGGCGGCGACATCGTCACCGGCCAATGCGGCACTCAAAGTAGTCAGCTTGGACTGACCGGAAATCGATAGAACGGTGTTCGTGGCCGAAGCCAGCAGCGCGCGACTCATGGTCAGACGCTGATGCGGCACGGTCGGCGCCAGCATCGGGTAGCAACGGCGTGTGCCATCGACTTTCAAGGCATCGGCCAGGTTCGGGCTGTTGGGGAACAGCGAGGCGGTGTGCCCGTCGTCGCCCATGCCCAGAATCAGCACGTCGATCGCCGGCAACTCTGCCAGCAAGCGGTCAGCCTGCTCGGCTGCCAGCTCAAGGTTGGCGGTGGCGCTGTAAAGGCTCAAAAACTTGGCCTTGGCCGCCGGGCCTTGCAGCAAATAACGCTTGAGCAAACCGGCATTGCTGTCAGCGTGTTCCACCGGCACCCAGCGCTCGTCGGCCAGGGTCACGACGACCTTGGACCAGTCCAGCGTCTGCTTGGCCAGGTGCTGAAAGAACGCCACCGGGCTGCGGCCACCGGAAACCACCAGGGTCGCCGTGCCGCGTGCGTCGATGGCCTCGCTCAGTTGCTTGGCCACATTCAGCGCCAGGCCTTCAGCCAACAGCACCGGGCTCTTGAACTCATGGGCGCTGACGCCCTGAGGCAGTTTCAAATCAGATATCGCCATACCACGACCTCCCGTCCCGCGTGATCAGTGCAATTGAACTCATCGGTCCCCAGGACCCGGCCGCGTACGGCTTGGGCGCATCACCGGATTTTTTCCACCCGGCGATCAACTGGTCACACCACTTCCACGCGGCTTCGATTTCATCTTTACGGACAAACAGGTTCTGATTGCCCCGCATTACTTCCAGCAACAACCGTTCGTAGGCATCGGGAATCCGTGCGCTGCGCCAGGTGTCGGAAAAATTCAGCTGCAACGGACCGCTGCGCAGCTGCATGCCCTTGTCCAGGCCTTGTTCTTTGGTCATCACGCGCAAGGAGATGCCTTCGTCCGGTTGCAGGCGGATAATCAGCTTGTTGCTGATTTGCAGGCGCTGCTCGGGGGCGAAGATGTAGTGCGACGGCTCCTTGAAGTGGATGACGATCTGCGACAACTTCTGCGGCATGCGCTTGCCGGTGCGCAGGTAAAACGGCACGCCGGCCCAACGCCAGTTGCGGATATCGGCACGCAGCGCGACGAAGGTTTCGGTGTCGCTCTGGGTGTTGGAATTCGGTTCTTCCAGATAACCCGGCACCGGTTTGCCTTCGCTATAGCCAGCGATGTACTGGCCGCGAACGACCTGAGTGGTCAGGCCTTCCGGGCTGATCGGCGCCAGGGCCTTGAGCACTTTGACTTTCTCGTCACGGATGCTATCGGCAGACAGGTCGGCCGGCGGGTCCATGGCGATCAGGCAGAGCAGTTGCAGCAGGTGATTCTGGATCATGTCCCGCAGCTGGCCGGCCTTGTCGAAGTAACCCCAACGGCCTTCGATCCCGACCTTCTCGGCCACGGTGATTTCCACGTGGGAAATGTAATTCTGGTTCCACTGGGTTTCGAACAGGCTGTTGGCGAACCGCAGGGCGATCAGGTTCTGGACGGTTTCTTTGCCCAGGTAGTGGTCGATGCGATAGGTGCGGTTCTCCGGGAAGAACGCCGCCACGGCATCGTTGACCGTACGTGAGGATTCCAGGTCCGAACCGATGGGTTTTTCCAGTACCACGCGGGTGTTTTCGCTCAGGCCAACCTTCGACAGGTTCTCGCAGATCGCGCCGTAAACGGCTGCCGGCGTGGCGAAGTAGGCAATCACACGCTGCGCGCTGCCAGCCTGTTCGGCCAGGGCGACGTAGTCTTCAGATTTGAGGAAGTCGACGTGCAAGTAGCTCAAACGAGCGAGGAAGCGTTCGACTACAGCTTCGTCCAGCTCTTTGGCATCGACGTAGCGGCGCAGCTCAGAGGCGATGAACGCCAGGTGTTGCTGCTCGCTGCCGGGTTCACGGGCCAGCGCGATAATGCGCGTGTCCTCGTGCAACAGGCCGGCGCCGTCCAGTTGATAGAGGGCAGGAAACAGTTTGCGCAAGGCCAGGTCGCCAAGGGCGCCGAACAAGGCAAAGGTGCACGGTTCAACCGTAATCGAAGGCATGATGTTTGTTCTTTTATCAAGTTAAGCTACAAATACCTTTTTTCAAGGCATCACTCAAGGGAAAATGTAGTAATAACCACAACATTTTCGCAAAATACAGATTCCGAGTGGTGGTCGGTCGGAGCCATCAGTAGGATAGGCCACCGTTACGGGCCGCATCAAAGGCCCTTTTTGCATAGCAGACTGCTTGTTTGCGCTGCTGACTTAAGGAACATCTATGGACCGCGTGCGAAATTTACTGGAACAAATCCAGAATCGCCTTGAAGACCTGAACAAGGCCGAACGCAAAGTCGCCGAAGTGATCCTGCTCAATCCACAGCAGGCCACCCGGTTCAGCATCGCCGCCCTCGCCCAGGCCTCCAAGGTCAGCGAGCCGACGGTCAACCGTTTCTGCCGTTCATTCGGCGTCAGCGGCTACCCGGAACTGAAACTGCAACTGGCCCAGAGCCTGGCCAGTGGTGCGGCGTATGTCAGCCGTGCGGTCGAGGCCGATGACAATCCTGAAGCCTACACCCAGAAGATCTTCGGCAGTGCCATCGCCTCGCTGGACAGCGCGTGCCAGGCGCTGGACCCGAACCTGATCAGCCGCGCCGTCGATCTGTTGATCCAGGCGCGGCAGATCCACTTCTTCGGCCTCGGCGCTTCGGCCCCGGTGGCGCTGGATGCGCAGCACAAGTTTTTCCGCTTCAACCTCGCGGTCACCGCCCACGCCGATGTGCTGATGCAACGCATGATTGCCTCGGTGGCGCATACCGGTGAGTTGTTCGTGATCATTTCCTACACCGGCCGCACCCGCGAGCTGGTGGAAGTGGCGCGCATCGCCCGGGAGAACGGTGCTTCGGTGCTGGGCTTGACCGCCGAGGGTTCGCCATTGGCCAAGGCCAGTACCTTGAGCCTGAATATTCCACTGCCGGAAGACACTGACATCTATATGCCGATGACCTCGCGGATTATTCAGCTGACGGTGCTCGACGTGTTGGCGACGGGCATGACCTTGCGCCGCGGGGTGGATTTCCAGCCGCATCTGCGCAAGATCAAAGAGAGCTTGAATGCGAGCCGGTATCCGGTGGGTGACGAGTTTAATTAGTCCAACATTTTTGTTGTCTGATCTGGACTCTTCGCGGGCAAGCCTCGCTCCTACAGGGATATGCGACCACTTGTAGGAGCGAGGCTTGCCCGCGAAGAGTCCAGCCGCAACACCACAAGACTTGAACTAAACCCCCACCCGCGCCTGCAAACTCAAATGCGCCCGCTCTCCCGGTGCCAGGCTCAGGCTGTCGGTGCCGCCGCTGGCCGCTTCCACGCAGACAAACTCCAACACCTCATTCCAGCTCACCCCCAGCAACGGCCGTGAACCCGGGTGCCAGACCACCGTGTCGGCATCATCGCCGGTGTCGATGCACAATTCCCGCTGCCAGGCGTGGTCCTTGAGCTGCAATTCGCCGTCGTGCTGGAACACCCGCTGACAGCCGCCATCGACCCGCAACTCACCTTCCTGCTGACACACCTGGCGACTCAACTGATCATAACCCTGCGCTCCATCGAGCCCAGACAGCGCTATCTCACTCACATCACCAATACGCCAATAGGCATGCAACGCCTGACTCAATTGGCATGGCAGGCTGTCTTGATGCTCGGTACTCAAGCGCAAATCCATGCGTTCGCCCAGATGGGCGTGCAGGTCAACCGTCCAGTCACACAGCTGAAGTTGCCAGTGCAAGCGCACGCCATCGTCCTCAGTGCTGCTGTCGAGCAACTTCCAGTCGAGCAACCGCGCCCAACCATGGGACGGCCAAGCATTTTCGCTCGGATGACGGCCAAACCACGGCCAGCACACCGGCACACCGCCACGAATCGCACCCACGTGCGGCCACTTCGCCGCGCACCACAACCAGGGTTTTTGCCCTGTGGGCTGAAAGTGCAACAACTGCGCGCCCTGACGACTGAACACCGCCTGGCACAGCGGATGATCAATCACCAGCACGTCGCGCATCTGATAGCGCTCCCACGCAAACACCGGACGTTCGCGCAAGGATTTGAAGAAGCGTTGTAGCGGATGCTCATGCATGTGCCACGGTCCTGAAAATCATGGGTGTACTCATTACTTTGGTGCCCAGTGAACCACTGTGGCGAGGGGGCTAGCCCCCGTTCGGCTGCGAAGCAGTCGTAAAACCTGCGAGTGCGGTATGACGGAAGGAATGTAGGGGAGCGCTTCGCACTCCAACGGGGGCGAGCCCCCTCGCCACAGCAAGCTCCCTCGCCACAGGTCCTTCATAGACCCTACACAAAAAAAAGCGGATAGCCTTGGCCATCCGCAAATATGCGCACATAGAGAGGAGCTTATCGCAACAGCGTTAGAACACCGACTGAATTTTCAGACCGGCGACCAGAGCGTTGTCGACTTCATCAACACCGCCCGGGTGAGTGATGTATTGCAGGTTAGGACGCACGGTCAGCCAGTTGGTAACGTGGAAGCCGTAGTTGATTTCGTAGTTGTACTCGGTGCTGCGCAGTGGCGCGAACAGTGGATCTTCGTAGTCGTTGACACCATTGGAAGCGTTGATCAGCTCGGAGTTTTTCTTCACGTCATCGTTGACATGGATACGGGCGGCACCAATACCGATGTCATCTTTTGGACGTGCATCGAACGGGCCTTTGTACACAAACATCAGCGACTGGTAGTTGTCGACGAAGTTGGTGTCCTTGTCGTGGAACGTGGCGTTGGCGGCAACGTTCAGACCGCGGGACGCGTCACCGTTGTGAGTGGTGAGTTGTTGCTGTGCCACAAACCAGTAGCCGTGTTTGCTGTCGTGGCTACGGTAGGCGTTACCGCTGGTGGCCGCGTCATTGCCGTTGTCGTCTTTAAGAACGTCATCAGCATTGGCCGTGCTTTTGTAGTAACCGACACGGTATTCGCCCGGCAGGTTGTTCGGGTTAGGCAGCCAGACCAGTTCCACCGGAATGACGGTGCCCGCCGTGCCACTGCCGCTGAGCTTGAAGCCGTTACCGTGTTCCAGTTGCGACGGGTTCTGGTTGTACGCGCCGATCTGCGCATAGAACTCAGGCGAGATGTTGTACTTCACGCGGACAGCGGCCTGGCTGACTGGCCAGTTGTACCAGATACCGGTGGCCCAGTTACCCGCTTGTGAACCGCAGAACGCCAGGTTCTGGAATTCGCACGGGAAGGTGTTGAAGTCTTCGCCTTCGCCGAAGTAACCGGCCTTGACGTCCAGTTTGCCGTCGAGGAACTGGTGCTTGATCCACAACTGGGTCAAACGAACCATGTGACCACGACCGTAGACTTCTTGAGAAGAACTCAAGGTGCCGGCACGCGGATCGCCGACGCGGTCATTGGAAATGTTCTGACCGTTACGGTTGGTGAACTGGACCTTGGCCTGGGTGTTATCCCAGCCCAGCAGTTTTTGCAGGTCCAATGCCACGCCCAGGCCGAACTGGTCGGCGTAACGTGCAGTCTTGTCGTCGTTGTAGCCACCGTGAAGGTTGCCGCCAACTTCACCGACATAGTCCATCTTGATGTCGATACCCTGCTCGATCAGCTTGGTCCGCTCGCCGCCCCAATCACCGGTCATCCACTGGGAATCGGCGCTGAACGCGTCAGCCGCGTGAACGCTACCGACCAGGGTCATCGCCGCCGCAACAGCTGACAATTGGCAGATAAGCTGAGCGTTGTTCTTCTTCTTCATCCCTACATCCTCGTTTTATTGTTATTAACTGTTTTTATCTAACGCGGTTTACATCGATTGCGATGAACGACAGGCCGCTCACCGCGTATCCCCTTGTAGGAGCCAGGCTTGCCGGCGAAGGCGTTCTTGAAATCGCTTTCGCCGGCAAGCCTGGCTCTTACAGTTTTGATCTTTACCGGCCTTTGAATTGCGCGATGTTGCCTACCGATGCTTCGGCTTTTGGCACACCCGCAACCCCCAGGCGTTCCCCGGTCTTGGCATCGAACAACAACACTTTCGACGGATCGAATTGCAGGGTCAGGGTTTCACCCACGCCCGGCGCAACGTCCGGCGCCAGACGGCAGCAGACCTTGGTGTCATTCAGGTTGACGAATACCAGGGTGTCGGGACCAGTCGGCTCGGTGACCTGGACTTCGGCGCGGATGGTCGGCAAGCCATTCGGCTCGCCGTTCGCCAGCACGATCTGTTCCGGGCGCAGGCCGAGGATCACTTCGCGATCTTCCAGGCCGGCGTCCTGCATGCCCATCGGCAATTCGCAACGGGCCTGGCCGCTGTCGAGCAGCGCCACCAGACGACCGTCCTTGCGCTGCAAGCGCAGCGGGATGAAGTTCATCGGCGGCGAACCGATGAAACTCGCCACGAACAGGTTGGCCGGGTTGTTGTAGATGTCCTTCGGCGTGCCGAATTGCTGAATGATCCCGTCCTTCATCACCGCCACTTTGTCGCCCAGAGTCATCGCTTCGATCTGGTCGTGGGTCACGTAGACCGTGGTGGTTTTCAGGCGCTGGTGCATCAGTTTCATTTCGGTGCGCATCTCGACGCGCAGTTTGGCGTCGAGGTTGGACAGCGGTTCGTCGAACAGGTAAATCTTCGGCCGCCGCGCCAGGGCACGGCCCATGGCCACACGCTGTTGCTGACCACCGGAGAGCTGGCCGGGTTTGCGATTGAGCAAATGTTCGATCTGCAGCAGCTTGGCCACCCGCGCCACTTCCGCTTCGATATCGGCGGCAGGCATTTTGCGGATCTTCAAGCCGAAGGCGATGTTCTCGCGCACACTCATGGTCGGGTACAGCGCGTAGGACTGGAACACCATGGCGATGTCACGGTCTTTCGGGCTCATGCCGCTGACGTCCTGATCACCGATCATGATCGCGCCGCCGGTGATGGTTTCCAGGCCGGCGATGCAGTTCATGAGGGTCGATTTACCGCAACCCGAAGGGCCGACCAGGATCAGGAACTCACCGTCCTTGATCGACAGTTCGATGTTCTTCAGGGTGTCCGGCAGGCCGGGACCATAAGTCTTGTTTACATTGCGAAGTTCGAGCGTAGCCATGATTACCCCTTGACTGCGCCGGCCGTCAGCCCGCGCACGAAATACTTGCCTGCGACCACATAGACCAGCAGGGTCGGCAGCCCGGCGATCATCGCCGCCGCCATATCAACGTTGTATTCCTTGGCCCCGGTACTGGTGTTGACCAAGTTGTTCAGCGCCACGGTTATCGGTTGCGAATCACCGCTGGAGAACACCACACCGAACAGGAAGTCGTTCCAGATCTGAGTGAACTGCCAGATCAGGCAGACCATGATGATCGGGGTGGACATCGGCAGGATGATCAGCCGGAAGATGGTGAAGAAACCCGCGCCATCGAGCCGCGCGGCTTTCACCAGCGCATCGGGAACGCTGACGTAGTAGTTACGGAAGAACAGCGTGGTGAACGCCAGGCCGTAGACCACGTGCACGAACACCAGGCCGGTGGTGGTGCTGGCCAGGCCCATTTTGCCGAGGGTGAACGAGGCTGGCAGCAGCACGGTCTGGAACGGCAGGAAGCAACCGAACAGCAGCAGACCGAAGAACAGTTGCGAACCACGGAAGCGCCACATCGACAGCACATAGCCGTTCAATGCACCGATGGCGGTGGAGATCAGCACCGCCGGAACGGTGATCTTGATCGAGTTCCAGAAGTACCCGTCAACCGTGCCCCAGGCCTTGACCCAGCCAATGCCGCTGACCACGGTCGGCCAGCTCAGCAGGTTGCCGGAGTTGATGTCTTCCGGGGTCTTGAAGCTGGTCAACAGCATGACCACCAGCGGAATCAGGTACAGGAATACAGCGAGGATCAGCACGCCGTAGATGGCGATGCGACTCAGGCTGATGGCCGGTTTGGCAGCGAAACTAGTCATGACGCTTGGTCCTCAGCTCGGAGTACAGGTAAGGCACGATGATTGCGAGAATCGCACCGAGCATCAGAATCGCACTGGCCGAGCCCATGCCCATCTGGCCGCGACTGAAGGTGAAGGAATACATGAACATCGCAGGCAGGTCGGAGGAATAACCCGGGCCACCGGCCGTCATTGCCGCCACCAGGTCGAAACTCTTGATTGCGATGTGAGCGAGGATCATCACGGCGCTGAAGAACACCGGACGCAGGCTCGGCAACACCACTTTGAGGTAGATGCGCGGCATGCTCGCGCCGTCGATCTGGGCGGCACGGATGATCGATTGATCAACGCCACGCAGGCCGGCGAGGAACATCGCCATGATAAAGCCCGAGGCTTGCCAGACGGCGGCGATCACCAGGCAATACACCACGCGATCCGGGTCGATCAGCCAGTCCAGGCGAAAGCCTTCCCAGCCCCAGTCCCGCAACAATTTGTCCAGGCCCATGCCCGGGTTGAGCAGCCATTTCCACGCGGTACCGGTAACGATCATCGAGAGCGCCATCGGGTACAGGTAAATGGTGCGGATGAAGCCTTCGCGACGAATGCGCTGGTCGAGGAACACCGCCAGCAGAACACCGATCACCAGGGTGATGCCAATGAACATGCCGCCGAACACCGCCAGGTTCTTGCTCGCTACCCACCAACGGTCGTTGTCGAACAACCGCTCGTATTGCGCCAGGCCGGCCCACTTATAGGTTGGCAGGAAAGTCGATGTGGTGAACGACAGGACAAACGTCCACAGGATATAGCCATAGAAGCCCACCAGGACGATGAACATGCTGGGCGCCAGCACCAGTTTGGGGAGCCAGCGCTGCAGTGCATCGAACGGCGAGGCCTTGCTGAACACAGCAACAGAACTCATGGGAAGATCCCGTACGTAGAATAAAAATTACAGTGACATCCCGTGTGGGAGTGAGCCTGCTCGCGAAGGAGGTGTATCAGTCGACATCAGAGTTGAATGTCAGACCGCTTTCGCGAGCAGGCTCGCTCCCACAGGGATTGCGTTGCTAAGGGTTACTTGGCCGCTTTGATCGCTGTGCCGAGTTGTTTGGCCGCAGTGGCCGGGTCGGCTTTCGGATCGTTGATGAAGTTGGTCACCACATCAAAGAACGCGCCTTGTACCGCCAGCGTGGTCGCCATGTTGTGCGCCATGCTCGGCTGCAAGCCGCCGGACTTGGCGTCCGTCAGGAAGTCCTTGGCCGCGGTCTGGGCGCAGGAGTCGAAACCGTACTTGCCCATGTCGTTCAGCATGTCGATTCGAACCGGGATCGAACCTTTGTTGATGCTGAAGACTTTCTGGAAGTTCTCACCCAGAACGACCTTGGCAATGTCCTGCTGAGCAGCAGCCGTGCCTTTGTCTTTCTGCTTGAACACCGCCAGGGAGTCGATGTTGTAGGTGAAAGCCTTGTCGGTGCCCGGGAACGCTACGCACTCGTAATCCTTGCCCGCGACTTTCTTGGCTGCGGTCCATTCGCTCTTGGCCCAGTCACCCATGATCTGCATGCCGGCCTTGCCGTTGATGACCTTGGCCGCTTCCAGGTTCCAGTCCTGGCCTTTGCCGTCGGCGTCCATGTAGGTCGCGACTTTCTTCAGCTCGGTCAGCGCCTTGACCATCTCAGGACCGGTCAGTGCAGCGTTGTCCAGGTCGACCAGGGCTTTCTTGTAACCGTCGACGCCCATGACCGAAAGCACTACTGCTTCGAACACGGTGCTGTCCTGCCAAGGCTGGCCGCCGTGGGCAAGGGCGATGAAGCCCGCTGCCTTCAGCTTGTCGCCGGCTGCGTAGAATTCCTGCAGGGTAGTCGGGGCTTTTTCGATCCCGGCTTTCTTGAAGACTTCCGGGTTGATCCACAGCCAGTTGACGCGGTGAATGTTCACCGGCACGGCCACGTAGTCACCTTCGTACTTCACGGTATCGGAGACTTTCTTGTCGAGCAGGCTGTCCCACTTCTCGGACTTGGCGGCTTCTTTCAAGACGTCGGTGTCGAGCAGACCGGTAGACGCCCATTCCTGGATGTCCGGACCTTTGATCTGCGCTACACCCGGCGGGTTACCGGCAACGGCGCGGCTTTTCAGTACGGTCATGGCGGTCGCACCGCCACCACCGGCCACTGCGCCGTCCTTCCAGGTGAAACCGTCTTTTTCGACTTGGGCTTTGAGCACATCAACGGCAGCTTTTTCGCCACCGGACGTCCACCAGTGAACGACTTCTACCGAACCTTTGGAATCGGCGGCAAGTGCACTGACAGGGAATGCAGAGATAGGAAGCAATGAGGCAAGAGAAATGACAGTAGCGAGGCGAGAAATCGCATTCATCTAGAATTACCTTTCTTGTTGTTATGCATGCAAGTCTGGTGCTTGCGCTGCATGGGATTTTAAACAGGAGTTATCCCTTCGCAGGTAACGAAGGGACGCTTGAATGTCACCACATGGTTACACAGGAGCGCTCTGGGACAACTGCCCCAAGGCAGTCGCCATGCTCGGCGCCAGTGGCAGGCGCGGAATCAAAACCGCCTGCCAGGCGTGATACAGATCCGGTTTGCCGCCCCAGATATCGGCGCTCGGGCGGTTTTGCGGATCGAGTTCATGGTGCCAACTGCCATCGCAGCGGTCGATGAAATGACTGTCACAGAATTCCCAGAACAGTCGGTACCAGGTTTCGTATTGTTCATCGCCGGTGCGTTTCAGCAGCGCGCTGGCGGCGGCGCTGGCTTCGCAATGGGTCCAGTGCAGGCGATGGCGAACCACGGCGCGATTGTCCCAGTCCAGCGTGTAGACGATCCCCGGTGCGCCATCGACATTCCAGCCGTGACGGCAATTGTGATCGAAGAGTTTTTGCGCATCGGTTGCCAGCCAACCTGGCGTGAGCATGCCAGCCTGCACCCGTGCGGCTTCGAGGTGCAGCAACAGCCGCGCCCATTCGAAACCGTGGCCTGGGGTGGTGCCATAAGGACGGAAACCGTCGGCGGGATTGTCGTGGTTGTATTCGCGCAGCGGCTGCCAGTCGCGATCGAAATGCTCGACCACCAGGTAATCGTTGGCGGCGGCGTGACCGTGAATCACCCGCTCGACGATGCGTTGCGCGCGGACCAGCCAGCGGTTGTCGCCGGTGACATCCGCCAGCGCGAGGAACGCTTCGGTGGCGTGCATGTTGCTGTTGGCGCCGCGATACGCCTCTTCCTCGCTCCAGTCGCGATTGAAGGATTCGCGCATGGCGCCCTCCTCCTCGCTCCAGAAATGCGTGTCGATGACGCGGATCGCTTCGTCGAGCAAGGCCTGTGCGCCGGGGCGCTGAGCGGCCACTGCGGAACTCGCGGCCAGGGCAACGAAGGCGTGCAGGTAGGCGGCTTTGCCAGTGTTGTCATCGCGATGCTGGGCGACGGCGAACCAGCCAGCGTGCTCGGCATCCTTGAGCGGACCGCTGAGGGCCTGGATACCGTGATCCACCAGTTCGGCAAACCCTGGCAAGCCCTGAATGTGAGCCATGGCGAAGCTGTGGGTCATGCGCGCAGTGTTCATGGTTTCGGCATGGGAGTTGGCCGGGAGGCGGCCCTTTTCATCGAGATTGCCGAAGCCTTCTGGAAGCTTCGAAGCCTTGGCGAACGCCAGCAGGCGCAAGCCTTCGGCGGCGAGCCATTGCTGGTGGGCAGGCGCGTTCAGCCAACTGCTGAAGGCCGGTTGGAAGGTGTCCATGGGGTACCTTTTTTGTTGTTATGACTGGGGGCAGTCTAAACAACGGCCGAGGCGCGGCAGGTAACGAAGGGGGCGGGGTTTGTCACAGGGTTGTGACATTAGACTTGAAGGATGTGTTGAAAGGTCTGGCGCCTTCGCGAGCAGGCTCGCTCCCACAGGTGACCGCATTCCAATGTGGGAGCGAGCCTGCTCGCGAAGAACGATAACGCGGTCTTTAATCGAGTGACCGAGGAAGCTGCAACGTCACCCGCAACCCACCCTCACGCAAATTTTGCAGACTCACTTCACCGCCATGGCTATGGGCAATGTTGCGCGCGATGCCCAAGCCCAACCCATAACCCTGCTGCTGCCCGGCCAGGCGGAAGTGCGGTTCGAACACTTGCTCCATCCGCTGCTCCGGCACGCCCGGGCCTTCATCGTCCACGTGCAGGATGAACGCGCTCTGGTCGTCATCGATATGCAGATGCGCGTTCTGCCCGTACTTCAAGGCATTGTCGATCAGGTTGCCGATGCAGCGCTTGAGCGCCAGGGGTTTGCCCGGATACGCCGCAAACGCCCGGCCCTGTTGAGTCACGCGACCATTGCCATTGGGCGCCAGGTACGGCTCCACCAGACAATCGAGCACATGGTTGAGGTCCACCGGCTCGATGTTTTCGTGGATGTCGGTGTCTTTCACGCATTGCAACGCGCCTTTGACCAGCAGCTCCAGCTCATCCAGATCACGGCCGAACTTGGCTTGCAGTTTTTCGTCTTCAAGCAATTCGACGCGCAGGCGCAAACGGGTGATCGGCGTGCGCAAGTCGTGGGAGATGGCGCTGAACAACTGGCTGCGTTCGGTCAGATAACGGCTGATGCGTTCGCGCATTGCGTTGAACGCGCGGCCCACTTCGACCACTTCGCTGCCGCCGCCCTCGGGCACCGGTTCGACTTCAGCGCCGAGGGACATGTCCCGCGCCGCGCGCGCCAGACGCTTGAGCGGACGGCTCTGCCAGTGCACCAGCAGGCCGATAAATAACAGCAGGAAACCACTGGTGAGCACGATAAACCACACCTGCTGGGCCGGCAGGCCTTGCTCTTCAAGACTGGTGTAGGGCTCGGGCAACAAGGACGCGATGTACAGCCATTCCCCCGGCGCCATCTGGATTTGCGTGACCAGCACCGGCGGGTTCACCGGTTCCAGGGTCAACGCGTAATGCGCCCAGGAGCGTGGCAATTCATCGAGTTTCAAGCCGCTGTTGAAGATCCGCAGGTCTTCGGGGCTGACGAAGGTCACCGAGATATCGGTGTCGTGACCCAGGGACTCGCGCAACACTTCGTCCACCGCTTTGAGCACCGCCGCTTTGCGCGGGGTGATCGGCAGCACTTCCATGCCTAACGGTTTGTCATTGAGGGTCACCACAAACCGGGTGCCGCCCATGCTGCGCAACTGATCGAGCACCAATGGCCGGAACGCCACCGGCAACGAACGGAAATAACTGACGCTGGCGGTCATCGAATGCGCCAGGCTGCGGGCGCTGGTGACCAGGCCTTCGAGTTGCGTGGCGCGCAGTTGCGAGACCCAGATCACGCTGGATAACGCCTGGGCGAACATCACCACCAACAGCGTCAGCAACAGCATTCGCCCGAGAAGCGAACGCGGCACCGGCACCTTGGCGGCGAGCCGGCGCAACCACTCAGTGGCCATTGCTGGCGACCACATTGGCGGCCAATTGATAACCGCTGCCGCGCACGGTGCGGATCAGTCGCGGCGGTTTTTCGGTGTCGCGCAGGCGTTGGCGCAACCGGCTGACGGCCATGTCGACAATGCGATCGAGCGGCATCAAATCGCGGCCACGGGTGGCATTGCCGATGGTGTCGCGGTCGAGGATTTCCTGAGGATGATCGAGGAACAGTTTCAGCAGCGCGAAATCGGCGCCGGAGAGAATCACTTCTTCGCCATCGATGTGGAACAGCCGATGGCTGACCATGTCCAGGCGCCAGTCATCGAAGGCCAGCACTTCACTGCCGGAACGTTCCTGACCGAACTGGGCACGGCGCAACAACGCCTTGATGCGGGCCTGCAATTCGCGAGGGCTGAAGGGTTTGCCTAGGTAATCGTCGGCGCCCAGTTCCAGGCCAATTACGCGGTCGGCCTCGTCGGAGCTGGCGGTGAGCATGATAATTGGCACCTGGGCCTGACGCGGGTGTTGGCGAATCCAGCGGCAGAGGCTGAATCCGTCTTCGTCCGGCAGCATCACATCGAGGATCACCAGATCGCTCGGCGCTTCGTTCATCGCCTGGCGAAAGCCTGCGCCGTCCGGCGTCGTGCGCACC
This sequence comes from Pseudomonas sp. NPDC087342, assembly GCF_044744265.1. Lineage (NCBI taxonomy): Bacteria > Pseudomonadati > Pseudomonadota > Gammaproteobacteria > Pseudomonadales > Pseudomonadaceae > Pseudomonas > Pseudomonas sp. NPDC087342. The sequence continues at coordinate 118,179 of NZ_JBIUXZ010000012.1, forward strand.
TGAAAACCTGCGCGGGTCAGGTAGGTGTCCAGCAACTCGCGTATCTCTTGATCGTCATCGACCAACAAAATCGACTTGTTGACTGAGCTCACAGGGGCGGCATCCTTGTTGTTTGAATTGGGCGGATTATGCCTGATCGTGCGTAAATCGTTGGAGTCTGTGCGGACGCCTTCGCGGGCAAGCCTCGCTCCTACAGAGATCGCACAAAACCTGTAGGAGCGAGGCTTGCCCGCGAAGGGCGCGACTCGGTTTCAGGCCTGGTCGAGCGCCACACCTGCGCCAACCAGCCCGGAATACGGCGCCGTCACCAGCCACACCGGGATGCCTTTGAAATAATCGCTCATGCACCCCTTGTCGGCGAAGCACCGGGCGAAACCGCTTTCAACGAAGAAATCGGCAAACCGTGGAATCACCCCGCCCACGATAAACACCCCACCGCGCCCACCGGTGGTCAGCACGTTATTGCCGGCCACGCGGCCGAGCCAGCAGCAGAATTGCTCCAGCACTTCCAAGGCAATCGGATCCCCCGCCAGACCAGCCGCAGTAATCGCTTCCGGGCTGTCGAGCACCGGTTCATGCCCGTCCACCGCACAAATCGCCCGATAGACTCGCGGCAAGCCACCACCGCTCAACGCAGTCTCGGCGCTGACATGCCCGATCTCATTGAAGATGTGTTGCCACAACTGGGTTTCCCGTGGGCTGCTCAACGGCAAATCGACGTGACCGCCCTCCCCCGGCAACGCCGCAAAACGGCCTTCACCCAGATCAAGCAACGTACCGACACCCAAACCGGTGCCCGGACCGATCACCACCGCCGGGCGCAAGGGTTCCGGCGTGCCTTCGCAGACCACGCGGAATTCGCCCGGCTGCAAACGGGTCATGCCCAGGGCCATGGCCGAGAAGTCGTTGACCAGCAGCAGTTGATCCACCTGCAAGGTCTGGCAGAACGCCTTGCGGCTCAGGCGCCAGTGATTGTTGGTGAACTTGAATTCATCGCCGCTCACCGGGCCGGCGACCGACAGGCACACCGAACCAATGTCGCCCGGCTTGAGCCCCAACCCGGTCAGGTAGACACCAATGGCCTCCTCCGGGCTGGTGTGTTCTGCCGTCGGCAATACCTGGATCGACTCCAGTTGCTGGTTTTTCCACAACGCGAAACGTGCGTTGGTCCCACCGATGTCACCGACCAAAGCCAGTTTCAATTAAGCGTCTCCAGGGCAGAAGTAAAGGCGCTGGCGCCCTGCTCTGCGGAGCTGAAGGCCATGCGCATGAAACCAAACAGTTCGCGCCCGCTGCCGATGTTGTTACCCAACAAACCCTTGGCCGGCGTGCGCGCTGCGAATTCTTCGGCGTCCACCTTAAGCTCCAGGGTGCCTTTGACGCCATCGACGCGGATGATATCGCCCTCTTGCACTCGCGCAAGAGCGCCGCCGACGTAAGCTTCGGGGCTGACGTGAATCGCCGCCGGGATTTTCCCGGATGCACCGGACATCCGTCCGTCAGTCACCAGCGCCACTTTGAAGCCGCGATCCTGCAGCACGCCGAGGAACGGCGTCATCTTGTGCAGTTCCGGCATGCCGTTGGAACGCGGACCCTGGAAGCGCATCACCGCGACAAAATCCTTCTCCAGCAAACCGGCCTTGAACGCATCGGCCAGGTCCTGCTGATCCTGGAACACCATGGCCGGCGCTTCGACGATCTGGTTTTCCAGAGCGACAGCGGAAACCTTCATGACGCCACGACCGAGGTTGCCTTCCATCACGCGCAAGCCGCCTTCTGACGAGAACGCGCGCGCGACCGGGCGCAGGATGGTTTCGTCGAGGCTGTCGGTCACGCCTTCGCGCCAGACCAGTTCGCCGTTATCGAGGAACGGTTCCTGGGTGTAGCGGCTCAGGCCATGGCCGAGCACGGTGTTGACGTTTTCATGCAGCAAGCCCGCTTCCAGCAGTTCGCGGATCAGGAACGACATGCCGCCCGCCGCCTGGAAGTGGTTGATGTCGGCTTTGCCGTTCGGATAGACGTGGCTCAGGGTCGGCACGACTTCGGAGAGGTCGGCCATGTCTTGCCAGGTCAATTGAATACCGGCAGCCATCGCGATGGCAGGCATGTGCAGGGTGTGGTTGGTCGAGCCGCCAGTCGCGTTCAGCGCCACGATGGAGTTGACCAGCGAACGCTCATCGACGATTTCACCGATCGGCATGAAGTTGCCATTTTGCTTGGTCAGGCGCGTGACTTGATGCGCCGCTTCGCGGGTCAGGGCATCGCGCAACGGCGTGTTCGGGTTGACGAAAGAAGAGCCCGGCAAGTGCAGGCCCATGACTTCCATCAGCAGCTGGTTGGTGTTGGCGGTGCCGTAAAAAGTACAGGTACCGGGGCTGTGGTAGGAATTCATTTCCGATTCTAGCAGCTCCTCGCGCGAGGCTTTGCCTTCGGCATAGCGCTGGCGCACATCGGCTTTCTGCTTGTTGGAAATGCCGGAGACCATGGGTCCGCCCGGTACAAAGATCATCGGCAGATGACCGAAACGCAGCGCGCCCATCATCAGGCCCGGCACGATTTTGTCGCAGATGCCGAGCATCAGCGCGCCATCGAACATGTTGTGGGACAGCGCCACCGCAGTGGACAGCGCGATCACTTCACGGCTCGGCAGGCTCAGCTCCATGCCGGGCTCGCCCTGGGTCACGCCATCGCACATCGCCGGGGTGCCGCCAGCGAACTGGCCGACCGAGCCGATTTCGCGCAGGGCTTTTTTGATCTGTTCAGGAAAGACTTCGTACGGCTGATGCGCCGAGAGCATGTCGTTATACGAAGAAACAATTGCGATGTTCGCGGAGTTCATCATCCGCAGACTGTTCTTGTCTTCGGTGCCGCAACCCGCCACGCCGTGGGCGAAGTTGGCGCATTGAAGCTTGCCGCGCATCGGACCGTCGCTGGCAGCGCCGCGAATCAGCGCAAGGTAAGCCTCACGAGTAGCTCGGCTACGGGCGATAAGCCGTTCGGTGACCTCAAGGACGCGGGGATGCATGTGTAGAACTCCAGGCTAACGGATGTGGCGACCTGATTGTCTATGCTGATCAAGTGCCGTTGTCGATGGGGTGACGGGCGGCTTTCTTGATCGATCGGACCAGTTGATTCAGGTCACTCGTTGTAGATTGAACAAAATATTGCCATTAAAAAGGCTTGTTTTCTATTTTTATGCGAATAATCTTGTAATTCCAACAACAAATCGACGGCGGCCCAGTTAAATGACTCTTCGAATCGCAATCAATGGTTTTGGCCGTATTGGCCGCAATGTCCTTCGCGCACTGTATACCCAAGGCTACCGCCAGGATTTGCAGATCGTTGCCATCAATGACTTGGGCGACAGCTCGATCAACGCTCATCTGCTGAAGTACGACACCGTTCACGGCACATTCGACGCCGATGTCCAGCACGATAACGAAAGCCTGACCGTCAATGGTGACCGTATTTCGGTCAGCGCCATCCGCAACCCTGCCGAACTGCCGTGGGCTGCCGAGAAGATTGACGTGGTATTCGAATGCACCGGTCTGTTCACCGACCGTGCCAAAGCCGCCGCGCATATTACGGCCGGCGCACGCAAAGTCATCATCTCGGCCCCGGCCAAAGGCGCCGACGCGACTGTGGTTTATGGTGTGAACCACGACATTCTGCGCCAGTCGCACCAGATTATTTCCAACGCCTCGTGCACCACCAACTGCCTGGCCCCGGTGGCCCAGGTGCTGCACCGCGAGCTGGGGATCGAAAGCGGTCTGATGACCACGATCCACGCCTACACCAACGACCAGAACCTGACCGACGTCTACCACACCGACCCGTACCGTGCCCGTTCGGCCACCCAGAACATGATCCCGAGCAAGACCGGCGCCGCTGAAGCGGTTGGCCTGGTACTGCCGGAACTGGCGGGCAAACTGACCGGCATGGCGGTGCGTGTCCCGGTGATCAACGTGTCGCTGGTGGACCTGACCGTGCAGCTCAAGCGCGAAGCGTCGGCCGACGAAGTGAACGCGCTGCTGAAAGAAGCCGCCCAGCACTCGAAAATCCTCGGCTACAACACCCTGCCGTTGGTTTCCAGCGACTTCAATCACAACCCGCTGTCGTCGATCTTCGACGCCAACCACACCAAGTCCAGCGGCAAGCTGCTCAAGGTCCTGGCCTGGTACGACAACGAATGGGGCTTCTCCAACCGCATGCTCGATAACTGCCTGGCGCTGTGTAACGCCGAGTAATCGCGCATTGATGGAGCAGGAGCAACACCGATGATCGGTATCAGCTTCACGCAAAAGACCTTGGCGGCGCGTAAGCGTATCGCCCTGGTCGCGCATGACCATTGCAAAGTGTTTTTGCTGGACTGGGCCGAGCGCCAGAAAGACAAGTTGGCGCAGCATGAACTGGTCGCCACCGGCACCACGGGGTTGTTGTTGCAACAACGCCTCGACCTGCCGGTGGAAAGCATGATCAGTGGCCCGTTGGGCGGCGACCAGCAACTCGGTGCGCGCATCGCCGAGCAACGGGTCGACATGCTGGTGTTCTTCTGCGACCCGTTCGAACCGCAGCCCCACGACCCGGACATCAAGGCGTTGCTGCGGGTCGCGGCGGTCTGGAACATTCCGGTGGCCTGCAACGAATGCAGCGCCGATTACTTGCTCAGCAGCCCGATGATGGATCAGGCCCACGAGCACCGGATTCCGGATTACGCGACTTATCTGCTGGGTCGCGCCTAGCGCTTCGCAATTCAGCTTCACAAATCAGCACTTGACCATTCGAGTGGATGATAAGCATTATCATTCGCTAGAAATGGATCAGGTCCTCCCGTGAGTCAATCGCGCTTCAATCACGTCTTCATCGCCCAGCGGGTTTCCTTGCTGCGCACGTTGGAGCGGATGGTCAACAATCACAGCACCGCCGAAGATCTGCTGCAGGAAACCTACCTGCGCGTGACCCGGGCGCTCAGTGAACGAGCCATCGATCACCTCGAACCCTTCGTGTTCCAGACCGCCCGCAACCTGGCGCTGGACCATTTGCGTGCGCGGCGCATTCAGTCGCGCACCATGCTCGATGACGTCCCGCTGGAGGTGGTCGAAAGCATCGCCGCCCCCGCCAGCAGCGCCGAGGACGCCGCCCATGCCGAACAATTGCTGGAGCGTTTGAACGTGAGCCTCAGTGAACTCAGCCAGCGCCAGCAGCAGATCTTTATCCTCAGTCGCCTGCACGGGCATAGCTATCTGGAGATTTCCGAGAAGCTCGGCGTGTCGTTGAGCACGGTACAAAAGGAATTGAAATTGATCATGGCGATCTGCATCGGCGTCGCGGAACGCTTGAACGGCGACTGAGTCTGCAGGTTTATTCGCTACCTGCCGTGATCGACTGCGCAGGCCGTCGGGCTTTGCTACCCTTGCCCCACTTTCAAGCTTCACTCAAAAAACAGCCGTGCACAGACACAGCCGAGGAAACACCGTGACGGACACCCACCGCTCCGCTGGAGACCCCGCCAGCGCGATGGACCAGGCTTTGGACTGGCTGATCGTGCTCGGCAGTCCGAGCGAAGAACAGACCCGACAGTTTCACGACTGGCTGGCTGCCGATCCCCTGCACGCCGAAGCCTTCGCCAAGGCCCAGGCGATCTGGGACGGCCCGCTGGTCACGCAGTGCGCGCAAAGCCTCGCCGCTCAACCGGCGAAAGTCAGCGTGCTGTCGCGCCTGCGCCCGCACTGGAAACCCTTGGCCACGGCGGCGGTGTTGATCCTCGGTTTGTTCAGCTTCAGCAATCTGCCGATGCGCCTGCAAGCCGATCACCTGACCGTGGTCGGCGAGCGCCAGCGTCTGCAACTGGAGGACGGCTCGAAAGTCCTGCTCAATACCAACTCGGCGTTTTCCAGCACCATCAACGATCAACAGCGCGTGGCCCGGTTGTATCAGGGCGAGGCGTTTTTCGAGGTGCCGGCCAACCGTGGCCAGGCGCTGGAAATCGATGCCGGACCGGTCAAGGCCAGCGTGCACGACACCGCGTTTGCGGTGCGTTACCTCGACGGCGTGGCGCAAGTCCGGGTGCAGCGCGGCGATGTGGATTTGCGTGCGACCCGTGACGACGCGCGAGTGCGGCTCTCGGCCGGCGAAAGCATCCGCATCGGCCCCAACGGTTTTGACCGCCCGGCCAAGCTCGATGCCGCCACTGACCTGGCCTGGGTCCAGGGCCGACTGGTGTTCGAGAATTGCCCGCTGAGCCAGGTGCTGGCGGAGCTGCGTCGCTACTATCCGGGCTGGATCATCAACAACAACGAGCAGTTGGCCGACGTCGCCGTCACCGGCAATTACCGCCTCGACCAGCCGCTGGACGTGGTCCGTTCCCTCGCCCACATCACCTCTGCACGGCTTCAAGAATTCCCCGCGCTGGTGATCTTGAACTAAATGAGAATTATTTTTACTCGATAGCTGAAGCTCGTTCGTCTCGTTATAGCCAATGCAATTGATTCGCATCTAACCATGCCAATCTGCACCTATAAAGATTCGTGCGACACGGAGCGCTATCGATGTCCTCTCGCCATACCCGCCAGTCCTCTTCACCTTCCCGCGTGTTGTCGCTGTTGACCGCCGCCATCCTGATGGCCGGTGCCGCGCCGCTGATGGCCGCGAATGCTGCCGAGCAGCCAAGCCGCAACATGGGCGATTATTCGTTCGCCATCCCGCAGCAGTCGTTGGTCTCGGCGCTCAATGCCTTTACCGCCGTGACTGGCTGGCAAGTAGGCTTGCCCGCCGAACTGGCAGAAGGCGTCGCCTCGCCGGGTGTGCGCGGTTCGCTGCCACCGGAAAAAGCCCTGGATCGCCTGTTGGTGGGGACCAACCTCGGTTATCGCAAACTGGGCAATAACAACATCGTGCTGGAGAAACGCAGCAGCAGCGGCGCGCTTAATCTGCAACAAGTGACGATCAGCGCCACCCGCCAGGAACAGAGCATCGACAGCGTGCCGGCCACCGTTACCGTGCAGACCCGCGAAGAGCTGGACCGCAACAACGTCAACAACATCAAGGATCTGGTGCGCTACGAGCCGGGTGTTTCGGTAGGCGGTGCCGGCCAGCGCGCCGGGCTGACCGGTTACAACATCCGTGGTATCGATGGCGACCGCGTGCTGACTCAAGTCGACGGCGTGCAAGTGCCGGACAGTTTCTTCAACGGCCCGTATGCCCAGACCAACCGCAATTACGTCGACCCGGAAATCGTCAAACGCGTAGAGATCCTTCGCGGCCCGGCGTCGGTTCTGTACGGCAGCAATGCCATCGGCGGCGCGGTCAGCTACTACACCCTCGACCCGGACGACATCATCAAGCCCGGCAAAGACGTCGGCGCGCGCCTCAAGACTGGCTACAGCTCGGCGGACGACAGCTGGCTGACGTCCGGCACCGTCGCTGGCCGCACCGGCGATTTCGACGGCTTGCTGCATTTGAGCCAACGCAATGGCCATGAAACCGAATCCTACGGTGAAACCGGCGGCACCGGCCTCAACCGCACCGAGGCCAACCCTGAAGACGTGCGCACCACCAACGTGCTGGCCAAACTCGGCTGGAACTACGCCGACGACGCACGCCTGGGCCTGACCTACGAGAAATACAAAGACGACCGCGACACCAATCAATTGAGCGCGGTCGGTGGCCCGTTCAACGCCGGACGCGGTTTCGGTTTCTACAAGTCGCGCACCGGCAACGACACCGTGAGCCGCGAACGTTTTGGCCTGGAGCACAGCTTCGGCCTGGACACGGCGTTGGCCGACCATATCAAGTGGTCGCTGAACTACCAGATCGCCAAGACCGACCAGAGCACCGAAGAAATCTACGCGCCGTCGCGCACCGTATTGCGCGAACGCAATACCAACTACAAGGATCGCCAATGGGTGTTCGATGCCCAGGCCGACAAGTCCTTCGCGATTGCTGACACCGATCACACCGTCACCTACGGCACCACCATCAAACAGGACAAAGTCACCGGCCTGCGTACCGGCACCGGCACCTGCCTGACCGTGGCCGGCGCCTGCCGCGTCATTGGTGCGCCAAGCGCCACCGATACCCTGACACCGGCCAGCGACTTCCCGGACCCGACGATCAACAGCTACAGCCTGTTCGCGCAGGATCAGATCAGCTGGGGCAACTGGACGTTCCTGCCGGGAGCGCGCTACGACTACACCCAGCTCAAGCCGCACATCACCGACGAGTTCCTGGCGACCGCCGACCAGAGCGGCAACGGCGTGGTCAGCGACAAGACCAAGACCTGGCATCGCCTGTCGCCGAAGTTCGGCACCACTTACAGCTTCAACGATAACTACACCTGGTACGGCCAGTACGCTGAAGGCTTCCGCACGCCGACCGCCAAGGCCTTGTACGGTCGCTTCGAAAACCTCGCCGGTGGTTATCAGGTCGCACCGAACCCGGACCTGGAACCGGAAAAGAGCAAGAGCTATGAAACCGGCCTGCGTGGCCAGTTCGAGGCGGGCACCTTCGATGTGGCGGTGTTCTACAACAAATATCGCGACTTCATCGACGAGAATGCGATCACTCCGGGTTACACCGAGACCACGTTCCAGAGTAACAACATCAAGCACGCCACCATCAAGGGCGTGGAGCTCAAGGGCCGCCTGAACCTCGACACCTTCGGCGCACCGACCGGCCTCTACACCCAAAGCTCGATGTCGTACCTGTATGGCCGTAACGATGACACTGGCCAGCCGCTGAACAGCATCAACCCGCTGACCGGCGTGTTCGGCCTCGGTTACGACCAGGATAACTACGGCGCGCTGTTGAGCTGGACTCTGGTCAAGCGCAAGGACCGCGTCGACAGCACCAGCTTCAAGACTCCTGACGGCACCAGCACCCAGTTCAAGACCCCGGGTTATGGCGTGCTCGACCTGGCCGGTTTCTACAAGGTCACCGACGACGTGACCATCAACGCCGGCCTGTACAACCTGACAGACAAGAAATACTGGCAGTGGGATGACGTACGCGGTTACGACAGCGTCGGCGAAGCCTCGGTGACCCAACCGGCCAACCTCGATCGCCTGACCCAACCGGGTCGCAACTTCGCGGTCAATCTGGTCTGGGATATCTGACCTTGAACACCTCACTGCGACACATGTGTTAATGCGTTGCAGTGAGGTTTTTTTACGCTCGGGCGTCTTCTTGTTCGTCTCGTTACCAAGCGCCTCTTTTTTCACAAGGATTTCCCATGACCTCCACGGACACTGCTCAACGCGCCGCCCTGCGTTCGCAACGTTTGAACCAGATCACCAACGAGCCCCACACCAAGCTGGATGCGCTGGTCAAAGCCCACGCGCCATTTGAAACCCAGGCCAACTTCGCCCGTTTCGTGGTCGCGCAGTATTTGTTCCAGTCGGAATTGGTAGCGCTGTACAACGACGCCGAACTGACCGCCATCGTCCCGGACCTACCGGCGCGCTGCCGGGCCGAAGCGGCCAAGGCTGACCTGGCGGATCTGGACACCGAGGTTCCGGCACCGGTAGCCGGCGCCGTGCAGAATCCAAGTAAAGCCGCAGCCTTGGGCTGGTTGTTTGTTTCCGAAGGCTCGAAGTTGGGTGCTGCGTTTTTGATCAAGCGTGCCGTGGGTCTGGGCTTGAGCGAAACCTTCGGTGCCCGTCACCTCGGTGAGCCGGCCGGTGGTCGCGCTGAAGGCTGGAAGAGCTTCGTCAGAACCCTCGATTCGCTGGAGTTCAGCGCTCAGGAAGAAGCCGAAATCGAACAAGCAGCGGTCGATGCGTTCAACCGCTTCACCGTACTGCTGGAACAGGCCTACACCCCAGAACTCGCCTGACCACCCCTTGTAGGAGCGAGGCTTGCCCGCGAAGAGGCCGTAACATCCAACGTCTATGTTGGCTGACACGCCGCCTTCGCGGGCAAGCCTCGCTCCTACAGGGTATAAATGTCGACCATATGACCCGCAAACACCTCGCCTCCTCCAAACTCGCCCGAATCCTCTTCGGCCTGCTGGCCTATGTCAGCCTGGGCATCGGCTTGATTGCGATTGTCGTGCCGGGCCTGCCGACCACCGAGTTCATCCTCCTCGCTGCCTGGGCCGCGACCAAGAGTTCGCCGCGCCTGAGTGCCTGGCTGGAAAACCATCGGTTGTTCGGGCCGATCCTGTGCAACTGGCGCAACGGCAAAATCATCGCGCGCCGGGCCAAAGTCAGCGCCACCGTCAGCATGTTGCTGTGCGCCGGTTTGATGCTGGTGATGCTCGATCACGGCTGGCCGATTTACCTGGCGATTGCCGGCATGAGCCTGGGCAATCTGTGGATCTGGTCGCGACCTGAATCCGCACCGCAACCTTCCTGACTCACACAAATTCCGCTGGACTGCCAAGCAACCCCAACACCGCAAATCTCCCGAATTCCAGCGCGTTTCAGGGGATTTTCCTGCGCAAACGTTCACCTGATACCGTTCGTCCGCTTGACCCTCATGCAAGCTCTGCCCGCGCCGATGAGCATTAAATGGCGCTGAATGGACTTGGCGAGCGGGAGCACTCCCGTCTCTTGGCCAACACCTCATCCATTTGCGAGCTCGCCCTATGTTCGACTCTCTGTCTATCCGCCTGAAAATCGTCCTGTTGTCCGGTCTGTGCCTGCTCGGCGTCATCGCGCTGATCGTTGGCATGAACATCTACCAGACCAACCAGAACGACGAACTGGTCAACGCCTCCAGCAGCAAAATGCTCACCGCCAGTGTGCAAAACCTGCTGCAAGCCAAAGCCGCCGAGCAAGCCGTGCGGGTGCAGAAGACCTTCGGTGAAAGCTTGCTGGTGGTGACGGCCCTGGCCGATCAGATCAAGGACATGCGCAACATGGCGGCCAAGCGTTCGCTGGAGGCTGGCGCCCTGCGTGAAGAGTTGAACCAGAGCCTGAAAACCGCTTTCGAGCGCAACAGCAAAGTGCTGGGAATCTGGCTCGCGTTCGAACCCAACGGCCTCGACGGCAAGGACAGTGAATTCGCCAATGATGCAGCCCGTCAATCCAACGAATCCGGACGTTTCGCCAGTTACTGGAGCCGCGCGGGCGGGGTCGGGCTGAACACGATCATGGTCGAAGACGACATGACCAAAACCACCCTGAGTCTCAGCGGTACGCCTTACAACAGTTGGTACACCTGCCCTCGCGACAACAAACGCTCCTGCTTGCTCGACCCGTATTCCGATACCGTGGGCGGCAAGGAAGTGCTGATGACCACCATTTCCGTTCCGCTGCTGGTGGACGGCAAAGCCATCGGCGTGGTCGGCGTGGACATCGCCCTCGACGCGTTGCAAGCGGCGACGGTGGACTCCCAGCGTGATTTGTTCAACAACGCCGGGCATATGCTGATCGTCTCCGGCAGCGGCGTGCTCGCCGGTTACAGCGCCGACGCCGGCAAGGTCGGTAAAAACATCGGCGAGACCCTCGGCGCAGACGGCAAGGAAGTCCTGCAATTGCTCGGCAATGGCTCGCCGAAGATTATCGAACAGGGCGACCTGATCCGCGCGGTGTTCCCGGTCAGCCCGATCCCCGATTCCAAAGCCTGGGGCGTGGTGATCGACCTGCCGAAACAAGTGCTGCTGGCCGACTCGGTGAAGCTGCAAGCGGTCGTCGATGACGCGCAACAAAGCGGCACGATCAAGGCGCTGATGGTGGCGATCGCGGCCGGTCTGGTTGGCCTGTTACTTATCTGGCTCACCGCTTCCGGCGTGACCCGGCCGATCAACAGCGTGGCCGAAATGCTCAAGGCGATTGCCAGCGGCGACGGCGACCTGACCCAACGCCTGCACTACAGCAAGAAAGACGAACTCGGCGAACTGGTGAGCTGGTTCAACCGCTTCCTCGACAAGCTGCAACCGACTATCGCCCAGATCAAACAAAGCATCACCGATGCCCGTGGCACCGCCGACCAGTCTTCGGAAATTGCCCGCCAGACCAGCGAAGGCATGCAGGTGCAGTTCCGCGAGATCGACCAGGTCGCCACCGCGTCCAACGAAATGAGCGCCACCGCGCATGATGTCGCCAACAGCGCATCGAACGCCGCCAACGCAGCCAAAGGTGCCGACCAATCGGCGCGCGATGGCATGCAGATCATCGAGCGCAGCACCCGGGACATTAACTTGCTGGCCGATGAAGTCAGCAAAGCCGTGACTGAAGTCGAAGCCCTGGCGGTCAACAGCGAGCAGATCGGTTCGGTGCTGGAAGTGATCCGCAGCATTGCCGAACAGACCAACCTGCTGGCACTCAACGCGGCGATTGAAGCGGCTCGCGCCGGGGAAAGCGGTCGCGGTTTTGCGGTGGTGGCCGATGAAGTGCGCAATTTGGCCAAGCGCACTCAGGATTCAGTGGAAGAAATCCGTGTCGTGATCGAACGCATCCAGACCGGCACTCGCGGCGTGGTCGCCACCATGCATTCGAGCCAGACCCAGGCCCACAGCAACGCCGGGCAAATCCAGCAAGCGGTCCAGGCCTTGGGCAAGATCAGCGACGCGGTCACGGTGATCAGCGACATGAACCTGCAAATCGCCAGTGCCGCCGAACAACAAAGCGCCGTGGCCGAAGAGGTCAACCGCAACGTCTCGGCGATCCGCACCGTCACCGAAACCCTGACCGGGCAGGCCACAGAGTCAGCGCAGATCAGCAGCCAGCTGAATGCTTTGGCTACGCACCAAATGAAATTGATGGATCAGTTCCGCGTTTAACCCTGTGGGAGCGAGCTTGCTCGCGATGACGGACTGACATTCACCATGGATGTCGACTGATGCACCGCTATCGCGAGCAAGCTCGCTCCCACAGGTTTCATCCTGTTGCTCGTCTATTTTGATCTATGATCGATCCCTCGTTCCGGAGGGCCTTCGATGACTGATTTACTCACGTCCATTCAAGCCGCACTCGGCTTGCCGCACACCCCAATCCCCTTCACGTCGAGCGGCGCCCTGCCCTCGGCGTTCGCCGTCACCGACCTCGCCTGCGCGAGCATTGCCGCTGCCGGTCAGGCTGTCAGCCAATTGCTGCACCGGCAAACCGGTCGCTTGCCCAGCCTTGAAGTCGATCGCCGTTTGGCCTCGTTCTGGTTCGCCACCTCAATCCGTCCTGTGGGCTGGAGCGTGCCGCCACTGTGGGACCCGGTCGCCGGTGACTATGCGACCAAGGACGGCTGGATCCGCCTGCATACCAACGCCCCGCATCACCGAACTGCCGCTGAAAGCGTGCTCGGCGCCTGTGCCGACCGCGCCGCGATGGCGAGTCAGGTGGCGAAATGGGCCAAGACCGATCTGGAACTGGCCGTGGTCGAGGCCGGTGGTTGCGCCGCCGAAATGCGCACCTGGGCGCAGTGGCAGACGCATCCTCAAGGCATTGCGGTAAACGCCGAGCCGTTGATTCAATTCACCGCCAATGCCAATCAAAACACCAAAGCATGGCAAGGTTCGGTGGCGCGACCGCTGGCCGGGATCAAGGTGCTTGACTTGACCCGCGTGCTCGCGGGTCCCACTGCCAGCCGCTTCCTCGCCGGCCTCGGCGCCGACGTCTTGCGCATTGACCCGCCGACCTGGAACGAGCCCGGTGTCGTGCCGGAAGTCACCCTCGGTAAACGCTGTGCGCGCCTGGATTTGCATGACAAGGCTGATCGCGCGGTGTTCGAAAGCCTGCTCAAGGACGCGGACATTCTGCTTCACGGCTACCGCGCCGATGCGTTGGAACGCTTGGGTTACGGCGTGATTGAACGTCAGGCATTGGCACCCGGTTTGATCGACGTCTGCCTCAACGCCTACGGCTGGAGCGGCCCGTGGCAGAACCGCCGGGGTTTCGACAGCCTGGTGCAAATGAGCAGCGGGATTGCCGAGGCCGGCCAGCAATGGAAGAAGGCCGACAAGCCAACACCGTTGCCGGTGCAGGCGCTGGATCACGCTACCGGGTATTTGATGGCGGCAGCGGCGATCACGTTATTGGGTAGCGGAGGATCGGCAAGGTTGTCGTTGGCGCGGACGGCGAAGTTGTTGATCGAGCGTGGTGCCGGGACGGATGAGGCGTTGCGGGCGGAAGATGACAGCGATCAAGGGCTGTTGGTTGAACAGACACCTTGGGGGCCGGCGCATCGGCTGCAAGTTCCGCTGAAGATCACCGGGACGCCGTTGCAATGGACACTGCCGGCCTCGGAACTGGGTTCCCATCGCGCGCAGTGGTGGTGATTTTCAGATAGCTTTCGCGAGCAGGCTCGCTCCCACAGGGGTATGCATTTCAACTGTGGGAGCGAGCTTGCTCGCGATGAGGCCAGAACAGCCGCTACAAGTCCCGGATCAGCTCAATCAGCCCGACTCAACGATGTCCACAAAAGCTGCGCCGCATACCCCCGAAACGGCCGCCACACCTCAGCCCGCAACAACAAATCCCGCGCAGTCACCGCCCCACCTTCCAGCGCCGCCAACGCATTAATCAACCCCACATCCCCCGAAGGAAACGCATCCCTTTCCCGCAACTGCCGCAACGCAATGTACTGCGCCGTCCAGTCACCAATCCCGTGCAACGCCAACAACCGCGCCACGCCACCGTCCCGACCCGGTTCAAACAACAACGGATCATCCAGCAGCGCCTGCGCCACGCCCGACAACGTCCGCCCACGGCTTTTCGGCATGCCCAATGTCGCGAGATCCGCCGCCGCCAACACCGTCGCGTCAGGAAACACATGAGTCAGCCCCGGCAGCGCCGGACGCAACGGCTCGCCATACTGCGCCACCAATTTCCCCGCCAGCTTAATCGCCGCACTCACCGTAATCTGCTGCCCCAACACCGCACGAATCGCCAGTTCCAGCCCATCCCACGCCCCCGGCACGCGCAACCCAGGATGCTCGGTGATCAACCGCGCCATCAATGGATCTGCCGCCAAATGCTGCTGGATCGCCGGCAAGTCGGCATCCAGATCAAACATCCGCCGCAACCGCGTCACGATCTCGGGCACGGCGCTCGGGTCCGGAAAATCCAGCGTCAGTTCCAGCGCATCAATCCCCGCGGGTTTGATCGACAACGTACCGTGCGCGCCATGTAAACCGATGCTGCGCGAATACAAACCATCGACCACCGTCTCCATCCCGGCAATCGCTCGCGCCGATAAAAAACCCAGCATTGCCGCCCAGTCATAAGGCGGCCGATACGCCAGCAGCAACCTCATCGCGACAGCCCCTCTAACCGTTAACTAAATAGATAAAGCGCAATAACGTTTAATAATTAACACCGAATAGCGCCTTTTATTTATAGCCGATCAATCTATGGCAATCCGGGTATAACCGTTTTTTGTTTCAGTCCTGATAAATCAATTCTGTACTGAAAACAGAACTCAATAGTTGCGAAAGCGCAGAAACGAACTAGTTTAAAAAGCTCCATGCGCGACGCATTATCCCGCCTTATCTGCCGGAGGCCTCTGGACCGGGCTTTTCCAGCAATACAGTTATGAACGGTAAAAGTTCATAAGTCTTTCATTAACAATGGAATGTGCCCATGCACTGATCTATGTCAGCTGATTGAACAGTTAACAGATTTAATCTGTTGCCTCTCTTCTCCTGCATTGGAGTCATGCAATGTCTGAATCCCCCGCAAAACTGAAACTCGGTGCGCTCGTTGCATTGGTCGTTGGCTCAATGATTGGTGGCGGGATCTTCTCTTTGCCGCAGAACATGGCCGCCAGTGCGGACGTCGGCGCCGTGTTGATCGGTTGGGCGATCACGGCGGTCGGCATGCTGACCCTCGCGTTTGTCTTTCAGACCCTGGCCAACCGCAAACCGGATCTGGACGGCGGTGTCTACGCCTACGCCAAGGCCGGTTTCGGCGACTACATGGGTTTCTCGTCCGCCTGGGGTTACTGGATCAGTGCCTGGCTGGGCAACGTGGGTTACTTCGTACTCTTGTTCAGTACCCTCGGTTATTTTTTCCCGGTTTTCGGCGAAGGCAACACTGTTGCCGCAGTGATCGGCGCCTCGGTGCTGCTATGGGCCGTGCACTTCCTGGTGCTGCGCGGGATCAAGGAAGCGGCGTTCATCAACCTGGTGACTACCGTCGCCAAGGTCGTGCCGTTGCTGCTGTTTGTGTTGATCGCCGTATTCGCCTTCAAACTGGACATCTTCACCGCCGACATCTGGGGCAAAAACAACACCACCCTGGGCAGTGTGATGAACCAGGTGCGCAACATGATGCTGGTCACCGTCTGGGTGTTTATCGGCATCGAAGGCGCGAGCATCTTTTCGGCCCGGGCGGAAAAACGCAGCGATGTGGGTAAAGCCACGGTGATCGGTTTCATCACCGTGCTGCTGTTCCTGGTGCTGGTGAATGTGTTGTCCCTCGGGATCATGACCCAACCGGAACTGGCCAAGTTGCAGAACCCGTCGATGGCGGCGGTGCTGGAACATGTGGTCGGTCACTGGGGCGCGGTGCTGATCAGCATCGGACTGATCATCTCGTTGCTCGGTGCGTTGCTGTCGTGGGTGCTGCTGTGTGCGGAGATCATGTTCGCCGCCGCCAAGGACCACACCATGCCGGCGTTCCTGCGCAAGGAAAACGCCAACCATGTGCCGGTCAACGCCTTGTGGCTGACCAACGCGATGGTGCAGGTGTTCCTGATCATCACGCTGTTTTCCGCCAGCACTTACCTGTCGCTGATTTACCTCGCCACCTCGATGATTCTGGTGCCGTACCTGTGGTCGGCGGCTTATGCGCTGCTGCTGGCAGTACGTGGCGAAACCTATGAAAACGCCCTGGCCGAACGCAAGAAAGACCTGATCATCGGTGGCATCGCGGTGATTTACGCGGTCTGGCTGCTGTATGCCGGCGGCATCAAATACCTGCTGCTGTCCGCCCTGCTCTACGCCCCCGGCGCGATCCTGTTCGCCAAGGCGAAGATCGAAGTGGGCAAACCGGTTTTCACCAATGTCGAGAAACTGATTTTCGCCGCCGTCGTCGTCGGCGCCCTGGTGGCAGCTTACGGGCTGTATGCCGGTTTCCTGACTCTGTAACCGTTTCAATCTGGAGGATCACTGAATGACCACGGAAAAAGTGAAGTACGGCGTACATTCCGAAGCCGGCAAACTGCGCAAAGTGATGGTTTGCTCCCCAGGCCTGGCCCACCAGCGGCTGACCCCGAACAACTGCGACGAACTGCTGTTCGATGACGTGCTGTGGGTCGCCCAGGCCAAGCGTGACCATTTCGATTTCGTCACCAAGATGCGCGAACGCAACGTCGACGTGCTGGAAATGCACAACCTGCTGACCGACATCGTCGCGATTCCCGAAGCCCTGGACTGGATTCTGGACCGCAAGATCACCGCCAACACCGTGGGCCTGGGCCTGGTCAACGAAGTCGGTTCATGGCTGCGCAGCCTGGAGCCGCGCAAAATCGCCGAGTACCTGATTGGCGGCGTATCGGCCGATGACCTGCCGAACAGTTTCGGCGGCAAGACCATCGAGATGTTCCGCGATTTCCTCGGCCACTCCAGTTTCATTCTGCCGCCGCTGCCCAACACCCAGTTCACCCGCGACACCACTTGCTGGATCTACGGTGGCGTGACCCTGAACCCGATGCATTGGCCAGCGCGCCGCCAGGAAACCTTGCTGGCCAGCGCCATCTACAAATTCCATCCGGAGTTCACCAACGCCGACTTCCAGGTCTGGTACGGCGACCCGGATCAGGAACACGGTAACGCGACGCTCGAAGGTGGCGACGTGATGCCGATCGGCAACGGCGTGGTGTTGATCGGCATGGGCGAACGCTCGTCTCGCCAGGCCATCGGCCAATTGGCGCTGAACCTGTTCAAGCACAAAGCCGTGGAGCGAGTGATTGTCGCCGGCCTGCCGAAGTCCCGCGCGGCGATGCACCTGGACACCGTGTTCAGCTTCTGCGACCGCGACCTGGTGACGATTTTCCCGGAAGTGGTCAGCCAGATCGTTGCCTTCACCCTGCGCCCTGACGAAAGCAAACCGGGCGGCATCGATATCCGCCGCGAAGAAACCAACTTCCTCGACACCGTGGCCGCCGCGCTCAATCTCAAGGCCCTGCGCGTGGTGGAAACCGGCGGCAACAGCTTCGCCGCCGAGCGCGAGCAGTGGGACGACGGCAACAACGTGGTGGCCCTGGAACCGGGCGTGGTGATCGGCTACGACCGCAACACCTACACCAACACGTTGCTGCGCAAAGCTGGCGTGGAAGTCATCACCATCAGTGCCGGCGAACTCGGTCGCGGTCGCGGCGGTGGCCATTGCATGACCTGCCCGATCATTCGCGACCCTATCGACTATTAATTCATGAGCCGTGCTCCGCGCTTATAAAGCGTGGAGCCGGCGGATAACCGAAACCCAAGGAGATCCAAAATGGCTTTTAACATGCGTAACCGCAGCCTGCTGAGCTTGATGCACCACACCACCCGCGAGCTCAACTACCTGATCGACCTGTCCCGTGACCTCAAGCGCGCCAAGTACACCGGCACCGAGCGTGCGCACCTGCAAGGCAAGAACATCGCGCTGATCTTCGAAAAAACCTCGACCCGCACCCGTTGCGCCTTCGAAGTCGCGGCCCATGACCAGGGCGCCCACGTCACCTACATTGACCCGGTGTCGTCGCAGATCGGTCACAAGGAAAGCATGAAGGACACCGCCCGCGTTTTGGGCCGGATGTTCGACGCCATCGAGTACCGTGGCTTCGAACAGGAAATCGTCGAAGAGCTGGCCAAGTTTGCCGGCGTGCCGGTGTTCAACGGTTTGACCGCTGAATTCCACCCGACTCAAATGATTGCCGACGTGCTGACCATGCGTGAGCACAGCGACAAACCGCTGCATGAAATCAGCTACGCCTACCTTGGTGACGCGCGCTACAACATGGGCAACTCGCTGCTGATGATCGGCGCCAAACTCGGCATGGACGTGCGCATCGGCGCGCCGAAAGCCCTGTGGCCGCATCAGGATTTTATCGACCAGTGCCAAGCCTTCGCCGAAGAAAGCGGCGCGCGCATCACCATCACCGAAGACCCGAAACAAGCGGTCAAGGGTGTGGACTTCATCCACACCGACATCTGGGTGTCGATGGGTGAACCGGTTGAGGCGTGGGACGAACGCATCGAGCAATTGCTGCCATACCAGGTCAACACCGCGATGATGAAAGCCTCGGGCAACCCGCGCGTGAAGTTCATGCATTGCCTGCCGGCGTTCCACAACAGCGAAACCAAGGTCGGCAAAGACATCGCCGCGCGCTATCCGCATCTGGCGAATGGCGTTGAAGTGACCGAAGAAGTCTTCGAATCGCCGGCCAACATCGCCTTCGAGCAAGCGGAAAACCGCATGCATACCATCAAGGCGATCCTGGTGTCGGCGTTGGCGGATATCTAAGGACCGACCCGCTCCCCCTGACGAAACACCGCCCCCCTGTGGGAGCGAGCTTGCTCGCGATGAGGCCATCACATTCAGCAGAGATGTTGACTGTCAAACCGCCATCGCGAGCAAGCTCGCTCCCACAATGGATCGGGTTCCAACAGGGAGACCGAGTCGCTCGCAACTTCTCTGTTTTAGAAGGACTGCACTATGCGTATCGTCGTCGCCCTGGGCGGTAACGCCCTGCTCCGTCGTGGTGAACCCATGACCGCGGACAATCAACGCGCCAACATCCGCGTCGCCACCGAACAGATCGCCAGGATCTACCCCGGCAACCAACTGGTCATCGCCCACGGCAATGGCCCGCAAGTCGGCCTGCTGTCGCTGCAAGCGGCGGCCTACACCTCGGTGTCGCCCTACCCGCTGGACGTGCTCGGTGCCGAAACCGAAGGCATGATCGGCTACATCATCGAACAGGAATTGGGCAATCTGCTGGACTTCGAAGTACCGTTCGCCACGCTGCTGACGCAAGTCGAAGTCGATGCGAAGGACCCGGCATTCCAGCACCCGAGCAAACCCATCGGCCCGGTGTATTCGAAAGCCGAAGCAGAAAAACTCGCCGCCGAAAAAGGCTGGGCGATTGCCCCGGATGGCGACAAATACCGTCGCGTGGTCGCCAGCCCACGGCCGAAACGCATCTTCGAAATTCGCCCGATCAAGTGGCTGCTGGACAAGGGCAGCATCGTGATCTGCGCCGGCGGTGGCGGCATTCCGACGATGTACGGCGCCAGCGGCAAACTCGAAGGCGTGGAAGCGGTGATCGACAAAGACCTGTGCTCGGCGCTGCTGGCCGAACAACTGGAAAGCGATCTGCTGGTGATCGCCACTGACGTCAACGCCGCATTCATCGACTTCGGCAAACCAACCCAGAAAGCCATCGCCCAGGCTCACCCCGACGCCATGGAAAAACTCGGCTTCGCTGCCGGATCCATGGGGCCGAAGGTCCAGGCTGCGTGTGAGTTTGCCCGCAAGACTGGCAAAGTCGCGGTCATCGGTTCACTCTCGGACATCGAAGCCATCGTCCAGGGCAAGGCCGGCACGCGCATCAGCACGGCGACACCTGGCATTACTTATTTATAAGGAGAGACGCCAATGGCGACGTTTGAACCGGGTCACTTGCACTTCGAGCGCCACGCGCTGAACGACGACGATGTCAGCTACAACCTGTGCCTGGACTATGAAGTCACCCAGGATCCCGAAGGAGGCAAAGGCATGCAGTTCACGTTGCATGGCAGCATCCAGGGCAAGGACATGAACGAGCAGTTCTTCCTGCCCAAGGACCAGGCCTACAACTTCGCCAGCAACGTGACGCACATTGCCGAGAAATACGGCGTGCCCAAGACCCACAGCAGCATCGGCTCGGTGCACAAGCATTACGATGCGATGTTTGAAGATGTGCGAGTGCAGCTGGACATGAAATCGGGTGATCCGGTGAAGCCTGAACATCTGGAATAACCCGATTCGTCTGTGAAAGCAGAACCTGTGGGAGCGAGCTTGCTCGCGATGACGGACTGGCATTCAACATAGATGTCGACTGACACGCAGCCATCGCGAGCAAGCTCGCTCCCACAGGGGTTATCCGACCCCCTGAAATCCGTGCAGGATTTCACCATTACTCCGCTGCAAGGCATACTTGCCACCCTCCGCACTTCAGAACCAAAAACCGCCCCATGCGTATCCACGTCAGCTTCATCGACCGCGTCGGCATTACCCAGGAAGTCCTGGCCTTGCTTGGTGGGCGCAATCTCAATCTGGATGCGGTGGAAATGGTTCCGCCGAACGTCTACATCGACGCCCCGACCCTGAGCCCGGAAGTGCTCGAAGAGCTGCGCGACGCCTTGCTCAGCGTGCGCGGCGTGCAGGCGATGACGGTGGTCGACATCCTGCCCGGCCAGCGCCGGCACTTGCAGCTCGATGCGTTGCTCGCGGCCATGACCGACCCGGTCCTGGCCCTGGACAGCGCCGGTAAAGTGCTGCTGGCCAACCCCGCGCTGATTGCCCTGTACGGTCGCGAACCCGCCGGGGAAAGCATCGCGGAACTGTTTGCCGACCCGGCATTACTCGATACCTTGCTGGAAAACGGCTTCCGCCTGCCGCTGCGGGAAATCACCGTCAACGGCCAGACCTTGCTGCTGGACGCCACGCCGATCACCGACGCCGGCGCCTTGCTGACCCTGTATCAACCGAACCGCATCGGCGAACGCCTCTCGGCGCTGCACCACGATCACGCCGAAGGTTTCGATGCGCTGCTCGGCGAATCCCCGGCAATTCGTACACTGAAGGCTCGTGCCCAACGGGTCGCCGCCCTTGATGCACCGCTGCTGATTCAGGGCGAAACCGGTACCGGCAAAGAGCTGGTAGCCCGGGCCTGTCACGCCATCAGCGCGCGGCACAGTGCGCCGTTCCTGGCGTTGAACTGCGCGGCATTGCCGGAGAACCTCGCCGAAAGTGAACTGTTCGGCTACGCCCCAGGCGCTTTCACTGGCGCGCAACGGGGCGGTAAACCGGGGCTGATGGAACTGGCCAACCAGGGCACAGTATTTCTCGATGAAATCGGTGAGATGTCGCCGTACTTGCAGGCGAAACTGCTGCGGTTTTTGAACGACGGCAGCTTCCGCCGGGTGGGCGGTGATCGTGAGGTCAAGGTCAACGTGCGGATCCTCAGCGCGACCCACCGCGACCTGGAAAAAATGGTCAGCGAAGGCACCTTCCGCGAAGACCTGTTCTATCGCCTCAACGTGCTCAACGTCGAAGTCCCGCCGTTGCGTGAACGCGGCCAGGATATTTTGCTGCTGGCCCGCTACTTCATGCAGCAGGCCTGCGCGCAGATCCAGCGCCCGGTCTGTCGCCTGGCGCCCGGCACTTATCCGGCGCTGTTGGGCAACCGCTGGCCGGGCAATGTGCGGCAACTGCAAAACGTGATCTTCCGTGCTGCGGCGATTTGCGAAAGCAGCCTGGTGGATATTGGTGATCTCGACATCGCCGGCACCTCGGTGGCGCGACAGAGTGACAGCGAAGTGGATAGCCTCGAACAGGCGATGGAAGAGTTCGAGAAAACGTTGCTGGAAAAACTCTACGTCAGCTACCCCTCGACCCGGCAACTGGCCAGTCGGTTGCAGACTTCGCATACGGCGATTGCGCATCGGTTGCGTAAGTACGGGATTCCAAACAAGCCGTAGGCCTGACAATACAAGCTCATTTCCACCACAACCCACTGTGGGAGCGAGCCTGCTCGCGAAAGCGTCCTGTCAGCTAGCGCTAATGGTGACTGATCCACCGCTTTCGCGAGCAGGCTCGCTCCCACAGGTTTTTGTGTCTGGCCGGAAAACCTGTTTAAAAGCGACCTTCATCTGTACTGAAAGCGCTACAGCGGAACGATATCGATACACCCCCTCCCAATCACCGCTGTGCAAGGCTTTGATCCCATTACGCTTTTTTCTTCGCACCAGGCTGTAGCGATTTCGCTACAGCTATTCAATTCGCTCACGCCTCACAAACAAACAAGCCATTGATTTATAAGGCTTTAATAACCTTGGCCGCGATCTTGCTTAGTAGCCACCTATAAAGAAGGGCTTTAGCCCAAGCATTCAATCGCGTCCACCAGACGAGTCTGGCCCCCTTAGGAGTTTCCATGAGCGAGTTGCGTTTTACTGAAGATCACGAATGGCTGCGCACCGAAGCTGACGGCAGCGTTACAGTCGGCATCACCGCTTTCGCGCAGAATGCCTTGGGCGACGTGGTTTTCGTACAACTGCCTGAGCTGCAGTCCTACGACAAAGGCGCTGAAGCCGCCACCGTGGAATCGGTAAAAGCCGCCAGCGGCGTGTACATGCCACTCAACGGCGAGGTGCTGGAAGTCAACCCGGCGCTCGACAGCAGTCCTGAACTGGTCAACGAAGATCCGCTGGGCGAAGGCTGGTTCTTCCGCTTCCAGCCAACCGACGCCTCGGCTGTCGCCAAACTGCTGGATCAGGACGCTTACGATCGTCTGATCAAAGCCAACGCCGAAGCCTGAGGAGCGCTGACATGACCCAAGTACCTTCTGTTTCTGTAGATGTGACCACCGCCAACGAATTCATCGCCCGCCACATCGGCCCGCGCTCCGGCGACGAGCAAGCGATGCTCAACAGCCTCGGTTTCGACTCCCTCGAAGCTCTGAGCGCCAGCGTCATTCCTGAAAGCATCAAAGGCACCAGCGTGCTCGGCCTCGAAGACGGCCTGAGCGAAGCCGATGCCCTGGCCCTGATCAAATCCATCGCTGGCAAAAACCAGCTGTTCAAGACCTTCATCGGCCAAGGCTATTACGGCACCCACACGCCGTCGCCGATCCTGCGCAACCTGCTGGAAAACCCGGCCTGGTACACGGCTTACACGCCGTACCAGCCAGAAATTTCCCAGGGTCGTCTCGAAGCGCTGTTGAACTTCCAGACCCTGATCAGCGACCTGACCGGCCTGCCGATCGCCAACGCCTCGCTGCTCGACGAAGCCACCGCCGCTGCCGAAGCCATGACCTTCTGCAAACGCCTGAGCAAGAACAAAGGCAGCCACGCGTTCTTCGCCTCCGTACATTGCCACCCGCAAACCCTCGACGTATTGCGCACCCGTGCCGAGCCATTGGGCATCGACGTGGTGGTTGGCGACGAACTCGAATTAACAGACGTGACGCCGTTCTTCGGCGCGCTGCTGCAATACCCGGCAAGCAACGGTGACGTGTTCGATTACCGCGAACTGACCGAACGCTTCCACGCTGCCAACGCGCTGGTCGCCGTCGCGGCTGACCTGCTGGCCCTGACCGTGCTCACCCCGCCGGGCGAGTTCGGCGCCGACGTGGCCATCGGCAGCGCACAACGCTTCGGCGTGCCGCTGGGCTTCGGTGGCCCGCACGCCGCTTACTTCTCCACTAAAGACGCGTTCAAGCGTGACATGCCGGGCCGTCTGGTCGGTGTTTCCGTGGACCGTTTCGGCAAGCCGGCCCTGCGCCTGGCGATGCAGACCCGCGAGCAACATATCCGCCGCGAGAAAGCCACGTCGAACATCTGCACCGCGCAAGTACTGCTGGCCAACATCGCCAGCATGTACGCCGTGTATCACGGCCCTAAAGGCCTGACGCAGATTGCCAACCGCGTGCATCACCTGACCGCGATTCTGGCCCAGGGCCTGAAAGCGATCGGCCTGAACGTCGAACAAGCAAACTTCTTCGACACGCTGACGATCAAAACCGGCGCCAACACTGCCGCATTGCACGACAAGGCTCGCGCCCAGCAGATCAACCTGCGCGTCGTCGATGCCGAACGTCTGGGCCTGTCCCTCGACGAAACCACCTCGCAAGCTGACGTAGAAACCCTGTGGGCCTTGCTGGCCGACGGCAAAGCTCTGCCAGACTTCGCCGCCCTCGCCGCTTCGGTTCAAGCGACTATTCCAGCCGCGCTGGTGCGTCAATCGCCGATCCTCAGCCACCCGGTGTTCAACCGTTACCACTCGGAAACCGAGCTGATGCGCTACCTGCGCAAGCTCGCCGACAAGGACCTGGCACTGGATCGCACCATGATCCCGCTGGGTTCGTGCACCATGAAACTCAACGCCGCCAGCGAAATGATCCCGGTGACCTGGGCTGAATTCGGTGCGCTGCACCCGTTCGCCCCCGCCGCACAAAGCGCCGGTTACCAGCAACTGACCGACGAACTCGAAGCGATGCTCTGCGCCGCCACCGGTTACGACGCGATCTCGCTGCAACCGAACGCTGGTTCGCAAGGTGAATACGCTGGCCTGCTGGCGATTCGCGCTTATCACCAGAGCCGTGGCGAAGACCGCCGCGACATCTGCCTGATTCCATCGTCCGCTCACGGCACCAACCCGGCGACCGCCAACATGGCCGGCATGCGTGTGGTCGTGACCGCGTGCGATGCCCGTGGCAACGTTGATATCGAAGACCTGCGCGCCAAGGCCATTGAGCACCGCGAACACCTCGCCGCGCTGATGATCACTTACCCGTCGACGCACGGCGTGTTCGAAGAAGGCATCCGCGAAATCTGCGGCATCATTCATGACCACGGCGGCCAGGTGTACATCGACGGCGCCAACATGAACGCGATGGTCGGCCTCTGTGCGCCGGGCAAATTCGGCGGCGACGTATCGCACTTGAACCTGCACAAAACCTTCTGCATCCCGCACGGCGGTGGCGGCCCGGGCGTTGGCCCGATTGGCGTGAAGTCGCACCTGACCCCGTTCCTGCCGGGTCACGGCACCATGGAACGCAAAGAAGGCGCGGTCTGCGCGGCACCGTTCGGCAGCGCAAGCATTTTGCCGATCACCTGGATGTACATCCGCATGATGGGCGGCGCCGGTCTGAAGCGCGCTTCGCAACTGGCGATCCTGAATGCCAACTACATTTCCCGTCGCCTCGAAGAGCACTACCCAGTGCTCTACACCGGCAGCAACGGCCTGGTGGCGCACGAATGCATCCTCGACCTGCGTCCGCTGAAAGACAGCAGCGGCATCAGCGTTGATGACGTCGCCAAACGCCTGATCGACTTCGGCTTCCATGCGCCGACCATGTCGTTCCCGGTCGCCGGCACGTTGATGATCGAGCCGACCGAAAGCGAATCCAAGGAAGAACTGGACCGCTTCTGCGACGCCATGATCCGCATCCGCGAAGAAATCCGCGCGGTGGAAAACGGCACGCTGGACAAGGACGACAACCCACTGAAAAACGCTCCGCACACCGCGGCGGAAATCGTTGGCGAGTGGACGCATCCGTATAGCCGTGAGCAAGCGGTGTATCCGGTTGCATCGCTGATTGAAGGCAAATACTGGCCACCGGTCGGTCGCGTCGACAACGTGTTTGGCGATCGCAACCTGGTTTGCGCCTGCCCGTCGATCGAAAGCTACGCTTGATCTATCGGGGGGAGTTCGCTCCCCCACCAGGACGCACCGATTCTGTAGGAGCGAGGCTTGCCCGCGAAGCTTTTGGCGGTCTTAAGGCCCCCTTCGCGGGCAAGCCTCGCTCCTACAGGTTCGTGGTGCTCCTCATAAAAAGAAACCGGAGAACAACTCATGTCGTTAAGCGTGTTCGACCTGTTCAAGATTGGTATCGGTCCCTCCAGCTCCCACACCGTCGGCCCGATGCGTGCTGCTGCGCGTTTCGCCGAAGGTCTGCGCCGTGAAGGGCTGTTGGCCGCAACCGCCAGCGTCAAAGTCGAGCTCTACGGCTCGCTCGGCGCCACCGGCAAGGGCCACGGCAGTGACAAGGCTGTGTTGCTCGGCCTGGAAGGCGAACACCCGGACACCGTGAACACCGAAACCGTCGCCGCCCGCCTGCAGGAAATTCGCGGTAACGGTCGCCTGAACCTGCTCGGTGAACACAGCATTGCGTTCAACGAAAAAGAACACCTGGCGATGATCCGCAAACCGTTGGCCTATCACCCCAACGGCATGATCTTTCGCGCCTTCGATGCCGCCGGCATTCAGATCCGCAGCCGCGAGTACTACTCGGTCGGCGGCGGTTTTGTTGTCGATGAAGATGCGGCCGGCGCCGACCGCAT
This sequence comes from Pseudomonas sp. NPDC087342, assembly GCF_044744265.1. Lineage (NCBI taxonomy): Bacteria > Pseudomonadati > Pseudomonadota > Gammaproteobacteria > Pseudomonadales > Pseudomonadaceae > Pseudomonas > Pseudomonas sp. NPDC087342. The sequence goes on from NZ_JBIUXZ010000012.1 coordinate 145,147, forward strand.
TGTCGAGGACGCCACACCACTGACCTTCCCGTTCAAAAGCGCCAAAGACCTGCTCACCCACTGCACCACCTATGGCTTGTCGATCAGCCAGGTGATGCTGACCAACGAAAGCGCCTGGCGCCCGGAAGCCGAAACCCGCGCCGGGCTGCTGAACATCTGGCAAGTGATGCAGGACTGTGTTGCCGCCGGTTGCCGTAACGAAGGCATCTTGCCCGGTGGCTTGAAGGTCAAGCGCCGTGCCGCCGCGTTGCATCGGCAATTGTGCAAGAACCCGGAGTCGGCGCTGCGCGATCCGCTGTCGGTGCTGGACTGGGTCAACCTCTACGCCCTGGCGGTCAATGAAGAAAACGCCAATGGCGGACGCGTCGTCACTGCGCCCACAAACGGTGCAGCGGGGATCGTCCCGGCGGTGTTGCATTACTACATGCGCTTCATTCCCGGCGCCAGCGAAGACGGGGTCGTGCGCTTTCTGCTGACTGCGGCAGCCATCGGCATTCTCTATAAAGAAAACGCCTCGATCTCCGGCGCTGAAGTCGGCTGTCAGGGTGAAGTCGGCGTTGCTTGCTCAATGGCGGCCGGCGCCTTGTGCGAAGTCCTCGGTGGCAGCGTGCAACAAGTGGAGAACGCTGCGGAAATCGGCATGGAACACAACCTCGGCCTGACCTGCGACCCGATTGGCGGCCTGGTGCAAGTGCCGTGTATCGAGCGCAACGCCATGGGCTCGGTGAAAGCCATCAATGCGGTGCGCATGGCCCTGCGCGGCGACGGGCAACATTTCGTCTCCCTCGACAAGGTCATTCGCACCATGCGCCAGACCGGCGCCGACATGAAAAGCAAATACAAGGAAACCGCCCGTGGCGGTTTGGCGGTCAACATTATCGAGTGCTGATGCACGCATCCGCATTATTTTCAGGAGCTGAATATGTCCACCGAACAATTGCTGAAAACCCCGCTGCACGCGCTGCACATCGAACTCGGCGCACGCATGGTGCCGTTCGCCGGCTATGACATGCCGGTGCAATACCCGTTGGGCGTGATGAAAGAACACCAGCACACCCGTGATCAGGCCGGGCTGTTCGATGTCTCGCACATGGGCCAGATCCGCCTGACCGGCGCGAATGCCGCCAAGGCCCTGGAAACCCTGGTGCCGGTGGACATCATCGACTTGCCGGTGGGCATGCAGCGTTACGCGATGTTCACCAACGAGACCGGCGGCATCCTCGACGACCTGATGGTCGCCAACCTCGGTAACGACGAACTGTTCCTGGTGGTCAACGCCGCCTGCAAGGATCAGGACCTGGCGCACTTGCGCAAGCACATCGGCGAGCAGTGCACGATCGAGCCGCTGTTCGAAGAACGCGCGTTGCTGGCGCTGCAAGGCCCGGCGGCCGTGACCGTGCTCGCACGCCTGGCGCCTGAAGTATCGAAGATGACCTTCATGCAATTCGCCCGCGTGAAGCTGTTGGGCGTTGATTGCTTTGTCAGCCGTTCGGGCTACACCGGCGAAGACGGTTTCGAAATCTCGGTCCCGGCCGCCAATGCCGAAGCCCTCGCTCGCGCCCTGCTGGCAGAACCTGAAGTAGCCGCCATCGGCCTCGGCGCCCGTGACTCCCTGCGCCTGGAAGCCGGCCTGTGCCTCTACGGCCACGACATGAACACCGAGACCACCCCGATTGAGGCGAGCCTGCTGTGGGCCATCTCCAAGCCACGCCGTGCCGATGGCGCGCGGGCTGGCGGCTTCCCCGGCTCGGAAAGCGTGTTTGCACAACAACAAGGCGGGGTCAGCCGCAAACGCGTTGGCCTGCTGCCACAAGAACGCACGCCGGTGCGTGAAGGCGCAGAGATCGTTAACGAAGCCGGCGAGATCATCGGCAGCGTGTGCAGCGGTGGCTTCGGTCCGACCTTGGGCGGTCCTCTGGCCATGGGTTATGTCGACAGTGCTTACATCGCTCTCGACACACCCGTTTGGGCGATTGTTCGTGGGAAAAAGGTGCCTTTGCTTGTAAGCAAAATGCCATTTGTTCCACAACGCTACTATCGCGGTTGATTGACTGTTTCTATAAGTAACGCGGTTGCGTTAACAGTGCACTAATCTGTAACGCAACCGCCATAAAACAGTGCAATCGTTCGATAATGAACTTGGCTTATAACGATCGAAAACATTTGAACACCGCCATCGAATAAGCCCGCACTAGTGACCGACTAACAGCCACCAACCTGAGCAAAACCGGGCCCCTCACAGGGGCTTGTTTTTTATTGGCTAGTTGGCGTAGAGTTTGTTCACTGTGTTTGCATGGGTCGCTTGGAATCGTGACCTGGGCAGTAGCCTACAAGTTAGCTACATCCCGTTCGACGTCTTCTTACTCTCCTGCAACCAGCCCCAGTACTCTTTCATGAGAAGGAGACTGTCATTAATTTTTTGCGTCAAAGGAATAAGAAATGTCCCAACGTCAGAGCGGTACCGTCAAGTGGTTTAACGACGAGAAAGGTTTTGGTTTTATCACTCCTGAAAGCGGTCCGGATCTGTTCGTGCATTTCCGCGCCATCCAGGGCAACGGCTTCAAGAGCCTGAAAGAAGGCCAGAAAGTGACTTTCGTCGCTGTGCAAGGCCAGAAAGGCATGCAGGCTGACGAAGTACAAGCAGAAGCCTAACCTTCTGTAACGAAAAAGCCCCTGATGCTGACATCAGGGGCTTTTTTGTGCGCGTAAATCCGTAAAATGGCTTCTTTTTCCGCCAGAGGCTGCCATGTCGAAACACCTGCTCAAACCCCAGGGCGACTTCCCCGCCGCCCACTTGGGTCGTCGCCTGGCAGCGATGTTCTATGACTTCCTGTTGTGTACCGCCCTGCTGATCGTTACCAGCGGCATTTACAAGATGATCCAGATGGCGATCGTCGGCGAAGACAAGATGCGCACCCTCACCGAAGCCGGCGCCCTGGACGGCGATCCCTTGCTGTCGACAGTGCTGTTGTTTGTGCTGTTCGGTTTCTTCGCCAAGTTCTGGACTTGGTCCGGTCAAACCCTGGGTATGCAGGTGTGGGGTATCCGCGTACAGAACGCCGATGGGTCGTCCATCAGCCTGTGGCAGGCGTTGTTGCGCTTTGTGGTGTCGATCGGGTCGTGGTTGTGCGTGGGCCTTGGGTTTCTCTGGCCGCTGTTTGATAAGCAGAAGCGCAGCTGGCATGACATGTATTCGAATACGCAGCTCGTTCGTATTCCAAAGAAAACCAAGTAATTGCGTAGAGCAAAAATCACTGCGGGAGCGAGCCTGCTCGCGAAAGCGGTGTGTCAGACAACATCAATGTCGACTGATACACGGTCTTCGCGAGCAGGCTCGCTCCCACAGGTTTTGTGACTTATCTGGCAGAACTCAGGCGTTACCCGCCAACTTCATCCGCGCCGCCTGGGTGAAGTCCAGCATCCGCTTCAACGGCCGAATCGCCTGCGGAATCAACGCCGGATCAACAAAGATCTCGTTCGTCCCTTCCTTCAAGCTCTTCAGCGTCCGCTCAAGGGTATTCATCGCCATCCATGGGCAGTGTGCGCAACTGCGGCACGCGGCACCGTTACCGGCCGTTGGGGCCTCGATGAAGACCTTGTCCGGGCACAGCTGCTGCATCTTGTAGAAGATGCCGCGATCAGTGGCGACGATCAGCGTCTTGTTCGGCAAGCTTTGCGCGGCGGCGATCAACTGACTGGTGGAACCGACGGCATCCGCCAGTTCGATCACCGAAGTCGGCGACTCCGGGTGCACAAGAATGGCCGCGTCCGGGTACAGCGCTTTCATGTCTTCGAGCTGCTTGGACTTGAACTCTTCGTGAACAATGCAGGCACCGTCCCACAGCAGCATGTCCGCGCCGGTTTTGCGCTGGATGTAAGTGCCCAAGTGCTTGTCCGGGCCCCAGATGATCGTCTCGCCGTTATCCATCAGGCTTTCGACAATCTCCAGCGCGCAGCTTGAAGTCACTACCCAGTCGGCCCGGGCTTTGACCGCTGCCGAGGTGTTGGCGTACACCACCACCGTGCGCTCCGGGTGCTGATCGCAGAACGCCGAGAACTCGTCCACCGGGCAACCCAGGTCCAGGGAGCAGGTCGCTTCCAGGGTCGGCATCAGCACGCGTTTTTCCGGGTTGAGAATCTTCGCGGTCTCGCCCATGAACTTCACGCCAGCGACCACCACGGTCTTGGCCGGATGGGCATTGCCGAAGCGGGCCATTTCCAGCGAGTCGGAGACGCAGCCGCCGGTTTCTTCGGCCAGGGCCTGAATCACCGGATCGCAATAGAAGTGAGCAACCAGCACCGCGTCCTGAGCCTTGAGCTCGGCGGCAATGGCAGCGCGGTAATAAGCCTCTTCCTCGGTGGTCAGCGGCTTGGGCTGCTTGGCATCGAGGTGAGCTTGAACCAGAAGACGTTCAGAAATTTGCGTCATGATCGCAAGACCTGCGGGCGCTTTCGCGCGAAAGTCGAGTATACACCCGGCTCCGGACCCCTTGAGGGTACCGCCGGGAGCGTTAGTATTCATCAGGCACTACGTTGGAGCCGGGCAAGGCTACAGAATATCCCGTGGATGCAAAAGATGATTCTGACCTGCGTCACGCGGTGCAGCCCCGCGTTGAGCCGAACACAAATCGCGGGCAAAAAAAAATCCGGAAATCCTCACTTGCGTGGGCCTTCCAGACTTTTAAAACTGCTACAAAAATGGTGGGTCGTGTGGGATTCGAACCTACGACCAATTGGTTAAAAGCCAACTGCTCTACCAACTGAGCTAACGACCCGCTGTGTGGTGGCGCGTATAATACTGATTTTTAAGGACTATTCAACACCTAATTTGAAATAAATCAAAAATAAGGTGTTGGGTCACTGATTCCGGCGGCTGCGAAGCCTTCTGCACGCAGGCGGCAGCTGTCGCACTTGCCGCACGCGTAGCCTTTATCGTCGGCCTGATAGCAGGAAACGGTCAGCCCGTAATCAACGCCCAGCTTCACACCCGCCTCGACGATCTGCGCCTTGCTCAGGTTTTGCAGCGGAGCCTGGATACGGAAACCGTTGCCTTCCACACCAGCCTTGGTCGCCAGATTGGCCATGCGCTCGAAGGACTCGATGAACTCGGGACGGCAGTCCGGGTAACCGGAGTAGTCCACCGCGTTCACACCGATAAAGATGTCGCGGGCGCCGAGCACTTCAGCCCAACCCAGTGCCAGGGACAGAAACACCGTGTTGCGCGCCGGCACGTAAGTCACCGGAATACCTTCACCCGCCTCTTCCGGAATATCGATGCTGGTGTCGGTCAGTGCGGAGCCGCCCATACCGTTCAGGTTCAGGCCGATCACCTTGTGCTCGACCACACCCAGGTCGCGAGCGACGCGTGCGGCGGCGTGCAATTCGGCATGGGAACGCTGACCGTAGTCGAAGCTCATGGTGTAGCAGGCGTAGCCTTCGGCACGGGCCATGGCCACGACGGTTGCCGAGTCCAGGCCGCCGGACAGCAGGATCACCGCACGTTTTTCGGTAGTGTTCAGTTGTTCGGTCATATCAGCGCCCCGGCTCGTCATTCCAAAGATATTTATGCATCTGCAATTGCAGACGCACTGGCAGATTGTCCGCCACCACCCAATCAGCCAGGTCCCGTGCATTCAGGTCATGGTGACTTGGCGAGAACAGGACTTCGCCGGCACGTCGATCAAGACCGTACTGGATCAGCTTGGACACAGCCCAGTCGTAGTCTTCCCGCGAGCAGATGACAAACTTCACCTGGTCGTTGGGCGTCAGCAGTTCGATGTTCTCGTAGCGGTTGCGATGCGCTTCTTTCGATCCTGGGGTTTTCAGGTCGACGACGCGACTGACCCGGGAATCTACCGCCGAGATGTCCAGAGCACCACTGGTTTCCAGTGACACTTCGTAACCGGCGTCGCACAACTGCTTGAGTAACGGGATGGCATTCGGTTGCGCCAACGGCTCGCCGCCGGTGACACACACGTAACGCGGACGAAAACCGGCCACTTGCTCGAGGATATCGTCGAGGGGGCGGATGGTACCGCCAGTGAACGCGTAAGCGCTGTCACAGTATTGGCAACGCAATGGGCAACCGGTCAGGCGCACAAAAACAGTGGGCAGCCCGGCAGTCCGCGTTTCACCCTGTAACGAGTAGAAAACTTCGGTGATTCTCAATGTGTCTTGCATAGTCGCCACGGGCGTAACAGCTAAACAGGCTGTCCGCCTCCGTCAGGCTCTTCAAGGAACCCCGCCAACGCGCGAATCCCAAAAAGCGTGTTTCAGAAAAAGGGCGTGAATTCTAACGAAAAAACCCGCGACAAGCGCGGGTTTCTTCTATATCGGGTCAAGCAGGCTTACATGCGTTGCAAATCGCGTTGAGCCAGCTGAGCGGCGGAAGTACCCGGATATTGGGCCACGACCTGCTGCAGAATGCCTTTGACCTTGTCTGTATGACCGAGGCGGCGCTCTACATCAGCCAGCTTGTACAGCGAATCAGGCACTTTGGCGTGCTTGGGGTACAGCTGCGAAACCTTGGCAAACGCCTGACCTGCACCTTGCAGATCGCCTTTGGCCAAGTTGACTTCGCCCAACCAGTACTGGGCATTGCCCGCGTATTGGCTGTTCGGGTATTTGCGCAGGAAAGCGGCGAAAGCCTGGCTGGCCTTGTCGAAGTCCTTGGCTTTGATCAGGTCGAAGGCTGCGTCGTAATACAGTTTTTCCTTCGCCGGATCACCCGGTTCACTGCTGGCGGCCGGGGCTTGAGCGGCGACCGCTCCTGCACCTGCGCCTGCAGCGGCTGCTGCGCCGGGGGCATTCAACGTGCCACCGGTGGAAGAATTATCAGGAGTGGCGGCTGGTGCAACGCCGGTTCCTATGCGCCGATCAAGATCCTGGTATCGCTCCAGGCTTTCCTGCTTCATGCGCGCTACATCATTTTGCAGAACTTCGATCACACCTTGTTGGCGTGAGATCTGCTCCTGCATGGATTGCAGTTGGTTGAACAGCTCGCCCTGTGCCGAGACAGGGGCCGAAACCCCTCCCCCGGCATAGGCGCCGTTCGTACCGTAACCCGCAGGCGGATAACTGGTCCCGCTAGTGTTTCCGGAATTGTTATCGACCACAGGAACCGCAGCCCACACCGCAAGCGGTGCGAGACTGAGAGCCAGAACAGTTACAGCACGACGGCACGTTCGCATGACGAATTACTTACGCAGTTCGACGCGACGGTTTTGAGCCCAGGACT